>CAWBRR010000014.1:0-65062 GCA_963791215.1 uncultured Actinomycetota bacterium | reverse complement strand
CCGGCCTAACGTGACGGTATGCCCGAAGCGATCGAGATCTCGCATCCTCCGGAAGCCCTGCTCGCGCATCGTCAACCCGGCGATGCGGCTGGTACTTCGCACCCCGGGACTCGGCTCCCGACTCAAGGTGTTCATGGTCGTCAACTTCACCGGCCGCAAGACGGGACGCCGCTTCTCACTGCCCGTCAGCGCGCACCACCTCGACGGCGACCTCTACGCCCTGATCAACGCGGGCTGGAAGCACAACTTCGCCGACGGCGCACCTGCCGAGGTGCAGCACGCGGGCAAGACGACGGCCATGCGCGGCCAACTGATCAAGGACCCGGCGACCGTCGCCGACATCGCTCACCGCGTCGCCACCGGCTACGGCGCCAAGAAGGCCCAGAGCACGATGGGGCTGAAGTTCCGCGACAACGTCGTGCCGTCGCTCGAGGAGTTCACCGCGGCCGCCAAACGCCTCGGCATCGCAGCCATCAAGTTCACGCCGGCCACCTGACCGCTTCGTCTGGCCGAGACAGGCGCTAGCCCACGCCGTACTCCAGCGCCGGGTCCGTTTCGCCCCCACGGCTACTCGAGATCGTCGGCCGTTATTTCGGCGGCTACCGCGCGAATGAACCTGCGCGTATCGTCTGACGCAATTCAAACTCCGGGGGGAGCTCACATGGGCGGCGCACGCAATACCGCGGTGGCGATGTTGTCGGCGTTCGTCGTGGTGCTGAGTGGCTGCAATTCGAGCGACACGCAAGAACGTTTCCCTCGACGAGTACGTCAAGAAGGAATGCGCGCTCACCGTCGACTTCAAGGATCGGATGGCTCACCTCACACACGACTTCGCGACCAATGCGAAGAACCAGGAGGCGCTCGCCGACACGGTGCAAAGCATTGCCGACCTCTACGACGAATTGCTCGTCAAGACCAAGGAACTCGGCGATTCGCCCAACGGTGAGGGCAAGGACGACAGCGGCGAGGTCGAGCAGAGCCGCGAGGTCGCTCGCCGACACACTCGGCAAGGTCGCCACCGACATCCGCGGCGCCAAGAACGACGCCGAAGCACAAGCCGCGATCAATCGCATGAACGACGCGATCGTGAAGTCGACGACGACGGCTGAGAAGTGGCAGAAGAGCCATCCGACTCCGGAACTCGACCGTTTGAAGAAGGCCTATCCCGGCTGTAGCGACGAGCCGGTGTAACAAGCGATCGGACGATTTTCGAGTAGCGCTCTACTTGCGCGTCGATACTCGTGTGCACCCAGACTCGGAAGCGTCGGCACAGGTCCAAAGGAGACCGATCGTGGGGATTGACGAACGCCGCTCACCGGACGGCATGACCTACGACGCGTTCATAAGCTACTCGCGGCTCAACGCCGTCGAGGCCGCCAAGATCGAACGCGACCTCGAGCGGTTCCCGCTTCCCCGCGACGTCCGCAAGCAGTTGGGCCAGCGCCGACTCAACGTGTTCCGCGACGTCAGCGACATGACGGGCAACCGACTGGACCCTTCGCTCGACGTGCATCTCGCGAACTCCCGAACGCTGGTCGTGCTGTGTTCACCTGCGGCGCGTCAGTCGCACTACGTCAACCAGGAGATCAGCCGGTTCGCCGAGCTCCGCGATCCCGAACACATCGTTCCCGTGTTGGTCGCCGGGGGACCCAACAACGATCCGCACGTGGACGCCGCGGACTGGGCGTTCCCCGACGCGCTCGAACACGTGCTGGGCGGCGCACCCCTTGCCGCGAACTTGAGCCAGGCGTGGACCACCAAGCGGCGCCGAGCCAAACTGGCCCAGGGGTCGCCGTGGGTGCAACTGGTCGCAGGCATCGTCGATTCGACGACCGACGACCTGACGCAGCGCATCGCGAGGTCCGAACGGCGCCGGCTGCAGTCGATCGCCGCGATCGTCATGGTCGTGCTGGCGGTCGTCGGATTGGCCTTCTTCCAGAAGCACCGCGCCGACGTCCAGTTCCGAGCGGCCGCGGCGACCAGGTTGGCCGAGCATTCCCGCTCGGAGTTGACCGTCGAACGCACCCCCGAGGTCGTCCGCGCCATCCAGGAAGCCCTTGCGTCGCAAAGTCTCTCGCCCGAACCCGACCCCGGCGTGATGCTGCGCGCACTGAGGTACACCTCGAACGTCAGGAAGATCATCGCCACCGGGCAGCCCATGTACTCCGGACTCGACGTCGTGCCCGCCGCCGTCGACGCGCAAAAGGTCAACACCGTCTTCGGCGTCGCCTTCGACCCCGACGGACGCCAGATCGCCACCGCGGGAGCCCAAGTCCGGCTCTGGGATCCCGAGAGCGGCAAGCGTCAGGCGCTGTTCGACACGAGATTGTTGAACCTCAGCGTGGCGTACCGACGGGATGGGCAACGCATCGTCACCGGCGGAACACAACTCCAGATCTGGGACGACGCCGGCAACGCGATCGGCGACCCGCTCGATGGGCCACACCGGCATGATTCCGACCGTCGCGTTCAGCCCGGACGGGCATCGCATCGCCTCCGGAGGGGCGGATTCGACTGTCCGAGTGTGGGACGCGGACACCGGGACGGAGCTTGGGCCGCCGATGACCGGGCACGAGGGCATCGTTCACAGCGTCGCGTTCAGCCCCGACGGGCAGCGGATCGTCTCCGGAGGCGCCGACGGCACGATCCGACTCTGGGATGCCCGCACCCAGGAACCGATCGGGCCACCCGTCGCCGTCGGGTCCGACGTCAATGCGGTGGCCTACCACCCCGACGGCCGGCGCGTCGTCAGCGGCGACATGGCGGGGAACGTTCGGATCCTCGATCCGTCCACCGGTACTCCCGGCGACGTGATCGCGTCGGGTCAATTGCCCGTATTGGCAGTCGCATTGAGCGCCGACGGCCGCCGCATCATCGCCAGCGGAATGCAGCCGGCGATCAAGATGTGGGACGTCGACACTCACGCACCAATGGGGTCGGCCACCGGGCACAGCGCGGCCGTCACCAGCCTGGCATTCAGCCCGGACGGCAAGCGCATCGCGTCCAGCAGTCAGGACGGCACGGTGCGGATCTGGAACGCGGACAACCAAAGATCGGGCGGCCACCAGGTGATCGGTCCCGGGTCGGCCAGTGGCGCACCGCCGTTCGCCAAGAGCGTCGCGATCGCGCCCGACAGCCGTCGCATGGTGGCGGGCTACGACGACGGCACGCTGCGCGTCTTCGACACCGACACCGGTCAACCGATCGGAGACCCGATGCGGGGCCACCGGGGCGGCATCAACTTCGCGATGTTCAGCCCCGACGGTCACCGGATAGCGTCGGCGGGCGTCGACAACACCGTCCGGCTGTGGAACGCCGACACCGGGGAACCGATCGGAGCGCCGGGCGTCGGGCACACGGCCAACATCGTCGAGCTCGTCTTCAGCCCGGACGGACGGCGAGTGCTTTCGACGAGCGACGACAACACCATTCGCGTCTGGGACGCCGAATCGGGCGGCTCCGTCGGCAGTCCCCTGCAGGGCTACGAGGTGTACTTCGGCAACGTCGCATTCAGCCCCGACGGGCGCGTGATCGCAGCGGGCGGAGCCGACAACACCGTGCGACTGTGGGATGCCGAGACCGGCGCCCCGATCGGTGATCCGCTCACCGGCCACGACGACGTCGTGAACAACGTCGCGTTCAGCCCGGACGGTCGGCGCATCATCTCCTCGAGTCAAGACTCGCTACGGGTCTGGGACGCCGAGACGCGGCAACCCGTCGGCGGGCCGCATCTCGACACCAACCTGTTCGGCAGTCTTGCCATGAGCCCGGACGGAAGCTTCTTCGTCACCGGCGGCTCGCAGAGCATGAAGCGGTGGAACGTCGAGACCGGCGAGCCGATCGGCACCCCGCTGTCGGTGCACGACGACGGCATCGGCGACATCGCCGTCACGGCGGACAGCCGTTTCATCGTCTCCGGGAGCATGGACAAGACGCTGAGGTTCTACGACCTGAAGACGGGCTTTCAGTCCGGCGACCCACTCGACGCCGGCGACGACAGCGTCGCCAGAGTCGTGGTGAGCGCCGACGATCGGCGGGTGCTCACGTTGGACATCGCACCCGACGAACACGTCACCGCGTGGGTCTGGCCCGGGCCTGCGGCTTGGCACGACGACCTGTGCAACAAGCTGACCTACAACATGAGTCGCAGCCAGTGGTCCGAATGGGTGTCGCCGGATATCGGGTACATCCCCCTGTGCAAGGGCTTGGACGAACTGCCCGACGACGGTCCCGCCTGAGCGCTTCGGGAACGCGCGACTGCGCTACCGCACCGGAAGGGGGTCGAGCGAATTCCCGGGCGCGATCGACGAACAGTTGTCTGGCGCAGGCTGTCCCGCGAAGCGGTCCTTGATCCAGTCGATCGCCTGCGGCAGCCACACCAGGATGGCGGAGATGTGACTGAGCAGCTCGTATTCCTCGTACTGAACCGTGACGCCCCTCGCGCAATAGGCGCGCGCAAGCGTGCGCACGTCACCGGCGATCATCACGCCGTCACCGGCGCCGATGCCCGGCTTGTTGCCCGGCGTCCACTCCAAGTCACCGTTGGCGCCCTGGCCAATGAACAGCGGAATCGTCGGCGTGCCACCGGTGCCCATGATGAGCTTGTTGGCCACCGTCACGAACAGCGGCAGACTCTCCGGGGTGGGATGCGCCGGGCTGATCACGTCGGCCCACTTCAGGCGCCAATACCGCGGCTGGCCAAGGATGTTCGCGATCGACGTCGACTGCATGTCGTGGTACAGCCTCAGTCCCCGCGGGCTGAGATACGGCGTGAAGTCGACCCCGAATGC
Source organism: uncultured Actinomycetota bacterium (assembly GCA_963791215.1). Classification (GTDB taxonomy): domain Bacteria; phylum Actinomycetota; class Actinomycetes; order Mycobacteriales; family Mycobacteriaceae; genus Mycobacterium. The sequence goes on along the minus strand of CAWBRR010000014.1, from coordinate 60,272 downwards.
CCGCGCGATGCCGATCAACGCCATCGGCATCACACCCGCCCAGAAGAAGGTGCCCTCGACGTATCGCAGGTTGTGCGCCGGGTGCACGAGCACGCCACCGATCGCCGCCCCGATCAGCCGTGCGTTCGCGTCGGGCGCATACGTCGGAGCCAACTCGGCGGCCCACTCGCTGGCGATCGCTCCACCGGAGTAACCGAGCAGGGCAACCCGCGCGTCGCTCGGCAAGCCGACGGCCGACGAATTGAACGCGGCGCGGATCGAGTCGAGCGTGTTCATTCCATACTCCGGGCCTGCTGCGAAGTCGGCGCGCTGACCCTCGGTGTCCGGAACGATCACCGTAAAGCCTTGGGCCAGGAACTGACCGAAGACCGTCAGCTCCACGTTCGGGATGACTCCGCCGAGCGTCAACCCACCGGCGATCGCGTACGACGGTTGGTCGCTGCGAGCGAGCGAGTCATAGGCGGACTGAAACGACAGCACCTTCTTCTTGTCGGTGTGACCCAACGGTTGAATGACCGACGTGACGTTGACGGTCGGGTTACCCGTCTGGCTGGTCGACCGGTAGAGCAACTGGGTCGCCTTCAGGGACGTCGGCACGCCCAAGAGGTGGAAGGGAACGCTGCGCGTCGCCAGCACCGTTCCCGGTGCGATGTCGGCCAGCGGTGTGGTGCCGGTATACGAATAGAACGGATCATCCGTCGGATGCGGTATGAGTGCCCTGGCGGCCTCGGCGCCGCGAAGCGCTGCGGTCGGGATCGCGGCGGTCGGGATCGCGACAGTCGGGTCCGGATACCAGCCCTCGGGTACTGGTGTACTCATTCGTCAACTCCCCGTCGTGAAAAGCTGCTGCGTCCGCGCTTGCGTCGGCCGACACGTACCGACGAGTGCGCCGTCAACACATGCTGACGCACTGAGCGTGGGTTGAACCGTGGAATCAGCGGTATCAACTCTCGCGCCAGACCGTACCTCTGGGCCGACGGTCGCGCAGCGCCTACCGACCCCCGCCGTACTCCAGCGCAGGGTCCGTTTCGCTCCCACGGCTACTCGAGATCGTCAGCTGGTCCGGCCGCACCTGGTATCGGGAGCCGTCGGCCGGGTTGACGGCGTCGAACCCGCCACCGGCCGGCACGGCATTGGCCAGCTGCAGCTGCGCCCCGTCGCTGAGGCGTTCGCCGCGGTAGTAGTAGCTGCCCGGCGCCGTCTCGCACACGATGGCCAGCGAGTTCGCAGTCCGGATCGCCGCCGCGGGCGTGCTGCCCGCGTCGCAGCGCGCCGAATGACCGACGAAGCCCTGCGCATCGGTGCCCGACAGGCCGGCGATGGGCGCCCCGCTAGCCGATGGTGACGTTGACGTCGACGGTTTCGTCGTGGACGTAGTCGTGTCCTCGGAACCCGACGGTGCCGTCGTGGTGATCGTCGTCGTCGACGGTGGCGGGCGGCGAGCGGGCTCTGCGGTTCGGAGCCGCCGTTGCCGCCGGTCATGACGATCACTCCAGCCAGCAGCGCGGCCAGCGCGAACATGGCGACCGTCCCGGCCAACAGCGCCTTCTGCGTCCGACTGAACCGCGACCTCGTGACGGGCGCGGCCGGCAGTGGGGGCGGCGCATACGGCACGTAACCCGTCGGCGTCGGCCGTGGGCCCGGGACCGGGGGCGCGAACTGACGCGTGCTCTGCGGCGGACTCGGGGGCGCGACGGCTGCGACGGGGCGCGTGTCCGCGCGCCACGTCGGCCGCCGCCCTGGCCAGCTCGCCCGCCGACGTGTACCGGTCGGCGGGATTCTTGGCCATGCCCTTCGCGACGACGTCGTCGAACGCGGGATTGATCCCCCGGCGCTCGAGACTTGGCCGCGGCGGAGGCTTGAACATGTGCGCGAGCATGACCTCTCTCAGGTCACCCGCTTCGAACGGCGCCCGACCGGTGAGGCATTCGTGGAGCAGGCACGTCAACGAGTAAATGTCTGAAGCCGGGCCACCCGCCGTGCCGCTGAGCCGCTCGGTGGCCATATAGGCGCACGAGCCGATGACCAGCCCGGTCTTCGTCACGCTCGCCTCGCCGCCTCCGTACGCGATGCCGAAGTCGACCAGGTACGCGAAGTCGTCCGGCGTGAGCAGCACGTTCTCGGGCTTGATGTCGCGGTGCACCAGCCCGTTGGCGTGCGCGGCGTCCAGCGCAGCGGCGACCTGGGCGATGATCGACACCGCGCGCGCCGGTGGGAGGGCGCCATTGACGCGCAGCTCGTCCTTCACGCTGCCACCCTCGACCAGCCGCATGTCGATGTAGAGCACGCCGTCGATCTCGCCGAAGTCGTGCACGGGGATCACGTGCGGCTCCTGCAGCCGAGCGGCGATGCGCGACTCGCGCCGGAAACGATCCTGGTAGCTCGGGTCGGCGGCCACGTCGGTCCGCAACAGCTTGAGCGCCACCATCCGCTCGCGCACGGTGTCGTAGGCGCGGTAGACCTCGCCCATCCCGCCCATGCCGATCAACTCGCGAAGCTCGTAGGACCCGAATCGCGTGCCCAAACGTGCACCGACACCCGGGGACCCCATATGCGTTCCTTCCACCCTCTCGCGACGCCAATTTTGGTGACCGCGCAGGTCAACCCGTCAGCGTTGACGGAGTTCCCACATGCTGGCCGGCCCAACCCGCTCCCCGCGGCAGGCGACCTGCGACGACGCCGAAGTCGAAGCAGCACAAGCCAATTGCTCAGTGGTCAGGGTACACGGGTTGCCACGTGCGCGTTGGCCGCCGATGCGCAGCGGTGCTAAGGACCTCCGTGACCGGGGCACGGCACGCTGCTCGGCATCGACATGCGCGCCGCGGCTGCGTCGATTCGCGGCTTCTCGAGCGACCCCAACCGAAGTGCCCACCTCCGAGCGAATCGTGTTTTCGCTGCGAGGCGGGCACTACGTGATGTGCCAAGATTCCGCCAAGACCTCCCCGGCACCCTTCCGTCATCGGACACACGAACACGTTCATCGAAGGGGGAACCGACATGGCCGAGAACTCGCGCGACAACCGACCCGTCACGGTGACCGTGACGCCGCCCGCACCCGTGACACCCGTCGCGAACGAAGTCCCCGCCAGCGGTCCGTTCCAGTCCCCCTCGGGCAACATCCGCTGCACAATGGCCACCTACTCAGCTGGCGGTCACACCGTGCGGTGCGAGGTCTCCGACCACGACTGGGTCGCCACGCAGCCCGACGGCTGCCAGATGAACTGGGGGGACCGTGTCGGGATGGAGGAGGGGTCCGCCGCCGTGTTCGGCTGCTACGGCCAGGACATGCCCGCCCCCACGCACACCCTCGAATACGGCCAGCTCCAGACTCTCGGCCCGATCAGCTGCGACAGCGAGTCCGTCGGAATCACCTGCACCGACACCAGCACGGGACACTCCTTCTTCGTCTCGCGCCAGACCGTTAACCTTGGCTGACCACCAAAATCGGACTACCGCGTGACGACTCGACACGTACTGATCGCACTCGCCGGCGCCACCGTCGTCGCCGGCGCGGCGGCGTGCGGAAGCTCGACTGAACCAGGCGCGTCCTCCGAGACCGTCACGACACCACCGACGTCGACGGTCACGGTGAGCACCTCCGCCGCCCCGTCCCCACCGGTCGCAACGCCCTCGGCGTGCACCGACCTCGGCGGCACCGTCGGCCCCGATCAGGTCTGCACGGTCCACGCCGAGACGCCCAACTACACGATCGACATGAGCTTCCCGGTCACCTACCCCGACCAACGCGCCGTGACAGACGTCCTGACCCGCCAACGCGACCAGTTCGTCACGACGGTCGAGGAGCCGCCGGTGCGCGACGTTGCCAAGGCGCTCGAGATCAAGCCGGCGACGTACCGGTCGGGGGCTCCCGATGCCGGCACCGAGAGCCTGGTCCTCGAGGAGTACGTCAACGTCGGAGGCGCACATCCGGAGACCTACTACGACGCACTCACCTACGACGTCGGCAAGAAGGTCCCGATCACGTTCGAGTCGCTGTTCAAGCCCGGCAGCGATCCGGTCCCCGTGCTCGACCCCATCGTCGAGGACGCTCTGAAGAATCAGTTGCCGGGCGCCCCCATCGACGCCAACCCGATCGGCGTGGAGATGTACCGGAACTTCGCCATCACCGACGATGCGGTGATCTTCTTCATCGGCCAGGGCCAGTGGACCGTCGAAGCCGCTGGGCCGCAACAGGTCTCGGTACCGCGCAGCGAACTCGCTTCGATCCTGGCCTGACCGCGCGTCGAGTCGCTACCGCTGCGGTGGCCGCGGACCTCTGGGCGGCGGACCAGGAGGCCGCAGCCGGGTGGTCGGCGGCTCCGTCGGCTGCGACGGGCGGGTGCGCCCGCGCGGATCGGGGGCAGCGGGGCGCGGCGGCACCGGTGGCGGAGCCGGTCTCGGCGGCTGGGGCCCTGGCCGGGGCGCAGGCGCCCGACGCGGCGGACGCATCCGCATCGCCTGCGTCTCGTCCTCCGTCCAATCACGCTGCACCAGAACGTTTTGCGCCATGCGCTCCAACGCATTCCCCACTCTGTTCGGGTCCGGGTCGACCTCCAATCCGGAGGATTGGACGAGCCGGCGGGTGAGCCAGTCGACCGTCTCGGTGCGAACGAAGTCCACCTGGTGTGCGCCCGCCGGGGTCAGCCAGAAGACGTCGCCACTGCGTTCGGCGTAGCCGGTGGCGACGAGCCTCTCGAACGGCGGCTCGAGAATCTCGCGCGGCACCCGGACGTGATCGGCGATGTCGCCGAGCCGAGCCTGTCCGGCGGCCTGCCCGAAGCGGTAGACCTGCAGCGCCGCCCACAGCCGGCTGATGTCGAGCTTGCAGCCCGGGCGTTGCGCCACGGCCCGCAGCTGCATGCCCGAGCCTTGGCGGATCAGCCGACCCACGGCGTTCTCCAGCAGCTGGTCCGGCGAGTCGGTCGTCGGCATCGCGAACCCCTCACCGAGATCGACGGCGGTGCTGACGGCGTTGTTGCGCAACGGAACCTGCTTGAGCATCAAGGCCAACACGAACCCGACCACTGCCACCGGTGCAGCACACAGGAACACCAGGTCGAGCGCGTCGGCGTAGGCGGCAGCGATCGGAGCGGCCACCTCGGGCGGCAACTGATGCAGGGCATCCGGCGACTGTGCCGCCTCGGGCGGCGCGCCGCTGGCCGCGAGCGCGTCCCCGATGCGACTGTGCAAGAAGTTGTTGAACAACGAGCCGAACACGGCCGCGCCGAACGAGCTGCCGATGGTGCGGAAGAACGTCACACCCGACGTCGCGACGCCAAGATCGCTGAAGTCGACGGTGTTCTGCACGATCAGCACGAGCACCTGCATGCACATGCCGATGCCTGCGCCCAGCACGACCAGGTACAGCGACTGAACGAAAGTCGAAGTGTCGGGCCCCATCCGGGACAGCAGGACGAAGCCCACCGCCATCACGGCGGTGCCGGCGACCGGGAAGACCTTGTAGCGCCCGGTGCGGCCGACGATCACGCCGCTGCTCATCGACATCGCGAGCAGACCGACCACCATCGGCAAGGTGTGCAGGCCCGACGTGGTGGCCGAGACGCCGTCGACGAACTGCATGAACGTCGGGAGGAAGGTCAACGCGCCGAGCATCGCGAAGCCGACGACGAACGACAGCCCGCAGCAGACGGCGAACACCGGCTCGCGGAACAGCCGCATCGGCAGAATCGGCTCCGGGGCCCGCAGTTCGACCGCGACGAACGCGGCCAGCGCCACCACGGATCCGACGAAGAGCCCGATGATCATCGGCGAACCCCACGCATAGGTGTTGCCGCCCCACGTCGTCGCCAGCGTGAGCCCGGTGGCGCCCAGCCCGACCAGGACGATGCCGGCGTAGTCGATGACCGGGCGCGCCATCCGGCCGAGGTTGGGAATCGCGACGACGGCGACCACGATCACGACGACGGCCACGGGCACGTTGATCCAGAACGCCCAGCGCCAGCTGAGGTGATCGGTGAAGAACCCGCCGAGCAGCGGGCCGATCACCGTCGTGACGCCGAAGACGGCCCCCAGCGCGCCCTGGTAGCGGCCGCGTTCGCGCAGCGGGATCACCTCGCCGATCACCGCCGTCGCGGTGACCATGATGGCCCCGCCGCCGATGCCCTGCAGAGCGCGGGCCGCGACCAGCATGGGCAGCGAGCCGGCCAGGCCGCACAGCACCGAACCGGCCATGAAGAACACCACCGCGGCGATGAAGACGGTCTTCCGCCCGATCAGGTCGCCGAGCTTGCCCACGATCGCCGTCACGACCGTCGACGCCAGCAGATAGCTCGTCACCACCCACGCCTGGTGGCCGGCGCCACCCAGGTCGGCCACCACCGTGGGCAGCGCCGTCGCCACGATCGTCTGATCCAGCGCGGCCAGCAGCATGCCCAGCAGCACGGCCGTGAAGACCAGGTTGCGCCGCGGGGCGGCCACCTCCGCGTCATGCGGCTGCGTTGGTGGCGGTGGTTGCGGCGGGCCGGTCATCGTTGCGGTCATACCTCGTCCTCGCTCGAGTCGCTGGACAGAACGCTCTCGTATAACCGTTGTACGGGTGGGATACGCCTGCGCCGGTCCGACACCCGGTCTCCCAGCGCACCCACAGCTTCCGTGTGCCGCCGCCACACGCGGGTAACTCCCATGAAGTCAGCCCACCTCACCGGATGACCGCGCCATGCCCCGGCACGATCGGCGGGACGGCTGCGATCAGCAGGTCGCACTCGGCGGCGGGAGCTTTCCGTCGATCAGGTACGACGTCGCGTAGTCGTCCACGCACTTGTCGCCCTGGTACACCACCGTGTGCTGAGTGCCCTTGAACGTCAGTAACCCGCCGCCGAGTTGCCGGGCCAGCTCGACGCCCGCCTGATAGGGCGTGGCCGGATCGTCGGTGGTGGACACCACCAGCGTCGGGACGAGGCCGTGTACCGACACCTCGTGCGGCGTGCTCGTCGGCGGCACCGGCCAGAAGGCGCAGGCGTCCAACGGGGCATTCCCGGTGAACGGCCCGTATGCCAGGAAGGGCGCCACCTCCCGCACCCTGCGGTCTTCGTCGACGACCTTCGCCCGGTCGGTCATGGGTGGATGATCGACACAGTTGACCGCGACCAACACGTCGTTCGAGTTGTCGTAGTGGCCGGACGGGTCGCGCTGAAAGTAGTTGTCGGCGAGTTTCAAGAGTGTGTCACCGTGTCCTGCCGACAGCTCGGAAAGGCCGTCCCGCAACAACTTCCAGAACGTCGGCGAATACATCGCCAACTCGGTGCCGGTGACCGCGTCGCTGTATCCGAGCACGCGACCGTTGCCCGCGGAAACCGGCTTGGCGACCAAGGGGTCGACGAGGTCGTGATATGCCGCGACCGCCTTGGCCGGGTCGGTGCCCAGCGCGCAGTCCGGAGCCTTTGCGCAGTCGGCGGCGAAGTGGTTGAACGCCTCCTGAAAACCGGCGGTCTGGTTGATGGTGGACTGGATCGGATCCTGGTCGGGGTTGACGGCGCCGTCGAGGATCATCGCCCGGACACGGTCCGGATAGGCCTCCGCGTAGGCCGTTCCGATCGAAGTGCCATACGAGTAGCCGAGATACGTCAACTTGTCGTCGCCCAGCGCGTCACGTAGCGCGTCGAGATCCTTGACGACGGTGGCGGTTCCGACGTTGGCTAGGAAGTCCTTGCCCATCTTGTCGACGCAGCGTTGGACGAACGCCTTCTCCGTGTCCTCGATGTGCGCCACGCCGGCGGGGCTGTAGTCGACCTGCGGATCGGCGCGTTCGGCGTCTTCGTCGGCGTCCGAGTTGCATCGCAGTGCGGGTGTCGACGAACCCACTCCCCGCGGGTCGAAGCCGACGAGGTCGAAGTGTTGACGAATCGGCCCGGGCAGCGAGTCGACGAGCCCGACGGCGGCGTCGACGCCCGACTCCCCTGGACCGCCAGGGTTGATGACCAGTGATCCAATCTTGTCGCCGGTGGCCGGAATGCGGATGAGCATGAGTTGCGCGTCGCCGGAATCGGGTTTCGCGTAGTCGATCGGAACCGCGAGGTGGCCGCACTCAGTGCCGGAGGGGAGCTTGTTCGCGCTGCCGCCTCCCGCGACCATGCAACGCCCCCAGTGGGCCACCTGATGCACCTGGTCGTGTTGCGCTCGCTCGTGCTGGGCCATGGGCTTGCCGACGATCGTGGTGCTGCAGGCGGCCAGCAACACCATGGCGCCCAGGCTCGCGGACGTCGAGACCACTCGGCCGAGTCGAGCACCGCGTCCGCATTTCATTGCATCCATGCTGCCACGGCTTGCAGTCTGCAAACTTGGCGTCTACTGACTGAGCATTCGCTGTCAATCAGGCTGTGCGGGTAGTCGGATTGAAGCTTGGTCTGCGCCGGTGCCCTCGGCGCACGTCTGTGAAGAAGTGACTGTCGGGTTGGCTCGCGGTGGCCCGACGAAGACCAATCGCACCGAACGCCCCGTCAGCGCAACACGCTGACGGGGCGTTTGGCTCAAACTGTGCTGATCAGGCGCGAGGCCCGACGGGGCCGCCCGCGACGGTACCTGGAGCGGCCGGGAACCTGGCCGCATCGTGGGCATTGCGACGCTTCAGCCCGGCGAGGCCGATCAAGCCCAGCAGGCCGGCAAGCCCCCACAGTCCGGTCTTGTCACCGTGGTCGTCGTTGTTGGTGATGTCGTTATCGTCTGCCAACGTCGTCACGCTCGAGGTCGCGGCCGGTGCCGGGGCCACCGGAGCGGTGGCGTGGGCGACCCCCGCGCCGCCGAGCAGAAGGGTGATGGCCGTCGCGCTGGTGGCAATGAATGTCCGCATGCATGTACTCCTAAATTGGTCGGCCAGTGATGGCCGGCTACTGAGTTGCGCGGGCCAGTGGTTTCTAGCCTGTAGAGGTCGGGCGAATCCGCCCCGTCCCTCTCGTGCGGTGACTAGGTACCCCGGTGCCAGAACTCGAAACACCGGAGCAAATTTCTATCGACCGATCGGACCCGGAACTTCGGGGTGCCGGGGGTGCGTGGCAGAGTGCGTGCCTAGGTCGATGAATTTCGCCGGACGCCGCAGTCTGCCCTAGAAACGCTCAACGGACTCGTCCGCCCGATCACGGAGGCGCTGTGACCAGAACCAATCTTTCGATGTCCATCTCCGCCGACGGCTACGTCGCCGGGCCCAACCAGAGCGCGGACCACCCGCTCGGTGTTGGCGGCGAAAGTCTTCACCACTGGCACCTCGGCCCCGCCAAGGACCATCCGGTGAACCGGCAGGTGGTCTCCGACATGATGGACGGCATCGGGGCGACGATCATGGGCCGCAACATGTTCGGCCCGATACGCGGCGAGTGGGCCGATTCGGACTGGAACGGATGGTGGGGCGAGGTTCCGCCGTACCGATGCCCGGTGTTCGTGCTCACTCACTACGCGCGCGACCAAATCGAGATGCAGGGTGGGACCACCTTTCACTTCGTCACCGAGGGGATCGAGGCGGCGTATGCCCAGGCCGAGGCGGTGGCCGGGGGCCGGGCCATCTCCATCGCCGGGGGAGCCTCCTGCGCCCGGCAGGCGATCGAGGCTGGCCTCGTCGACGAGATCGACCTTCAAGTGAGTCCGGTGATCCTCGGATCGGGTGAGCGTCTGCTTGACGGCCTGAAGGCCGGCGAGCCGAAGCTCGAGCTCGTCCGCGTACTCGAGGCTCCGGGCGTGGCCCACCTGCGCTACCGCGTCATACGGCGTTCCGCTCGAGATTGAAGCCGAACGGACGTCGCCGATCTGGCGAAAGTAAAGAAGGGTCAGCCACTCTCACCGATTCTCGCGGTGCGCGGAGACCTCGAGCACGGGTTCAGGGCTTGAGCATCACCTTCACCGCGCCGTCCTGCTTCTTCTGGAAGATCTCATAGGCGTGCGGCGCGTCGTCCAGTGGCACAACGTGGCTGGCGAAGGAGTCGACGCCGAGAGGGTCGTCGTCGGTCAGCAGCGGCATGATGTCGTCCACCCAACGCTTGACGTTGGCCTGCCCCATCCGCAGCTGGATCTGCTTGTCGAAGAGCGTCAGCATCGGCAAGGGGTCCGCCATCCCCCCGTACACACCGATCAGCGAGATCGTGCCGCCGCGGCGAACGATGTCGATCGCGGAGTTCAACGCAGCCAGCCGATCCACACCCGCCTTCTGCATCAGGGGTTTGGCAACGACGTCCGGCAGCAGCGCCGTCAACTGTTGTGCGGCCTTCGCCACCGGAGAGGCGTGAGCCTCCATGCCCACGGCGTCGATCACCGAGTCGGTGCCGCGCCCGTCGGTCATCGAGCGGACGGCTTCACCAACCGGATAGTCCAGCTCGTCGAAGTTGATGGTCTGGATCCCGAACGACGCTGTCCGAGCCAATCTTTCACGTACTCGGTCGACTCCGATCACGCGGTAGCCCATGTGATGGGCGATCCGTGCCGCCATGTCGCCGATCGGGCCAAGGCCGAGCACGGTGACCGAGCCGCCCTTGGGGATGTCGGCGTACACGACTGCCTGCCACGCGGTGGGAAGGACGTCGGACAGATAGACGAAGCGTGAATCAGGTGGTCCGGCAGGCACTTTGATGTGCGTGAACTGGGCTTGGGGCACCCGCAGGTATTCGGCCTGACCACCAGGAACTTCGCCGTAGAGTTCCGAGTAGCCAAACAGCGCCGCCCCCATGCCGTGATCGCGGACCTGCGTCGTCTCGCATTGCGTGTAGAGCTCCCGATCGCACATGAAGCAATGTCCGCAGGAGATTTGAAACGGGATGACCACCCGGTCGCCGACGGCAAGATTGTCCACGTCCGCACCGACTTCGCGAACGATGCCCATCGGCTCGTGCCCCAGGATGTCGCCGGGCTTCATGAAGGCGCCAAGTACTTCGTAGAGATGAAGGTCCGACCCGCAGATGTTGGTCGAGGTCACCTCGATGATCGCGTCGGTGCCCTCCTCGAGCTTGGGATCGGGCACGGTCTCGACGCGGACGTCGCGTTTGCCGTGCCAAGTCACTGCCTTCATCCCGCACTCCTTCGGTAGTCCTCCCTACGAGCTACCCCAGGAACACTCGTCGAAACCCGTGTGCGCCATGGCCGCGATGCCAACCCCCTCTTGTCATCGCGATTGCATTGGGTGGGTCGTCGAGTGGGTACTAATCGCAGGTGGATCATTCGCAGGCGCCGTTGTTGGACGCCCTGGCCGACTATCACCGGCTAGGCAGATATGGCTTCACGCCGCCTTGACACCGGCAGGGCCGGGGTACCGACGAACGCGTTCTGTCGGTGATGGGCCGTGAACCGTTTCGTGACGACGTGCTGGCCAGCGGCGGGTTGGACGATCGACGCAGTCAGGGGCGTTACCTAGCGCGCGCCGAGGAGCTCATGGCTGACGCCGTCGGAGCCGAGAGCGCCTTCTTTTCGACGTGTGGCAGCTCGCTATCGGTCAAGGCCGCGATGATGGCCGTCGCTGGGCACGTTGGCGGTGGGCTGTTGCTGGGCCGTGACAGCCACAAGTCGGTCGTCGCCGGATTGATCTTCTCGGGTCTGCAGCCCCGTTGGATTTCTCCGCGATGGGATGTCGCCCATCACCTGTCTCATCCCCCCTCACCCCAGCAGGTCGATGAGGCGTGGGAGCGGTACCCGGACGCGGCGGGCGCGTTGATCGTGAGTCCCAGCCCGTATGGCACGTGCGCCGACCTGACCCGTATTGCCGAGATCTGCCACGCCAGGGGCAAGCCGTTGATCGTCGACGAGGCGTGGGGAGCTCACCTTCCATTCCACGCTGGGCTGCCGACGTGGGCGATGGACGCTGGAGCCGACGTCTGTGTGGTGAGCGTGCACAAGATGGGCGCAGGCTTCGAGCAGGGATCGGTGTTTCACCTGCAGGGCGACCTCGTCGACGAACATCGCCTTTCGAAGTGTGCCGATTTGCTGATGACCACCAGCCCAAACGTGATGGTGTATGCCGCGTTGGACGGATGGCGTCGTCAGATGGTTGAACGCGGCCGAGCGCTGTTCGACGGCGCACTGGCGTTGGCCAGCGAAGTGCGCGCCAGTATCGAGGACATCGAGGGCTTCTCGGTGCTGGACGACGAGCTCATGGGTGCGGAGGCCTCACACGATCTCGACCGACTCCAGGTGCTCATCGACGTATCGCGCGCTGGCGCATCCGGGTATCAGGCGGCCGACTGGCTGCGCGAGCACCGTTTCGTCGACGTCGGAATGTCGGATCATCGCCGCATCTTGGCGACGCTGTCCTTCGCCGACGACGTCGACTCCGCTCGACTCTTGCTCGGGGCCCTCGTCGACTTGCGGGCAGCGATCAAGGACTTCGAGGTGACGACTCCCATCGCCCTGCCCGACCCCGCCGAACTCGAACTCGAAACGGCGGTGCTGCCACGCGACGCGTTCTTCGGCCCCACCGAAATGGTGTCGGCAGGCAAGGCCGCTGGGCGCATCGCGGCCGAGCAGATCACCCCGTATCCACCGGGCATTCCGGCAGTCGTTCCCGGCGAACGACTCAACGACGCGGTGATCGACTACCTGCGTTCAGGACTGGCAGCCGGAATGACGCTGCCCGATCCGGCCGATCCGACTCTGCAGAACATCTGTGTCACTGCGTGAGACCGGGCGCAGCGCTCCCTCAGCGGTCGATCCACGGACGGCGCGTGGTCGTTGGTCGCCTCGCGTCGGGATGCCATCGGGCTACGGCCCAAACCGTGTCCGCCGGGACCTGCACGGGCTGACTTGTTTGGCTGGCGTCAATACGGGGCATCTCGGCGCCAACGCCGGTTCCGCCCCAGCTTCTGGCAGCGTCCGACGCCACGGAACGTCCACGATTCGGAGGAGCTCATGAACGTCGAACCCGAGTCCGCCGGGGACCTGCCCGTCGGTGAACTGGTGGCCCGCCTGTCGGCACAAACCACTCACTTGATCCGCGACGAAATGCGCTTGGCGCAACGCGAATTCGTCGAGGCGGCCAAGCATGCGAGCATCGGCGCCGGGCTATTCAGCGTGGCGGGTGCCGCGGTCGCATTCGGCACGGGCAGCTTGGTTGCCGCCGCCATCGCGGCGCTCGCACTGGTGCTGCCGGTGTGGGCCTCCGCCTTGATCGTCGCGCTGATCCTCTTCGCAATCGCCGGCATCGCGGCGTTGAGGGGCAAGAAGGAACTCGGGGAGGTCTCCCCCACCCCGGACAGGACCGTCGCCAACGTCAAAAGAGACATCGAAGAGGTCAAGGAGGCCCGCCATGAGCACTGAGCATCCCGCAGCTACCCCCGAGCCTGGACCCGACGCCGGGATCGAGGAGATTCAGGCCGACATCGACAAGACGCGGAAGGAGCTCGGCGAGACCGTGGAAGCCTTGGCGGCCAAGGTCGACGTGACCGGCCGAGCCAAGCAGAAGGCATCCGACACCAAGGACCGCGTGGTCGAGAAGGCCCAACTGGGCCGCGACGTCATCGTCGAGAAGGCCCGCGCGGCACGAACCACCGCGCGTGCCGCCGTGACCGACGATGTTGGCTCGGTCAAGCCCGTGGTGCCGGTTGCCGCGGTGGTCGCCGTCACCGCGGTCATCGGCTTCGTGTGGTGGCGTCGCCGGCGTTGACCACCGATTGACCGCACACGAATCGAGGAACCACGATGACGAATCAACCCAGCACCGCTGCCAAGATCCTGTACCGCCCCGTAGGTCTAGTGAGTTCAGTGGTCGGCGGCCTGCTGGCCGGCGTGATCTTCAAACAGGTGTGGCGTCGCGCGGCGCCCGGCCCGCGGTCCGACCCGCCCGGGGCGCTGCAAAGCGAATATGCGTTTCGCGAGATACTGATCGCTGCCGCCATTCAGGGCGCCATCTTCTCGGTGGTGAAGGCGGTCATCGATCGACAAGGTGCGCGGCTGTTCGAAAAGGCGACCGGCGAATGGCCCGGCAGTTGACCGAAGCGGGATCCGGCAACGCAGACACGGCACCCGACCCCGACGATCCGTCCAAGCCCGAGTCGCCCACGGACCTGAGCAAGCCGTCCGCGTTGTACGTCTTGCGCAAGACGGTACGAGAATTCGGCACCGACCAGTGCACGGACCTCGCGGCAGCGCTGACCTACTACGCGGTCCTATCTCTGTTCCCCGCCTTGGTGGTGGTGGTCTCGTTGCTGGGCGTGTTCGGACAAGGGCAACGCACCACCGACGCGCTACTACAGATAATCGACGACGTCGGACCGGCGTCGGCAGTTGACACGCTCCGGGCACCGATCGAGCAGCTCGTCGAGTCCCCGTCGGCGGGCGTCGCGCTGATCGTCGGCATTCTGGGCGCGCTGTGGTCGGCCTCGGGGTACATCGGCGCGTTCGGCCGCGCGATGAACCGGATCTACGAAGTGGAGGAAGGCCGACCGGTCTGGAAGCTCAGGCCAATTCAGCTGCTGCTCACGTTGGTCGGTCTTTCGTCGGCCGCTGTGGTGGTGTTCATGCTGGCGGTCAGCGGACCCGTCGCGTCGGCGATCGGCGCAGTCGTCGGATTGGGCGATGTCGCACAAACCGCCTGGAGCGTCGGCCGTTGGCCGGTCATGGTGGTCTTGGTCGTGCTGGCGGTCGCTGCGCTCTACTACGCCGCGCCCAACGTCCAACAGCCCAAGTTTCGTTGGATTAGCGTTGGCGCCGCAGTGGCAATCCTGGTGTGGATCTCGGCATCAGCGCTGTTCGGGTTCTACGTCGCCAACTTCGGCAGCTACAACAAGACCTATGGTGCACTGGCTGGCGTCATCGTCTTCCTGCTCTGGCTGTGGATCACCAACTTGGCGTTGCTGTTCGGCGCCGAACTAGACGCCGAACTCGAACGCGGTCGGCAACTACAAGCGGGCATCGCCGCAGAACGCGACCTACAGTTGCCGCCTCGCGACGACCGGGTCAGCAAGAAGAACGAAGCCAAGGAGCAAGGGGACGTCGAACGCGGCCGCAGACTGCGGCGATCTCACGGCAAGGACTCTTGACGACGACTGGCGGCCGGAGGCGACATCGAACGCTGCAGTGGTCATGTCCTGCGCGGTCGAACCGACGCGTGGCCCGGATGCTCGGATGATCTGTTGAGACGCTAAACCTGGGTGATGCGTTCGTGGACGGTCAGCAGGAGGTTGTCGTACGCCGACCGGGGTGGCAACGTCTCGCCGCCGCCGAGAGCCGTGAAGTCTGCTACCAGTTGGTCGGCGAGGAGCCGCAGCTTCGCGTTGGTCTGCTGGGAGCGCCACCTCAGCAGTTCGAAGGCTGTCTGTGCGTCGATCCCATAGGCAAGCATCAGCATGCCCTTCGCCTGGTCGATCGCTGCGCGATTCTCCGCGATCTGCGCGACCGCCTCGGTCACCTCCTGTTGGCGCTCCTCTTCGGACGGTGTCACGTCGATATAGAAGCCGTGGGTTCCGATGACCGTGCCGTCGTCGCCGTAGAGCTGTTCACCCACGACGACAACGTGATGGACGCGACCTTGAACGTCGCAGATGCGGTGGCGACTGCTGAAGGCGCGGCGGGTACGGCGGATCGCATCGAGGCTGTCGGCGACGTGTCGATAGTCGTCGGGGTGCTTGTGCGCCAGCACTAATCGAGTTGTCGGACTCACTGAGTCGGGTGGATAGCCGTGCATCTTCTGCACTTCGGGTGACCATTCCCAACGATCGTCGTCGAAGTAGAAACGAAACCAGCCAACGCGTTCGGATGCGCCATCGGCCGACGCCGTATCGGCTGCTCCGTTGGTGGGTGGCTGCGCAGTGGTGTCAACGAAGGACCGAAGGTGGTCCTGCCGAATCTGCACGAATACCCCCCTTGCTCGGAACACCCTTTCGCCGCTTCAACACACCACCGCTACCTTGGTCGAGGTGCTCGGGGCATTAGTTTTATAGTCGAGGCGCCCCCTGAGTGCAACCCCCAAAACAGGCTGGCGTGCCCGACCTGACGGCGAGGCCGCCGAATGCGATGCGATGCTGATTGCGTGACCGAACTCGACGACCTCGTCGCCGAGTGGGACCTCAGCCCCGACGGCGACGCCATCCAGACCTCGCGCGCGACGGTGCTCCCGGTGCGCGCCGACGGTACGGCGGCCATCCTGAAGGTCAGTACGTCCGACCCCGGGTCCGAGCACGCGCACCTGGTGCTGCGACGCTGGGGCGGCGACGGCGCCGTCCGCTTGCTGCGGGCCGATCCGCACCGACGCGCGGTGCTGCTCGAACGGTTGCGTCCGGAATCCCTCGAATCACAGTGGGACATCGAGGCGTGCGAGGTCGTTGCCGGTCTCTATCGACGGCTCCACGTACCCGCCATGCCCCAACTACGCACGCTCACTTCGTATCTCGAGGAGTGGGCCGACGGCTTCGCTCACTTGCCGCGCAGCGCGCCGATCCCGCACCGACTGGTCGAGCAGGCCGTCACGCTTTGCCGCGACCTGGCCGCCGAGCCCTCCGACCGCGTGTTGCACGGCAACCTCCACTACGGCAACGTGCTGGCCGCCGACCGCGAACCTTGGCTGGCGATCTCTCCGACGCCTCTAAACGGCGACCCGCACTACGAGCTCGCACCGATGTTGTGGAGCCGGTGGGACGAACTCGAGGGCTGGGTTCGTGACGGTGTCCGACAACGCTTCTACGCGTTGATCAATGCGGCCGGCTGCGACGAGGACCGGGCCCGCGCCTGGGTGATCGTCCGGGTAGTCCGCGAAGCCGCCCGCGCACTCGACCGTGACGACGCGGCCACGCTGACGAAGTACGTCACGCTCGCCAAGGCCGTGCAGGACTAGCTGGCAGGGTTGGGTCGACGTCGATCAGTCAACATGAGCTGACGCTCCGCGGGCCAATGGGGACGCAGGCGTCCTCCCGCACGCGGACGCTGAGGAACAGTCGGAGCCTCTCGTCGAGAACGGGCACGCCCAACGACACCGGCCGATCCACGACCAGCGCGATACGTCGGTGGCGATGGCCCGTTCGGTGATGGAGGGCGACGGCGGCTTCGGCATCTGACGGTTGCGTCGGACGGCGTTTTCGCTACGAGGCGGGCAATTCCGACGATGCCTCCCTTTGGCCGACGCTCGGGTAGGGCGCGTCGTCGCGGTTTGGCACCAGCTGCACGGCCGCCAGCCCGACGCCGAACGCGGTCAGGTGACCCAGCTCCGTGAAGGTCGGCCGCACCGCGACATTCGCCGCCAATGCGGCCACGGCCGCCAGCTGGCACCGGGATCGCCACGGCCGCACCACGTATCCCGACAACGCGCCCGCCACTCCGAAGAGGAAGTAGCTCACGCCGACGTCACGGGCGTTCACTAGCCGCCGCGGCGCCCTACCCGTGTTGATCGACTGCCGCAAGAATTCCTGGCCGACATACGTCGCAATGACGTGCGCCGCAAAGCCGACGAGAAGCCAACGCCACCAACGCAA
The DNA here is from genome assembly GCA_963791215.1 of uncultured Actinomycetota bacterium. Classification (GTDB taxonomy): domain Bacteria; phylum Actinomycetota; class Actinomycetes; order Mycobacteriales; family Mycobacteriaceae; genus Mycobacterium. The sequence continues at coordinate 42,885 of CAWBRR010000014.1, read as the reverse complement.
TCGCCGTTCGGCCGGAGCCACCACCCCGACGAACACCGGCACGTATGGCCACCAGTTGTGGTCGTCGAGCCAGAACAGGCTCACCGTCAACGCCCGCGACGGCCGAGTGCGCAGCCGGCGCAGGTTGGTCGAGTGCCAGCGCTGAATGCGTTTCGAGCCTCTTCGCCCGACCAAGCGCTGAATCCGCGTCGTCACGAACAGCACGAACAGCCACGCGAACGACAGCGGAGCGCTGGCTACGCCACGAGCGACCGTGCCCAGCGGCGTATCGCGTTGCTCGCCGTTGAAGTCCACGATGGCGACAGTAACGGCAAGGGCTCGGTCCGACGGCTGCTCCGTCGAAGGTCAGGACGCGCGACTTCGGGTGGTCCGCCACATCGTCGACACCATCGGAGCCAACCAGAGGCAGACCGCCAGGTTGTACGCCCCGAGTACCGCGTAGAACACCGTGTCACGGGCGTCGAATCCGAGCACGCCCGGAGTGTGCTGACCCGTCCGGACGGCGCAGACGACGGCCAACGCTGCCCAGCCGCCGGCCGCAACGGCGGCGAAGGCGACCGTCGGCCAGCGGCCGAGGCACACCAGCACGGCCAGCGCCCCGCTCACCATCAGAACGCCGCCGTGCAGCGGCGTGAGCTCGAGACCCAGGAACGGCATCCCCCGCTCGCCGAATCGCAGATTGGCCATCGACAAGGCCAGCGCGACGCCACCAAACCCGGCACTCGCGAGCCCTTCGAACAGCAGCGCCACGTAAGCAAGCCGGAAACGGGACCGGGCGACGCGCAGTCGGGACGCGCCGCCGGGGGTCTCGTCGGATCCGGTCGATCGTGGGGTGGACGCCGCGCGCTGCGAAGCGGGCCGCTTTTCTTTGCGGCCTGCCTCCACGGGTCCAAGCATGATGTCCAGCTTGCCCCCGTCAGCTCCCCGATCGATCCCACGTAAGGCGATTCCCAGGCGATACAGCTAACGCTCACAGGCACGCAGGTCGCGACGTCGCCGTCCAATGGAGCGGGAGTGGCTGGGTAATGTCACAGGACGTGGACAGGCGATGGAAGCGAATCACGGCCGTGGCGATGCTCACCGTCGTGGCGTCGGCGACTGCCTGCGGCACTGACCAGGACCGCACCACGTCGATCACGGTGTACGCCTCGGCATCGCTGATCAAGAGCTTCACCGCCATCGGCAAGGGCTTCGAGGCGGCGAACCCCGGCTACTCGGTGGAGTTCGTCTTCGCGGGTTCCCAGGAGCTGTCCGTCGCCGTGGCAGACGGAGCCGACGTCGACGTCTTCGCCTCGGGCAACACCGCTGACATGACGGCGGTGCAGGCCGCCGGCCTCGCCTCCGGCGCGCCGGTGCCGTTCGCCGCGAACCGACTCGTCCTCGTCGTCCCGGCCGGCAACCCCGGACACGTCGTGTCCCTCGCCGAGCTCACTCGGCCCGGCACCCGGGTGGCGGTGTGCGGGGCTGAAGGAGCCTGCGGCGCGGCAACAGAGCTTGCCCAGCACCGAGCCGGTGTTCAGCTACATCCGCAGCTGTCGGAACCGACGTCGCGGGCCGTCCTCGACGACGTGACGGCCGGGAAGGCCGACGCCGGCATCGTCTTCAGGACCGAGGCGGAGGCGGCAGGCGACAAGGTGTCGGTGGTCGAACTTCCCGGGGACGTGGACGACGTCACGTCCTGGATCACGGTGATCAACGGCACGCATTTGGCCGGGGAAGCCGGCCAGTTCGTTCAGGAGGTGACCGGCCCCAGGGGTAGGCAGATCCTGCAGGACGACGGCTTCAGCGAGCCGCTGAAGAATCCGGACGGCTAGGTCAGCGCCCAAACCCGCGAGCAGACGCAAACTCCCCTCAACCTTCGGGATTGAGGGGAGTTTGCGTCTGCTCGCGGGGGAACGTCAGCATTCCGGAACGTTGACCGCCAACCCGCCGAGCGACGTCTCCTTGTACTTGGTGTGCATGTCCATTCCGGTCTGCCGCATCGTCTCGATTGCCTGATCCAGCGAGACGCGATGGATGCCGTCGCCGTGCAGCGCCATCTTGGCGGCGTTGACCGCCTTCACCGAAGCGATGGCATTGCGTTCGATGCACGGGATCTGCACCAGCCCGCCGATCGGATCGCACGTCAGCCCGAGGTTGTGCTCGATGCCGATCTCGGCCGCGTTCTCGACTTGGGGAGGTGAGCCACCGAGCAACTCGGCCAGCCCGGCCGCCGCCATCGAGCACGCCGACCCGACCTCGCCCTGACACCCCACCTCGGCACCCGAGATCGACGCCCGCTCCTTGTAGAGCACGGCGATCGCGGCCGCCGTCAACAGGTACCGCACCACCGCGTCGTCGCGTCGCTCCGGGTGCTCGAGCCCCGGCAGGAAGCGGAACGCCCAAAACATCACGGCCGGAACGATTCCCGCGGCTCCGTTGGTTGGCGCCGTCACCACCCGACAACCGCCGGCGTTCTCCTCGTTGACCGCCATCGCCGCGACGTTCAGCCAGTCCATCGAATCCGCGTGCGCGTCACCACCCTCGTGGAGCATCAGCTGCCCGTACAGCGCGGGCGCTCGCCGCCGCACGAGAAGCCCGCCCGGCAGTACCCCCTCGGCGTGGAAGCCCGCGTCGATGCAGTCGGCCATCGCCGTCCAGATCCGCAGCAGCCCGGCACGCACCTCGGACTCGGGACGCATCGCACACTCGTTGCGCCACACGATCTCCCACATCGCCGCGTTCTGCTCCTCGCACAGCTGCAGCAGCTCGGCACCGGTGGAGAACGGCACCGGCACCTCGGCGGGTGGCTCCGGCGGCTGGCCGTCGCGCTCCACGAATCCGCCGCCGATCGAGTAGTACATGGCCTCGTGCGTTGCGCCGTCGCGGAACTCGACGGCGAACCGCATCGCGTTCGTGTGCCGGTTCTTGATCTCGGTGGGATGCATACCGATGTCCGCGGTGGTGAACGCGACCGCGGCGACCCCGCCCAACATCAGCGGTTCGCCTGCGTCGATCGCCGCGACCTGCTTGCGCCCGAGCTCCGGATCGACGTGCTCCGGCGTCTCACCGCCCAGCCCCAGCAACAGCGCGCCGGGCGTGCCGTGCCCCGCTCCGGTGGCGGCCAACGATCCATACAGGTCGACCTCGACGGCGACCACTGACGATACCCGTTCGCCGAGCTCCTCGACGAACCGCTTCGCGGCACGCATCGGCCCGACGGTGTGGGAACTCGACGGACCCACCCCGATCGAGAAGAGGTCGAAGACACTGACAGTCATCGGGATTCGCTACCGCATCGCCATCGGGTGGAACCTCCGAACCGGCCCGGATGAGCATCGTCGGGCCAGGCCCCCACGCTACTCGCGCCGCGGCGACGGCGGGCGAAAGCCGCAGTTGTCGATCCTCAGGCTCCGGGGATCACGACTGTCGTCACGGGCGCCTGCGGAGCCACCGGAAGCTGCGGGGCCACCGGAGCCTGCTCGACCACGGGCGGCGTGTACGCGGGCACCGGTGCCGCAGGCGGCGTGTACGCGGGCACCACCGCCGCGGCGGGCGGCGTGTAGGCCGGCACCGGCGCCGCGGGCGGCGTGTAGGCCGGGACCGCCGGGGCCGTGTACTCCGGCTCGGGCGCAGGTGGGGTGTACGCAGGCGCCTTCGGCGTCACCGGTACGGACGACGCCACCGAGGGGGCCACCGAAGACGGCACCGTCAACTGAGTGGATGGCGCCGACGAAGGCGGACTCGACGGCGGCGAGGACGGCGGGCTCGAGGGCGGCGACGACGGCGGCGAGGACGGCGGGCTCGAGGGCGGTGAAGAAGGCGGGCTCGACGGGGGCGAGGACGGCGGGCTCGACGGCGGACTCGAAGGCGGACTCGACGGCGGCGACGACGGCGGCGACGACGGCAGGGACGACGGCAGGGACGGGAACTGATTGCCAGGCACGGGAACGAAGATCGGCGGGAGCGGGATCGGGATCGGGATGAACGGCGGCACCCCAATGTTCGGCGGCGGAGGCGCGTCGCCCGGCGGCGCCAGCGGGGGCGCCTCAATCGGCGGGGCCTCGACCGGCGGAGCGGCCGGCACGTCGTTGTTCCCGGGCCGGTTGTTGATCCGTGGGGCCTGCTGCAGCTGAGGCGCGGGCGGGGCGGCTGGCGGCGGGGTCAGCACCGCGACGGGCAGGGCCACCGGATCGGGCTGGTGCGGAACCGGGGGCAGGTAACGCCCCGGCACGGTGTCGGATTGCACAGCCTGCGTTGGCATTTCACTGACAACGGCCGCGGGTCGGACGTTGATCGCGAGCGTGACGGCCAGCGTGGCGAAGCTGACGACGACGAAGGCGATCGCACTGCCCATCAACAACATTCGCGGAGCCGCCGGCGTCAGCGCGGGGGTGAACTCCGTCAGATCCCCGTCCTGCTCGGGGATCAGCTCCTCGAGCGAATCCATCGGCATCTCACCGGGTGGTAGTCGGCCGAGTACGCCGCCATGGGTCCGAGGCCCGGATCGGCCTGCGAGTACGCCAGCTGAGGTTCCGGCGACGGTGCCCCCGACCCCCACGCGGCCGTCGGCGCCAAACCCGTAGCCACAGCGGCCGGATCGATCGACGGCGCCATCTGCGTCGCCCCGCCGGACGGATCGATCGACGCGGACTGCTGCGCCCCCACCGACGGCGCCATCTGCGTCGCGCCACCGGACGGATCGATCGACTCGAAGTCTTGCGCCCCGATCGACGGCGCCATCTGCGTCGCCACCTGTGCCTGCGGCCCGACCGGTTCGAGCGGGAAGGCACCGCCACCAACGGTCTTCGCCGCACCCCGCGCGAGCGCGAAGCCCACATCGCTGGGCAAGGCCACCGGCACCGACGAGAGTTCGCGGATGTCGGCGGCAATGGACTCAAGGTCGTCTCGATGCCCGACGAGCATCACCCGTTCGGGTGCGAACGGCCCCGCCTGCAGCCGCTCCAACGCCGTCACGCACGCGATGGCCGCACCTCCCGCGCCGATCGGCAGGGACGCGAGCACCGACGTCGCGATGCTGTCGGAACCGACGATCGTCAGCGTCGCGGTGTCGTCGTCGACCAGCAACGCCGCATCGGCGCCGGTGCTCCGAACCAGCTCCGTGGCCGCCTCGGCCTCCGACACCATCTCGACGTCCAATACGCCCGCGCTGAGCAGCATCTGGCGCAGGTGATCGGCCTGGGCGGCATCCGGCAGGCACAGCCTGGTCGAGGCCAGCCGGTTGCCCGACTCCGTCACCGCGCGGTAGGTACCGACGATGGTGTCGGCGAGGTCGGTCATGACCTCGGTGGGCAGGTCGAGGGCGTATTCGTCGATCAGCTGACCACCGTCGGCGGCCGAGCCCATCATGGCCAACCGGGCGACCGGACCGGTCACCGCTACCCCGAGGACTACGTCCACCGGACCACTCCTTGCCTCCCGCGTGTTGTGCGCATTCGAAGGACTTTCGTCCCGCGTAGTGCAGCCGTTACCCCGACGCGCCGAGTCTGCGATTCGACTGTGTCAACGCTACCGGAGCTCCTTGGTGGATCCTTGGCGTCTGGCGACCCGCTGACCACGGCAGCGGACGGGCCCAGCAACGTCGTCCTCGGCCCCGAACACCCGGAGTCGCAGCGTCCGCACGCGCCCGCGCCTACCCTGGACCACCTTGTGTACTCGGCCGAAAATCGGAACAGTTAGTCCACCAACGTTCACCAACGCCAGCGGAGAGGACCCCGTCACGTGAGCGAAGATCGCTACGCCGCGACTGGCGGTCGTCACCAGCCCGACGGCGCGACGACGCGCATCCCGCTTCCGCAGCAGCCCGCCTCGGCCGGCCACGTGGTCGGCAAGGCTCACCCCGCTGCTCCGGCGCCACGCGTCGGCTACGTCCCCACCCGAACCAACCGCGTGCGCGACGGGCTCGCGGTGGCGCTGCTCGTGCTGGCCCTGCTGCTCCCGTGGAGCATCGAGTTCGGGTTGGGCGTCCCCGGAAGCAGCTGGCTGGTGTTCGTCGGGGTGTTCGTGGTGACGCTGCTGGCCCTGGCCGCCGCGCTGGCCCCGCACGTTGGACCGTTCCGGCTCGCTGCGCCGCAGGCCGACGTCGCCCGCACGTCGCGAATTCGGTTGTGGCTCTGCGTCCCCTACCTCGTCTGCGTGGTCGCCTTCGTCGGCTTTCATCTCGCGCAGACCATCCACTTCGGCGGCACCGGTGCCGTGCCGCCGGGCGTCGGACCGGGCATGTCGGTCGGCGTCGCGGGCGCGCTGCTCGCGGCGCAGCAGCCGATAACGAGTATCACGCTGGAGGACAACGGCTTTCGCCGCTGGTTCACGGCGGCCCGATACATCGGAATCGCCTCGATCGTGCTGGCGGCATGGGCGGTGGTGTTCAACCTCTTCTGGCGGCTGCGCTACCTCTTCGCCACCAACGTCGACTTCGGCGGCCGCGACGCCGCGGTGATCATCACCACGCTGCTGTACGGCGCCGTGGCGATGACAGCGTTGGTCATCGGGTCGCTCTGGCTAGCGCAGAAGACGGCCGCGGGCCGACTTGCGACGACGGCGCTGGGCGTCTCCGCCGCCATTGCTGGCGTGCTGGTGTGGGTGTGCGGCGTCGGCCGCGACGTCGACGCGTTCCACGGCATCGCCGAGAACACGTCGACGGCCGCCGTGGGGTACGAGGGCTACCTGGCATGGGCGGCTGCCGCCGCGATCGTCGCACCGACGACGCTGTACGCCGTCTTCCTGATCAAGCCGCCGACGCTGGCCGTCTACCGCGGGGCAGCGCTGAAGTGCTTGGCGCTCATCGCGTTCTGGTCGTTCGCCGCGGCCGGGCTGCGCGTCGTCGACTACGTGATCGCGCTGTCGCTCGACCTGCCACGCGCCATCTACGACAGCGTCGCCCTGACTGGATTCAACCTGTTCAGCGGATGCATCGCCGTGTGGCTGAAGCGCCAACTCTCCAAGGGCGGGCTGACGTCGACGGTCATCGCCGCGTTCAGCGGGGTGCTCTTCGTCTTCACGGCGGCCCAGCTGGTCCTCGGCGTGGCGCTCGCCCCGCGGTACGCCGAGCCGGTGCCGCGCAGCCCCGACGCGATCTTCGGCAACGACGTCGCCCAGCAGATCACCAGCACGTTCGACGTCGTGATCGTCGGGCTGAGCCTGGCCATCCTCGTCGCCGCGCTCGTCACGGGACCGTTGGCCGGCTACATACTCCGGCGGCGCGAGATCCGCGCCGCCGCCCCGACGGCCGCCACGCCGTCCGCGGCCCAGACCCAGCCACCCGTTCCCTCGCGGCCCGCCATCGCCCGGCCCCCGCAGAAGACGGTGCCGAAGATCGTTCGGATCAAAGAGGATTCGACGAGTCTCATCGACGCGCCCGCACCCGCCGCGCCGACCCAGCAGGTGCCGGTGGCGACCAACGAGCTACCTGCGGCCACCACCGCACTGCGAATTCAGCGGCCGCCGCCGCCGTCGGCCAGCGACGCCACGACGGCGCTGCGGATCCAGCGGCGCCCGTCATCACCCCCGAGCGACGCCACCCAGCACCTCCCGACCGCATCGGAGAAGGCGAACTCGGAGCGACCGACGGTGCCAGCCAAGAAGCCGTTCGCCGCAGGAGACCCACCCGAAGCGCCTGCGTCGCAACCGATTCCCGAGGCCGACGAACACAAACCCGACAAGGGCGACGGCTAGTTCTTCGCGGCGTCGGCCCGGACCTGGCCCGGCGTCTTCCCGAACCAGCGTCGGCACGAGCGGTTCAGCGCGCTCTGTTCCGCATAGCCCAGCAGGCTCGCGATCTGGCTCAACGGCAGACCGGGTTCGGCGAGGTACGCGGCGGCCGCGGCCCGATCAGGCGCGCGGATACGCCGCGACGGCCAGGTCCACGATCTCCTGACGGTCCGCCGCGAGCAGGAACCCGGCCGCGATCGTCGCATCGAGTGATGTGGTGAAGCGTTCGACGTAGTCGTCGGCGCCGCCCGGGTAGAGCCGCCCGAGCGTCTCGGCGTCGAAGAGCTCGCCGGACCCGAAGAGCAACGCCATCACGGGCTCGGTGCCACCGACCCCCGACGTGCGCGCGACCGGGACGTCCACCCACGGCGTGCGCACGCCTCCGGTGGCGACGCCGTTCGCGTCGAGCACCAGCTGCGGCGGCTCGGCGTCGGTCAGGTCGAGCGGCGGGGCGGTCGGCGGGGCCTCACCCGTGCGCGTCCAGTCGACGAGGTGGGCGAGCGCCGACTGCAACACGTAGTGGTGCTGCGGCGCGAAGTTGATGCAGTGCGACAACTCCACGCCCATCAGGGTGGCGGTCGGCGCATACGCGGCGACGAGGTCGGCCAGCGGCGCCGAGCCGGAGTCGATGAAACCCACCTTGATCGTGTAGTTGTCGGCGTGCGCGGTACCCGCGATCTCCCACGTGCGCAAGCGATCCCAATCGGGTTGCCTGGCCGGGTGATAGCCCCCGACCACCCCACCCAGCAGATCGGTCTCGGTGATGATGTTGAAGACGGGAACGCGTAACTCCCGAGCGAACGGCACGGCGTCCATGGCCCCCAAGGCGGGCTGGCCGTCCAGCGGCGCCGCCGGACCGAAGCGCGAGTGCACCAGGAACCCGTCGTACACCTTGGCGGCCGGGTCGACGGCGTTCACGTAGGTCGTGAGGAACATCGCCGACTGCGACTCCCCCACTGCTAGCACGGCTTTCGGCCGTAGTTCGCCGAGCAGTCTCGACCGTGTGTTCCCGAACCAGCCGGCCGACCTGAGAGTAGATGTCGTACGCGTACGCGTCGCCGGGATGATGCAGCGTCGAGTAGCGTTCCGCGTTCTGAGACTTCAACGACATGTCCGCGCCGCCGAGGCTGGCTCCCCCCTCGACGCCGACGAGCTGCACCGAGACGGCGACGTAGGCGTGTCCCGCGCGGGCGATCTCGCGATGCGCCATGAACCACACTGCGGGAGCATCGATTCCGCCGCTGACGTTGAGCCACTCGACGATGACCGCCCCGCTGAAGCGGGCCTGGTCCGTCGGCGTCATGACGACGATGCGCGTCTTGTACTCAGCGGTAACGGGTGCGTCGCCATAGCTGGTCGCCGTCCCCGAGACGAAGAACTCCTGTGCGGAATAGCCCACGGTGGCGACGTCATACGCACCAATGAGCAGATTCGGCGCACCCGAAACCCGCTCGACGGCTGGATCGTTCACTCGATCAGCCACCCGCCCCGTTGATCACCGGCTCCGGAATCATGCCCGTCTCGACGCCCCACTTAGTGGCGATGGTCCGGTACTCGCCGGTCTTCATCAGATGTTCCAATGCTCTGCGCATCGGCTCGGCCAACCCCGACTCCTTGGTCACCGGCCAGCCGTAGGGCGCCATGTCGAAGATCGGCCCCGCCGTGTCGAGTTCGCCGTTGCTCAGCTTCACCGTGAAGCCCGTGACCGGGGAGTCCGCCGACATCGCCTCGACCTGGCCGGCCCTCAGCGCCGCGGTCAGGTCGTCCTGCCGGGTGAACACCACGATGTCGATCGGCGACAGCCCAGCCGCGACGCACGCGTCGCTCTTGGCCGGAACCTCCGTCGTCGCCTGGATCGATGCGTAGGTCACGCCAATCTTCAACCCGCACGCGGCATCTGGCTGGACCGTCGACCCGGCGCGCTGGGCCCACTGGGTGCCCGCCTGGAAGTACGTCACGAAGTCGACCTGTTTCTCCCGGTCGACGGTGTCGGTGAACGACGACATGCCCACGTTGAAGGCGCCTCCGCTGACCGAGCCGAGGATGCTCTCGAACGCCGTCTCCCGGTAGTCCGGCACCAGGCCGAGTGTGCGGGCCATCGCGTTCATCAGGTCGACGTCGAAGCCGACGATCTCACCAGAGGAGTCCTTGAACTCGTTGGGCGCGTAGGGCACGTTCACGCCGATCACCAGTCGGCCCGTCGCGCGGATGTTCTCGGGCACCGTCTGGGCGATCTCGGCGAAGGAGCCGACCGGAACCGAAGGGGGAGCCGAACTCTCGGCGATGCTCGCGGGCCGGGTGTCGCCGCGCCGCGGGCCGCCCCACAGCTGCCAGGCCCCGACCGCGCACACCGCCACCAGCGCCAGGGCACCCGCCGAGACGAGCAAGGAACGCTTGGACAACTTTGGACCATCGGCACCGACGGTCTTGACCCGACCGGCGGAGTGCCGCCCAGAACTCCTGCCGCCCTTGGGCACTGGTGCGTTGAGCGCGCGGCGCGCGGCGGCGGCCAACTCGGCGGCCGTCTGGTACCGCTTGGCCGGCCTCTTGGCCATGCCCTTGGCGATCACCTCGTCGAACGCCACCAGCTTCGGATCGGTGTCCGACGGCCGCGGCGGCGGCGCCATCATGTGTCCGGCGATCTGCTGCTCGAGGCTGTCCGCCTGGTACGGCCGGTCGCCGGTGAGGCATTCGTGCAGCACGCACGCCAACGCGTAGACGTCCGCGCGCCCGTCGATCGGCCCGCCCTCGAAGCGTTCCGGCGCCATGTACCCCAACGTGCCCAGGGTGTTGCCCGCGGTCGTCATCCCCGACTCGCCCGCGGTGCGGGCCAGCCCGAAGTCGATCAGATAGGCGAACTCGTGCACCGTCAGCAGGATGTTCGACGGCTTCACGTCGCGGTGGATCAGCCCCTTTTCGTGGGCGGCGTCGAGGGCCGTCGCGACCTGTTCGACCACGGAAACCGCGAGCGTCGGCGACAGCGGCTTCTTGCGCTCCGCCAAGAGCTCGCCGACCGTCTGGCCGTCGATCAGCCGCATGTCGAGGTAGAGCCTGCCGTCGATCTCACCGAACCCGTGAATGGGGACGACGTGCGGGTCGTTGACGCCCGCGGCGGCCTGCGATTCGCGGCGAAAGCGCTGCTGGAAGGTCTGGTCCTCGGCCAGGTGGTGGGGCAGGACCTTCAGCGCGACGACGCGGTCGGTCTTGGTGTCGTAGGCCTGATAGACCTCGCCCATTCCGCCCCGGCCCAGCAGCTTCTGCAACTGGTAGTGCCCGAATGGTGTCGCATCCACCGTGAACTCCTCGGCAGCGGCCAGTCGGTGTGTCGATTGAAGCTACCCCACCTTGGTCAGAGTTGCCCAGCGTTGGCTGGGCCACGTCAAATCCAGTTCACTTCGTGAAGCGACGGGCCGGCGAGCCGCTGGTGGGGGAGGTACCGACCCCGAGCTGAACCCCGCCAGTCAGCGAACGCGGTCCGCGTAGCGCTGGCTGGTGAACATCGCGATCGGCAGCCGGGTGACGCGCGCCGCCTCCGAGAGGCTCAGATAGCCGGCGGGCGCTCCGCGGTGAGCCCGCTCGTGAATGATGACGGCCTGCGCGTATTGCATGTTCATCGCTGCCCCTCCTGCGTGTGACGCCACCCGAATGGTCGCGTTACGGGTAGGAGGAGCGAGGGCGCGCGGAACCGACACTTTTTCGTTGCGAGTTTCTGAACGGGTGGCGGCGCGCGGTGCTTAGGTGGTGCTAGGTCCTTCCCAGCCGTTGGGGGTTCGGTGGTGCTGGCACGTAGGGGGCGGTGGTCGGTCCTCGCCGCCGCACTGGTTCTGGCGACGTGCGGCCTGCTCGTCGCCTGCGGGACCACGCGCGTCGTCGAAGGCGAAGCCAGGACGCAGAGCCCGATGAACCCCGCCGAGCCCCCGCCCGTCGGCGCCGACCCGTTCTCCGTGGCGGTCCCCGGCGACTGCCTAGCCTGGCCGGGGCAGGCGCCCGAAATGGCACACGTCGTCGACTGTGCCGAACCTCACCTCTTCGAGATTGCCGAAGTCGTCGACCTGTCAGGCCAATTCAGTGCGAACGCCCCGCCACCGAGGGACGTCGAGATTCGGAACCTCAGCCAGCAGCGATGCCAGCCGGCGATTCGGCGGTACCTCGGTGCCAAGTACGACCCGAACAGCCGGTTCATCGCCAGCCTCTTGTGGCAGGGCGAACGGAACTGGCGCGAGACCGGCGACCGTCGCGTGTTCTGTGGATTGCAGGAGCCCGGACCCGACGGCCGCGAAGCCACCGTCGTCGGACGGGTGGCCGACCAGGATCAGTCGAGGACGTGGCCGGCGGGCACGTGCATCGGCGTCGATCCCGCGACGCGCCTGCCGACGGACGTTCCCGCCGACTGCGCCGCGCCGCACGCAATGGAGGTCACCGGCACCGTCGACGTCGGCGCCCAATTCTCCGGGCCCCTTCCCGCCCAGGCAGACCAGGATGCCTTCATCAAGGACGCGTGCATCAAGGCCACCGATGCGTACCTCGCGCCCATCGCGCGCCGCCAGACGACGCTCACCCTCATCTACAGCACGATCCAGCAGGAGAGTTGGGACGCGGGCAGCCGTCGGGTCGCGTGCGGCCTCGGAGCGGTCTCGGACGCGGGCTGGGCGACGTTGCTCAACAGCGCGAAGGGACCGCTACTGATCGATGGCCGACCACCTGCGCCGTAGCGGTCAGCGAAGGCGCGCACCCGGGCCCCGAACTCGGTATCACCTGCGATACCAAGTTTCAGGCGGTGCGGGCCTCCCTGACGTTCGGTGACTGGGTCGATCCGCTAACGGGTGCGGGCCTCCCTGATCGTTCGGTGACCTGGTGGTCCGGATCCGCTATGCGCAGAGATGCAGGAGGCCGAGCGGACCCGTGAGGCACGGCTGGTCGTAACCGCCGCCGCCGTAGCCGCCATATCCGTAGTACGGAGGTGGCGGCGCACCCCAGCCCGGCCCTCCCGGTCCCCAACCGTGGCCGTGGCCGTGGCCCCAGCCGGGATCGGCGTTCGCGACGCCCGAGCCGACGCCGAGCGTGGCCATTCCGAGCGCACCGGCGAGCAGGCCGCCGGCGGCGATTGTCTTCAAACTCTTCATGTTCTTCATGTGAACCCCTGCAACTACTCGTTGGAACAACAGCGGCTCTGGTCCTCCCCGGCAACGGGCCAAAGTCTTTGCGGGACATAAGAGACCGACGTCAGCGTCAATTCTTTACCCAAGCTAAAGAATACGCTCGCACGGATGTGTGCAGGCTGTGCAGAAGGTAGGTAAGCGAGCATTACGGGGACCGACGACGGCCGACTGGTAGCGCGAATCGGTGTCCGCAGGAGGCGATGTCGTCGGGTTTGGCGTGCTGGCCATGCCTTGCGCGGGTGTCACACCCGGGGGTGTCTGGCTGCGCACGCCGTGCGGTCCGGCATGAGAAATACGTTTGGCGGCGCGCCCTGCGAAACCCCCTCGCAATGGCGCGCCGCCATCGTCCCCCCAGCTCCCCCCGTTCGTCACCGCACCAGGCCTTGCTCAGGCCGTCGTCCCCTTGGTGGCCGGAACCTCCCCGCTCCAACCAACCCGTACCCCCGAGCGCCAAACAGGGCCTGGCGGCGGCGTCGAACTGGCCCGAACATTACTGGTTCGCCAATACCTTTGGCAAGCCGAAAACGACACATAGAGCGACAAAGTTTGTGATCTTGATTTACCCTCTGACCTGCGCACACAATGATCTTGGTGTGACATTGGCTAACAAGTGTCGATGACCGCAGGCACGCGTTGGTTGGGACCGACGAGCCCGGTTAGCGCCGCCGGAATTCAACGACCGCCGGTTGGCGATTCGCGCGCTCTAACGGCCTCCTGGAGAACGCATTCTCATCAGGCGGTATTGCCCTGCCCCTTGAGCGAGAATACGATTCTCACCGGCGGCGGTGCCGCCCGACGAAACCCCAGCCTGGGGCTCGCAACGACGGGAGCTCGACATCGACGCATGGATCCTGGATGCCGTTCGCACACCGCGCGGCAAAGGCCGCCCCGACGGCGCACTGCACGCGATACATCCGCAAGCATTGTTCGCTCAATGCCTGACCGCACTGGCCTCGCGCACCGGATTCGACCCCGTCGGCGTCGATGACGTCATCGCGGGCAACGGGATCCTCGCCGGGGACCACGGCGACGACATCGCCCGCCTGGCCGTCCTCCTCGCGCGTTGGCCGGAGTCCGTGCCCGGCATGACGCTCAACCGCTTCTGCGGATCGGGCCAGCAAGCCATCACCGTCGCCGCCACCGCGGTGGCCTCCGGCGCCGAGCAGCTGGTCCTGGCTGGGGGCGTCGAATCGATGTCGCGCTGGGGTGTCACCGTCGGCGTGCCGACCATCGACGGCGACAACCCGGCACTCCGTGGCCGCTACCCCACTGTCCCGCAAGGCATTTCCGCCGACCTCATCGCCACGCTCGAGGGCTTCACCCGCACGGACGTCGACGCCTTCGCTGCCGAGAGCCAGCGCCGCGCCGCCGAGGCCATCGCCGAGGGACGGTTCGACCGCTCCGTCATCGCGGTCACCGACGACACCGGTGCGACCGTCCTGAAGCACGACGAGCATCCGCGGCCCGGCACCACCGTCGAGAAGCTCGCGGGCCTCAATCCGGCGTTCGCGCAGATGGGCTCGGCGTCCGTCGACGGGGAAGCGCGCACGTTCGACGAGATCTGCCGGGATCGGTACCCGCAGCTCGACGCCATCGACCACGTCCACCACGCCGGGAACTCGTCGGGGGTCGTCGACGGCGCGGCCGCCGCCGCGGTGGTCTCCCAGGACTGGCTGACGGCCCACGGCGCCACGCCGCGCGCCCGCATCCGCGCCACCGCCGCGATCGGCAGCGAGCCGATCATCATGCTCACCGCGCCGGGCCCCGCCGCGCAGCGCTGTCTCGACCGGGCCGGCATGAGCGTTGCGGACATCGACCTCTGGGAGATCAACGAGGCCTTCGCGGCCGTGCCGCTCAAGACGATTCGCGAGCTCGGCCTCGACCCGGAGCGCGTCAACGTCAACGGCGGCGCCATCGCACTGGGCCACCCGATCGGTGCCACCGGCGCGATGCTCATCGGCACCGTGCTGGACGAACTCGAGCGCCGCGACCTCACCACCGGGCTCGTCACCATGTGCACCGGCGGCGGCATGGGTACCGCGACGATCATCGAACGGGTGTGACGGTGGCCGAGACGCTCGACCTCGACACCTCGCGCGACGGAGTCGCCTTGCTGCGGCTCAACCGCCCGGAGCGGCTCAACGCCGTCAACCAGGTCATGCAGGCCGAGCTCTTGGAGACGTTCGCGGCGCTGGGCGGCGACCACTCGATTCACGCGGTGGTGTTGACGGGCACGGGCCGCGGCTTCTGCTCCGGGCTCGACATGCGCAACTTCGGGTCCGGCATGCTCGACGCCGACGCCCCCGCCATCGACAGGTTGCGCTTCCAGGAGGCGATGGCCGCACTTCCCCAAGCCATCCGGGACCTGCCCCAACCGGTGATCGCAGCCGTCAACGGCCCCTGCGTCGGCGCCGGCCTGGCGATGTGTCTGGCGTCGGACATCCGAATCGCCTCGACGGCAGCGTCATTCGGCAACGCCGCGATCCTGCTGGGGTTGTCCGGAGCCGAAATGGGCATGAGCTACCACCTGCCCCGCATCGTCGGCACCAGCGTCGCCGCCGACTGGATGCTCACCGGACGCACCGTCTCGGCCGAGGAGGCCGACCGCCGCGGGCTCGTCAGCGAGCTCGTCGCACCCGAACTCCTCGTCGACCGGGCGCTCGAATTGGCCGCCCTGATCGCCGACCTGGCGCCGCTGGGCGTGCAGCTGACCAAGCGCGCACTCCAAGCCAACACCGACGCACCGTTGGACGCTGCGCTCGAACTCGAGAACCGCAACCAGGTGCTCACTCACGCCACGGACGACGCCGCAGCGCGTCGCGCCAAGTGGTCGTGACGACGAAAGGGAACTAACCGTGTCGTGGGACTTCGAGACCGACCCCGAGTGGGCTGAACAACTCGCCTGGGTCGAGGACTTCGTGCGCACCGAGTGCGAGCCGATCGACATGATCGTCAAGGAGTCGCACGACCTCAACGACCCCGTGCGACAGGCGCTGATTCCGCCGCTGCAGCAGATCGTCAAGGACCGCGGGCTGTGGGCCACCCACCTCGGCGCCCACCTCGGTGGCCCCGGCTTCGGCCAGATGAAGTTGGCGCTGCTCAACGAGATCCTGGGCCGCTCCGAGTGCGCGCCGATCGTATTCGGTTCGCAGGCACCCGATTCCGGCAACAGCGAGATCCTCGCCCACTACGGCACCCCCGAACTCAAGGAGCGCTACCTCAAGCCGCTGCTGGAGAACACGATCATCTCCTGCTTCTCGATGACCGAACCGCAGGGCGGCGCCGACCCCAAGGTGTTCACCACCACCGCCACCCAAGACGGCGACGACTGGATCATCAACGGGGAGAAGTGGTACTCGTCGTTCGCGTCGATGGCGTCGTTCATCATCGTGATGGCCATGACCGACCCGGAAGCGCCGCCGTACGAACGGTATTCGATGTTCGTGCTGCCCGGCGACACCCCGGGCATCAACGTGCTGCGCGATGTCGGACTCGGCTACCAACCCCTGGGCGGCGGGCGCGAGGGCTACGTGCGCTACGAGAACGTCCGCGTGCCCAACGATCACATGCTCGGCCCACGCGGCGGTGCGTTCATCGTCGCGCAGACCCGACTCGGCGGCGGCCGCATCCACCACGCCATGCGCACGGTCGGACTGGTGCGCCGCATCTACGACATGATCTGCGAGCGCGCCGTGTCCCGCTACACCCAGGGCGAGGTGCTGGCCAACAAGCAGATGGTCCAGGAGATGATCGCCGACTCGTGGATGGAGATCGAGGCCTTCCGACTGTTGACGCTCCAAACCGCTTGGAAGATCGACAAGTACAACGACTACAAGGCCGTCCGCGCCGACATCTCGGCCGTCAAGGCGATGATGCAGAAGGTGCTGCACGACGTCTCCGCGCGAGCGTTGCAGATCCACGGGTCGCTCGGCACCTCGCACGAGATGCCGTTCGTGCAGTATCTGACCGAGTCGTTCGTGCTCGGCCTGGCCGACGGGCCCACCGAGGTGCACAAGGTGACGCTGGCGCGGCTGCTGCTCAAGGACGTCGAGCGGGCACCCGACACGTTTCCCTCCGAACACCTGCTGCGGCTGCGCGAAGCGGCCGAGGCGAAGTTCGCCGACAAGCTGGCGGGCATTCCGCGCAACTGAACTGCCGAAACTTGCGGTTTGTGCACACAAACCCGCGCTCGACCGCGGGTTTGTGTGCACAACCGCTCGGTCACGTCAGCAGCGCCGTGGCCCGCTCCAATAACCCGGGCAGCGCGGGTGCCATCGCTCCAATTCCGGCCGCGGCGAACGCCTTCGGCGATTGTGCTTGACGATCAGCCCCCACGTGGCCGCCGACTTGAAGCACGCCAACGCCATGAACCACGCCACCTCGGGCACCGTCAGCACCGAACGCCTCGGCGTAGCAGGCAGCCAGCTCCGCCACCGGCGGCACGACGCCTGCGTAGACGGCGAGGCCCGCGGTAGGTTTCCGGGTCGGCGTTGACGAGGAACCAGCCGAGGTCGATGCGCGGATCGCCGACCGACCAGATCTCCCAGTCGATCACGGCGGTGATGCGCTCGTCGACCGCAAGCAGATTGCCGAGCCGGAAGTCGCCGTGCACGACGGCCGGGCCCACTGGGCGGCGGAATCCCGGCCCGTAGCGCGTCGCGGGTCTCGGGCCAGCCGGGCACCAGGGCCTGGTCGACCGTCTGCAGGGTGGCGCACCAGCGGTCGATCTCCGCGGCGGCGTCGACCACGGGCTCGTCGGCCAACCCGAGACTTGAAGGTGACACGCGGTGCAGCGTCGCCATCGTCTCGGCGGCGTACCGAAAGCGTTGGGCCACATGCGGATTCGGCGGTCCGTCGGGTGGGTCGAACAGCGGCTCGAACGATTCGCCGTCGCTCATCGACATGACGAACAGCGGCGGCACGTCCGGCGGCGAGCCGACGTCGTGCCACAGCACTTCGGGCACCGGCACGTCCGTCGCACCGAGCGCCGTGATGATCCGCGCCTGCCGCAGCACGTCGCGATGCGCGGTCGGCTCGACGCCGGGCGGGGCCACCTTGACGACGACCGACCGGTCCGCCAGCAGCCCCCGAAACGTCAGGCTGGACGCCCCGCCCGCCAACGGCTCCACGGCCGACACGCCAGCCGCCGACACCCGGGCCCGCAGCGCGTCGAGGTCCAGCTCAGCCACTCAGCCAACCGATTTCGCGCAGGAACGGTTGCGTCTGGGCGATGCGTCCGGTCAGCGTCTTCGGGTCGCCGGTGCACAGCGTGAACGCCGTCTCGGTGATCAGCGAGATGTCCTCGGTGTCGGTCTTCGCCAGATCTAGCGTGCCCGCTCCCGGGGTGGCGACGGGGTTGGTCGGCGCGGCGGCGTTGACGGCGATCCCGTCGTCGTATAGCTCGGCGGCAAGGCTTTTCGTCAGCCGGTTGAGTGCCGCCTTGGCCGTGCCGTAGATGCCGAAGCCCGCCGATGTGTCGAACTCGGAGAACGGCGGCCCCGGCGGCAGGTCGCCGCCGACCGACGTGAGGTTGAGGATCCAGCCGCGGCCGCGCTCGCGCATCGCGGGGATCGCCAGCTGGCTCAGGTGCAGCGGCCCGACCAGGTGCATCTCCAGCATCAGCCGGACCCGCTTCTCGGGGAACCCGTCGAGCGGGCGCAGGAACGTCACCGCCGCGTTGTTGACCAGGATGTCGGGCGAGCCGACCGATTCGACGACCTCGGCGAAGAGCCGTTCGCGATCCTCGCTCGAGGACAGGTCGGCCTGCACGGCGATCGCCTGACCGCCGGAGGCCACGATCTCGTCGCGGGTCTGCGCCAGCGAGCCGGCGTACTTCGGATCGGGATCCATGGTGCGCGCCGTCAGCGCGACCGTCGCCCCCTCGAGGGCCAGCCGCTGCGCGATCGCCTTGCCCAGCCCCCGGCTACTGCCGGTGACCAGCGCCACCTTGCCGTCGCACCGTCCCGCCACCGTCGACCGTCCTCTCCGGACTGTGGAAACGCACTCTCCATATTTGAGAATGCCGTTATCATCGCCCTGCGCGAGTATAGGCAGCACGCGCGATCGGTCACTGGCGATTGAGACTTCGGGAGTGCGCATGGCGGAATGGTTCCTGTACGTCCCACAGAGCCGGCAGGGACTAGCCGACCTGGTGACACGAGCGCAGGCGGCGGAGGCGGCGGGTTTCGACGGCATCGCGTTCCTCGACCACCTCGAGACACCGATGGCGCCGACCACCCCGATCTGGGAGGCCATGACGGTCGCGACGTGGGTGGCGGCCAAGACCGAACGGCTCAAGCTCGGCCACCTGGTGCTGTGCGACGCGTTCCGCCATCCGGCGGTGCTGGCCAAGCAGGCGACGACCTTGGCGGAGGCGTCCGGCGGTCGCTTCGAACTGGGCCTCGGCTCGGGCTCGATGCCCGACGAACTCGCCAAGTTCGCGCTGAGCACCGCGACGCCGCGGGAACGCGTTGCGGCGCTCGGCGATACGCTCGTCGCGCTCAAGCAGTACTGGGACTCCACCGACGAGCGCGCGCAGATACCGACGCCGAGCCAACCGATCCCGATCGTGCTCGGCGGCGTCGGACCCCGCATGCTCGACCTCGTCCGTCAGCACGCCGACTGGTGGAACCTGCCCACCACGTACGTCGACCGACTGCCCGAGTTCCTCCCGAAGATCGGCTCGGCGAAGGCCTCCGTGCAGCAGATGACGGGCTTCATCCGGCGCGGCGACGACGCGGCTGCCGTCACCGAGAAGGCGCAGAAGCGGTTCGGCCACTTCGGGTCCGGGTTGGTGTGCGGCGACGCGGGCGCGCTGGCCAACTACTTCCGCACGCTTGAAGCCCAAGGCGCACAACGTATCTACGTGTGGTTTGCCGACTTCGCGCCGCCGGACACGATCGCCGAGTTCGGCGAGACGGTGATCCGGGCCTAGTGGTTTGGGCGCTACCGCCCGGAGTTCGCGACACCGACAAGGCGTAGTCCGCGCATTTGTCGATCTTGAACACATCGGCGAATGCCGTCCCTAACATCCACCGCATGACGACGTTCGCTTTGGCCCACGGCGCGTTCCACGGGGCATGGTGCTGGGAGTTACTGACTCCGCTGCTGGAACAAGCCGGCCATGACGTGGTCGCGATGGAGCTGCCCATCGACGACCCCTCGGCGAGCTTCGACGACCAGGCCGACGTGGTCTGCTCGGCAATCCAGGGACATGACGACGCGGTGCTCGTCGGGCACTCGTTTGCCGGCAACGTGATCCCCCTGGTGGCGGCGCGTCGACCGCTGCGTCATCTGGTGTACCTGTGCGCCGCGGTGCCAGAGCCGGGCCGGAGCATGAACGATCAGCTCACCGACGACGAGTGCATGCTCAATGCGCGGGTGTTCGCGGGCCTCGGTGCGACCGACGTGGACACCTGTGTCAGCTGGGTCGACCTCGAGCTTGCGCGCGAGCTCTTCTACGCCGACTGCGCCGAGGCCACCGCAGACGCGGCCGTCGGCCGACTGCGCGTGCAGTCCGGGTACTCCGCCCTACTACCGTTTTCGCTGAGCGAATTTCCTTCCGTACCAACGACGTCGGTGGTCTGCAGCGACGATCTCGTCGTGGTACCCGAGTGGTCGCGGCGGTCCGCTCGCGAGCGACTCCACGCCGACCTGGTCGAGCTTCCCGGGAGTCACTCCCCGTTCTACTCGCGGCCGGCAGTGCTCGCCGACGTGCTGCTCGGCCTCGCCGCCGGCTGACAACGTCGCGGCTACCGCGCCGCGTCGACTGGCCACTCCCCCAAACATTGAGCTAGCGCTGCGGGAGCAAGCTACTCGAAACTGTTGGCCGCCAGCGCCAGCTCAACGGTCAAGACGAAGCGGCAGACCTACTGCCCCGGGTACTTCGGCTCGTGGAAGCGGTTGATGATCGGGATCTTCTCGATGATCCGATCGCGCAGCCGCGGCTGGGGCGGCGGAGCAGGCGGGACGTATGCCGGCGGCGGGACGTACGCGGGCGCCGGCGGCGGGACGTACGCCGGCGCTGGCGGCGGGACGTATGCAGGCGCCGGAGGCACGTAGACGGGGGCGGGCGGCTGATACTCCGGCGCGGGGTCGACGGGCGCGGCCGGGGGTGGCGCCGGGGCTTGCGGCGCGTTGAGCGAGACGGTCCCAACGACCTTCGGCGGGGCCATGGCCGGAGTGGGCCGCGGCGCGGCAGGCGGCGTCACCGGAGCGGCCTGCGCGACCGACGGGGGCGGGGCCGCCGGAATCGAGCGGTCGGCTGCGTCGACGACGCCCCGTTGTACGGGCTGGTCCGGGACCGCCTGCAATCCGATTGCCACCGATACCGCGACGACGAAGGTGACCACGGCGGCGACGAGCACCGACGTCAACGCACCGGTGGTCGAATACCGAAGCAGCCCAACCGAAGCGGCCTGCGCGTCGAGGGTGTCGACGGCCGTCGCCGAGGCCAGCGCCGCGCCGCGCGCCATGGCCAGGTCGGCCTCGGCAGCCGAGATGACCGGTACCTCCGACGCCGCGGTGAGCTCCGCGACGATCGGATCGAGGTCGTCGGATCCGAGCACGAAGATCGACTCGGGCTGGCGGACGGCGGGCGCCCACACCGCCGCAGCAGCCTCAGTCAGCTCGGTGGCGTCCGCGCCAACGGCCGAACGGTCGATGCGCTCGACGATCACGCCGCCCGCGTCGACCAGGGCCACCACGGCGGCATCGGGTTCCACGACGCACACGGCGAGGTCGTCGTAGCCGGCGACGTCGGCGATCCCCCACGCGAGGGCGTCGACGGCCTCGACGTCGGAGATGGCGACGACGTTGTCCAGTTGCCGCGCTTCCAAGGCGGCCATCACGGCACTCGCCCCGGCCTCGGCTTCGGGGGCCCAACTGACGCCGACCGCGTGAACTTGGTATTCGGTGGTCTCGGTGCCGAGCAGCTGGTCGAGCAGCGCGTTGGCGTCGAGCGTGTGCTCGACGGGGAGCGAACCGCGGTCGACGGGGGCGCCCTCACCCGTCGTGCCCTCGACGAGTACCCAGCGCACGGCAGCGGAGGTCAGCGAAAGCCCTAGGACGACGTCCATTTGCCTCGCCCCCGATCTGCCAAGAGTTGGACACCGAGGGTACCGCCGCGGCCAAATCTGCGGCAAACGTCGACCGACGCGCTCGAGCACCCCGAATTCCCTTCGCCGCCTCGCATCCGCGCTCGCGAAGTGAGCGGCGGGTCGCCGATCCCTGCCTAAACTTGGTGCGTGCCGTCCGAAACGCCATCGGAGGACCCGCGCTGGGTCTTTCAGAGCATGCTGAACCTGGCGATCGTCGGCGGCCAATTGCCCTCTGTCAGAGCAACTTTGGGTGCTCAGACGTGGACGGCGATCGATTCGGTGGCACGTGCGCATCCCGACGCGACGGCCGACGAGATCGCGATCGCCTACGACGCATTCGAGCGCGAACATGGCCACCGGTTGACGACTGAGTGAACGCGGTGCGACCATTCGTCGATGGTGGTGGGGGCGGCGATCAGTTCGAACGAATGGACGGCGATCAAACAGGTCGTCGACCAGCTGAAGGACAGCTTTCCGACGGTGGCTCCGGACACCGTCACCGTGGTGGTACATCGCCACCATGCCCGGTTCGACGGACGGCGCATCCGAGACTTCGTGCCGCTCTTCGTCGAACGCCTCGCGCGGGCCGAACTCGCCAGCCTGCAGAGCTAACTGCCCCACTGAGCAGAGAAGCGACGATCGAGCCGGTCGATCAGTCGGTTGAGCTGTCGCACCTCGGCCTCGGCGCTGCGCACCTGAGAACGCATGTGGTTGGCGTTGGCACGGCGGTCGATGATCGCCCGGCGCTTGACGATCGACTGGAGCAGCTGTTCGCGTTCGGCAACGAGTGACACGCGGAACTGCGCCGCCTGCATGGCGTCGGCGGCCATTCCGGCCGCTGCGTCGTCAATAATCGTCACGGCCGTACCGTAACTCCCGCGGCGGCGCCTCGCAGCGCGACTATGAGAAATCCCTCATGGTGTGCCCATTGTTTCTTAACCATCGGACGTCGCCGCCCGCGGTTCCCCACGGGCCATCCCGTGGGTGTTCGCGCGTGCCGCCGTTCGCCCCGGAGGTATTCGTTGTGGTGTCCGGTCCCGTATCGTACTGTCAACCTCATTGATATAGGACCGTCTGTCGAGGAGTTCTCCTACCGTCACCATGTCGCCGCTCATCGAAAGGGTCACGGATGCCGCGGTTTTCGATGGGTAGGCGCCTGAGCACTCACCAGGCCGAACGCATGACGCTCACCGACCGGGCCGCGCCCACGATCCGACGGCTTTCAGTGCTGATCGCGTTGTTCTGGCTGGGGTTGGCGGTGGTCACCAATGTCTTCGTGCCGCAATTGGAGAAGGTTGCCGAATCCCACAACGTGTCGCTGAGTCCCCAGGATGCGCCGTCGCTGCAGGCCAGTAAACGCATCGGCAAGGTGTTTCAGGAGTTCGATTCGGACAGCGCGGCGATGATCGTGCTGGAGGGCGACCAGCCGCTCGGTGCCGACGCGCACCACTACTACGACGGCCTGGTCCAGAAGCTCACCCAGGACACGAAGCACGTGCAGCACATTCAGGACTTCTGGGGGGATCCGCTGACGGCGGCCGGCTCCCAGAGCACCGACGGCAAGGCCGCGTTGGTGCAGGTGTATCTGGCCGGCAACCAGGGCACGTCACTGTCCAATCAGTCGGTCGACTCGATACGCAATATCGTGAACCAGACGCCGCCGCCGCCGGGGGTGAAGGCCTACGTCACCGGCGCCGCGCCCCTGGTCACCGATCAGTTCGAGGTGGGCAGGCACGGCACCCTGAAGACCACCCTGATCACCATCGGGGTGATCGCGTTGATGTTGTTCTCGCTCTACCGTCGTGTCACCACGGTGATTCTCGTGATCTTCACGGTGATGATCGAGTTGACCGCGTCCCGCGGAGTCGTTGCCGTGCTGGCGAACGCGGGAATCATCGAGCTGTCCACGTACTCGACCAACTTGCTGACGTTGCTGGTCATCGCGGCCGGAACCGATTATGCGATCTTCATCCTGGGCCGCTACCACGAAGCGCGCCAGACCGGACAGGATCGGGTATCGGCCTTCGAGACGATGTACGGAGGGACCGCGCACATCATCCTGGGTTCGGGCCTGACGATTGCCGGTGCGGTGCTCTGTCTGACCTTCACCCGGCTCCCGTATTTCAACAGCCTTGGCGTTCCCGCTGGGATCGGCGTCCTCGTCGCAGTTGTTGCGGCGCTGACCCTGGCGCCGGCGGTGCTGAGCATCGGGCGCCATTTCGGTCTGTTCGAGCCCGCTCGCCCGATGCGCACCAGGGGCTGGCGGCGCATTGGGACGGCCATCGTGCGCTGGCCCGGGCCCATCCTGGTGGTGACGATCGGCGTGGCCCTCATCGGTCTGCTCGCGCTTCCGGGATACAAGACGAGCTACGACGCCCGCTCCTACATACCTGCCACGTGCCCCGGCCAACATCGGCTACGCGGCGGCCGAGCGACACTTCTCCCAGGCCCGGCTCAATCCCGAACTGCTGATGATCGAAGCCGACCACGATCTGCGCAATCCCACCGACATGATTCTGCTCGAACGGGTCGCCAAGGCCGTCTTCCACACCGACGGCATCGCCCAGGTTCAGTCGATCACGCGGCCGCTGGGCACGCCGCTGGACCACTCGTCGATCCCGTTCCAGATCAGCGCGGGGAGTTCGGCGCAGATCCAGAACCTGCCCTTTCAGCAGGCCCGCGCCGTCGATCTGCTCAAGCAGGTCGACGTCATCGACAAGTCCGTCGACATCCTGCGGCAGCAGTTGGCGCTTCAACAACAGTCCAGCGCCGTCACCGACGAGCAGACCAAGGCATTCCAGCAGACGGTCGCCACGGCCCAGGATCTGCGCGACAAGATCGCCACCTTCGACGACTTCTTCCGGCCGCTGCGCAACTACTTCTATTGGGAGCCACACTGTTTCGACATCCCGGTCTGCTGGGCGTTTCGGTCGCTCTTCGATGCGTTGGACGGCATCGACGCGCTGACCGACCAACTGGCCGACGTCTCGGCGAGCATCGCCAAGTTGGATGCGCTGCAGCCGAAGCTGCTCGCCCTGCTTCCGCCGCAGATCGCAATCCAGGAGACCAACCGCGACCTGGCGATGACGAACTTCGCCACCACCTCGGGCATCTACGCCCAAACCGCGGCGGCACTGCAGAACGCCACCGCCCTGGGCCAGGCATACGACGCGTCGAAGACCGATGACTCCTTCTACCTACCGCCCGAGGCCTTCACCAATCCCGAATTCCTACGCGGGCTCAAGCTGTTCCTGTCACCGGACGGCCGCGCCGCGCGCATGATCATCACCCACGACGTGGACCCCGCCACGCCGGAGGGCATTGCGCACATCGACGCCATCAGACACGCAGCGCAGGAGGCCGTCAAGGGCACCCCGTTGGCGGGATCCAAGATCTACCTCGCGGGTACCGCGGCCACGTACAAGGACATCCAGGACGGCGCCAAGTACGACCTCCTGATCGCTGCCATCGCCGCGCTGAGCCTGATCTTGCTGATCATGATGTTCATTACCCGTTCGCTGGTAGCCGCGATCGTCATCGTCGGCACCGTGGCGCTGTCATTGGGCGCCTCCTTCGGGCTTTCCGTCCTGATTTGGCAGGACCTCCTCGGCATCGACTTGTACTGGATCGTGCTGGCGCTGGCCGTCATCTTGCTGCTGGCCGTGGGGTCGGACTACAACCTGTTGCTGATCTCTCGGTTCAAGGAGGAGATCGGCGCCGGCTTGAACACCGGCATCATCCGCGCGATGGCCGGCTCCGGCGCGGTGGTAACCGCGGCCGGTCTGGTGTTCGCGGCCACCATGGCCTCGTTCGTGTTCGCCGATTTGCGGATTCTCGGCCAGATCGGGACCACCATCGCCCTCGGTCTGCTGTTCGACACGCTGATCGTGCGGTCGTTCATGACGCCGTCCATCGCGGCGCTGCTGGGCCGCTGGTTCTGGTGGCCGCTGCGGGTGCGCACCCACGCGGGTCCCATGCTTCCGCCCGAGGGATCACGCCAAGCGGACCGTCAACCAAGTCCGGGGGAAGCCGAGGACCCGGCGGTCACCTCCGAGCTACCTCGACCTTGACGGTCGAGCAGTTGGTTGGCCGCGGTCACGGTGGCTAGGCGGTGACGAGCCCATCGGCTGACTCGGGCACCGCCAAGGAAGTCTCCTGCAAACGCCCCTTCAACCCTGCGACCCTGCGCAGCTGAGCGGCCATGTTCATGGAGGTCAACATGGGGATCCCCCCGATGAACGTTCGAAAGGAGGGGTCGCCGCCATCTCTGTGCAGCATGTAGAGACAGCCAACTACGTAAAAGAAGCCCATGGTGAAGAGGGCGGCGGGTATCGCGTACGCGAGCGGTGATCGGGCGTCCGAAATCAGTTCGGCCGCATAGTCCATTTCATCCTGCGACATCGATTCGCGCTTACGCAACTTAGCTAGCACCGCTTTGTGGGCACCAACTTCTTCGCCCAATGGAGCGGGCGTTCGATTCTCCAACCGACCCATGTAGACGAATACGCAAGCGGCGAAGAATAATTCCAGCACTGCAGCAAGTATCGTGAGGTAACCCCATGGACCGAGATTCATCCTGCCGCTCCTTTGCTCGCCGTCGAAGGTCGCATCACCGCTGAATGCGTGAGCCGTCGCGGTCGGCTATCGAAGACCTCTACAAACGCTACCTCGGCCACGTGGCTGTCTTGGTAGCGGTGAAGCGAGTTCACAGGCAATCCCAGGTATCCCCCGCGGCCAAATTCGTCCTGGCGGGACCTCTCCTTACTCGCCGACGAGAAGGTCACGGCCTGCGAGCGGGCCACCGTGCGATGGTGGCCTCGGGGACGTTTACCCCCAGAGCGGGCAGGAGAACCGGTCCGCTGGTGTGGTCATGTGCGATGGGCGCTGTTCTGCCATGGGGAGAGATCGAGTGCTGCGCGGACGATCGAATCGGTGTCGATGCCGTGGTATCGGTAGACGTCTTCTGGCGCGCCAGCTTGTCCGAACTCGGTGACTCCCAACGCAATTGCGGGCACACGGTTGATCGTGGGCAGAAACGCCAACGTGTGCGGGTGCCCATCGAGTACGGTCACCATTGGCGCTGACCGCTCGGCCGGCAGTACCTGGTCAAGGATCGCGCTTGGCGCTTTGGAGCGGCCGCGGCGGGCCTGCAACGCTTCGAACAGTCGGCCTGGGCTGGTCACGCACACGACCTCAGAGTGAATGTCCCATCTGCGCCAGTCGATCCGCGGCCTGCAGGGTCTCGGTGATCATGGCCCCCATTCCCACGAGCGTTACCGCTGGCCGTTGGACACCGCGCAGCACGTAGGCACCGGCGAGCACCTGGCGTCGGCGGCGCTCGCGGGCCGCCGGATCGGTGGGCACTGCTGCGAGGGATTGGTCGACGGGCCGGGTGGACAGCCGCAGGTATGACGAACTGCCGTCTGGGCGACCCAAGCGCGAAATGCTTTCGAACAGTGTCCATTCCACCTCGATGGCAAACGCTGGCTCGTAGCTCACGCAGCCCGGCTGTTCGAGTCCAATCGACGGTGTTTTGATGGACTGATGCGCCCCGCCTTCGGAGGCGAGGCTGACACCTGCGGGCGTGCCGACCAGAATTGATTGTCCGCCCGCATAGATCCCGTAGGACCACGGCTCCAGGGCGCGCTCCACGAACGGGTCGTAGAGCACCCCGATCGGGAACAACGGCTGCCCCCACCGGCTCCAGGTAGCACCGAGCTCTCCCATCAGACCGACGAGGTTTACCTCGGCGATACCGAGCTCCATGTGCTGGCCGGTCGGCCTCTCCCGCCAGTGCATGATCGTTTCAGCATCGTCGGCGAACCAATCTTGACGTTCGTTCGGCGACCAGACACCCACCTTGTTGAGCCAACCGGCGAGGTTTGTCGACGAGCTGACGTCGGGACTGACGGTGACGACACGTCTCGCCGCCTCGGGCGCCTCACGGGTCAGATCCAGCAAAGCGCGGCCGAGCGCGGCCTGCGTGGTCGTTGTGCCGGATGGGGTGCGCCCGATATCGGTCGGAACCGGTGGCGGTGCAGCATAAGGGTAGTCGTGTCGGTGTAGCCGCGCGGCGGTCTGCGTGCACAGCCGTCCAGCAGGAGTCTCGGCGTCGAATCGAGCCCACGGCTGACGAGTGTCCGTGCCCAACGTGGCGGCCAACTCGTCGAACTGCTCGACGGTCAGCAGTGCGGAGTGGTTCTGCGGATGGCCTTCGGTGGGTAGGCCATAACCCTTGATGGTGTAGGCGATGATGACGGTGGGCCGTGAGTCGTCGATCTGCTCATAGGCTGCGCGCAACGCCTCGAGATCGTGGCCGCCGAGGTTCCGTATGGCGCGTAGCAGCGTGCGGTCGTCCAGCTCGCCGACCAGCTCGTGATGGCGGTTGCCGTGTCACCGGCTCCGGGCAGGCGGGTTCTTAGTTCGCTTGCGCTGCAACGGAGCAGCCGCTGGTATTCGGGGTTGGACATCTGCAAGATGCGAATGCGCAGCGCCTCGCCGCCCGGGCGGGTGAACAACTCCTCGAGCAGCTTGCCGAAGTTGACTGTAATGACCTGCCATCCGGCCGCGGCGAACATCTTCTCGAGGCGGCCGGCGGTGATGTTGGGAACCACTCGATCCAGCGACTGCCGGTTGAGGTCGATGATCCACACGATCTCGCCCAGTTCGCCAACCGAGGAGTCGAGCACCGCCTCCCACACCGCGCCCTCGTCGAGCTCGGCGTCGCCGACCAGCGAGTACTGCCGTCCCCTACCGGTGTCTGTAATCGCTGAGTTGACGTACCGGCGGGCTATGGTGCCCCAAATCGGTGCTGTGGCACCGATTCCCACGGAGCCCGTGGAGTAGTCGACAGGGTCGGGGTCCTTGGATCGGCTGGGATAGGACTGCAATCCCCCGAACTCGCGGAGCGATGTCAGGTACTTCTCGTCGAGCTGCCCCAACAGGTAGTTGATGGCGTGCAGCACCGGCGAAGCGTGGGGCTTTACCGACACCCGGTCACCGGACTGCAAC
Source organism: uncultured Actinomycetota bacterium (assembly GCA_963791215.1). Lineage (GTDB taxonomy): Bacteria > Actinomycetota > Actinomycetes > Mycobacteriales > Mycobacteriaceae > Mycobacterium. The sequence continues at coordinate 13,907 of CAWBRR010000014.1, read as the reverse complement.
TGTTGGAACCACAGCGAGGTCATGATCGAGGCCATCGAAGCACTTGACGCCTGATGCCCGCCGACCTTCAAGCCGGACGGATTGGGCCGAATCCGGTTGGCGTGATGAACAATCGCCGTCGACAGCCAAAGCACCCGCTGCTCAATCTCGCGCAGCGTGTCGGTCGGATCGCTGCAGATGCTAGCTGGGGGTGTGGCGGCGGTCATGATCAATTCCCATACTCAGGCGCGGATTGCAGTATTGAGCGAATCGTCACACCATTCGAGCATTGGCGGTGAATATCGGCAAATGTGTGCCTAGAATCTGATCGAAATGCACACCGGTCCGTCCAACCCGCTGATTCGAGGTGATCATTTTGTCAAGCAAACGCACCGCCGACACGATCGATGCGAAACTGCTGCAGGCGCTTACTGCTGACCCACGGGCAGCAATCGGCGCACTCGCCGAGCAGATCGGCGTCTCGCGCAACACTGTGCGGGCGCGGCTGGCGCGGTGGGATGATGCTGGTGCGCTCGAATCATTTGAGCGCACCATAACCCCCGGCTTCCTTGGCTACCCTCTGCGCGCGTTTGTGTTGACCAGCGTCAAACAACTGTTGCTCGCCGAAGTCGCAGCGGCGCTACAGGGTATTCCGGAAGTCGTTGAGGTGCAGGGGCTTAGCGGGGTGACCGATCTGCTGATTCAAGTGGCTGCGCGCGACGTTGATGATCTGTACCGGGTGGCCGGGCAGATTCTCGGAATCCGAGGAGTCAAGCGCACCAACACTGCGCTGGTGATGCGTGATCTGATGAATTTTCGGCTCAGTCCGCTCGTCGATCGGCTGCTCACCGGAGCGGATTCTGACTGAGCCAGTTCAGAGCAGCGGGCTTTCGCAAGAAACTCCAGGCGGAGGGTGAAGACAGAAGTGGAGGCTTGCCGTGGACGATCTCGTTGATGCGACGAGCAGGTACGTCGATCGCCTTGGCGATCCGGTACTGCGTGATGCCCATCGGCTCGAGGAACTCCGTCATGAGAATCTCGCAAGGATGGGTGGGAGCGAAGTCCGCCATGAGCGTCTCCTTTCTATTGGTAGTCAACGAGTTCGACATCCGAGGCACCGCCGGCGCTCCACGTGAAGCAGACGCGCCATTGGTCGTTCACGCGGACGCTGTACTGACCCGCCCGATCGCCGGCCAACTTCTCCAGGCGATTAGCCCACCACCATGCGATGCCCTCAGTGCGATGCGGATCGCCCGGTACGAGAGCAGCGCATGGGGGCCAACTACCGGATGCTGGGCTACTGCGGTCACGTCGTGACCCTGGTGCGCGGCTCCTAGCCTCGTCGGCGCCGTCGGCAATTCTTGTGAGATACACAGGTCGGCCTGTGGCAACCCCGTCGGGTGGAGCGAGCGCGTCTTACACGTTTGAGGGTGACTGCTGGCCTGTTGCCTGGAAGATAACGCGGCGGCCAATCTCGACGGCGTGGTCGGCGAAGCGCTCATAGAAGCGGCCGAGCAGCGTCACGTCGACAGCCGCCGCGACGCCGTGCTTCCACTCCTCATCCATGAGCACGGTAAACAGGTGCCGGTGCAGGCCGTCCATTGCGTCGTCGTCACGCTCGATCTGGGCTGCTCGGTCCACGTCGTTCGACAGCACGGCTTCCTTCGCGTCGTTTCCTAGGTCGACGGCGACCGTACCCATCTCTGCGAAGTAGCCGTTCACTTCTTCGGGCAGCGCGTGGCTCGGATGGCGACGTCGGGCGATCTTGCCGACGTGCAGCGCCAATCCACCCATGCGCTCGGCGTTGGCCACGTTCTGCATCGAGCTGACCACCGCGCGCAGGTCACCTGCAACCGGTGCTTGAAGCGCCAACAGCACGAATGCCGATTCCTCTACCCCGGCCTTCATTCGCGCCAGTTGGTCATGGTCGGTGATGACTTGTTCTGCGAGAACGAGATCGGCTTGCAGCAACGCCTGTGTCGCCTTGGCCATTGCCTCGCCCGCCAAGCCACACATATCACCGACCACCACGATGAGCCCGTCGAGCTTGTCGTGGAAGGCGGTGCGCATAGTTCCCACCCTAGGCTCGTCAGCTGCTCGCGCACCGAGTAGGGCGTGGTGAACGATTCGTGAACTCGCCCTTAATAGCTACGGTCGCGCGCTTGTATCGAAAAGCGGGCGACCTTACGTTGAACCCTGTGGCTTTGTCGGACGGTCTCGTCAGGGTGCTCGGCTTTCTGCGGGTGGGCTACCCCGACGGTGTGCCGTACGCCGATCAAGTGCCGCTGTTTGCGCTGTTGCGACGCAGGCTGTCCGACGAAGAAGTCGTGACCCTCGCTGAGGAGTTAGCCGCGACGGGTGAGCTGCCGGTCGACGGGATCGACATCAGAGTGGCGATCACCAAGCTGACGGACGAGATGCCTTCTGCCGCCGACACCGACCGTGTGAAGCAGCTTCTGATCGGCGCGGGGTGGCCCGTCAGCGAGCCGTTGGACCTTCCCGGCCGAGCGTGATCCGTGGTGAGCGTCGACGACGGTAGAGACTGCGATGCAGTATCGACCGGCGGTCGGGCATGTCCGGCGGTAGATCCCTGTGAGCGCGAGCAGGCACGGCTTTTCGCTGAGCTACTCGGTAGTGAAATCAACTCGATGCGTGCGGCTGCCGCCGTCGCCGAAGCGGAGTGTCCCCGCCGAAAGCGGTCCCGCGCCGCCGATGCCCGCGAGCAGCGAATTGCGTTGATGTATGACCGCATTGATGAGGCAACAAGGATCCTTGATGCCCTGAAGATCCGTTATGGTGCAGACCAGTGAGTCGCCTTCGGATCGGTCGGGGACGCTCAAGCGTGCTCTTGATTGAGCGTCTGTCCGTTGGGGCGCTGTGGGTCGCGCCCGAGAAACTGGGACCGGGGCGTCTAATGTCTGACGAGCAACTATTACAAGCGCTAGAAGCTGGCCCGTGTCAACGCTTTTCGGACTGGCCCAACCAATCGGTGCCGAAAGTCGCCGCCGGTGTCTACACCGTCTGGGAGGACGGCCGCCTGATATACGTCGGAATGTCGGGCCGGGCGCTGACATCCGAGGACATCGACGCGCCGGACGAACCCACGAAACCAAAAGGCTCTATGGGCGCGGCCGTAAGACTGCGGAGATCCTGTTGCAATCCCTCCCGCACACTAACCACCCTAACGGTCCACTCGTGTGCAGCGATCGAGGAGCAGGGTCGCTTCGTCCAGTTGAGCGCAAGCGAACGAGCCGTTCCGGCACTTCAAGTTCGCTGCGGGAGGCTCGGAATTGGCGCTGATCCCAGCGTTGCTCAGCCGCTTCTACACGGGCCGTCCCGGAAACACCTCTCGGTCACCTTGGCTTTTCAGAGGTCACGGTAGTCGTCGACTACCGGCACCGCAGCCAACACCGGCCGCGGCTCCACACACCGGATACGCAAACCGCGGCGGAAGTCGAACGAGATCATGACCAGAGGTGTGGTTCGCCACTGCAGTGCCTGAGAGCCGTAATTCTCAAGGCCAAGCGGTGCAATCTCTCCGACCACACCCATCAACACGGATCGAGTATGTGGGCCAGCAGTCGCAGCGTGTGGGCGGTGTTTCGACCGTCGGGCACGCCTGCGAAATTCTCGGCCACCATGCGCAGCTCCTTGGCCACCTCGCGCCGCTGCGGCAGATCCAGGCGGCCAGGTCATCGAGCAGCATCGCGGCGGTCTTCTCGGTTTCGGCCATGACTCCTCCGCCTGCCTCTGTTGTCGACTGGTGGGTGCACAATCTACGAAGTGAGTTCTCTGCGGCGGCTTGGCCGAGCGCTGTTAGCGTTTTGTTTGGTGATCGTTGCCGGGACTGCGGGCTACGTGATCCTCGGGTTCGGATTTGTCGACGCCTTGTACCAGACGATCACGACGATCACGACGGTAGGTTTCCGCGAGGTTCACCCGCTGTCCACGGCGGGCCTGTACTTCACGATCGCGCTGATTCTCGTGGGTGTGGGAACCGCGCTGTACACGTTCGGGGTACTCCTCGAAGGGCTCATCGAGGGGCATCTACGCCAGCAGCTGGAGAGGTGGCGGATGGACCGGAAGATAGGCCAGATGACTGGTCATTTCATCATCTGCGGATGGGGCCGCGTTGGTCGGGCCAGCGCGCTGTATCTCGACGCGCTCGGGAAGCAGGTCGTCGTGGTCGACCGAGACCCCGCCCGCCTGCAGGGTGTCGACTATCCAACGCTGCTGGGCGATGTCACCGACGACAGCACCCTGGATGCCGCCGGCATCGGGCGTGCCCATGCGCTGATCGCAGCGCTGAACACCGATGCGGACAACGTTTACGTGACCTTGTCCAGTCGAGCATTGCGACCCGATCTCGTCATCATCGCCCGTGCCCGCACGGAGGAGTCGAAGGCCAAATTGTTGCGGGCCGGCGCCAACCGGGCCGTCAATCCGCAACTGATCGGTGGGCGGCGGATGGCGGCGTTTGCGTTGCAGCCTCACGTAGCCGAGTTCCTTGACGTCGTCATGCACGACGAGACTCTCGATTACCGAATCGAGGAAGTGAAGATCACTCCCGCCTCGTCTCTGGTCGGTCGGTGCTTGGCCGATACGGCGCTTGGGTCGACGACCGGGGCGCTGGTGCTGGCCATAAGGACCGCGAGTGGCCAGTTCATCGCGAACCCCGCTCCGGACACGCGCCTGGATCCCGACGCGGTCCTGATCGTCCTCGGGACTTCGGCTCAACTCCGTTCCGTGCGGAGCCACGTCGACCCGGTCCGATGACAGGCGTCGACGCGTGCCGACCCTCCACTTCAAGTCGCATCTCGCCTTCCAGCATGTAACCGAAAGCCGGTCCCGGGTGCCGACACCGGCGACTTACGAAGGACCGGATGGGCTGAGGACGACTGCCTGGTCGCTTTGATGACCTTCGTCCCTATTGCGACCCCCCGGATGGGCAAACCATGAAAGGCGTTGCACACAACAAAAAGGGATGCGGTGAAAAAAGGGGATGCGGTGATGACGTTGGTTGGCAACGTCAAGATGTCTAAGCAGGAATTTGACGCGATCGCATGCAGTTACTCGGTTCTGAGTTCACTGGACAGAGCTACGCCGACTGGTCGATCGACTTACGCCAACCCCGTCCACAACGGGACGGTCGAACCACCGAATTTGTTTCTGAATCGTGGTACATGCAAGCAAACGGATAGCGAGAATCAAACCCGTGACGCTTGAACTGTTTTTGTTGTTGATCGTGGTGATCACCGCGCTTGCCTTCGATTTCACCAACGGTTTCCACGACACCGGCAACGCGATGGCCAGCTCTATCGCCACCGGCGCGCTCAAGCCGAAGGCCGCGGTGGCGCTGTCGGCGTCGCTGAACCTGGTGGGGGCGTTCCTGTCCATCGCGGTCGCCGCCACCATCGCCAAGGGTCTGGTCGACGCCCACCTGGTGACGCTGGAGCTGGTGTTCGCCGGCCTCGTCGGCGGCATCGTCTGGAATCTGCTGACCTGGCTGCTCGGTATCCCGTCCAGCTCGTCGCACGCGCTGATCGGCGGCATCGTCGGCGCGATGATCGCCGCGGTCGGCGGGCACGGGGTGATCTGGCACGGACTGGTGTCCAAGGTCATCCTGCCGGCGTTGCTGGCGCCGACGATCGCCCTGATAGTCGCCACATTGGGCGCCTGGCTGGTCTACCGCGTCACCCGCCGCGTGCCCGAAAAGCGCAAGCTGCAGAGCTTCCGCTACGGTCAGATCGGCTCGGCGTCGCTGATCTCGCTGGCGCACGGCACCAACGACGCGCAGAAGACGATGGGCGTCATCTTCTTGGCGCTGATCTCCTACGGCGCGGCCAGCAGCAAGGACACCATGCCGCCGCTGTGGGTGATCGTGTCGTGCGCGGTGGCGATCGCGGCGGGCACCTACTTCGGCGGGTGGCGAGTGATCCGCACGATGAGCAAGGGCCTGGTCGAGATCGAGTCACCGCAGGGCATGGCGGCGGATACGTCGTCGGCGACGATCATCTTGCTGTCCAGCCATTTCGGCTACGCGCTGTCCACCACCCACGTCGCGACCGGCTCGATCCTGGGCAGCGGGATCGGCAAGCCCGGCGCTGAGGTGCGCTGGGCTGTCGCGGGCCGGATGGTCACCGCGTGGCTGATCACGCTGCCCTGTGCCGGGATCGTCGGCGCGAGTACCTACTACCTCGTCCACGGCATAGGTGGCTACGCCGGCGCGGCGATCGGCTTCGGGCTGCTGATCGCCGTCGCGACCGGGATCTGGCTGAAGTCGCGTCAGGCGCCGATCACCCACAAGAACGTCACCGACGAGTGGCAAGGCAACCTGACCGCAGGTATCGAAAAACCTCAGCAAGAGCATTCCGCGTCGGCCGAGCCGATCGCCGAGCCGGTTCGGGAGGTCACCCCGTGAGTGCCTGGTTCAACTACGCCGCGGCGATCAAGATCCTCGTCTTCGGGCTGGTGGTCGGAGCCGGGCTGCCGGCGCTGTTCGCGATGGGTGTGCGCATCAACGCCGAAGGGGCCGGGGTGGCACGCCACGGTGACGCGGTCGCGCAGCGCAACCGGCTGGTTCTGGCGGTCAGCTGGCTGATTTTCGCCATGGTGTTGGTGGCGGTGACCGTCGGTGTGCTGTTCGTCGCCCGCGACTTCATCGGTCACCACGCCGGCTGGTACATCCTCGGCGCCAAGCATGCGTAACATTCGCCCCCGGCGCGAAGCACAGGTAAAATTGGTTCCCGTGCCAGGTGTACGTACGCTTCGGCGGGACATGATCTTGATGTGGTGGGGGCATCACGGTATGGAAGTTGATGGCCTGTGACTCGGTTCCTTACGGCGATCCTGAACTGGCTGCGTGAGGGCTACCCGGAGGGGATTCCGCCGACGGACTACCTGCCGGTGCTTGCGTTGCTGCCGCGGCGCATCGAGTCGGTGTCGGAATATGACCCGCGGGACGACCTGCGCAACCGGGACAGCGCCGCGGTCAAAGCGGCGCTCGCGGTCAGCTGCCAGGTGTGCGAAGCTGGACGGGGGGAAGACTGCCAGAACCTCACTAACGATTTTCGGCTGCCGCGGCAACGAATCGTTCACTTCTGCCGGGTGCCCGTTTCCCACCGAGGGCGGGATCTTGTCACAACTAACTAAGAGGCGATAGCTCGATTACTTAGGTAGCTGGCTGCGCCGGTGCGTACCTGGGTCTGTGCGCTGTCGTACCCATGAGGACCACGCAGCAGACCGGTCACTGCGCCATCGATCGGGTGATTGGGCCGCGCCGTTCACCCACAGTTTTGCTATGTTCACCGGGCATACACGGCCGATTCACCGCGCGGTCGGCGTTCACGGAGAAGTCACTTGCACGTCGGGCTGGTCATCGCCATCGGCTTCGCGGTGGCCTTCGCCCTGACCAACGGCTTCCACGATGCCTCCAACGCCATCGCCACCCTGGTGGCGACGCGGGCAGCGACCCCGGGCCAGGCCGTCGCCCTCTCTGCGGTGTTCAACATGGGCGGTGCGGTCCTGCTCGGCACGGCCGTGGCCGACACCATCGGCAAGATCGTCACCGTGGCGCAGGCCCAGATGATTCCCGTAGTCGGGGCGGGCCTGGCTGGCGCGACAGCCTGGAACACCATCACCTGGTGGCGGGGCCTGCCGTCGTCGTCGGGGCACGCTCTGGTCGGGGGTCTGGTCGGCGCGGCCGTCGCCGACGGCATTCTCTCGGGCTCCGGCGGACTCGGCTCCGTCCAGTGGGGCGGCTTCGACGGCTGGCACCCCACCGGCGTCATCGGTGTTCTGGTCGCCCTGCTGATCTCCCCGCCCCTCGGCTTCGCCGTCGCGTTCCTGCTCCTGCGCCTACTGCGCCTGATGTCGCGGCGCTGGACGACGCGGTGGATCGGTCCGGTCCGCGGCAGCGGATGGGTTGCGGCAGCGGGACTTTCGTTCAGCCACGGCGGCAACGACGCCCAGAAGTCGATGGGCGTCATCGCGGTCCTGCTGCTGGCCTCCGGGCAGACCACCACGATGTCGGTGCCGCTGTGGGCGAAAGTCGTTACGGGCGTGGCCCTGACCGCGGGCACAGCGTTGGGCGGATGGCGCATCGTCAAGACGATCGGCCAACGCATCTTCAGCCTGACACCCATCGACTCCATCGCCAGTCAGGCCTCGTCCACGGCAGTCATCCTCGGCGCCTCCCTCATCGGAGCTCCGGTGAGCACCACCCACGTGGTGGCCTCCTCGGTCGTCGGTGTCGGCGGCGGGCGGCGGCGGTGGAAGCACGTGAGCTGGCAGATCGTGCGCGAGATGGGCATCGCGTGGCTGACCACGATTCCGGCGGCCGCGCTGATGGCGGTCGCTGTACTACTCGTTTGGAGAGCGTTATGAGCCGCAAAGGCAGTCGCTGGTTTCTCCCCGAAACCCCCGATGTCATCGGAATGCTGCAGGAGCAGGCAGCGATCACGGTGAACGGAATGGAGGCCTTCACCGCGTGGGCAGGCGGGGACTCCGCCCGCGCCGACGACGTCCGCGCCGCCGAGCACGACTGCGACGAAGTGCGGCGCAAACTCGTCGACGCCGTCAGCGAGGCCTTCACCACGCCGCTGCAGCCCGAGGACCTGTTCCAGTTGTCGCGCGATCTCGACAAAGTGATCAACGGCGCCAAGAACACCGTGCGCGAATCCGAAGCCATGGTCTTCCCGCCCGATCAGGCCACCGCTGACATGGCCGTCCTGCTCGCCGAGGGCGCCCAGCACCTCCAGACCGCATTCACGTCCCTGGACGAGCGGCGCAGCAAGCTCGCCCCGCCCGCGACTGAGGCCGCCGACGCCGCGGTCAAGTCGCAGCGCAATCTGGAGCGAATCTATCGCCAGGCCGCCGGTGACCTGCTCGAAGTCACCGATATCAGGGTCGTCACCGCCCGACGCGAGTTCTACCGGCGGATCTCGGCGATCTCCGACGACATCGTCGCTGTCGCAGACCGGATCTGGTACTCGCAGGTGAAAGAGTCCTGAGACCTGCAACCACTACTGTCCATGAGCATGTGGCTGCCCCCGATCAAGGTGCTGTGTGCCGCATCGATCATGACGGCTCTGGCGACATGCACCTCGGATCCGGCAGTTCGACCATCTGATGTCTTCGACCTGAACGCCGTGGCGACCGCTTTCGACGCCGCCGCTGACGCTACTGCGGACCCACTGCGGACCGGACCTGTTCCCAGGCCGGTCCACAGTGGCCAAAATACCCTCTGACCAGGGTGGCAGGTGCAGGATTCGAACCTGCGTAGGCGTAAGCCGACGGATTTACAGTCCGTGAGACACCCCGCCCCACAGTGCCTGGATAGCCCCTGCAAGCCCCTGAACTGGGACGATGTTTTCAGTGCGTAGCACTGCGTACCTGCGCGTTGCGCATGCGTTGTGACAACCCGGTGACAATCGCGAGTTCGTCGCGCGGACGCAGTTGTCGCCCGGACGGGATGTGGAAGCTGTGGCCGGGAACTTACGACGCAACAGCTACGCCAGACCTGTCAGTTTGGAATCGCGACCGGCCATGCGGGCCCGCCAACGCGATCGTCATCCTGCGATCGCCCTAGCCAGCACTCGCTGCGGTAGAACACGTAGGGGTGCGGTCAAGGTGCGTGGATGGATCCGACTTGTCGTCCCGACGATCCGACATCGAGGCGGTGCGGCCGTAGCCTGCGGGAGCCGGAACTACGGTCAGGATCGAAAGCGGTCGGAAAGGGCGCGCACTCATGGATATCTTCGCGCAGTGGTCCAGCGACGCAACGACATTTGGCTGGCGATCGTCAACCCCGGCTAATGGTGGACGGGAAGTCACCGTGTTCACCCGCCGCGCCGGCATGCCGGGGGCACCTGCCCTGGTATGTGTTCACGGCTTCCCGACCTCGAGCATCGACTATTTCGCCCTAGTAGGTGAACTCGGCGCCGACTTCGACATCTTCCTGCTGGACTTCCCGGGCTTCGGATGCTCCGACAAGCCACCGGCACCCTATGTCTACTCGCTGTATGACGACGCACGCCTGCTTGTCCACGCCATCACCCAGATATGGAAGCTCACCGACTACGCGATGATCACCCACGACCGCGGTAGCAGTGTCGGGATGATCGCCCTGAGCATGCTGGCCGCCGAGCATCCCCAGGCGGTACCGACGGAGGTCATCGTCACCAATGCCAACATCTACCTGCCGCTGGGCAACCTCACCGCCTTCCAAACCGCGCTGCTCGACCACGCCACCGGGCGTGCGACCGCGGCAGCGACCACTCCGGAAATGTTGGCAGCAGGGCTGGGAGCGAGCACCTTCATGCCGCGGCGCACCCCGGCCGACCCCGAGATCGCCGCCCTGGCGAAATGCTTTGCCCACCACGACGGCATCCGCGTACTGCCCGATACGATTCAATACCTGCACGAGCGCGCCGCCGATGAAACTAGTTGGCTCACCGCACTTTCGACCAGCGATATCAACACAACGCTGGTGTGGGGTCTGCACGACAACATCTCGCCGGTGCGGGTCGCGAATTACGTGTGGCAGGCCTTCCTCAAGGACAAACCCGGCACAAACCGCTACTGGATCGTCCCGAGCGCCGATCACTACCTGCAATCTGACGCCCCCGGCCAATTGGCACAGATCGTGCGCCTCACCTGCGAAGGCGCGGACATTGCGCTTCAGACACTCGGTGACCAATGCGGCGGCGCGGTCCTAGTGGATTACAGCCCCCGCAGTGCTTCCGCAGACGTCCCCTAGCCGCTTAAACGCCGATAGCTCAACTGGCCTAGGCGAACGGGTCACCACCGCCAGGCACCCTATGCAGGGTGGAGCGAAGGGGCATCGAACCCGTGACCCCCACACTGCCAGGAGCGGGCGGGGTCGCTGGACAGGCTGTTTAGCAGGCGGAACGCCGTGTCGTAGGCGTAGTTGGGTGCGCAACTGTCGTCAGCGTTGTCGTCAAAACTGAGGTCAACCAGCGGGACCACAAAGTCGCTGTGGCGACGGCCCAAGTCGCCGACCACGACCTCGCCACCACGTCATCCTCCGAGCGTCTCAGCAGGGAATGATGTAGCCAGGATCGGTCGTTGTGTCCAGCAACTTTCCGTAGGCATTGCTACCCGCAGCACGGACCGCCGCACATAACTCACTGCGAGTGGCTCCGCCGAGTTCGAATACGGCGTAGATCGGATTGCCCTCCTCGGTCGCCGGGCGCAGCGACGGACACGTCTGATCTGTCCGCAGGTAGAACGCCCCGGGGTGGGCATCCAGGAGACGTTGCACGCCAGCGGCATACAGCCCAGGCGTCGTAACGGACCCCAAGATCACGATCCCTTGTCCGTTGCAGGTCGGGTAGCTCATCGGCGTCGACAAACCCAGATCACCCCCGGTTGGCGGTGTGGCGACACGAGGCGAGGAAGACGGAGTCACAGTGACCGGCGGCGCCGTTTGAGTGACCGTCCGCGGTGGTTCCAATGTCGTCGCTGGCTGCAATGTGGAACTCGGTTGCGATGATGCGGCCGGTGGCGGGGACTGCGGCTGTCCCAGCCGGGCACCGACGAATGCCACCGCGCCGACCGCGACTACCGCCGCAACGATGCCGCCCGCGATGAGTGCCGTCCGACGAGACGGCGAGACGGACTGCGGTTCACTACGTATCGTCTGCTCGGGGTTCGTAACGACCGCGTAAGTAGGGATGTGCGTTGCGAGTTGTGTGACGTCGTTTGGGCTGGCCGAACTGCCACCACTGTGAGCGAGGGCTGTTGCGAATTCGCGGCAAGTGTCGAAGCGTTGGAACGGCTCCTTGGCCATTGCCCTGGTCAACGCGTGGTCGAATGGCAACAGGTCGGCACGCAGGTCTCCCGGCCGCGGCGGAGGCGACGACAGATGGTTGCCGATCACCACGGCCGGATTCGTATTCGAGAACGGTGGGCCGCCCGTCAGGAGGTGAAATGCCGTGCAGGCCAGAGCGTATTGATCTGCTCGACCGTCGAGCAGCTTGCCCATCAGTTGTTCTGGCGCTGCGTACGCGACTGATCCGACAGTGACGTTGGTCGCCGTCAGTCCGCTGGTCTCGTCGGCGGCACGCGCGATACCGAAGTCGGCTAGCAGGATCCGCCGGTCCCCCAGCCGTGGATCGGTAAGCAGTATGTTCGCCGGTTTCACATCACGATGAAGCAGGTAGCGCTCATGGGCGTAATCGAGGGCGTCGGCGATGGCCGACACGATCTCGAGCACGTCCTTGCGCGGCATTCCGTGCGGGTAACGGTCCCGCATGAGTTGGGCCGCATCGGTTCCCTCGACGTAATCCATCGTGATCCATAGCTGACCGTCGTCTTCCCCGCGGTCGTGAACGGCGACGACGTGAGGGTGCCACAGGGACGCGGCCATGTCGGCTTCGCGCCCGAACCGTTGGCGGTACTCCGAATCGGCGCTCGCGCTCGCTGGCAGGATCTTCAACGCCTCTCGACGGGGCAATCGCGGATGTTGCACGAGGTACACCTCGCCCATTCCCCCGGTACCGAGTAAGCGCCCACGATGGCATATCCAGCAAACACCGCACCATCAGCAATGGGCATGCGCGAATCCTACAGAGCACTGCACGACGAAACGGCACAACTCTGGTGTGCAGGAAACGAACGGCATGATCGCTCGGTCGACGGCTTCAAACGCCCCCTGCCGGATCGCGCCTACTCGTGAAGGGGCTGTTCGCCGCCAAGCCCCGTCCGCGAAAGCCCCTGACGTGGCGCAGAGCTTCCGTATCGTGGCCTTTGTGATTGCACCTCCGACCGCATCGCCGGACGGTCTTCAGGAGCGGTTCAACCGCCGCCAAATTCTCGGGCTGGCGAGCATCGTCGGCCTGGCGGCAACTGGCATCGCCTGCTCGAATCGTCCTCCCGCGACGAGCCCGTCAACTACATCCGAGGCCGCCAGCGGCCCACAAGCAACTCCGTCCCCCACGTCCGTAATCCCGCCAGCACCTCCACCCAGCGGAGCAGTTGCTGATCTGCTGTGCCGCGATGCCTGGGGTGCCCGTCCTCCCAAGCCCGGCGGCAGGCCGCACACCATTACGCGCATGACGCTCCACCACACCGGTGCGGTTCTCGGCGACAACCGCAAGGCACCAAGCCGCCTGCGCCAGCACCAACGTCTTCATCAAGACGAGAACGGGTGGATCGACATTGCTTATCACGTCAGCGTCGACCGCAACGGAAACATCTACGAGCTCCGGACGACCGACCTCGCAGGCGACACCGCAACGAACTACGACCCGGTCGGGCATTTCCTCGTCCTCTGCGAAGGAGACTTCGACCAAGAACAAGTCACGGAGGCACAGCTGAACGGAGCCGCCCTCGCATTCGCCTGGGCCACACAAAAATTCCGCGTCTCCTCAGACACTCTGGGGGCCCACCAGGACTTCGCGGCAACCGCCTGCCCCGGCACGAACCTCTACAGCCACGTCTCCTCCGGTGACTTGAAGCGCCGCATCGATGACTTACTCGCCGCCGGCTCGGTAGATCTCAGAAACGCCTGCGGACCCGATGCAACCGCCACCGTCGCAGACATCGAGGCAGGACGCCGCTGACCCTCCGCGCACAGACCGTCGCCAACCAGACTGCACTCGAACCCAGGACCAACGGATTACCAGCCGACCGATCTCGTTGCGACGTATAGATGCTCAATCGCTAAGTTGGGCAACAGGATTCGATTCCTCTGGTACCCCGTGTAACAGCGTCTATTCTTGGCGAATCTTGGTCATTGGCGATGAATAAACGATGGCGTGTCGAGCATCGGTGCGCGGCACATTTGTGGAAGAACCCGCGTTCAGCCGGAGCTCTAACCTTCGTCGCCGTTTGTCTTTAATGCACATCGGTCCACAGCGCCGGCGAAATGCAATTGATAGGGGCGTGCGAAGCAGCGCCATCCC
>CAWBRR010000013.1:0-271401 GCA_963791215.1 uncultured Actinomycetota bacterium | reverse complement strand
AGTACGCGGCGCTGTCCAAGAGCCTGATCCGCGATGCCCGCCGCAACGGCCAGTCGCAGAACCACCTCTACAAGCTGGTGCATCGCGGCTATACCGGCATGATCAATTCCGGCGAAAGCGCCAAGGGCCTGGCTGCCTGTCCTTACGACTTCTATTCGAAGTGGATCGCCGATCCCGAAGGCACCCGCGAAATGGTCGAGGCGATGACCCGCCCGACCGCGGGCACTGCCGAATGCCCGATCGACGGCATCCCGAATGAGAAGACCGCGACCAATTATTAGGCCGGGGAACGGGCACGACGCGATCCAGAGCGGGCCGCCGGCCAGCGCGCTTTGCCATTGGTAACGCGCTGTTGTATTGAAACCTAGATGTCCGGCATCTCCTTCCGCGAGCTCGATCCGCGCGACCGCTACAAGTTGCTGTGCGGCGTCGTCGTGCCGCGGCCGATCGCGTTGGTGACGACGCTCGACGAGAACGGCAAAATCAATGCGGCGCCGTTCAGCTTCTTCAACGTCTTCTCCGAAGATCCGCCGCTCGTGGTGCTCGGCCTGCAACACAAGGCCGATCACAGTCCAAAGGACACCACGCGCAACATCCACCGCTCCGGGCAATTCGTCGTGCACATGGTGGACGAGGCGCTGGCGGCAACCATGAACGACTGCGCGATCGATTTCCCCTCCGGTAAATAGCGAAGTCGAAGCGACCGGCTTAAAGACATTGCCGTCGATCGATGTCGCCGTGCCGCGATTGGCGGCTGCTCCTTTCGCGCTGGAGTGCCGGCAACATGTCGCGCTCGCGTTCGGGCCTGGTCGCGAACTGCTGGTGGGTGAGGTGCTGCGCCTGCACGCCCGCGACGGATTGATCGACCAGGTCAGAATGCATGTCGATTTCGACGCCTATCATCCGATCGGGCGCTTGTTCGGCAATCTCTACGCCACCCAGCGCGACACCTTCGAACTGGCGCGCGAAAGCCATGCGCAGTGGCTTGCGCGTAACGGCACCTCAGACGAAAGTCAGTGATGGGCGAATTGCACCGTGCCGAGCGCCATGGTCACGGCTGCCTGGGTCGGGTCGATCACGGGAATCCCGAGCGCCTGTTCCAGCGGCCGGCGATGGCGCGCCATCCCGGCGCAGCCCATCACAATGGCGCCGGCGCCATCCTCGTCCTTCAGCGCACGCCCGACCTCGATCATCCTTGCCAGCGTTCCTTCACCGGATGCGGTCTCGGCCACGCTCATGTTGAGCGGCCGCTCCCGGGTCAGGCGATCCATCAACCCCATCTGCCTGAGATAGCGGACGTGGCGGCGGATCGAGCGCTGGGCAATCGCAATGACGCCGAAGGAATCGGCGCGGGCGAGCGCGGTCAGCACGCCGCATTCGGCGATGCCGAACACCGGCCGGTCGGTTGCTTCGCGGCAGACCTGCAGACCTGGATCGCTGTAGCAGGCGATGACAAAGGCGGCCGATTGGTTGTCGCCTTCGACGAGACGGCGCAGCGGCATTACCACGCTGTCGGCATCGGCCTGGCTCTCGACGCCGTAGGGACCCTCAGTCAGCGTCGTGCAGACGATCTCCGGTCCACCCTCGAAGCCAAGCGGCTTCAGGGCCTGATCGAGCCCCTGGGTCACCAGGTTGTTGGAGTTGGGGTTGATGACGAGAATGCGGGGCCGGGACATCGTGTTTTCCTGCGGAGTGATGTGCTGGTATGACAGGCAAGCATAGCGACAACTCTTCGGCGGTGAACCGCAGAGCCTGGATACAAAATAGCGAAAACAACCCCATGCACAGTAGGATCGCCCCGCTCTGGAAGCAATGACCGCCATCCAGTAATGCATGGCTCACCGTCTGCTCCGAGAGCACAAGGGAGTGCGGCGGCACGATCTGTGCTTTTATGCAGCGAACGCAGCGCGCGCAATTCAAGACGAAATTCAGATTCGAGGAGTTTGCCATGACCGAGCCCGCCTACGACCTACTCATTCGCGGCGGAAGGGTCGCGACCGCGAGCGACGTGTTCGAGGCCGATGTCGCCATTTCCGGTGAGACCATTGCCGCCATCGGCCGCGGGCTGCCGGGTGCGCGGCGCGAGATCGACGCGCGGGGCAAACTGGTGCTGCCGGGAGGCGTCGACAGCCACGCCCACATCGAGCAGCTCTCGGCCGCAGGCATCGTCAACGCCGATACGTTCGAGAGCGCCACCGTCTCGGCAGCCTTCGGCGGCACCACCAGCGTGATCTCGTTCGCGGCCCAGCACGTCGGCATGAAACTGCCGCAGGTGCTGGAGGAATATCATGCGCTCGCGAAAAAGGGCGCGGTGATCGACTATGCCTTCCACATGATCATCGCCGATCCCACCAAAGAGACGCTGGAGAAGGACCTGCCGGCGCTGATCAAGCAGGGCCATGGCTCGATCAAGATCTTCATGACCTATGATCTCCTGAAGATCGATGACGAGCCGCTGCTCGACATCCTGCTTGCCGCGCGGGACGGCGGCGCCATGCTCTGTGCCCATGCCGAGAACCACGGCATCATCTCCTGGATGGTGAAGCGGCTGCTGGCCCGCGGCTATACCCACCCGAAATATCACGCCATCAGCCACGCCCGCTTCTCGGAAGCGGAGGCGTTTAACCGCCTGATCGGCATGGCCGCGCTGATCGATCAGCCGATCATGATTTTTCACGTGTCGACGGCGGAAGGCGCCAAGGTGATCCGCGACGCGCGCGGGCAGGGCCTGAAAGTGTTCGCGGAGACCTGTCCGCAATACCTGTTCCTCACCGCCGAAGACCTCGACAAATCCGGCATCGACGGCGCCAAATGGATGTGCAGCCCGCCGCCGCGCCGCGCCGCCGACCAGGAGGCGCTGTGGCAGGCGCTGGCGCTCGGCGATCTCCAGACCATTTCGTCCGATCACGCGCCCTATCGGTTTGACGAAACCGGCAAATTGCGCGCCGGGCCCAATCCCAATTTCAAGCAGATCGCGAACGGCCTGCCGGGCCTGGAAGTGCGCTTGCCGCTGCTGTTCGACGCCATGGTGTCCAAAGGCCGGCTCGGCATCGAAAAGTTCGTCGAGCTGACCGCGACCGCGCCGGCAAAAATCTACAATCTGCATCCGCGCAAGGGCTCGATTGCGGTCGGTTGCGACGCGGATATCGCGATCTGGGATCCGCAGCGCGAGGTCACGCTGAGCGACGCGCTCATGCATGACCGCGCCGGCTACACGCCTTTCGCGGGGCGTAAGGTGCGGGGCTGGCCGACCAGCGTGCTCTCGCGTGGGCGCGTCATCGTCGACGACGGCAAGCGTTCGGTCGAAGCAGGCACTGGCCGTTTCCTCGCCGCCGCACCGGGAGGCGAGGCGGCGAAGCCGACCGGGCGGCTGGTAGCCGATATGGATCCGGAGCAGAATTTCGGGGCGCGCTTGCTGTGATCTGTCCGCCGCGATGAGGTCGGATTGAGAGATGAGAATCCTCTTTTTCGGCGGCAATGGCTTTGTTGGGCTCAATATAGCCGGAGCATTGCTGGCGCGCGGTCACGCGGTGACGCTGTTCGACCGTGCGGGCTTGCCGCCTGCCGCGGCAAGGGAATTTGCCACTCACGCTGGCCGGCTGACCGTCATCCAGGGCGATGTCAGGGATAAGCAAGTCGTCGAGGAGGCCATTGCCGCCGGTTACGAGGCCATCATTCTTGGCGCCGCGATCACCGCCGGACCGGAGCGAGAGGCGGCCGATCCCGAGACCATCTTGCAGGTAAACCTGCTGGCGCAGACGCCGATCCTGATCGCGGCGCGGCGCTTTGGCGTCGGGCGCATCATCAATTTGTCGTCCGCTTCCGCTTACGGCGCGAGTGCGTTCGGCAGCCAGCCACTTACCGAAGAGACCGCCTGCGATCCGGTCTCGCTCTATGCCATCACCAAATTGGCGTCCGAGAAGGTTGCGGCACGGCTGGCGGCGCTTTGGCACACCGACGATCATCAGCGTGCGGTTGAGCGCCGTGTTCGGGCCTGGGAGCGTGCCAATGACGTGCGCGATACGCCAAGCCCACAGGCACAGATTCTGGCCGCGCTGCAGGCGGGACGCGAAGCGGTTCTGTCACGTCCGGGTGTCAGGGACTGGATCTATGCCGTTGATGTCGCGGAAGCCGTGACATTGCTGGTCGAGGCATCGAAGCCGAAGCATCCGCTCTATAACATTTCAACCGGCGCAGAGTGGTCGGCGCTGCAATGGGGCCAGCAGACTGGCCGCGCTGCATCCCGGCTTCGTTTGCCGGCTGGCCGAAGCCGGTGAAGCGCCGACGGTCGACCTGCATAGCCCGGCCGACCGCGCGCCGCTTTCGGTCTCGCGCCTGGCGGACGAGTTCGGCTGGCGTGCGGGCGAACGCCGATGACGCGGTGGGCTCGGGCAGATCCTCGAGAATCCGCAGCACGTCGGGGATGTCGCGACCGACGCCGGTGGAGCCGAATAGCGCACCGCCGATGCGTCCGATCACCTGCAACGCGGGCAGCACGAGCGGCAACCTCAGCACGGCGAGTGCTTCACTGCCTAAGGGCACGGACGCGATGCGCAGGGCGATGTTCACGTCCTTAGTGACCCCGCCGGCGCCGATGAGGATCAGTCGTTCCACCAATTGTGGGAACTGGTAAGCGAATTGCATGGCGACGCCGCCGCCCAGCGAGTGGCCGACCACGGTCACGCGTTCGATGTCGAGCACGCTCAGCAGGTCACGCATGCCGTTGGCGTAGGCGGCCACTGAGTAGTCGGCGCGCGGCTTGTCGGACTTCCCGTGGCCCAGCAGGTCGGGGGCGATGACCGTGAACCGCTGGGCGAGCTTGGACTGCACCGTGCTCCACGTCGTCGAGTTGTCGCCGATGCCGTGGATGAGCAGGATCGCCGGACCCGAGCCGGCCACGCGAAACGCCCGGCGGTAGCCGTGAATGGTGCGGTACTGCAGCGTGGGCACGAGTTCGCGCACGGTGCGCAGATTGGGCTTCCGCTCGGTCATGTTCGCCAAACTCCTCGCCAACTTCACTGTCGGGCCCGGCTAGGGCGCTGCGTTGCCGTCGTCCTCTCCGGAGGACTCGTCACCGGCCTGTTGGGCGAGGAATCGTTCGAACTGGGCGCCGAGTTCATCCCCACTGGGAAGGTCCTCGTCACGCTCCAGCAAGCTGCGGTTCTCCTGAGCGGCGACGAACGCATCGTACTGGCGCTCCAGCGCCGTCACCACTTGAGCCACCTCGGCGCTCGACTCCACCTGCTCGTTGACCTTTTCGTGCACCTCGGCGCCCGCCTTGCTGAGTTCGGCGAACGGGAAATCGAGGGACGCAACCCTGGCAACCTCGGCCAGCAGTGCCTCGGCGGCCGGCGGGTAGTCCGTCTGGGCGAGGTAGTGCGGGACGTGCACGGTGAACCCGACGGTGTCGTGGCCGTGCTGGCTCAGCCGATACTCCAGCAGGTTGGACACGCTGGCAGGCACCTGAACCTCGCCGACCCACGGTTGGTGGTCGGCGATCAGTTCGTTGTTGCTGGAGTGTGCCGTCATGGTGACGGGGCGCGTGTGGGGGACCGCCATGGGGATGGTGCCGAGCCCGATGACCTGGCGCACCCCGAGCCGCTCCGCCAGCAGGCGCACCGCGGTAATGAACCGTTCCCACCTCAGATCGGGTTCCATGCCCGCGAGCAGCAGGAACGGGGTGCCGAGGGTGTCGTGCAGGGCGTAGAGGTTGAGTTCGGGATTGTCGTACGCCGTGAAGTGATCGGTATTGAACGTCATCAGAGGCCTGCGTGAGCGATAGTCCAACAACTCGTCGATGGCGAAGCTGGCCACCAACTCGGTGTTGAGCGAGTTCTTGAGGTGCGTCGCCGCAAGTTTGATGACGTGACCAGCGTCGGAGAACCCCTCGAGCGCGTGAATCATCACCGGGCCGCGGCCGTCCGCTGCGGACAATTGCGGCGCGGGGAACTCGAGCTCGTACATCCCGGTGTGTTCGGGTTGGTAGTGCGGCTCTGGGCTATCCGCGTGATCAGCCATTCTGCTGCCTCCTCGTGACGTCTAGTGTGGCGCACATTGGCTGAGTTGCCAGTGGGTACCGTTCGAACGGGGCCCGCCGGTCCGCCATTCCACGCCGCGCCGTGCCGTACGCCAGGACGTTCGGGCAAGATCGATGACCATGCGTCGCACCTCGATGGTTCTTGCGGCCGCAGTGGTGGTGCTCGCGGTGTCCTGCGGCCATTCGGCGTCCACCCAGCAGGCGGCACCGGCGACCACGACCTCGTCCGTGACCGCCACCGGCACGGTCGGCCGCGACTCCCGGGTGGGCGCGGTCTTCCTCGGCGGGCAGTCGCTGCACGTCTGCAGCGGATCCGTGCTGGACTCGGCGGCAGGCGATCTCATCCTCACTGCCGCGCACTGCATGGCCGACGGCGTCGAAGCGTACTTCGTGCCCGGTTTCTCCGACCAAGCGGATCCGGCGGACTACTGGCGCATCGACGTGGTGTACCTCGATCCGCGTTGGCTGGCCAATCAGGATCCGTTGGCGGACTTCGCAATTGCGCGTGTCAGTCGCGAACGGGGCGGGACTGTCGAGCAGCTCGACGGTGGGTTCGCGCTCGGCGCGGCGCCCAAGGACGGTACTGAGGTCAAGGTCAACGGCTACGCGCTCGGCGTGGGTGGCGAACAAGTGGCCTGCCACGCCCGCAGCGCAACGCATCTCGGCTTCCCTTCCCTGCTGTGCGCGGGCCTCGTTGACGGAACGAGCGGCTCGCCGTGGCTCGCCGACTCTGTGATCACCGGCGTGGTCGGCGGACTGGACGGCGGGGGATGCGAGGAGAACGTCTCGTACTCGCCGCCGTTCGACGACACGGTCAAGCAACTACTACACCGCGCGGAGGTGGGTGGGCCCGGCGACGCCGCACCGACGGCGTTCGAAGACGGCTGCTGAACGCGTCAGGACTTGAACTGGCTGAGCGCGCGCAGCTTGTTCATCACGTCGAGCGCGGCGACTTTGTACGCCTCGGAGAACGTCGGGTAGTTGAACACGGCGTCGACCAGGTATTCGACGGTTCCGCCGCACCCCATCACCGCCTGCCCGATGTGCACCATCTCGGTGGCGTTGGTGCCGAAGATGTGCACGCCGAGCAGGCGTAGGTCCTCGGTGGAGACGAGCAGCTTGAGCATTCCGTAGGAGTCGCCCGCGATCTGGCCGCGCGCGAGTTCCCGGTAGCGCGACACCCCGACCTCGTAGGGCACCGCGTCCTTGGTCAGATCCACCTCGGTGGCGCCGACGTAGGACACCTCGGGGATGGAGTAGATGCCGATCGGTTGTATCTCGGTCATGCCCTTACAGGGTTCGCCGAACGCGTGATAGGCGGCCAGCCTGCCCTGATCCATCGAGGTGGCGGCGAGCGCGGGGAAGCCGATGACGTCGCCGACGGCGTAGATGTGGTCGACCTTGGTCTGGTAGTTGTCGTCGACGAAGATCCGGCCGCGGTTGTCGGCCTCGAGGCCTGCGTTGGGAAGGTCGAGGTGGTCGGTCTGACCTTGGCGCCCAGCCGAATACATCACGGTCTCGGCCGGGATCTGCTTGCCGCTGGCCAGCGTGGTGACCGTGCCCGCCGAGCCCACGTCGACAGCGGTGACCTCCTCGCCGAACCGGAACGTGACGGCGAGGTCGCGCAGGTGGAACTTCAGCGCCTCGATGATCTCGGGGTCGCAGAACTCCAGCATGTTGTCGCGCTTCTCGACGACGGTGACCTTGGTGCCGAGCGCGGCGAACATCGACGCGTATTCGATCCCGATGACGCCCGCGCCGACCACCACCATCGACGTGGGGATGATCTTCAGGTCGAGGATGCCGTCGGAGTCCAGTACGCGATCCTCGTCGAACTCCACGCCGGTGGGGCGGGCCGGCTTGGTGCCGGTGGCGATGACGACGTGCCGGCCGCTCACCTCGATGCGTTCGGCGCGGTTGGGATCCTCGACGTGGATGGTGTGCTCGTCGACGAATCGGGCGTGGCCGATGTACAGCTCGATGCGGTTGCGCATCAACTGCGAGCGCACCACGTCGATCTCCTTGCCGATGACGTGCTGGGTGCGTGCCAGCAGGTCGGCCGGGGTGATCTTCTCCTTGACCCGGTAGCTGGCGCCATAGAGCTCGCGCTGGCTCATTCCAGTGAGGTATACGACCGCCTCGCGCAACGTCTTGCTCGGAATCGTCCCGGTGTTGACGCAGACACCGCCGAGCATCCGTCCGCGTTCGATCACCGCGACCGACTTGCCGAGCTTCGCGGCCGCAATGGCGGCCTTCTGCCCGCCTGGGCCGGAACCGATGACGACGAGGTCGTACTCCTGCGTGGAACCCATGGAAGAAGGTCTACGCCGGTTCACCCCAACTTGCATGCCGACGCGGTCAATACCGCGTGAACAACGATCGCCATCCCCAGACGCACATTGCTCCCCACCCCAGCGCGGTCCGTTCCCGCCGGGCACCTTTCCGACGGACATCGCTGGGAGGTTCTGCGCATGACCACTTTCGATCCGCGTTACTTTCCCCTCGACCGACCCGGCAAGCTCATCGCGGCATTGCCCGCCGTGCTCGGCTTCGTACCCGAGAAATCGTTCGTCCTCGTCACTCTGGAGGACGGCGAACTCGGCTGCGTGATGCGCGTCGACCTCACCGACGACGCCACCGATGCGGTGGTCCAGATGGCCACGGTCGCCGCGGCCAGCCGTCCCGAGCGGGCCATCGCGGTGATCGTCGACGAGGACGGCGCGTCGTGCCGGATGTGCAACGACGACCACCGCGAGCTCGCCCGCGTCGCGGCTGAGGCCCTCAAGGCACACGGCATCGAACTGTGGGCGGCCCACGTCGTGGACCGGATCGCGGCGGATGGTCACTGGCACTGCGCCGACGGGTGCGGCGCTAGCGGCGCGGTCGACGATCCCTCGTCGTCACCGCTGGCGGTGGCCGCGGTGCTGGACGGGCGGCGGCTCTACGCGAGCCGCGCCGAGCTGCTCGACGTGATCACCATGACCGACCCCGAACGGACGGCGGGTTTGAGCGGGGCCATCGAACGTGCGTCGCATGACGGAGGGCGCCGCCCGGACGCAGCCGCGCGGCGCGACGTCGAGCACGCGATGGCCGCGGCGACGGGCCTCGCCGAAGGAGGTCTCGTCACCGACGATGACATCGCCCGACTGGCCTGGGCGTTGACCGACCCAAGGGTTCGCGACACGCTTTACGCGCTCGCCGTCGGCAGCACAGCCGAACAGGTCGAGGCGCTGTGGGCATTGTTGGCGCGGGTGCTTCCGGAGTCGTGGCGCTCAGAAGCGCTTGTTCTGCTTGCCTTTTCGGCCTACGTGCGGGGCGACGGGCCGTTGGCGGGCATCTCCTTGGTCGAGGCGTTGCGCTGCAACCCGAAGCACAAGATGGCGGGCATGCTCGATCAGGCGCTGCAGACGGGTATGCGGCCAGAACAGATCAGGGAGCTCGCACGAACCGGCTACCGCTTGGCGAAACGCCTCGGGGTGCAACTGCCGCCGCGACGGCTTTTCGGCCGACGCGCCGGCTAGACCTTCTCGACCTTGACGGCGTGGGCCATGTGATGCGGGAGTTCGACCTGCTCGTGGCCCGGTATCACGATCATCACGCTGCCGTGTTCGCTGACCTGAACCGTGACGCGCGCATTGGGCACCACGCCTGCGTCCTTCAGCCGGTAGATGAGGTCCGCGTCGCCCTGGACGTGCTCGGTCAGCTGGCGCACGCGCACCGCGATGGGAAAGCCGCTGGGCAGTTCTGTGAGTCGCACCAGGGTCACGTCGTCATCACCGGAGGACGTCACCCCCAGGTCCGACAGTCCGGGGATCGGGTTGCCGAAGGGCGAGGTCGTCGGGTTGTCGAGTACCTGAACGAGGCGACGCTCGACGTCCTCGCTCATCACGTGCTCCCACCGGCAGGCTTCGGCGTGCACTTCCTCCCACGGCAGGCCGATGACGTCCACCAGGAGGCGTTCCGCGAGCCGGTGCTTGCGCATCACTGAGACGGCCAGCGAGCGGCCCTTGTCGGTGAGTTCGAGGTGGCGATCACCGGCGACGTGTAGCAGGCCGTCACGCTCCATGCGCGACACCGTCTGGCTGACCGTGGGACCGCTCTGCTCGAGGCGCTCGGCGATACGGGCACGCAGGGGCACCACGCCCTCTTCCTCGAGGTCATAGATCGTCCGCAGGTACATCTCGGTGGTATCGATCAGATCGTTCATGCGCCGCCCTCCGTCTGACGCGAGTCTACCGGGGTGAGCGGCTGATCTGGTGTGCAACATGGTCCGGCGCACTGTGGCCTGAATACAGTGATCCCCGCCGCGGACGGCGGGGATCACGGTCGAGGTGCTAGCTGGCGTAGGAGCGCAACCGGTCGGCGCGCTCACCCTGGCGCAGCTTGGCCATCACCTCGCGCTCGATCTGGCGAACCCGTTCGCGGGAGAGTCCGAACAGCTTGCCGATCTGATCGAGTGTGCGCGGCTGGCCGTCCTCGAGGCCGAACCGCAGGCGGATCACCTGCTGTTCACGCTCGTCGAGCGTGGCCAGCACGTGGCGGATGTCGGTGTGCAGGAGCTCGGAGATCACCGCGTTCTCGGCCGACATGGCCTCGGCGTCCTCGATGAAGTCGCCCAGCGGGGCCTCCTCGTCGCTGCCGACGGGCATATCCAGGCTCACCGGGTCGCGGCTGTGCTCGAGCAGGTCGTTGATCTTCTCGACCGGGATACCGGATTCCTCGGCTAGTTCCTCGTCGGTGGCCTCACGGCCCAGGTTCTGGTGCATCTCACGTTTGATGCGGGCCAGCTTGTTGACCTGTTCGACGAGGTGGACGGGCAGCCGGATGGTACGGCTCTGGTCGGCCATGCCGCGCGTGATGGCCTGACGGATCCACCAGGTGGCGTACGTCGAGAACTTGAAGCCCTTGGTGTAGTCGAACTTCTCCATCGCGCGGATCAGGCCGAGATTGCCCTCCTGGATGAGGTCGAGCAGCGGCATGCCGCGGCCCGTGTAGCGCTTCGCCAACGAGACGACGAGGCGGAGGTTGGCCTCCAGCAGGTGGCGGCGCGCGGCTTGACCGTCGCGCACCACGGCCGCGAGCTCGCGTTTGCGGGCATCGCCGAGGCGCTTCTTGGTGTCGAGCACGTACTGCGCGTAAAGCCCAGCTTCAATGCGCTTGGCGAGTTCGACCTCGTCGGCTGCGTTGAGCAAGGCGGTTTTGCCAATGCCATTGAGATACACGCGCACCAAGTCTGCGGCAGGACTCTGAGCGTCCAAATCGCTATCGATGCGGCTTGCGGTGGCATTTGCCATTACGGCCTCCTGCTCGGCTAGAACTGTCATCGGCTATAACGCCGAAGTGGTCCTAAGAGTTCCCACCGGTCGCTGGTTTCACACCTTCTGACCTGCAGTTATTTGCCGATGACCTGAGATTATCCTGAGAATGGACAAAGAAAGCGCTCATGAAGGAACGTCGTGCTGCGATTCCGTCGATTCCGGTTGCGGTGAATGGTGGCCGGGACCTTCCAGTGCCGACCGTTCCGCAGTGGGGAAGATCGGAATTCGCCGTGGCGCCTGGTAGCGGCGCGGCTCCTCGGCCCTGCGTGGCGGCCTGTCGTTCGCTATCAACACGGCGATCCACGGCAGTGGGATGGACGCGATCAGGATGGCCATCGAGATCAATCCGTTGTGCCAGACGCCGTACGCCACGGCCGCCAGGATGAGGGCAGGCACCCGGAACGACATGATCGTCAGGTACTTGCGCACCCGCTCGCGGTGCTGCTCCTCGTACGGTTGCGCCGCGCGGGTGATGAGGACCGGCCGACCATCGTCGTCGAAACTCAGCTCGTGGCCGTGTTTCATGCCTCCACTGTTCCACACCTGGAGCCTCCGGAAACGGTCCGGTTTATTACGGCTGCAACGCCAGGCAGAATGAACGTCATGCAGACGCAGACGATCGAACGGACCGACAGCGACGAACGCGTCGACGATGGGACCGACGACGACGCACCCAAGGTCTTCCACTACGTGAAGAAGGAAAAGATCGCCGAAAGCGCGGTCATGGGTACTCATGTCGTCGCACTGTGCGGCGAGGTGTTCCCAGTGACGAAGTCGGCCAAGCCGGGATCGCCGGTGTGCCCGGACTGCAAGCGGATCTACGAGGCACTCAAGAAGTAGGCGACGCCCGCGGCGGAGCCTCAGCCGGAGGCTGGAGTGCGTCGGTGGGAGCTGGCGACGCGTCCGCCGGGAGCGACGCGTCCGCCGGCGGGGTCTCCGCCTCAGGCGCCGGTGCGTCGTTTCCGTTGCGCGCCTCGTCCGTCTTCTCCTCGATCCACTCGCGCAGTCGACTCGCGTGGGTGTCCGGCGCAGGCCACTCCTCTTGGATCGCCGCGTTGAGCTCCGCGCCGATCATGATCGCGAAGCCGAGGAAGAACGCGAAGAGCAGGAACGCGATCGGCGTGGCGAGCGCCCCGTAGGTGTAGCCCGTCTCGGTGATCCACGTCAGATAGAAGCGCAGCCCCAGCGTGGCGGTCAGGAACACGCCGGCGGCCAGGACCGACCCGTAGATCAGGCGATGCGACGGCAATGGCTCAGGCAGCGCCACCCGGTAGAGGAGGTTCACCACGATCACCAGGCCCAGCACCAGCACCGGGTAGTACCCGAAGTGCAGTACGTAGTCCCAACGGTCCGGCAGGAATTCGGCGATCTTGATCGGCCCGAGCGCGATCAGCGGGGCGGTGGCGATCACGAACACCAGACTGACGACGTAAAGGCCGAGCGCGTAGAACCGCTGTCGGACGGGATGCCGCAGTTCCGTCTGGTCGTGCGCCTCCACGACCGAGTCCACGAACGCCGACACCGCCGACGAGCCCGCCCACAGAGAGATTACGAAGCCGATCGACACGACTTCACCGCGCGCCGTCTGCACGATGTCGCGGATCGTCGGCTCGATGATCTCGTTGACCACGTTGCGCGAGAAGAAGCTGTTCGACGTGCTGATGATCCGGTCCTCGATCACCGTCAGCGTCTCGGGTCCGAACAGCGGCGCAACATAGGCCAGCGTGCCCAGCATCCCCAGCAGAAGGGGGGGCAGGGACAGCGCACACCAGAACGCGGCCTGAGCCGACTCGGAGAAGATCGAGTCGTCCCAGCTCTTCGCCAAGGTGCGCTTGGCCATCCGCAAAATGTGGTGGCGGTTGGGCTTGGCTGGCGTGTGTGGGCCTTTCATGACCACACCAGCATTACCGATGCTGGCCGATATGCCCGAATTTCGTCGGCGGGTCCGTCAGGAGTCGGACGCGGCGACCTCAATCACGGCGGCCAGCTCGACCAGCTTGGCCTCGTGCTCGTTCGCGTGGTGCTGGCAGAAGAGCAGCTCGGCTCCGGAAGGCAGCTTCGCACGGACACGCGCGGCGGCGCCGCAACGGTCGCAGCGATCAGCCCGAGTCAGTTCGGGACTGGTCAGAGTTGCGTTCATGGCGCCTCACTCCTTTGCTCGTGCGGTTCTGCTCGTGGACCTACTGTGTCAGACGTTTTTGCTTCCGGCCTTGTTCCCCGGCCGTTCACGGGTGTGTCGTGTCTCACGGAAGCCGAAGTTGCGGCGCGGGCACACTGGACGGATGATCCCGCCGGCGCAGAAGCTCCTCCACCTTTGCACGATCGAGGAGTGGCGGGCCGCGGAGGATGCCGGTGAGCGCAGGCCGCCGTCGCTCGACGCGGTGGGCTACGTCCATATGTCCTCGCCAGAACAGGTGCACCTGCCCGCGAACCGGTTGTACGCGGGCCGGACCGACATGTTGCTGTTGCATTGCGACGTCGAGTCGTTGAACGCGCCCCTGCGATGGGAACCCGGCGTGCCGGGTGATCCGGAGGCGATGCGCTTCCCCCATTTGTACGGCCCGTTGCCGACCGTTGCTGTGACGAGCGTCACGCCGTACGTACCCGGTGCCGATGGGAAGTTCCCCGAGTTGACCAGCGGCCAGCCCGACGCCACCTAGTCGGCGACGTACGCGTCGACCTCGACTTCGACGAGCAGATCCGGCGCGATGAGTGCGGAGACCTGCACCATGGTCGCCACCGGTCGGATATCGGCGAACACCTCTGCGTGCACGGCGCCCACCACGTCCCAGCCGCTGATGTCGGTGACGTACATGCGGGTGCGCACCACGTCGGTCAGCGCGGCACCCGCCTCGGTGAGTGCCGTCTCGATGCGACGGAAGACCTCGCGGGTCTGGGCGGCCAGGTCGTCACCCGGTGCCGTGGTCCCCGCGACCACGACGAGTGGTCCGACGCGGACCGCCCGCGCGTAGCCCACTTGCTCCTCGAAAGGCGAACCCGACGTGACGGTGACGCGACGTTGGGGCATCCGAGTTACCGCGGGACGGCTTCGACGACGGACATCGGGCCAGCGGTTGGCACCACCCGCGTCTGTCGAAAACCCGCCCGCGCCAACAGGTCCGCGTATTCGGCTGCGGTACGCTCGCGGCCTCCCGGGCTGACGAGCATCTCGAGGTCCAGCAGCATTCCGGGATGCCACGGGGTGCCCTCCGGCAGCACCAACTCGATCACTGCCAGCCTGCCGTTCGGCGCGATGGCGCTTCGGACGTTGCGCAGGATCGTGACCGAGTCGTCGTCGTCCCAGTCGTGAATGATCGTCTTGAGCACGTACTGGTCGCCGCCCTCGGGCACCGAGTCGAAGAACGAGCCTCCCGTCACGGTGCACCGCGCGGACACGCCCGCGGATTCGAGAATCGGGCCGGCGCTCGCGACCACCGACGGCAGGTCGAACAACACACCCTTCGCATCGCCGGCTTGTTGGAGGACTGCGCTGAGCAGCGCGCCGTGCCCGCCTCCCACGTCGACGATCAGCCTGCGGTCGCTGAAGTCGTAGGCGGGCAGCAGGGCCTCGACCGCCATGCCCGACACCGAGGTCATGGCGTCGTTGAAGACTTCGGCAAGCTCCGGGTCGGTCTCGAGGTACTCGAAGATAGACGTACCGCGCAGTTTCCAGACGGCGGTCTGACCCGTCTGGACGGCGTACGACAGACTCGCTCCAGTGTTCCCAGTGCTTCGGATGCCCGATGAACTCGACCATCGGAGCGAGCGTGCCCGGTGCGTTGGAGCGGAGGGCCCGGCCGAGGCGGCTGAGCGCAAAGCGACCGTCCTTCTGCTGCTTGAGGATCGAGTTGCTGGCAAGCGCGCGCAGTAGTCGGAACGTCGCCTGAGGGTCGGTTTCGGCACGACGCGCGACCTCGTCGGCGGTGGCGGGACGTTCGCCGAGCACGTCGAACATTCCGAACCGTGACGCGGTGCTGATGGCCTGCGTGAGCCACGCGCCTTGGGCGATCTCGAGCATCGCGACGTTGGCGGGCACAGCGGAGCGGCGCACCAGGCCGAGTCCTGCGCGGATGCGGCCGATTCCGTCGATCAACCAGGGCGGTGGGGGTTTTGGACTGCTAGGCATGGCTCCAACCTTAACGGTGGCTGTGTGTCGCCAGAGCCGTGTGCTTGTGTGAGCCGATCGGCTACCTAGACTGTCTCACCGTGGCAGTTCTGGCTGGCTTCGCGCCGTGGATCGTGTACTGGGTTCTCATCGGAAACGTCCCGTTCAAGGTCGCCGTGCTAGCCGCCCTCGCGGCGGCCGTGCTGTCCTTCGCGGTCGGGCGCGTCAAGGGCGCGTCGGGACGCACGCTGGAGTTGGGAGTCATCGGCACGTTCGTGGTGCTGACGGTGCTGACGTTCACTGCGAGCCAGGAGTTCATGGAGCGGTGGGTGCAGCCGCTGAGCAGCGCGGGCATCTTCCTGGTCGCGTTGACGGGCGTGCTGATCGGCAAGCCGTTCGTCCGTGAGTTCGCCGAGGTGGATCAGGCGCCGGAAGTCGTCAAGAGTGAATCATTTAGCCGCATAACCACATTGGTGACGTGGATCTGGGTCGGCGCCTTCGCCGGGATGACGGTGTCGTCGGCGATCCCGCCGATCGTGCAGGGCGATGCGACGATCCTGGACACGCGCACCCCGCTGTCCTTCGTCTGCTACTGGGTGATTCCGTTCCTCCTGCTGTTCGGTGCCGCACTGGCGTCCCGCATGGTGATCGATCGGATGGTCGCCGAGGTCAACGACCCGAACACGGTCAGGAAGACGACGTTCATCGCCTTCAAGGAACTCGGCATCGACGAGTTGCTCTACCTCGCCCAGGAGAAGGCCACCCGCGAAGCCGGTCCCGGCCGGGAGGCCTACGCCGTCCAGGTGGGCGGCAAGGGCACCCCGCTGACGGGTGACGAGTCCCGCGAGTCGTGGCCTGCGTCGTACAAGGTGCGCGAAGCGCGCTAGCCCGCCGTCGGCACGGTCACGTCGGCGAAATGCGCTGCGCCGCTACCGCGCAACCGCGGCGATGAGTGCATCGGCCGTCTCGTTGAACAACTCCTGCGACCGCGGCATCGACACGAGGTACTCGCCCGTGTCGGGGTCGACGGTCACCGTCTTCTGCGCCGCATCGCCCGCGGTCCTGGAGACGGTGAAGCGCATCGGGAAGTTCTTGGTGCCGGGCCAGACATACGCACCGAAGAGGCGATAGACGAGCTTGTTGCCGCAGGTACCCGTCAACTGCGCCGCGCTGATCTCGTCGACACGAACGTTGTTCAACGTCGAACGCAGCGACGTCTCGATCTGCTGCATCGAGTTGCGGGTCGAAACGGTGCGTTGAATGCGTTCGTGGTTCATGGTGCTGAATCCCTTCGGTGTGTCCGATGCCGTGACGATGGGGACCGTCGACCATGTAAACGAGTTGCGCCACAGCGGGGTTCAACGCCACTCGACTTTCACCGGTATCGTTCCGACACTTCCACGGTGGCGACGATCGTCAAGTGCCAGCCCCAGCATGAGCGCGGGCGCCGGCTGCACGGTGAGGTGGTACGACGACGGACGAGTCCAGACCGGCCAGCTGTACCGGGTCGACGGCGTTCCTCTCGTCGGGTCGCTCGTGGACGTGCGCGTGAAGGGCGACGACGCTTACACGGCCACGTCGGGAAGGAACGAATTCATGTCCGGGCGGCTGGCGGCGGCGCCATGCTGGTGCTAGGTGGTGTTCCTTCTCGAACGCGGGTTTCGTCGCGGGCGCCGAGGCCAGCGGGGTCGGCGCGACGGTCGCTGACTCGGCGACCAGCCCTCGCCGATCGGTCGAACCGACGGTCCAGATGCGGCCCCCACAGATTCGAGCCAGCTGTCGGCGCTAGAGTCCGAAACATGGCGCAGACTGCACAGCCCACGCGAAACGGGACCGATCCACTCGACATGATCCTGTGGTGGGTGGTCGCCGTCATCGGGGTAGCCGGCCTGGTGTACTTCGGCGTGATGACCTATCTGGTCTCCAGCACCATGAACTTCGACATGCTGTTCGGCCACCTCGACTCGAACCCGGGCGGATCGCACTCTGCACCGGCGCAGGCCCCGCCGCCTCCCTCACCCACGCTGATGTCGCCGCCTCCGGCTCCCGGCGCGCCTGCGGCACCGGCCCCGCCGGCTCACCCGCAGCACCGGGGCACCCGTTGCGCCGCCAGCGCCCGCAGCACCGGCGACGCCGCCGCGGTAGTCGACGGACGAACCGTGGCCGCGGGCCAGGGTCGCGCCGTGTCGGCTCAGTCCAGGTAGTCGCGCAGCACGCACTACTGAACGCTGTACTTTCCCAGCAGGTTCAAAGTCGCAGCCCAGCGCTATAGTGCGAAATATCTTGGACTAGTGCCCTATCTCAGCGGGGGACCTCAGACGCGAGAACGGCGTCATGCGAGCGTCGCGCTCCGGCGTGCTACGAAGTGCGCGGCGTCGGTTTGTCGACGGGGATTTTCGATAAGCGTCAGTGGGGATCTCAGCGAGCGCGGTCACTGTGGGGTGTGGCGCAACACCGTCGATTGGTTGACGGCAGCAGAGTCGGGCTGACCGCCACGCCAGCAGCCCACACGACTGCGTACTTTCGAGAGCTGGTGTACCGCTAAGACTACGAGCGGGCAGTCTGAGCATCGGCTATCGCGGCGGTAGGTAGTCCCGCGGGGTCAGGGTTGGGCGAGGTTCGCTCGCGTGCGATGGGAGTCGCCGCGGTCCTCGGCCTACTGCCCCTCAGGCAGGCCGTCGCAAAGTTCCTTATAGGGGATCTGTTCCGAGACCACGTTGTTCCATTGTTCGCTGCTCATATTGTGGGTTAGTTTGGTGCACAACGTATCTCGGGCGGCGTCTGCGGAAGCCGGCACCGGCCACAGCCTGAGGGTGTGATCGTCACTCGTCGACAGCAACCGGGTTCCGTCGAGGCTGAAGTTCAGGTCTGTCACCCCTGCCTCATGGCCCTTGAGCACGGCGCTGAGGGTTTGATTGCCGGTGTCCCAGAGCCGGATGGTGCCGTCGGCACTGCCGGAGGCGAGCGTGCGACCGTCAGGACTGAACGCCGCGGCGACCGCCGTCGAGGGCTGACGCATCGGAGGGCCGATCGGCTGGAAGCTGCCGGTGTCCCAGAGCCGCATGGTGCTATCCGCATAACTGACGGCCAGCCTGTGTTCGTCGGGGCTGAACGCGATGCGCATGACCGCGGTGTCGCCCTTCATCGGCTCGACCGACGGGTTTGCCAGTGCTGGAATCCCACTGTTGGAGAGTTCCGTCGAGGCTGCCGCTGGCCACGACCCGACCGTCGGGACTGAACGCAAGCCAGGTGGTGTCGCCTTCCGGCCTGATCACTTCACCAATCGGGCGCATGGTGTCGGTGGCAAACACCTGAAAGGCCCCGGACTCGACTCGACCACGAGCCTGTCAGGCTTCTCGATCCAATTGAAGAACCAGTCCGGTGGGACACTCACCGGTTCGCCGATCGCTTTGAGGGAATGCGCGTCCCGTCAGTCGCAGGGCGGATCCCCCGTCCGTCTCTCCGATCGACAGCAGGCGGTCCTCGCTAACGGGGTATAGCCTCGACACCCCCCGGTCGGGCACGCGCAACGGTTGGCCGATCTGGCTGCCGGTCGCCATATCCCACGCACGAACCGTCTTGTCGGCGCTGCCCGAGAGAGAATGCGGTGGCCGTCATCGGAGAAGCGGGCACTTCTCACGCTGTCGTCGTGTCCGAGCATGGGTTGCCAAGTTCTGGCATCCCACACGCGAACGGTGGCATCCATGCTCTTGGACACCAGACGCAGGCTGTCGCTGCTGAACGCCAGCGCCGTCGCCGGCCACTCGAGTCCAGATCAGGGTGCCGACCTCGTGAAGGGTCGCTGCGTCCCGCAATCGAATGGTCTTGTCGTCGCCACTGGAGGCGATCCGCGTGCCATCCGGGCTGAACGCCACACTCCACACCGAGCCCTCGTTGCCACGCAACGGTGGCCCGACCGGCTGCCCGGTCGCGGTATCCCACAACCGGATGGTCTTGTCACTGCCGGCGGAGGCGATCCGCGTGCCATCCGGGCTGAACGCCACACTGTTAACCCAATCCTCGTTGCCACGCAACGGTGGCCCGACCGGCTGCCCGGTCGCGGTATCCCACAATCGGATGGTCTTGTCACTGCCGGCGGAGGCGATCCGCGTGCCATCCGGGGTGAACGCCACACTGTTCACCGAGCCCTCGTTGCCACGCAACGGTGGCCCGACCGGCTGCCGGGTCGCGGTATCCCACAACCGGATGCCGTCACTGCCGCCGGAGGCGATCCGCGTGCCATCCGGGCTGAACGCCACACTGTTCACCGAGCCCTCGTTGCCACGCAACGGTGGCCCGACCGGCTGCCCGGTTGCGGTATCCCACAACCGGATGGTCCCGTCGCCGCCGCCGGAGGCGATCCGCGTCCCATCCGGGCTGAACGCCACACTCCACACCGAGGCCTCGTCGCCGCGCAACGGTGGCCCGACCGGCTGCCCGGTCGCGGTATCCCACGACCGGATGGTCCCGTCGGCGCCACCTGCGGCGATCCAAGCACCGTTCGCGCTTAACGCCACGGTTGCCGTGCTCGGCGGCATGTCGAATATCTTGAGCAGGTCACGCTCCTGCTCAAGCACAGTGAACAGCTCATACTTCCGCTCCTGGTGTGTCGGGAGTAATGGCCCCCGCTGCCAGTACCCGCTCCATGATGTCGGTGTCGTTGCTGCCTTCGTCAGATAGGCCGGCCTGCATCAGCAGCGACTGCCCGTACAGGTGCTCCGCGGTCACTTCCCTAAACCGGTCAGCTGCGGCATTGCGGGCTATTGCCGCCAAACGCCAATTCACCACCGCGACGACACCCAGGACAATCGCCAAGACGCACACCAGCGCCAGCACGGCTGACAGCCGCCTGAGACGTCGTCCGACCCGCCGCTCACGATCAAGCTCTGCGGTGGTCTCCGCGAGAGTCTGCTTCTCCTCTTCGGCGCGGCGCTGATCACGGTGCTCGCGCACGACCTTCGTAAGCACGTCGTGGGTGAGTTCGATCCGTTGGGCGCCGTGGTACTCCACGATTCGTAGCAGCCGCGAGCCGATCAGCTGACTGAGTTCTTCGTCGGTGAGAATCGTCGGCACTGCGTCCTCGCGGGCGAACTGGTTGCGGAACCGCCCGTTGTCAGTGATGAGCTGGTCCTCGATGAACTTCGCGACGTGCGGCAGGTCACGCACGCACGACGCATAGTAGTTCGACAGGATGCCGGTCTTGGCGCCCTCGACCAACCGCTCCTCGAAACGCTGTTGACCAAGACCTTTGCGTTTCTCGTTGAGCTCGCGACAGAACAAGCTGAGCAATGCAGGGTCCAAATACAACGCCCGCGAGCCATTGCCGTTTCGGTCCAGGTCGTTGGCTGCGGATTCGTCGAGGGCTTCACCGGCGACGATGTCCACTACACGCTTCGCGAGAGCCGCGGTCATCAGGTCTTTGGCCGGCTCGTGCACCGCGTCAAATGCGTCATCCCACTTCAAGGGAAGCAGTCGCATCCGCGAGCGTCCCAGCGCGGGAATCAGTCGGCACCATTCTTCGAGGTTGGCGAGAAAGTCTTCCCGCAGGCTGACCAACAGCTTGTAGTTGCGGGACCGCAAGTCAAAGCGTCTACCCACTGCCTCGTCGGCTTCGATACGTGCAGACAGCGCTCTGCGGGAATACGGTTCTCGGCCAAGTCGCCGAAGTCATTCCGGAATGCCTCAACCAAGTCGGGAGCTCGCTCGCCGAGGGTGAAGAGTTCTTCGAACTGGTCGAGCACGACCACCGGCGTAAGCCGGTCGCCATTTGCGCCCCTCAGATCAAAGTCCTTGCGGTGCAGGTACTCCCACAAGGAATCCTCGTCCGACGGCAGTACCGCGTCAGGCAGCTCAGCCTGGATGGCGTCGCGCACGGATTGATGCAACTGGCGAGACAGTGGGGCCGCCCCCGGTTTCACCTCGAGACGGACGTAGATGGGCAGAAAATGCTGTTCGCGCACTAAGGGGAACAGGCCCGCGCGCAGCAAAGACGTCTTTCCCAGGCCGGACCGTCCGCACAACACCGTCACCTGGGCATCGAGCACATGCTCCAGCAGCACTGCGGCTTCGCCGTCGCGTCCGAAGAAGAATGCGCGTTCGTTCTCCCGAAACGACTCCAGCCCCGGCCACGGGTTCTCGTCGTCGAGATGGGGCCTGGTGGTCGTGCTCGTCATGCCGCGCCGGGCCGGGTTATCGCATCGATTTCGGCGGCCAGCATCGCGGTCAGCCCGGCATCCGGGTCGCCGGCTGGAGCGCCACCAAAATTCAAGCGCCCGAAATACTTTCGTCCCTTCTCGTACCGACTCGGGTCACCCTCGTAGTCTTCGTCGATGATCACCGGCACGATGAAGCGGCCACTGGAGATTCTCGGGGACCGTTCAAGCGCCTCCGCCCACTCCCGGAACACGTATCCTTCCCGCTCCCGCTCGGTGTTCGCGGAGATGATCGGGACGAACAAACGGACAGTTTCGCCGATCGCGGTGAGGACCTCTTTCTCCCAGTCGTCGCCTGCTTCGAGGCGACGTACATCCAGCCACACCGCTCCGCCGAGCTCGCTGATCGCGTCTGCCAGTCGTTGGGCGGCTTCCGCATCTTCACGCATGTAGCTGATGAAGATCGGCGGTGTGGCCGAACCATGCGGACCATAAGAGGCCACTGTGACCCCTGTGCCGAACGTCGGCTGCCCCGTGGCGTCTGGTTTCCCGCAGCGCTCACGCAACTCCGATACGAACGCGGAAGGCTCCATCTCCAGCTGCTGGACCAACGGCCGGCGACAGTACGTGGCGAAGAAATCCGACAGAGCCGGCACCTGAGAGTCAGAGGTCCCGACGAAGAAGAACTGTTTACGTTCATCCGACAGACGCTCGGTGCTCGACAAACGGAGCAGAAATCGGCCGATCCAGTCCGGTATCTCGCAACCGACGAACAGCATCGGCTGATGCCGCAGCTTATGAGCAAGCCACCCGGGTAGGCGCGCGGCATCGGGAAGCAACGCGTGCAGCCATTCGAGCCGGTCCTCCTCGTGAATTGCGTACTCGGGCGTGGAGGACGCCTGGCCGAACAGATTCAGTACGACGGTGTCGGTCGGCGCTGCGGCACGCGCACTGTCCGCCTGTTCGCTGGTCGACTGAGACGGTGAAAACGTTAGTTCACGCGTCAGCTCGCTGCCCCGGAAGCGGACCTCGTTGAGCGCCTGCGCGAGCAATCGGTCGGGCGTCGTACTCACGAAGAGGCGCAAGTCGTCGATGGCAGCCAGATCACGGAGTGCATTCCCGGGCGACGGATTGAGTTCCTTGATGATTCGATAGACAGCGGGATACAGCAGCTCGACCTCGTCCCGCCCTTCCTGTTGCAGGATCGCCTCTACCGCTTCGCCGATGGTCGTGACCGTCGAGGAACTGCTCAGGCGATACTTACTCGCAAGACGCTGACCGATAAGAGAACTGAACGTCTGCTCGGCATCACCGGTATTGATGATGGTCAATTCGGGCCCCACAACCGGCACCAGCCTCCGGTCGTCGATGTGTCCGAGAAGGTGATCCCAAAAAACATCGTCCTTCATGCCCACGCGCCCCCTTTAGGACACCGAATCGCAATAGGCAACCGCTGCCGTCAGGGTAAACGGGTTCCGGTACAGGACGCGCGAAAACAGTGCGATCGCCGCTTTGCGTCTCAGGCTGGCCACGAATCCA
This sequence comes from uncultured Actinomycetota bacterium, assembly GCA_963791215.1. Taxonomy (GTDB): domain Bacteria; phylum Actinomycetota; class Actinomycetes; order Mycobacteriales; family Mycobacteriaceae; genus Mycobacterium. The sequence continues at coordinate 248,250 of CAWBRR010000013.1, read as the reverse complement.
CGATGTGTGCTCGGGCAGCGGCCAAATTGAGTAATTCACTACTCGATTCGGCTGCAGATGCCACGTAATCGGCTCTCACAACGACGATCTCAGCCCGAGCCGGCACGCACACGATGCATTAACCGGCACATCGGCACGGTCCGCCGCCAACTCGAACTGCTGGCGCAGTCCAACGGCATCCGCTTCAACACATCATTGTCTCGACTAGAAACGCTGTGCTTGCCCACTGTTCGGGATCAGACCGGCATAAACGCAGGTCAGGTCGATTTATCGGTGTGTCGCCTAGTCCAGGTAGTCGCGCAGCACCTGAGAACGGCTGGGGTGGCGCAACTTCGACATCGTCTTCGACTCGATCTGGCGGATGCGCTCACGCGTGACGCCGTAGACCTGCCCGATCTCGTCGAGCGTGCGGGGCTGACCGTCGGTCAGGCCGAAGCGCAGCCGAACCACCCCCGCCTCACGCTCGGAGAGCGTCTCCAGCACCGACTGCAGCTGATCCTGCAGCAGAGTGAACGACACCGCGTCGACGGCCACGACGGCCTCGGAGTCCTCGATGAAGTCGCCCAGTTGCGAGTCGCCCTCGTCGCCGATGGTCTGGTCCAGCGAGATGGGCTCGCGCGCGTACTGCTGGATCTCCAGCACCTTCTCGGGCGTGATGTCCATTTCCTTCGCGAGCTCCTCTGGCGTGGGCTCGCGACCCAGGTCCTGCAGCAGCTCGCGCTGGATGCGACCCAGCTTGTTGATGACCTCGACCATGTGCACCGGGATGCGGATGGTGCGGGCCTGGTCGGCCATGGCGCGGGTGATGGCCTGGCGGATCCACCACGTCGCGTAGGTGGAGAACTTGTAGCCCTTGGTGTAGTCGAACTTCTCGACCGCACGGATGAGGCCGAGGTTGCCCTCCTGGATCAGGTCGAGGAACGCCATGCCGCGACCGGTGTAGCGCTTGGCCAGCGACACCACCAGACGCAGGTTCGCCTCGAGCAGGTGGTTCTTCGCGCGGTCTCCGTCGCGGCAGATCCACAGCATGTCGCGCCGCTGGGCGGCGGGCAGCTTCTCGCCCTTCTCGGTGTGCTCGGTCATCAGCTGGGTGGCGTACAACCCGGCCTCGATGCGCTTGGCGAGCTCGACTTCCTCCTCGGCGTTGAGCAGCGCCACCTTGCCGATCTGCTTGAGGTACGCGCGCACCGAGTCGGCCGAAGCGGTGAGCTCGGCGTCCTTGCGGGCCTGGCGCAGCGCCTCGGACTCCTCTTCATCCCAGACGAAGTCCCCCGAGGCCTTGTCCTTCTCGGACGGCTCGGCGATCTCTTCCTCGTCGGCGGGCCCTGGCTCGGCGACGGCCGCAGGCTTCTTGGCTGCGGCCTCGCCGTCGGACTCGCCTTCGCCGGTGGCGTCGACCTCGAGATCCTCGAGCTCGATCTCCGCCTCCTCGAGTACCTCGGGCTCGACCTCGACGTCGTCGGCCGACTCGAGTTCGTCGGTGACCTCGACGTCCACGCCCTCAGCGTCGGCGGCGCCCTTCTTGGCGCGGCCGGGTCCGCTCGCGACCTTGGCGCGCGGCGAGCCCGGCTTGTCGGCGACCGCCTTGGTGGCACGGGCCTTCGTCGCGGCGCCTGCCTCGGCCTTCGTGGCGCGCGCCGTGCTCTTGGTGGCCTTCTTGGCAGGGGGCGCCTTGGTGGTCGCAGCCTTCTTCACGGGAGTCTTGGTGGCGGTGTGCTGCACCGGCTCTTCGGTTGCCGGGCTTGCCTTTGTCGCGGCCACTTAAGCACCCTTTCGGTCTTGCGGATCTCGGTGGCGTGGGCGTGCGCCACCGAAAAGCGTCGGCTGTCGAATGTTGGCGGTGATCTCAGCTCGGATACTTGCCGCTATTCGTCGTGCGGCCGCCGTTGACCATTGTAACGACAGTGTTGAGCAAGTGCCGCCATGACCGGCAAATATGCAGTCGTCGACGCCCGTCGGGCGTCCAAATCGGACTGCCGCGGAGCCGCTACGTCGGGACGGCCTCGACTTCGGTGGCCATCGCGGCGCCCACGATGCCCGCCGTGTTCAGCAGTGTCGCCGCGACCACCGGCGTGCGGTTCTTCAGTAGCGGTATCCACTTGTCGGCCTTGCGGGAGATGCCGCCACCGGCGATGAACAGGTCCGGCCAGATCGCGTTCTCGACCACGACGAGCACCTTGGTGACCTCCACGGTCCAGCGCTCATATGACCATTCCTTGCGCTCCTTGACCGAGGACGCCGCGCGGTGTTCGGCCTCCTTGCCGCCGACCTCGAGGTGGCCGAACTCGGTGTTGGGCAACAGGATTCCGTTGTGAATCACCGCCGAACCGATGCCGGTGCCGAAGGTAAGGAGCACGATGACGCCGCTGTTGTCCTTGCCTGCGCCGAACTTCTCCTCGGCCAACCCGGCGGCGTCGGCGTCGTTGAGCACGGTCACCCGCTGGCCGTTCAGTTTGGCGCTGATGACGTCCTGCGCGCTGGTGCCGATCCAGCCCTTGTCGACGTTGGCGGCCGTGCGAACGATGCCGTCCGTCACCACGCCCGGGTAGGTGACGCCGAGGCTGCCGGTCCAGCCGAACTCGCGAACCACTGCGGCGATCGTGTCGGACACCGCGTCGGGCGTGGCGGGCTGCGGCGTCGGCAGTTTGAAGCGATCGCCGATCAGTAGGCCGGTGTCCAGGTCGACGATGCCGCCCTTCACCCCGCTGCCGCCGACGTCGACACCGAATCCTCGGCGCTGGTCGGCGGTGGCCTCGGCTTCTGGCGTGTCGGCGGCGGTCATTGATCGCTCCTCTTGCTGGGCCGGCAGGTGAGATGCGAACCACACACTAGTGCCTCGCCAATGTCCATGGGTGGCTGCCGAGCAACCCGTCACCAACGGATGTGTTGCGATGAGTTGGTGAGCTCTACGACGAATGATCCAGATCGCGATCCGGCCACCTTGAGGGCCGTCGCTGAGGGGTTGGCGGCCGAGGCCGCCGCCTTCGTGCGCCGTCGCCGCGCCGAGGTCTTCGGACCTGACGCGCGACGCGGCGGTGGAGACGCGGCGGTCAGCACCAAGAGCACGCCGACCGATCCCGTCACGATCGTCGACACCGAGACCGAGCGTCTGCTGCGCGAACGGCTCGCCGAGTTGCGGCCGGGCGAACCCATCGTCGGCGAGGAGGAGGGTGGGTCGGTCGACGCCCGGTCGGGCCGGCCCACCTGGGTGCTCGATCCCATCGACGGCACCGTGAACTTCCTCTACGGCATCGAGGCGTACGCGGTGTCGGTGGGAGTGCAGGTCGAAGGGGCGTCCGTGGCAGGCGCCGTCGCGAACGTCCCCACCGGCGAGGTGTTCTCGGCGGCCGTGGGGCAGGGCGCCCGTCTGCAACGGGGTGACACATCGATCCCGTTGCGCTGCAACGCTATACGGGACTTGTCGATGGCTCTGGTGGGTACCGGGTTCGGTTACGCGCCGGAGCGGCGGCGCGGTCAGGCGGAAGTGCTGACGCGGCTGATCTCCGACGTGCGCGACGTGCGGCGCATCGGATCCTGCGCATTGGACCTGTGCATGGTCGCGGCCGGACGCCTCGACGCGTACTACGAGGGCGGCGTGCACGTGTGGGACTGGGCCGCGGGCGCGCTTGTCGCCGCGGAGGCCGGTGCGCGGTTGCGGCTGCCGTCGGGCGACGACGACGAGTTCATCGTCGCTGCGGCGCCCGGCATCGCCGACGAGTTCGACGCCGCGCTGCGGCGTGTGGGTGCCGCGTAGGCGGGTAGCCGAACCCGCGACGCGGGTCAGCAGGCGCCGGCGTGGATCTTCGGCAGGAGCGCCGCGTCGGCGGGCTGTGTGGCATCGGGACGCAGGCTTGCCAGCATGGCGTCGATGTCGTCGTTGTGGCTCAGTTGGCTGAACTCGGTTCCGATCGCCAAATCGACGCTGTCGTCGCTCCTTTGGTCCTGGTAGAGCTCGGTGCAGGGGGCGACCAGCCACACGGCCGCCGCCGCTGCGCGCCCAGACGCTCCGAACCGGAGCTGGCCCTGGCACTGGAGCCGCGTGTTCGCGTAGACGTTGTCGTTGGTGGCCTCGGGTTGCGCGTAGCCGAGGTCGCGCAGCGCGCCCGCCACCTCGGCGGCCTGACCGCCCTGACCGCTGGCGTTGAGCACCTTGATCTTGGTGTCGGCGAGTTTGGCGGGGACGACCTCGGTCATCGTCGACGTGGTTACGCGCTCACCCAGCGCGACCTGGGTCGCGTCGGTCGGCGCGGGAGGCGCATTGCACGCCGCCGCCTGCTCCACTTCGGTCGGCTTGTTGAACGCGATCAGCCATACGACGAGTGACACGGCCGCGAGTGCGGCGAGCAGAATGGAGCCCGGCACGAAGTTGCGGCGTCGGAAGGGACGGCCGTGTTTGTCGAACGCCGTGCCGGAGGTGATTTGCGCGACCACCTCTGCACTGTAAGGGCAGGCCCTGGCACTGGTCTCTACCTGGCCGTTTCACGTGTGATATAAATCACAACCAATCCGCCACCAAACGGGGCACGAATCATTTGGCGGATGCGTTCGGCACTGGTACAAAGCTCTGTCGCAACGATACGAGGGGAAGAGGGTATGGCCACCGACTACGACGCCCCACGGCGCACCGAAACCGACGACGTCTCCGAAGACTCACTCGAGGAGCTGAAGCAGCGTCGCAACGAGGCACAATCGGCGGTCGTCGACGTTGACGAGTCCGAGTCTGCAGAGTCCTTCGAGCTACCAGGCGCCGACCTCTCCGGCGAAGAGTTGTCCGTGCGGGTGATTCCGAAGCAGGCCGACGAGTTCACGTGCGCCAGCTGCTTCCTGGTTCACCACCGCAGCCGGCTCGCTACCGAGAAGAACGGCGTGATGATCTGCACGGACTGCGCCGCCTGACACCGGCGAACCGGCTCAGTGGCGCAGCGCCGCGAGGACCCGGTCGGGTCGGCGACAACTCACCAGCCAGTAGGGCGTCGGGTCGTCCGGATCGTCGAGGACGAGCAGGACCATGGGGCCCACCCACGCCCTGTGCACGACGTAGGCCGCCGGGTCCAGCTGGCGGCCCAGCGCCGCCGACTTGGCCGACCGTGGAACCTCGGCCGACCGCGCGATGGCGTTGACGGGGAGGTGGGCGGCACCCACCCAGAGTTCGGTATCGCGGCCGTCGGGCCCGGCGCCCTCGGCGGGACCAACGACGCGGACGTCGACGCGGCCGAACCAGAGCAGCACGGCGGCAGCCACCGGGAGGAGCACCGCGTACGGCACCCAGTCCGGGATGGCCCCCACGCCCTGGTTCACCTCAAGCGCGATCAGCCCGGCGAGGCCGAATCCGAGCGGCCACCACCACCACGGCACCCATAGTCGTTCGTGATAGCGCACCGTTTGGGCGGCTGCGCGCGTGTCGGACACGCGGCCAAGAGTAATCTTCATCGCCGTGTCCACCTCTCTGGCGGTCGTCCGTCTGGACCCCGACCTGCCGATGCCCGCGCGTGCGCACGACGGCGATGCGGGCGTCGACCTCTACAGCGCCGTCGACGTCGACATCGCCCCGGGCCGCCGTGCCCTGGTTCCCACCGGTATCGCCGTCGCCGTTCCGCACGGAATGGTCGGACTGGTGCACCCGCGTTCGGGATTGGCGTCGCGCGTGGGGCTTTCGATCGTCAACAGCCCGGGCACCATCGACGCAGGCTACCGAGGCGAGCTCAAGGTGGCGCTGATCAATCTGGATCCCGAGGAGCCGATCGTCGTGCGTCGCGGCGACCGGATCGCACAGTTGCTGGTACAACGGGTCGAACTGCCCGAGCTGGTCGAGGTCACGTCGTTCGACGAGGCCGGACTGGCGGACACCTCCCGGGGCGCGGGCGGCCACGGTTCATCCGGCGGACACGGGAGTTTGTGATGGCATTCGGTAAGCGCAAGCGCGAGGACGACGACGTTCGCAAGGAGCCGCAGGACCAGGAGCGGACCGCCTCCGAACCGGTCGTGTCGCGCGACGACTCCGAGGGTCCGTTCGACATCGAGGACTTCGACGACCCCGAATCTGCGACCGTCGGCAGACACGACCTCGGGGCGGTGCTCATTCCGGTGGACGAGTCGGCCGAACTGGCCGTCGAGGTGAATCCGCAGGGCGTCCCGACCATGGTGTGGATGGTCACGCCCAACGGCCGCTACAACGTCACGGCGTACGCCGCGCCGAAGACCGGGAAGCTGTGGCGCGAGGTCATCACCGAAGTGGCCGAGTCGCTGCGGAACGAAGGTGCGCAGGTCACGTTCGAGGATGGGCCGTGGGGCCGCGAGGTCGTCGGACTCATGACGAAGGGGCCGGAACCGCTGGTCATGCGGTTCATCGGCGTCGACGGATACCGCTGGATGATCCGCGGCGCCGCCGTCGCCGCCCCCGACACCGCCGAAGCGATCGCCAGCGACGTGCGAAACTCGTTGACGGACACGGTCGTCCGCCGTGGCGACACCCCGCTGCCGGTGCGCTACATGCTTCCCCTCGAGCTCTCGGAGTCGTTGGTCGGCAGGCTGCGTGCCCGCGCCGAGCAGATGGTCGCCCAACAGGCCGAGCAGGCGGGGCAACAGCCGCCGCCCGCGCAACCCGTCGCACGGCGCAGTGAGCAGGGCTCGGCCATGCAGCAGCTCCGCACCATCACTGGCGGATAGCTCCGGACAGGCGCCCGCCGGGCCGCTGGGGGGACTCAGGCCTCCAGCAGCGCGGCCACGCACGCCGCGCCCAGCAAGCCGGGATCGGCGCCCAACTCGTCGAGGGTGACCGTGCGGACTGCTGCCCGCGGGGCGGCCGCCACCCATTCGAACGCCACCTCGACCGGGTGCACCGGATCATCGGTGGCCGCTGCCACGCCGAGGGGAACCGTCAGCATCGCCAGTTCGTCACTGGTCGGTGCGACGTAACGGGCGGCTTCCTCCATGGCGTCGGGTAGCGCGGGCCACTGGCCCACCCACGATCTGGTCAGCTCGTCGGCCAGCCACGCCGGGCTTCCCGCGCGCATCCGGGAAATGGCTGCAGCCAGTCCGTCGTGCCTGAGTTCGTGTGCCGAGTGCATGGCCGTCAGCGCCGCCGGCGCGTCGTTGGGGGCGCCGGTCCACGCCGGGAGCGCGGCCAACACCCCGATCACTCGCGCCGGGTGGGCCAGCGCCCACGCGGTCGCCACGGCGGCCCCGATCGACACGCCGCCGACGGCGATGGGGCCGGAGCGTGCCGCGTCGTCGAGCGCATGCCGGTAGCCGTCGACGAGGTGCTCGGGCTCGGGCGCGGGCGTCACGACCGACGCCCCGCAATCGTGCAATGCGGCGGAAAAGGCCCGGTAGACGTAGTCGTCGTCGGATCCCGTGCCGGCCAGCAGGACCACGGTGACGTCGCGCAGGATGACGCTCATCAGTCGATCGTGCCGTGTGCCCCGACGCGGGTGGAAACCGACACGGCAATGTGATCCAGTGGGTGATTGAGCCGCGTGGAAAAAGGGAACCAACAGGTCTACGGTGGCGTTGGTTACAGGTGAGACCACGGTGGACTCACACAACGGGCAGGAGAGCCCATGGCTACGGCCGAAGGTTATCTGCGCCGGCTCACACGCCGGCTTACGGAGGACCCACAACAACTCGACGTCGAAGAGCTTACCGACGAGGCGGCGTCGACTGGCGCGCAGAAGGCGATCGACTGCCGGCGCGGCCAAGAAGTCACGATGGTCGGCACGCTGCGTTGCGTGGAAACGAACGCCAAGGGCTGCGCGGGCGGTGTGCGCGCCGAACTGTTCGACGGCACCGACTCGGTGATGCTGGTCTGGCTCGGCCAGCGCCGCATCGCCGGCATCGAGTCCGGACGCACCCTGCGGGTGCACGGCCGGATGGGCAAGCTCGAGAACGGATCCAAGGCGATCTACAACCCCCACTACGAGATCCAGAAGTGACCCACCCCGACAAGGGGATGGCGGACGACCAAGACGTACGGACAGCCAGCGCGCCCGACGAGCCGGATGACGCAGCAGAGGCAGTCGAGCCGGAGGGCACCAAACTCGACGGACGCGCCCTACTCGAGCAGATGGGCGGCTTCAGCGGGCTGATCTACTCCTCGCTGCCGGTGGTGGCCTTCGTTCCGATGTCGACGTTGTTCGGCCTGATGCCTGCGATCGCGGCGGCACTCGGCGTGGCAGCTTTGGTCCTGGTGTGGCGGCTCGTCCGGCGAGAGTCGTTGCAGCCGGCCTTCTCTGGCTTCTTCGCCGTCGGCGTCAGCGCACTCATCGCGTGGTGGGTGGGGGAGTCGAGGGGCTACTTCGCATACGGAATCTGGTCGTCGCTGGTGTACGCCGCGGTCTTCCTGATCTCGGTGCTCGTCCGCAGGCCGCTGGTCGGCTTCGCCTGGGGCTGGTTCACCGGACACGGCCATGACTGGCGCACCGTCCGCCGCGCCGTACTCGTGTTCGACATCGCGACGTGCGCGTGGGCGCTGGTGTTCGCGGCGCGGTTCGTCGTACAGCACCACTTGTACGACGCGGACGAGGTCGGCTGGCTGGGTGTGGCCCGCATCGCGATGGGCTGGCCGCTGACCGGAGTCGCGGCACTGGTGACGTTCCTCGCGATCCGCGCCGCGCAGCGCGCTCTGCACGCGCGGGACGCGGAACAGGGCGACTCTCTCGAGCCGCGGACGGACTAGCGCGCTGTCACGGGGTCGCGGGGCCGACGGTCCGCTCGTCGCGGTCGCGGTGCTCGCATCCTTCGTCGCCTTTCTCGACGGTTCGGTGGTGAACCTCGCGCTGCCCGCGATCGGCCGCGACCTCGGTGGTGGGCTGGCGCTGCAACAGTGGGTGGTGGACGGCTACCTGCTGGCGCTCGGTGCGCTCATCCTCGTCGCGGGTGCGGTGTCCGATCAGTACGGCCGGCTGGTGGTGCTGCGGGTGGGACTAGGCCTCTTCGCGGTCGCGTCGCTGTTGTGCGCGGCGGCGCCGACGGGCTGGGTGCTGGTCGCCGCGCGCTGCCTGCAGGGACTCGGAGCGGCCTTTCTGGTGCCGAGTTCGCTGGCCATGATCAACGCGCGCTTCACCGGGGCGCGGCAGGCCAGTGCGATAGGCACGTGGACGGCGTGGACCGGCACGGCCTTCGTCGTCGGTCCTCCGCTCGGGGGACTGCTCGTCGACGCGTTGAACTGGCGCTGGGTGTTCGGGCTCAACGTGCTTCCGCTCGCCGTGACGCTCTACCTGACCACGAAGCTGGACGCGGGTGGGTTCGGGACCAGGCGCCAGGGCGCCATCGACGTCGGCGGCGCCGTGCTAGGTGCGGTCGGCCTTTCGGCGACGGTGTACGCGTTGATCGAGCAGCAGCGGCTCGGCTTCACCCACCCCGCCGTGGTAGGCGGTCTGGTGGTCGGGCTCGCGTGTCTGGCGGCGTTTCCGTGGTGGGAGCGGCGAGCCCCGAACCCGATGATGCCGCTGACCCTGTTCGCGGAACGCAACTTCGCCGTCGGCAACCTGGTCACGGTGTTCTTCTATGCGGCGGTGTCGCTCGGCACGCTGCTCGTCGCGCTGTTCCTCCAGGAGACCGTGGGACTGAGCGCGACGCAGGCGGGGCTGGCCACCCTGCCGATGCCGGTGCTGTCGTTCTTCCTGGCCCGGCCGTTCGGCATCCTGGCCGGGCGGCACGGTCCTCGGCTGTACATGGCGGTCGGTCCGATGCTTGCCGCGACCGGGTTCCTACTGCTGGCTCTGTCCATCCCGCCACCCCACCCGTCGGGCAGTGGGGACTTCGACTTCTGGACGCAACTGCTGCCCGGGCTGATCGTGTTCGGGCTGGGCCTGTCCATCACCGTGTCACCGCTGACGGCGGCCGTGCTGGCTGCGGTCGACCCGGCCCAGAGCGGGATCGGCTCGGCGGTCAACAACGCCGTCTCGCGCATCTCGGGGCTGATCGCCGTTGCCTTCATGGGTGTAATCGTGGGCGGCGCAATTGATTTCGCGGGCTTCCGGAGAGGTGTCCTGGTGGCCGCGGCGTTGTTCGTTGGCGCGGGGCTGTGCGCGGCCGTCGGCATCAGCAACGCCCGCCACGATGCCCGACGCGTCTCGGCGGAGGCGGCCGCCCCGTGTCTCGACCGCGTGACGCCCCCACCCGCCCTGAACTCAGTGCGGATGCAGTAGCAGCTCGCGCAGTTCTTCCTCGACTTCGGAGGTCGCGACGAACAGCAGCTCGTCGCCGCCCTCCAGTGGCTCGTCATCCTCGGGCACGATCACCCGGGCGCCCCGCAGGATCGTGACGAGCGAGGCATCGCGCGGCAACTCCAGGCGCTTGACGGCCTTGCCGCCCCACGGCGTGTCGTCGGGCAGCGTGATCTCGACGAGGTTCGCCTGCCCCTTGCGGAAGCTCATGAGCCGCACCAGGTCGCCGACGGACACCGCCTCCTCGACAAGTGACGCGAGCATCCGTGGCGTGGACACCGCGACGTCGACGCCCCAGTTCTCGTCGAACAGCCACTCGTTGCGTGGATCGTTGACGCGGGCCACCACGCGGGGCACCGCGAACTCCGTCTTGGCGAGCAGGCTGAGCACCACGTTGACCTTGTCGTCGCCCGTCGCGGCGATCACGACGTCGAACTCCTCGAGCTTGACCGACTCGAGCAGCGTCAGCTCGCAGGCGTCCCCGAGCCGCCAGTGGGCGGCCGGAATGGCGTCGACGTCGAGGTGCTCCGGATTGCGCTCCAGCAGGGTGACATCGTGATTGTCGACGAGCTCCCTGGCGATGGAGCGACCAACTGCGCCGGCTCCTGCGATGGCAACCTTCACGAGTTCCTCACTGGTCGTCGGCGTCCTCACCCGGTGGCAACGCGGCGATGGCCATCGCCTCGGCCACCCGGCCGGAGATCGCGGCGAGGTACACCTGATCGCTGGCCTGGATGACTGTCTTGGCGTCGGGCAGCTCTCCGCTGCCGAATCGGATCATGAAGGCCACGCGGCCGCCGGTGGCGGCTTCCAGCGCGCTCACGCGGTGACCGACCCACCCCTCGTGCAGCGCCAATTCGGTGACGGCGACGTTGCCCGACGGATCGCGCCACTTCGTCGTCTCGGATTCGCGGGTGAGCACGTTGAGCAGGCGGTCCGTGGTCCACGGCACCGTCGCCACCGTCGGGATTCCGAGCCGTTCGTAGACCGCCGCGCGCTTGGCGTCGTAGATGCGGGCCACGACGCGCTCGACGCCGAACGTCTCCCGCGCGACACGCGCGGAGATGATGTTGGAGTTGTCACCCGAGGACACCGCGGCGAAGGCCCCCGCCTCCTCGATGCCCGCCCGCAGCAGCACGTCACGGTCGAACCCCATGCCGAGTACGCGTTCGCCGGGGAACTCCGGGGAGAGCCGGTGAAACGCGGTGCTGTCGCGGTCGATGACCGCTACTTCGTGGCCCACTCTGGCAAGCCCGTCAGACAATGACGCGCCCACCCGGCCGCATCCCATCACCACTACCCGCACGCGTCGGTCCTTCCAGCGGTCACCCAGGCTCAGAATGTCATGAAACTGCGTACGGAAGAACGCTACAGCTATAAGACGGTCGAGGGCCCTTGGGCTTACTCTTGGCAGTCGTGTCCAAGCTTTCGACCGTCGCGCGCCGACTGGTCCTAGGAACGCCGTTCCGCAGCGACAAGCTCGCCCATACGCTGCTGCCCAAGCGGATCGCGCTGCCGGTGTTCGCCTCCGATGCGTTGTCGTCGGTCGCCTACGCACCCGAGGAGATCTTCCTGGTGCTGTCGGTGGCGGGGCTGGGCGCGTATGCGATGGCTCCTTGGATTGGCTTGGCCGTCGCCTTCGTGATGCTCGTCGTGATCGCGAGCTACCGGCAGAACGTGCACGCGTATCCATCGGGCGGCGGCGACTACGAGGTGGTCACCGTCAACCTGGGGCCGACGGCGGGTTTGACGGTGGCCAGCGCGCTGTTGGTGGACTACGTGCTGACGGTCGCGGTGTCGATGTCGTCGGCGATGTCCAACATCGGTTCGGCGATTCCGTTCATCGCGCAGCACAAGGTGTTGTTCGCCGTCGCGGCGATCCTGATCCTCGCGTCGTTGAATCTGCGCGGAATTCGGGAATCGGGCACCGCCTTCGCGATCCCCACCTATGCCTTCATGATCGGTATGTTCATCATGATCGGTTGGGGCTTCTTCCAGATCCACGTGCTCGGCCATCCGCTCAAGGCCGAGTCCGCCGGGTTCGAGATGCATTCCGAGCACGGTGACATCGTGGGTTTTGCGATGGTCTTTCTCGTTGCACGGGCGTTCTCATCGGGCTCCGCGGCGCTGACGGGGGTGGAGGCCATCAGCAACGGCGTACCCGCGTTCCGAAAACCCAAGTCCCGTAACGCGGCGACGACCTTACTGTTGCTCGGTGTCATCTCCGTCACGTTGTTCATGGGAATCATCCTGCTGTCCAAGGACACCGGCGTGCAGATGGCCGAGCGCCCGCACGAGCAGTTGATCGGTGCGCCCCCGAACTACCACCAGAAGACGTTGGTGGCACAGCTCGCCGACGCGGTATTCCACAACTTCGGCCCTGGGCTGTTTCTCATCGCCATCGTGACCGCACTGATCCTGATCTTGGCCGCCAACACCGCCTTCAACGGATTTCCCGTGCTGGGTTCGATCCTGGCCCAGGACCGCTACCTCCCGCGCCAGTTGCACACGCGCGGTGATCGGCTGGCGTTCTCCAACGGCATCCTGTTCCTGGCCTTCGCAGCCATCGCCTTCGTGGTCGCGTTCCGCGCTGAGGTGACGGCGCTGATCCAGCTGTACATCGTCGGGGTGTTCGTGTCGTTCACGCTCAGCCAGATCGGCATGGTCCGGCACTGGACGCGGTTGCTGCGCATCGAGACCGATGCAGTCCAACGCCGCCACATGCAGCGCTCCCGCGTCATCAACACGATCGGGTTCATCTGCACCGGCACAGTGTTGCTGGTGGTCGTGGTGACCAAGTTCATGGCCGGAGCGTGGATCGCGATCCTCGCAATGGGCGCCCTGTTCGTGGTCATGGAGGCGATCCACAAGCACTACGACACGGTCGCCCACGAACTCGCGGCCCGCGAGGACGTCGAGGAGGACATCGTATTGCCCAGCCGCAATCACGCGGTCGTCCTGGTGTCGAACCTGCACAAGCCGACCCGGCGTGCGCTGGCCTACGCCAAGGCGACCCGGCCCGACGTGCTTGAGGCGATCACGGTCAGCGTCGACGACGGCGAGTCCAGGGCGCTCGTGCACAAGTGGGAAGAGAGCGACGTCACGGTGCCGCTGAAGGTGATCGCGTCGCCCTACCGCGAGATCACCCGTCCGATACTGGACTACGTCAAGCGGATCACCAAGGAGTCGCCCCGAACGGTGGTGACGGTGTTCATCCCCGAGTACGTCGTCGGGCACTGGTGGGAACAGGTGCTGCACAACCAGAGCGCGCTACGGCTCAAGGGCCGGCTGCTGTTCGAGCCCAACGTGATGGTGACTTCCGTTCCGTGGCAACTGCGTTCGTCCGAGCGGCTCAAGACGTTGCAGCCGCAGTCGGCTCCGGGCGACGCGCGCCGGGGCTTCCTAGATTGAGTCCAGGAGGGCAGGACCCGGACACGAGTTCCGGAGCACCGGAGCCGAGCGACCCCGGAACGACTGTCGAACTCGTGACGGGTCCACCGGCCAACGGGGGCAGCTGCATCGCAAGGCATGACGGCCGGGTGGTGTTCGTGCGCTACGCGCTCCCGGACGAGCGGGTGCGGGCGCGCGTGACCACCGAGAAGGGAAGTCATTGGCACGCAGAGGTGGTCGAGGTCCTCGAGGCGTCGCCGGACCGGGTCGAACCGCTGTGCCCGATCGCAGGCGTCGACGGGTCAGGATGCTGTGATCTGTCGTTCGTCACGCCCGAGGCCGCACGCGCGCTCAAGGCGGACGTGGTCGCCAACCAACTCTCCCGGCTCGGTGGATACGAGTGGGAGGGTGTCGCGGAGGCCGTCGGTGCGGCGGGTGCCACCGGATGGCGCACCAGGGTGCGGCTGGACACCGGCGCCGACGGCAGGGCCGGCTTTCACCGCTACCACAGCCCGGAGCTCGTCACCGAACTCGCGTGCGCACAGGTGGCCGACGGCATGCTCGACGGGCTCGACGAATTGCGGTGGCCGCCTGGCGCGCAACTGCACGTCGTGCTCGACGACGACGCCCGGCGTCACGTCGTGCAGTCCGGGCCGCGGGCGGGCCGCAAGGTGGCGCCCACCCAGGTCGTCGAGGGTGACTACGAAGCGGTACAGCGCGTGGGGGAGCGAACGTGGCTGGTTCCGGCCACCGCCTTCTGGCAGGCCCACCGCGACGCGGCCCGGGTGTACAGCGGGTTGATCGCCGAATGGGCGCAGCTCACCCCCGGCCTGACCGCGTGGGACTTATACGGCGGTGCAGGGGTTTTCGCGGCGGTGCTGGCGGACGGCGTCGGGGACGCCGGGCGGGTCATGACCGTGGACACCTCGCGGGGCTCGGCGCGGGCGGCCAGGACCGCGCTGGCCGACCTGCCGTGGGTCGACGTGGTCACCGATTCGGTGCGTCGAGCGTTGACCGCTCAACCGCACCGAGCCGACGTCGCCGTGCTGGACCCACCGCGTACCGGCGCCGGCCGCGAGGTCATCGACCTGTTGGCCGCCGCCGGGGTGCCGCGGATCGTCCACATCGGTTGTGAAGCAGCATCATTCGCGCGCGACGTGGGGCTCTATCGCGGGCATGGTTACTCCGTCGAGGACCTGCGCGTGTTCGATTCGTTCCCGCTCACTCACCACGTCGAGTGCGTGGCGGTGCTCACGCGGTCGTGACGGCCCAGTCCGCGGTATGCGGGCCGAACTCTCCCGCAACCGGAACCACGACGTTGGCCGGGAACCCGCCACGCCGGGCGTGTTCGGTGATGGCGGCCTCGTCGTCGGCCTCGTGAATGCAGTAGATCTTGTCGCCGGCCACGTAGCTGGTGATCCACCGGTACGGCACGCCGAGCGACTCGGCCACCGCGTTCGACTTCTGGGCGATCTCGCACAGCTGCACTTCGGTCGACTCGCTGGCGCCGGGGATCTCACGCTCGATCAGAAAGCGCTTCATGGGCTCCTCCTCGTTGGATGTCATGTCCGCCGCGGTCGCGGCGAACGATTCAACGGTGGGACACCCGGTGGGGTACGTCATGGGGGACGATTCCCCATCTTTGGATGTCGCCGGCACCCGACCTGGGGTGGCAGAGTATTGACGCTGGTAGAGCCGATATCGGCCAGGTAGCATCGCCATTCGTGAAGCTCACCGAGCGCGAACGCCAGCTGGCTGCGCTGTCGAGCCGCGCCGACGAAGCCCGCTCGGGTCGCGGCGGCGCCGTTCTGGTGTGCGGTGAATCGGGAGCGGGCAAGACGTCTTTCGTGGAGACCTTCGTCGCGCAGTGGGCTGACGGTGAGCGGGTGCTGTGGGGCGCATGCGACCCGTTGACGATGCCGCGACCGCTGGGGCCGTTGCACGATCTGGCCGATCAGTTCGCACCGGAAACGCGATCGCTACTGCGTGACGGCGATCAACCGCACGACATCTTCAGCGCTGTGTGTGACGAATTGTTGTCCACCCGAACGGTGCTGGTGCTCGACGACCTGCACTGGGCCGACCAGGCGACCATCGATCTGCTCCGGTTCGTGCTGCGCCGGGTGCACAAGTCGCAGTCAATCGTCATCGGCACGGTGCGCGACGAGGAGGTTGGGCCCACCAGCCGGATGCGGTCCCTGCTCGGGGACGTCGCCCGCTCGGCGCATGCCATGACGGTGGCGCTACCGCCCCTGAGCCTTCAGGCGGTGACCGCACTGGTCGGGGAGCGACCGGTCGACCCGGAGTGGCTGTATCAGGTCACCGGCGGAAACGCCTTCTACGTCAGCGAGCTGCTGGATCACCACGGCGATGACCTGCCGACGACGGTGCGCGATGCGATCCTGGCCCGTACCGCCGAACTGGACGTCGCGGCATGGGACCTGTTGAACCTGCTCACCTGTGCGCCCGGCTCGATCCCGGACCATCTGCTGGCAGGCCTCGGCATCACGCTGCCCGCGCTGCGAACGCTCGATGCAGCCAATCTCATCCGCCGCAGCCCACGCGGGGTCGCGTTTCGCCACGACCTGTGCCGGCTCGCGGTGGCGAGCGTGATCCCGCCGGGTGCCGAATCGGGACTGCACCGCAGGCTGATCGACGCGCACGATGCCGCATCCGACAGCGAGCCCGCTGTCATCACCCACCACGCGCTGGGGGCGGGAGATCGGGACCGTGTGGTCACGGCGGCCTCGGAAGCCGGCGGAGTGGCAGCACGGACCGGTGCACACACCCAGGCGGCCGAGTTCTTCGCCACCGCGCTGGAGCAGGGCGTCGCCCTGGAGCCGGCCGCCGAGGCGGAACTGCTCGAGCTGCTGGCAGGCGAGTACTACCTGATCGACCGGCTCGACGATGCGATCGGCGCGTGCCGTCGCGCCATGATCATCCGCCATACCCTTGGTGAGGCAGCACCGCTCAGTGCCGACCATCACTCGCTGGCGGTCTACGAGTGGTACAACGCCAATCGCACAATCGCGGAAGGCCATGTGAGTCAAGCGATCTCGGTACTGGACGAGGATGCGGACGGCTCGGATGCCGCGACGCTGGTCAACCTGGGCCACGCCTTCGCGATGGACGCCTACCTGACGCTGCAGTCCAACTACGTCGAGCAGGCCGCGACTTCGATCAAACGGGCCCGCGAGATTGCGGACCGGGCAGGCGATCACGGTCTGGCCGTCCGCGTCGAACTCATCGAGAGCTACTGCGCGCTGCTGACGGGTGACGAACGGGGCCGGGCGAAGGTCGTGGAGATCCTGCGGAGCGGCCCGGCCCACATCGACGAGATCTATTCGGCCGGCTACAGCAATCTCACCTATTACGACGTCGAGCAGCGCAGGCTCGACCAGGCGGCGGACATGCTCGACAAGTCGATCGTGTTGATGCAGGAACACGATCTGCCGATCTGCCGGGTGTGGCAGATGGGCTCGCGGGCGAGATTGGGCCTGCTGACCGGGAATTGGGAGAAGGCGGCATCCGATGCCGATACGGTGCTCGACGGACCCAGCGCGCCGTTGGCCCGCACGTGGCCACTGGTGATTCACGCGCTCGTCGCGCTACGACAGGACGGCGGTGGAGCCGACGACCTCGATGAGGCGTGGCGGCTCGCGTGCCGATACGGAGAGCCGATGCGGACGTTGCCCGCCGCGGCGGCGGTTGCCGAGCGGGTGTGGCTGACTGGGTGCGCCGACGAGCGCCTCGACGAATGCGCTCGGCTACTCGAGACCGCCCCGCCGACGGGCCTCGAATGGGCGCGCGGTGAACTGGCCGTCTGGTTGCGTCGAGCCGGCAGGCGCGTGAACGGGGTCGGTCTGGCGGAGCCCTATCAGTTCGTGATGGACGGCGCGTTTGAAGCCGCGGCCGAGCAGTTCGGTCGGCTCGGCACGCCGTACGACGCGGCGATGGCCCTGATCGACTCGGGTGAACCCGAGCTGGCCCGCCGTGGGCTCGACGCACTCGACCGACTCGGTGCGGGCGCGGTGGCCGCCAAGGTCCGGCGCGACCTACGGGCGGCGGGGGTCGCGGTGGTGCCCGCGCGGCGCCGGACCGCGACGTTGGTCAATCCGGCGGGGTTGACCGAGCGGCAGATCGAAGTGCTGCGATTGCTGGACGGCGGCTTGACGAACACCGAACTCGCCGAACGGTTGTACCTGTCGGTGAAGACCGTCGACCACCACGTGTCGGCGATCCTGTCGAAGCTTGCGGTGACCAAGCGTCGCGACGCCGTGAAGCGGGCCCGCGAGCTGGGCATCGTCAGCTGAGCGCGAACGCTGATCGCCTAGACTCGGGCCGTTCAGGTGTGCCGGGAAGTCTGGTCGGCGATCACTCGACGCCGCGACCGTGAGGGCCCACCCGTGACATCCAAGCCTGGCGCTCCATCCCGACTTCGGCTATTGACCCGCGGGTCGTGGCCCGAGGCTAAGCGACTGACCGACGTACTGAGGCGCGAAACGGTCGGCGGGGTGCTCCTGCTGATCGCAGGCGGCGTCGCGATCGGCTGGGCCAATTCGCCATGGGCGGCGTCCTACCGCGCCGTCTCGGAGTTCGCGATCGGCCCGGAGGCACTTCACCTGCATCTCAACCTGGCGACCTGGGCCGCCGACGGGCTGTTGGCCATCTTCTTCTTCGTGGTCGGACTCGAGCTCAAACGCGAGTTCGTCGCGGGCGACCTGCGCGACCCGGCGCGGGCCGCGTTGCCGATCGCGGCGGCTATCGGCGGAATGATTGTTCCCGCCGGGATCTTCGTCGCCATCAACCTGCTGGCCGGCCACCCCGAAAACCTCGACGGGTGGGCCGTGCCCATCGCCACCGACATCGCGTTCGCGCTCGCAGTGCTCGCGGTGCTGTCCACCCACTTGCCGACGGCATTGCGTACCTTCCTGCTGACGCTCGCGGTGGTCGACGACCTGCTGGCCATCACCGTCATCGCCGCGTTCTACACCGACCACCTGTCGATCGGGCCCCTGGCATTCGCCCTGATTCCCGGCGCACTCTTCGCGCTCGCCGTTCAGCGTGGGGTGCGGCAGTGGTGGCTGCTGGTGCCGTTGGCGGTGACGACGTGGGCGCTCGTGCACGCCAGCGGCGTCCACGCGACGGTCGCGGGGGTGGTGTTGGGCTTCACCGTGCCCGTGCTGGGCAGGTTTTCCGTCGCCGAACACTTCGAACACGGACTGCGCCCGCTGTCGGCGGGGCTGGCGGTGCCGGTGTTCGCGTTCTTCGCCGCGGGCGTCACGGTGGGCGGCTGGAACGGGCTGACCGCGACGCTGACGCACCCGGTGACGCTCGGGGTGCTGGCGGGCTTGGTGGTCGGCAAACCGCTGGGTGTGTTCATCACCACGTTCCTGTTGGCCAAGTTCACGGGAGCCGCCCTCGACGACGACCTGGCCTGGCGCGACGTGCTCGGCGCCGCGCTGCTCGCGGGAATCGGGTTCACCGTTTCGTTGCTGATCGGCGAGTTGGCGTTCGGGTACGGGACCGTGACGGGGGCGGATGCCAAGATCGGCGTACTCGTCGGTTCGGTGGTCGCGGGCGTGCTCGCCGCGGTGGTTTTGATCAGCCGCAACACCGAATATCGCCGAATTCACGACCGTGAGACGGCCGATGCGGACCACGACGGCGTGCCCGACGTCTACGACGCTTGAGCGGACTGTCCGGCGGCGGCGTGCGTAAACTGACGGGATGCTTGATCAGATCCGCGGCCCCGCCGATCTGCAGCACCTTTCCCAGTCTCAGTTGGACGAACTCGCCTTCGAGATCCGTCAGTTCCTGATCCACAAGGTCGCTGCGACCGGCGGACACCTCGGCCCCAACTTGGGCGTCGTCGAGTTGACGTTGGCGTTGCACCGGGTTTTCGACTCGCCGCACGATCCCATCATCTTCGACACCGGCCACCAGGCCTACGTCCACAAGATGCTGACGGGCCGCTGCCCCGACTTCGACAACCTGCGCAAGAAGGGCGGATTGTCGGGCTATCCGTCGCGCACCGAGAGCGAGCACGACTGGGTCGAGTCCAGCCACGCCAGCACCGCGCTGTCCTACGCCGACGGGCTGGCGAAGGCGTTCGAACTGTCCGGCTACCGCAACCGGCACGTGGTCGCCGTCGTCGGCGACGGTGCGCTCACCGGTGGCATGTGCTGGGAGGCGCTCAACAACATCGCCGCCGGGGGCAGGCCGGTGGTCGTCGTCGTGAACGACAACGGCCGCAGCTACGCACCGACGATCGGTGGCTTCGCCGATCATCTCGCGGCGCTTCGCCTGCAGCCGGGTTATGAGCGCATCCTCGACGAGGGCCGCAAGGCCGTGCGGGGCGTGCCGTTCATCGGCGAGCTCTGCTACCAGTGCATGCACAGCATCAAGGCCGGTATCAAGGACGCGTTGTCCCCGCAGGTGATGTTCACCGACCTCGGACTGAAGTACGTCGGGCCCATCGACGGCCACGACGAGCACGCGGTCGAGGCGGCGTTGCGGCACGCCCGCGGCTTCAACGCACCCGTCATCGTCCACGTCGTCACCCGCAAGGGCATGGGCTATGCCCCGGCCGAGGACGACGAGGAAGACCAGATGCACTCCACCGGGGTGATCGACCCGCTCACCGGGCTCGCGACGTCGGTCGCCGGGCCCGGCTGGACGTCGGTGTTCGCCGAGGAGCTCGTCCGGCTGGGCAGAAAGCGCCGCGACGTCGTCGCGATCACCGCCGCGATGCCGGGGCCGACGGGCCTGAGCGCGTTCCGTGAGTGCTACCCCGATCGGTTCTTCGACGTCGGCATCGCCGAGCAGCACGCGATGACCTCGGCGGCCGGGCTGGCGATGGGCGGCATGCACCCCGTCGTGGCCATCTACTCGACGTTCCTCAACCGCGCGTTCGACCAGGTGATGATGGACGTCGCCATGCACGAGCTGCCCGTCACCTTGGTGCTGGACCGCGCGGGCGTCACGGGACCCGACGGCGCCAGCCACAACGGAGTGTGGGACCTGTCGATGCTCGGGATCGTGCCCGGCATGCGGGTCGCGGCACCGCGGGACGCGGCCAGGCTGCGCGAGGAGCTCGGTGAGGCGCTGGAGGTCAAGGACGGCCCCACCGCCGTTCGGTTCCCCAAGGGCGATGTGGGAGAAGACATTCCGGCCGTCGAACGGCGGTCGGGTGTCGACGTGCTCGCCACCCCCGCGGAAGGTCTGTCCGACGACGTGCTGCTGGTCGCGGTCGGAGCGTTCGCCAAGATGGCCCTGTCCGCGGCCGAGCGACTGCGCAAACAGGGCATCGGTGTGACGGTCGTCGACCCGCGCTGGGTGCTTCCGGTGCCCGAGGTGTTGGGCGAGCTGGCCAAGGCGCACAAGCTGGTCGTCACCGTCGAGGACAACGGCGTACACGGCGGCATCGGGTCGTCGGTGTCGGCGGCGTTGCGCCGCAACGAGATCGACGTGCCGTGCCGCGACGTCGGGGTGCCGCAAGAGTTTCAGGCGCATGCGTCGCGCAGTGAGGTGCTCACCGAGGTGGGACTCACCGACCAGCACGTCGCCCGGCAGATCACTGGCTGGGTTGCCGCGTTGGGCTCCGCCGTCGGCGACCACGTCGCGCACGAACTCGACTGAGCGCGGTCTTCCGCAACCAAGCGTCCCGCCCAGCGGTCGGTCGGCTGAGTACGTCGACCTGCGTTGTTAGGCTGGCGAAGTGGACGGTGGCGAACAGGCGGCCAAGCCCAATCTGGCGGGGACCAGCTGGGCGCTACTTGGCATGCTGTCCTACGAACACGAGCTCTCGGGCTACGACATGCGCAAGTACATCGACTGGAGCATGCGCTTCTTCTACGGGAGCCCGGCGTACAGCCAGATCTACTCGGAGTTGAAGAAACTCGAGCAACTTGGGCTGGTGACGTCGCGGGTGGACCACTCCGGTGGGGCGCGGAGCCGACGGCTGTACAAGATCACCGAGTCCGGGTTGGCAGCGGTCACGCAGTGGGCCGACGAGGCGCCCGTGGATCCGCCGGTGCTCAAGCACGGCCCGCTGCTGCGGGTGACGTTCGGGCATCTGACCAGTCCGACCCGGCTCAAGGAGATCCTCGCCGAACACGTGGCCTACGCCGACGAGATGCAGCGCAAGGCGGCCAAGGACGCCAAGTGGTCGGCGGCGGATCCTGCGTGGGCCTACGCGCGGGTGGCACTGTCGTGGGCCGAACGCTACTACGCGAACGAGCGCGAACTGGCGCTGAAGATGATCAAGGAGCTCGACGAGGCCGAGGCGGTGTTCCCCGGCGAGGTCGGACGGCGCGAAGTGCCTTGGCCCGCACCTGAATTCTGGTACGAGATCGAGAAACGCGCCGACGCCGACGACTCCGAGTGACGCGGTCGGGTCACCGACCAGCAGCGTCCGTGGCGGCGATGACGCCGTACACCAGGCCCTGCGCGATCGTCGCTCCCGCACCGGGATAGCTGGCACCGAAGACGTTGGCGGCGGTATTGCCGATCGCGTAGAGCCCGTCGATCGCCGTGCCGTCCTCGCGGAGCACCCGGGCGCGTTCGTCGGCGCGCAGTCCGCCGCACGTGCCGAGATCGCTGAGCACCATCTTGACGGCGTAGTACGGCCCCTCGTCGAGTGGGCGCAGGTTGGGATTCGGCGTGATGGTTGGGTCGCCGTAGTAGCGGTCGTACGCGCTCTGCCCGCGGTGGAACTCTCCGTCGATCCCGACCCGCGCGGCAGTGTTGAAGCGACCCATCGTCTCGGCGAACCGGTTCCCGGGTACGTTCATCCGCCCGCCCAGTTCGGTCAACGTCGCTGCACGGCAGGTGATCCCCGCGTCATACCAGGCGCGTGGAATCGCCATGCGCGGGAACAGTTCCGCGGCGAACACGTAGCCGTTGCGATACTGCTGATCAAAGACGATCCACATCTGTTCAACCGGTCGGCCCGCGCGTTCGAGTTCCAGCACCCGCTGACCGAACGACATGTAGTCGGTCGATTCGTTGACGAACCGCTCGCCGTTCTGATCCACGATCAGCGAACCGGGCAGCGAGCGCTCGGCGAGCATCACCGCTGGGGCCTTCCCGGGTAATGGGGCCACGGCCGGGAACCACCACGCCTGATCCATCAGATCGATTGCGGCGCCGTGATTCTGCGCGATGCGGATCGCGTCCCCCGTGTTCGTGTCCGCGCCGAGGCTGAGGTTGGATCCGAGCGACTCGGACTGGAACTTCCACCGCATCTCCATGCTGTGGTCGAAGCCGCCCGCGGCCAGCACCACTCCGCGCCTGGTGGTCACGGTCATCCGGCGGCCGCCGTGGTCGAGGACCGCGCCCGTGACCCGATCACCGTCGTCGACGAGGTCGACGAGTGCGGTGTCCGTCCAGATCGGAATGCGTGCCTTCAGCACACCACTGAACAGGCCCGCCGCCAAAGCCTGTCCACCCGCGGCGTACCGGCGCCCGAGCAGCAGCCCGCCGACCCCTTGGGCGAGTCGCTTCGCGATCGTCGGCAAGCCCTTTCGTGGCACCCTGGCCATCAAATTCATCCACCGGTAGTCGGCGCCCGTCGTCGGCATGGGGATCTTCGCCTCGAGCACGCCCGGCCGCAGTCTCGGGAGGTATGGGCCGAGGATCGACGTGTTCAGCGGCTTGCACTCGCAGGTCCGTCCGTCGGCGCTGCCGCCCGGCTGTTCGGGGTGATAGTCGGAGTACTCCCTCGCCCAGAAGAACTTCATCGGCGTCATGCGGCGAAGCATGTCCATGGTGGCGGTCTGCTGCTCGACGAAGCGCTCGGCGCGCGCGGCCGGTGCCGTGCCCGCGACCACCGCCTCCAGATAGGTGATCGCGCGTTCGGCACTGTCACCTGCGCCGGCCTCGCGCAGTACCGGGCCGCCCGGCAGCCAGAGCGCGCCGCCCGAGCGGGCGGTCGACCCTCCGACGTAGCCGGACTTCTCGACGATCAACACGGAGAGGCCGAACTCGGCTGCGGCGAGCGCGGCGGCCATGCCGGTGCCGGAACCCACGACGAGCAGGTCGACGTTGGTGTCGTCGGTGGTCAGCCCGGCGGGGATCGTCATGCTGGGTGCAGTCACGGGACCTCACGGTAGGCGCTGCCCGCGGGTGCGAAGAGCCAATCTCCTGATGAGCGGAACACGGTGCTGTCCTTATCGCCGGCTCCGCGGTTTGATCGATGGAGCAGCCCACCCGCAACATCGAGGACGGTCCCGACATGACCCTGGAGCACATCGACGACATTCGACTCATCGAGGCCGATGCTCCACCGATCCGTTTCGCGCGGGGATGGCACTGCCTCGGACTCGTCAGGGATCTCGGCGATGGCACCCCGCACGCCGTGAACGCCTTCGGTCAACGGCTCGTGGTGTTCCGCGGCTCGGACGGTCGGGTCAACGTCCTCGACGGCTACTGCAGGCACATGGGTGGCGACCTCGCAGGCGGTACCGTCAAGGGCAACGAGATCGCGTGCCCGTTCCACGATTGGCGGTGGGGCGGAGACGGGCGGTGCAAGAACGTGCCGTACGCCCGCCGGGTGCCGAGACTGGCCCGCACCGCGACGTGGACCACGTTGGAACAGGACGGAATGCTGTTCGTGTGGAACGACCCGGAGGGCAATCCGCCGCCGGAGCAGGTGACGATCCCGCGCATCGAGGGTGCCTCCAGCGACGAGTGGACCGACTGGCACTGGTACACCACCGTCGTGCACGCCAACTGCCGCGAGATCATCGACAATGTCGTCGACATGGCCCACTTCTTCTACGTGCACGGCTCGCTGCCAACGGAATTCAAGAACATCTTCTCCGGTCACGTCGCCACGCAGTACATGAACGGCGGCTCCCGCCCCGACCTCGGCGGCACTGAAGGGGCGGCCATGTTGGGCACGACGTCGGTCGCGTCCTACTACGGGCCGTCGTTCATGATCGACGACCTCACCTACCACTACGTCGACGCCGATCACCACACGGTGCTCATCAACTGCCACTACCCGATCGACGCGAATTCGTTTGTGCTGCAGTACGGCATCATCGTCAAGAAGTCCAATGTGCTACCCGCCGAGGAGGCCATGCAGACGGCCATCAGCCTGGGCGACTTCGTCAAGATGGGCTTCGAGCAGGACGTCGCCATCTGGCGCACGAAGGCGCGCATCGACAACCCGCTGCTGGTCGAGGAAGACGGCCCGGTCTATCAGTTACGGCGGTGGTACGAACAGTTCTACGTCGACGTGGCCGACGTGACCCCCGACATGGTCGACCGCTTCGAGTTCGAACTCGACACCACCCGGCCGACCGAGCATTGGAACAAGGAGATCGAAGCCAACCTCGCGGCCAGGGCGGCCGGAAGCACACCATGACGATGCGAGCCGACAACCGCTTGGTGGAGGCGCCGATGGTGCCCGTCGAGTGCCTGCGGTGTGCGGCCACGGTGCTGGCCCGCAAGAGCAGTCGCGACCAGACCAGCATCCAGTGGAGTGCGGCCGCCTACGACGCATGTCCGGAACGGCTTGCGGCCGAGCTCATCTCGGGGCACCGGCCGCGCGGGGTATTCCTCGCCTGCACCGCGTTGAAGCAGTCGATCGCCGACGCGGTACACCGCGGTGACGTGACCGTCGTCGACGAGACGATGGCATTGCCCTCGTAGCGCTCAGGCGTGGGCGCCGCCGTCGACCCGCAGCTCGGTGCCCGTGATGAATGCGCCGTCGTCGGAGGCCACCATGGCGACCACGGCGGCCACCGAACTCGGGTCGCCCAGGATTGCGCTGTCGTGCCCGTGCAGCAGCGGAGTCTGCTTAGCCCACAGCCCGACGTCGTATCCTTCGGGCATCTTGTCCAGCGTCGACAGCGCCAAAGCCGTTGCGACCCCGCCCGGTTGGATGTTGACGGCCCGCAGGCCCTGCTTGCTGTACTCGAGCGCCAGCGCATGGGTGAACGCCAGCACGCCGCCCTTGCTTGCGGCGTAGGCGGCCATGTAGGGGTGGGCGAACGAGGCTGCGGTGGACGTGAAGTTGACCACCACCCCGCGCCCGGTGTCGAGCAGGTCGGGCAGCGCGCGCCGGGTCATCAAGAAGGTGCCCGTCAGGTTGATCGCGAGAGTGGCGTTCCAGTCGTCGAGCGTGTGCTCATGGGTGTGGGCGCACCGCTGGATCGCCGCGGCGTTCACCAGCACGTCGAGGCCACCCAACTCGGAGATCGCCGCGTCGACTGCATGCGCGACCTGGTCCTCGGAGGACACGTCGAGTACCGCCGTGGTGAGTCGCGCACCGGTGTCGGAATCGTCGGCTGCGGCGGTGGTGGCGGCCAGTCCTTCGGCGGATACGTCGCACGCGACGACGGTGCCGCCCTCGTCGAGCAGGCGCGCGACGGTGGCTGCCCCGATGCCCGAGCCAGCGCCGGTGACGATGATGCGGCGGTCGCTGAAACGCTCCATGGGACAGTCCCTTTCAGTTGGATCGGTGGGTCGAGGTTCACGCGTACTGCAGCGCAGCCCCACCGCGCAGACGTCGCCCGGCCTGCAACGTGGGGACGACGCGGCGCGGTCCGTCGTCGACGTTGCGCCAGATGTTCATCGCCGTCATCCGGACCGGCGCAACGAGGCGCTGGTCGAATGCCATGCGGCTCAGCGGTCCGCACACGGACACCGCGGCGACGGCTTCGCCTGCGTCGCCGATGGGCGCTGCGACGCAACCGAATCTGGCCAGCGACTCCTCCCGGTCGAAGGCCACGCCGTGCGCGCGCACCTTGGCGAGTTGCTGAGCCAGCTGCGCGGGTGTGGAGATCGAGTGCCTGGTCCGGCGCGACGAGAGGTCGACGACGTCGGCCCGCGCCGCGGTCGCCAGCATCGCCTTGCCGACGGCGGTGCACTGCGCGGGCTGGCGTCCGCCGACCCGGGTGGGGATCGCGGCGACCATCCGGTCGCCGATCTTCTCGAGGTAGACGACGTCGGGTCCGTCGAGCACGGCGAGGTGCACCACCAGGCCGGTCGCGCGATGCAATTCGTGTAGCAGGGGGCTCGCCGCGCGGTGCAGCCGGTCCTGGTGCACGGCAAGCGAACCCAGCTCGACCAGTCGCATGCCGAGTTCGTAGTCCCGGCCGCTGCGTCGCAGCCAACGCAGGGCGACGAGTCGCTCCAACATGCGGTGCGCCGAGGAACGGGGCAGCCCGGTGCGACGCACGAGCTGAGCCAGGGTCAGCCGGCCCGGTCCGTCGAACGCCTCCAGCACCAGGGACACCCTGTCGATGACGGCACTGGGGGTGGTGGATTCCGCGCGTTCCGCGGTGACGGTCATGGCGCCTCCTTGCGACGACGGTTCAGGCTTCAATATGACTAATAGTCATATACGTGTTTGTATCATATGGGTGTGGCCGCTGTCACACCACGCGCCGAATGCAAAGCAGCCCCGCGTCGGCCGGAGCCTGACGCGGGGCACGGGTTCGAGGGGATCAGCCCTTGGCGGCGGCGCGTCCTGCTCGTCGTCCATAGAAGCTGCCGTCGCCGAGCGAGACGCCGCTGGCGTAACCCCATGCCGCGAGGCCCGCCGTGCAGCGCCCGGCGGCGTAGAGGCCGGGTATCGGCTTGCCCGCGACGTGCAGCACCTCGCCGTCGAGGGTGGTCTGCAGACCGCCGAGCGTGAAGCCGGCGCAACTGGCCCGCAGGTCGATCGCGCCGACCGGCGTGCCGATGGGTTTTACCCACTCCCGCTTCTTGTGCAGCAGCGGATCCTCACCGCGCGCCGCGCCGTCGTTGTACGCGGCCACCGTGGCCTGCAAAGAGCCTGGGGGAAGACCGATTTCGCCCTCGAGTTCGGCCACCGTGTCGCAGACCCACGTCGCAGGCCGCTTCAGGAAGGGCGTCGCGGACGTCGCGGCCATGGCCTCTTCCTGCGCGTCCCCGTCGATGATCAGGTACGCGGTGTCGTCCTGGTGGTACAGGGTGACCTGGCCGATCCGACCGGAGTACATGTCCTCGGCGACGTAACGCTGACCGCGCCCGTTGACGAGGATGCCGCGGACGGTCTGCTGCGGATCGATGAGGAACGCCACCTCGGTGGCGTCCATGTGGGCGAGGTCCGCGCCGAGCGCCTGCGCCATCCGGATGGACTGCCCGTCGTGCTGCTCGATCGACGCCGCGGGCCGGCCCGCCAGCCTGGGTGCGTACTGCATCACCATCGCGTCGTTGTAGGCGAAGCTGCCCGACGCCAGGACGACGCCGCGCCGTGCCTTCACGGCGACCGGCTTGCCGTACCGCTGGGCGACGAGTCCGGCGACACGCCCGTCGGACTGCACCACCAGCGCAGTCGCCCGCAGGTCGTAGAACGCGCGTACGCCCAGCGCTGTCGCGGTGTCGACCAGCGGCTTCATCAGCATGTAGCCGCCGCTCTTCTCGCCAGCCTTCTTGTCGGCCAGCTGCGGGACGTGGCCGCGGGGAGCGGGCGTGGCGATGGTGTTGAACGGGAACGCATTCTCCCCGCCGGTGAACATCAGGCCCTCGTCGCCCGGCGGCTCCCAGCCCGGCTCACCCCAGAACGCAGCCTTGAAGGGCACCCCGCAACCGACCAGCCATTCGAAGTGCTCGATGCTGCCTGCGCAGTAGTCGGCGATCCGCTTCTCGTCGGCACCCGGTCCCATCGCCACGTTCAGGAACGCGGCCATGTTCGCTACGGAATCATCGAAGCCGCAAGCCTTCTGGAGTGAGGTACCGCCGCCGAGGTAGATGAACCCACCGGCCATCGCCGCCGCCCCACCCCAACCTCCGGTGCGTTCGACGACGAGCACGTCGGCGCCTGCGGAGGCGCCCTCGACCGCTGCGGCGGCACCCGCGATGCCGTACCCGGCGATCACCACGTCGGCTTCGAAGTCCCAGTCGCCGATCTGCTCGGCCGACCTGGGGTAGACGTCGGCGTCGTTCATGGGCGCATCGCGGCGGGCGGGTCGTCGACCCACTGGTGGCCCCAGTAGCTGTCGGCGGTGATCTCCTCGGCGGTGTAGTGCGCTTCGTCGACCCGCATGCCGTCGGTGCCGAACTCGACGTCCCAGTCGCCGGGAGCGCGTACGTAGAACGACACCATCTTGTCGTTGGTATGTCGGCCGAGCGTGGACGACAACAGGTAAGCCGTCCTTGGCGACCCGGTCCAGCGCCTGCCCCACGGCGTCGAGCGAATCGACCTCGACCATGAGGTGGATCAAGCCGGGGTCGCGAAGCGTCATCGCCGGGCAGATCGCCAGGCTGTGGTGGCGCTCGTTGATGCCGAGGAAGCGCACCCGGATGGGCCCGAACTCGGGTGGGGCCAGTACCCGGAACGCCCCGCGGGAGCGGAAACCGAGTGTCTCCGTGTAGAAGTCGAACAGGGCCGCCGCGTCCACGGCGGGCAGCACGACGTGTCCGAGACCCTGAGCGCCGGTGACGAACCGGGCTCCGAACGGCGTCACGACCGGGCTGTGGTCGAGCACCGGCCCGTGGAACACCTCGACCGAGTTGCCCGCGGGGTCGTCGAAGGCGATGACCTCCTCGACGCGCCGCGCGTCGGCCTCGGCGAGCGAGAGTTCCTTGAACGGAACGCCCGCATCGTCGAGGGTGGTCTTCACGCGCTGTAGGGCCGCGCGGTCGCGGACCTCCCATCCGACGGTGACGATCCTGTCGACGTCGCCAGGCACCACGATGAGGCGGGCCTCGCGCTCGTCCATCCGGAGGTACAGCGCGTCCGGCTCGGGGCCGTTGCCCTGCGCGAACCCCAGCACGTCGAACGCGAAGTGGCGCCATCGCGGCATGTCGGCGGTTTGCACCTTGACGTAGCCAAGGCTCTTCAGGTCGCTCATCGATTTCCCTTCACCGGGCCGCCGGGCCTCGTCAGATCAACGCCCGCAGCGGACCCTGCGGGTCGACGCCGAAGGAACTCAGCGCCGACGCGTGATACGTCGTGCCGGGCACGTGGATCGCGTGGGCCATGCCCGCGTGTGCATCGCGCCAATAGCGTTGCAGCGGCTTGTCCATCCGCAGGGCGTTGCCGCCGGAACGGGCGAAGATCTGGTCGACCGCCCCGACCGCGCGCCACACCGCCCGCACCTGCGAGCGGCGCACCGCGGCCCGCTCCTCGAACGTGACCTCCCGCCCGGTGTCGACGACGTCGTAGATCCTGTCGACGTTGGCCAGCAACGCCTGGCGGGACGCGTCGATCTCGGCGGCCGCCTCACCGATCGAATAGAGCACGTACGGGTCGTCCTTGATGGCCGTGCCCGCTGCGCTCACGCGCTCGCGCTGGTAGTCCAGGTGGGCGGCGAGCGCCCCCTCGCAGATGCCGATCGTGGCGGCGCTGATGCCCAGCGGGAACATCGTCGACCACGGCATCTTGTACAGCGTCTTGGTCATGCCCGCCTCGCGCTGCGCGGTGCCGTCCATGACCTTCGTGCCGTCCATCGTGCGGTACGCCGGCACGAAGGCGTCCTTGACGATGACGTCCTTCGACCCCGTTCCGCGCAGGCCAACGACGTCCCACGAGTCGGCGACGATCTCGTAGTCCTTGCGCGGCAGGATCATGTGCAGGATCTGTGGCGGCATCACCGGCTTGCCGTCGGAGCCACCGACCATGGCGCCCAGGATGATCCAGTCGCATGCATCGGTGCCGGAACTGAACTGCCACCGCCCGTTGAACAGATAGCCGCCGTCGACCGGCATGGCGATGCCCTGCGGTGCGTAGGGCGACGCCATCCAGGTGTCGACGTCGTCGGCCCACACCTCCGCGGCCACCCGCGGATCGGCGTAGGCGAGCTGATACGGGTGGACGCCGACGACGCCGTTGACCCAGCCGGCCGCCGGATCCAGTGCCGCGGTGGCCATCACGGTTTCGGCGAACTCGCGGGGATGAACCTCGAGCCCGCCGTGCCCCGCTGGCTGGAGCAGGCGGATCGAGCCGATCGCCTTCATGTTCTTCACGGTGGCCTCGGGCAGCTGGCCGAGTTTCTCGGCCTCGACGGCCTGGTCCTTGAACTGGTCGGCCAGTTCGGCCACCCGGTCGAGTACGCGCTCGCTCATAGTTGAGGTCCTAACTGTGTGGGCTGATTCAAGGCTTACCCGGCGCGAGCCTTCCGGCGTCGTCCGGTCCCGGTGAGTGGGCGAAAACGTCGTCAGAACTCGATGTGGACATCGTCGCTGACCGGCCGGGCCTGACAGGCCAGAATCAGCCCATCGGCGAGATCTTCCGGCTCGAGGAGGTCGCACGCAGCCATCTCGACGCGGCCCGCGACCACGGTGGCCACGCAAGAGCCGCAGTGGCCCTCCCGGCAGGAGTGCGGGGTGTCGATGCCTGCGTCGAGCATGACGTCGACGAGCGAGCGATGGCGTGGCCACGCGAACCGGTGCTGCGCGCCGTCGAGGTCCACCGAGGCGGTGGTGGCCGATGCGAGTTCTGACATGGTCGGTCAGTGTGGTGTGGGTGCGGTGCGTCCGGGGATGCGCCGTCCGGTCACCGGGACGACGCCGCCGCACCACCTGGCTTCGGGCCTAGCTTGAGCGACGTGAACAGAGTGGGTGGTGACGTCCTGGACGCGGTGGTCGTGGGCGCCGGGTTCGCCGGCCTCTACGCGCTGCACCAGCTGCGCGCGCAGGGGTTGTCGGTACGGGTGTTCGAGGCCGCCCCCGAAGTTGGCGGCACCTGGTACTACAACCGCTACCCCGGGGCGCGTTGCGACGTCGAGAGCGTGGACTACTGCTACTCCTTCTCACCGGAGCTCGAGCAACGGTGGAACTGGTCGGAGAAGTACGCCACCCAGGCCGAGATCCTGCGCTACCTCATCTGGGTCACCGACGAGCTGGGCCTGCGTGACGGGATCACGTTCGACACCAGGGTCACCGCTGCCGTGCTCGACGAGCGGGCGCTGCGCTGGACGGTGACCACCGACGCGGGGGAGGTCGTCACCGCCCGGTTCTGCATCATGGCCACGGGCCCGCTGTCGGTGGCGCTGACCCCGGACTTCAACGGGCTCAACGACTTCGGTGGCGAGGTCTATCACACGGCGCACTGGCCGCATCGACCCGTCGACTTCACCGGCAAGCGCGTCGCCGTCATCGGTACCGGGTCGTCCGGCATCCAATCGGTGCCCGTCATCGCCGAACGGGCCGCTCGGCTCTACGTGTTCCAGCGCACGCCGAACTACAGCGTGCCCGCGGGCAACCGGCCGCTGACCGACGAGGACCGCGCGCAGGTGAAGTCGGAGTACGCCGAACGCCGGCGGCTGTCCTGGCGCAGCGCGGGAGGCTCGCCCCACGTCGTGCATCCGAAGCTCACCATGGAGGCGTCGGCCGAGGAGCGCCGCGAGGCCTTCGAGAAGCGCTGGGCGCTCGGCGGTGTGTTGTTCTCGAAGACGTTCGCCGACCAGCTGACCGACTTGGCCGCCAACGACGAGGCCAGGAGGTTCTACGAGCAGAAGGTGCGCGCCGTCATCGACGATCCCGACGTCGCCGACCTGCTCATCCCGAACGACCACCCGATCGGCACCAAGCGAATCTGCACGGACACCAACTACTTTCAGACGTTCAACGAGCCGCACGTCACGCTCGTCAGCGTGCGCAAGACGCCGATCGAGTCGATCGACGCCACCGGGATCAACACCTCGGACACCCACTACGACGTCGATGCGATCGTGCTCGCCACCGGGTTCGACGCGCTGACGGGCGCGCTGGCCAAGGTCGACGTGGTCGGCCGGGGCGGCCGGCGGCTGCGCGACGACTGGGCCGATGGCCCGCGCACGTACCTTGGCCTCGGCGTCGACGGATTCCCGAACTTCTTCGTCGTGTCGGGCCCAGGAGCGCCCGCCGTGCTGGCGAACATGGTGCTCCACGCCGAAGCCCACGTGAACTGGATCGCCGAATGCATCGGCCGGCTCGACGAGCACGGGTACTCGGCCATCGAGGCCACGCCCGAGGCCGTCGACGAGTGGGTGGCCGAGTGTGCGCGCAGGGCCGAGGCGTCGCTGTTCACCAAGGCCGACTCCTGGTATCTCGGGGGCCAACGTGCCGGGCAAGCCTCGCGTCTTCATGCTCTTCATCGGCGGGTTCGCCAGCTACCTCGACGTCTGCCGCGAAGTGGTCGACGCCGGCTACCAGGGCTTCCGGCTGCTGAAGGCCGAGTGATGTCGGGACTCGTTGACAGGGTCGCGGTCGTCACCGGGGCCGCTCGTGGGATGGGCCGCGCCCACTGCGAACGGTTCGCGGAGGAGGGCGCCGACGTCATCGCGCTCGACGTCGCGACGGCGGCCGACGAACTCGCCGAGACGGCACTGCTGGTCGCGCAGCAGGGCCGGAGGTGCGTGACGAGGCTCGCCGACGTACGCGACGGCGACGCGATGACCGCGGCGCTCGCCGCGGGCGTCGGCGAACTCGGGCGCCTCGACGTCGTCGTCGCCAACGCCGGCGTGTACCCGGCGGGGGCGCCTGCGTGGGAGCTCACCGAGGAGTCCTGGCGAAACACCTTGGACGTCAACCTCACCGGCGTCTGGCACACCGTCAAGGCGGGCGTCCCGCACATCGGCAGCACCGGCGGATCGGTCGTCATCATCAGCTCCACCAACGGTTTACGCGGCACCGCCAACACCGCGCACTACACCGCGAGCAAGCACGCGGTCGTGGGGTTGGCCCGCACGCTCGCCAACGAGCTCGGGCCGCGCCGCATCCGGGTCAACACGGTGCATCCCGGCGCGGTGGGCACCGGAATGATCCTCAACGACGCGGTGTTCGCGGCACTGCGCCCCGACCTGGCCGATCCCACGGCCGAGGATGCGGCCGAAGCGCTGGCGGCACGCAACCTGTTGCCCGTGCCGTGGGTCGAACCCGTCGACGTCGCCAACGCGGTGGTCTTCCTGGCCTCCGACGAGGCCCGCTACATCACCGGCACCCAGCTGGTGGTCGACGCGGGCCTCAGCCAGAGGACGACGTGACCGGGCGGCTCGAGGGAAAGGTCGCGCTCATCACGGGTGCGGCACGGGGGATCGGGCGCGCTCAGGCGGTGCGGTTCGCGCAGGAGGGGGCCGACGTCATCGCGCTCGACGTGTGCGGACCGGTCGACACCGTGCTGGTGCCTCCGGCCACTCCCGACGACCTCGCGGAGACCGCGCGGCTCGTCGTCGCCGCCGGTGGTCGTGCGGTCACCGACGTCGTCGACGTCCGCGACGCGGAGGGGTTGCGGGCCGCCACCGACCGCGGCGTGGAACGCCTCGGCGGCCTCGACGTCGTCTGCGCCACCGCCGGGATCACGTCCCGAGGCATGGCCGAGGAGCTGTCCGAGCAGGCCTGGCAGACGATGCTCGACGTCAACCTGTCGGGCGTCTGGCGCACGTGCAAGGTCACGGCGCCGCACCTGATCGCGCGGGGGAGCGGCGCGGTCATTCTGGTGAGCTCGATCGCCGGCCTGCGCGGACTGGTCGGGGTGGCGCACTACACGGCCGCCAAGCACGGGGTGGTCGGACTGATGCGCAGCCTCGCCAATGAGCTTGCCCCGCACAATGTTCGGGTGAACTCGGTGCATCCGACGAACGTCGACACCCCGATGATCCAGAACGACGTCGTCAGCAGCGCGTTCCGGCCGGACCTGGACCGCCCTCCGACCCGCGACGAGTTCGCCGCGGCGGCGCGGTCGATGAACATGCTCGACGTGCCGTGGGTGGAGCCGCTCGACGTCGCCAACGCCAGTCTCTTCCTGGCGTCCGACGAAGCCCGCTACGTCACCTCGGTCGCGCTGCCCGTCGACGCCGGCTCCGCACAGCGGCAGGGCTAGGTCGCGTCCCCGCGACGGAGGAACGCGAGCACCACCGACTCGAAGGCCGCCTTCGCCTCGATCATCGCCCAGTGCCCGCAGTTGGGGAACACGTGAAGCTCGGCGTTCGGAATCGTCCGCATCGGAATGAGCGCCATGTCGAGCGGGCTCACCCGGTCGTCGCGTCCCCACGTCAACAGCGTGGGGCAGCGCACCTTGTGCATCTGTGCCCAGGGCATCGGCATGTCGGCCTTCCGCATCATGGCCATCATCTGCGCGAAGGCGGCCTTGCCGTACATGCGTCGGGCCGACTCGAGCGTCGGCGGATCGGTCGCGAGCGCCCAACGCTCCTCGATCAATTCGTCCGTCACCAGCGCCTCGTCGTAGACCATCGAGCGCAGCCAGTCGACCAGCCGCTGCCTGGTTGGTTCTTCGGTGAAGTCCTGCAGCAGCCGGATTCCCTCGCTTGGCCCCGGGCTGAACACGTTGGTGCCGATGCCTCCGATGGTCACCAGCTTCCCGACGCGGTCGGGTTGGTGAATCGCGAAGTTGATGCCGACGCCGCCGCCCATGGAGTTGCCGACCACGTCGACGCGGGGCACGTCGAGCGCGTCCAGGAACGGCGCGACGGCGCCCTGGGCGGTGACCATCGGGTGGCCGCCGAAGTCGTCGCTGACGCCGAATCCGGGGAACTCGAGCACCAGACAGCGGTAGTGCGGGGCGAACGTCGGGAGGATCCCGCGGAAGTTTCGCCATCCCGTGACGCCGGGTCCGGAGCCGTGCAGGAATAGCAGCGCCGGGCCGTCGCCTTCGTCGTAGTACCGCAAAACCCCTGCTGGGGTTTCGATCTCGCGGGGGTCGGGTGCAGGGTTCACGAGCGCTCCGTCTTCGGTCCGTGCGGCGTCGGCGCCGCGACCACCACGCTAGATGGTCGGCCGACGGCCGGGATGCCGCGTCCCACCGATCGGGCGATGGGATCCCGGCGTCAGTCGATGGCGGCGAGTCCAGGGCCCGGTGTCGGCTCCACCAGCCTGCTCAATGAATCCAGCTAGGCTGCGCTGATGGACGCCGAACTCGAACGCTGGAAGGCCGCAGGGCAGTTCTTCGACTACCTGGGGTTCGACATCTTCTACCGGATCGACGGCCTGCCGCTGGGCGAGGGGCCTGCGCTGCTGCTCATCCACGGGTACCCGTTCAACTCCTATGACTGGGCCCTGATCTGGCCGACGCTGACGCAGCGGTTCACGGTCATCGCTCCCGACATGATCGGCATGGGCTTCTCCGACAAACCGGTCGCCTACGGGTACTCCGTGCCCGACCACGCCGACATGCACGAGGCGCTGCTGGAGCACTTGAACGTCGAGTCGTGTCACGTGCTGGCCCACGATCTCGGCGACTCCGTCGGTCAGGAACTGCTGGCCCGCCACGAGTTCGGCGACTGGTCCTACCGCGCGGTGAGGTTCGAGTCGATCACGTGGCTCAACGGTGGCTTGTTCAACGAGACCTACACACCTCGGACCATGCAGAAGCTGATGTCGGCAACTCCGTTGGGCGACATCATGAGTCCGCTGCAAGGCAGCCGGCTGTCGCGTCGGCTGCTCGAGCCCACGATCAACGAGATGTTCGGTCCCAACACCAAGCCGTCGCCTCAGATGATGGAGACGTTCCACCAGATCCTCGACTACAACGACGGCAAGCGGGTGCTGCACAAGGTCGGTCGGTTCCTCGGCGACCGCTACGTTCACCGCAACCGGTGGGTGCGGGCGATGCGCCGCACGACCGTGCCGATGCGCCTCATCGACGGCCCCATCGACCCGAACTCGGGCAGGCACATGGCCGATCGCTACGCCGAGGTCATCCCGAACGCCGACGTGGTGATGCTCGCCGACGACATCGCGCACTGGCCGCAGCTCGAGGCGCCCGAGGCCGTGTTGGAACACTTCCTGGCCCACGTCGACGGGGTCAACTGAGCCCGCCGAAAGTACGCTTGTTGAACACGTTTCGCGAGTGCGGGCGCGAACAACCGTACTTTCGGCGCTGGTGGGGAGCTACTCCGTCGGCTCCGTAGTAGGTTCCGCTGCGGACAGTGCAAGCGCCTTGGCCAGGATCGGCACCGTGAGCTCCCGCTGCCAGGGGCGCGCCCCGGCCTCGGCAAGGAAGGCGTCGATGACGGGGGCCGGATCGTCCACCGGCTGCCAGTCCCAGATCAGCCTGCGCAGCAGATCGGGGGTGAGCAGATTCTCCGATGGCACCGAAACCCGTTGCGACAGCTCGGTCAGCCCCGTGCGGGCTGCCTCCAACCGAGCCGCGGCCTCCGGTTTGCGGCGGCTCCAGCGCACTGCGGGGGGAGGCCCGTTCAGCGGTTCGGTGGCGGTGGGCAGATCCTCGGTGGTGCGGGCCCGGGCCAGCGCGTCGAGCCATACCTGCGCGCTGCGGCGCTGGCGCGATCCGCCGAACACCGGGAGCGCCGTCAACTTCTCCGCGCTGTCCGGATCGTTGGTCGCGGCGTTGATGATCGCCGCATCGGGGAGGATCCGGCCCGGCGCGATGTCGCGACGTTGAGCGATGTTGTCCCGTGTCGTCCACAGTTCACGCACGGCGGCCAGCGTGCGCGGTGCCCGCACCTTGTGGATGCCCGACGTGCGCCGCCACCGGTCCCGTCGCGTCGGCGTCGCGACGTAGGTCCGCAGGTGTTCGAATTCCTCTGCGGCCCAATGGGTCTTGCCTTGCTTCTCCAGCACCTCGGCGATCGCCGTACGCAGTTCGAGCAGCACCTCGACGTCCAGCGCCGCATAGTTCAGCCAGTCGGCGGGCAGCGGACGCTTGGACCAGTCCGCCGCGCCATGCCCCTTGGTCAGTTGCAGGCCGAGCAGTCGCTCGACCATGGCGGCCAGGTTGACCCGGTCGTATCCCGCGAGCCGGCCTGCGAGTTCGGTGTCATACAGCGCCGGCGGCGTCATGCCGAGTTCGGCCAGGCACGGAAGGTCCTGGTCGGCGGCGTGCAACACCCATTCGGCCTCGTTGAGCACCGCGGCGACCGGGGCCATCACTGCCAGCGGGTCGGCGCCGTGGTTGACCGGGTCGATGAGCACCGTGCCCGCACCCTCCCGGCGGATCTGGACCAGATAGGCGCGATTGGAGTAACGGAAGCCGCTGGCGCGCTCGGCGTCGATGGCGACGGGTCCGCTACCGGATGCGAGAAGTGCTGCCGCCCTGGCGATGTCGCTCGGGTACATGGCGAGCGACGGCACGCCGTCGGCAGGGGCCAGCAGTGGGGTGGATGAGGGCTCGGACGAAGACTCTGATGTCGCCTGTGACTCGGGGGCTTCCGGACCGAGGTCGGGCGACGGCTCGTCCGTCATCTCACGCGCGGGTGCGGGAGCCCAGATCGGTGACCCCCGTCGGTGGCAGCCCGGCGGCATGTTCGAGCACCTCGCAGAACGCGGTGACGTGGGGGCCGAGTTCCAGCGTGGTCGCCGTCCACGATGCACGCAGTTCGAGCTGGTGGGCACGCGGCGGCCCGGAGATGTCGCCGTACCGCACCGACGTCGTCGCCGTGACGGTGCCGCCGAGCGCGGTCACCTTGTCCGTGTGTTCGGCCAATGCATCGACGAGCCAACTCCACGCGACCTCGGGAAGCAGCGGGTCGACGGCCTCGCTGGAGTCGAGATCGGCCTGGATGTAGGCCACCAGGCGCATGGTGCCGTCCCAGGCCTCGGCGCCTTCGGGATCGTGCAGCAGGATGAGCCGACCGAACGCGTCATTGTCGGAGGTCTCCGGGACGACGGCGGTCTCCGGGTGGCGGACTTCGGCGCCGAGCGCGTAGCTGAAGGGGGCCAGCCGCTGCGGCGGACGGATGGGGCCGAGCTCGATCTCCGGCCGCACGGTGGTGGCGTTCATCGCCGCCACCGCTTCGCGGAACTGTGCCGGCTCAGCGGAGGTCACGGCGTTTGACGGTAGTCCATCTCGGCAATGGACGGTGC
Organism: uncultured Actinomycetota bacterium; assembly: GCA_963791215.1. Taxonomy (GTDB): domain Bacteria; phylum Actinomycetota; class Actinomycetes; order Mycobacteriales; family Mycobacteriaceae; genus Mycobacterium. The sequence continues at coordinate 209,950 of CAWBRR010000013.1, read as the reverse complement.
AGGCGCGCCGAAGTGTTACCAGACCCATGCGCGGGGGTTCGCGAACATGGCCGCATGGCAGCATGGAAGCCGATGAATACCCGCCGCGACCTGCCCGAGTCGCCATATCTCGCCGCGGCCGGTGGCCGCAAGCCCAGCCGCATTCCGGTGTGGTTCATGCGCCAGGCCGGACGCTCGCTGCCGGAGTACCGGGCGCTGCGGGCCAACCACGGCATGATGGAGGCCTGCTTCGACCCCGAGTTGGTCTGCGAGATCACCTTGCAGCCGGTGCGCAGGCACGGCGTCGACGCCGCCATCCTGTTCTCCGACATCGTGGTGCCGCTGCGCGCGTCGGGCATCGACCTCGACATCGTGCCCGACGTCGGTCCCGTCATCGCGCACCCGATCCGCACCGAAGCCGACGTTGCGGCCATGAAACCGCTCGAAGCGGCGCAGGTCGAACCGATCGCGCAGGCCGTCACGCTGCTGGTGTCCGCATTGGGCGACGTGCCGCTCATCGGGTTCGCCGGGGCGCCGTTCACGTTGGCGTCCTATCTGGTGGAGGGCGGACCGAGCCGCAACCACGAACGCACCAAGGCGATGATGTTCGGAGCGCCCGCCACGTGGCACGCATTGATGACTGCGCTCACCGACGTCACCATCGGATTCCTGCGCGCGCAGCTCGACGCCGGGGTCGACGCGATCCAACTGTTCGACTCGTGGGCGGGCACGTTGTCGCTGGCCGACTACCGCAGCCACGTGCTGCCGCACAGCGCGCGGGTCTTCGACGCATTCGCAGGCGAGGGGGTGCCCATGACGCACTTCGGGGTCGGCACGGCCGAACTGCTCGGCGCCATGGGCGAGGCGGGCGCGAGCGTCGTCGGCGTCGACTGGCGCACCGCGCTCGTCGACGCCGCTGCGCGGGTGGGCCCCGGGCGGGCCCTTCAGGGCAACCTCGATCCGGTGGTGTTGCTGGCGGGTTGGCCCGTCGTGGACCGTGCGGTGCGCGCCGTCGTCGAGGATGGCCGCCGCGCCGTCGACGCTGGGGCGACGGGCCACGTGTTCAATCTCGGGCACGGTGTGCTTCCCGCGACCGACCCGGGCATCGTGACAGAAGCCGTCTCGTTGGCGCACTCGCTGTGAGGCTCACGTATGCCGTGGTCGGAGGCGGTATCTCGGGCCTGGTCGCCGCGTACCGGTTGCGCATGGCGGCCGGCCCGGAAGCGTCCATCACGGTGTTCGACCCCGCCGACCGGCTCGGCGGGGTGCTGCGTACCGAGCGGATCGGCAACCAGGCCGTCGACGTCGGGGCCGAGGCGTTCGTCGCGCGTCGACCGGAGGTCCCGGCATTGCTGGCCGAACTGGGACTGACGGCCAGACAGGTCGGCACGACGGGCGCTCGGCCCCTGATCTTCAGCGGCGACCGACTGCATCCCATGCCCGAGGGCACCCTGCAGGGCATCCCGGCACATGCGTCCGCCCTCGTCGGCCTCGTCGACCAAGCGTCGGTGGCGCAGGTCGGCGCCGAGGCCGCCCGCCCGTTCTCGTGGCGACCCGGGGCGGATCCGACCGTCTCGGAACTCGTCGGCGACAGGTTCGGTGCGCAGGTGGTGGCGCGGTCGGTCGACCCGCTGCTCGCCGGTGTCTACGCGGGTTCGGCGACCACCATCGGGCTGCGTTCGGCCCTCCCGACGTTGGCGGCGGCCCTGGACCGCGGCGCCGCGAGTCTCACCGCCGCCGTGCGGGCGGCCCTGCCGCCGCCACTGGCCGGTTCGGTCTTCGGCGCCGTCGACGGCGGCTACCGCGTGTTGCTCGACGAATTGGTGCGGCGCGCTCACGTGCACTGGGCACACGTCGGCGTCGAACGCGTCGAGCGGGCGGCGGCCGGGTGGACGGTGGTGGACGACGAGGGGTCGGGTTGGCCCGCCGACGCCGTCGTGGTCGCCGTCCCCGCCCCGCGCCTGGCTCGGATCGTCGAGGGCGTCGCACCGCGCACGGCCGCCGCGGCGCGCCGGATTCAGGTGGCGTCGTCGGCTGTGGTGGTGTTGGCGCTTCCTGGCGGGACGCCACTGCCCGCACGGTCGGGTGTGCTGGTCGCCAGCGGAGAACGCCTGCACGCGAAGGCGATGACGCTGACGTCGCGCAAGTGGGGCGGTCGAGGGAACGTCGAGTTGGTTCGGCTGTCGTTCGGCAGGTTCGGCGACGATCTTGCCCGCAGCGTCGGCGACGAGGACCTGTTGAAGTGGGCGGGCGAGGACCTGGCGACGGTATTCGGCGTCGAGGTCGGTCCCGTCGACTGTCACGTGCAGCGCTGGCTCGACGCGATGCCTCAGTACGGTCCTGGACACGGTGACCTCGTCGCCGAGTTGCGGGCCGGACTTCCGGAGGGGCTGGCGGTCGCGGGCGGCTATCTGGACGGCATCGGGGTGCCCGCGTGCGTCGCGTCGGGGACCCGGGCGGCCGCGGCGCTGGCGTCGGCGCGCATGGCACGATAGCCATATGGCCAAGCTCGACTACGACGCCCTCAATTCGATGACGAGATACATGATGATCTCGGTGTTCTCGGTGCAACCGGAGGCGTTGGGGGAGGACCGGACCGCGGTCATCGACGACACCGCGACGTTCCTCAAGCACCAGGAGGACAACGGCGTCGTCGTGCGCGGGGTGTACGACGTCGCGGGCTTCCGTGCCGACGCCGACTTCATGATCTGGACGCACGCCGAGCGGGTCGAGGAGCTCCAGGCCACGTACCGCGCGTTCCGGCGGACCTCCCTGGGAGTGGTGAGTGACCCGGTGTGGAGCGTGGTGGCGCTGCACCGGCCCGCCGAGTTCAACAAGAGCCACGTTCCTGCGTTCATCGCGGGCGAGGAGCCAGGCGACTACGTCTGCGTGTATCCCTTCGTGCGGTCGCTGGACTGGTACCTGCTACCCGATGACGAGCGCCGCAAGATGCTGGTCGAGCACGGCATGGCGGGCCGGGAGTACCCCGACGTGCGCGCCAACACGGTGCCCGCGTTCGCACTGGGCGACTACGAGTGGATTCTGGCGTTCGAGGGCCCGGATCTCGGTCGGATCGTCGAGCTCATGTGGAAGCTTCGCTACACCGACGCCCGACGGCACGTCCGCGAGGAGACTCCGTTCTTCACCGGCCCGCGGGTCGGTGTCGAGGAGCTCGTGGCCAGGCTGCCCTAGGTTTGTTCCGCCCCACGCGCCGAGGCCCCCGGAGGGCCGAGCAGGTGCGCTAGCCGAGTTCGGAAAGTGCAAGTTCTGCGGCGTTGACGCCGCACACGCCGTGAGCGCCGGGTCCAGTCGGTGTAGCCGCGGAGCAGACGTACATGCCGGGGACGCCGATCTTGTAGGGCGACAGTGTGATCCGGGGTCCGTGGTGACCCGATCCGTTGTCCACCAGTCGATTGCGAGGATTCGCATCCGCTCCATGAGGGGTTCTTGCATGAAGGTGTCCGGATCGACGTCGGGCAGATCGGGTCTGGTGAATGGTGGGACTGCGGATGCGCTCGTAGATTTCTGATCGTGAACTGGGCGCCGAGTTCATCCACCCACGAGCACCCACGATTCCGCTTCGCGGAGAATGCGAGAGATCCAATGTTTCAGTGCGCCGTTGGCCGCCGCCGAACTCGGCGAATTGCTCTCGGCGCGACGCCGGAACGTCAGGACTCCGCAGGCACCAGCTTCAGCGAGATCGAGTTGATGCAGTAGCGCTGATCCGTCGGCGTCGGATAGCCCTCGCCCTCGAACACGTGGCCCAGATGGCTGTGGCAGTTCGCGCATTTCACCTCGACCCGGTGCATGCCCAACGAGTCGTCGGACTTGAGGATCACCGCGTCGGAGTCGGCCGGATCGAAGAAAGACGGCCAGCCACAATGGGATTCGAACTTCTCGGTGCTTCGGAACAGTTCGGCGCCGCACGCCCGGCACTGATAGATGCCCTCGGTCGTGGTGTCGGTGTACTCACCGGTGCCCGGTCGCTCGGTACCGGCCTGTCGCAGCACCGCGTACTCGGTCGAGGTCAGCTTCTTGCGCCACTCGTCGTCGGTCAGCTCGACCTTGGGGGCAGGAGAGGTCATGCCTTCACGCTAGCGCGCTCCGAGTCCGTCATCCAGACCGGATCGATGCCGTCCTCGAGCCGCCCGTCCGCCTTGGCGTCGAGGTACCGGAACAGCAAGACGCAGAAGACGACGACGAGCATCAGCGACCAGCCGTAGGTGATCTTCATGTACTCGAGATAGCGGCCCGTGGTCACCCAGTAAATGAGTAGCCACCGGTCCATGGTCATGAAGCCGTAGATGGCCAGCCACGCAGGCCAATTGCGGAGCACCGAGTTCGGCAGCACCACCGTCATGAGGAACGGGAAGAGCATCATGGAGTAGTACGCCTGACCCAACGACAGGACCAGGAAGGATCCGATCAGGAGTACGCCCGACGACGTGAGCATCCAGAACAGCGGATCCCGGTCGCGGTAGTAGCGGTAAAGCAGCCACAGGCTGCCGACGGCGAGCAGTCCGAAGACGATGCGCAGCGACAGAATCAGCCACGTCGGCAGTCCGTAGTAGACGCCGTTGCCAACGATGGAGTCTGTTGAAGTAGTCACGGGCGGAGAAGATGTAAGGCACCGTGTTGCGAATGAACCCGGCCGGGTCGCTGACAAGCGGCCACGCGGCGACGTTGAACAGCAGCGGCACTCCAAACGCAGTGACGAGGGCTCGCCACTGTCGGTTCAGCAGGGGCAGGAGTAGCAGCGGCGCCAGGGAAGGTTTGATCACCAGGGTCAGTCCGATCGCGACGCCGGCCAGCCATTGGTGATTGACCTTGCCGTCGAGCAGCCACCGCAGGAACAGCACCTCGCACAGCAGCATGCACCCGTTGATGTTCGTGAATACCAGTGTGTTGGTGACGCTTTCAGTGCAGAACATGGCGAGCAGGAGGGCGGGCGCTGCGGCCGAGGCGAGCGTGTACTTGAACAGCCGCAGCAGAAAGTAGGCGGCGACCACGATCGCGATGGTGTTGATGGTGATGAACCAGTAGCGCGCCGCCGTGACCGGCAGGTAGCCGAACGGAGATAGCAACAGGGTTCCGCCCGGCGGATACAGATAGTGCGGGTCGACCTGGTCGTAGTGCTCGTTGTAGATGTCCAGGCCACGCCTGAAGTTCGACACGGCGCGATACACGGGGCCGAAGTCATCGGTGATGTACCCGTTGGTGCCCAGCACGTAACTGCGGTGGATGACCGACACGATCGCGATGGGCCACAGCACAGAACGCACCACCGTCGCGGTGCTGGGTGGGGACGTGCGAGGTCGAAAGGCGCTAAGCAATGAATCGGGTACCGCCACCAGCGCACCGTACACCGGCGCCCTCGACCGGCAGGCTAGGCAGGGCAGTATGTGTCGGTCTCGGGCAGCTTGCCGGTGGCGAGGTAGTTCACCACCGGCGTCGTGGCGCACGGCGTGTAGATGCTGGCCCCGTGACCGACGCCCTGCCACATCACGCGGCGGTTGGTGGCACCCGAGTTGATGATGGTTGCCGCGACGGCGGCCACGCCCTCGTTGCCGACGATCGGGTCGTTCTGGACGCCGAGCAGCAGCACCGGCACCTTGAGGTCCTTGGGATCCTTGGGTTGGGTGCTGCTTGGCCAGCTCAGGCAGTTGGCGAGGTTGAGTGCGCCGACGGCGCCGAACTGCGGGTACAGCTTGGGCCAGGCCACCAGGAGTTCGCGAACCCGGTCGGGGGTGGGCCGATTGAGCGAATCGCTACAGGAGTTGACAAATTGACCATCGGTGAGGCGATCGGCCTCCGCCCTGGCGATGAGGCCGTTCAGTGCGCTGGTGTCGCCGCCACGCGCGGCAGCCAAGGCGGTGGCGAGTCCGTTGGTGGAGGCGACGCGATCGCCGACGGGAAATGCCAACGCGGTGGTGATGGCGTCGGTGAGCACCGCGACCGACACGCCTCCGGGGCCCCGGCCTGCTCTGGCGGCCTCGAGCATGTCGTTGACTGCGCCCTTGGCGTCGGGCCCGAGCGGGCACGCCGTCGCGGCGCACTGGATGGCGAAGGCGTCGAGCGCGGCCTGCTGACCCTTGACCTTCTGCTCGGCGGCGGCCTCGGCCGCGATGCCCAGTGGCAGCGGCGAGTCGAGCACCAACCGCGCCAGCTTGTTCGGGTGCGACCCGGCGTAGGCCAGGGCCACCTGGGCGCCGTTGCCGACGCCGAGCAACGCGATAGTCGGGACGTCCCAGGTGCTGCGCAGCCGTTCGATGTCCTCGGCGGCATGAGCGTTGTCGTAGGCCGAGTCGCCGGGCGCGATCGTGTCGGTGCAACTCGTGGTCGCGGTCTGCACGATGGCGCTCAGGTTGGCGACCGCGTCGTTGCCGGACTGGAACTGCGCCTGCTCGAGCATCTCCTGTCGGTCGAAGTAGTCACGGCAGTCGAGGGCCCCCGACGTCCCGATGCCACGCCTGTCGACCGCGACGATCGGGTTCGTCTTCAGGACGTCGATGCCGTTGCGACTCAGCCACGCAGGCAGCTGTACCGAGGACGGCAGATCCGTGCCGGTCGTCATCACCAACGGACCCGTATTGGAAGGGGTGGCGGGGGTCTGTGCCTTGACCACACCGATGCTGATGCTGCCCGCGGCGCCACTGATCGGGTCGAGATCGGCCTCGTAGGTGGCGCACTGCAGCGTGACGCCGTTGATCGGAGCGACGGCGGCGTCGCTGAACACCCGTGACGTGCAATCGCGCCACGACAGGTCGTTCTTCGGAGCCTCGAGGGGTGGTGGGCCGGCCTGCGGCGGCGTGGTGTCGGGTTGGCCCTGGGGGTGAGCGCCGGAGTCAGTGGCGTAGCGCGGGTTGGCGGCCAGTCCCGGCGCGCATCCGGCAAGCCCGGCCGACGCCACGACGCACAGGCTCAGGGCCCGGAGTAGCTGACGATGCCGACGCATGCTGACCACAGTAGCGATCACGGGGAGTGTGCCCGCGTCACTGTTCCTTGACGTAGCGGGTGTATAGGTAGCCCGCTTCGTCGCTCAGCACGTGACTGCGTCGCATCTTGGTGTGCGCTTCGCCGCTCCCGGTGGCGATGCGTCGGGCCGAGCCGCCGACGAGGATCGGGGCGATCGTCACGCACAGTTCATCGAGCAGGTTCTGCTCGATGAACAGGCCTAGCAGCGACGGTCCGCCCTCGGTGAGCACGCGCCGCAGGCCGCGCCGATTCAGTACGTCGAGCACCCCCGCCGGGTCGACGCGGTCGGATTGCGGGCCGGACGCATCGATCACCTCGGCCAGTGCGCCGAACCGCCGCCTGGCGTCATCGGCGGTCTTTCGGCTCGTCAGGATCAGCGGCGGCACCTCGGCGCGGGTGAACAGCTTCGCGTCGTGTTCGAAGTCGGCACTGTGGGTGATCACGGCGATGGGGGGCACCTCGGCCTGCCCGCGGCGTTGGCGGTCCTGTCGTTGCGATGCGGACATCTGTGCGCCCGAATAGTTCTCGATCCGCACCGTCGAGGCGCCGACGACGATGACGTCGGCCTCCTGCCGCATCCGGGCGAACAGGGCTCGGTCGCCCGGGCCTGCGAGCCCACCTGACTTGCCGTCGTCCGTCGCTCCGCCGTCGATGCTCGAGAGCATGTTCGCCCGCACCCAGCAGCGGTCGAGCCCGTCGGGGTACGCGTAGTACGCCGCGAGCCGCTCGTCGTCGGTGTCGAACACCATGTCCGCCGTGAGCTCTGTGAGCTCGGTCGCAGGGTCGGCATCGGACACGGCACCATTGCAGCACGCCGTTACAGTGCGTCCATGTCTGGGGCCAGCGGTGTCGCGCATCTGACCGATCGGCATCCGAGCGTCACCCCGGAGCGGCTCGTCGCCGGACTGGTCCCGCCGCCCACGTTCGCCGCCGTCGACTTCGACACCTACCGTCCCGATCCGGCCGAGCCCTCGCAGGCCGCGGCCGTGGCGTCGTGTCTGAGCTTCTGCGCGTCCGCGGTTGAGCGCCGGGCCGGGAAGAAGAAGCTGTTCGGCAAGCGGCAGGTGCTGCCAGGGGTGGGCCTCTACCTGGACGGCGGGTTCGGCGTCGGCAAGACCCACCTGCTGGCGTCGACGTACTACCGGCTTTCCGCCGCGGGGTCCGGGCCTGCCGCGTTCGCCACGTTCGGCGAGCTCACCCAACTGGCCGGGGTGTTCGGGTTCGTCGAGTGCATCGAATTGCTCGCCGACTACGTGGTGGTCTGCATCGACGAGTTCGAACTCGACGACCCGGGCAATACGACGCTCATCTCCCGGCTGTTGTCGCAGTTGGTGGAGCGCGGCGTGTCGATCGCCGCGACGTCCAACACGTTGCCCGAGCAACTCGGTGAGGGCCGGTTCGCCGCGCAGGACTTCCTGCGTGAGATCAACACGCTCGCAAGCATCTTCACCACGGTGCGCATCGAAGGTCCGGACTACCGGCACCGCGACCTGCCGCCCGCACCGGAACCTCCGAGCGACGACGACGTCCGCGCCAGGGCCGCCGAGGCGCCGGGCGCCACGCTCGACGACTTCGATCAGCTGTGCACGCACCTCGCGACGATGCATCCGTCGCGGTATCTCGCGCTGATCGAGGGCGTGACCGAGGTGTTCGTCACCGGCGTCCATCCGTTGGACGACCAGAGCGTTGCGCTGCGCCTGGTGTCGCTCACCGACCGGCTGTACGACGCGGGCATTCCGGTGGCGGCGTCGGGAGCCAAGCTCGACACCGTCTTCAGCGCGGAGATGCTGGCTGGTGGATTTCGCAAGAAGTACCTACGCGCCACGTCCCGACTGCTGGCGCTGAGTCACGCCGGTCGCGCCGTGTAAATCACTCCGCGAGCGTGCGTGTACGCGGGCGACACGCCGCGAAACAGCCCGAGTTTGCGCACGCTCGAGGGGGCAGCTGGTCCTGCTCAGGTAGGCGGCTAAGCTTTCCGCGTCCGTCAGGTCGAGGAGCGTGGGAATGTCATCAGGGGTTTCGTCGTTGGGCGATTTCCGGCGGGCGCTGGTCGTCGGTGGTTTGCGCGGCCTGGCCCGCACGACGCCGTGGGTGGAGAGCGAGCTCGTCGGCGTGGCCGAGATCATGCCGCGGGGTGGGCTATGCATTGACATCGGCGCCGCGGCAGGCTTCTACACCGCCGAACTGGCGCGCCTGGTCGGTGACGCCGGAGTGGTGCACAGCGTGGAGCCGTTGCGGTTCGCCCACGCGACCGCGTCGCGGCTGCTCGGGCTGCGCACCGGCCGCAACGTCGTGCGGCACAGCCTGGCTCTCGGCGAGACGGGCGAGGAGCTCGTCATGAGCGTGCCGTTGCGCAAGGGCGTCCCGATCACCGGACGGTCGTTCATTACGCGCAACGCCTCGGGGTTGGGTTCCAACGCGGAATTCGAAGAGCATCTGCGAGTGGTCGTCGAAGGTGACACCCTCGACGGGTTCACGGCCCGCTTGGGCCTCCAACGGCTCGACTTCGTCAAGATCGACGTCGAGGGCGCCGAGTTGCACGTGCTGCGCGGGGGACATGCCACCATCGCCACCCTCAAACCGGTCGTCATGGTCGAGGTGGAGGACCGTCACCTCGAGCGCTTCGGGGTGGGCTCGGACGAGATCGCCGCCTGGTTCACGTCGCAAGATTACCGAATGTCGGTGTGGGACAGTGGTACTTGGCGCGAGGTCGACGCCGTCACGGTGCAGTTCCGCAACTATCTGTTCACACCGCCGGGATGGGTGAAGCGCCGGTAGCGTCGGCCAGCGCGCGCACCATCACGTAGTCGTGCTCTAGGCCTGCGCCCAGCCGGAACGTCTTGGTGCCGCTGGCCGTGAATCCGTGCTTGCCGTAGAACCGTTGGGCGCGTTGGTTTTCCTGATTGACTCCGAGCCAGATGCACGCGGCGCCCATGCGCTGCGCGTGCTCCAGCGCTTCGATCATCAGCGCGGCCGAGACGCCGTCCCCGTGCGCGTCGGGCAGCACGTACATCTTGGACAACTCGACGGCGGGCCGCAGCGAGACCGCCGCCTGCACGTCGGCGTCATCGCTGACGCCGCGAATCAGCATGGCGTACCCCAACATCCGATGGTCGTCGCGCGCTGACAGCACCACCCGGCCGGGATCGGTGAGGTAGTCGGCGAAGCGTTCCCGGGACAGGTTCGCCGCGATGAACGCCGCGACGTTGTCCGGCGTGGCCGACGGGGGACAGGCCAACGGGAAGGTGCGCGCGGCGACGTCGGCGAGCTCGTCGAGGTCGGGCGCGGTGGCCGTGGTGACGGAGACGGTCATTCAGGTCAGGGCAGCGGGGCTCCGGGCTGCCAGATGTTCCACTGCGCCAGGTGCGTTCCCGTTTGCGGGTTGATCAGTACGACGTTGGTGACCAACGCGCGGTAGACCTGCCAGTAGACGGCGCCGTCGACGGTGGCCCCTGGCGGGGCGTTCTGCAGTGCGTACTGCAAGGCGTCAGGAGCGTCGGTGTTCTTCGGTGCGTACGCGTCCGCGTACGGCGTGACGCCCTGGAACGAGAACGCGATGGACGTGATGAACGGGTTGGGCGCCTGCACGACGTGAACCGTCACCAGCGCCTTCCACGGGCCGCCCTCATAGCGCCAGCGGGGCGACCCGGTCGGCGTGTACCCCGGGGGCGCGTCGGTGGGCACCACGTCGTGCACGGTGACGTCGGCGACGATGCCCTTGAATTCGACGCGCAACGTGTCCCCGAGGTTCCCGATGGGGTTCACCTCTGCGGCGGCCTGGGGCGCGACGAATCCGGCGGCCACCGTCATGGCGGCGATCAAGGACACCAACCAGCGCATCGCTCCTCCTTTGCGGCCTCCGCATCTTGTCATACCGCGCAGGCCGCCAGGGGAGGATCGACTGCGGGGGAGACTAAAGTCCGAAGCCGCCGACCTTGTCGATGCGGATCCGGGTCAGCAGCCCCGACGGTGAGTTCGGTGGGGGGAAGTGCTCGCTCGATCCGAGCATCACCTCGGCCAGCTCGGTGAGCAGTTCGGGTGCGCCGCCTTCGACGATCCTTGCCGTCCCCGTGACGGACAGATACGGGGTCTGCTGGCCGGGGTGACCCTTGGAGACGATGGTCAACGCCACCCGGGGGTCGCGGCGGATGTTGCGCGTCTTCTGGTATTCGGACAGGTGGGCGCTGACCAGCTCGTCACCGTCCGGGGTCGACTGCAACGCTACCCAGACCAGCGACACCTGTGGGCTGCCGTCGGGGTTGATGGTGACCAATGTGGCGTCGGCACCCTGGCCGATGAACGCGCGGGCAGAATCGTCGAGTTTCATGTCGTGTTTCTACCGCTGCGCGGCCCGCTTCATTCCCGCTTCGGCTCACTGAGGGTCCGCAGCATCTCGACGATGCCGGTCTCGATGCTGTCCTTGTCCACCCCGAGGGCGGTCAGCGGGTCGTCCTCGGCCTCGGTCTCCAGCAAGGCCAGCAGGATGTGTTCGGTGCCGATGTAGTTGTGGCCCAAGCGAAGTGCTTCGCGGAAGGTCAATTCGAGCACCTTGCGGGCGGCGCTGCTGAACGGAATCAGCGACGGTGGCTCCGCGACTGGCTCCCGCACCGTCAACGTCTTGGCGACGGCGTCCGCGTCGACGCCGTGACTGGCCAGCAGGCGGGCAGCCAATGAGTCGGGGTCGGTGAACAGTGCAAGCAGGAGATGCACGGGCCGGATCTCGTCGGCTCCTGCGGCGATGGCCCGATTCTGGGCGTCGACCACCACGTTGCGCGCCCTCGGCGTGAATCGGCTGAATCCGGCGTTGGGATCGACGGGATCGGCCTGGGCCCTTGGGACGAAGCGCTTCTGGGCGGCCTGCTTGGTCACGCCCATGCACTTCCCGATCTCGGTCCACGAGGCGCCGGACCTGCGGGCCTGGTCGACGAAGTGGCCGATGAGGTGGTCGGCGACCTCACCGAGGGCCTCGCCGGCGAGCACCGCGTCGGTGAGTTGGTCGAGTGGCTCGTCGTGGACGGTCTTGATGGCGTCGATGAGGTCGTCGAGGCGGACGGGGTTGGAGAGCTTGGCGGGCTCGGTCATGCGTCAACCATAGGTTGACGCAACCGCATCGTCAACCATCGGTTGACGCGCGATCTCGCCGAAACCGTCGTCCCTGTCGTTAACTCGTCGCCTTAACGACCGGGAACGGGATTTCGGCGAGCTCGCGGTAGAGCTACCCGCGTGGATAGCCGCGCTTGACCGTCCGGTCGAGGATGCCGAGCGTCGCGCGCAACGCGGCCTCGGAGATGACGGGGAAGATCCCGGCGTCGCGCCAGTGCTGATCGATCTCGGACCAGTCGTAGAACGACGTCACGACGGTGGCCTTGCCGTCGCCGCCGGGTACGAGCCGGTAGCCGTACACGTGCCCGATCTGCGGATTGATCTTGCCGAGGATGGTCCAGGAGATGAGCCGGTCCTGTTCGAACTCGCGAATCTTCACCGTCACGTCGTACTTGCCGAGCGGAAAGTCGTTGAGCGACTCGCGATCCATGTGGATGACGAACGTGTCGTCCACCGCCGACGCGGGGTCGCCGTCGGCGCTCTGCAGCATGCCCGTCGCGTCGATGGCGACGTGCCCGTCGGGGTCGCACAACACCGCGAAGACGTCGGACGCGGGGGCGTCGATGGTGCGCTGGACTTCGATCCGTTCGCTCATGGTGACGATCGTGTCAGGAGCGATGGGGCGTCGTGGCCGCTTTCGGGAGCGCGTAGGCGCTCGTCCACGCCAAGTGCCTGGGCGATTGCTGGTAGCGCCGGCATGCATCGTCGGTTACGTTACGGCGATGAGCAATTCGGGGGTGCTCGGCCAGACCGCGGCGGGGTCCGCGGACGCGCTACAGGGTGGGTACTTCCGCGCCATGCTGGTGGCGGAACGCGGCACCGCGGCCAACGACCTCCTCAAGGCCCGCGCCGAATTGACTCGCCAAGCGAACGCCGCGGGCGCTCTGGTCCTCGGCAGGCTGCACGACGAGGTGCTGGCAAAGGAAGCTCAACTCGATCACCTGGACGCACTCATCGCCGCATTGGACGAGCGGTTCGCGGAGCACTGGGCGGACGACTAGGCGTCCAGTTCGCCAACAATCAAGATCAGGGCGTCGGTGGGGCCTCTGGCCCCGGTGCGGGCGCAGGCGCGGGCGCGGGCCCCGCGGGAGCCCGTCCCATTCCACCTGCCAGCCCGTTTAGGGCGCCGAGGAGGATCTGAGCCTGCAGGTTGCCGACAGAGGCCGGCGGCGCCTCGTCGGTCAGCGCCCAGGCCTGGCATCCGCGGGTCTTGAACGTCGCATCCGTTGGCGCGATCACGACGACCTGAGACTTCTTCGAAATGGCGTTGTCGATCGTGGTCCCCGCGGCGTCGGCGCGTCTCCACGAACACGTCCCGTCACCGATGGGCCCGGCCGAGCCGTAGTTACCCGGCGCGATGTCCGTGCCGACGGTGTACGTGCCGTCGGCGTCGATCGCCGTCTTGGGCGCAGGTGCGGGAGCCGGGGTGGGATCGGCAAGTGCGACGCCGCCCGCGACGCTCCAGCCCGCGAGTGCGAACGTGGCGGCGATCGCTGCGTTCATGACCGACCTCATGAGGACAGCTTAGCTCAGCTATGCGTATGCCCCCAATATTGCGTCCGGCGGTCAGGTCGCCTGCGTCCTCGAGAAGGCCCGTGTGAGCCCGATGGCGGCCGCGTGGTGCGCCATCGCCGCGGCCACCTCCTGCCGCACCGCGCGAAGTGGCAACGTCAACTGCGCATGGAGGTGGTCGAGCGCCGGATGGTCGACGTCCCCCGAGTCCTCGACCGCCTCGAGTACGTCGTGCAGGTGGCATATCAGCAGGTAGAGCGGATCCTCGGCGATCGCCGACGGTTCGAGCTCACCGTGCCGGTACCGGTCGAACAGGAGGTTCGAGTCGAGATAACAGGGGTTGACCGGCGCGACGCGGTGCGCGACGAGCCATTCGGCGACGACCGTGTTGGTGTACCGCACCTGCCTGGAGAGTTCGTCGGCGCGGGTCCGCAGGGTGCGCGCAGCCCGCCCGAACTCGTCGTCGGTGTCCTCGACGGCGACGACCTCGACCAACGGGCTCGGAGGATTCACCAGCCGACGGGTGCGGTCGCCGCGCAGTACGTATCCGGCGAGGCTCCACCTGATCGAGTCCAGATGGTCGAAGGCGCCGTCCGACGCGTCGCCGGGGCGGCCGCGTTCACCGATCGCGCCGAGTTCGTCGGCAACGTCCCTGATGTCCGACAATTCCCTGGCCAGCTGATCGGTCGACACGGCGGCGTGGCGTGGCCGCACCGGAGTGGTCGCCGCGCGCGCCGGCAGCGGGCGCTGCGCGCGTGTCTGGGCGACGGCCCAGACGACCAACAGCACCACGAACGCGTTCCTCGTCGCGTGCTGGGCCAGAGCGGCCCAACTCCAGGCGTCTGCCGAGAGGGCGACGAGTTCCTCGAGCACGGCGGCCGACAACGCGCCACCAAGCGCGGCGACGGCCAACGTCGACGTGCGTGCGCACAGCCGGGCGACGGTGCGGTCGTGCGTGTCGGGCTTCGGCGCAGGAACCGATTTTCGGGCGTGCAGGCGCCGGATCGACCTTCGCAGTCCCACCATCGTGACCATGTGTGCCCCTTGATGTTTCGCGTTCGTCGGGTCAGTCGCTGGCCGAGTGCGGCTCGACGTCCGCGCTCACGGATGGTGTCGAGGAAGCACCGGGCCTGATCATGCGCTGATCGCCGCGGTGGTCCATGCGGGAAGGATGGGGGCCTTGGTGAATCCATGGTCAGCCTGGCCGATTCCCCGCAGCAGCGCCTGCATGCGCACGATGCAGCACCCCATGCGGACCATCGCGAAGATCTCATACCAATCGAGGTCGACCAGCGGTCGACCGATCAGCTCCTGATAGCGCTCGATCAGGCGGGCGCGGGGTTCGAAGCCCGGTAGCTCGGGATCCAGGGTCGATTCCGCTGACCTCGAGCATCTGCCGTCGCGTCGCGAGCCACCACGCGACGTCCAGTTCGGCGGGGCACCAGCACGCCTGTTCCCAGTCCAGCGCACCGATGATGGCGCCTTCGTCGTCGTAGATCGCGTTGGACAGGCGGGCGTCACCCCAACACAGCACCAGGTCGTCGGTGTCCTCGGGCTGGTGACGGACGAGCCAGTCGAATGCGGCGGACATCACGTCGGGAACGTTGGCGTCGGTGCCCCACTCGACGTACTCGCGCCACCAGGTCAGTTCGGCGGTGACGCCGACACCCGTGGGGCGAGCAAGCCACGGTGCCTCCGACAGCGGAACGCGTTGCAGGCCAACGAGTATGTCGACGAACGAATCGTGTACTCGGCGTTGGACGGCCGGCCCGGCGTCGTGCAGCCAGCCGCGCGTGGCATACGAGGTGTCCGACGGCGTGTGGCCGACGATGCGGGGCATCACGAGGAATTTCGAGCCGATCCACGCGTCGTCTGGTTCGTAGTGGAGCGGCGAAGGCGTGGGAATGCCGTACCCGCGCAGGAGTTCCTGCGTGCGCGTCTGGCCGAGAAGGTCGTACTCGGCGAAGATGCCGCCGCCGGACGGTGGGATGCGCACCACGTATTCGTCGATCGTTCCGTCGGCCCGCGCCGCCGTGAACTTCAGGCTCTCGCTCGACCAGCCGGACGCCCGGTTGGCCGCCTCGAGCTCGGACAGCGTCACCCGCTGGCCGAACTTCTGCTCGAACCAGTCGCCAAGCCGCGCCCGGGTGCCCGGGAGATCGCGCTGGGCGAGCGTGATGCCTGCCATGTCACCTAGATTTACATATCACGGCTGTGATGTAAAGCAATTTGGTGTTTACGTTCGGCCGTTCAGGTGTAATACCCACGACCGGACAGTGCGGCCCGTACCGGATTCCGGAGCGGGGCTGCTGGCTCGACGGCTAGCTGGCCGTCGCCGCGGTGCGGTTCGCCCGGCGCTTGCGCGGAGGCAACCCGGCCGCGTGCCGCAGCTCGGCGAGGTACTGGTCGGGATCGCCCGCGCCAAGCAGAAAGTGGCAGACCGCGATGCGCACCACCGCCGCGGCGGCGATGTCGGCGTGCTCGCCCGGGATGATCCGGCGGATGCGTTCCTGCAACATCGGCAACAGTCGTTTCGTCTGTGCCAGTACGTGTCCCGGCTCGATGTCCACCATTGAGCTGATCGAGTACTCATGCTGGAAGTCGACGATGAACTGGAGCGCGGCGTCGAGTCGGTCGGGACCGCGCAAGCCCGCCATCGCCGCCGCGATCCCTGCGTCGAAGTTGTCCTGCTCGTAGAGTCCGAAGGCGTCGAGCAACCCCTCCTTGGATCCGAAGTAGCGGTACAACGTGGGTCGCGACACCCCGGCCTCGGCGGCGACTTCGGACAGCTGCAAATTGCGGTGCCCACTGCGCGCGAGCACGACGAACGTCGCGGCGAGTATGCGCTTGCGAGTCGACTGCTCTGCGTCGGCGGGCATCGGTCGGACCACCATCCATTCCTTTACATCTACAGCCCATAATGTCACACTGACCTCGTCCGTGTCTGCCCTAGCGTTCCAACTGGCGTGAGACACCGGACCGCATCGATGTTAGGGCGTTTCGGGGCCGGAACCCGGTCCCGAGACGCCCACCCACGGCGTTGCGATGGAGAGGTAGCGAGGCGATGACGGACTTGGTGGTCCGGAAGATCGGCTGGGAGTTCGACGCGACCGTGCCGTTCCTGTGGCAGCCGGACAACCCCGACTTCAGCATCTTCGGCAACGCCTTCACGTTCATCGCGGTGCCGTTCGAGAAGTACATCATCGATGCCGTCCGCAAGGCCCAGCGCGAGTTCGACATGGATCCTGACATCGCCGCAGAGGCCCAGGCGTTCCTCCGTCAGGAGGCGCAGCACGCCGCCGCGCACCGCAAGCACATGCTCGCGCTGATCGAACGCTATCCAGCGCTCGAGAAGTGTTACGACGACGCGGTCGCCGCCTACGACCGACTGATCGAGCAGTACCCAGCCGAGTACCACTGGGCGTACATCGCCAACCTCGAAGCGACGTTCACCCCGTTGTTCAAGGTCGTCCTGGACAATCGGGATGCGTTGTTCGGCAGCGGTGACCAGCGTGTGGCGTCGCTGTTGATGTGGCACTTCGTGGAGGAGATCGAACACCGCAGTTCCGGGCTGACGCTCTACCGACACCTGCGCGCCGATCCGTGGTACCGCGTCAAGCACGTCAAGAGCACCTTCACACACGTCGGTGACCTCTCGACCATGATCGCGAAGACGTTCGACGACGTCGTGCCGTTCGCGGAGCGCGGTGCCTCGGCCGAAGAACTGCTGTCGATCAGGCTCCTGGTCGGCGAGTTCAAGTATCGCGGGCCTGGCGGTGCGCGGAGGCGCGCTCGGGACGGCGGACTGCCAACGCTGTTCAATGCCGTGCCGACACGGGAATTGGCCGCGATGGTGTGGCGGCTGGTGCTGTCGCAGACCCCGCATCACGATCCGACCGAGCAGCCTCTGCCGCCCAGCGCAGACCACTGGATGCGGGAGTACGACCGGGGCACCGACATGACGACGTACTTCGGCAGGCCGCCTGCCGACGCGCCGCCAAGCGGTGGGAGTGCCAACTGAACGCGGCGTGGAGAAAGGGGTTCGCATGACTTCGACAGCTCCGGTGGAGTTCGACCCGTTCTCCGAGGACTTCTTCAACGGCCCGTTCGAGACGTATCGACGGCTGCGCGACGAGGCCCCGGCGTACTACTCCGACAAGTATGGCTTCTGGGCACTGTCGCGCTACGACGACGTCGCCCCGGCGATCAAGGACTGCGAAACCTACTCCTCGGCAAGGGGCGTCAGCCTCGACATGTTCATGGACGAGCCGAACCCCGACATGCCCGATCTGGTCATCATGATGGACCCGCCCGACCACACGAAGATGCGCAAGCTCGTCAACAAGGTGTTCACACCGCGTTCCGTCGCTGCGCTCGAGCCGATGATCCGCGCCAAGATCACCGACTACGCCGACCGGCTCGACCCGAAGTCCTTTGACGCCGTTCAAGATTTCTCGGCGCTGTTCCCCGTCGAGATCATCACGACGATGTTGGGGGTACCACCTGCCGACCGTCAGCAGGTACGGCACTGGCTCGACCGGGCGCTCACGCGCGCACCGGGAGACTTCCGTCCGTCGGAGGACGGCATGGCCGCCAACATCGAATCCGGGCTGTACTACTACGAACTGGTTCAGAAACGGCGAGCCAAACCTCAGGACGACATGATCAGCCAGCTGATCCAGGTCGAGGTCGAACGCGAGGACGGCGGCGTGGCACGGCTGACCGACATCGAGATCACCGGGTTCCTGTCGCTGTTGGGCGGCGCTGGGGCCGAGACGGTGACCAAGGTGGTGGCCAGCGCCCTCGTCATCCTCTCGGAGCGACCCGAGCAGTGGCGCATGCTTGCAGCAGGATCGAAGCATGATCCCAGCGGCGTTCGAGGAGGTGCTGCGGTTCGAGGGCCCGGTCGGCTACCTCATCCGGTACAGCATGCGCGACATCGAGATTCACGGGCGCACCATTCCGAAGAGCGTTCCGGTGATGCTGGTCACGGGAGCGGCCACCCGCGATGAACGGGCGTTCCCCGATCCCGACGTCTTCGATGTCCGGCGCAAGCCCAGCGGGTTCAACCTCGGTTTCGGGTACGGCGCCCACAGTTGTCTGGGTGCGGCGCTCGCGCGCATGGAGGGCCGCATCGCGCTCGAGGTCCTGCTCGACCGCATGCCCGACTACGAGGTCGACCACGCCGCGTTGCGACGGGTGAACATGACGAACGTGATGGGGTACTCGAACGTCCCCGTGCGCGTGAACAACTGACAAGGAGTTGGTGCGTTGCTGTCAACGAACTACGGCGGCCTGGTGCCGGAGGACGAAAGCCTGACGCATCAGATCGTCGACACGTTCGCGACGGTCAGCCAGTCGGATCCGTCGTGGACCGAGAAGATCTGGACGATCGCCCACGCCAGGGACAACTCCCTACAGGCGGTGCTCGGCATCGGAAAGTACACCAACCGTGGGGTATTCGACGGCGCGGCCGGGGTGTGCCGGGGTACCGAGCAGTGGACGGTACGCGCCGGGCGCAGGCTGGCCTCGGACCCGGCAGGCACGGACGTCGGACCCGTCCACTACCGCGTCGTCGAGCCACTGCGCGCCATCCGGATCAGCCTCGATCCCAACGAGCACGTGCCGATCGCGTTCGACCTGAC
Organism: uncultured Actinomycetota bacterium; assembly: GCA_963791215.1. GTDB lineage: Bacteria > Actinomycetota > Actinomycetes > Mycobacteriales > Mycobacteriaceae > Mycobacterium. The sequence continues at coordinate 190,736 of CAWBRR010000013.1, read as the reverse complement.
CCTGCGCGGCAGTTTCGATGCGGCCCTGGAGGATCCGTGGCCCGACCGCAGTCCCGACGGCTATCGCGTCACCCACAACGTGTTGCGCTATCACCAGATCGGGGTCGCGTCGGGGTGGGTGCAGGTCGAGGATGAACGCACCGAAGTCGGACCCGACCAATGGATCTCGATCCGCGACCACTCCTGGGGGCTTCGCCCCGGCGTCGGCAAGCCCATCCCCGGCCTGCCGCGCGGTGGCCGTGGTGTCACGCACATGTTCATGACGTGGCTACCGATGACGCTGACGCGACCCGACGGAACGGCGTACTCGCTCTTCGTCTTCTACCAGGAGGAGCGCGGGCAAGGGCACCGGTCGGTGCGGTGTCAGGCCGAGGAGCAGTTCGCCGACGGCACGTCGCGGAGGTTCGCGGACGTCGAGCAGGACCTGCACTTCCAGGACGACAACCGGCGATTCACCCACGGCACCATCACGCTGATCGAGGACGACGGCACCCGCCGTCCGGTGACCATCACGGCCGCCGGGCCTGGCGGCTTCCACCTTGGCACCGCGGGGTATTACGGATGGAACGACTGGGTGTACGGCCAATGGGTGGGCGAGCTCAAGGTCGAGGGCAACCACGTCACGAACTGTGACAGCCCAGAGAACGCGCGCAAGCTGCATCAGCTCCGCGACTTGCTGGTGAAGGTCGAAGACCCCGTCGGCGGTGGCTCGGGGCTCGGCAACGCCGAGACCTTCGCGCTCGGCGAGTTCCCGGAACGTGGCCTGACGGCGGAGAACTCGTTCCTGTAGCCGCGACGGACGGCTGATCGTGCGCGGTGGCTACCGTCCCGTCACGCCCGGCGACGATGTCGATCCTGGCGGTCCGCCACGACATTGTGGTTGCGTGCCAATGCTTTTGCCCATGGTCGTGGGTTTCGTCATACGCCCCCGTCGAGCTCAGGAGCAATGCTAGGGTTCGGCAGTAGCTGTCCGTCGTGACGAGGAGGTGGCATGCGCGCAGGTCACGTGCTCGCGACGCTCGCCGTCTCGATCACCGCCACCGCCGTGGCGCCGCCCGCCCACGCCTATGACGGCGGACTTCCGATGAACGGCACGTACGTCGTCGTCTCCATCGGGGACTGGGCCCAAACCGACGACGTGTACCGGGACGAGGCCACGACGCGCCAGACGTGGCAGGTCACCTCCCAGTGCGCCAATCCGCAATCGTGCACGGGCCACGTCGTCAGCGACGCCGGATGGGCAGCCGACCTCGTGTATCAAACGGCTAGGTGGTTGGTACACAACGCGATTCCGGACTGGGAGAAGTGTCCCGACGGAACGGCGTTCCCCGGCGATCAGCTCTTCCAGTTCTATCCGATCGACCCCGCGAGTGGCCGGGCGCTCGTCGGCTCGACGACGTATGCGGGGGAGAACATCACCAGAGGTCTCTCCGGCAAGTGCGGTGATGCGACGCCGCTCGTCATCCGGATGCCGATGCGCATCGACAAGATCGGCTGACGTCTGCGCCGCTCGGTGCCGAGGTGGACGGGAGGTCAGGCGGTCGGCAGGAGCTGCTGCCACGACATGGCCGCACCGTGTGTCACCAGATTGGATTGACGGAGCACCTGCCCGTCCGCCGTGATGAATCGTCCGGTGTCGGGGTCATACTGTGCGGCAGCCACCGACGGTCCGCCGGATGAGTGGAATGCGCTGGGCGCCACGGCCGGATCGACGGCCCCCGGTGGCGGTCCGGTCGGTGTGACTCCAATGGGTGGCGCAGGCGGCACGTCCGCCGATGGCAGCACCTCGATCGGCGACGGGCTCTCGGCGGGCGGCGGGAGCTCCGTCGGTGGCGGAGCCGAAGCGGGCGGCGGCACTTCGGCCGGCGATGCGCCGGGTACCGGAGCCGCAGGTAAGGTGCCCGGGTCCGCGGGCAACGGGGTTCCCTCAAGGGGTCCGTAGATGTTCTCGTGAAAGTTCGTGCGGTCGTCCGGGGGGATGCCCTGCGCAATGAGATTGGGGTCGAACGCGTACGGGCCCAGCGCATGCGGATGCATCGCGAGCGGTTCGAAGGGCTTGTCGCTCCGGCACATCGCGGCGGTTGGAGCACGCTTTCCCGGTTGACCTGGGCAGGGGCTGTTGCGCGCGCCGCGCACCGCGATCGGCGAATCCTGGGGCAACTTGCAGTACAGCCCCTCGGGCGTGTCGATGTCGGACGTGTCGGCCGGCGAGCGCCACGACGAAGGCGGAAGGAACCCAGCCGTGCAGACCGGTGGGTCACCGATGTTGATGTTGAAGTCGCCGAGCGACATGCCCGTCGGGTTGTTCCACGGCAGCCCGAGGGACTGCTCGGCCGCGACGTACGGCGGCAACAGCACCAGCAGTTGCTCGATACCCGGGCGGTACATCATCGTGACCTGTCCGACGCTGGTGAGGTTCGCCAGCAGCACGGGAAGTGTCGGCTTGAGCTGATTCAGCAGCGCACTGACCTCGTCGGCGGTTCCGGGTCCGCGCTGCAGCAGGCTGCGCACCTGCGGGTCGTTCTGTGCGAGTTGCTCGGTGAAGCCGGCCAGCCCACGGGTCCACGTCCGGATGTCGTTGGCGGACTGCCGTTGTCCGTCGAGCAGTGGCACCGAGTCGTCGACCAGCGTGCGCGTCCGATCGCCGACCGAGTTCAGGTCGGCCGACAGCTTGGCCGACGAGTCGATGAGCGAGCCGAGGTCGTAGTCCGCACCGTCGAGCGCCTTGAACGACTCGTCGAGCAGGCTGCTGATCCGCTCCTTCGGCACGCTCTCGAGCAGGGAACTGACCTGGTCGAGCATCGGCCCGACGGCCTGCGGGAGCACGACGTCCTTCGCCGCGATCATCGAGTCATCGGTCAGGTACGGCCCGGAGTCCTTGCGGGGCAGGAGGTCCACGTACTGCTCGCCGACCGCCGAGAGACTCTTCACCTGGGCGACGAGGTCGGTGGGCACTCTCGGAGCCGTCGCCAGTGAGAGCGTGGCCACTGCGCCCTCGTCGGTCAAGCTCACGTCGGTCACCTTGCCGAGTTGCACTCCTCGTACCGTCACGTTGCTGAACCGGTACAACGCACCCGTGTCCGGCAGCTGAAGTTTCACGGTGATGCGCCCTATGCTCAGCAGCGTCGGCGCCTGCATGTAGACCACCGCCATGGTGGCCACGCCGATGACCGACGCGATCGCGAAGATGATCAGCTGGGTCCTCACGAACCGGCTCAGCATCACGGGCCTCCCGGTGGATTGGAAACCGCGGGAGGAGTGAATGATTCGCTCGGATACGGGCCCGCGAAGAGCTGGCCCGCCGCGGTGGGCCGAGCCGTGGTGTCCGGCCACGTTTGGGGCGGCGTGACGGGCAGCACGGGACCACTGGCGATGGGCAACGAAGGGGCCTCGGGCGGCGCGGCGGCGGCGGAGGCGGACAGGGCGGCCTGCGGGGGCGGGTTGAGCCCGACGCTCAGCGGCGCGTACGTGTAGTTGAGGTAGTAGGGGTCACCCGGCGCGGGCGTCAGCGTGGCACCTGGCTGGCCCCAGCGCGTACCGAGGAACATGGTCCGGCGCAGGCGGGGGATGGTGAGGTCGATGACGATGTTCAGATTCAAGTAGTCCCCACGCACGGCCCGGTCGACCACGTCCTGCGAGTAAGGGAAGTTCGGGATGAACGCCAGCGCCGCATCGAGCTCGGGGCCGACGTCGGCGAGCGCCTTGACGGCAGGTTCGAGGTTCTGCAGATTGTGCACCAGGTCCGCCTGGCTGTCGTTGATCAGCCGAGTACCGGTGTCCGACAGCTTGTGCAACTCGTCCAGTGCCGTGGTGATCCGCGGCCGCTCCCGGACCAACACGTCGAGCGCGGGCGGCACCTTCTGCAGCACCGCGTCGAGCGAGTCGCGCTCTCCTGCCAGGGTTCCGGCGAACCGGTTGACCTCGTCGATGGACGCCAGGATGTCGCCGCGCTGATCGTCGAGCAGTCCGACGATGTCGTTGAGCTTGGTGAGCACGTCGCGGACCTCAGCCTCCCGTCCGTTCAGCGCGGTGCTGAAGTTGTGGATGACGTCACCGATCTGGCCGAGTCCGCCGCCGTTCACGACTGCGGCCAGTGACGAGAGCGTTCGTTCGGTGGATGGGTAGGTGGACGACCTGTTCAGTCCGAGCGTGGCGCCCGGTTGCAATCGGCCTCTTGGCGCTTGGCCGACCGGCGGGTCGAGCGCCAGGTGCATGGAGCCGAGCAAGCTGGTCTGACCAACCTTGGCGACCGCGTTCGCGGGCACGGCGACGTCGGGTTTGACCGAGACGTCGACCACCGCGTGCCAGTCCTCGACGCTGATGGCACCAACGCTGCCGACGACGACGTCGTCGATCAGAACGGGCGAATTAGACTCCAACGTACCGACATTCGCGACCTCGACGTGGTAGATGGTCGCGTCGGACCCACGGCCGACCGCACCTGGCAGCGGGACGGAGTTCAGGCCGTCGAAGGAGCAACCCGTCACGGTCATCGCGGCGGCGAGTACGGCCACCACACCCTTGGTCAGAAAGCGCATCGTCATGGGGTGGGTGCCCCTGGCGGAGTCGGCGGCACCGGGCCGGGTGGGGGTCCACTCATCGGATCCCCCGCGGGCGGCGCTTCTGCGGGCAGCAGCATGTCCGGCAAGGTCGTGGGCGGCCCGGGAATCACCTCGGGCAACGGCACATAGCCCGGAGGAGGTAGGACGTCACCGTTGAGTCCGGTATACGCGGAGATCGCGGGTGGAACCTCGGGCGGTCCGGGTGTCGGGCCGGTGCCGCCGGGAGCAAGGCTCTGTGGTGAGTACATGATCCGGTCGGGACTGGCCGACGGCATGAGTATCGGGTTGATCGGGATCGGCAGATAGTTGAAGTTCAACAGGCGCAGTCCGGGACCCAGGTACTGCTCGCACAACTTCGCGGTTTCGGGTGCGGTGGCGTTCTCGACGGAACCGATGCCTGCGCACAACAACTGGACTGGGTTGGCGAAGTTCTGTAGCACGAAGGCGCCGATGAAGGAGCCGGCATCGGGGTTGTAGATGTTGTAGGCGTTGGCGAAAGCCGTCGGTGCATTGAGCAGAAGGTCCTCCAGATCGTCGCGGTGGTCGACGAGCGTCTGGGTGACGTTGGCCAGCCGCTGGACCTGTTCACGGGTCTGGTTGCGGCTGCCCGCGACGAAGCGCTTGACGTCGTCGATGGCGCTGGTCAGTTTCGTCAGGGCCGCGTCCAGATCGGATCGACTGCCGTCGAGCACGTCGGACAGCGTGGCCAGTCGGCTCTGGAACTGCACGATCTGGGTGTTGCTCTCGCGCAGCACCGAGACGAAGTGCTGCAGGCCCTCGATCGTTCCGACGATGTCGCCGCTGCCATCGGCGAGGATGCGCCCGACGCCGGACAGCTGAGCCAGCGTTTGGCGCAGCTTCTCGCCGTTGCCGTCGAGTGCGCCCGCAGCGCTGTCGATGAATCGCGACGCCGACGTGCCGGGGCCGCCTCCGGGCTTCGGCCCCAATTCGGTTGCCAGTCGGGTCAACTGGGTCTTGACCTCGTCCCATTCCACGGGGACCGCGGTGCGCTCGACGCCGATGACCGCGCCGTCCGCCAGCTGTGCGGTGCCCTTCTTGTAGGCGGGTGCCAGCTGGACGTAGCGGGCCGATATGAGGTTCTGGGCGACGATCACCGCCTTCGCGTCGGCGGGCACGCGGACCCCGTGGTCGACGTCCAGGGTCAGCCGGGCCTGGGTGCCGGTGGTGTCGATCGCCGCGATGGTGCCGACCCTGACGCCGGAGATGCGGACGTCGTCGCCTGGGTAGATGGCCGTGGCCGAGGTGAAGTACGCGGTGATGGTCTTGGGCCCGAAGAACGTCTGACGCACCAGGAATCCGGCGCCCGCGAGTGCGACGAGCACCAGCGTGGCGATCAGCGCCGTGACGAGCCGCTTGCGGGTCATCGCGATCCTCCCGGAATTCCGTTGCGGGGGAACGGGAGTTCGGCGCGTGGACCGGCATTGTCGGGGGGCCGTCCCGCGTTCACCCCGCGCCGGAAACCGAACGCATAGTCCAGGAACGGCTGGAGGAGCTGGGTGGGCAGGAGGTTGGCGACGAACGCGTTGTAGTAGAACCCACTCGACACGGCCTCGCCCTGGGTGATCTGGTACTTGGCGAGTCCGGGAATGGCCTTGCCCAGCGCGTCGCGGTTGCGCTCCAGCATCGCCGTGACGGAGTTCAGCTTCTCCAGCGCCGGCGCCAGCTGCGCCTCGTTGTCGGCGACCAGTCCCGAGAGCTCACGGGCCACGGCCGAGGTGTTGACGAGCAGGCTCATGATGGCCTGGCGGCGTGCGACCAGTTCGCCGAGCAGGTCGTTGCCGTTGAGCAGCAGGGAATTGACCCGTTGACTCCGCTCGGACAGCAGTGTGCTGACGTCGGCGGTGCTGGCGAGCAGGTCGCGCAAGCCGTCATTGCGTTCGTTGAGTGCCCGCGACACCCGGGTGACCCCGTCGAACGTCGGGCCGAGACTGCGGGGCGAACTGGTCGATGGTCTCCGACAACGTGTTCAGCGCCTGGTTGAGCGAATCAGTATCCGTTGCCGCCACATTGGTGGTCAGCTCGCCGACGGCATCGTTGAGGGAGTACGGCGACGAGGTACGGGTCTCGGGAATGACGTCGGAGGGTTTCATCGTCCGGCTGCCCGCGGACTCGAGTTCGAGTACCCGCTCGCCGAGTAGCGTGCCGGTGCGGATGTGGGCGGTGGTGTCGGATCCGAGCCGGACGTCGCCCGGCACGGTGAACGTGATCAGCGCACCTCCGGTGTCTTCGTCGAGCACCACCCCGTTGACCCTGCCGACCTCCATGCCGGACACCACCACGTCGTTGCCGACGACGAGTCCGCCCGCCTCGACGAACTGGGCTTGATAGCGAATGGCGCTGGCCCACGACGAGATTCGTTCGGGCGCAAGCCCGACCGCGATGATCAGGATGACGAGCACGGTGCCGATGAAGCCGGCTCGGACGAGGTCCGCGCCGCGGTACTTGTTCACTGCTGCTCACCGCACCTTCCACCCTGGTTCTTGATCCAGGGAAACACCGCGGTGCGCAGCTGCAGGTCGGAGACGCGCAGCGTGATTCCGCAGAGGTACACGTTGAGCCAGCTTCCGTAGGATCCGAGGCGAACCAGCTTGCGGTAGTTCGCGGGGGACTTCTGAATTGCGGTCTCGACCTTCTCCTTGTCCTTGTCGAGAAGCGGCGCAAGGCGATTGAGTTCGCTCACGGTGCCGGCCAGTGGTGGGCGGGCCGCGGTCAACAGATCGGCCAGTGAGGCGGTGCCCGCGCTCAAGGCGTCGATCGCCTCGCCGATCGGTTCGCGGTCCTGCGCCAGACCGGTGACCAGGTCGTCGAGCTTGTCGATCGAGGCGTTGAGGTTTCCGTCCTCGTCGGACAGCGTCCGCAACACGGTGCGCAGGTTGTCGATCGACTGCTGGATCACGGCGCTGTGGTCGGCGAGCGCGTTGGTGAACGACGAGGTTCGGGTGAACAGCGACTCGAGGGTGTCGCCCTGGCCCTGCAGCACCTGCAGCAGCGACGACGTGAGCGCGTTGACGTCGTCTGGGTTGAGGCCCTGGATCACGGGTTTGAGCCCGCCGAGCAGCAGGTCGAGATTCAGTGCGGGTTGGGTGCGTTCGACGGGAAGTTGCGAGCCTACGGGCAGGATGCGCGTGGACCCCGGTCCGTCGACGAGTTCGAGGTAGCGGTCGCCGACGAGGTTGAGGTACCGGACGACGGCGGTGGTGCCCGTGGTGAGCACGACGTCGCGCTTGGCGTCGAACTTCACCACGACGGTCTTGTCGGTTTGTAGCGTGACGTCGTCGACGGTGCCCACCCGCACGCCGGCGACCCGCACCGAGTCGCCCGTCTTGAGTCGGGAAACGTTGGCGAATACGGCGGAATAGCCGTTTGTGGAGCCGGATTGATACTGGCCGAAGATGAGGAAGAGGAAGGCCGTCAGCAGCGTCATCACGATGCCGAAGATGCCGAACTTGACGAGGGTTCCTCGCACGCGGGTCATCCGGGTTGCCCTACCTGCGTGGCGTTTCGCGGCGGCCCGTCGATGGGGCCGTACAGCGCCTGCTTGAGCCCGTCGGAGTTCCACTTGGCGCTCGGGTTGCCGTACTGCCACGGGTTGGCCCCCACGTCGGCCACGACGAAGGGTGGCTGCGTGTTCGGGGCGAGGGTGGGCAGGCCGACCGCGCGGCAGCTCGGTCCGCCCGTGGCGTTCACCTTGGGCAGGTCCTGTGGGTACCGATAACGTTCGATGCCCAGCGTGAAGCCGGTGGAGATCGTCACGGCGTTCTCCCGTTGGGGCGGGCCGTGGGTGAACGGGATCAGGCCGGCCAGAAAGCAGTTCAGCGCTTCGTGGTACTGGTTGAGCAGGTCGGTGGTGGGCACCAGCAGGTAAAGCAGGTCGGTGATGGCCTGACGGTTTCCGCCGATGACGTCGTTGCCGATCTCGGCGAGCCCGATGGTGCTGACGAGTACTGCGTCCAGATTCTGTTGTTCGTCGACGATGGTTTGACTGATCCTGGTGGTGTTGTCGGCGATCCTGATCAGGTCTGGTGCGGAGTCGGCGTAGGCGCGCAACACCTCTGGAAGCGCGGTGATGTCCTCGCGCAGGTTGGGCAGGCTGGGTTCGAGTTTGGTGAGGAAGGAGTCGAGATCCGTGAGCATCTGACCGAACTTCTCGCCGCGCCCGTTGAACGCCTTGGACAAGGCGCCGAGCGTTTCGTTGAGCTTGGCGGGGTCGATCTTGTCGAGCAGTTGGGTGAGTTGTTGGAAGACGGTGTTGATCTCGACGGTGACGTGCTGGCCCTGCAGGACCTGCCCCTCGTGCAGCCGTTCCCGCTTCGGGTCCCCGGGTGGGATCAGCTTGACGAACTTTGCGCCGAACACCGTCGAGGACGTGATGTCGACCGCGACGTTCGACGGGATGTAGTGCAACTGTCCGCGTTCGATCGCGAGGTGGATCGCGGCTTCGCCGTCGGGACGCTCCTCGATGTACGCGACCCTGCCGACCTCCACGCCGCGCATCTTGACCTTGGCGTCGGGATTCATTACCAGGCCAGCGCGGTCCGAGATCACCGTCACCGGAACGGAATCCGTCCACGACCCGCGGAACAGCTGGACTGCCACCACGACGATCAGCCCGATGGCCACCACCGTGGCGAGTCCGGCCAGCGGCCGGACGTAACTGCTGGAGCCGAAGTGCCGGCCGGGAGACGCCGCGACCGGTGTTGCGGCGCTGGAGGTTTCGGATCGGCGTGGCCTCCGGGGACCTGGGTTTCCGGTCACGCGCGCCCTGGCAGGCCGGTGAGTGCCGCGGGTGAAGCATGCGCCGACGCGCACTCGAGGCCGACGCACGACATTCCTTCACCTCCCCACGAAGCGCGCTGGTTAGCAAACATTGACACGACGTCAGTGGCCTCTCGTTTCGCACTCACCGTAGCTCGGGCGGCGGCCGTTGATCGCGAATTCAGCCAACTCGCAGTGACGTATCTGCGACGGGGCACCCGGCTCGCCGATCCGACTCGAGGTACCCGTTGACCTCCAACCGGTATGTGGTGGTCGGTGAGCACCCCGACCACGCCGGATGCTCGTCGGAGGAACGCCTCGCGGACGCCGCCCGGTTCGCGACGGCGGAGCGACATGCCGTTGAGCAGCGGGAAGATCAGCTCATCGACGACCTGGGTCGGATCCCTTGCATCGGACCGGAAGCTGCGATGCTTCGCCTCGTCGTGCCGCACGTCAGCGTTGACGTCCTTCGGATGAACGCTGCCGACGGAAACGGAGCCTGGCGTCGGCTGCGTCGGATGTCGCTCACGCGGTGCCGGGCGAGCCCGTTTGGCGAATGCCCAGCGCCGCCGTCCCGGCGCGGCGCCGCCGCTTCACGCGGAGTCGCCGAGAGACGCCGAAGCAATCTGCCAGCGAACTCATTGCGACGTTCGATGTGTCCGCGCGTGCCATCGGTGACGATCGCGTCTCTCACGACGCAGCCCTAGATCAGTCGCCAATCGCGGGGACGATGATCCATGACGTGTGGTGACGTGGCGACGATCGGGTGGGAGGCGTCCTCGAGGAGTCCGTACGTCTTCGAGTCGTTGAGGTGTCTGGTGGAAATGGATCTCGCGCGGTCGGGATCGCCTAGCTCGATGGCATCCGTCAACGCGGAATGTGACTTGAGTACGGCCTGCCGTTCACCGGGGGACGGGTAGGCATCCGCATCGGACTGCTCGGTCGCCTGTAGGTGGCTGTTCCACAGTGCCTCCAGGCTGCCGAACACCGCAACGATGGTGTGGTTGCCGCAGCCTCGCACGACGGCGTCGTGGAATCGGCGGCCCAGTTCGGTGAAAGCTGGTCCGTCAGAGATCAGTTCGGCCATCTGAGCGTTGATCTGGTGTAGTTCGGGCACCAACTCGATCGCACGATCGGGCCGTCTCGCCGCGAGCGCGGCACACATGGGTTCCAACTCCTGCAGTGCAGTCGCCAGATCGCCGAGCATCACGTCTTCGCTTTGAAGCAACAGTCCGAGCATGTATGCGGTGCTCGCCTTGGCTGGCGCGTGCACCACCGCACCTCCGCGGTTGCCCCGGCGGACCGAGACGAGCCCCTCCGTCTCCAGGATTCGCAGTGCCTCGCGCAGTGACACCAGGCTGACGTTGAACTTCTCGACGAGCACGGCCTGCGGTGGCAGAAGGTCGCCGTCGGCGAGTTCGCCGTCGATGATCTGTTGCCGGAGTTCGTTGGCCACCGTCTCGGCGATCCGCGGCGAAGTCAACCGACGCCGGGCTGGCCGGCCAGAACCGATCGCAGTCATGGGCATCCACCAGCGGCCGTCACGGAGCCCGGTGGTTGCCGCACACCACCACGCTGCTTTCCTGGCTATCTTAGCAGTATTAGAGATGATCAGGCTCGAGTATCCGAGCAACGAGCAGCATCGCCGCAGCTAGTGCGACCGCGGAGAGTTCATCATCATTGCTAAGATTGCGACTTAGCTCGCTCGCGAGTGACCACCGATCCGTGGAGAGGGTCAGAATATCCAATGACCGGGCCGACGCCACTGACGGATTATCGGGTGTTGGAGATCAGTGATCGCATCGCCGGGGACTACTGCGGCAAGCTGTTCCGGGATGCCGGAGCAACGGTGGTCAAGGTGGAACCGGCGTCGGGCGATCCAGTCCGTAGGTACACCGCGACGAAGTCGGCGTTGCCGCGGGACGTGGACTCGCCCCTGTTCACCTTCTTGAATGCGGGCAAGCGCAGCGTCGTTGCAGAACTCGACGGGCCCATCGTCGCGGACCTGGTCGCCGGCGCGGACGTCGTGGTGTACACGGCGAGCCGGGCCGCCGCGCGCCGGGCAGGCCTGTTCGAGGCCGCGCAGCCTGCGCCCGGCAGTCCGCGCATCGTCGTCACCATTTCCGACTACGGCTGGACGGGTCCGTGGGCGGACCGGCCTGCCACTGAATTCACCCTCCAAGGCTGGTGTGGCGCCACGGGGTTTCGCGGAATGCCCGACGGCCCTCCGATATCCGTCGGCGGTGACGTTGGCGAGTACGTCGGGGGCACGCTCGCGGCGTTCGCGGCGCTCGCCGTGTCCAGGCGCGTCGCGGCAGGTGGCCCGGGCGAGCACCTCGATCTGTCGTTGCTCGAGGCGATGACGCTGTCGATGCAGAGCTCGGAGTGGCTGCACTCCCATCTGTTGAAGGTGGGGCCGATCCGCCGGTCCGTCGAAGTGCCGTCCATCGAACGCGCCAAGGACGGCTTCGTCGGCATGACGTTCATCACCGGTCAGCAGTGGCTCGACTTCGCTGCGATGGTGGATTGCCCCGAGCTCGCCGAGCTTCCGGAGCTCAGGTTCCAGCAGGGTCGGTGGGGGCACCGCGACCGGATCCACGAACTCATCGGTCCCTGGATGCAAGCCCGCACGGTCGAGGAGATCGTCGAGCTCGGCGCGCTCTTCCGGCTGCCGATGGCGGCGCTGGGCAACGGAGCCACCATCACCGACCAGGATCACCTCCGGGAACGCGGTGTGTTCGCGCCCAATGCGGCGGGTCTGCTGTGTCCCCGGCCGCCGTGGCGGATGGCGCTGGCGGCGCCGGCCCCCACCGCACCTGCGCCGGCGCTGGGCGAAGCCGGGTCTGGGCCGGACTGGACGGCGCGCGATGGACCACGCGGTGGTGGCCCTACGGGGCTTCCGCTGTCCGGCGTGAGAATCGTTGACCTGACGGCGTTCTGGGCCGGGCCGTCGGCCACCCACCTGCTGGCGGCCTTCGGCGCGGACGTCATCAAGATCGAGTCGACCGACCGTCCCGACGGTATCCGCTACTCCGGAGCGATGCGCACCGACGTCGACGACTGGTGGGAGTACGGCTGGGTGTTCCAGGCCGTGAACACCAACAAGAAGTCGGTCACCCTGAGCCTGCACTCACCCGACGGCATCCGGCTGTTGAAGGAGCTCGTCGCTGGGGCCGACGCGGTGATCGAGAACTTCTCGCCGCGTGTGATGGAGAACTTCGGGCTCGGCGCCGCCGCACTTCTTGAGGTGAACCCGCGGCTCGTCGTCGTTCGGATGCCCGCCTTCGGACTCGACGGGCCGTGGCGTGATCGGGTCGGATTCGCGCCGACCATGGAACAGATCGCCGGAATGGCTTGGGTGACAGGACTTCCGGACGGTCCGCCGATTCCGCCACGCGGGGTGTGCGACCCGCTCGCGGGCGCCCACGCCGCGTTCGCCATGATGGCCGCACTCGAGTTCGCCGACCGCACCGGTCAAGGGCAGCTGGTCGAGCTCGCGATGATCGAATCCGTGCTCAACGTCACCGCCGTGCAGACCCTCGAGGCGCAGGCGTTCGGGGAGGTGATGGGCCGTCGGGGCAATCGTGGTCATGGGCCGGCCACTCAGAACGTGTACCGCTGCGGACCAGACGACTGGGTGGCCGTCGCGGTGCGCAACGATGCCGAGTGGCGGGCCGTGACCGAGCTGATCGGGCCGCAGGCCGAGGAGTTCGCCGGTGCCGATGCCCGCCGCGACCGCGCCGATGCGGTGGACGAACTCCTGGCGGCCTGGTTCGCCGCCCAGGACGCCGGCGTCGTAGTCGAGCGACTGACTGCGGTGGGAGTGCCGGTCGCGCGGGTGATCTCGCCGTCGGAGGTAGTCGACAACGAACAACTCGTCGCCCGTGGATACTTCGAGCCGCTCGACCATCCGAGCACTGGGCCGTGCGTGTATCCGCGGCCGCCGTTCGCGCCCATCGCCGCGACCGGCGGGCGGTGGCTGCGCACCCCGGCGCCCACCCTTGGCGAGCACACCGCCGAGGTGCTTCGAGAGCCTGTGCGGCGTCACCGACGAGCAGTTGGCGCGTTTGGCCGCCGACGGGGTCATCGGCACCAGGCCGAAGGGTTTGTGACGGCGAGCGGATCACTTCGGTGTGACGGTGACCGGCCACTTGTCGAAGATGAACATGTTCGACAGGAGCGACGGATTCGTCACGCTGGGCTCGCCGAGTTCGACGTGTGCGATGTGGGGAAGAAGTTCGTCGAAGACTGCGCGGATCTCGGCCCGGGCGAGCATGGCGCCCAGGCAGTGGTGGGGCCCGCCCCCGCCGAAGGTCACGTGCGGGTTCGGGGCTCGGGCGACGTCGAAGCGGAACGGGTCGTCGAATACCTCTTCGTCGCGGTTGGCCGACCTCAGCATCGCGACGACGCGCTCGCCCTTGGGAATGTGGTGGCCGTCGAGTTCGACGTCGACCTTGGTGGTCCGCGTCCAGTAGGTGACCGGCGTGCTCCACCGCAGCACCTCCTCGACCGCGGACTGGCGCACGGCCTCGTCGTGCTGATACCGCGTGAGCTGGTCGGGGTTCTCGACGAAGGCCTGCAGTCCCATCGCGAGGGCGTTCTTGGTGGTGTCGCTGCCCGCCAGCGCGAGCACGAAGAAGAAGATCTCGAGCTCGGCCGACGGTAGCGACAGTTCGTTGCCGTCTTCGTCGGTGATCACCGACGACGTCAGCGTGCTCCAGATGTCGTCGGCGGGATGCTCGCGCTTGTCCGCAGTCAGCCGCATGGCGTAGTCGAAAATCGTTGCGTAGAGCCCGAGTTCATCGTCAGCGGAGAGGCGGAACTTGGGTGACTTCGCCTTGAGGATCCGGTCGAAGCAGTCGTAGATCATCGGGCGGTCCCGCTCGGGCATTCCGATGATGTCCGCGATCACGGACATGGGCAGCGCATCGGCGACGTCGTCGATCCAGTCGCCGTCGCGCTTCTCCAGCAGGGCGGCGACCATGGATGCCGCGCGAACGCGGATGCCATCCTCGAGCTTGCGGATTGCCTTGGGGGTGAACGCGCTCGCAATGACCCTGCGGCGCTTGTTGAGCTCGGGCGGATCCATGTTGATCAGCGTCGGATAGGACGAGAAGGTGTCCATTGCCTGGATCAGTGGGCCGTCCGCGGCGGTGAACGAGTCGACGTCGCGGTGGATGCGTTGGGCGTGCGCGTGTTTGGTGGTCACCCAGAAATCGCGGGCGAGCAACCGTTCGACGCGGTCGGTGAGCTGGTGACGAAAGACGGGCGCGTTGTGGCGCAGGTCGGTGAACAACGCGTCGGGGAAGCCGTCCCGCCACAGGTCGTAGTCGGACAGATCGACGGGGGCAGTCGTGCCCATGGGTGACCTCGCTTCTGCGTGCTCGTCCGCAGTGGTTCAGCGCCCCTCGGACCCGCCCGCGCGCGAGTTCCGACGTCATTGACGCTGAATGCTTATTTTAGTAATAATAGCCACCAGTCACCGCGGGTCTGGCCGATGAGTCGTGCCCGCCCCGTGCCTCGCAGCCCGATGTCGGAGGAGTTGACGTGACGAACACCGTGTCGGATCTGGCGGCCCAACTTCCCCCGAACCCCTCCAGTGATGCCGCCGAGCGGGAATTCGGTCCGTCCGGCATCGCACTGTCTACCTATCGCTTTCCCACCGGCTGGTTCATCGTCGGATTCGCCTCGGACCTCGCGGTGGGTCAGGTCAAGCGCATGCACTACTTCGGGGAGGAACTCGTCATGTTCCGAACCGAATCGGGGTCGGTGCACGTGCTCGACGCGTACTGCCAGCATCTCGGCGCGAACATCGGCGTCGGCGGCACGGTCGACGGGGAGCACGTCGTCTGTCCGTGGCACGGCTGGCAGTGGCGGGGCGACGGCACCAACGCGCTGATCCCGTACAGCAAGATCGGCTGCAAGCAGAACGTGCGGATCAGGACCTATCCCTGCCAGGAGTGGTACGGGTTCATCGTGGTGTGGCACGAGCGCCACGGTCGCGCGCCGTACTGGCAGCCCCCGGTGCTCCCCGACTTGGAGCACGACGACTACTACCCGCTGCACCCGCACTCGCGGATGGTGAACCGCGTCAAGGTGCACGCGCAGATGATCATCGAGAACGCGGCCGACCCGTATCACGTGCAATTCGTGCACAAGGCCGACAGCGCGGCCAACACCACCTCGTTCATCGCGGAGGGCTACCACCTCCATGCGACGGTGACGGCGAACTTCGGCGGCGGCCGCGCAGCGACGTGGCTGACTCCGGATGGCCCGGTGGACGCCAACATCGTCTACGACAACTACTCGCTCGGCCTCGGCATCGTCCGGTTCCCCAAGGAACTGGTGGAGACCATCGAGGTCACCGGTCAGACGCCGGTCGACGAGGAGTACACCGACTACTTCTACACCCAGGCGTCGGTGCGCGAACCCGGCGACACCGGCGACGTGCCGATGGGCCGTGCCGCGAAATTCCTTGCGCTGCAGCAGGAAGTCATCAAGCAGGACTTCTTCACCTGGGAGAACATGAAGTACCTGGAGAAGCCCAACCTCGCGCCGGAGGAGGCTCGCGACTACGCGGCGCTCCGCCGGTGGGCGCACCGCTTCTACCCGGGTGAAGAGGCCGCGTCCGACGACTTCGGGTATCTGCCCGACGGGCAACCGGACCCGGCTGCCTCGCGCCCGTGATGGCCGGCGGAGTCGGCAGCGCGACTCCACATCCCGTCGCCTCGCTCGCCCCCGCCCGTCACCACGTCTCCGAGTTCACCGTGCCCGCGGTGCTGGACGCCCGCGCCGCTGAGTTCGGCGACCGCACGCTGATGCGCATCGACGGTGTCGACGTCACCTTCGCGCAGATGCGTGACCGCTCGATCGCCGCCGCCAATGTGCTCGCCGGGCTTGGCGTTTCGCGTGGCGACACGGTGGCGCTCTTCTCCGGGTCCACGCCGGAGTGGGTGTACTTCTGGCTCGGCGCCGCCCGCATCGGCGCGGTGAGCGCGGCGGTGAATGCGGCGAACAAGGGCGACTATCTGCGCCACGCGCTAGCGTTGTCGGCGGCGAAGGTCGTCGTCACCGACACGGGCGAGCGGTGCGAGCGCGTACTGGACGTGGCAGACGACCTCGACGCGCTGCACATGGTGCTCACCGCCGAACCGACCGCAAGTCGCGGCCCCGTGGCCTCCACCAGGGACCTGCTTGCCGGGGCATCGACGACGAAACAGAATGACGCAGTTGGTTTCACGCCGACGGAACCGGCCGCCCTCTTCTTCACCTCCGGGACGACGGGACCCTCGAAGGCAGTCGCGACGAGCTGGCAGTACCTGTTCACCGCCGCGGAGACGGTCGCACGGGCATGGGAGTTCGCCGAGGGCGAGGCGATCTGGTCGGCGATGCCGTTGTTCCACCTGAGTGCGGTGGGCACCATCCTGGCGCCGATGCTGGTAGGTGGTACGGCGGTGCTGGCGTCCGCATTTCGGCCCACTCAGGTGTGGGACGACGTCCGCGACGGTGGGGCCGTGGGATTCGTCGGGGCCGGGGCGATGGTGTCGATGCTGTGGAACCTGCCGCCGGACCCGCGCGACCGAGCGATCGGACTTCGGTTCATCTCCGCGGCACCGATCGCAGCTGAGCCTGTACCGGGCCGTCGAACGCCGGTACGCGTGCAAGGTCGTCACCATGTACGGAATGACCGAGGCGTTCCCGATCGCAGTCAAGACCGTCAGAGAGGACGGCGTCCCCGGCACGTCGGGACGGGTCAATGCCGACTTCGACGTCGCGATCGTGGACGCCGACGGAAACGCCATCATCGACGGCGTCGGTGAGATCACTTGTCGCGGAATCTCACCCGAGGTCATGAGTCAGGGTTACGTCGAGGAGTCGGCCGACGTGCTGCGCGTGTGCCCCCACGAGGAGTGGTTCCGCACCGGCGACCTCGGCCGGATCGACGCCGACGGAAACCTGACCTATGTCGATCGCGTCAAGGACGCGATCCGGCGCCGCGGCGAGAACGTGTCGTCGGTCGAGGTCGAGACGGTGGTGATGGGTCACCCCGCGGTGGCCGACGCAGCCGCGGTCGGGGTGCCGAGCGAGCTGGGCGAGCAGGACGTACTGGTCGTGCTCAGCACGGTGTCCGGGGCGGAGGTCGACCCCTTCGAGTTGCTCGACTTCTGCGCGGAGCGCATGCCGTACTTCTGCGTTCCGCGATACGTCCGCACGGTGCCCGAACTGCCGCGCAACGTCGTGGGGCGGGTACGCAAGGACCTGCTGCGCGCGGCGGGCATCGGGCAAGACAGTTGGGACCGTGAGGCGCACGGCTACGAGCTTCGACGCTAAGAGGAGAGAGCATGACGTTCGGCTATCAACAACAGCACGTGCTGGAGAGCACCGCGGCCCGCGCAGCGATCCTCAACCTCGACGCGCGCCACAACCGGCTGTACTCCGCCGGTGAGCGCGCCGGGTGGCTGGCCACCTTCAAGCACACCGGTGCCACGCTGACCGTGGGCGGTCAGACGCACACCAGGATCTGGGATGCGTTCGACGGCGGCGCAGGCAGGCTGATCACCGTCGACCACGAGATCGAGGTCGACGGCGTGAATGCGACACAGCACTGCGTGGCAATGCAATTCGACGCGTCGGGGGCTACCCGTGGGATCGGCACCTACACCGACGCGCTGATCTACGAACGCGGCGGGTGGTACTACGCCAGCCGGACTCTGGCGTGGGACACCGCGCCGAGCCTGTCGGCCGCCGGATCGTGAGTCCGTCGGCCCGGGCCCGGGTGGCCCTGAGCCATGAGTTCGCCTTCGGCACTTACGAAGACGGGCTGAAGATGGTCGGCTACCGGTCCGAGCCGCGGGTGGCCGCGACGGCCGTCAGCGGCGCGCGGATTCAGATGTTTGCCGCGACCGTGCGAGACCCGAACCCGGGCTACTGGGACGTCGAGTTCGCCGCGGAGACCTGGGGTGGACTCATCGCACCGCCCGCAATGTTGATGGGCTGGCTGATCCCGCCGCCGTGGGAGCCGACCGGACGGCCATCCGCGCGGTCGATTGCGATCAGGATCCCGCTTCCCGGAACCAGTTTGGTCAACGCGTCGAACGAGGCCGAGTTCTTCGACCCGATCCGCGAGGGCGACCGGCTGACCGTCGTGGAGGAGGTCGTGTCCATCTCCCCGGAGAAGACCACGCGACTGGGCACCGGCCACTTCGTCGAGACACTCGAGACGTATCACCGCGGTGACGGCAGTCTCGTTGCGACCAACCGGAATACGTTGTTCAGGTTCACCCCTGCGGAGCGCGCGTGACGGCCACGGGACTCGATTGGACGGCCGTGGCGGTGCCGTCGACGCTTCCCGACGTCGTCGACGACCCGATCAGCTACGAGCGGGTCATCATGAATCCCGGGTCAACGTGGGACTACTTCCCGGGCCACTACGACCCCGAGTACGCCCGGGAGCACGGTCAACCGACCATCTTCGTCAACACCATGCACGTCGCCGGATTCGTCGACCGGGTGGCTACGCAATGGGCGGGCCCGTACGGCAGGGTGGTGCGGCGCAAGCTCATTTTGGCGGCGTCGATATACGCGGGCGACACGATCACCGCGCGCAGGAGCATCACCGCGAAGCGCCGAGACGGAGACCGGTGGCTGATCGAGATGCACGTCGACGTGGTGAACCAGAATGGGGAGGTGTGCTGTCCGGCCGACGTGACGCTCGACGTGTCGAAGGCGGTGCGGACGACGCGCCGTTGACCTGAGGGTACGAACTGGTCAACCTGATGTGATGACAGTGCTCGAGGATCCGAAGACCTTCTTCGGCGCGGCGACTTTGCAGGATCCGTATCCGCTGTACGAGCGCATGCAGGCCGATGCGCCCGTTCACCGCGTCGGGCAATCGGACTTCTACGCCGTCTGTGGCTGGGATGCGATCGTCGAGGCGCTGAACCGTGTCGAGGACTTCTCCTCGAACCTCACCGCCGCGATGGTGTACCACGAAAACGGCACCGTGACACCGTTTGAGATGGGCCCGGTCGGTTCGGAGGTCCACGCGCTGGCGACCGCAGACGATCCCGTGCACGCCGTGCACCGCAAGATTCTGCTGCCGCACCTGTCGGCCAGGCGCATCAGTGTCATCGAGGAGTTCGCCGAGCAGACGGCGCAACGGCTGTGGTCGGATTCGGTCGCCGACGGTCGGGTCGGAGGGCTTGATGGAGGACTTGGCAGCCCTTTGCGCCAGCGGAGAGTTGGCGGAGGTGCCGGCGCTGACCATCATGATCACGTTGTTCAGCGCCGCTGGCGAGTCCACTGCCTCGCTACTTGGGAGTGCGGCGTGGATCCTGGTCAGCCAACCCGAAGTTCAGCGACGGGTTCGTGACGACCCCGAGCTGCTGGGCGCGTTCATCGAGGAGGTGCTGCGCTATGAACCGCCGTTTCGCGGGCACTACCGGCACGTAGGGCGCGACACCACCCTCGGCGGGGTTGACCTACCCGCCGGCTCACACCTGCTGCTGATGTGGGGGGCCGCGAATCGTGATGTGGCGCACTTCGACATGGCCGCCGAGTTCAGGCTGGACCGCACCGGCGCCAAGGGGCACGTCACCTTCGGCAAGGGCGCGCACTTCTGCGTCGGTGCCGCGCTGGCACGGCTGGAGGCGCGCGTCGTGCTCCGAATGTTGTTGGAGCGCACCACGTGGATCGAGGCTGGCGACGTCGGCCACTGGCTGCCGAGTGTTCTGGTGCGCCGGTTGGAGCGCCTGGAGCTGGTGGTTCGGTAGCTATGGCCGCGGCGGAAGCGCGGCCAACCAGCCGTCGTCGAGGAGTTCGAGGAGTTGCCCGTCGGGATCGCGGATCATGGCGGAACCCGCGGTGACCGTGTCGGTCTCGACAGACCCGCCGTGGTCGGACACCAGCTGCAACACCGATGCGAGCCCGGACACCGAAAGCGATATGTGGGTCAGGCCCACCTCGTCCATGACCCGTCGCGGCCCGGTGTGCACGTCCCGTGCCGAGTAGTCGAGCAATTCGAGCACCAGGCCGTCGCGCACCAGGTACGTCGCGTGCAGTCCGAGGGGCGGGTCCAGTTGGAGAAGTCGATCGGTGCCCGGATCGGGTGGGGCGAGCTCCCACCAGAACTGGAAGCCCAGCAGTCCCTCGTAGAACCGGCGCGACCGCGCGCGATCGGCGACGCACAGTCCAACGTGATTGAAAGTCGTTCGGTGGTCGGTCATGTCGCCCTCCGGTATCGCGTGAGCATCGCGGCCCCGCCGCTGTCGATTCGCACGGTGGCCCGTTCCAGGAAACCGCCGGTGCCTTCCTCCGCCACCCAGGATTGGACGCTGAGCACCATGCCTTCCTCGAACGTCGCCGCCGTGCCGCGACCCAGCCCGATCAGCGGCGGCTCGGCACCGAGCCCCAGGCCGTGGGCCAGCGGCACCGTCGACTCGCGATTGCCCGCGGCTTCCCACGCCCGGTACAGGTCGGCGCCGGTGCCACCGGGGCGACAGGCGGCCAACAGGGCGTCCATGCTCCTGCCGCAGCGAGCGGCCAGTTCGGCCGAGCCGGCGGGTGCGGTGCGCCCGACTACCGTCGTGCGGGCCAAGCCGGACTCGTAGCCCGCATACAGTGCCCCGGGTGCCAGCACCACGAGCTCGCCGTCACCGATCGGGCGATCCGTCGCCAGCTGGCGGAAGCGCACCGGGCCGGTCCTCGGCGTTGCGAAGCAGACCGCTTCGGACGGCGGGATGGGCACGCCGAGCGCGGCGATCTTCTCGACGTATGCGCCGAGAAGTTGGCGTTCGGTGAGGCCAGGAGCCACGGCTTCTTCCAGTGCGCTCAACGCGGCTTCGGCCAGCGCGGAGGCGACGTCGAGGCACGTGAGCTCGTCGGCCGTCTTGATCCGGCGGGCCTGCTCCATGACGGTGGCGCCGTCGACGAGCTCGCCAGTGGTGACCAGTTCGGAGAGCAAGCTGGCGAACATCGGGTTCAGCCCGTCGGTTCCTACTCGCGCGGCGTCGCGCAGGCCGGGGAGCTCGGCGAGTTGGGCCGCGAGATTGACGGGGTTCCAACACAATCCGTACAAATCGTCACGGCTGAGCTCCGGCGGCGTGCCCTCATCCCACGTCGACAACAGATGCACCCGTTCGGTCTGGCCGATCACGACGGCCACCGGTGCGAACGGCAGCACGCCTGCCCGTCCGAGCTGCCGCGCGCCCGACGCGTACCGGACGTTGCCGACACCACCGAGCACGAGCGCGTCGAGCCGGTGCCGTTCCATGCCTGCCAGCACCTTGCGGCGCCGGTCTGCCCGCAACCGCCGAAAGTCGACGCGGGCGTCGTCCTCCAGTCCCATGACGCCGACGAGGATGCCCGAGTCACGCGGGGCGGGGCTCATGCGGGCACCCCGTACGGGTGGTACGTCGAACCGCTCAGCTTGACCCACCCCGTGTCCGTGACCGCGACGATGTCCTCGGCACGGTAGCCCGCCGCTCCCTCGTCCCAGACCACTGGCTCCAACACGACCACCATGCCCGGCTCCATGATGAGCTGTTCGTCGAACTCTTCGCCGAAATCCGTTCCGATGAAGGGCATCTCGGCGCTATCGGTGCCCACCCCGTGGCCCAGATAGAAGTGTTCGATCCACGGCCGGACGCCATCGTTGGCCGCGATGGCGACTCGGCCGAGCTCGCGTGCAGAGACACCGGGCGCAAGGACGTCGAGCACGGCGTCGACCACCGAGCGCCAACGCCGGAACTGGTCCTGCTGGCGTTCGTTCGGCCTGGGGTCGACGCTCGTGATCCAGGTTCTGCCGTAGTCGGATGCGTACCCCTCCCAAGTGATTCCCGCATCCACCCAGATGACGTCACCCTCCCGCAGGAATCGGTCGGTGGTGACGGTCGGGTAGGCCAGATCGCCGTGCAAAGTCCACGGCCCGAGTTCTCGGGTGGGCGCCATCACCTGCCAGATCGGATCGATCCCGCCTGCGGTGGCGCCGAGTTCGAAGGCGCGGCGCAGGAACGCCGCACTCAGGTCGAGCTGCCGCACTCCGGGTCGCAGGATCTTCAAGGCGTCCACCATCGCCAGCTCGTTGACGAGCTGCGCGCGCCGAATGCACGCCAATTCGTCTGGGGTCTTGAGCAACTTGGCCGCCGCCAGGACGCCGCCTGCGTCGACCCAGGTCATCCCGGACAGGCCGCGGAGCATGGCGTGGGTCTGGTCGTCGACGCCGATGCGGGCCGCCGCGGGGAAGTGCTGCGCCAGGGCGCTGCGGAATTGTTCGATGCCGTCGTCGAGGTCGGGGAACAGCGGGCCGTGCAGGTGATCGTCGGGTAGTTCCGGAGGCGCTCCGTCGGGGCACGCCGTGTAGAGGTGCGGGGCCCGGTCGCCAACCACCACCACCGCGACCGACCGGAACAGGGCCGCGCGGTCGCCGTCCTGGGCGGGCAGCGCGGCGCCCGTCGCGTAGGTCACCGCACTTGAGCCCAACAGGACGAGTCCGTCGAGCCCTTGGGCTTCGAGTTCGCGCTGCAGTCGGAGGGATCGCTCGCTCCGCATGCGGGCGAGGTCGGGTTCATCGGGAATCGGCGACCCGCCGACCGTCGCCGCCGACGGATGGTTGTCGATTTCGGTACCCACGTGCCTCCCGCGCCCGGTTGGGCCACATTCCGGCGGATCTTCGCCGTTCCCCGCAAAGTGCTAAAGATGCAATGATTGTTGAATAGACTGCGAGCGTAGCAAGGCTGCCGCCCAACCTTGCACGGATTCTGCATATCTCGTTGTGCTGGAGGGTTTTTCGATGACACTGCGTCCCGACGTCGGTGCTGAAGCCACCGTCGACTTCGACCATCACTCCGACGAGTTCAACCTCAACGAACTCGCCGCCAACGCGGAGCTACGCCGCACGTGTCCGGTCGCGTGGAACGAGAGGTACGGCGGATTCTGGTTCGTCACCGGCTACGACGCCGTGGAACAGGTGGCCCGCGACGGCGACACCTTCGCCCACAAGTACGAGCCCAACGCCGCCGACGGCATCGACTACCAGGGCGAGCTGGGGGTGCCGCGGCCCGAAGGACAGCCGGCACTGGGCATCGGCGAGGTCGACGGCCCGTACCACCAGGCGCTGCGGCGCGCCCTCGCGTCGTTCTTCTCGCCCCGTGCGGTGCAGCGCATGCGGCCCTTCACCGAGCAGTCGGTGCATTGGTTCCTCGATCAGCGCATCGCGGACGGCCGCATGGATCTCGTGATCGACTACGCCAGCCCCGTCCCGGCGATCCTGACCATGAAGCTGATGGGGTTGCCGTACGACAACTGGCGGCTGTACGCAAACCTCTTCCACTCGGTCATGGCCGCGCCACAGGACAGCGACGAGTACCGCGCCGCGATCTCGGAAGTGCCCGCCATGATGGACGGCCTGCTGGAGTTCGCGACTCGCCGACGGGCCGAACCGGGCGATGACCTGACCAGCTTCCTGGTTCGGTTCGAGTTCGAGGGTGAGCGACTCGGTGACGCCGCGTTGATGGACATCCTGTGGAACCTCGTCGCGGGCGCCGTCGACACCACGACGTCGCAGACGGCGCTGAGCCTGCTACACCTGGCGACTCACCCCGAGCTGCGGCTCCAACTCATCGCTCGACCCGAGTTGTACCCGAGCGCAGCCGACGAGTTCCTGCGCTACTTCGCCGTCAACCAACAACTGAGCCGGACGGTGACGCGGGACGTCGTACTCGGGGGACAGCCGCTGCGGCGCAACGACCGGCTCGTCATCAGCTGGCTGGCCGCCAACCATGATGAACGCGAGTTCGACGATCCAGGGGAAGTGGTGTTGGACCGAAGCCCGAATCGCCATCTCGCGTTCGGGCTCGGTCCGCACCGATGCATCGGGTCCCACCTTGCGCGAACGATGTTCGAGGTGATGGTCAAGGCGGTGCTCGACCGGATCCCGGACTACGAGGTCGAACTCGACGGTGTCGAGGAGTATCTGGGCAATCCCAGCATGACCGGGTTGGGCCGCTTGCCGGTGACCTTCACCCCGGGACGGTCGCTCGGCACGTCGCGGCCGTACTGACTCAGTGCCGACTGCGCACGTCGCGAGCCTTTCCGCAGGGGTGCCCGCAGCACCGTGAGCGTTACGGTATATGACTGAATTGTCACGTTCACCGAGCAGCGTGGCCCACCTGCCACCGGAGGATCACGCGACGATGAAGTTCACGATCACCTACCCGATGCACAGCCACCCCTATCATCCGGACTTCGCGTCGGGCTCGGGTGTGGCCTCGCTCGCCGCCGCGTGCGAGAAGGCGGGCTTCCACGGGTTCGGCTTCACCGATCACCCCGCGCCGACGCAACGGTGGCTGGACGCCGGTGGCCATGACTCGCTGGACCCGTTCGTGGCCATGGCCTTCGCCGCCGCCCACACGTCGACGATCCGGCTCATCCCCAACATCGTGGTGTTGCCCTACCGGAACCCGTTCGTGGTCGCCAAGGCGGGTGCCACGCTGGACCGCCTGTCCGACGGCCGGTTCACGCTGGCCGTCGGAGTCGGGTATCTCCGCAAGGAGTTCACCGCGGTCGGGGTGGACTACGAAGAGCGCGCGGCCCTGTTCGACGAGGCGCTGGAAGTCATCGACGCCATCTGGACGGGCGATGACGTGTCCTACGAGGGAAGCCATTTCACCGCCAACGGCATCACCGCGCACCCGCGGCCCGTCAGCAGTCCGCGTCCGCCCATCTGGATCGGCGGCAACACGGGTGCCGCCCGCCAGCGGGTCGTCGACCGCGGCGACGGCTGGTGCCCGTTCGCCGCTCCCGCGGCGTTGGCCCAGACGGCGAAGACGGCTGCCCTGGATTCGGTGGAGGCGCTCGGCACCGCGATCGGCGACCTCCGGCGCCGGTGTGAGGCGGCGGGCCGGGATCCGTCGGCGCTGGACATCGCGTTCACCAACTCCGAGGGTGGCAACCCGGGCCAGGACGACTTCAACGCCGAAGCGCACATCGCGGGGTTGGAAGCGCTTGCGGCGCTGGGCGTCACGTGGGTGCACGTGCACCTGCCGGGGGACAGCATCTCGCACGCCGCGGAAGCCATCGACCGCTTCCGGGCCGAGGTCATCGACGTCATGTGACGACCCGGACACTAGCGCCACGAAGTGGCTAGGCTCGGTGTCATGCGCATCGTTCTCATCGTGGTCGGCATCGTGCTCGCGTGCTTCGGCGCGTTATGGGCACTCCAGGGCTTCGGCGTCGTCGGCGGCAGTCCGATGAGCAACACCACGACCTGGTCGATCATCGGACCGATCGTCGCGTTGATCGGCATCGCGATTGCCGGCTACGGAGCGCGCAAGCGCAAGCCGTAGCGGAGCCCGTCGCTAAGAGGGGCGTGGCTCCGCCATGCGCTTGGCGGCGTCGTGCTCGATGGCGGCGACCCAGTCCAACTCGATACCCCAGGGTTCGTCCACGCCTACTTGGGAATCGAGGTCCCAGAGCACGCACCGCTCACCCGGCGCGGACACCAACGACCATGCGATGACGGTGCGCCGCAACTGCTCGTGGGGTGAATCGGCAGCCGCGGGCGAACCGGGCGGCGCGCCACCCTCGGGGTGGTGGTGCAGAAACCTGCCGTAAGCCTTGTCGCAGAACGCCGAATACCGGGCGGTGCACAGGATGAACCCGTGCCACGCCTCGTCGACGGCGTGTGACGGCATACCTATGATCTGGCCGTCGCGCAGCGCGGGTGCGCAGCATCGAAGCCATTGGCGCAGGCCGGTTTCCACCAGCGATCGGGGTTCCCACGGACACGTCTTGAACACGGCGGGGGGCAGTTCGAGGTCCGCCACTGCAGAGCTCGCCCGCTCGAGTGGATTTCCGCGCCGGAGTCGCACGACGTCAACTGTATGCGGCCAACGCGCACCGCAGCACCCCCTTTCGTGACGACCGCAGAGGTCGTTCGCGACGGGTTGGGGGCGCCGATTCCCCGATCCTTCGGTGCGCGGCGTCCTGCGGCGTGAAGAATCCATCACCATGACCGTCCTGGCGATCGACCAGGGCACCTCGGGGACCAAGGCCATCGTCGTGGATCCCGAGGCCGGGGTCGTGCGGTCTGGCCGAGATTCCCGTGCACCCGCGCTACCTCGACGGCGGCGGGGTCGAGCAGGATCCCGCCGAACTGCTCGAATCGGTCCTGAGCCGCTGGCCGCGCCGCCGTGGCGAGCGCGGGTCGGCCGATCGACGTGGTGTCCCTGGCCAACCAAGGGGAGACCGTCTTGGCGTGGAGTCCGGACACCGGCCGGCCGCTGACACAGGCGATCGTCTGGCAGGACCGCCGCGCGGAGCCGCTGTGTGCGGAGCTGTCCGAGCACGCGCAGCGGTTCGCGGCCGAGACCGGACTGGTGCTCGACCCGTACTTCTCGGCGCCGAAGCTGGCGTGGCTACGTCGCAACGTCGAGACGGACGGAGTGGTGACCACCTCGGACACCTGGCTGCTGCATCAGCTCGACCGGAGCGTTCGTCACCGATGCGACCACCGCCAGCCGGTCGCTGGTGCTCGGCCTCGGCGCCGAGCATTGGAACCGAGAACTGTTGGCGCTGTTCGGACTCGAGGACGAACGGATGCCCGACATCGTCGCCAACGACGTCGTCATCGGCTCGACGTCGGCGTTCGGCGGCGAGGTCCCGGTGGGCGGGATCGTCGTCGACCAGCAGGCCGCGTTGCTGGGCCGAGGCATGCCTCGACGCCGGAATGGCCAAGTGCACCTTCGGAACCGGGGCCTTCCTGCTCGCCAACACCGGCAAAGTGGCGGTGCGCTCCAAGTCGGGGTTGACGTCGTCGGTGGCGTGGCGCGTCGCGGGCGAGGACACCTTCTGCGTCGATGGTCAGGTCTACACCGCCGCTTCGGCGGTGCGCTGGTTGGCCTCGCTCGGCATCGTCACGGGCGCCGAGCAACTCGACGCCGTGTCCGCCACTGACAGCGAGGGCGTGATGTGCGTGCCCGCACTCGCGGGACTGGCCGCCCCGTGGTGGCAATCCAGCGCCACCGCAACGGTTTCCGGGATGACGTTGTCGACGGGACGCGGGCACCTCGTTCGGGCGTTGTTGGAGGGCATCGCGGCTCAGGTCGGTGAACTGGTCACCGCGATCCAGGCCGACGCCAGCACCACGTCGACGCACCTCAACCGACTCCGGGTCGACGGAGGGTTGACGCAGTCGAGCGTGCTCGTGCAGGCCGTCGCCGATGTGTTGCAGGTGCCCGTCGACGTCTATCCGTCGGCGCACGCCACCGCACTGGGGGCGGCCGCCCTGGCCGACCTGAGCCTGCATCCGGACAGGGGCCTGCGCGACGTCGTCCCGCCCTGGACTCCGACGTCCACCTACGAACCCGTATGGAGCCCTGCACGCGCGGACGAATTCCGTTCGGCGTGGCGAAGACTGGCCGACACGACCTACCCGTACCGGAGCGACCTCGTGACCGACCTCGCCGACTACGACGTCGCCGTCATCGGTGCGGGCATCGTCGGCTCGGCGATCGCCCGCGCACTCGCCGGATCCGACCTGTCGGTGGCGCTCGTCGAGGCCCGCGATGACGTCGGCGACGGCACCAGCAAGGCCAACACGGCGATCCTGCACACCGGGTTCGACGCCAAGCCCGGCACGCTGGAGTCGACGTTGGTGAGCCGCGGGTACCGGCTGCTCTCCGAGTACGCCCGGCACACCGGCATACCGATCGAACGCACCGGCGCCGTCCTGGTCGCCTGGGACGACGAACAACTGCACGCGCTACCCGGACTGAAGGAGAAGGCCGAGGCCAACGGCTACCACAGAATGCGAGATCATCGACGCCGCAACGGTGTACGAGCAGATTCCGGCGCTCGGCCTCGGTGTGCTGGGCGGGCTCACCGTGCCCGACGAATCCATCATCTGCACGTGGACGGTCAACCTCGCGCTGGCCATCGACGCCGTCCAACGGGGCGCCGTGCTGCTGACCAGACACCGCGTGGAAGCGGTCGAGGTCGCCGACGAGGCGACGCGGCTGCACACCAGCGCAGGCCCGATCACCGCGCGATGGGTCGTCAACGCGGCGGGCCTCGGCGCCGATCTGATCGATGCGATGTTCGGACACGCCCGGTTCACCGTCACCCCGCGCCGCGGTGAACTCATCGTCTACGACAAGCTGGCACGGGCGCTGGTCGACAAGATCGTGCTTCCCGTTCCGACGTCCCGCGGGAAGGGCGTCCTCGTCAGTCCGACGATCTACGGAAACGTGATGCTGGGTCCGACGTCGGAGGATCTCGCGGACCGGACGGCCACCGGCACCTCCGAGGCGGGCCTGGACTTCCTGCTCGAGAAGGGTCGCGCACTGATGCCGCGATTGCTCGAGGAGGAGGTCACGGCAACGTATTCCGGACTGCGCGCGGCCATCGACCACGGTGACTATCTCATCGAAACCGACACCGCTCAGCGCTATCTCCTCGTCGGAGGCATCCGTTCCACCGGGCTGACCGCAGGCATGGCCATCGGCGAGTACGTGCGCGAAAGGTTGCAGGGGGTGGGTCTGCAGCTTGGCGAGGAACCGGAAACGCTTGCGCCGCCACGGATGCCGAACCTCGGCGAGGCGTTCACCCGCCCATACCAGGATGCCGCCAGGATCGCCGAGGACCCCGAGTACGGCATCATCGTGTGCTTCTGCGAACGCGTGACGGCAGGTGAGTTGCGCGACGCGTGCCGCTCCACGCATCCCGGCCGTGGGACTCGACGGACTGCGCCGACGTACCCGCGTCATGAACGGACGCTGCCAAGGGTTCTTCTGTGGGGGAGCGGTCCAGGACTTCCTCGACGGCCTGCCCGACGATGCGGCGTCGCCGCGCACCATCGCGGTGAGACCCGGTCGGGATCCGCGGCGATGAGCGTCATCACCGCCGACGTCGCGATCATCGGTGCGGGCCCTGCGGGGTTGACCGCGGCGGCATGCCTGGCCGCCGACGGGCTGAACGTGCTGGTGCTGGAACGGGAAGCGGCCGCAGGCGGCATCCCGCGGCACAGCGACCACCTCGGGTACGGCATCCGCGACATGAGGACGTTCAGCTCCGGGCCGAGCTATGCCCGCAAGCTCGTCGACAGAGCGGCTTCCGCGGGCGCCGACATCCGCACCAGGACCATGGTGACGGGCTGGTCGGGCGACTCGCTGGAGGCAACGTCACCGCAGGGGCGGCAACGCATCGAGGCCCGCGTCGTCGTCCTCGCCACGGGCGCGCGGGAACGCCCGCGGCCGGCCCGCTTGATTCCGGGGGACCGGTGTACGGGCGTCTACACCACCGGACACCTGCAGAACCTCGTTCACGCCGGGCACCGCCGGGTGGGACGCAGGGCGGTCGTGGTCGGCGCGGAGCTCGTCAGCTACTCGGCGGTGCTCACGCTGAAACATGCGGGCTGCCACACCGAGTTGATGACGACCACGCATCCGTCGCCCGAGTCCTACGCGGTGTTCAACGTCGCGGGACGGTCCCCGTACCTCGGCGTCGACGTGGCCACCCGCACCCGCGTCGCCCGGATCATCGGCAAGCCCGCGCTGCAGGCCGTGGAGCTCGAGCATCTGGACACCGGGGCGCGCCGCATCGTCGAGTGCGACACCCTGGTGCTCACCGGCGACTGGGTGCCCGACCACGAACTCGCCAGGACCGCGGGGCTGGACATGGATCCGCACACGCTTGGACCGGTCGTCGACACGGCCCTGCGATCCAGTCGTGCGGGGGTCTTCGCGATCGGCAATCTGTTGCATCCCGTCGACACGGCCGACATCGCTGCGCTCGACGGCCGCCACGTCGCCGGTCCGGTGCGTGAGTTCCTCGACGGCAAGGTCGCCCCTTCCGAAGGGATTCGGTTGCAGACCGAGGCACCGCTGCGGTGGATCGCCCCGGGAATCCTGCGGCCGGGTGACGCCGCTCCTGCTCGGCGCCGGCTGCTGCTGTGGACGGACGTCCTGGTCCGCGTGCCGACGGTGCTCGCGCGGCAGGACGGACGCGTGGTGGGCCGCCGCACGCTGCCGTGGCCGGCCTCGCCGGGACGCGTATTCCGGTTCCCATCAAGTCTTCTCGACAAAGTGAACCCATTCGGCGGTGCGGTGATGGTTTCGCTTCGCTGAGCGCCCGTAGGCGGGGAGGCCGGTGCTGGCCAGGTCGGGCGTGCGCTGCCCATGGCCGGCCGCCCGCTCGAGCCTGCGGTGACACTGCGAATCCTGGCGATTCGGCGCGCCCGACTCCGTTTCGTTGGTACACAGAGTCGGCGACCCCCCGTCGCTCGAAGAGGCAGGGGCTTGCTTTGCTCATCCACTAGTTCATAGTCTGGAACAAAGATTTGGTACCTTTGGTGCCGAACGAACCCTAGGAGGTCGGATGCCAGGTCGGCTCGAAGGCAAGGTCGCATTCATCACCGGCGCGGCACGTGGGCAGGGCCGCGCCCACGCGATCGCAATGGCCAAGGAAGGTGCCGACATCATCCTCGTCGACATCTGCAGGCAGATCGAGTCGAACCCGTACCCGCTCTCGACGCCTGACGACCTGGCGGAGACCGAGCGCTCGGTCAAGGAGTTGGGCAGGCGGGTGTTCGCACAGATCGCCGACGTACGGGAACGTCACGAGTTGCGCGACGCCCTCGAAAGCGCGATCGCAGACCTCGGCAGGCTCGACGTCGTCGTCGCCAATGCGGGCATTCTGCCGATGGCGATGGGCAGACCGCACGACCCGATGGCGTTCGTCGACGCGACCGACGTCGATCTGCTTGGCGTGATGAACACGGTGGCCGTCTCGCTGCCCCACCTCGGCGAGGGGTCCTCGGTCATCATCACCGGGTCGACCGCCGGAATGATCACCGGCACGACCGACAACCCGGACATGGGCCCCGGCGGCGCGGGGTACGGCTGGAGCAAGCGCGTGCTCATCGAGTACTCGGAGCAGCTTTCCCTACAGGTCGCGCCAAAGATGATCAGGGTCAACACCATTCACCCGACGAACGTCAACACCCACCTGCTGCAGAACGAGGGCATCTACAGCATGTTCCGGCCCGACCTCGTCGCCGAGGGCAAGAAGCCGACCCGTGAGGACGCCGAACTTGCGTTCGGCTTCTTCCAGGCCATGCCGATTCCGTACGTGGAGCCCGAGGACATCGCCAACCTCGGGGTGTTCCTCGCTAGTGACGAGAGTCGCTACATGACCGGCCAACAGATCCGCGTCGACGCCGGGTCGCTGTTGCGCTGGCCGAACGGCCCCGGCAAGTAGGCGCTCGGACGCGGCTCGGAGAATTCCTGGGACGTGCGCAAGCCGGGCGTCGAGACGACGGCCCATCCGAAAGGTGGCCAACGGGGCGAAGATTGAATCGGGTGCTGTGCCGAACCAATCAGCCGCGTGCCGCGCCGGCCACCCACTGACGCAGGCGTGCCTGCTCAGATGGCCGAACGGGTGGTCGCAGACGGGGCAGGCCAGATCGCTGTCGCCCTGTGCCCGCGTGGCTTTGCGAGCGTCTCCGTCGTGCAGTCCCAACAACTTCGCCGCCAGCGTGATGAGCGCAACTTTTATTCCTCGAGTCTGTGGCGGACGCCTTGGGGGATTCTTGCGGTGCTCCCACACCATGTTCGGACCGCCACGCTAGGGGATTGGCGGGCCGAACATCGTCATCACGAAGAACAAGACCATGGGATTCGCCCGCGAATCACCCACTCGGGCGGCGGCCGCTCCGCAGCCCACTGCGACATGAAGATGCAGCGACGCAGCATGCCAGCGGAGTGCGTCGGTGTAGTCCATACTTTTCGCCATGCCGTCACAGCCACCGCCGCTTGCGCCGATAACAGACGTGACGACGCTCGATGGCGTCGTGCAGGCGATCGACTCGGTCATCCGATGGTCCATCGACCAGTCCAGCCGAATGGGATACTTCGCCACGCTCTACAAGCGCATCACCATCGCGGTCCGCACCGCCGTCGCCGAAGGCAAGTTCGAGGACGGGCCCCGCATGGAGAAGTTCGACGTCGCGTTCGCCAACCGCTACTTCGACGCCCTGAACGGATACTTCCACCCCGGCCGATTCCCCAAGCCAACGCGGTCATGGCAGGTAACCTTCGACGCGCTCCGCCGCCCGGAGCCGATCATCTTGCAGCACATGCTGGCCGGGGTGAACACTCACATCGATCTCGATCTTGGAATTGCCGCGCAGCAGTTCGCACCTGGGGCCAAGCTGCCGCACCTGCACGACGACTTCAACCGGATCAACGCGGTCCTCGCCAGCCAGATCAACGGCGTCGTTGAGGACATCAACGAGATCTCGCCGGCGCTGGCCGATGTGTACGCAGTGCTCGCCAAGCACGAGATCTTCGTGATCAACCAGGTCGTGAAGACCTCTCGGGACAGCGCGTGGGGGTTCGCCACGCTTCTTGCCCTGCAGCCGGGATTCACCCGGCCCGTGAGCATCTGGTTGCGCGACCGCAAGGTGTCCATCCAAACCGATCTGATCTACGACCCGCCGGGATTGGTCGGGCTCATCGAGACGATGGTCCGAGCGGTGGCTGCGCGCGAAAGCCGCGACGTCGTCAAGAACATTCGGGTGTTGGACCTGATCGCGTCGAGAGCCGCGCCGATTCGCACCACGCTCTGACGACGATGGGAGCGGCTGGCGTACTTCTGCCGCGCCGCGCACTCCCGAAGGAAGTCGGGCACCCGGGGGCCGGGGGTGTCCGACTTCTGGGTCGTCCTTGACGGCACGTGGTTTGAACCGACCAAGGGCTTGAGGGGCCGCAG
Source organism: uncultured Actinomycetota bacterium (assembly GCA_963791215.1). Lineage (GTDB taxonomy): Bacteria > Actinomycetota > Actinomycetes > Mycobacteriales > Mycobacteriaceae > Mycobacterium. Next base: position 157,632 of record CAWBRR010000013.1, on the reverse strand, counting down.
TCCGGACTACGAACCACGCTCCGCAGGTGAGATTACGCTGTCTCCGCGCGAGTCGCCTTCGATTCGGGGGCGGCTTGCGTCCGGTCTGCGTTCCGCCCTACCACGCGACCGTTGGGCGCGAGGCAAACCCCGCGACGGGGGAGTCATCTGAAAGTCAGGCCAGGTCTGGTGCGTCAACGACCGGGAGTGCCACGGCGGCATGCTTGGTCCGCAGGTTGATGTCGCTCGTCGCAACGTGCAGCGCAGAACCCGGTTGTGCTGACTGGAGCAGAAGCGCCGCGGCGATCAAGCAATCGTCGGCGACGCTCAGGTCCAACCAGTCGGGCAGATCGTCGCCGCGTGCAGCCGCCCGGAGAGGGAGCGGCGACGCGTCGCAGATCAATGAAATGGACACCGGCCACCCTGAACCCGCCTCTCAAGTCGGTTGCCGCAGATCTGCGGCAACCGGGGCCGACGGCCCCCCAATTCACGCGACGGTGAGGTCGGACCCAACCAATCGAGTAGCCGACTACTCGGTTGGTTGGGTGGAGGCGCCGATACCGTCGTCGTACATCAATCCGAAATCCGACCTACAACCATTTCTACACATGGGGGAGATCATGACCGCACCGACGCCGCGGGGGTCGTATCCGGATGATCCGTCAGGTTCATCCAAGGCTCTGCCAGAGAACGACAACTCATTTGGCCGGTCCGTCGGAGCGGAATTCGGTGGGGTGTCGTTCAAAGGCATCAGAGTGCCCGCACTAAAGGTCGGGACGAAGCTCGAGTTCGCAATGGTCCGTGCGACCTCGACCGATAAGAGCTTCGACGTTTGGTTCAAGGCCCCGACTGCGAAGAACGGGACCGTGACTGTCTTTGACTTCGAGGGTCGCGCGCTCAAGCGATACAAGATTACAACTGCCAAGCCGAAAACCCTCGAGATAAACACCCAGGTCGGGGACGCCCAGGTGGTGACCGAGACACTCGTCCTCACCTACGAAAAGTGCGAAGTCGTCTAACAGATCGGTTGCGCGGATACGACACGTCGACGTCGACCCATACGGGTTAGTCCTGCACGCCACCGGAGAGGGGTGACGGGCCGAACCCGTCGCACCTAGAGCAGGGCGGTAGAGCTAGTGACTCCTCGGCCCTCGCACCGTCGACATTGCTCCCAGGCCCGTGCCGTGACAACCAAAGCAAGCGGCGGTGGCCGTCCTGGGCTCATAGTCCGGCCGACCCTTACGCAGATCTAACTGCGGCGCTGGCGGGTGCGGACCCGCCGCGGTCGCACGGGCTTACGCCTACCTAGGATTGGAGTCGATCAAGGCGATTTCGCTACTGGTGACGGGCATCTGTTACTTGCCGCCTGACGCTCGAGGAGGAACTCATGGAGTCCATATCGCTGACCGAGCTTGTCGACGAGCAACTGGATCTGGCACGAGCGGCCCATAGCGGACGGGCAGCGCACACCGTCCACGGAGGTCAAGACCACTCTCTGCGCCAGACGGTGATCGCCTTGGCGGCGGGACACGAACTTGGCGAGCATGCCAGCCCCGGCGAGGCGACGCTGCAGGTGCTGCGCGGGCACGTCCGGCTCAACGCCGGCGAGGACAGTTGCGACGGATCGACCGGCGACTACCTGGTGATTCCAGCCGAGCGGCACGCACTACTGGCGGTCGACGATTCCGCGGTCCTGCTGACCGTCCTCGCCGACCAGTGATTGGCAAGATACCTACCTAACGTGCTTCGGCAAGCTCAGCGGTCACAATGACTGCCGCGGCAGCTGCCGCCGAACCGCGCTGCACCCCAACACATTGCCCACAACGTGCGGTGCCATCCTCGAGGATCAACCCCCCATGGGCGGCAAAAGGAATGGCGACCCTCCCCACCACCGCAAGACACCACGCGCACAACACAATCCGTCCACACCAGACGGCGCGCAGGAGGGTGACCACCAAGGCGACGCGCCCACCCGTACCCCCGGGACTGGGGCCGACCTCCCGAAGTCTCAGCCGGCTGGAGGTCCGGCTGAGCGGTAGCACCCCGATTCGTACCCGCTCAACACCGGCCAGGTTTCGCGCGCCGCACCGCGTTGGGCAGCGAGCAGCAAGCCCGGCGTGAAATGCGTTGCTACACAGTGGAACCCGACGCGGTCGACGCCGTTAAAGGTGTTGCGCGCCTTACGGTTTCGTGTTTATCGTGGTGTGGCAGCCAACGCGTGAAATGAGCGGCACTCCCGTCTCGTCTGCCACGGACCAAGTACTTCTGCCATTCCGGGTTCGGCGGTTCACTCAGAGGTGTTGCGCAATACGAGGGAGCGCTCCAGCGCCTACGGCTGCGTCCCGGTTGGCCAGCGCTCCCGTCGCCGGAACCAGCGCGCCTTGGTCGCGCGAGTCGGCCGCTCAGTTGTCAGCCGTTCCACCCGCAGGCGGTGCTCCACAATCCATATATCCGCGCGATACTGCGCTTCGTTGTCGGCGTATCGCGGCGAGGCCGTCTTGTTCGAGTTCTTGGATGTGTTCGTCGCAGCCGCACCACAGGTCCCTCGTTTGGCGGGTGGCTTCTGTTGCGCGGCCAGCTTCAATGCACACGACGCACAGCGGGACGACGGAACCACGGTCGAGAGGTGTGCTCATTGTTCGGCCACCCGGTAGATCGCAAGACAGTACCGGGTGACAATCGCTTCGCGTGTTGCCGGGGAGAAGTCGCAGTATGGGGCGAAGGTGCAGAACGGTGAGGATGTGCATGATGCGACCTCGACTGTTGATCCCCGCTCGACCGGGCGGGTCAGTCCATCATTTCACGAGTCCGCGCGCCGACAAGGGTAGTTCACTGCTCGACCACTATCGACTTGTTCACGCCAGTCGGGCCCCTGGACGGTGCCCCTTCAGCTGTCTCAACCACCCATCGTTATTGAGACACTCGGAGTAGCTCAGGAGTTCGGAGGAACTCCCGTTGAGGTCGCACAATGGGCAAAGCTGTAGCGGTAGCGGGCCATCATCGGGCTTCCTCCTTTTCCTCGGTGGCTTCTCGGTAGGCGGCGAGCACCTCCTGGGAGAACCTTCCCCGGTCGCCCACGTCGTAGCCGTTGTCGCGAGCCCATTCCCGAATCGCCAGCCGCTGCGGGCGTGGGAAGTCCAACGCCGACTTGTCCTGATCGCGCGGTGCCGCCACCAGCGGCTGCGGGCGGGGGATGTCCAACGCGGCGTTGTCCTGCTGGCGCGGTGCCGCCACCAGCGGCTGCGGGCGGGGGATGTCCAACGCCGCGTTGTCCTGCTGGCGCGGTGCCGCCACCAGCCGCTGCTGGCGTGCGAATGCCAACGCCGAGTTGTCCTGCTGGCGCGGTGCCGCCGCGAGCGGCTGTGGGCGAGGGATGTCCAACGCCGAGTTGTCCTGCTCGTGCGGTGCAGGCTCCGGTTCGTGTGGGTTCCCGCTGCGCACCCGCCGCCCCGCCGACACGAACGGCTCCAGCGCCGCTCGCAGCATCAGCAGGTTCTGCGGGCACAGGTCGATCTCGTAGAAGTCGGAACCGAGACTGAACCGATACGTGACGATGCCGTCGCCCTCGGTGCCGTCGATGTCGTCAACGATGATCACTTTCTTAGCCATGTTGGTTCGTCATCCTCGTCTTCCTGGTCTCCCGAGAGCGACCTTGATCAGTTGCTCGGGGCCGCGAGCTTTAGTGCCGCTGTTTCGGGGTACGGGTTTGCTGAAATAATGCTAAGCAGGTGCATAGCACAACAGTAGCGAATAAGCGAGTTCACCTTCGTCGAGGATGCGCTTTCGGATGCTCTGACGGTTGCGGACAACACCGCCGAACCGAACGGGACAATGATGACGGTGGCCGAACGGTTACGGGAAGAGCTCGAGCGCCACGGGCCCGACTCGCCGAACGCCTCGGAGCGCAACGACTACATTCGCGCCGCTGCCCGGCGCGTGGCGGATCGGCTCGCCGCGGTGACGCGCCGATGGAGCGAGCGCCAGGTCAGTCGCAGGTGTACCGGCCCGGGCTCGTCCGTGAGTACCGGCTGGTTCTCGCTGAGATCGCCGGTCTGGACATCCCAGGGCCGTAACGTGTCAAGCCGCGGCGGCGGGCCGCCTGTGTGCCCAGGCTTTGTGTTCGTCGTAGGTGCTGTGGTGGCGTAGCCGTGCAGGATGCCGACGAGCCGGTTTCCTAAGGCGCGTAAGGCTTGGTGGTGCAAGTTGCCGGCGGTGAACTACCCCGGGTTTTGTTCCTACTCAGTTGCGAGGGCCGGGGTTGGCTGGCTCGCGTGGTGTGAGGTGCCCGGGGCGACCTCGTACTCGGCTGGGGTTTGGTAGCCGAGGGCTTCGTGCAGGCGGTTCTTGTTGTACCAGGCGACCCATACGGCGACACCTTTCACCGACCGGACTGCCATCGTCCCTGGTGGAGGTGGGTACATGATCAGCCAGCGCCAGCCCGCACTTCCTGCCTGTTCTCGCTGATCAGCACCGTCACCACATGGTGGCAGTACCGCAGCACCCAGTAGTTGCGGCCCTGCCGGTGAGATACGGCGCGGTGCGTCTGACACACCGGACAATGCCTGGTCGCAGAAGGTGTGGGTGCTGCGGGAGTGCTCACGGGGTGTGCTCCTAGTTATGTCGCATCGCAATGAGGGGCATCGCAAGGTAGTGGGCTCTGACGGGCCCGGTTCTCGCTCAGTTCCCTTAGCCGTGCTCAGGATTCTGTTGCAACTTTACAAACCCGTCAATTTTTGTGACGAAGCCGTCATGAGGAAAGGTATTCGCGCTGCTGGCTCAGCCGCACCTGGCGGAGCGCGCCGACCGACTGGCGGTAACGGATTCCATGCCGCTGACCAGTACGCCCAGCACCACACGGTTCCCATGCCATGCGACGGGTGAACCCCTGACCTACTCGATGGAACGAGACGAACTGGGCGGTTGTGGACGTTGATTGCGTTGGGTGCCTTAAGAATAAGCAGGTCAAGAGGTTGGTGACGTTGGCTAGTGGCGACCATTGTCGGAGTACTGCGGACGGATTGCGGATGGCACGTCGTTCTGTCACGCCGGAGAGAGAGCGGACGCTGGCCGTGCGAGGCGCGGGCCAGGTCACGAAGGGGGCACCCCCACCCCTCGGAAGCGGGCGATGGTTGGGGAGAAGCCGACGCAGGGTTCTAATCGGGACGGGCGTTGGACGCTCGTCCCCTAGTTGCACCTTCCGGCGTTGACCCATCTGCCGTTGTAGCTGACGCATCCGTTCACGTTCGGTGGCGGTGGTGGGTCGTATGGCATTGGTGCGTAGTAGGCGGGAGGTGGAATGTACGGTGCGACGGCGTCGGCGACGTTGGCGCAGCCGCTGACCTGGACCCGTCGTCCGGCGGTGGCGCAAACGTCGGCGCTGGCGACACCTGCTGGGTGGATTACGAGAATCGCTCCGGGGATCGCCGCGATGGTCAGCGCGGTTGCTGTCGCGGCAGTAAATGAACGTGTCCAGTGAGTCATATGGGATGCCACTTCCTTAGGAGCCGAGCGGTGACGCGGGCAGATCGCAGCGGCCTCTCAGATCGGTGAGGGGCTGGCGGATTGCGTTGATTTCGGACTCGACCTGTGGGTGGGCGTCCATGTAGGTCTGCACGAGGTCATGGATTTGCTGGGTCGGTTGCCCTCGAAGGCTGGTGAAGAAGTCGTTCACCTCGGGGTGACTGAATAAGTAGTCGCCCATCGCCGTTCCGACGGTGCCCGACGCCACGGCTAGGTCACCGGCGGTGCAGTTGGGCGGCGGTGGGGCGGGCAGGGGATCAGCGGAGGCCAGTAAAGCCCCGCCGATGAGCATCGCGCCGCTGGCGGTGACACCGATTACGGCCCTGCGAAGAACATGTCCTGACACCAACATTGGGAGCTTCCTCACTGGTGGTCGGACGACCATCGACCCTACAAAGCTAACCACACCCCCAACTGGATATTGATGGTGTTCGCCGCTTCACCGCTGGCGTGCATCCGCTGCGCCAAGGCACCGTTCGGCGCGTCAAGCGCCCCCTGTCTCCCGATGCCCCGTCCGCGAGCACGGCTGGCTTGTCATGCCGTTGCGCGGCGTTCGGCCTGCCACCCAAGCAGGATGTGACTTGAGTGGACGACCCAAGGCGCTCAGTGCGTCGCAATTGTCCTAGTCGGCGTTACTCGGCCTACGGTCCCTTGTTGGAGACCTGGAAGGCGGCGACATCGTATTGGCTCACGGCCTTGGGGTTGCCGCTATGCACTTGCGCCGGGGACCCCGGGTTGGCGCAATGCGCCTGCGCATTGGCGAACCCCGCGGTACCCAAGCCCGCCCGGCTACTTATGCACCACGAAGACGCAACGACTGCTCAAAAACTCCGGTGCCTTTGGTCGCGGTCGTTGTGCGCCGCACCGACCAGACCCGGTCGGGGTCGGCCTTCGCCGCGGCGTCGAAATCGTCGAGATCTCCTTGGTGACTTGGCCGGCCTACGACTCCGCAGGCGTCGTGTCGATCAACGCGAGGACGGCGGCCAGCGACGAGAGTAGGCGCGTCATGCGCGAGATGACCGCCGAGCTGGTCCGCACCCGCGCATACCTCGCCAGGAGACGGTGATGACGGGCGTCCAACCCGTCGACTGTCGTTCGGCGCCTACGGTCATCCGGCGATGCCGGCGTCGGGGTTATGCGCGACCCCGAGCACGGACCGGATGTGCGCGGTGCTCAGTGTCACACCTGTTGACGACAAGCGGTTTGAAATCCAGTTGACCCTCGACGACGTGCTCAACGTGCACGCCGACCTCGTCGAGCTCCTGGCCGCCGGCCAGAACAAGGTGAACCGATGGTGGCAGACGCTCGCCGACGGCAGCGACGGCAGGCCGCGTGCGCCCAAACGATTCGCCCGGGCAGCGGCGTATGAGTGAGGACGCCTGGACCCTGCCCTGGTCGAAGGAACCGTCCACGGCCCAAAACCGTTCCGGGCACAACAAGATCAAAGATCCAGGACAGCCTGGCTACCGGGCCACGAGAAAGGCCGACAGGGCGGTCAACAGGACCATTAAGCAAACGAAAACGGCGACTTCCATCTTGCCCTATGACACGACGGCAGGTGGCCCAAGGTTCATTCGCGACGAGGAACCTTCCTCAGCGTTGCTGGCAGTGGCTTCACCCAGCGCGAGCCCGAGCATCGCGGCCAGGCAGCCGCGATCCGCGCAGTCATGTTGCGCGGCCGCTCCGGCGGTCACTCGACGGGTCGAGGTGGTGGTGTTGGCAGTCATCTCAATTCTCCTGTTTGCGTTGTCATTTCGGATGTTCACCGGGTTTGTTCCGGCGACGTACCAACTGTGCTGCAGCAAACGGGACGCGTCTGTCCGCCAACCGGCCCGCACACGGGATGAACTCGATGTCCTCCAATTGGGGGACAAGTCGAGTTCGTTCCCGAGGCAACGTGTTTCGCCGCCGACTAAGTGTCGGGAAGCGTTGGGGGTTAACAGGATTCGGCGCGATTCGGGGCGGGGCACGCGGTGGGCGTGTTCGTCGCTGCCCCCCGGGACAGCTGCGCACCAAAAGGAAGCTGGTTGCTGCGCATCCCACACCCGGCGGGCCGGGTTGCGTCTTCTGATTTCTTTGGCGCAACCCGGCCCGCACACCGAACGTGGGCGCAGGCGTCCGTCGCTTGAATGAATCGGCTCTTCAACTCCCAGGACCGGCAAGTAACGAGAGCGAGCTGTGGGTCCACGAGCCCCGTGGACGGATTCCCGTGGCGGTGATGGGGACTAACCGGGCTGGACTCTGTCCGCGAGCTTCGACGCGATCGCTTCGGCTTGATCAGACACGTTGTTGCGGCAGGCGCTCACGTCGAGAACGAAGTTCGACATCGCCTGCAGGACATGCTGGCAAGGCATCCCGCTTGACAGCGTGAACGTTGATGCGATCACGGTGTGAGGACGTGCCCTCACCTCGGTGACGCGGTCTTGCGTTGTCGAAGTACCCACCTTGTCTTTGGTGGTGATGACTTCGTCCGCACACCCTTTCCACGCCTTGGTTTGCTCGTCGATGTTCCTCGCCCTCGAACACCCGGTAGCCGTCTGGGCGCCATTCGTCGGCGGCTATCGCACCGGCCGGAAGTGGAACGGAACAGGCGCAGCCGCTTTCATTACGCAGCAAGACGGCACGCGAAGCAGGACAAGCGCGCAGCTGCAGAGGGAAGCGTCCCCCACAACCACACCCGGGCTCATATGACGCGTCGGACAAGATCCAGGGCCGCACGCCCTCATGGCACGCCCTCGACCCGGGTAGGCAAGCCGCGGGGGCGATATACACGGGGCATCGCGTCGGTGGGTGGGTGATCCACTCCCCGCGCGTGGTTTGAACTAGCTCGCCAGCACCCATCAAGCCTAGGCCGCGCGGGAACCACCCACGGTCAGGATTAGCGTTGGGGGCGGTCCACCATAAGGAGGGCCGAGATCATCTAAACGGGAAGGATGAGCAGACCATGACGGAACAGCCGGGACTTCCTGACCAGTTCAAGGAGCTGGTGACGGAGAACGAGAAACGGATGAAGGCGATTCAGGACCAGATCGCAAACCAGTTGGAGGCTCAGCGCAAGGCGGTCACGGACTTGGTCGAGTCCCAGCAGAAGGCGTTCGCGGATTTCCTCGAACAGCAGCGCAGCGTCAAGATCGGTGACCACTGGGAGGCTCAGCGCAAGGCCATCAGCGAGCAGATCGAGCACCAGCGGAAAGCGCTCACGGACCTGGTGGAACGGCAGTGGACCGCCCAAAGGAAGGTTATCGAGGACGCGCAGCATGCAATCGTCGGGAGATTTCGACCTAAGCCGGACGAGCCAAAGTCGGACGAGCCAAAGTCGGACGAGCCAAAGTCGGACGAGCCAAAGTCGGACGAGCCAAAGTCGGACGAGTAGGTCTTGATCAGGCACGCCACCCCCAGAGCCCCCACGGGTGGCGGGCCGAGGATTCAGGGGGTGTTGGGAAAACGCCCCCGGCTAGTGCGGGTGACAAACTCATGATAGAGCCCCCGCCCAATCTGGGCGGGGGCTCCATTGTCGTGAATCCGTCAGGCAGTCCGCCCACTCCCTGCCCGGATGCCGCTGCCTGGCGCGAGCCTCGCCGAGCTCGTCGGCGGTGGCCCAGGCGACGCTGGCCAGCTCACGAAGCCGTTGTGGGTTGTCGCCGACGCCGCTGGCTAAACCTCTAGCGTTGCACCGATATGACATTGTTGACTGGTCGCGTCCATCGAACGGTTCCAGGCGGTGCACCCGCAGCTGCTCGGGCGCTCAAGTGTGCCGCCATCTCGCCCAGGGTCTTCACGTATCTTCCACGATGGTTGCGCAGCACGGCCAAAATAGCATTTGACCTGCGTAAACACTGGTGCGCGATACTGGGATTGAAGCAGGTAATTCGGGTATTTGCGATCTGGCGTCTGACCTGCCCAGAAAGCCTCTGAACTGGCGACACACCGGACAGTATCGCGTGAGCCAAGCGGAAGCAAGCGGAACATGCGCTAGTCTCATTTGGCACGTATCTGGCACGGATCGCGATATTCCATCGCGATACTGGCGGCCCGCTAGCGAGGTGTGGAATTGGCACGTAGTTTGGCACGCGACACCGACAAGTCGGACAAACGCGCGTTCGGCAACATCCGCAAGCTGCCCTCGGGTCGATACCAGGTGCGATTCACCGCGCCCGATGGAAGCTACGTCAAAGCGCCCAAGACATTCGCGGCACGCATCGACGCCGAGGCATGGCTGACCGATCAACGCCGGGCGATCGACAACAAACTGTGGAACGCCAACAGCGTCAAGATTCCCGAGCGCGTGACCTTCGGCAGCTACGCGGCCGGATGGCTCGCTGACCGCCAGGTCTCCGGTCGCCCGATCAAGGCCCGCACCCGCGAGCACTACAGCGCGATTCTCGACGACCACCTACTCGACACGTTCGGCAGTCGTCAGGTCATCGCGATCACGCCCAAGGACGTCCGCGCCTGGTACGCCAAAACGCTGACCGACAAACCGACGATGCGATCACACGCCTACTCGTTGTTACGCGCCATCATGGCCAGCGCGGTCAACGACGAAGTGATCGACGCCAACCCATGCCGGATCGTCGGCGCGGGGCGCTCGAAGCGTGTTCACAAGATCCGGCCCGCATCGGTCGAGGAACTCGCGACACTCACCACAGCGATGCCAGAACGCCTACAACTCATGGTCACACTGGCGTCATGGTGTGCGCTGCGGTTCGGGGAGACGGTAGAGCTGCGCCGCGGCGACATCGACCTAGGCGACGAAGTGATTCGGATACGTCGCGCCGCCGTCCGCACCAAGGGCGCCTACAGCACCACCACACCCAAGAGCGACGCCGGCATCCGCGACGTGGACATCCCGCCGCACATCATCCCCGCCATCGAGCAACATCTGGCGAAATACGTTGACAGCAGACGCGATTCGCTAGTCTTTCCCGCTGACCACGGCGGTCACCTTCAACCGTCGACGCTCTACCGGCACTGGTACAAGGCGCGTGATGCCGCGGGCCGGTCGGATCTGCGGTTCCACGATCTGCGGCACTCTGGTGCGGTACTGGCGGCCGCTACGGGCGCCACACTGGCCGAACTGATGGCCCGTCTGGGGCACAGCACCCCGCAGGCGGCGATGCGCTATCAGCACGCCGCGCAGGGCCGTGGCCGCGAGATAGCGGCGTTACTATCGAAACTCGCCGGGGGACAGTGAGTGTCGCGCCTTACCGTGTACTTGCGTGGAATCTGATACCGTCAAAAACGCAAAATCGAACCCCGAAAGCTAATCGAGGGTTACGCGACATCCGCCGCAACGGAGGATGAGCCGCAATGGCGACATCGCGTAGGCCGAGATGAACGGCAGATGATCCCCACGCGGGGACTTCACCCGAAACGGAAGCCGAGCACAGAAGAGGCCCAGATGGCCCTTCCTGTCGCTCGGCGTTCCTGTTCCCAAGGGAGTCCCGCGTGCAATCCACCCCCAGGCGCTACGCGTCCGTAGCCGACGCCGCCGAATACATCGCTGTCACGACCCGCACGATCCGGCAGATGATCGCCGACGGGTCTTTGACCTTCTCGTCGGCGTCCTTGATGCTCGACTTGGCCTGATCGAACTTGCCCTCATTCTCGGTGCTCTCGTCACCGGTCACCTCGCACCCTGTTCATCATGGAGCTTGGACCGTCGCCGGTTGCCGAACGCGGGTGGTCGCCCATGGCGCGACCTCCACCTTCGGGACCTGCCGTTTACTGACGGCAACGTAAATCGTTGCCCGAAAGGTGCTCTTTAGGGCCATATGGCCCTATACGCTGCCACGTCAAGTTCATTCAATGAACGCTCTGAGTAACCGGGAAGGGGAAACGATGACCGTCAGCATCACCGGCGACCTCGCGCCCGAGGTTGTGTCGGGCGTGGGCAACACAGCCGAAGTGCCTTTCCGGTGATGGCAGCTGACTTCCATCCGTTCGCCGGATCAAACCTGAATCGGCCGCCATCCCAGCAGTATCTGCGGCTGGGATGGCGGCGCAGGTTGAACACGTCGAGCGCGACGAGCCCGGACGGGATGAGACGCATGTCGTCCGACCGCGGCGGTCACATACTCCGAACCACAGCGGGCGGGTGGACGGCGGCGCAGAGTTGACATCGGAGTTCGACACCGGCACCGATGGCCCAGCGCCAGGGGCGTTGGATAGTGCACTCGTAGGCGGGCCGTCCCAGCGCGTCGGCACCTTCGAGTACCGCCACGACACCGACACCTGGACGTGGTCGGACACGGTCGCAAAGATGCATGGCTACGCACCAGGCGAGGTACAACCGACCACTGAACTTGTCTTGAGCCACAAGCATCCCGACGATCGCGCCCAGGTGAAAGCACTGCTCAAAGAGTCATCCGCACCATTCAGCAGTCGACACCGCATACGAACCACCACCGGAGAAACCCGCAGAGTCGTCGTAGCCGGCCATGCCGTCACCGACGCTTCCGGACTGACCATCGCGACCCGTGGGGTCTATGTAGACGTCACCGAAGCGTTCCACGCCGACCTACAGCACGAGGTCGGTGACGTATTGCAGGTGATCGTCGACCACCGGGCCATCATTGAGCAGGCCAAAGGCATGCTGATGGCGGTTTACGACGTCAGTGCCGAGGCGGCGTTCAGCGTCCTCAAGTGGCGATCCCAGGAACTCAACGTCAAACTTCACGACGTCGCCGCCAAGGTAGTGGCCGACCTGCCGTCCTTGTTGCAGAGCAATCTCACGGCTCGCACACCGGTCGACCGTTACCTGATTACGTTTACGGTCGACGACATCTAACACACACGTCACCAAGAGGAGCGACGCGGCCGAACGTAGGTAGGACGCAGGCGTCGCCTATCCGGTTCCCATCGACGACGTCATCGCCGTGCCTCACCCACACGGCGTGCCTCGAGGTAGGGCTGCATCGACGGCCGCGAGTAGAACCGTTCGAGGAGCATCCGGTTGTAGCCGCGGGTCCACAGGGCGGCCATCGCCAACTGAACACCGTCGGCGTAAGGGTTTCGGGTGCCGATCTTCGCCGCGCGCCCCTCACCGAGGGCACGTTCGTATTCAGCCCTCATCACAGTGAACCTACCCGTCAGCCCATCGCCGCCATCATCGCCGCGCCATCTGTGCGCGGCAGAAATTCATCGACCCGGATGCATATGGGGCGGCAATGGGAGGCGGGCGCTGTGGTCTCAACGCGAGGGTTTGTCCTCGTCATCGCCTGACCTCAGAGTTTTGACGCAACCTCGTCTCGTCGCCCGCTGCTGCACTGCGTGTTCCCGAACCCGCGTCGGCCAAACACTCACGGTTCGACCCGGCTTGAGTAGAGCAGCGACAGAGTTCGGCCCGCCACCAGGGGTGGATGCGTTCAGCTACATATCCAGCCGACGACGTGGCAGCCGGCACCGTGTTGACTGCACGAGACTAGTGCCTTGTTCTGCGCGCCGGTGCTGTCGTGATCCAAGCCCCATCCCCAAGACGTATTTTGAATGCTTTGGGCGACCGCGCCGCACGCCTTGGTGAAGTTCACGACTGCCCGGCAGTCGCGGGCTTTGCACAGACCGACGGCCGCCTGCTCGGCCTCGATAGCCGAATTGCGGCCCGCCGAGTAGCCCACCCCGCCGGTCGTCGCTGAGATCGCGATCGCTCCCCACCCCAAGGCTCCGGCAGTCGGTGCTGTAATTGCGGTACCTCCGAACAAGCCGACGGCTAGCAGCAAGACCGAAAGCAGACGCCGGAAAGCCACTCGCATGAGGCCGGATCCTATTAGCCCCGAGCTTGCTGAGCAGATAGACACGCCGAAGGTCGTATGCTCGCGCAACAAGGCTGCTAGCCCAGTTCATCGCCTGCTGCTGCAAGTTGGCCCGCCACCCAAGCAGGATGACGGGCCGACTCTCTGTCTCTTGGAGGTCTAGCGGCTGTCTAGCCTCGGTGTTGCTCGGCCCACCGATCAATCTCGTCGGCAGCGGCGATCAACTCGGCAGCGAGCGCGCGAGCCTGATCGGATGTCATGGCGTCGTCGTGGCCGAGTTCGACGTGGACCTGGGCGGGTTCCCGCAGAGAACCGTCGGCGTACTGCACCGTGGTCGGTCCAGACCAGAACATCGTGGCCGTCGATGCCGCGGTTGATGCCCGCGACGACTCGCTGGTTGTCCTCCCAGATGTCGGGCGTGGCGCCTGCCGGGGGAGCGACGTCGGGGCACCGCTCGGTGGTGTGCCAGCCGTAGCGTCCGCAGTGGCCGCACTGGACAAGCTCGTCCGCTGATGACTGAGCAACGGTGGTGGGTGGTTTTGTGGTGGTCATGGCTACTCCTCGGGTTTCTGATCGCTAACCCGGGTTGCCTACTAAGCCCCGTTTGGCACGTATCTGGCACGTGCCTGCATCGAGGCTTCAAAAGTGCCTCTGAACTGCACAAACTGTGGTGCGCGATACTGGGATTGAACCAGTGACCTCTTCCGTGTCAGGGAAGCGCTCTCCCGCTGAGCTAATCGCGCCGGGGGTCCTTCTTGGAGGTGGAGACGGGAATCGAACCCGTGTGCACGGCTTTGCAGGCCGTTGCCTCACCACTCGGCCACTCCACCAATGGGGTTGATGCCACCGCACCTTCGAGCGGATGACGGGATTCGAACCCGCGACCCTCACCTTGGCAAGGTGATGCGCTACCAACTGCGCTACATCCGCGTGCCACGGGCGAGATCGTCGCCCGTCGCGAAGGGCAACAATAGTCGACCCGTGCGAGGCGACACAAATCCCTTGTTCACGTCGGGGTATCGACTCAGCGTCCTCGACTCGGTGGTCTCGGTCGTGGTGGTGGTCGACGTCCGGGAGGCGGAGTCCGTGGTGCCGCACGCCGACAGCGCACGCGCGGCAAGGATCAGCATGACGGGGCCGACTCGAACCGTCGTGGCGGTGACCATACCGGCGGGACCGGAGCCTGGTCGGTCGTTGTGATTCTCGAAGCGAGCGCGCTCCGTGATAATCTTCGACGTCCATCGATCACGTATCGATGCTCCCCGGTCTCGTAGCTCAGGGGGAGAGCGTCCGCCTCACACGCGGAAGGTCGCTGGTTCGATCCCAGCCGGGACCACCCACAAAACCCCAGTTCAGAGGGTATTTTTTGACCGAGCCTAGGACCCGATCGCGGAAGTCATCCGGCCAATATCCGGCCAAACCATCCGCCGATACGGCCAGGTGTTTACCGAAGGTCCTTGCGGGTGTCGTCGAGGCGATCCAATGCCCGAGGCGACGTCGTCGAGTTCGTCGCCGTACAGATCGGCGTAGATGTGCGCGGTCACCGTGATCGAGGCGTGGCCTAACGTTTTCTGCAGCAGGCGCAGGTCGGCGCCCGCGCGCCGCGCCAGTGACGGGTAGGTGTGCCGCAGGTCGTGCACACGCAAGGTGGGCCGCCCGATTTCGACGATCGCCTGCCGCCAGCGCGTGGAGCGCTTCCAGTTCTCCAGGCCCAACAGGGCACCGTTGGGTGAGGTGACGCCCGGCTGGCCCGGGAGTCTTCCGCGGACGCGCTGCTCGAGGAGCGGCATCACTCGCTGCGGTATGGGGACCGACCGGCGACCGGCCCCCGACTTCGGATTACCTTCGATCAACTTGCCTCCGACCTGCGTGATGGAGCGCCGGACGCGCAGCCGTCGCGAAGCGAGGTCCACGTCCTCGACGCGAAGGCCGACCAACTCGCCGAACCTAAGACCGGCGTAGGCCAGCAACGCGACGACGTCGCCCTGAGTGCCGCACGCCTGCGCGAGCGCGGCGACCTCCGTGGTCGTCAGGTAGGTGTGCGAGTGTGCCGCGGTGGCGGGAACTTGGTGCGTCCAGCGGGATTCCGGGAGGGCAGCAGACCGTCGTCGATCGCGTAGTCCAGTGACATCTTCAGTACGGAATGGACCCAGCGCACCGTGCGGGGGCTCAGGCCGGACTCGGCCATCTCGTTGACCCATCCCTGGATCGACTGGTGGTCGATGCGTGCGACGTGCCATCCGCCGAATCGTGGCTCGATCCGGTTGCGCCAGTTGTCCTCATATCCTCGCCGGACCTTCGGGCTGAGGTCGAGTCGCGACGAGAGCCACGACCGGTAGACCGTCGCCAGCGTGATCTGCCCCGCACGGGGATCGACGATGTCGCCGGCTGCGAACTTGGTGACCAGCGACGCCTCGAACACTCTCGCCTCGCGTTCGGACTTGAACGTCTTCGATCGCTTGGTGCGGTTCGGCAGTCGCCACTCGACGTCGAAGCGGGGCCCGTCCTTCGACTCGCGTCGTCTGATCGTCATGGGCGTCCCTCCGCGTTCGATGCCGCGACGGCCTCTGATGGATCGAACTCCTCAGTGTCGCGAGTACGACCGACATCGAGCGGCGTACACGCCTCACCTGTGGATGGCCGGCAGATCTATCCACAAGTCGACCGAGACCCCGGGCGGTCGACTCGAGGCGTCCTCGCTAGATCCGGGCCGATTCGATCCACTGTTGGACGTCACGCCGTGTCCAACGGCGATGGCGGTTGCTCAGCCGGAGGTGGCGAGGGCCCGGGGCGTCAATCCCGCGCTCCCGCTTGGCTGCCCAGTCGTGCAGCGTCGAGATCGGCACGCCGGTCATGTCATGGACCTGTTCGGCAGTGAGCATCTCACGTCCGGTTTCTTGGGAGATCGTCATGTTGGCTCGCAATGGTGTTGGAGGGATCGACGGCTGTCGGATGTCCACGAACCGAGTGGGTATCGCAACTGTAAGCAGTTATCCCCACGCCCTTGTGCACAATCTTGGTGCGCCAGAAGCGGGCCCTCACCGTCTCAAGCGTCAAGTTCGACGATGGGCGCCACTAATGACAGTGACTGGGTAGGAGTAACTTTTCGATGTGTCCAAGGCGTCTAGTTGGACCAGCCGACCTGCGAGCCCTCGGGGTCGAGGTACCGTCTGGCGGATCGTCCATCCTCCAATATCACCCCACTGCTCAGTCGCTATTCAACCGCCCAATGCCCCGCATCTGACCCTTCAGCAGCATCAATCGAAATCCACTCCACCCCTTACCCTTACGGATATCCGCCCCCAGCACCAGCTGCCTAAGAAAGCGTTCGGCACATTGGCACAGGGTGCAATACTGGTGGTGGTCGGGTGGGGGACTCGGCCGAATCATCCACCGGGGCAGCTTGTCTGAACGGGATCTCCAACCTCAGGACAGTGCCGACGGTGTTGACGATTTCGCGGTTGACGCGGTGGAGCATCGGCTACTACAACGACACCGCGCACGCCGCGCGACAATCGGCAACCGATGGTGCGGCTGCCGGCGGTGGGCTGGGGGAGTACTACTGCGAGGCGGACACCCGCGCGCCGACCTGGCTGCTCGTCGGCGACACGGCGGCGGTCGCAGCGCGCACCGGCCTGCACGGGGCGGCGGTGGCCGGCGGCGTGGTGGACACCGCGGTGGCGGCGGCCTGGCTCGACGACGGCGTCGCCCCCAATGGGGTGCGCGGTCGGGCCTTCTCGACGGGCGGCGTGCACGGTTTCGATCTGACGTTCGCCGTCCCCAAGAGCGTGTCGCTGGTGCGGGCGTTGACCGATCGGGTGGCGGAGAAGGTGCTGGCCACTGCTCATGAGAAGGCCATCGCTGAGGCGATGGCCTATCTGCACGCCCATGCCGGGTACACCTGGGTGCACAACCCGGTCACCGGGATGAAGGACCTCCAGCGGTTGCCGGGGTTGGTGGCGATGGCCTATCAGCACGAAACGTCGCGGTGCGGGGATCCGCACCTGCACACCCACGTCATCGTGCCCAACCGCCAACCCCGCGCCGACGGCGCGCTGGTGGCGCTGGACTCCAAGAGCCTCCGCCGACGTGGAGGGGCTCTCGGCGGATCAGGCGCGCGCGGTCACGGCGATCGCGACGTCGCCGTGGCTGGTGCAACCCCTGTGCGCGCCGGCGGGTGCTGGCAAGACGCACTCGCTGCGCGCGCTGCGCGCCGCGGCCGCGCGCGCCGGCAAGGAGGTGATCGTCGTGGCGCCAACCGGCAAGGCGGTCGATCAGGCCTTGCATGAGGACGCCGCCGACCGCGGCTACACCGTTGCCAAGGCGCTGCACCTGCTGGCCTCCAAAGAACTGACGCTGGACCGCCGGTGTGTGATCGTGGTCGACGAAGCCTCCATGCTCGCCACGCCCGACCTGAAGACCCTCCTGGAGGAGACCTCGGCCACCAGCGTCAAGACGGTGCCACGCCGAGTGCTAGCCGCGATCGCGAAGTCGACGGCATGGAACTGCAGGAATCCAAACGAAATTGACCCATTCGAGACGGCCGGAATCTAAGCGGTAGTCCACAGTTTGGTGCCGAAATGGTTCCGGGGCCGCTGACAGTGAGATACTCGCAGTCGTGGCTGAGCCCTCGCCCGAACCGCAGGTGGGCACCGACCCCTGCTTGTGGCTGGAGGATGTCAGGGGTGAGGCTGCCTTGGACTGGGTGCGCGCACAGAACGAATCGACACTGGCCGAGCTGTGTGGTGGACGTTTCGAGCGGATGCGCGCCGAGGCGCTTGAGATCGGCAACGCCGACACGCGCATTCCGAGCGTGAAACGGCGCGGCAAATACCTGTACAACCGCTGGACCGACGCCGAGCATCCTCGCGGGCTGTGGCGGCGCACAACGCTCGAGCAGTACCGCACCGACACTCCGGACTGGGACGTGCTGCTCGATGTGGATGCGCTGGCCGCCGCTGAGGACGAGAACTGGGTGTTGGCCGGCCTCAACGTCATCGAACCGGACTACACCCGCGCGTTGATCAGCCTCTCGCGCGGCGGCTCCGACGCCGCGGTGATGCGCGAATTCGACATGACCACACGCCAATTCGTGGCCGGTGGGTTCACCCTGCCCGAGGGCAGGCACAATGTTGCCTGGGAAGATGAGAACACGGTGCTGGTAAGCACCGATTTCGGTGACGGGTCGCTGACCGACATGGGTCTTCCGCGGCTGGTCAAGCGGTGGCGCCGCGGCGAGCCGCTGCAGAAGGCCGAGACGATTTTCGCCGGCGAAAAGACCGACCTGACTGTCGGTGGGGGAGTTGACCGGACACCGGGATTCGAACGCACGGCCATCTTCCGGATAATCGATATCCACAACAGCGAAGCCTATGAGTTGCGCGGCGACGAACTCATCCGTATCGACACCCCCAACGACTCCCAAATGAACGTGCACCGGGATTGGCTGACGATCTGGCTGAACACGGATTGGCTCAGGGCAGGCACCAGGTACGTGGCCGGGTCGCTGCTAGTCGCGGACTACGATCAATTCCTTGCCGGCACCGCCGAATTGCGGGTGCTCTTCGAGCCTGATGCGCACACCTCGCTGGGGGAGTACGCGTGGACCCGTGACCGGTTGGTCATGGTCGCACGCGCCGATGTGGCCAGCCGCGTGCAAGTCGTCACACCCGGCAGCTGGTATGCCCAGCCGGTAGCGGGGGTGCCGGACAACACCAACACCGCAATCAGCGCGGCCGACGAATTCAGTAACGAAATCCTGCTGTACTCCGACGGTTTCGACACGCCGCCAAGCCTGCTGCAAGGGACCGCAGGAGAGCCGGTCGGTGTGATCAAGTCGGCGCCGGCGATGTTCGATGCCGACGACATTGTCGTCACGCAGAACTTCGCGACCTCCGCCGACGGCACGTCGATCCCGTATTTCGTGGTGGGGCATCGCGACGCGGGTGGCCCGGGCCCGACGCTGCTGTCCGGATACGGCGCCTACGGAATGTCTTTGATCCCCGCCTACGCGGGTGCGGTGGGCCGGCTGTGGCTGGCCCGTGGCGGCAGCTATGTGCTGGCGAACATCCGAGGTGGCGGCGAGTACGGTCCGGGCTGGCACACCCAGACCATGCGCGCGGGTAGGCACTTGGTTGCTGAGGACTTCGCCGCGGTGGCAACTGATCTCGTTGCGCGCGGCATTACCACCGCCGAGCAGCTCGGCGCGAGGGGCGGCAGCGCTGGGGGCCTTCTGATCGGCATCATGCTGACCCAATACCCGCAGCTGTTTGGGGCGCTGGTGTGCGATGCCCCGGTGCTGGACATGCGTCGCTACCCTCTGATGGGTGTCGGTGGGGCGTCGCTGGCAGAGTTTGGCGATCCCGACGACCCGGGCGACTGGGAGTTCATGGCCAAATACTCGCCGTATCAGAATATTTCGGCTACCCGCCCCTATCCACCGGTGCTGATTACCGCGGCCATCAACGACGATCGGGTGCAGCCGGGTCATGCCCGCAAGATGACCGCAGCGCTGCAGGCCGCAGGGCACCGGGTGCTCTATTACGAGCGGATCGAGGGCGGCCACGGCGGAGCCGCCAACACGGCGCAGGCCGCATTCAACATGGCCCTGCAATACGAGTTCCTGCTGGGCACGCTGGTGGATGCGCGGCAACAACCCGGCGCGGCGGGCTGATAGCGGCAGACCGCGGCCACTTCACACTCGCGGCAGTTGCCGATGTCGCCGATCTGAGATTTCCCCTAAGACCTTGGAGGCATCAGCTGATCAACGAGCCTGGTTTGGCGAAGAGGGCGTCGTTGTTGACCACAGTCTTGACGACAACTCTGACGACAGTTGCACGCCAAACTACGTCGACTACAGGGCAAATCGCATGCTAAACAGCATGTTCAGGCTGTCTGCCTGCTCCTGGCAGTGTGGGGTCAGGGGCCGAGTCCGCTTACCTCCACAGAGGTTCCCGCACGTGAGGGCTTCTGCGCACAATCACTTTATCGCTGACCCGCGTGGTGTTCTTACGCTCACTCGCACGACGGTAAGAACTTCCAGCAAACAGTTAGACGGGCAGGCGACCGACGGCTTCGACCCGGACGTTGTCTCAGCGGTGTCACACTAGTTCGGAGGCGACGGGTTGACGGGGGACGGCTTGAGACGGGTTCCAGTGGTCAGGCTGGTTCGAGAGTCGTTGCGAGACAGCTAAATTCATTGCTCTGTCCCACTGGGGTCGAGTGGCCGAAACTCCGCCCTACGGCCTTAGAACGTGCCTGGAGATATCTCGGTTTCAGCCATTAATGAGGGTGGCCTTGGCTCGCGCCAGTTCTGGCGAGCCACTCTCGATGGGGAACCGATCGACCACACACGCCAACGCAGCGCGCGCGGCCTCGCCGCCAAACTCGAAAAGGTCGAGCGCAGCACGCAGTTCGAAGAGGGGCGTGCCCTGGCGGTGGGCCAGTTCGAGGGCGGCGGCGATGTCGGCTTGGCGGGCATCGGGGTCGGTGTGGGTGTGGGCACGTAGCCGTATAGTAGTTCGGCGTCGTAGAAGCACATCCCGGTGTCCTGTGCGAGCTGCAAACCGCTGTCCAGGCGGTTGCGGGCAGCCTCGGGTTGGCCGGCGGCGATCAACAGCCGCCCGAGCACGCCTTCGAAGATGGTGCGATAGATGTTCATCCCGACCGTCCGCCAGGTGTCGACGAATGTGGTCAGGGTCGCGATGTGGGCCGCCAGCTTGGTCGGATCGAGGTCGTCGGCGCCGAGTGCAGCTAGGGCGCTAACGGTAGCCTGCCAGGTGGCCCCCGCCAGCCGCCATGCGTCGAAGCCGTGCCGCTCGGCCAGCTCGCTCACGTCCGCGAACAGGACTGCGGCGCGGTCGAGTTGACCGGCCTCGATCCACACCAAGCCCTCCATGCAGCGCGTGTAGGCGAGGTTCCACGCGCCCTGGGGGAAGCCGAGTTCGTTGGCCCGGCGTGCCGCGTGCGCGAACTCGGCCTCGGCGCCGGTGAGATCGCCGCGCATGAGGCCGATCGTGGCCAGGTGGATGTGCACCCCCGCGATCGCGTCACTGGGACTGAACCACACCGCCTCGATCTGGTGCTGGTCTGCTGCGGCCGGGACGGCCGTCGCCTGCTCGAAATGGGTTCGGGCCGCATCGAACTCGCCGCGCAGCCAAGCCACCAGCCCGATATAGCCCTCGATCATCGGACCGAACCACTGCCGCCCCTGCTCGAGGCCCGCGCGCAGCGACTCGAGCACATACACCGTTCGGCGCAGGTCAGCACGGGTGGTGTAGTAGCCCACGAGGGCGACCAACGTTACCGCCAGTTCGTCGTCGCGCAGGTCGGTGCCGGCCAGCTGCAGGCACCGCTCGAAATCGATGGCAGCGGCGCCGCTTTGATAGCCCTCCGCAGCCGCGGCGAGAAATCCCCGCTCCAACCGCAGCGCCATCTCGCGGCGGTCGCGGTCCAG
The DNA here is from genome assembly GCA_963791215.1 of uncultured Actinomycetota bacterium. Taxonomy (GTDB): domain Bacteria; phylum Actinomycetota; class Actinomycetes; order Mycobacteriales; family Mycobacteriaceae; genus Mycobacterium. The sequence goes on along the minus strand of CAWBRR010000013.1, from coordinate 135,927 downwards.
ACCGGGTGCCGCCCGGTCGAGCTGCGTGAGGCCAAGGCTCAGGTAGGTGCGCGCCTCGGTCAACGCGCCGCGGCGCCTTGCCTCGCTCGCGGCCTGCTGGTAGGCCGAGGCCGCCGCGTCGAATCGCTCGGCGCGCTCATAGTGGGCGGCCACCAACCGCCAGTCCCGCTCACCGCCCACATCGCCGACCAGAGCATCGGCCACCTTGGCATGCAGTCCGGTACGCACGCTAGGCGGCGCCAACTCGGTCGCGACCTCACGCAGCAGCTCATGGCGAAACCGCCAATTGTCGGTTCCCCACGGTTCGAGCACCAATGCGTCCTCGAGCTCGTCGATGACGCCATCGACCTCGTCGTCGCTCAGGTCGACCACCGCGCACAACAGCCCGCGATCCATCTGGCGGCCGATGACGGCGGCGGCCTCCAGCACCGGCACCACGTTCGCGGTCGCGCGCAGCCGGGCGAACAACGGCTCATACAGCGCCTCGGGCACCCCGCTCTCGGTCAGCCCGGCGATGATTTGTTCGATGTAGAACGGCACCCCGTCGCAGCGTCCGGCGACCAACGCCCGCTCATCCGCCGATAGTCCCGGATTCAGCGCGATCATCAGCTCATCGGACTGCCCATCGCTCAACGGTGTCAGGTCGAACACCGTGACCGGGCAATCCGCCGGCAGCCATCCGCCGGGGCGTCCGGTGAAGACCACCAGCAGCCGGCCGTTGGCAGCTTCCAGCAGCCTGCCGAGGACATCGAGGGTAGAAGGATCGAACCAGTGCAAATCCTCGGCTACCACCAACCCCGTACCACCATTCAGGCAGGCCAACAGGTAGGTCTGCACCGCTTCGGCGATCAACTCGTACAGCTTTTGGCCCTCGGCGGCCACCGGCTGATAACCGGCGTCGGCGGCGATCGCCAGCACCGGCGCCAGCAATGGCACCACGGTCGCCGGATCGAGCCCCGCTGCGGCCACCTCGGCCGTCATTAACTGCAGTCGTTCACCCGGGTCTGTGAGGCGACTGATGCTGCAGCGACGCTCGATCAGATTGCGTATCGGGTGCAGGCCGGCATCAGTGTGAAACGGCGAGCCCGCCAACTCCACCACCACAGCCGCGGAGTGTTCGACCAACTCGGCGGCCGCTGCGGGCGTCGGGTCGAGTCCCGCGAGGGCAATCGTCACTCGCGTTCGGTCCGACGAGCCCAGTAACGCGACACTGCAATCTGGGCCGGTTTGGGCCCGTACTACTTAGCCGCGGTGTTGAGCTCCCGCTTGCTCACGTCACGCATCTCAACTAACCGCCGAATCTGCACCGTCAGGCTGCGGTGGGGCCGATCGTTCGAGGTGCGCTCGGCCGCAGTGACCGGTTGCGGCCGGCCCGCGACACCGATCGCATCGAGCTCCTGATCGCCCAGTTCCTCGCCGCCCGTTCTTGATCAGCCGTCGAATCCATCCGGCCAATATCCGGCCAAAGTTTCAGAACGGGTGCTCTGAGGGGTCCAATTCGGCCGGTCTGCAGCGGCCTGACCGGTGCAAACGGAATTCGCTTGTGCCCCAAACCGCCTGAAAAGCGGAAGGTCGCCGGTTCGATCCGGGCCCTGGCCACCAATCATTTGTGCAGTTCATTGCGTCATGTCCACCCCACTTGTTGCCGCGCGTTGAAATTGCCGACGATGGCGTCACTTTCGATGCACAGGGGGAGGCATGAGGTAGTTCGTCGGCGTGATGACGGCGTGCTCGACATGATGGTGCCGACCTGCATCGCGGTAATGGTGGTGGAGTCCGTTGAGGGATCGTCAAGCGGCCCAGGCAGGTTGCGTGCTGATGAGACTGGTCAGACCAGCGCGGTAGGCGTCCAGGCTGTGGCGGTGGGTCTGGTCGATGGAACCACCCGAATTCACGCCGATCTGCATGCCCACATGCTCGTAGGGCAGGCCGGGCAACGCCAACGGCAGGTGCGGGACGATATCGAAGAGGTTGACCACCCGGAAGCAGCTGTCGATCAGCAGGTTGAACGGCACCACGAAGTCGTGCAGTCCGGGGCGTGGGCCACCGAAGGTCGTCAGTTTCGGTTCCGGGACAACCGATATGTTCTTGGCGATGTCAGGCGCGGCGAGCACCGCGAGGGCGGCGCCCAGGCTGTGTCCGGTGACAATCAATTGGTCGCAGCCCGCGCAGGCGGGCGGGAGATTCGCCGCCAGATTGACCCGCATCGTCTCGTAGAGTCCCATCCACCCCATGTGGACGTCTCCGAAATCGGGTACCGGCCGATAGCCTGTCGTGTCGAAATCGAGGTTCTGCAACCACTCTGTCTGCGTTTGGGTACCGCGGATTGCAACGAATGCTGTCTTGGTCGCAGTGTTCTTGCCGACCAAGCCGAACACCGTGGTGACGCCGGCGACCGTTTGAACGAATGAGCGGGCGCTTTGCGACAGTTCTGGAATCGAGTCGAGCAGCGTCGGGTCTGCTTCGAGCAGGGCGGTCTTCTGATAACCAGCCGGCAGGGTCGGGTCTACATCGGGGTTGTGGAAGACCTGATAGGCGGCCTGCACCAGGGGCAGGACTGTGTCACGGGCGAATTGCGGGTCGAAACTCATACCGCACGGTCTACTCGTTTCCCCGCTGCGCCACAGCGTTACTGCCAACGCCCACAATGCTTAATTCCATAGTCGTGATGGAAGAGGTTGCTCGATCGCGTGGCCGTTTCGGGATGGGAGTCTAAAGCGCCTTGGTGGTGATGTGGCGCCGTTGAATCCGATGTTGACGAGGATGTCGGCGAGTGATTCGGCTCGGGCGTGTGGGCAGTCGCCTGCGTCGATCAGCGGCAGTTGGACACCGAGCCGTTCGGCGAATCAGTACCGCGAGCGGACATACGGGGTGGCCGTGTGGAGAGCTCCACTGAGCGATCCTAGTGTGGGAATTTGCGCCCACGACGCGTGGACGATCGCCAATCGATGACCCCAGGTGATGGGCTACGCGACGACATAGTCCAGGGTGCGTCTCCACGTGACGTTGCCGACTTTGCCGTCCACCACGAGGCCCATCGCGGCCTGGAGGTCTCGTACGGCCTTCAATGTGTTCTGGCCGAAGTCGCCATCTGGCGGCTGGCGCTGCCGGGCTGCGGTTCTCCGGATTCCTCGGGATCGGGGTGGATGGTGGGTCAGGCCGGCAACGGGATGGCCGCGATGCGGGCGAAAGCGGCGAGGAGGTCATCGACCCAGGGCCAGTTGGCGGGCAACCGGAGGTTTCGGCGTCGGGCGCTGCGGGTCAGTCGGGCCGGTACGTGCAGCAGTCGATAGCGCAGGGCCTTGGGTTCGGCGGTGGCCAGCGGCCCGGTCAACGCGAGCAGGCGTAGCCAGGCCACCAGGTCGGCGGCGATCGCCACGGCGCTCAGCCAGGCGGTGTTGATGGCGAACTCACGTGACGGGAAGCGGCCCAGGCCATTGTCTTTGGCGTGGCGGATGCGGTCTTCGACGCGGGCATGCGCGCGGTGGCGGGCCTCCAGCCTCCTGGCGATCGGCGACCCAGTAGCGACGCCGGTGCCGAGTGCCACAACGACGACCGCCAGGACGTCCCTGGCCGTTCCAATCGCTTCGTCGTCCCTATCTGGGCATGGCTGGCGGTTTACGGCGCCGCGGCCGGACCGACGCGGGTACCGCGAAGCGCAACAGCTTCTGCAGTGCGCCGTCGACGTACTGTTTGCAGCACCGGCAGCGGGCTGGAAACGGCACTCGGAGTTTCCATGCGCGGATTGGCGTAGCTGATCCCGCTACCGGAACGAACACCGGGCGCACCTCCTGTGTGAGGCCCGGCCGCCGCGGCGCGGCGGCTCAGGCAGCGGCCGAAGCCACTATCAGTACGACACTGCGATCACGTGGCTTCGCAAGGCGATGGGCACCTGGGAAACGGATGGCCCGGCCATGGCCAACAGGCCGCGCACCTGGAGTCGGCGCAGCGATCTGACTGGTGATCTGTCCAGCATCATCGACACGGGTGTAGTCAAGTCGGGCCAGCGGGAGCGGGTGGCGCTCAAGCTTGGCGAGTAGCGGCCACCACCATCGTGGTGACCGGCGGGTGGGTTGTCGCCGAACATCTCGGCTTTGACCTCTTCAGCAGTGACATCATGAGCTGTTCTGTTGTCCCGCTTCGGTTCCAGCCACGCGGCGATGTCTTTCGTCGCGGCGGCCCGCTTGGTTTTCGACACTTCGGCCAGCAGCACCTGCGCCAGCTTGGCGTCCTCCTGGCGATCGGGGTAGGCGGGCCGTCGAGCGCGGAGGCGACTTCCATGAGCAGTGCGATCGACGGGGTGTGGCCTTCTTCGGCCATCTGCTTGACGAACTGAGTATGCGTCAAACCGTCTCTAGTCCAGGCGAACCGTCTCCAGTCCAGGCGAATCCGGCGCAGGTGTTCACCGGACCTTCGCCAAGATGGCGCAAAGGACTCTTGGATACGCGGTAGACGCCCGCGATGTTCTCCAGCAGCTCCATCGCCCGGTTCACAAGTTCCGGGCAATTTCCCCTTCGTCTCCTTCGGGTGTGGGTTCGAGCAGTGTCCGGAGTTGGTCGGGTGAACCCCGAAACGCGTTGGCATCCAATCTCTTTCCAGCGATCAGCGCCCGATCGGTGAACTGCAGAACGTCGGGCTGGCGTCCGCCGTACGCTGCCCACCTGATCGAGTCGTCACCCGGGTAGAGCACCGACGCGAACCCGGTGCCGTTGACATAGCTCGACTGGATCAAGCCGGGCACCCGCGACAAATCGGGCCTGCCGATGCGATCCCAGTACCACCGTGGGATGTAGGACAGCGCCACGTGCACGCCACGGGCCTCGATGGCGCGCAGCACCGCCCAGAAGTTGTCGATGCCGCCGCTCCCCTCCTCGAAGTCGAGCATGGCCGGGATGGACCTGTCGCCGAGCTGGTCGACGAACAGGTCGGCCTGCCGGTTCGGGTCGCTCGTGCGGATGTAGTGGTATCCGGCCAGGATCAGGCCGATTCTGCGCGCCCAGTCGCGGGTGCGTGGCCAGTAGGTGTCCCGGAAGCTGGTGCCCTCACTGACTTTCGCCCACACGAACTCGAATCCCTCGGCCTTGACGCGGTCGAGGTCCACCACGCGGTTGTTGTTGCTGATGTCGGGGCCGAAGATCGTCGCGGCGGCCGGTGGTTCCAGTGCGCCGGCCAGCCACGGCATCGGGTCGATCTTGGCTTTCGGGTTGTACTCGCGCGGCATCACCGACAGGTGCAGGTGCGGTGCGACGCCACCGTTGGTGGCCGGGTCGGGATTGATGCGGGCAATACGTTGTCCAGCCGTGACGCGGGCGCCACGGGCAACCTCCCGGATGATGTGGCCGTATTCGGTGCAACCGCCGCCCGCCCCGGCGGGATGGTCGATGACAAGCCAGCCGGCGGGGTCCGGCCCGCCGTAGCCCTGTGCGGCGCCCGCGTAGATGACGGTGCCGCCGGCGCAGGCGTAGACCGGCTTATTGGCTGACCCGCCGGGAAATCCGAAATCGGTACCCGCATGGAATCCAGTACCACGGGGACCGAAAGGACTGGTGACGATCCGACCGGTGCCCAGTGGCCAGTATCTAGCCATCAGACCCACTCCACGAGCATGTAGCCATAGCCGCCATGCTAGGCCGAGGGTCACTCGTGTTCCGTTGCCAGCAGACGCCCCGGCAGGTTAGAACGGAGCCGGAGCCCCGCGCTCGTAACAGCGCACGCTGGACGACGTCGCGCGAGCGACATTACCCGGCTTCCCAGGCGACTGTTCCTTCGGCATGACTCCATCCTCGTTTCCAAGGTCAGGAGCCTCCAACATTTCCAGTGCGATTCAGAATTGCAGTCCGGACTGTGATCCCTCTTACGGAATCCCCCTGTTTGGATCCATCGGCGTTTAGATCTTGCCGCCCGGGAACATCGTCCTAACGGCCCGAGTGACGGTCTCGCGGGCGGCGGCGGCGTCGTCGGGCTCTAGGGAGCTGATCGCCATCACGTAGCGGCGTTGGGGTCCGATCGTGCCGGTGGACACGTGCAACTGGTTGGCGCCGTTCCAGCAGCAGAACCAGCCCTGCTTGACCGCAACCGGCTCGGCATAGAGCCCCTCGGGGATGCCGAACCGCTGCGGGTACCCGTCGGTTCCTGTCGGTGTGGATTGCGCGAGGTTGCTGATGATGACGTTCGCCTGTTGGGGTGGCAGCCCACCGGTGCCGTCCAACAGCATGTCGTAGTAGCGGACGAGATCGCTTGGGGTGCTCTGCGTGACGTCCCAATGTCCGTTGTAGGGCGCCGTTGTGCCAGTCAACCCGTACCGAGCCACGACGCGCGCGATGATGGCGTTTTGACCGCTGCGGTTCCAGAAGTTCTGGGCCGCACTGTCATCGGAGGAGCGCAGCATGATGTCGAGTGACTTGTGGTCGGCAGCGGATAGTTGCGTCTTGCCCTCCGACTCCTGCAGCAGTAGGTCGTCGGCGATGAACAGCTTCACCACGGACGCGAGCGGGAAGGGGGTGTTGGTCCCGTTGGAGACCATCTGGCCGGTGTTGCGGTCCAGCACAACGGTCTCGATGCGGGCTCCAGACTTGGCCGCGTCGGCGGTGGCTTGACGGACGCGGGCGTCGAGTCCGTCGAGTGGCCCCGCCGACTGCGCGGGTGGGGCTGCGGGCAGCACAGGAAGCGAGGCCTGCGGAGCGGCGACTGTTGCCTGCGGGGTGCTCTCCGCGGTCGGTGGCGCACCCCAGACCTGTGCCTCGCAACCGTTTACGAGCAGCGCCGCACCGACAATTGCCAATCCCGTTATCGCCCGATTCGGCAGCCGCCAACGCATAAGTCTCCTCCGAGCAGATCGTGAACCAGGCGAGCGGGGTCAACGCTGCACCTACCGGTCACCCCAGCCTAATCGGCTGGCCCAGATGGCAGGGGCCGAAGGCGTGGTCTGCAATCGGACGTGAGTTGCGTTCAACGGGTGAGAACTCGCCAAGTAGCTGGAGTTGCAGATCAGTCGGCCTCCAGTGCGAACGCAGGCTCCTTGGACGTGGCTATGGTCCAGCCATCGCCCCGTTCTCGCCAACACGAGTGAGAATGGGTTCCACAGTCGGCCCCGGCAGAACCGTCGACGTGCCGTGCGGCCGGTACTCCACGACCTCGCCGTCGTCGTCGAGCGCAATCCCGGTGATGCCGCGCCCTGGCACCCTGCCGGGTCAAGAAGCTGGTGAGGGTCCTCCCGCCCACGGTCCCGCCCGTGACAATTGACGCCACGATGCTCTGGGTGGTCACTGGCGAGCTTCATTGGGCATCCGGTTGGGTCATCGACCGGTCGCACGAACCGATCGCGTCACGCGGCGCCGTCCGGTAATCGTCCGCAGGTGGTCTCGGGGTAAACCACGCCGATTCGCACGGTGCCCCAACGCACGGAGGCCCTCCCCAATTCCTCGGGGAGGGCCTCAGTGGTTGACCGGTTAGCGGATGTAGCCCGGCTGCAGGACATCGACTTGGTAGATCCCGCGGTGCCAGAAGGCGCCCGGCAAGACTTCGGGGGCCGGGTGTGCCCTGACGTTGGGCGTCGCGACGACGTCCGGCCCGCGCACGTCGGCGTTGTCGGCAGCGTTGGCCGTGCCGGCCAGGCCGAGGGCGGCGCCGCCGATGATTCCGGCCGAGACGATCGGCAGGGCGAAGTAGCGGGCGAAGCGAGTGGTGTTCATTTGAGTTCTCCTGTGTCCGTTGACTGTTGGTGTCTTTCGCCGGTGTGTTCCGGTGATGACTCAAGACTGCCGCCCCGCGGAAGGTTTGTATGTCCGGCGATCAGCCGTCGACATGGATGAATCACGTGTCCCCCAATCGGGGGAAGAACCCTCCGGTGCTGTGCGACGCTGGCTTCATGACCAGCGAAAAGGTGCGTGTGGTGGTGGGTGACGACCACCCACTGTTTCGCGACGGGGTCGTCCGGGCGCTCAGCTCGAGTGGGTCCATCGAAGTGGTTGCCGAAGCCGACGACGGGGTGTCGGCCCTCGAAGCTATCAGGACGCATTCGCCGCACGTGGCTCTGCTGGACTACCGCATGCCGGGCATGGACGGCGCCGAGGTGGCGGCCGCTGTGCAACGCGACGAGCTGCCGACCCGGGTGCTATTGCTGTCGGCGCACGACGAGTCGGCGATCGTGTTCCGCGCGCTGCAGGAGGGCGCGGCGGGCTTCCTGCCGAAGGAGTCGACCAGAAGCGAACTGATCAACGCGGTGCTGGACTGCGCGAAGGGCCGCGACGTCGTGGCGCCAAGCCTCGCCGCCGGCCTGGTGGGGGAGATCCGCAAACGAGCCGAACCGCAAGGCCCGGTGCTCAGCCCGCGCGAGCGGGAGGTGCTGAAGCTGATCGCCGAGGGCAGCAGCATTCCCGCGATCGCCAAGGAGCTCTACCTGGCGCCGTCGACCGTCAAGACCCACGTCCAGCGGCTCTACGAGAAACTCGGTGTCGGGGACCGGGCGGCCGCCGTCGCCGAGGCGATGCGCCGCAAGCTCCTGGAGTAGCGCGGCGCGCGCCGTCCAACATTTCGTGGACTACGTCGCTGCCGAAGGGGCCGGTGCCCCGGTGGGGGATTGGGCGTCGACGGCCGTCGTCGCTCCTACTCTGGTTCGCCGACGGGGTCACCGGGCTGTGTCACGTACTTGCACGTCGGTTCGCGCGGCTGAAGGCACAACAGGAGATGTGACGTCAACTGGTCTCGGAGGCAATGCAATCCGTCGAGGGTCACAAACGCGAAGTTGCCGAGCACCTGCATGACGGCCCGCTGCAGACCCTGCCGGCCGCGCGACTGGAACTCGATGAGGCACGCGAACGCAATCCCGACCCCGCGCTCGACATGGTAAACGCGGCGTTGCAGGGAAACCGCGACCGGACTGCGCTCGACCGTCACCGACCTGCACCCGCAGGCTTTGGCCCAAACTGGCCTCACCCCTGGCGGTGCGAGAACTGTTGCGGCAGTTCGAGTCCCGCACCGAGATCGCGACGGCGTTGAGTTCGACGACCAGGATGGGGAGTACTAGGCCGTTGTCCGCCATTTGGCGGACACGCATTTCATCATCCTTACCGGCCGTTCGGCGGACTGACGCCAAGGGACCGCCGCGCAATTCTTGTGGTGCGCCGCAAAACACGGCAGGCAAACCGAACACCCACTCGCAAAGGAAACTCGAAATGAACGCAACCATGTCACATAGCCTCATCCGCTTCGTTGCGGCCCCCGTCGCTGCCGCTGGCATCATCGGCGGTGCCGCTTTGGGCTTCTCCGCACTTGCCAACGCAAGCACCGTCGCGGCCGCGCAACCGGCCTGCACGTATACGGGCAATGCGACGCAATGCCAGACGCCTGGCAACGTGCAGATCAATACCGAGCCGGATTACGCGGCGCAGTACGCCGCTCAGCAGCAGTATCCATTCTTCGGGTACGGCGGTGAGGGCGCTCTGCTGTTTCATCACGGCGGACACCGCTGACGGTTGACTCGGAGCACGCACTCAGGGCGGAACGATCCTTCGATCCCGCCCTGAGTACTCACCGGCTCGGACCGGGAAAGAGATCCGCCCGCAAGTGCAGAGACGGCCTCGCACTCCACCACTGGAAATATCAGTCCCGACAAAGGATTAACGACATGAAGAAATTCACCATCACCACCTCCATCTTCGGTGCCCTGGCAGCAACAGCTCTGGGGTTGGCCGGTGCGGCTGCAGCAGTGTCGACCGGCTCATCGGCCGCAGACACCGTCAGCAGCTTGCAAGCCCAGGGCTACAACGTGCAGCTCAATGGGTCGGCAACCGCCCCGCTGTCGCAGTGCGCGGTTACCGCTACCCACGGCGACTCGCCAGGCCGGATTGACTCGACACAATTCACCACCGTCTACGTCGACATTTCCTGCCCAAATAACTGATACGAGCGGTCGGCACATGGACGTGCGAACGCGGCGACCGTCTGTGCAGATTCTCCGTCAATATGCGGGACGAAGAATGCCGGCCGCGCGACGCTCGCGGACATAACAACCTGCGCGCGCACGACGGTCGGAGGCGCGGGTGATCTTCACACGGCCTGGTTGAGCTGGTCGACACGCCTCCCACTGACGATCGAGCCACCCACAGCTTGGCGATGCGCCGGCCGCAGCGGTATGGACACGGTGACTTCAGTTCCGGGAGATGTCGAGCGCACGTCGAACTGTCCCCCGGACGCGAGTACCTTGGCGCGAATCGATGCCAGTCCGATATGCCCTTCTTCGGCCTTCCGCGCGATCGTCGCCTCTGAGATGCCCACCCCGTCGTCGGAAATACGCAATGAGGCCAGCTCTTCGTGGTGTTCCAACTCAATCCAAATGTGGTGGGCCCGTGCATGCTTGATGACGTTCGTCAACGCCTCACGCGCTGCGCTGTACAGCACGTAATCTGCCTCGGTACGCAGGCCATCAGGCCACGTAGGTGCGGCGAGATCGACCGAAAGCTCGCTACGCGAACTGAGACTCTCGGTGAGGCCGGAGATCGCCGATTTCAGTCCCAGCCGCGCGAGCACGTCCGGATGCAGTTCGCGGACCACATCGCGCAGCAGGCCCGAGCACTCGATGAGCGCCGATTCCACCCGGTCCGCGGCATCCTTCAAGCCGTCCCGCACGTCCTCCATATCTTGGCGCGCGACCAGGACGTACTGAAGGGCACCGTCGTGCAGACGTTCAGAAATTGCCTGCCGCTCACGCTTTTCGAGTCTCAGCAACTCCTCCAACAACTGGGTTCGTTGCCGCGCCAAGTCTGCGATCACTTCTACTTTGGACCGCTGGATGAGCGACAAGGCGACCGAGCCGCCGGCGAGTGCTGCCAATACGGTCGTGCTCAACAGAATCGACGCCCACGGCTCCTGATTGGACGATCTGGTGATCCAGCACGTGGCAATGAATGCGAATAAGGTCGGCACTGCCACGGCCCCGCTGATGATGGGATTCAACTGCGCCGCCGCGATCAAAGGGATCAGGAAGAAACCATTCCTCATGACGTCCGCTGTCCAGTCATCCGGCGAAGTGATGCCGCTCAGAACCGACAGGATCGATACCAGCGCGACGTCGGCGGCGAGCACTAGCAGCGTCACCGGCGTTCTGGTGGGTAACACGGCGCGCGCCGCAGTCCCCAGCGCCCACGCGCTCCAGCATCCGATCACGACCACGTAGACCGCCAAGACAGCCACGCAGATCCATAGGTAGCGGTTCGGCGGCTCACACAACAGTGTCACGACGACGAAAACGGCCAGTACCGCGCGCAACGCAAACTGCAGCAGAGTGCCCAACCGCAAAGTCCGCTGGGAGTCCGGCGCAACCTGTTGCACTCGCAGGTCGACCGCATGCGGATGACGTCCCGTCATGGGCGGCTCCTGTCCCCTTTGCGATGGCGAAAGCATAACGCTGGGCGCTCGGTTGCAGGGCCGCCCGCATCGCCTTTGCTGCCTTGGCCATCGTCGGGACGGTGGTCAGGGAAGCCGGCCAGAATGCGCTCGGTCTGGCGGAAGTTGCACAACGGTCCTTGCCCGCGCGTAGGGCTGACGGGTTGGCCCGCGCGCAGCGCATCGGCGAGAGCGCGTGCAAAGTCGGGGGCTTTGATTGTCGAAGAACTCCCAATTGACCATTCCACAGGCGCGTAGTCAGGAGTCCTCGGCTTGAACCAAATGAAGCAGTGGCAGCAGCGCCCACCGCGGCTGCGGATGACGAGAGACGATCTGCTCGGCGTCGGCTCTTAGTCGTGCCCGCAGGTCGGCCGGCTACGCTCCGGCGTCCGGTCGTCGAAGTCGACTGAGGACTGCTTCCTGACACTTGCTGTGTTGAGAACTGCTGGGCAAAAATGACTTTCGCCGATTACAGATAGCCCGAGTGCCTGTCAACCTGGTGACGCGGGCATCGCATTCAATTCCGCGCCTACTACGCATCATCAAGCTCCATGCCCACTCCGCCGCAACTTCTTCACGTCACCAACCTCTCCGACACCGCCCGCTCCGAATCCCCTCTACCCCGAGTAGGTGTTCGCTGCCGCCGGCGGCCCGCCGACGGCACAGCCGGATTGACAATGGTCTAGAGTCAATTTCCCAAGCGCTGCAACCGTTTTACGGTGCAAGGCCGGCTTGTCCTACATTCTGCCCAGGCACGCCATGGAACAACGGCTACATCGAATCGTTCGACAATCGCCTACGGAGGGAGTGTCTGAACCGCAACCATTGGAACAACCTGTTCGAAGCTCGGGTGGTTATCGGCGACTTTAAGGACGAGCAAATCACCCTATGCGATCTGTGTTCCTCCGTCGATCGCGAGAATTTGGCCGGTGATGAACGCCGCCGCATCGGATGCTAGATAGACAGCGGCGGCTGCGATCTCACTGGGGTAGGCATATTGGCGCTCAAGCACTGTGCGTCGCGCCATGGACGACATCTCGTCTGCTCTCGTGGCCATTAGCCGTGCGAAGACGCCGTTGGGATGCCATCGACTGCCTGTGCTGATGTCGCCGTCGCCGGTCGGCAGAGTGCCGTAAGGCGCTATGGCGTTCACGGTGATTCCATGAGGTCCGACTTCCTTGGCTAAGACCTTGGTGAAGGTGTGCACGGCGCCCTTCATCGCAGAGTAGACAGCGAGAAGCGGGTCGCCGACGATCCCGGACGTTGAACCGATGTTGATGATCCGCCCCCGCTCGCGGTTGATCATGCCGGGTAGAACGGCTTGGGTGCAGTTGAATGTGCTAGTGATGTTGAGGTCGATGTCTTGTTGCCAGGTTGCGGGATCCGATTCGGCGAAAGCATCGAGGCCGACGTTGCCTCCGACGCAATTGATTAGCACGTCGATCGCTCCGAATCGGTCTCGGGCTTTCTGCACCATGGTGTCAACCTGGGGTCTGTCCGTGACATCGCATCTCGCCCAGAGCGCGTCCTTGGCTCCGTGCTCAAGTGTTTGACGACACACGCGTTCACCTTGGGCAGTGTCACGACCCACCACGACGAGTTTGGCGTTCTCGGCGGCGAACCCGAGACAGATCGCCCGACCGATGTTCGCGTTCGCCCCGGTAACCACTACCGTCTTTTCGGCAAGTCCTGTGTCCATTGGGGATCCGTCCGTTCGGGTCGTGGTGGGAAACTAGGTCGCGACTCTGGCACAGACGTGAGTACTACGAGGTCGCTTTCGACCACTGACACGAGGTCCGCGTCATGGCGCCCCGAGATTGGGCGGGATAGCCATAGCCGCCATGTGGCCAGGCGACGCCGCTGAGTTCAGCGTCAGCAAGGGACGCACATCCACGTCGAGCACGCGCCGCCTGGTGTTGGCGGCCGTACCAGGGCTGCCGCTCAGGCGAAAATAGCGAGCGATCACGGCCTGGAAGGACGGATCTCCGGCGAATGCAAGCCCTAGGAGCACGAAACTTTTGGCCGCGGTCAAACACCGTGTCGTGTACGGCCTTTCGCCACCGTCTCGACTGCCGACTAGGTGACGTTGGTCAAACGCTCTGCGGCTCGTATCCGCCGATGGCGGCGACTTTGGCTGCGGATGCCGACGCCGGATCGAAGTGATAGCCCAACCACTCGCGCACCAGCCGCCGGGCCAGTTCGATTCCGATGACCCGTTGCCCGAAGCACAGTACCTGGGCGTCGTTGGAGAGCACGGCGCGTTCGACGGAGAAGCTGTCGTGTGCGGTGACCGCACGTACTCCAGGCACCTTGTTGGCGCTGATGGCGACGCCGAGTCCGGTGCCGCAGATCAGGAGTGCACGATCGGCCTCCCTCCGGCGACCATGCGCGCGGCGGCGACGGCCACGTGGGGATAGGCGGTGTGCTCGTCGGGTCCGACCCCGACGTCGACCACAGACGTGACGCGTTCGTCGCCCTCGAGGTCGTGGACCAGAATGTCCTTGTACTGCAGGCCGGCGTCGTCACAGCCGATCACGATGCGAAGACTCATCGGTGCTCCTCGATCAGGTCAGCGACGGCATGGATGCACATCGCCAGGGAAATGGCGCCCGCGTCGGGTGTGCCGACACTGCGCTCGGCCAGTGGGCGGGCCCGACCGATGCGGGGACGTAGGTCGGCGGTCTCGGCGGCTGCCTTCTGCGCAAGCTCGGCTGACGCCAACCACGCTGAGCGCCAGTCACTTCCGTCGGCGACCGCCGACTCGATGGATTCCACGAACGGCCCAAGCGCGTCGAGCATCGTCTTGTCTCCGCGCTGCGCACCGCCGAGGCTGACCAAAGCGTCGTACCCGACTCGGAGTGCGTCGGCGACGTCACGGTCGCCAGGGGTCGACCAGTCACCGAGCCGGCGTCCAGCGGCCGAAAGCGCGGCGCCCCACAGCACGCCGGAGGTCCCGCCGGCCTTGGCCGCCCAGGCTTCACCAGCGGCCGTCAGTACCGACTCGGTGCCGCCCCCGCGCCGCGACACGGCATCCGCGGCGCCGGTGGCGGCCGTCGTGCCCTTCACCATGCCGCGGCCGTGGTCACCGTCACCGGCGACGGCATCGATGCGGCCGAGTTCGCCCTCGACGTCGACCATTCGCGCGGCGATCATCGCCAGTGCCTCGGCGACCAGAGTTCCGCCGTGCACCGAGGTGGCGTCCGCCGCGGCGACCGCGAGCTCGTCCGCTTGGGTCTCGGCGTGGAGTCGAATAACGCTGTCGGAAGCCGTGATCCGGCCCTTGCGATAGGCAGGCGTGTCCGCTGGTGAGCACCACAGCCGTTCCAGTTCGTCGTCGAGCCACATCACTGTCAGAGAGCAGCCGGCCATGTCGAGGCTGGTGACCAGCTCTCCGACCTCGGGCTGCACGACGACGTACCCCGCGTCGGCCGAGCAGCGCTGCGACCGTCTTCCACACGACGAACAGTTCCTCGTACTTGGTGCGGCCGAGCCCGTTCAGGATCACCGCGATCCGGCCCGTCGTCACATCTGGCGTCTCGGCCAGAACACCGGATACCAGCAGGGTGGCCAGGTCGGCGGCGGTGGGCATCGAATGGCTCGACACACCGGGCTCGCCGTGGATGCCAAGACCGAGATCCATGGTTCCGGGCTCGACGGTGAACAGTGGTCGCTCGGCGCCCGGCATGGTGCATCCGTCGAACGCGACCGGCCCGCATCGTTGCTGTCGATCCCGCCGGCGTCGGCGGACGGCTGCCGTGTCGCGCGCGCGGGCGCCTGTCGACCCGGCGGATCGTCACCACCGTGCTCGATCGGCTGTAGCATCACTGTCAACAGCCAAGTGTTGACAATCCGGGAGGCGGCCGTGTCGGTGGAGAATCCCTCGTTGCTCCGTCTGGAGAAGACCAGCCTGCGTGAGCAGGCACTGTCTGCGCTGCGCCGAGCGATCACCACCGGCCAACTCAAGCCGGGCACGCACCTCGTCGAGACGGAATTGTCCGATGCGCTGCAGATCAGTCGCGGCACCCTGCGGGAGGCCATGCGCCAACTCCAGCAGGAGGGGCTGATCTCGGCCGGTGCGCGAGGCCGGCTCTCGGTGCGTCACCTCGACTCCAAGGAGATCCGCGACATCTTCAACGTGCGGGCGGCTCTGGAGTCGTTGGCCGCACGTGAGTTGGCGTCGGCGCCCGACCGCGCAGAGGCAGCCGTCACGTTGCGTCGCGCCGTTGAGGACATGGACCGCTGGGCGGCATCCGATCTCGAGGACCGCATCGAGGCCGACCTAAGTTTTCACCGCACGATGTGCCAGCTCACTGGCAACGAGACGTTGCTCCACCAGTGGACCTCATTGGAAGGCAGCATCCGGATGTCGATCATGTTCGCCGGTGTCGACCGGGCCATCAAGAACATGGACGCAAAGCGTCACCTCGAGATCGTGGACGCCATCGAGTCGGGTGACACCGATGCTGCCGCCGCGTCAGTGATGGGCCACATGGCCGGTGCCGCAGAGACATTGGTGACCGGAGGCTGCGTAGGCGTTTTGACCGCGCCTAGGAGCGGGAATGAGCGATCTACTCGCGATCGGCCGTCAGCTAACCCAGATTGCAACGCGGCCTGCAACTTTGATGCGCTTGGCGGCACGGCTACGGTACGTACCCGGTACGTCTGCGGTACGGGACCGTCGCGCGCCCAGTCCGCCGGGATGAGTGCCCTTCCCGGCGCCTTTTCCAGGGCTTGGACGCAGAAAGGTCAGGGTCGTTCAGCGTTGGCGGCGATCTTGCGAGCGAGTTCAGCGACCGGGGTATTGGAATTCTGGGAGAGCTGCCGTAGCCAGTTGAAGGCTTCCTCGGCGGTGATTTGGTGGCGCTCCATCAGCATGCCCTTGGCTTGGCCGATGACATCGCGTGAGGCTAGGGCGTCGCGGAACTGGACGTCGCGGCGAAGCGCGTTCCAGGCCAGCGCGGCG
The DNA here is from genome assembly GCA_963791215.1 of uncultured Actinomycetota bacterium. Taxonomy (GTDB): domain Bacteria; phylum Actinomycetota; class Actinomycetes; order Mycobacteriales; family Mycobacteriaceae; genus Mycobacterium. The sequence continues at coordinate 119,582 of CAWBRR010000013.1, read as the reverse complement.
TGGGTGGTGTAGACGAATCCCAGGAGTTCTGACTCGGTGTCGAATGCGTGGGGGTGTTCGGCGTAGAAGTTGAGCACGCCGAGGGCGCGGTGGTTGGCCGACAGCACGTAGGACAAAACGGAGCGGATCGGGGTCTGGGCCAGCGCATCGCACTGGTATTTCGGCCAGCGGGTGTCAGTGTCGAGGTCGTCGACGCGCACGGTGCGGTGCTGTCGGAGCGCTTGCAGGCTTGGCCCTTCGTGGTGACGTTCCTGGATCACATCTAGTAGTCCGGGATATCGTCCGATCGCGCTCGGGGTGTCGATGTGACCGTGGCCGTCAGTGACGGTGATACCCGCGTACTGCGCCCCGGGCACGTACTGGGCCGCGCTGGCGGTGAGTTCTTCGAGCGTCCCTGCAATCTCGGTTGAGGGGCGGTCGTGAACATCGCGGATCAGCGCAGCAAGTCGCACATGGATGTCGTGGCGCGAGAGTCCGTCGACGGTCGGTCCCACATCTGTCATGCCCCACCTGCTTTCCGAAGCGTGGTGTGCGGGGCTCGTAGTCGTGGCCTCGACCTCAACTCGGGTGTCAGGCTGCTTGGTTTGGGGGCAGTCGGCTGGAGTTCTTGGTCGGGACGAGCAGTGGACCACGGTGCCTCATCTCCTCACGATTACCGCTGTCAACCATTAGGGACAATCTGCGTCGCGGACCACGATAATCTATGTGTTGTGCGACAGATTGTTGTATAGCACTGCTGCTACTCTTGTGCAACAGTCCAACCATATGTTTTTCTTGAGTTGCCATATTTTTTCGTCCTTCAGGGCTGATGAGCTCTGGAGCAGGGAAAGGCCAATCGCAACGATGAGCGACGACGACCACAAGCCGGGGAGCCCGCCGGGTTCCGATCGCGGCGTGTACGGCATCTCGGTGGCGGCCGAGCTGTCCGGCATCAACGAACAATCGCTTCGTCTGTACGAGCGTCAAGGCTTACTGACCCCGACTCGCAGCAAGGGCGGCACCCGCCGCTACAGCGCCGACGACCTCGTGCGCTTGCAGCGCATCAGTGAGCTCGTGGCCGCCGGGGTCAACCTTGCCGGCGTCGCCCGCATCCTTGAGCTGGAAGATCGCAACGAGCTCCTCGGCGAGCGCAACGCCACTCTGGAAGATGACAAAGCTGCGCTGAACCCCACCAGAAGCCGCCGCAAATAGGCAGAACGACGCATACACCCATTGACGTGTGCCGAACCGTCGCTCGCCCTCGCGGGCCGACCCCACCAGGGAACACGTCTACGGGGTCGTGAGCGGCCCAGGTGACCTCGGTTGGGTAGCCGTCCCCGCGTTGCCGCGTTGAATGCGCTGCACCGAACCCTCGCAGCCAACGATCTAGCGCGAGCAGACGCAAAATCCCCTGAATGCGTCCATTTCAGGGGATTTTGCGTCTGTTCGCGGACCTTCCGCCGGCAGATCTCGACTGAGCTCTAGACCCCAGAAACGCCGTGGTGCAGCATTTAGAGCTAGTAGGGCTGAAATGGGGCTGCGCCGATCCGAGTCTCGGCCTCAAGGGGCGGCGCCGACATCATGCACACCGAAACCGCCGTGAGAGCTGGATCCGACCGAAGGAGCGTCAGGAAGATGAGCACCATGCGGTCTGTCGTCGCCGACACGTTGGGCGAACCGTCCGAGGTCCTGCAGCTGCAGACCCGCCCGATTCCGGAGCCCGGTCCCGGCCAGCTCCGGATCCGGGTGACAGCGGTACCCGTGCATGCCAGCGATCTGCATACCATTCGCGGGAGATACGGATTCACCCCGGAGTTCCCGACCGTCCCCGGAATCGAATCCGTCGGTGTGATCGATGAACTCGGTAGCGGCACAGACGCTTTGACCGTCGGGCAACGCGTCATCACCGTCGGAGTCAGGGGCACCTGGCAGGAGTATGTCGTTGCCGATGCCGAGCGGATCTTGCCTGTTCCCGTCGGCATGAGCGACTCCACGGCCGCCCAGCTGCTCAGCAATCCGCTCACCGCGGTGATCTTGACCGGTGATGAACTCGATGTTCGACCCGGTGAATGGCTCCTGCAGACTGCGGCCGGTTCCACCGTGGGCCAGTCGGTCATCCAGATCGGGGTGCACGTCGGCTTCAAGACCCTCAACGTGGTCCGCCGTCGATCCGCTGTCGAGGACATCTTGGCGCTGGGGGGCACCGCGGTGATCTGCACGGAGGATGAGGACCTGCGCGCACGGGTGGCCGAGATAGCTGGCGACGACGGTGTGTTCAAGGCGATCGACTGTGTCAGCGGTCAGGTGGGTGCGGACGTGTCGCGGGCGCTGGCACCGCACGGTGAGCTGGTCGTCTACGGCGCGCTGTCCACGCACCGTCAAACCGATGCCGACAAACTCACCATCCCCATCTTCGCGTGCTCACTGATCTATGAAACGAAGACCGTTCGGGGGTTCTGGCTGTTGCGCTGGTTCACCGAGAGCCCGAAGGATCGGATGGCCGCAGCGATCGGCTGGTCGAACGGTTCTCGGTCAGCGACAACCATTGGCGCGCGGCATCGAGGCCCGCTCGCGTGCGCTGCTCACACATGGACCGGGTGCCGAGGAGCTGTATCTGGAGGCGATCGAGCAGCTTGGACGGTCTCGCGTCGTCGTCCACCACGCGCGCGCAACTCATCTACGGCGAGTGGCTTCGACGTGAACACCGCCGTGTCGCTGCGCGTGCCCAGTTGAAAGCGGCCTACGCGGCGTTCGATGCGATGGGTGCCCATGCGTCCGCCGACCGGGCGCAACGCGAACTCCTGGCCACGGGCGAAACCGTCCGCAAGCGCACCGAAGACACCAGTGATGCCCTCACGCCGCAGGAAGCGCAGATAGCCCGGCTGGCCCTTGACGGGCTCACCAACCCCGAGATCGGCCAGCAACTGTTCCTCAGCCACCGCACCGTCGAGTGGCATCTGCGCAAGGTCTTCACCAAGTTGGACATCGCATCGCGCCGGGAGCTTCCGGGCGCACTGCCCGGCTTGAGCTCCGAGCCGGCGGCGTCGTGACCGTTCGCCTCGAGAAACAATTGAAAAACACCAGGTCGCCTAGCATTACATCCACGCCGTCCTAAACATCAATCCTCGGTCGATGGTGTGCTGCTAGCCCCTCGGCAACGGTGGGAGTCACCAGGTCATACCGCGCCATGGGTACTGCACGGGCACGAATCGAGGGGGGCTGTCGTGGACGAGGGACGGACGTTCCGATGACTGAGCTGCTCGACGCAGTACTCGCCGCCCATGGGGGACTTGACAATTGGCGGCAATTCCGCCGGGTTCGCGCAACCGCCGTCACCGGAGGGCAGCTGTGGGCCATCAAGGGTCAGCCGCAAGATCCGCAGCCGAGGCAGATGACAGTGGCGTTGGACCACGAGTGGGCATCGGTACAGCCATTCGGCGGCGATGACCAGAAGACCGACTTCACTCCCGAGCGTGTCGCGATCGAGAACCTCGACGGCAGAGTCGTTTCCGAGCGGCGCAACCCCAGAGCGCACTTCGGTGGCCACGAGTTCGCGACGCCGTGGGATCCGCTGGACCGCGCGTACTTCAACGGCTACGCGATGTGGACCTACCTCACCACGCCGTTTCTGCTTGCATCGGAGGGCGTTTCGGTCCGCGAGCTCGCCCCCATCCAGGACGGTGGACACACTTGGTTCGGACTGCAGGCAAGTTTTCCATCCGAAATCGCGAGTCACTCCTCGGTTCAAGAGTTCTACTTCGGCGATGATCACCTGCTGCGTCGGCATGACTACCGCGTGGAAGTGGCAGGAGGATTCCCGGCCGTCCAGTACGTGTACGACATCGTCGAATGCAACGGCATCAAACTGCCGACCAAACGGAGGGCCTACCGCGCCGACGCTCACGGCGCCGCGATCCATGACCAACTCATGGTTTCCATCGACCTAACCGACATCAGCTTCGGCGAAGCTGATGCGCCGCATCACGAAGAACGCTGAGACAGCGACGACGTCGTTCCAACGCACGCGCGAACGATGATCCGTGGTCGATTGTTACGTGGGTCAGCGCCAACCGGGGTGAGCGATCCGTCACCGGTTTCGCGTCGCAGTAGCCGCTTTTCCCCCACACCAGGCGAAGGATGGCGCCCCGACTTACTGTGCGTGGGTCGCCAGGTAGTCGCCAACGGGGAGCGGTGACGTCGCGGCATAACCGATCGGGAGCAACACGTCGCCAGCGGTCGTGTAGTAGTACACGTCCCAACGGTAGAAGCCGGCGAACGCTGCGGGTTCGGCCGCAAGCACTGCGGCGTAGTCGGTGACCGCCTGCACGTATTCGTTGGCGTTGTTGTAGCGGTAGATGGCGCGATCACGATCGTTGGCAAAACCGTTGGCGGCCAAGTAGCGACCAGCCGCCATGATGCTGTCATGCGGCGAGTTGATGTCGCCGCCGTCGCCATAGGCCGCGAACGTCGAGGGCATGAATTGCATCGGACCTTGCGCACCGGCAGTGCTCACACCGTCGATGCTCCCGAACCGGGTCTCGATCAGGTTGATCGCGGCGAGGTAGTTCCAGCCGACCCCGGACGCGGCCTCCGCATCGCGGTAGTACCCCAGTAGTTCGTCGGCCGGAGCCGGGGCTTCGATGCGCCAGGCGGGCAGCGTGTCCTTGACGTGGGCCAGCGCGGTGAGCTGTCGACGGGCGTCGACGTTGCGGTCGTAGGCCTCGACCAGTGGGGGCGCGATGCGCGGTCGCGTGACCGCATCCCACTCGGGGTGGCGCCCGATCGCGCGGTAGGCCGCCTGCTGTCGGCGCGCTGCGGCTGCCAGCACCGCATCTGGCGTCGACGGATCACGCAGCGCCTGCTCGTCGGCGACGAGCTCGTCGGCCAGCTGCACCGGGTCCACTGCCAGCCGTGGTTGCGCGCCCGCCGGGCCATCCGCTGCGGTGGCCACCGTCGAGTCGTCCATCATGGCCGTGCCGACCGGTCCGTTGGCGGGCACCGTCGTTGTGGTGGGGCTTGTGGCCGGCGTCGCCATCGGCGGTGCCGACGATGAACAACCGACGACCGTGAACAAGATCGTGGCAAGCACTAGCGGGGCGCCACGCCGCCGAGCGGCGACTTTACGGTTACGGCGCACTTGGGTTCACTTCCGTCGATGGCCTCGGCGAGCACGCGCTCCACGGAAAGGCGGACTCTGTACCGAAGCCTATGCGCCGAGCATGCTCCCGCGTACGGCTTCGACTTCGGTCGAGTCTGACCGGCTCGAACGGTGATCGATCCATACCCGTGGCGATCCTGGGCGCGTCGGACTACCCGGAACGTGTCGCGATCATTGCTTGCGCCATCGCGTGGTGGAGCCGCAACGGCGATCGAGGCAATGACGCCGCGGCTACCCGCCGCCGGTCCCGACGCACACGCCGCCGGCGCAGGCGCCCGCTCCACCCGGTCCGGCCCCGGCGCCGGCGCCAGGAACCTGTGCCGATGCGCCACCCGGTCCGGCTCCGGCACCCGCACCCGGAACCTGTGCCGATGCGCCACCCGGTCCGGCCCCGGCACCCGCACCCGGAACCTCAGCCGATGCGCCACCCGGTCCGGCCCCGGCACCCGCACCCGGTACCTCTGCCGATGCGCCGCCGGGCCCCGCGCCGGTCCCCGGCGCGGTCGTCCCGCCCGACGAAGGCGCTGGCGCGCTCGTCGGGGCAGTCGTGGTCGCCGTCGTCGTGGTGGTCGTCGAAGACGTGCTGGTGGAGTCGGAACCGCTGCCGCTGTCGCCGCAGGCCACGGTCAGCGTGCTGAGGGCGATGGCGGCGGCTAGCCCCGCGGCGACACGGAGACTACGGGGACTGCGATTGTGTGGCATGGCTGAACTCGATTCTGTGTGGTGGGCTACGTCGCAACGAGTAGCTGACACGGATCTACCCGCTACGACGTGCTGTCAATCGAGATGAGCCGCGTGGCCTCACGGTGGGGTTCGGAGACGAATGTTCAGCCAACCGTTCGGACCGACGCGGGTCAGCCCGCCGCAGGCTCTGGGCGGCGCTCGCCGTTCGAAACCGCCCCGAGCTCGTCGCTGCTCGCGGTTTCCGTTCCGGTGTGAAGGCGACGGACTCCGGTGGTGGACCAGGGGGTCGGGCTGCGTTTGGCGGCGCGACACGCGGGATGCGTCCCTACGCCGCTGCCACTTGTTCGGTGCGAATCACCTGTTTGCGGGCGGGAATCGCCAGGTGAGGCCGCGACATCCAACATGCTTGTCGTCCAACGATTCTCGGCTCCATCCGGTAAGGTCGACCCGACCGTTCGGTGATCCTCGAATCGGAGTTGGGCACCGGCCAGCCGAACGGCGTCACCACCGTCGAAAGCGATCATTGCCAGCCACCCCGCATGCACGCCGTCGCGTGATCCCTCCAACGCCGGCAAGGCGTCGACCACGTCGAGGTTCATCGGGGAGTGGTGGTCCGTCGCCGGGTGCAACGACGCATCCGCGCGTCCGTCGACCCCGGATCCGAGTCCTGCCGGGTGACGGCGCATAACGATTCCCAACCTCATTGGTTGCGAATCGGTAAGGAGGTCTAAGCACATCGTCTCGGATCATTACGGTTGCTCGGTGGACCGTCGCACCGCCCTCAAGCTTCCGCTGTTTCTGGCCGCTGGCGCCGCGTTCACCCAGGTTCCGTACGCCGCTGCCGAACCAGTGCGGTGGACCGCCGACCGCGCCAACAGGTGGTATCAAGCGCAGGGCTGGCTCGTCGGCGCGAACTACATCACGTCGAACGCCATCAATCAGTTCGAGATGTGGCAGCCGGCTACCTACGACGCGCGACGCATCGACAGCGAGCTGGGCGCGTGCCGGCTGATCGGGTTCAACACCGTGCGGGTGTTCCTTCACGATCAACTGTGGGCCCAGGATCGCGCCGGCTTCTCCCGCCGGCTCGCGCAGTTCGTCGCGATCGCGGCGAGCCATGGCATCAAACCGCTGCTCGTCCTGTTCGACTCCTGCTGGGACCCGCGGCCCAAGCTGGGCCCTCAGCGTGCTCCGACGCCGGGGGTGCACAACTCTGGCTGGGTGCAGAGTCCGGGCGCCGAGCGCCTCGGCGACCGCCGCTATGACGCGGTCCTGCACGACTACGTCACCGGAGTGCTGGGCGTGTTCCGCAACGACCCTCGCGTTTTGGGCTGGGACCTGTGGAATGAACCCGACAACCCGGCGAAGGTGTACCGCAAGGTGGAGCGGGCCGACAAGCTCGACCTCGTCGCGGCCTTGCTCCCGCAGGTGTTCCAGTGGGCACGATCCGTCGACCCAAGTCAGCCGCTGACCAGCGGCGTCTGGCAGGGGAACTGGAGCGACCCCGCGCAACGCAGCGCGATCGCCGGCATCCAACTCGACAACTCCGACGTGATCACCTTCCACTCCTACGGCAAACCGGCTGAGTTCGAGGCCCGGATCGCCGAACTCGCTCCGCTGGGGCGTCCGATCCTGTGCACCGAGTACCTGGCGCGGGACGAGGGCAGCACCGTGGAGGGCATCCTGCCAATTGCCAAGCAGCGCAACGTCGGTGCGTACAACTGGGGCTTGGTGGCAGGGAAGACTGAGACGTATCTGCCGTGGGACTCGTGGGACAATCCGTACACGGATCCGCCGAAACCCTGGTTCAGCGACCTCCTGCTACCCGACGGACGGCCTTATCGGGCCGAGGAAATTCAAACGATCAGGAATCTGACCGGGGCGCAAGGCCAGATCTGACAACGCAGCCGCGCCCGAGCGCTTCAGTCCAGCGCCGACTCCGGGCTGCGCCTCAGTCGGCGGCCCACTCCTTGGCGCGCTCAAGTTCGTCGAGGCCAAACAAGGCGAGTTCGCCAGGAACCATCCACGCCAACGCATGCAGCGTGTGGGCGACCCATGGCTTGTCGGTGACAATCGCGATTCGCTTGAAGGCCGAATGACGTCGAAAGAGCTCACCGAAACCCATCTTCAGATCCTCGAACAATCCGCCGGGTCCGAAGCCCTCGTAGTCCGGCGCGATGACCTCCACGAGCCTGATCTCCTTGCCGTCGAGGAGATGCTCCATGGCGGGCTTGAAGTCGCGCAAGTCATCACCCGACAGTCGGCCCGACACGCGGATCCCGGTCACTCCGGCTGGCATGTCCGACAGAACTTCGATCATCGAATCCTTCTTCCGCGCTTGGCCGTCAACACGTCTGCGGGCGGTCGAACCTTTCGAGCCGCATCACCGCCGCAGCAATGGAGGCTTCGCTGCGGCGGCATGCGTCAGAAGTTGTTGCAGCTAGCGGCGACCGAGCTGATCAGTCCGGCGTATTGCCCGAATTCCGGCGAACCCTGGAATTGCTTGGCCATCTCACGACGACCATCCGGATTCGACGCGACGAACGACTGCAGCCAGCCCGCTGCCACGGGGTTGCTCGTGAGCTGATTGGCAGCGGCCGGGTCTTGCGCATTCAACGCCGCGATCACCTGCGGATACGTGCAGGTCGAGTTGTAGATCGCGTCCGCATTCGGTTCGGCGGAAGCAATTCCGCTGCCGCCGATCAGAGCCGCCGTCGCGCAAGCACTGCTGACCATCACCCTCGTAATCAATCGCACAGTCGTTCACCCTCCGAGTTGGACCTGCCGGACACCGCGCTCATAAAGCATTCGCCTTGAAAGCATTCATTGTTACTTTCCAACCTAGCAACTGCCTGGACGACTTTCCTGTTCTGCGCGAAGCGAAATAGCTGACGGCTCGCCATATTCGGCGTCAGCGGCGGGGGACCTTCTCGCGCACCAAGTCGATCAAGAAGCGACTGGCCGAGACCGGCTTGAACGCCCGGGCCGCAGCGGTGAGCGCATCGCGCGACTCCGTGGTGAGCTCGAGATCTGCGGCGGCGACGTTGAACTCGAGCTGTTCCACGCTGGAGGCTCCTGGGATGGCGACCACACCCGGCAGACTTATGAGCCACGCCAATGCCACCTGGGCAGGCTTGGCGTCCACCTCTGCGGCGACGTCACGCAGCGTCTGAAGCAACGGCTCGACACGGCGCAGGTTCTCCGTGCCGAACAACGGCTCCATCGCCCGCACGCCACCGGGCGGCCGGTTGTCGAGGCCGTACTTCCCGCCAAGCAGCCCTTTCGCCAACGGGCTCCAGGCGATCACGATGCGGTTCTCGCGCTCGGCGAACGGGACCAGGTCGTCGAGGGCTTTGGAATGGGCGAGCGAGAACTGCACCTGGTTGCTGATGACGGGCCGCCCAAGGGCGGCGTCGGCCTTCTTCCAGCGCTCCAGCGAGTAGTTCGAGACCCCGGCCGCGCCAATCGTGCCGTCGTCGAGCAGGTCGCGCATGCCCGGCATGATCACCGAATCGGGGACCACGGGGTTGGGCTGGTGGACCTGGTAGAGCGGGATGCGGTCCAGCTGCAACCGCCGCGCACTCGCGTGTGCGCGCTGCTTGACCACCGCGGGGAACGGGGCCACTGGGAAGATCTTGCTGGCCACCGCCACGTTGGCGCGTTCGTCGCCCAGCGCTTCGCCGAGGATGCGCTCACTCTTGCCGGTGCCGTAGATCTCGGCGGTGTCGAAAAGCGTCACGCCCATCGCGAGCGCACGTCGGACGATGTCGCCCGCCGCCCCCGAGGCGTACTTGTCGCCGTAGCCCCACTCGCGGGAGCCGAACTGCCAGGTGCCCAGCCCGATCCGGCTGACCCGACCAACGCCATCTACTTCGAGATACTTCATGCTTCCACCGTACTGAGTGCGGCGACCGGCGCGTTGGCCGCGCGACGTCGGCTTCTCGCGCCGTTGCCGAACCGTTTGCCACCTGGTCACCCGGGTATGCACCAACGGTGACCAGATTCGGCTATACCCTCATGACCGAGCAGAGCGGGCCGAAAGACCTTGTGCGCTACGCCGTTTCCGCGGAACGCGTGGGATTCGACTTCGAGGTCTGCAGTGACCACTTCTCGCCGTGGTTGGCCTCGCAGGGCCACGCTCCCCATGCCTGGACGACGCTGGGTGCCGTGGCCAATGCGACGGAGCACGTCGAGCTGCTCACCTACGTCACCTGTCCCACGATGCGCTACCACCCGGTGATCGTGGCGCAACAGGCCGCGACGCTGCAGATCCTCGCCGACGGCCGGTTCACGCTCGGCGTCGGCAGCGGCGAAAACCTCAACGAACACGTGGTCGGGCAGCGGTGGCCGACGGTGGCCCGCCGCCACGACATGCTGCGCGAGGCGATCCAGATCATCCGCGAGCTGTTCACCGGGGCCCTCGTGGACTGGCGCGGTGACTACTTCGAGGTGGACTCGGCCCGGTTGTGGGACGTCCCCGACACCCCGGTCGCCATCGCGACGGCCGTGTCCGGCCAGCGCTCGGTCGACGAGTTCGCCCTGTTGTCCGACCATCTGATCGCCGTGGAACCCGACAAGGAACTCGTCGACGCGTGGCACCAGGCCCGGCGCGCCACGGGACTGCCGGGCGAGGTTCGGGTGATCGGCCAGCTCCCGATCTGCTGGGATCGCGACCGCGACGCGGCGGTGATGCGCGCGCACGACCAGTTCCGCTGGTTCGCGGGCGGCTGGGCGGTCAACGCCGACCTGCCGACGACGGCGGGCTTCGCCGGAGCGACGCAGTTCGTGCGGCCCGAGGACACTGCGGAGTCCATCCCGTGCGGGCCCGACCTGGACGCCATCGTCGACGCGGTCGGCGAGTACTGGGACGCGGGCTTCACCGACATCGCGCTGGTACAGGTGGGGGATGACGTGCAGGACGAGTTTTTGAAGGAGGCGGCGGCGCCGCTGCTGGACAAGCTGCGCCGCGCTGCGCCATGAGCCCCTACAGCGCCACACTGTCTGGGAGATTGCCGGGTACTCGCTGCTGAGTGGCCAACCGTCGCCTGTGTAGCGTCCACCGGGGTCCGCGACGGAAGTGTGGCACCGCCCCCGCGGCGCAATTGACACCCGACAGTTTGACGGGCTAGATATATGTCACGCGGAGCTACCAGAGTGACGCGTGCGGCTGTCTTGGGCCGATTGTGGCCTGATCAAGGGGGCGGGCGATATGAACGCTTCGTCGAACGACGTGCAGTCCGGTGAGCACCGGGAGAGCACCCATACCGACCGGTCGAAGATCGCGCACTTCATTCGGGTGATGTGCGTGCCCATCCTGCTCGGCTGGTTGGCGCTGACGGTCATCACGAACTCCATCGTTCCGACGCTGGAGAAGGTCGGCGAAGCCCACACGGTGGGATTGAACGCCAAGGACGCGCCGTCGCTGATCTCGATGCGGAAGATCGGTAGCAACTTCCAGGAGTTCGACTCCGACAGCAACGCCATGGTCCTGCTCGAGGGCGATAAGCCGCTGGGGGCCGAAGCCCACCAGTACTACGCCGACCTGGTCAAGAAGCTCGAGGCAGATACCGCGCACGTAGAGCACGTCGCCGACTTCTGGGGCGACCCGCTGACGGCGTCGGGCGCCCAGAGCAACGACGGCAAGGCCGCGTACGTCCAGGTCTACCTGCGGGGCAACCAGGGCGAAACCCTGTCCAACGACTCCGTCACCGCCGTTCGTGACATCGTCGACCACGACGCCGAGGCCGCCCGGTCTCACCGTGTACGTCACTGGTGCCGGGCCGCTGATCTCCGACCAACACCACGCAGGCGACAAGAGCATCCTCCTGGTCACGCTCATCACCATCGTCGTGATCGCCGTGATGCTGTTGCTGGTCTACCGATCCATCGTCACGATGCTCCTGATTCTGTTCATGGTGTTCCTCGAGCTCGGGGCCGCACGCGGGATCGTCGCGGTACTCGGCTACTACGAGATCATCGGACTGTCGACGTTCGCGACCAGTTTGCTCACCCTGATGGTGATCGCCGCGGGCACCGACTATGCGATCTTCACCGTCGGCCGATACCAGGAAGCCCGTGGCGAGGGCGAGGACCGGGAAGCTTCGTACTACACGATGTTTCACGGCACTGCGCACGTCGTGCTGGGTTCCGGGCTCACCATCGCCGGCGCGATGCTGTGCCTGAGCTTCACCCGGCTGCCGTACTTCCAGACGTTGGGGGTGCCCTGCGCGGTCGGCACCTTCGTGGCCGTGGTGGCGGCGCTGACCCTCGGACCCGCGGTGCTCACCATCGGTAGCCGATTCCGTCGCATCTTCGAGCCGAGGCGGAAGATCGCATCCCGTGGCTGGCGGCGCATCGGCACCGCGGTGGTGCGGTGGCCCGGCCCGATCCTCGTCGCCACGCTGGCGTTGGCGCTCGTCGGTCTGCTCGCACTTCCGGGCTACAAGACGAGCTACGACGCCCGCAAGTACCTTCCGAGCGACATCGCCGCCAACGTCGGCTACGCCGCGGCGGAGCGGCATTTCCCCGCCTCGCGGATGAACCCCGAACTGCTCATGGTCGAGAGCGACCACGATCTGCGGAATTCGGCGGACTTCCTGGTCATCAACAAGATCGCCAAGGCGATCACGGCGGTGCCGGGCATCGCCCGGGTGCAGACCATCACCCGGCCCGAGGGCAAGCCGATCAAGCACTCGACGATCCCGTTCGGGATCAGCATGCAGGGCACTACCCAGACGATGAACCAGAAGTACAACCAGGACCGCCAGGCCGACATGCTCAAGCAGGCCGACGAGATGCAGAACACCATCGACACGCTGACGAAGATGTCGTCGCTCACCGCGCAGATGGCGGCCACCACGCACCAGATGGTGCTCAAGACCAAGGGCATGGTCGTCGACATCCAAGAGTTGCGCGACAACATCGCGAATTTCGACGACTTCTTCCGGCCGATGCGCAACTTCCTGTATTGGGAACCGCACTGCTACGACATCCCGGTGTGCTGGTCGATCCGCTCGGTGTTCGACACCCTCGACGGCGTCGACACCCTGACCGACGACATTCAGCAGCTGGTGCCCGAGTTGGAGAAGCTGGACACGCTGCTACCGCAGCTGGTGGCGCTGATGCCGTCGCAGATCGAAACCATGAAGTCGATGAAGACCATGATGCTGACGATGTATGCCACCCAGAAGGGGCAGCAGGATCAGCAGGCCGCGGCGTCGGAGAACTCCACGGCCATGGGCGACGCGTTCGACAACTCGATGAACGACGACAGCTTCTATCTGCCTCCGGAGGTCTTCGACAACGCGGACTTCAAGCGAGGCATGAAGAACTTCATCTCACCGGACGGCAAGTCGGTGCGGTTCATCATCAGCCACGAGGACGATCCTGCGACCGCAGCGGGCATCGCGCGCGTCGACCCCATCAAGCAGGCGGCGCGGGAAGCGATCAAGGGCACCCCGCTGGAGGGCTCGAGGATCTATCTGGCGGGAACCGCGGCCACGTACAAGGACATGCACGACGGCTCGGCCTTCGATCTGCTGATCGCTGGAATATCGGCGGTGACGCTCATCTTCGTCATCATGCTGATCATCACTCGAGCCTTGGTGGCGGCCGCGGTGATCGTCGGTACGGTGCTGCTGTCGCTCGGCGCGTCGTTCGGCCTGTCGGTGCTGGTGTGGCAATACCTGCTCGGTACTCCGCTGCACTGGATGGTGATCGCGATGTCCGTGATCCTGCTGCTTGCGGTGGGGTCGGACTACAACCTCTTGTTGGTGTCCCGGTTCAAGGAAGAGCTACCCGGGGGCTTGAAGACCGGCATCATCCGCTCGATGGCGGGCACCGGGTCGGTGGTCACGTCGGCGGGGCTGGTGTTCGCGTTCACGATGGCGTCCTTCGCGTTCAGCGACCTGAAGGTGATGGCGCAGGTGGGCACGACCATCGCCCTCGGGCTGTTGTTCGACACCCTGGTGGTGCGGTCGTTCATGACGCCCGCCATCGCGGCGCTGCTGGGCAAGTGGTTCTGGTGGCCGCAGATCGTGCGGTCGCGCGCATCCATGCGCCGGCTCGAGGCGCTGCATACCGATCGCCACCCCGACCCCAAGACTCAGCCGATCTCGGCGAGCACCTGATCGGGCGGCTCGCTCACTTCCCGTCGAGTCTGCGGCGAGCTCGCCGTTTCGCGTGTACGCGCCCCGCCGCCTCGAGCCGGGGTTCTTGACGGCTAAATGCCGTAGCGCAGTTTGACGCCGTGATAGCGCTGCTGCAGCTGCGCGACGCGTTCGTCGTGGGTGACCATCGCGGTGCCCGGTGGTAGCGCACCGGGAAGCTCCGCCCGCTTGACCAGTCGCGTCGCGAACGTTGCGGCGTTGCGGCTCATCAGGTTTCGATAGGTCAGGTTGCCCCGCGAAAAGCCTTGCGTATCAAGCCAGTTGTGCACACCCGGGTCGTCGTGGGAGATCACGAGCCGGACGACGCCGTCGCCGTCCACACGGGTTCGGGCCGGGGTGTAGCTCACGGGCCGGTACAGGAAGTCCATGCTGCCCACGAACACGCCGCCCATGCCGAAGATCCAGAAGCCGTCGTGTGCGTCCATCTCGACGATCAGCGCCTCGTCCGGCCGCAACTCCCAGATCATGTGGGCCGCCATCCGGCCGCGCTTGGCGTCGTCGGCCGTGTCGGCGGAGCGGTCGGGCGGGAACTCGTTGACGAACGCCGGATCGCACACCCCGCCGGAGTAACGCCAGGAGTGCTCGGGCCAGTCGCGCATCGCGCCGGTGAGGAAGTCCCCGGCCCAGTCGAACGCTTCGATCATCCGCTCTGGGCCCGGGATCGGCCGCGGGGCGTCCATCCCGATGCGTTCGATGGACAACGTCGTCGGCGTCTCACCCCACGCGTCGAAGGCCTCGCGTACGAACAACTTTCGACTTCCCGACGTGGTCGGCAGCCAGTTGTGCGGCCGTTCGTCGCCACCGACGAAGAGCTCGAAGTTCCCGTCCGCGTCGGTCTGGAGTTGGTGGCCGAACACGTTGGCCTCTGGGACGTCGCCGAACGGCTCGTGCAGGCTTGGCCAGTCCGTGCCGGGAATGGTCTCCGGCCGCGGACCTTGGACCGTGACGTTCAACCACCGTGCGGTGCCGCGTCTTCCGGTGATCCGGTACTGGTGGCTTCCGTCGATCCAGGCTTGCCGGTAGGTGAAGTCGGCGACGTCGCCGCCCAGCTTGCGTGTCGGCGTGCAGAACGGATGCAGCTGCGGGTAGGCGGGGTCCTTGGTCTCGAGCGCGAGATCGAAGGCCTGCCCGAGGTTCTGCGTCAGGAACCGGAAGGCGTCGGCGCGCAGGACCGGGGCTGCGGGATTGGCGTCCTTGAACGCCTGCCGCCCTGCGTCCTTGAGCCGGTCGCAGAACCGCGTCCAGGCCGTCCTCGAGCTCCTCGTCAGCGGGGCCGTCGCCAAAGGCCATCGGTCACGCTCCCAACTCGTCGAGCATCGTCGACAGGTACTCGGCGGCGCGCGTCGTGGCGGCATGGGCGCCCTCCGCGGTGATGCGCGGGCCGACCAACTCGAGGTCGAACAGTCCCCGGTAACCGGCGTCGAGCACGTCACCGAGTATGCGACGCAGCGGAATCGCGCCGTCGCCCGGGACCGCCCGGCACGGCGCGGAGCGATCACCCAACACGTAGTCGCTGACCTGCACCAGACCGACGGAGGGCAGCGCCCGCTTGAACAGGTCGCTCAGTCCGCCCTCTGTCCAGCAGGCGTGAAGGTCGACGCAGACACCGATGCCCGCGTGCGCGGCCAGTGTTACCGCGTCGGCGAGCGTGTGTGCCATGTGGATGTCGGCGTTGAACGGCGACGCGTTCTCGACCAGCAGCGTCACGCCCTTGCGCGCAGCGGCGTCCCGGCCCGGAGCGATCGAGCTGCGCGAAGCGATCGGCGGCGGCCGTCCAGTCGAGGGTGCCCCGGCCACCGGTCAGGAGATAGACGTGTCCGGCACCGACGGCCGCGGCCAGGTCGACGGCCTCCAGCAGTCGGTCGGACGCGGCACCGTCGTCGCGCTCGAGGTCGGGAAAGACCGCGAAGTTGTGGTTGACCGTCGCCACTCGCGGGCCGTCCGACGCGTGCGCCAGCTCCGCCCGCTCGTCGGGCCCCACCAGCGACGTCACCAACGTCACGGCACCCACGCCGATGGTCCGGCAGTGGTCGAGGAACGCTGCGGTGGGCGCTCCGGCGAACGCGACCTGATGCAGGCTGACGCGTGAATGCACGCTCACCTGCTCATGGTCTGTTCTCGAGCTCGACCCCGAAGCGTTCCCGGAACGGCCGGAACTCCTCGTGCAGGGCGTCGAGGTCCTCCCCGATGTCCGTCAGCACCTTCGTGGAGTAGTGGAACTTTCCATGCCGATCGCCCTTGTTCTCGGCGAGGTAGGTCCGCATGGCGGCTTCTGCGCCCGCGGCGTCAGCTCGCGCCCCGCGAACTCGTAATAGCCACGGACGGTGGCGATCTGGTCGGACACGAAGTCCCGGTACCGGACGTGGTGGATGCGTGGGTCGTCGACGAACGGGTTGGTCATCGTGTTGGCGACACCGGCGCGGGTGAGCTCGAGATGCTGCTTGGCGGCTGCGTGCACGTCGACCGGTCCCACGATGCCCTCCATGATGTCGGCCATCATCATGGTCCTCGACGCGGCCACCTGCACCGGATCACGGTGCAACCACACCAGGGTGGCGTCGGGGTAAGCCGCGAAGAACTGCTCGAGCCGAAAGCCGTGGAACCCCTTCAGCACCCAGTACTTCTTCGGGCGCTGAAACTGGAACTGCTGCAACATCGCCCGGTGGATGCGGTACTGCGCGGCGGGGTCCGTCGGCAGTCCGCCCACGACCGTCTCCATCGGCACGCGCCACCACGCCGTCGGCGTCATCACCCGGAAGTCGAACGCCCACGTCCGCTCGTCCTCGGGCAGGCCGTCGCCGAGCATGTCGTTGTACGGATGCGAGTGCAGCCACTTCGGAAGCTTCGCGTTGATCTCCCGCCAGTCGGCGTCGGCGCGGTGGCGCCGCGGATCGTCGGGCCCGGCCAGGCCGGGCGGCGGGGAGGGGTACATGACTTCCCAGAACCGCAGCGCGCGCGCGTCGGGATCGACCGACATCAGCGCATGCATCAGCGTCGTACCCGACCGCGGCTCGCCGGTGACGAACATCGGCCGGTCGATCACCTCTGCGGGGATGGGATACCGGGTGCGGTCGGCGAACAGTTCGAGCCGCGACGTCAGCAGCCAGTGGCAGACCGCCGCGGCCTGCTCCCGACCCGAGGCGTCCATGCCGATGCCGTTGAGATGATCGACCGCAACGGTGAACCGTTCGGGCAGGGTGGGATCACCCCAGTCCGAGGCTCCCGTCTCGGCTCGGGCCCGCTCCAACATCGCTGGGGCGTCGAGGCGCTGATGCCGTCCGCTCATCGCCCCTCCACCAACGCCAGAAGTTCGTCCTCGGCCTCGCGCACCTTGGCCGCCGAGCTCGCACCGAACTGCAGGCCGCCCATTGCGCCGTATTCCATCAGCTTGAACACCCGCATCCCAGCATCGCAGTAGCCCTTCATCTTCTCGGCTACCTGTTTCGGTGTGCCGCAAGGAAATATGTCGCGGATCGCCTGCGTATCAACGTCGTTGCAGAACTCGATGATCTTCTCCCGCGACAGCTTGACCGGATCGAAGTCCATGACGCCCCGCCAATCCGGACCCATCGGGTGTCGATAGCCGAACTGCTTCAGGTCGTTCGCGGTGAGCATCAGGACGATCGACTTGACCAACGGTGCCTGCAGCATCGCATCGACCTCGTCGTCCTCACCGATCAGGCAGATCTGGGTGATGGCCGGGACGATCGCCATCGGGTCACGGCCTGCGCGCTCGGCGGCCTCGCGGACTGCGGCGAGCTTGGCCGCGTAGTCCTCCGGCGTGTACGCGCCCATCGGGCCACCAGCCGTCGGCGTGACGGCCGGTGATGCCCAACATGCGGGGTCCGGCGGCGCCGATCCAGATCGGTGGGCACGTGCCGTCGAACAATTCGGTGTCCAGGCGGGCGTGCTCGAGGTGAAAGAAGTCGCCGTCGAAGTCGACGGGCCCGTCGCTGTCCCACAGCAGTTTGATCACCCGGATCGACTCCTCCAAGCGGGCGACCGGGCGGGTGAAGTCGAACCCGTAGGGCACCGTGTTCTCGAGTTCACCGGAGCCCAGCCCCAGGATGAAGCGGCCTCGGGACAGGTGGTCGAGCGTCAGAGCGGTCTGGGCGAGCATCGCCGGATGGCGTCGCACGGTGTCGACGACGGTGCTGGCGATCGGCGTGCGTTCGGTGAGTACGGCGGCCGCGGCGGCGACGGCGAGGCCGTCGAGGTGCCGGTGTGGGGAGGGGGAGACGGTGGCGAGGTCGGTGAACTCGGGGGTCCAGATCGAGTCCGGCCAGAAGCTGACCATGTGGTCGGGCAGCCAGATGGAGTGGAATCGGCCGGAGTCGTACTGCTCGAGCGCGTCGATGCCGAGCGGCAGCGTGGTCCGCAGGAAGGCGGCGGGCTGCACGACATTGTTGAGCACTCGCTCAGCATAGGCGTTGACGTCCGTCGGCTGCGCCGAAACCGTATTCCCTGTCGTTGAGCGGCGCTCGCAACGACAGGGACGACGGTTTCGGCGAAGGATCACCAGGCGACGGGCAACTCCTCGACGGGTGACCTACCGCCCGGGTCTCGAACAACTGCTCGTGCTGCTGCCGCCTTCTGCCGCCTACTACCAGGCCGAACGTCCGGTCAACAATCCAACCGGTCAGGTGGTCGGCGACTTCCGCGTGGCCGTCGAGGATCCGCCGGCGTGCACTGTCGGCTTTCTTCCGGCGTCTCAGTGGCGCTCACCCGCCGATACGACGGTCATCGACACCCCCGACGGGCTCTACTGCAAGCTGCCTCAGGATTCGCCGATCGCCGTGCGAGGCGCGCGGAACTTGCCGTGCATGGGGCACCCCGGCAAGCGTGCGCCCACCGTCGCGATATGCGATAGCGACAAGCCCTTCGAGCCGCTGGCCATGCGGCAACATGCGTTGGGGCCGCCTCCGTTCGACCCGAACCTGGTCGCGCAGGGCATTCCACTCGATGACCGGGTTCCGGGCGAGCGACCGATCTTCGCACCGATCGAGGGGACGCCGATGCCTCCGTCGGTGGCCCCGCAGATGGCTCCGGTGGCCGTGCCGGGCGCCGACACCGAATCGACGCCGATGCCCAACGGGGTGCCGACCAATCCCTTGATACCGTCGGCCTTGCAGGCGCCTCCGTCAGCAGGTGCGGGTCCGGCGGCCGCTCCGACCGACCAGATGCCGGATCCCTTGCTGCCAGCGGCAGGCGAGCCGGCACTCTCACCCGCCGCACCCGTCGCCCCGCCACCGCCGCCCGGTGACGATGCGCCCGGGGTGGCTCCCAGTGCGTATCACGGCGCGACGTCGGCGAATCCGCCTGTGGCAGTGGCCGAATACGACCCGCGGACCGGCCGGTATCTCGCGCCTGATGGTCAGATCCGCAAGCAGGCGAACCTCGTCAAGAGCGGACCAGAGAGTTGGAAGGATCTGGTACTGCAATCATGAGCGCTCGTATCGGACGAATGTCGTTGCCAAGCTCGGCGATGCGCAGTTTCATGGCGGCTGGCGTCGCGCTCGCCGGTCTGGCATTTACCCCAAGCGCTCACGCAGACTTCGACGACATCGAACTCAACGGTACCTACACCGCTTTCTCCGACGGTCAGAACGCGAAGACGAACGACCGCTTCCACGACGAAGCGTCCATTACGGCAACCTGGACGGTCACGTCGAGCTGCGAGAACTTCATGCACTGCACCGGGACAGTGCGGAGCGACCAGGGATGGGCCGCCGACCTGTCGTATCTCGACCTCCGTTGGCGCGCAGTGCACGTGATCGACGACTGGATCAAGTGTCCTGACGGGACCACTGCCCCTGGAGAACAGTACTTCTCGTTCTCGATCGACTTCCTGAATCCATCCCGGCTCACCGGCTGGGACAAGACGGTGGACCCCAGCGGCGCGTGCGGCAAGAACCAGTGGCTCGCCGTGGAGATGCCCTTCATCCTGTCGCCCAAGTAGCACCTCCGCTGGGCTACTGCGGTCGGGGTCAGCCCTCGCGGATGGCCACGCCACGCAGCACGGTGTCACGGGCGTGGACCAACGAGGCCCTGGTGCCGAGCTCACGCAGGATGTTCTCGGGAATCCATTGCACGCCAATGACACAGCGCGCGAGGAGGTCGACGGTGGGCGTATCGATCCTGATCTCGCCGGACTTGATGCCTTCGGAGAGCAGCGACTTCATCTGGCGGACCCTGGTCGAGTACGACCATCCCGGCTCGGCGATGTCCGGCGGGGTCTGGCGCATCCACGCCAGTTGAATGCGGAACTCGTCGGGGAACTGGTAGAGCGCATTGATGTTGAGCCAGGACAGCGCGTCGAGCTTCTCGACCGGAGTCGAGTCCGACCGCAGGATGTCCGTCCATCCGCCGCCGACCTTGTGCCCGAAGGACAACATGATCGACATGAGCAGTTCGTCCTTCGAACCGATGATCCGATAGACGGTGCCCGTGCCGAGTCCAGCTGCCGACGCGATGTCGCGGATCGTGGTCATCTCGTAGCCGCGGCGCCCGAATTCCGCCCGCGCCACCGCGCGCACGTGGGCGGCCTTCTCGTCGGCCTCGTCGTCGCCGTTGCCCCACCCGTTGACGATTGCGTCTGCGGCGGCGAACGCGCTCGAGCGATCCAGGCTGGCGTCCGTGCGCTCCTTGCTGGCCAGTCCTTGGAGGTGGATGCGGCACAGCACCGTGGCGACCTGATCGGGTGACGACTTGTGCCGAATGACGTCGAGCCCCACGTGCAGCATGCTCTGACAGATCCGGTCGGCGACCGTGGGTAGGTCGAGGTCCGGGCGGATGTAGGAGCTCCAGCGCGCAGCACGCAGCAGTTGCAGCATTGCGGCCTGGATCGCGGCCGGTCTGCGCCTGGTGAGTTCCATCAGCTCGGGATCGGCGCTGGGGCCCTCGAAGAACGACATCTGCAGCGCGGCGCGATGTTCGACCGCACATCGTGCGATCGCACAACCCAATTCGGTGATTTGCTCGGAGATCGGCCGCGGGTCGGGTTCGTCGAGCCGCTTCAGTGCGGTCTCGCCGATGCGATCCAGGTCGGCGTGATACCGCTGGGTCAACTCGACGAGGATCGCTTCCTTGGAGTCGAAGTGGTGGTAGAGACTGCCCGCGAGAATCCCCGCGGCGTCGGCGATCTGCTGCAGGGAGGTGCGCAGGCCCGAGGCCGCGATCACCGAGTTGGCGGTCTGCAGGATCTCGGTGCGCCGGGTCGCTTCGCCGGAGGGATCGTCGACACCTGCGGTTTGGCGGCCACCCTTGGGCTGACCGTTTCGGCGACTCGCCTTCGCCGCGGGCGGTTTTGGTGGGCCGCCACGCACCGCGTCGTCGACGTCTGCCATCGTTACCCGCCGACGATCTCGCGCGAGCGCACGACCAACGTTCGCTTCACGGTCATTGGCTCCCGTCGTCAGTCGCTGGTGCGCGGTCAACGCCTCGAAAGTCAGAGTCTACCGACGCTCGGCCGCGAAACGGGGGGCAGAGCGCCCGTGGCGCGCTCACGGCTCCGCCGGGACCCCAACGACCAGCGGACGCGTGTAGGACGGGTCGGTCCGGTCTTTGGTGGGTTTTTGCAAGGCTGACAGCATCCCGATCACGTCTTCGGTGATCGATGACGTCGACTCGGTGATCCACTCCACGACGCACACCCGCGCGGTGATCGCCCACCTGCCGTCCCGACGCTCGAGCCGGTCCACGTACCTGCCGCCTGAAGTCGTCATGTGGTTTGCCGGCTCGCGATCGGTCCCGACGAAGAGGTAGTACGTCTCGGCGTGTGCCACGTCGCCGTCGACGTCGGCCGTGTGGTTGAGCAGGTAGTGCTGATACCGAGTCTGAGTCGAGTGATAGGCGAACGCCCAGTCGATGAAGTCGTCGACCTCACCGACGAATCCGACGTGATCGTCGATCGCGCCGTCGTGGTACGCCGAACGCAGCAGGTCACGGTCCTGCCGGTCCATCCCGCGGGCGTAGCGCGTCATGCACTCGCGGATCTCCGCGCGGTCGGTGAGCCGTCGCACCTGTCCGAGCAGTTCCGAATCGGTGCTCATGGGTGCTCCCATCCGTTGATGCCAACGACCTCGTCGATCGGGCGGCGGGGCGCGGGGGTGAAGACGTGTCCAGCTCGCAGCCGCCCAACGGGAAGCAGGCAACCCTGGACGAACGACGCCGGTACGCCGAGCAGTTCGCCGATCTCGCGCTCGCGATGAAGGTGAAGCGTCGTGATGCACGTACCGTAACCCTTGGTGTGCAGTGCCAGCTGGAAGTTCCATACGGCAGGAAAGATGGAGCCGTAAAGCGTTGCCAGGTAGAACGATTCGTCGCCCTCCTGCCGCGGATAGGTCGGCTCGTAGCACGGAATCACCAGTGCGGGGACGTCGGCCAGATGCTCCACCAGCCACTCGGTGGAGGACATCAGCCGCGCCTCGGGTGTGCCGCCGGGAAGGAAGCCCGCGATCAGCTGGCCGCCGACCTTCTCGAGATACACCGCGCGGTACAGCGCCGCGATCTGCCCGCGAAGGGCGGGGTCGGTGACGACGACCCAACGCCAGGACTGCTGGTTGGAGCCGTTGGCCGCCTGTAAACCGATTCGCAGGCACTCGGTGATGTCCGCCAGATCGATCGGGGCGTCGAGGTCGAGTGACTTGCGCGCCGATCGGGTCGCGGTGAGTAGTTGTGCTGTGTCCACGTCCAAGGCCTATCTCGTCGGTTCGGGAAAGGCGACGTCGGCGTTGTCCGGCATCGCGCTGATGCCCAGTCGGTCGCAGACCTCGAGCACTTCGTCGACGATGGAGTCGGGTATCACGAACTTCTCAGTCGCCGAGATCTCCGCGATGTGTGCGGTGATGTCGTCAGCGGTGACGGTGCCGTCGGTGTCGGCGAGCCAGCCGTGGCCCAGCCCGATGAACGCCCGGGCGTACCGGCCTGCGCAGGCCGAGTAGTTGCGGTGGCTGAAGTCACATGCCCGGCTGGCGAGGTAGACGACGAGCGGCACCACCAGTTCCGCGCGAATCGCGCGCATGAAGCCGGATTCCGCGAGGAACTTCTCGTCGCCGACGGTTTCCGTGACCATGCGCGAGAAGCCCGTCGGCAGCACGGCGTTGGCGAGGATGCCGTGGGCCGCACCTTCGATGGCGATCACGTTGGTGAGTCCGACCAGACCTGTCTTCGCGGCCGCGTAGTGCGCCTCCATCGGCTGGCCGAACACGCCCGCCGACGACGAGATGAAGACGAAGCGCCCGCCGCCGTTGCGCTTCATCACGCGGAAGGCGGGTTGGCTCAAGTGGAAGCCGCCGTCGAGATGCACCCGCAGCATCCGCCGCCAGTCGTCGACGGACAACTCGTCGAACGCGATGCTGTTGAAGATCCCCGCATTGCTCACCACGGCGTCGATGCGGCCGAACTCCTCGACTGCGGTGTCGACGATGGCCTGCCCACCTTCGGGAGTGTCCACCGAGTCGTGCGAGGCCACGGCGGATCCACCCACGGCCAGGATCTCGCCGACGACCTCGTCGGCCACCCTTGTGTCGGCCCCGTCACCGTGCATGGATCCGCCGAGATCGTTGACCACGACGGACGCACCCCGGCGCGCCAACTCGAGGGCGTACAGTCGACCCAGCCCGCGGCCCGCCCCGGTGACGATGGCAACCTGGCTGGTGAAGTCGATCATGCCCTGCTCCCAGTGTGTGCTTGATGGACAACGGATTTCGCGAACTCGACGCCGATCGCTTCGAGGTAGGGGCCAGAGCCGCCGAGGAGTGCGCTCCACGACAGCAGCCGCTTGAGGTAGAGGTGGGCGTCGTGCTCCCAGGTGAACCCGATACCGCCCAACACCTGGATCGCCGTGTCGCCGACCGCCGCCAACCGGGCGGCGAACCCCTTCAGCCGCAGCGCCGCGAGGTGGAGTTCGTCGGCATCGGCCTCGTCGGCCGCCCAGGCGGCGTGGATCACCCCACTGCGCGTCAGTTCGACGGTCTCGTACATGTCGACGCACAAGTGCGCGACCGACTGGAAGCTGCCGATCGGCTGGCCGAACTGGGCGCGGCTCTTCGCGTACTCGACCACCGTGTCGACGAGTCGTTGCGCGGCGCCGAGCGCATCCGCCGCGGAGGCCACCAGCACGTCGTCGACCATGGCCACGCGCGCACCGCGCTCGGCACTACCCAGCAGTCGCGCGGATGCGTCGTCCATGCGGGCGCGGAAGATCTTGCGGGTCTGGTCGATTCCCGGAAGCAGCTCCAGTTCGAGGCCTTCCGAGGCGGTCTCGAGGACGTACAGGTGGCTGCGGTCGTGGTCTTCGACGATGGCCAGTACGACGTCGGCCGCGGCGGCGTCGGCGACGTCGAACTCACCGTGGAGCGTCGCGCCCGCGGGGCCGTCGACGACGTCGACCGCGGACTCGACCAGGGGTGCGACGGTGGCGATCGCCGTCCCGCCGGCGATGGCGGCCAACAGGTCGGCCGCCGCAGGCTCGGCCGCGAATCGCGCGATCGCCCGCGGCGCGGCGACGGCACTGGACAGCCATGGCCCGGGGAAGAGGGCGGCCCCGGCCTCCTCCGCGACGATGCACGTGTCGACCATCGACATGCCCGTGCCTCCGTATTCGCTGGGGACCAGCACGCCCGTGGCTCCGAGTTCGGCGAGCCCCTGCCACGTGGCCGAGGTCGTGCCGGTGGGATCGGCCAGCATCGGTCGGACGTGCCCGGCAATGCTTGCGTGTTCGGCGAAGTAGCGGCGCACCGTGTCCCGCAGGGCGCGCTGTTCGTCGGTGGGTTCGAGGTTCATCAGTGCCTTCTGCTCTTCGCGCGAGCGCTCATCGGTATTCATTGCTCTTCGCGCGAGCGCTCATCGGTATTCATTGCTCTTCGCGCGGCGCTCATCGCCGGGGCAGTCCGAGCACGCGCTGCGCAGTGATGTTCTTGTTGATCTGTGTCGTTCCGCCAGCGATGGTGAGGGCGCGCGCCGTCAGCCGGAAATCGGACCAGCGGCCGCTGCCGCTGGCCCCGAGTACGTCGAAGGCCAGCGCAGCAAGATCCTGTCCGAGCTCGCCCCACACGGTCTTGGCCAGACTCGCCGACGAGAACGCGTCGCCGCCGTGCAGGATCGCTGAGATCGAACGTAGGCAAAGTACTTCCAGGAACTTGATCCGCACGACGAGTTCACCGATGCGGTGCAGCGTGGTCGGATCCTCGAGTGCGGGCCTGCCGCCGACGCGCGCCGACGCGAAGTCGGTGACGAGGTCCTCCATCCGGACTTGGAGTTCGGAGTACAGCCTGGCAGCTGCCGCTCGCTCGTACGACAGCGTCGTGGTGGCGACCTTCCAGCCTTGGTTGAGCGGGCCGAGCAGCGCGTCGGCTGGAACCTGGACGTCAGTGAAGAACACCTCGGCGAAGTCCTCGTCGCCATTGAGCGTGACGAGGGGACGGACGGTGATGCCCGGAAGCGTCATGTCGACGATGAAGCACGAAATGCCATGATGCTTCGGCACATCCGGGTCGGTGCGCACGTACAGCTGGCACCAATCGGCACGGTGGCCCAGGGAGGTCCATATCTTCTGGCCGTTGACGACGTAATGGTCGCCGTCGCGCACCGCACGGGTGCGTAGCGAGGCGAGGTCCGAGCCCGACTCGGGTTCGGACATGCCCTGGCACCAGATGTCGTCGGCGCGCAGCATGCGGGGGAGTAGGTCGAGCTTCTGCTGCTCGGTGCCGTACTGCATGATCGCGGGCGCGATGTTGTTGATGCCGATGATGTTGAGCGGGTTGGGCACCCGGGCCCGCGTTGTCTCCTCGGCGTAGACGAGTTGTTCGAGTACCGATGCTCCGCGGCCACCGTATGCGGTCGGCCATGCGACGGCGGCCCATCCGGCGTCGGCCATACGAGCGTTCCAGCCGCGGAGCCGGTCGAAGGCGTCCGGGTCAGCACCGGGGTGGCCGCTGGCGTTCACCACCTCGTCGGTGAGGTTCGTGGCGAGCCACGACCGGAGTTCCTTGCGGAACTGCTCGGCTTCTGGGGGATATGTGAAGTCCACTCTGCTCCATCGACCTGCCGCGGGCTCAAGGCGATTGACTGCGACTCCCCCGGGACTCTACGTTGGAACAGATATTTGGTCAACAAGTGTGGCGGGGTCCGGGAGGCCAGGTGAGCGACGACGTGCACGGCGTGCAGCGGCTGGCGATGGCGGCCTCCGCCATCGCGGGCCGTCCGCTCGCCGTGGCAGCCGCGGAGCCCGGCGAGCCCGCGTGGACCGACGGCAACTCCGTGTACCTCGA
This sequence comes from uncultured Actinomycetota bacterium, assembly GCA_963791215.1. Lineage (GTDB taxonomy): Bacteria > Actinomycetota > Actinomycetes > Mycobacteriales > Mycobacteriaceae > Mycobacterium. Next base: position 93,321 of record CAWBRR010000013.1, on the reverse strand, counting down.
CCCGTCGAGCAGTGTCCGCGAGCAGGTCGAGGCGGTGGCGGTACAGGCAAGTCTGCTCGCCACCGGAGGGCTTGAATCCGACGTCGTAGCGCGGCTCGTCCGCAAGCGGTCCGCCCTGGCCGAGCGGTATCTGACCGTCGAAGGTCATCGCGCGCTGCAAGCGAACGAAGACCTGTTGCCGGTGTTCGCGCGGGGGCTCATCAATCGCGAGATCGCCGACCTGGTCGCCACTCCGGACGAGTCGTTGGCGGTCGCCGCCGGCAAGTTGGTGTTCGAGCCGGCGCCGCGTAGCTTCGGCATCATCAGAGCGCGAAAGTTGTTGGCCGCCCAGCGTAGTGCCGCAGCATCCACCGTGAACGGTCACCACGCGCCGCGCACCTCGTCGGACCGTGAGCTGACCGACCTCCCCGACGACGCAGACGAGCTGCCCGATGAGGACGTCAACGACCGGTTCTCCAGCCCCATCGGAGGAGGCGGCGGTATTGGGAAGCTGTTCGGGAAGATGCTGAGCCAGGTCCGGAAGCTCAACGGCAACGGACCACCCGGCGCGGACGCGGCGACGCATCGCAAGCGTTCGGCCGTCCGCGGTGCAGACGCCGTCGTCTCCATGGTCACGGCGGGCGCGGACTCCGACGCCGACGGGGACGCACCCGGGCGCGGTATCACCTATCCCGAATGGGACGTCCACCGCCGCCGCTATCGACCTGACTGGTGCACGGTGCAGGTCACCGACGCGAAGCCGGGTGACCAGTCATGGTCCGCGCCGCCCGACGGGCACGCTCTGCGAAGGGCACTCACCAGGTTGGGGATGGGACTGGACCGCGTGCACCGCCAACAGAATGGCGACGACATCGACATCGATGCGGCCGTCGAGGCGCGCGTCGAGCTGGTGGCCGGCTCGGCCCCCGACGACGCGGTCTACGTGGACAGTCTTCGCCGCCGCCGTGACCTGTCGGTACTGCTACTGCTCGACGTGTCCGGGTCGGCCGCCGAGGCGGGGACCGCCGGGAAGACCGTGCACGAGCAACAACGCTGGGTGGCCGCCGCGCTGATGGCGGCGCTGCACGAACTGGGGGACCGCGTGGCGCTCTACGCATTTCGGTCTCAGGGTCGGTCGGACGTGCAGCTCATGGCGGTCAAACGATTCGACGAGCGATACGACACCGCCGTGTTGCGTAGGTTGCACGGGCTGAAGCCGGGCGCGTATTCGCGCCTCGGCGCGGCGATCCGGCACGGCACGGAAGTGCTCCGCACCGACAGCGGCACGCCCCGTCGGCTGCTCGTCGTGCTCTCCGACGGACTCGCCTACGACCACGGTTACGAGCGCGCGTACGGCGCCGCGGATGCGCGCAAGGCACTGGTCGAGGCCCGTCGGCAGGGGACTGGTTGCCTCTGCCTGACCGTCGGGGCGGGCACCGACACCGAGGAGTTGCGCAAGGCGTTCGGGAGCGCTGCCCACGCCACCGTGCCCAGGCCCCAACAACTGAGCAACGTCATCGCCCCGCTGTTCCAGTCGGCGCTCAACCGCGCCGACATGCGACGTCGGCCAACCACTGTGAAGGGAAGCGTAGTCAGGTGAATCTCGAAGTCGCTGCATCGCCCACGAGTACGGAGCGGCCGTTCTACGTCGCCGTCGGCACCGAGGAGGCCGTCTTCAAGGCCGCGTATCGGCAGGGACTCTCGCTGGTCCTCAAGGGCCCCACGGGATGTGGCAAGACGCGGTTCGTCGAAGCGATGGCCCACGACCTCGACCGCCCGCTCATCACGGTGTCCTGCCACGACGACCTGACCACGGCCGATCTGGTCGGGCGGTTCCTGCTCCGTGGCGGCGACACGGAGTGGGTGGACGGACCGCTGACCCGTGCCGTCCGACTCGGAGCCATCTGCTACCTCGACGAAGTCGTGGAGGCCCGCCAGGACACCACCGTCGTGCTGCACCCGCTCTCCGATCACCGACGTCAGCTGCCGATCGATCGGCTCGGGGTGACGTTGGACGCGGCTCCGGGCTTCGCCCTGGTGATGTCCTACAACCCCGGTTACCAGAGCGTGTTGAAAGACCTGAAGGATTCGACGCGCCAGCGCATGGTCGCCATCGAGTTCGACTTCCCCGAGCCGGTCGTCGAAGAGCGCATCGTGTCCCACGAGGCTGGGGTCGACCACGCCGTGGCCCAACAGTTGGTCCGCTTCGCCCAGGCGATCCGCAGGCTCGAAACCGGTGGGCTGCGCGAGGTCGCCTCGACCCGGGTGCTCATCGCGGCGGGCAGGTTGATCGCGGAGGGGCTCAGCCCGCGCGACGCAGGTCGGGCGGCCATCGCCGGCCCGCTGACCGATGACGCCGCGGTCACGCGCGGGCTCTTCGAGATGATCGACCTCTACCTGGTCGACCCGCAAGGGTGAGTCGTCATTGACGCTGGACCGAACGCGGCGCTATCGTCAGAACAAATATTAGGTTTCTACGAACGGCTCGACTCGCACGATTCACGCCAACGGAGGTCGGATGTCCTACGAGAGCACCGCCGAGCCGATCAAGGTCGGTTACCTGATGGACTTCACGTTGCCCCCGGGATTCCCGGAAGACCTGTTCGCGTCCTTCACCCAGTGCTTCGATCTCATCTTCGAGGAGGCCGTCGAGCAGGGTCTGATGGACCGACCGGTGCAGATGATCTACCGCGAGGTCGAGGGCCTGCCCAAGGGTTCGGTGAAGGCGGTGATCGATGCCTACGGCGAACTCGTCGACGAGGGTTGCCTCGTGGTGTTCGGTCCGAACATCACCGACAACTGCGTGCCGCTTCGCGAGGCCATCGAGGACCGCTTCAAGGTGCCTGCCATCAGCGTGACCGGCACCGACGACTGGCTGGGCGAGTGGACGTTCGCGTTTCCCCAGGGATCCTTGACCGACGAGCCGATCTTCATGGCCGACCTGATGGCCAAGCGGGGACTCGACCGAGATCGGCGTTCTGGTCGAGCAGAGCCTCATCGGTGACAGCTATCTGAGGAACCTGCGAAGTGCGTGTGCTCGCAAGGGTATTCGGATCGTCGCGGAGGTGTCGATCGCACAAACGGCTCAGGACATCAACGCGGCCGTGCAGACCCTGCACGAGGCCAAGGCCGAAGCGATCGTGCACCTCGGGTTCGGATTCGGCATCGTGTTCGTCAACCCGGCGCTGGAGAGCCTCGGGTGGGACCCTCCCCGATTCACCACCACGGCGTTCCAGAACGCGTGGGTCAACCCGATCATGTGGAACGCGTTCATGGGCTGGGTCGGAATCGATCAATACGACGAGGAAAACCGCGTCGGCCAGGACTTCCTGGACCAGTACGCCGCGAAGTACGACGGCAGTCGTCCCGAGTTCTGCGTGACGGTGGTGAACCGCGACGTCGCCGCCACCCTGGTCCGGGCGTTCACGGACGCTCATCCGCTGAGCCCGCGCGGGGTCAAGGAGGCGCTGGAACGGGTGAAGATGCTGCCCGCCGCCTCAGGTGCGCCCGGAACCCGGGTGTCCCTTGGCAAGTGGACGCGCCGTGCGTGGATGGGGTCGGGCTATCTGGTGGCCCGCACGCTCGATGCCGACGGCGTCAACTCGCATCTCGTCGACCGCTTCGGGGAGGAATGACCGCATGACCGCAGAAGAGTCGACGCCGTTGCTGGAGCAGAAGCAACCGCCGCCCGAGGGTCCGACGAAGTCCGACATCCGGTGGGGCCGATGGATCAGCGCCTTTGCGCTGCTCGCGTTCGTCGCGACCTTCGTCGCCGTCTCGCGCACCGCGCTCGACCCCCGGGTCGCCAACCCCAACACCGAGGGTAGGCCGCGGCCGGTCGACGCCCTCTTCGGATTCGACCACTGGATGTTGGTCGTCCAGATCGGCACCGCCCTGATGCTGGTGCAACTGGTCGTCATGTTCGTCATCGGCTGGCGGCGCAACCCCGGCAGTCCGGTCATGCTCATGTTCCTGTGCACCACGTTGATCGTGTGGCAGGACCCGATCATGAACTGGGCGCCCTTCGCGGTGTACAACCCGGACCTGCTCCACTGGCCGGAGTCGTGGCCGCTGGTGATGATGTCGCCGACGGTCGAACCCTTCATCGTGTTCGGCTACGTGACGTTCTACTTCGGTCCGTACTTCGTTGCGATATGGATCTTGCGCAAGCTGCAGGCGAAACGGGATCCCGAGGCCTTCGTCTGGCGGCACCCCCTTGTCAGCCTTGGCCTGCTGATCCTGGTGATCGGGTTCGTCTTCGACGCCATGCTCGAGGTCGGCTCGATCCACACCGGGATGTACATCTACTCGCAGGTCATCCCCTTCGGCTCGATCTTCACTGGCACGCCGTTCCAGTTCCCGCTGATCTGGGAGTCGCTCTCGGTCACGTTCGTGATGATTCCCGCAGGCATCCTGTGCTACCGCGACGACACCGGAAAGTCGGTGGCGGAGAAGCTCGCCGCCAAGGCGAGACTGTTTCCGGCGAAGCCCGTGCTCGGCACCTTCCTGGTGATGTTCTTCATCATGAACGTGTCCTACTTCGTGTACGGCGGGTGGTTCGCCGCCATCAAGATCAGCGGGTTGGCGACGTCGGTCGCGTGCCCGTGGCCGTACCCAGAGGCGAAGGTGTATGACCCGCAAGGCTATTACGAGAAGGAAGGCGCCCAAGGCCCGTTCTCAGTAGGGAAGTGGGCGACATGGCAGAGTGGCGTTCCGAACGGGCGGCCCGACGTCGAGGCGCCGCCGGCCGGCGAGGGACGCTGCGCACCAGGGCAAACGAATGGCTGAGCCGCGATCCGTCGTCATCACTGGCGCGGCCCGTGGACTCGGGTTCGCGTCAGCGGTGCGGCTCTATCGCGAGGGCTGGCGTGTCGTCGCCGCCGTGCGTACACCCGACCGCGCCATGCCTCTACTGCGCGAGGCCACCGGAGCGAGTGAAGACGACGACCGGCTGATCGGTGTCCAGCTCGACCTGATGGACGCCGCGTCGATCTCGGCCGCCGCCAAGGCGATCGAGGAGCGCGTCGGCGCGCCGTACGCGCTGGTGCACAACGCCGGAATCTCCGCCGCAGGCATGGTGGAGGAAGCCGATATTCAGTTGTGGCAGAACATGTTCGCCACCCACGTGATGGGTCCGGTGGCGCTGACCAAGGCGTTGTTGCCCGCCATGCGGGAGGCGGGCAAAGGCCGGATCGTGCTGGTATGCAGCACGGCCGGGGTGCGCGGGCAGCCCGCCACCGGACCGTATTCTGCGAGCAAGGGCGCCATGGAACGCTGGGGCGAATCGCTGGCGGGTGAGATCGCCCCGTTCGGGCTCGGTGTGACGATTCTGGTCACCGGTACCTACGACACCGACATCATCACCGATGCAGGCACCACCGACGACCGCGATTTCGAAGGGCCGTACGCGCGGCTGCACCAGACGATGAACAGCCGTGGCCGGTTCGCGATCAAATTTGCCCGGCCACCGGAACGGTTCACCGACGGGCTGGTGAAGGCGCTGGCCGATCGCGGAGCCTTTCGCCGTCACGGCGTCGGACCGGACGCGTCGATGTTGTTGGTGTCCAACAGAATTCTCCCGCCGGCGGGGATGCATCACATGTCGCGGCTCGTGCTGGGCATTCCCAGACACGGCGCCATGCGCGGCGGCGCATACCCGCTGACGACTGCACAGCGATCAATGGTCTTCGCGGCCAAAGTGCTTCCCCAGCCGGTTTTGTTGCGGCTAGCGTCGCTCGCGATGCGACTTTCCCCCGCGGCCAAGCAACCGCAGCAAGAGAGTGAGCACCATGACTGACGCCACCATCCCTCCCTTCGAATCACGAATGCTGATCGACGGCAAGCTCGTCGACGGTGAGTCGGGCACGTTCACCAATGTCAATCCGGCCAACGAAGACGTACTCGGCGAGGTCGCCGACGCCTCGAAGGCGGACATGAATCGGGCCATCGACGCGGCCCGCCGGTCATTCGACGAAACCGACTGGTCCACCAACCACCAACTACGCAAGCGGTGTCTCGAACAGCTGCACGAGGCGATCGTCAGTGAAGTGGAGGAGTTGCGCGAAGAGCTCATCAGGGAGGTTGGTGCACCAAGGGCGGTGACCCACGGGCCGCAGTTGGACGCACCGTTGGAAGACGGGCTCAGATACCCGGCGCGGCTGATCGAAACCTTTCCGTGGGAAACGGATCTCGGCGATACCGTCGTCTCCGTCACCGGGGTGAACACCACTCGAAAGGTGTGGCACGAGCCAGTCGGGGTGGTCGGCGCCATCACCCCGTGGAACTTCCCGTTCGAGGTCACCATCAACAAGCTTGGGCAAGCCCTGGCGACCGGTAACACCGTGGTGCTCAAGCCTGCGCCCGACACGCCGTTCAACGCCACCCGGCTGGGTCGGCTCATCGCCGAGAAGACCGACATCCCAGCCGGAGTCGTCAACGTCGTCACCGCGTCCGACCACTTCGTCGGCGAGGAACTCACGTTGTCGCCCAAGGTCGACATGATCTCGTTCACCGGCTCGACGGTGGTGGGCAAGCGGATCATGGAGAAGGGCGCCGCGACCATGAAGCGGCTGTTCCTCGAACTGGGCGGCAAGTCGGCGACCATCGTGCTGGAGGACGCCGACTTCAACACGGCCTGCCTCATCGGCATCGGCCCGCTCATGCATGCCGGGCAAGGCTGCGCCGCGCCCACCCGGATGCTGCTGCCCCGCTCTCGCTACGACGAAGGCGTGGCGATTCTGCAGGGCATCTACGAGAACATTCCGGCAGGTGACCCCCAGGACCCCGGCACGCTGTGCGGTCCGGTGATCTCGGCCAAGCAGCAGTCCCGCATCCTCGGCTACATCCAGAAGGGTGTCGACGAGGGCGCCACGATGCTCGTCGGGAGCACCGAGCGACCCAAGCAGTTCGACAAGGGGTTCTGGGTCAACCCAACGCTTTTCACCAACGTCGACAATAAAATGACGATCGCGCAGGAGGAGATCTTCGGACCCGTGCTGGTCGTCATTCCCTACGACGACGAGGACGACGCCGTCCGGATCGCCAACGACAGCGTGTACGGCCTCGCCGGAAACGTGATGTCGAGCTCGCTGGACCGCTCGCTTGCCGTCGCCCGCCGGCTCCGCGCGGGGTTCATCGGGCTCAACGGCACCGCGGGTTACGGCGCGGACACGCCGTTCGGCGGCTACAAGGACAGCGGCGTCGGCCGCCAGAACGGGCTCGTGGGCTTCAGCCAGTACACGGAAGTGAAATCAGTGGCCTACCCGGCCCAGTGACGAGAGCTTGCGCGAGCAGCATCCAAACCTGCAGCTTGCGAGGAACATTCAAACCCGTAGGAGTTTCCATGGAACAACTTTTCGACGATCTCGAGGACTTTGGGTCCTTCGACGACGCCGTCTCCGGCGACGTGCGGGATCCCTACCCCGAGCTTGCCAGACTGCGGCGGGAGGAGCCGATCCAGCGGATCGACATGTCCGCGATGCCCGGCGAAGAAGGCAAGCCCGTCTTCATCGTGTACCGCTACGAGGACGCGCAGCAGATGCTGCGTGACAACTTGACGTTCTCGTCGTCGGGCGTCATCGCCGCGTTCGGCCCGGTGCTCGGTGAACGCGTGATGCTGGGCATGGATGAACCGGTGCACGGCAGACTGCGCTCGCTGGTGTCGAAGGCGTTCTCGCAGAAGGCCTTGGCGCGTTTGCAAGACGAACTGGTCGGCCGCGTCGGCAACGAACTGATCGACAAGTTCGCGGCCAACGGCAAGGCCGACCTGGTGAAGGAATTCACGTTCGACTATCCGAGCCGGATCATCGCGGGCTTGCTGGGATTGCCGGAGAAGGACTATCCGCAATTCCAGCGCTGGTCCATCTCGCTGCTGAGTTGGATCATGAATCCGGAGCGCGGACTGGCGGCGTCGGCCGCGCTGTGCGAGTACTTCGCACCGATCCTCGAGGCCCGTCGCGCCGAGCCGACGGACGACATGATCAGCCTGCTCGCCGAGGCCGAGATCGACGGCGAGAAGCTCACGGATGAGGAGATCTTCTCGTTCCTGCGGTTACTACTGCCCGCCGGAGTCGAGACGACGTACCGGTCGTTGGGAAACCTGCTCTTCGCGTTGCTCTCGGACACAACGCAATTGGATGCCGTTCGCGCCGACCGCTCGTTGCTGCCGCAAGCCATCGAGGAGGCAGTGCGTTGGAATCCACCGCTGCTTACCATCACCCGCACCACCACTTGCGACACCGAACTCGGGGGTGTGCAGATTCCCGAGGGGTGTTCGGTTTTACCGATGCTCGGCTCCACCAATCGCCAAGAAGATCGATGGGACGATCCGGACGAGTTCGACATCTTCCGCACCCCCAAGGGAAATCTCGGTTGGGGGCACGGGGTGCACGTCTGCCTCGGCATGCACCTTGCCCGGCTCGAGATGCGCACCGCCATCAATCTTCTGCTGGATCGCCTGCCCAACCTGCGGATGGACCCCGATGGGGACGATCCGCACATCCGAGGCCAGGTGTTCCGGTCGCCGACGTCGCTGCCCGTGTTGTTCGACCCGGCGGAGGCGATGTGACCGAACTCGACGAAGGCAGGGAATGCCCAGTGGCCGACTTCGAAGCGGTGGACTACTTCTTCGACCAGTCCCTGGTGCCCGACCCCTACCCCTACTACGACTATCTGCGCTCGCAGTGCCCGGTGCGACAGGCGACGCCACACGGTGTCGTGGTGATCACTGGTCACGCCGAAGCACTTGCGGCGTACAAGGATCCTGCGTTCTCGTCGTGTGTGGCCGTCGCGGGACCCTTTCCGCCGCTGCCGTTCAGCCCGGAGGGCGACGACATCAGCGCGCAGATCGAGGAGCACCGGTCGGTGATCCCCATGGCCGAGCACGTCGTCACGATGGACTCGTTCGACCATGCCAAGACCCGGGGCCTGTTGAGCAAGCTCATCACGCCGAAGCGGTTGAGCGAGAACGAAGAGTTCATGTGGCGGCTGGCCGATCACCAACTCGACACGTTCATCGACAAGGGTTCGTGCGAGTTCATGGCCGACTACGCGAAGCCGTTCGCGATGCTGGTGATCGCCGACCTGCTCGGCGTGCCACTCGAAGACCACGCCGAGTTCCGTGCCGTGATGGCCAATGAAGTCGTCGGCGACATCAACGCGAGCGACACGGTGGCGTACAACCCGCTGGTCTGGCTGGACGACAAGTTCCGGGAGTACATCAGCGACCGGCGCCGCGAACCGCGCGAAGACGTGTTGACCGAACTCGCTGCCGCGACCTACCCCGATGGAGCGGTCCCCGAGGTGGAGGAGGTCGTCAAACTTTCCACGTTCCTGTTCGCCGCGGGCATGGAGACGACGACGAAACTGCTCAGCACCGGTATGCGAGTCATTGGCGAGCGCCCGGACATCCAACAGTCGTTGCGCGACGACCGCGCGCAGATTCCCGGGTTCCTCGAGGAGGCGTTGCGAACGGAGAGCCCGGTCAAGAGCCACTTCCGGTTGGCGCGAACATCGACGAGCGTTGGGGGCGTGGACATTCCGGCAGGCACGATCATCATGCTGCTTCCCGGGGCCAGCAACCGCGACCCGCGGAAGTTCGAAGACCCGCACGAGTTCCATCACGACCGCCGCAACGTGCGCGAGCACGTGGCCTTCGGGCGCGGTGCGCATTCGTGTCCGGGAGCACCGCTGGCGCGTTCGGAAGCGCGGATTTCGATGAATCGGATCCTGGACCGGATGGCCGACATTCGCATCGACGAGTCGGTGCACGGTCCGGTCAACGAACGCACCTACACCTACGACCCGACGTTCATCATGCGCGGACTGTCCAACCTGCACGTCGTCTTTACCCCGACAGACGCGGCGAAGTAGCGATCCGTCCCTGCCGCCTCCGGGGAATCAGTTTGCGCGCGTCGATGTCGGCCGACTGCCGGCAGCGCTGAGTAGCTCGTCGAACGCGGTTTGCATGCAGTCGGCGTAGTGGGAGGGGTCGGGAAGCGCGCTGCGGTCGGCGGTCGCTCCGATCGACACCGTTCCGTGGTAGCTGGCTACGACGTGGAACAGGTTCATGCCCCCGATCAAAGGACCCAGTCCCGTGACGCGTTCGAGTCGGGCGCCGGCGAAGTAAATCGCCTCCTTCGGTCCAGGCACGTTGCTCACCGTCGTGCTGGCGATGGTCGGCGCTGAGAACGGCATGGCCGTGGCGGCCTTCACGGTCAGCCCGAGCAACGCGGTGGGCACCACGCCCACCAGTTCCATCAATCGGGCACTTCCCGCGGAATCGGCGTTTTCACGGAACGCCGAGGTCTCCTCGACGATCGCCGCCAGCCGTTCGAGTGGGTCGGCGATCGAGGTGCCCAGCGGATGCAGCCTGCCGAAGAGTCGGTTGCCGCCCACGCCCCGCTCGTCGCTGGATCGGATGGACGCCGGACACGCCGCGACGAGACTCTCCTCGGGTAACTCACCGTACCCGCCGAGGTAATGGCGAAGGGCCCCACCGACGTACGCGAGTGTCACGTCGTTGATCGTCGCCTTTGGCACGCAGTTCTTGATGCGCTTGAAGTCGTCGAGGTCGTGGAAGCGAGCCTCGAACACGCGGTGCGGGGTCGCCGACCCATTGAATCGAGTGGCCGGGGAGAACAGTGAGCCACCTCCGGGAGCCAGCGTCGAAGCCACGCCCGAGACGAGTGCACCGGGAAGGGTGTGCAGGTGACGGAGCGCGTTGAACGCGCCCGGAATCAGCACCCTGCTCGCTCGCAGCGGATACAACGCGATGTTGGTCGCCGTGCGAACGACGAGGTCCGACGTGGACGGCAGCGCGGAAGGCTCGAACGGGTGGGCCGGCGGCGCCGGGCGCGGGGCGTCGGCGACGAGATCGTGCATGGCGGCCATCAACTCGACGCTTTCCATGCCGTCGACGACGCAGTGGTGCAGCTTGAGGGATATCGCGAAGGATCCCTTCGGCACTCCGGGAATCGAGTTCAGCCCCTCGATCACCGTCAGCTCCCACGGTGGTCGACGCAGGTCGAGCTGGCGTCCATGGATGCGCGCGATCTGGATGCACAACTGGCGCCAGTCGCCGGGCTGGGGGAGCGCGATGTGACGGACGTGGTACTCGAGATCGAAGTCGGGATCTTCGACCCAGTACGGCATGTGAAGGCCACCGGGTAGCTCGGTCAACCGCCGCCGGAACGTAGGCGCAAGGTGCAGTCGCGCGTCGAGTTCCTCGAGGATGCGCTTGAAGGTGACCCTGCCCGCAGGGGCCGTCGACTGGTCGTAGATGAGCAGCATCTGAATCTGCATCGGGGTCTCGGGCCGTTCGGCGCGCAGCATCATGTCGTCGGTCCAGCTCAGCTGTTCCACGGGCGTGCCTCCATTCACCTCGACCCGCGCTCCAGTCGACACTCTCGATGCGCGTCGCGCGGCGATTCGCCCAAACCCGACCCCGCCCCGGATGAAGGGGACCTCCGGAGACGTCAAAACTCCTACGACATGGCCGATTCACGGTGTTCGCCGCGCCGGCGGGCCGTAGGCTGCGGCGATGCCCGGATTGCCAACTGCGCACGCAACCCGCACGGCGCGTTCGTACGCCCGGTGGATCGCGAAGGCCAAGCCAGGCGACTACGTGATCGCGTTGAGCGCCGCGTCGGCGTCGGTGCCAATCGTCGGGCGGCACCTGGAGGTACTCGGTGGCTTTGCGGCCCTCGGTGTTGGCGGTCGGCGCTATGTCTCGAGCATCGTCGCCGGAATGGCCCGGGCCCGGTTGAGCCCCGGCACCGCAGAGCAGCGCGACGCCCAGCGCGCGCTGACGCCGAGCGTGCTGACAGCGGCGCTTGAGGGCATCGTCGCCGCCGAACACCTCGCCCAACCGTGGCCCTCGCATCGGGCGCGGGCGCCGTTCTGGAAGGCGGCCGGGCAGCGGCGGTACGTGCACCGCTCGTCGGTGCGCTACGGCGACCATCCAAGCCAACTGCTCGACGTCTGGCGAAGCGACGGCACGGACTCCGTCCAGAAACCGGCCCCGGTGCTCGTCTTCATACCGGGCGGAGCATGGGTGTTCGGTCGCCGGGAGTTGCAGGGCCACGCACTCATGGCCCACCTCGCGCGGCGAGGGTGGGTGTGCCTGTCGGTTCAGTACCGGTCCAGCCCGCGACACCGTTGGCCCCGCCAGATAACCGACGTCAAAGCAGCGATCGCATGGGCACGGGCCAACGTCCACCAGTTCGGCGGTGACCCCAATTTCATTGCCGTCGCGGGGTGTTCGGCTGGGGGCCATCTGGCCACCCTGGCCGGACTGACGGCCAACGACCCGCATTGGCAAGCCGGACTTCCCGTCGACGCCGACACCTCGGTGGATGCCGTGGTCAGCGTCTACGGCCTGTACGACTGGCACGACCGCTCCACGCCGGAGCGCGACCGCTTCATGGAGTTCCTCGAGCGCGTCGTCGTCAAGCGTTCACAGGCCCGTCATCCCGAGGTCTTTCGTGCGGCCTCGCCGACGGAGCGCGTGCATTCGTTCGCACCACCGTTCCTAGCGGTGCACGGGAGCAAGGACGGCCTCATCCCCGTTGCCGAGGCGCGCGGATTCGTCGACCGATTGAGGTCGGTGTCCGAGTCCACCGTCGGGTACATCGAACTACCCGGCGTGGGACACGGTTTCGACCTGGTCGACGGCACGCGCACGGCCCCGGTGGTGGCGGCGATCGGCCGATTCCTTCACCACGTCCACCAGGAACGCATGCACGGCAAGGTCACGTCGGCGAGCTGAACAGCCTGCATTAACGAAAGGGACAACGGTTTCGGCGCTGTGGGGACGGCTACTTAGCGGTCGAGCAGCACGTCGAAGGTCGCCGCGCACGACGTGACGGGCCGGTCGTCGTTGCCCTCGTCATGGATGAGCACGCGGACGCCTACCTTGCCTGGCGCGCCGTGGTGGGCGGTGCCCTCGGCGCGGAACGGCCCGACCTTGCCGCGTGCCATGAACATGACGTGCCAGCTGGTCACCTGAACCATGGGGGTGCCGGCAAGTTCGGCGGCGAGCTCGGTGGCGGCGGTCTCGAGCAGCACGTGCTGCGGACCGATGTGCAGGGCGGCATCCGGCGACGCCAACTCGAGCGTGAGCGGTGGCAGGATCCAGTGGCCACCCGAACCCGAGTCGCGCTTGCTCGCGCCGAACGCCTTCCACAACGGCGGGAGGTCGGGGGAGTCCTCGATGACGATTTCGGTACCGGACACGTCCATCTTGTCCAGCCCCTCCGGCGGGATGCCGATGACGGCGCCCTGGCCCTCGATGAAGGCGATCACCCGGTCGGGCTGGTCGGCGTCGACGATCTTGCACCGGCCGTAGCCCATGGTGCGGCCCTGGTGGACGACGCCGGATCCGACGACCTCGATGGTCTTGACGTCGAACCCCGGATCGATGATCTGCACGGACGCGATCACCGGGTTGGGCACCGCGATCATGTCCGTCTGGCAGCCCTCGGGCGAGGAAATGGCCAACGGCGCCACCATGATTCCTCCCGCGGCGGTCCGCATGTCGCGTCGGATCGCGACGGTGTCGTCGCGCTCGCCGACGTTCATGCTGTCGTGGTTTCGCCCGATGTAGCGGTAGCTGAGCAGCCCGGTCCAGCGCCGGTAGAGCTCGTCGCGGTAGGCCTCGGTATCGTCCATCAATTCACGGATGTCACGCAGCTGATCCGTCATTCGCCGTCGCTCCCATTCGTTCCCGTTCCCTGGAAACGTACTCGTCGGTCAGACCGTGCGGGACGACTTGTCCGATCGCGAAATCGACTCCCGGGCAAGCGCGCACGGATGCGGGACAAACGTTCGGGACGGACCATCGGCAACTCTTGACCCGGCGGCTTCGCGGCTGCTAGACATAGGCGTTCCGAATGTTGGGCGACTGCCCAACACGGTGGAGCACGGCGATTCGAGGGACGATGGCGGGACGGGTCGAGGGCAAGGTCGCATTCATCACGGGTGCCGCGCGCGGCCAGGGCCGCAGTCACGCCGTGCGCCTGGCCGAAGAGGGCGCCGACATCATCGCGATCGACATCTGCAGGGGCTTCAAGGACTCGACGGCTCCGGCCGCCACTCCCGAGGATCTCGCCGAAACCGCCGACATGGTCAAGAACCTCGACCGCCGCATCGTGACCGCCGAGGTCGATGTGCGGGACTACGACGCGCTGAAGGCGGCGGTCGACAGCGGTGTCGAGCAACTCGGCCGCCTGGACATCGTCGTGGCCAACGCCGGTATCGGCACCACCGGAGTCAAGTTGCACAAGATGCGCGAAGACATCTGGGACGAGACCATCGACATCAACCTCGGCGGGGTCTGGAAGACAGTGAAAGCCGCTGTCCCGCATCTGCTCGCGGGGGGCGGCGGATCGGTGATCATCACCAGCTCGGTCGGCGGGCTCAAGGCCTACCCGCAGGTCGGTCACTACATCGCGGCCAAGCACGGTGTCATCGGCCTGATGCGGACCTTCGCGGTGGAACTCGGCGCCAAGAACATCCGTGTCAACACCGTGAATCCCACCCACGTGTCCACTCCGCTGCTGATGAACGACCCGACCTACCGGCTGTTCCGGCCGGACCTGGAGAATCCCGGGCCCGACGACCTCGCGCCGATCTGCCAGTCGTTCCACTTCCTGCCGATCCCGTGGGTGGAGCCCGTCGACATCAGCAACGCGGTGCTGTTCCTCGCGTCCGACGAAGCCCGCTACATCACCGGCGTCACCCTGCCCGTCGACGCAGGCAGCCTCCTGAAATAGAGGGAACATGACCACCTCGGCCGACACCCGCAACTCCTCCGGCGTCTACTACGACCCCTACGACCTCGGCATCTCCTCCAACCCCTGGCCGACGTACGCGCGGCTGCGCGAGGAAGCGCCGATCTACCACAACGAGCAATACCGCTTCTGGGCGATCTCGCGGCACAGTGACGTCGAGAAGGCGCTGTCGAACTGGGAAACCTTCTCCAACTCCCGCAGCGACATCCTCGAACTGGTCAACTCCGAATTCGACATGCCCAAGGGCGTGATGATGTTCGAGGATCCACCCGTGCACACCATGCTGCGCGGGCTGATGGGCCGGGTCTTCACCCCGCGCCGGATGGCGGAGATCGAGGATCAGATCAGGGCGTTCTGCGTGAATTGCCTTGATCCGCACGTCGGTTCGGACGGGTTCGACATCATCACCGAACTCGCGTCCATGATGCCGATGCGCGTGATCGGCATGCTGCTCGGCATTCCGGAGTCCGAGCAGATCATGGTGCGCGACGCCAACGACGCGAACCTGCGCACCAAGCCCGGTGCCCCGATGAAGGTGGCCAAGGCGGACAAGATCGCCGACGGCCGGATCTACGCCGACTACGTGGAATGGAGGTCGCACAACCCGTCCGACGACCTCATGACGGCGCTGCTCAACGTCGAGTTCGAGGACGAGGACGGCGTGACGCGCAAGCTGCACCGCAAGGAGGTGCTGCACTACACGCAGGTGGTCGCGGGCGCGGGCAACGAGACCACGGGACGCCTGATCGGCTGGCTGGCGAAGGTGCTCGCCGAGCATCCCGATCAGCGCCGCCAGGTCCACGAAGACCGCTCGCTGCTCAACCGTGTGGTCGACGAGACGTTGCGCTACGAGCCGACGGGCCCGCACGTCGCGCGGTACGCGCTGAGGAACTTCGAGCTCTACGGACAGACCGTCCCTGCTGGCAGTGCGGTGCTGCTGCTGTTCGGAGCCGCCAACCGGGACCCGCGCCGCTACGCCGACCCGGACACGTTCGACATCAACCGCAAACACGGAAGCCATCTCACGTTCGGCAAGGGCCTGCACTTCTGCCTCGGCGCCAACCTCGCGCGCCTGGAGGGTCGGGTCGCGGTCGACGAACTGCTCAACCGGTGGCCCGAGTGGGGAATCGACTACGACACGGCGGAAATGGCGCCGACGTCGACGGTGCGGGGTTGGGAGCACCTGCGAATCGTGCTGCCCTGATGGCGGACCTTCGCTTCGACGACCGGGTCGCGATCGTCACCGGCGCGGGCCGAGGACTCGGTCGGGAGCATGCGCTCCTGCTGGCCGAGCGCGGCGCCCGCGTCGTGGTCAACAACGCCGGTTTCGTCGACGACGCGCTCTTCGACGACATGACCGCCGAACGGTTCGAACCGCTCATCGACGTCCACCTCAAGGGTGCCTTCTTCGTGACGCGCCCCGCCTGGAAGGCGATGCGGGAGCAGGGATATGGGCGCATCGTCAACACCACCTCGGCGGCGGGCATCCTCGGCTCGCCGCGGATGAGCAACTACGGTTCGGCCAAGACCGGGCTCATCGGCTTCACCCGCGTGCTGGCTGCCGAGGGTGCCGAGCTCGGCATCACGGTCAACGCCGTTGCCCCCATCGCCAACACGCGCATGCTGGAACGGTCGATGGCGAGCGTCGCCGAACTGGCCGACGCCGACGCGCTCGCCTCGGCGCAGGAATTGATGCGGCCGTTCTTCGACAAGGTCGACCCCGCACTGGTGTCGCCCGTCGTGGCATTCCTCGGGCACGCCGACTGCCCGGTCACCGGTGAGATGTACACCGTTGGCGCAGGCCAGGTTTCGCGGTTCTTCATCGGGCGCACCCGCGGCTACCACAATCCGGCACTGACGGTCGAGGACGTGGCGGCCAACCTCGACGCGATCCGCAACGAGAGCGGCTACACGGTGCCCGCAGGCCCAGCCGACGAGATGGCCGAGTTGTTCGCGGCCATCATGCCCGGCTGAGGAACCCCTGAGCGTCTCCGATCCGAGTCCCGATCTGCTGCAGTAGTTCTGCGGTGCGCTGGGGGTCGGCGGAGGTGTCGTTCTCGGCGAGCTCGGCAACGGCGTACACGTCGGCGAATCGAGTCTTTGCGGTGGCCTCGTCGAGGTCGTTGCGTCCTACGACGGCGATGACGGGTGTCGGCGCGGCACGCAGTGCGACCGCTGCGGGCAGCTTGCCGTGCAGGGTCTGGTGGTCGAGCCGGCCTTCGCCGGTGATGACCAGGTCGGCGTCGGCGACGTGCCGGTCGAAGTTCAGCAGGTCCAGGAAGAAGTCGGCGCCCGAGGCAGTGGTGGCGCCGAGAATCATGGCTGCGAAGCCGATCCCACCGGCGGCCCCCGATCCGGAGGCGTGGGCGAAGGTCTCGGCGGTGCCAGCGCCCGAGCGGTCGAACGCGTCGACGAGGTTCGCCAAGCCAGCGTCGAGTCTAGCGACTTGGGCTGCGGTGGCGCCCTTTTGGGGGCCAAAGACGGCGGCGGCCCCCGTCAACCCGAGCAGGGGGCTCGTCACGTCACCCGCCAAGGTGAGCTCCACCCCGGTCAGTGTGACCGCGTCACGAGAGTCGACGCAGTGGATGCGGTCCAGGTTCGCCGCGACCGGAGCCACCAGCTGCCCTGCCCGGTCGAGGAACCGGTAGCCCAAGGCGGCCAGCATTCCGATGCCCCCGTCGGTGCTGGCGCTCCCGCCGAGCGCGAGGACCAGGCGGTGGCGGGACAGCGTGAGCGCGGTTCGGATGGCTTCGCCGAAGCCGTAGCTCGATGCAGTCATGGGGGAGCGGATCCCGCCGGGCAGGGTGGCCAGACCGCAGGTGTTGGCCACCTCGACGATGACGGTGTCGTCGTCGAACGCAACGACGGCGCCGTGGTTCTCGCCAGTGGACCCGTGCACGTTCACCGGCAGGGGTTGGAATCCACCGGCCAGGGCGGCGGCGACGCTACCGTCCCCGCCGTCCGCCAACGGGAGGGTCGTGCTGTGCGCACCGGTCTCCGCGACGCCCTTCGCCACGTGGTCGGCAACCTCGGCAGCGGTGAGGCTGCCCTTGAACTTGTCGGGTGCGATCAGGACTCTCATCGAATTCTCCAGCTCCTGTGGATTGTCGGCGGCCGAGTGAGTCGTCGAGCGGCTCAGGACGTTTCGCCGGTCGTCCGGTTGGTCGAGCCGTTGACGTTGGCCGTGGTCGAGGCGGCGCTCGCCGAGTCCGAGTTCACGGCTACCGGGGCGCCCGCCATGGCCAGCTGACCACCGCGGTTGGCCCCCACCAGTTCGTGGTCGGCCGAGTCGTACGGATTGACGTCCAGGTCCTCGCTCGGGTCGAACAGCGGCGCGACGTCCTTACCCGCGAACACCGCCCTGGCTCGGACCACGTCGAGTTCGTGGTTCCACTTCGCGACGAACAGCGTGGCCACCGCGTTGCCGATGAAGTTGACCAGCGCCCGGCACTCCGACATGAACTTGTCGATGCCGAAGATCAGCATGATGCCAACCACCGGGATGTGTCCGATGGTGCTCAAAGTGGCTGTTAGGGCGATGAATCCACCTCCGGCGACTCCGGCCGCACCCTTGGAGGTCAGCAACATGACCGCGAGCAGACCGATCTGCTGGCCGACCGACAGATCGGTGTTGGTGGCCTGAGCGATGTAGAGCGCCGCGAGCGAGAGGTAGATCGCGGCACCGTCGAGGTTGAAGCTGTAGCCGGTCGGAACCACCAGCCCCACCGTCGGCTTGCTGACGCCGGCGTACTCCAATTTGCGCATCAGGCCGGGCAGCGCGGGCTCGGCGGTCGAGGTGCCGAGGATGAGCAGCAGTTCCTCGCGTAGGTACTTGAGCATGTGCCAGATGTTGAGCCGCAGGTAGGCCATCACCGACCCGAGCACGACGAAGACGAACAGGGCGGACGTCACGTAGAACAGCGCGATCAGCGAACCAAGGCTGGTCAGCGTGGAGACTCCGTACTTGCCGATCGCGTAGGCCATCGCGCCGAAGGCGCCTAGCGGAGCAAGTTTCATGATGTAGTTCAGGATCTTGAAGATGATCTGAGTGAGCCGGTTGATCATGTCCAGTACCGGGCCGCCGATGTGCCCGACGGCGTTGAGTGCGACACCGAACAGCACGGCCATGAAGATGATCTGCAGGATGTCGCCCTCGACGAACGGTGCGACCATGCTGTCGGGGACCAGGTGGGTGATGAACTCCCACCACTGCTTCGTCTCGCCGGCGCTGATGAGCTTCTGCGCCGACTCGCTGGTCTCGATCGACCCGGGGTCGGCGTTAACCCCTTCGCCGACGCGGAACAGATTGATGGCGACCAGGCCGAAGATCATGGCGAGGATCGTGCCGACCTGGAAGTAGGTGAGTGCCTTCAATCCGGTGAGGCCGACCTTCTTCAGGTCCGCGACGCTGGCGATGCCGCCGACGATGGTCAGGAAGACGATGGGACCGATGAGCATCTTCATCGCGGTGACGAAGGTGGTGCCGATCGGTTCCATCGCGACGCCGGCCTTGGGGCTGAGCCAGCCGACGAGGACTCCGATGACGATGGCCATCAGAACCCAGAAGTAGAGCTGTTGGTACCAGCGCTTTTTCACGTGATTGGGTCGGTAGGCCTGGGTGGTGGTGTGTGTGTCCATGACGTCACCTCTGTGTATGCGTGAATTGTGTGTAGCAGGGCGGCCGGGTCACCGGCCTGGGTTTGAACAGCTGCGCCGCACGAGGTGGCGCCGGGCACGTTTCCCGTCGCTTCGCTCGCCCGGGATGGCGCGTGTGGGTCAGGCGGGGGTCAGCGCCTTCGACAGTGCGGCGATGATGGCGTCGGTCACCTCGTCGGTGTTCGACGTTCCACCGATGTCGCGGGTGCGAACCCCGTTGCCGGTGGCGGTTTCGATGGCATCTTCGACGCGGCGGGCCTCGGCGTGTAGTCCGAAGTGATCCAGCATCAATGCGGCGCTAGCAATGGCGCCCACCGGATTCGAGATGCCCTCGCCTGCGATGTCGGGGGCCGATCCGTGGACGGGCTCGAACATGCTGGGGAAGCGGCGCTCCGGATTCAGGTTGGCACTGGCGGCGATGCCGAGGCTGCCTGCCAGCGCGGAACCCAGATCCGAGAGGATGTCGGCATTGAGGTTCGAGGCCACGACGACCGAAAGGTCCTCGGGGTGCAGCACGAACTTCGCCGACATCGCGTCGACCAGCACGCTCTCGGTTTCCACGTCGGGGTAGTCCAGTGCGACGCGCTTGAACACGTCGTCCCACAGCACCATGCCGTACTGCTGGGCGTTGGATTTCGTGACGCTGGAAACCTTCTTCACCGTGCGGGTCCGGGCCAGCTCGAAGGCGAATCGCATGATGCGCTCGCAACCCTTGTCGGTGAACAGGGCGGTCTGAAGTGCGACCTCGTTGCCCGGCCCGCGTCCACTGAGGTTGCGTCCGCCGAGCCCTGCGTACTCGCCTTCGCTGTTCTCGCGGACGACGACCCAGTCGAGTTCGGTGTCGTCGGCCTTGCGCAGCGGGGAGACGATGCCGGGCAAGAACTTGACCGGGCGGACGTTGGCCCACTGGTCGAAGTTCTGGGTGATGTTCAGTCGCAGCCCCCACAGGCTGATGTGGTCGGGCACGTTGCGCCAGCCGACGGCGCCGAAGTAGATGGCGTCGAAGGACTTCAGCGTATCGAGGCCGTCTTCGGCCATCATCTTGCCGGTCTTCTTGTAATACTCGCAGCCCCACGGAAACTCCGTCCAGTCGAAGGCGAACTTGCCTTCGGACTGCGTGGCGAGGGTATCCAGTACTCGACGACCGGCGGCCACGACCTCCTTGCCGACACCGTCGGCGGGGATCGCGGCGATCTTGAAGGTCTGCGTCGGGGCGAGCGAAGCGACGGGGGAATTCTGGGCCATGATGTCCTCTTTCATTCGTGGTGTGGATCACAATCAGTGATGACTCCATTAGCGGTCACAGCGTTTGATCCGTCTAAGACGCAGATTCGATCCGCCGTATAGGCTGAACCTATCTACCCAGGCAGGAGGTTCGCGGGTGGACGTCAGGCAGCTGAAATTCTTCCTCGCGGTCGTCGATCACAACGGTTTTAGCCGCGCGGCCGAGCATCTGCTGGTCGCCCAGCCGTCCTTGTCCCAGGCGATCGCCAACTTCGAGCGTGAGCTCGGGATGCCGCTTTTTCACCGCATCGGCCGCGGGGTTGTACTGAGCGAGGCCGGTTCGGCCCTCGTGGGTCCCGCGAGGGTGGTGCTACGCGACCTGGACGAGGCGAAGGCGACGATGCGGGCGCTCAAGGGCTTGCGCGGCGGCCGGATCGACCTGGTCACCATGCCCTCGCCCGGCATGGAACCACTGACCACCATCCTCACGGCGTTCTCGCACCAACATCCCGACGTGACCGTGAACGCCGAGGCCGCCTTCACCCCGGAGGAGGTGTTGGCGCTGGTGCGGACCGGCTCCGCCGAGATCGGAGTGCTCGGGTCCGCCGAACCAACCGTCGCCGCGGATCTCGACGTCGTGTCGCTGGAACGTCAAGCACTGGTGTTGATCTCGGGTCCCGACGACCACGGACCCAGCGAGGACTCGATCTCCCGTGAGGACCTCACCGGGTGCCGGCTCATCGTTTCGCAGCGTGGATCGTTGATGCGCGCCCTCGTCGACGACGTACTCGCCAGTGGGATCGAAGCCAGCATCGTCGCCGAAATCGCCCACCGCACATCGATTCTGCCGATGGTGCTGAATGGGCTTGGCCGCGCCGTAATGCCGGCGTCGTGGACCGAATCGGCCCGCCGCTCGGGAGCCCGCGTACAGACCATCACGCCGGAGTCCTACCTGCACGTCGCCGCCGTCAGCCGGCGCAACCACCTCACTACGCCTGCCACTGCCCTGATGATCGAAGCCCGCGCCTACGCCGAACGAGCCGGAAGCCCTGCGTAGCGCTCGGTGCGTCCAGGTGCGGGCCGACCGTCGGCTCGAGATCGACTCGTGCGAACAATGGACCTCGTGGTCAACCGCATCCAGGCCCTGTTGGGGGTCGAGTATCCCGTCGTCCAAGCACCGATGACCTACATCGCGCGCGCCGTGCTCGCGGCGGCGGTGTCCGAAGCGGGCGGGCTGGGCATGATCGAGACGCTGACCGACGAGGGTCGCGCGGACCTGCATCGCGTGCGCGAGTTCACCGACAAGCCCGTCGCCGCCAACCTGATGATCCAGGGCTGGAAGAAGGACCCGTCGATCGTCGACGTGCTGGCCGAGGCAGGCGTGCGCCACGTGTTCACCTCGGCCGGTGATCCGGCGTTGTTCACCGCGCGGCTGCACGCGGCGGGCATGACGGTCGTGCACGTCGTCGGATCGCTGAAGGGTGCGCAGAAGGCGGCCGACGCCGGGGTCGACGCGCTCGTCGTCGAGGGTGTGGAAGGTGGCGGCTTCAAGTCACTGCTGGGTGCGTCGACGATGGTGCTGCTGCCGCTCGTCGCCGAGCGCATCGACCTTCCGATCATCGCGGCGGGCGGGATGTGCGACGCCAGGTCGGCGGCAGCTGCCGTGGTGCTGGGCGCCGAAGGCGTCCAGATGGGGACGCGGATGCTGGCGAGCCGGGAGTCCGCCGTGCACACCAACTTCAAGGACGCGATCGTGAGCGCGGACGACTCGGGCACCGTGCTGCTCGACATTCCCGGCAACCCGACGATGCGGGTGCTGCGGACCGGGCTGGCCGCGCGGGTGGCCGCCCACGACCCGAGCGCACAACTGCTTGGCCGGATCACCGAGCTCTATTTCGACGGTGACCTCGACGCGAGCGTCGCCAACACCGGTCAGGTATCCAGCCGGATCGACGGACTGCTTCCGGTCGCGGAGATCGTGCGGCAGACGTGGGCCGACATCGCGGCGGTGCTGGACGCGGCACGGCCACGGTTCGCGGGTGCTTGAGCGGGCTCCTCGTGGGACCCGGATGAATCCTCAACGAAGGGACGACGAATGGCCGACGACTTCAACACCAAGAACATCGCCGAGTTTCGCGCGAACCACGGCCAGGTGGGTGGCCAGTTCGAGGGCGCCCCGCTGCTGATCCTGCACACCGTGGGCGCCAAGAGCGGCCAGCCGCGAGTCAACATCATGATGTACCTCGCCGACGGTGACAGGTACCTCGTCTTCGCTTCCAACGCAGGTGCCGACACCAGTCCGGCGTGGTATTTCAACGTGCGCGCGGACCCCAACGTGCGCATCGAGGTCGGCGACGAGACCTTCGACGCCGTCGCCACCGAACTCGAGCGGGCCGAGCGCGACGAGAAGTACGCCGAGCAGGCCAAGCGGTATCCGGGTTTCGCCGAGTACGAAGAGAAGACCACGCGCACCATTCCCGTGGTGGCGCTGACGCCGGTGCGGTGAACGTCGCCGTCTACCGCGCCGGCGCCGTGCTCGCGACGTTCGCTCGCGGCGGGCGAAACTTCCAGCAGATGCACGACGACTCCGTGACCGAACGGCACTGTGGCCATGGGACCGCTAGGCGCCCAAGCACGGGCCAACCGCCGTGGTTACAGTAAGAGCTTCAAGTGTAATGGGCGTGCTGACTGCGAAGTCGGAGAGGAATGGGAGACCGACTTGATCAAGGTGATGGAGGGCGTACGCGTCCTCGAGGTGGCGCAGTTCACGTTCGTGCCCGCAGCGGGAGCCATCCTCGCCGACTGGGGCGCCGACGTCATCAAGGTGGAACACCCCGTCCGCGGCGACACCCAGCGCGGTTTCATCAACATGGGCGGATTCCAACTCGACCCCAATCGGCACCCGCTCATCGAGCACCCGAACCGCGGCAAGCGCAGCGTCGGCATCGACGTGTCCACGCCCGGCGGTCAGGAGGTGCTCTACGAGATCGCCAAGACCGCCGACGTGTTCCTCACCAACTACATGCCCGCGCAACGTCAGAAGAACAAGTTCGACGTCGAACACATCCGCGCGGCCAACCCGAACATCATCTACGCGCGTGGCAGCGCCTATGGCGACAAGGGCGCCGAACGCGACACCGGCGGCTTCGACGGCACCGCGTTCTGGACGCGCAGCGGCGTCGGCCACGCCTTGACGCCGGAGGGGCTCGGCGGTGCGCTGTCGCAGGGCATCCCGGCGTTCGGGGACTCGATCGGCGGCATGAACATCGCCGGTGGCATCTCCGCGGCGTTGTTCCACCGCGAACGCACCGGCGAAGCGGTCGAACTCGACGTATCGCTCTTGAGCACGGCGTGGTGGGCGGCAGGTGCCAGCGTGACCCAGGGCATGGAGACCGGTGAGACGATGCGCTCGCTGATGCCGGATTCCGTTGGCCCCACGGTGAACCCGTTCCTCGGCAACTACCTCACGTCCGACGGCGGCACCATCAATCTGTGCATCGTCAGCCCCACCGGCTACATCCGGGACGCGTTCGAGCACCTCGGCCTGGCCGAGCTCGCCGACGACCCGCGCTTCTCCGACGTCATGCCGCTCATCCAGAACGCCGCTGCCGCTGCCGAAATGATCGCGGACTCGATCCGCAGCAAGCCGTTCGACTACTGGCGCGAGCACCTCAAGACGATGAGGGGACAGTGGGCGCCGTTCCAGAGCCTCGTCGACCTCGCCTCCGACGACCAGGCCATCGCAAACGACATGATCGTGGAAGTGGAGGCGTCCGACGGGGGAGCGCCCTTCAGGGTGGTGCGGGGTCCGGTTCAGTTCAACCACGAGCCGCTCGAGACGACCCGTGCCCCTCAGGCGTCCGAGCACACGGAGTTGGTGCTGATGGAGCTCGGGCTGGACTGGGACCGGATCGAGGCGCTGAAGGATTCGGGCGCGATCGCCTGAGCGACCTCCGGCATTGGCGGCGAGGGTCACTCGCCGCTCGTCGCATAAGTGCCGGATGAATCGCTGACGATCCCGGAGGGGTCAGAGCCCGAACGAGAACCCGCCGTTGACGGGAATCGTCTGCCCAGTCACCCAGGTCCCGTGCTCACTGGCGAGCAGAACTGCAAGTCCTGCAACGTCTTCGGGAGTGCCGGGCCGACGGATGACGTAATTGCGCAGGACCGCCTTCGCCTGTGGCGAGTCTGCGTGGTCGGCCCAGAGCGGCTCGCTCAACGGCGTCCGCATGGTCCCGAGCGCGATGTTGTTCGCGGTGATGCCGTGGCGGCCGTTTTCGAGCGCTATCGATCGCGTGAGGCCCGCCGCGCCTGCCTTGGACGCCGCGTACGCCGCGCCGTTGGGGTCGCCGGTCCGGCCCGCGTCCGACACGATGGTGACGATCCGTCCCCACTGCCGCTCGACCATCCCGGGTAGGGCGGCGCGGGTGCAGTTCATGACGCCGTAGAGGTTGACGCGAAGGAACGGTTCCCATTCGCTGGGATCGGTTTCCGCGAACGGGCGCCGCTCGGTGAAGCCGTCCACCCCCGCGTTCCCGGCGTTGTTCACCAGTACGTCGACCCGGCCGACCGCCGCAATGGCCTCGGACACTGCGGGAAAGTTCGTGACGTCGAAGGTGATCGGCACGGCGGCGCCGCCCGTCTCGCGTACGTCGTGCGCGACGGCCTCCGCGCGTTCGGCGCGCACGTCGTTGACGAGGACCTCGGCGCCGGCCGCGGCAAAGGTCAGCGCGAGTCCGCGCCCTACGCCCTGGCCGGCGCCGGTAATCAGGGCCCGCCGCCCCGAGAGGTCGAGTTCGACTGACATTACGCGCTGGTGGCGACGGCGTCGGTGAGCAGCGTCGGGTCGTGAGCCGACACGATCAGAAGGTCGGTCTCCTGGCGGGCGTACAACTCTGCGAGTCGGGACTGGTTGTCGCGCAAAAGTTTCCGGTCGAACGCGATCAACGACTCGGCTATCGTGAGCTGTCGCGGCACGGCGGACCTCTTGTCGATGGTGCCGCGATAGTAGAACGCGTCGCCACAGTGCAGCACCCAGCGATGTCCCGCATCGACTGCCACACAGGCATGCCCGCGCGAGTGGCCGGGCAGCGAGATCAGCACGATCCCGGGCGAGACCGCGTTGAGTTCCTTGGCGGCGGCGAAGCCGCGCCACTGCTCGCCGTCAGGATCGTGCTCGACGAGCTTCGGGCCGTGCGCCCACTGAGCCGACCGGTAGCGGATCTTCTCGCTGAACGTGGGAACGTGCACGGCGCCCGACGCCTCGTCGGCGGTGACGTGTATCTGGGCCTCGGGGAAGTCGGAGATGCCGCCGATGTGGTCGATGTCGAAGTGCGTCGTCACGATGTGGCGGACGTCGTCGCGGCGAAACCCGAGCCGCTCGACCTGGCGTGCGGCGGTCTCGGCCGGGTCGAACTTCGGCCGGAACAGGTAACGGCTTGGCCCGATGCGCGACGGATCGCCGCAGTCGGCGAGCCCGTAGCCCGAGTCGACGAGCACCAGGCCGTGGTCGGTCTCGATCAGCAGCACGTGGCACACGAGGGGCGCGCCGGGCGAGTCCATGGTGCCGCAGTTGAGGTGGTGGACCTTCACGGCAGAATCCTATTCGTCAGCAACTGTCGACGAGCCGCCGCATCACGGCGCCCTTGGACCCAAAGTGGTGCGTGGCCGGCCCCGCGGCGGGATTCCCTCACGGCGCCGGATCGTCCTGTCCCACGAGGGCCAGCACTTCGCCGCGTCCGATCTGAGTCACGAGACTGGCCGAGTCGAAGTAGATGCGCTCGTTCACGATGCGGTCGCCCTCGAAGAAGAACACCGCGATGATCGGCACCCGGAACGCCTTGCCCGTGGGTGGGAGACCGTAGAACTCACCGAGATTCGTTCCCAGCAATTCGAATTCGACGATCACGGCGTCGTCGGTGACGTGGAAGCGCGCGTTGTCGTGCCGCTGGTCGGGGAAGGCCGTCCGCGTGATGCGGTAGTAGTCCATCACCTCGCCGTCGCCGTCGAACACCTGGCCGGTGGCCATGATCTCGTAGTGGGGGTGGCCGTTGAACGTCGCAAGCGTCCGGTCGAAGTCGTGGGTGACCTCGGTGTCCATGTGTTCGCGGATCACTGCGAGGCGGCGTTGCCGCAGGTCGTCGTCGATCATGATCGGCCCCTCGTCGTTCAGCTAGTTGCTTGTCAGCTAACCAATTGATGGTCCGCTGGTCCAAGCGTCCACACGGCGCGCCGCACTGGATCATCGCCGAGTCGCTGGTCGGCCAGGTGGGGCCGCCGGTCCTCGACTGGCTGCGCCGAACGGTGCCCTAGACCGCCTTCAGGTACCGCTTGCTGACGATCCGCTGCACCAAGGCGGTGAACGGGCCTGCGAGTCGGCTCCACCAAGTTCCGTGCCGGGAGAATGCCGTCACCTCCGCGTAGACGGTGTCGTCGGCGGGGTCGTAGCGGACGGCGAACAGTTCCTCGCCGGTCTCGGCGTGGCCGGGCAGCGTCCCGTAGGCGAACCCGCGATGGTCGGGCTCGTCGAGCACGTACACCACCCGGCACGGCGCGCGTACCGGGCCCAGTCCGACGATGACCTCCGAGCCGACGGCGGCAACCGGCGTGGTGGCGTCCACGCGCACACCGGCGCCGCGCAGCATGCCCCAGCGCATCACAGCGTCGGCCGCCTCGTCGAACCGCCGACGGCCATGCCCGATCACCGCCGACTCGTGAACGTGGTGGTAGCCCGCGGGCAACGGACCGGACGTCGCGCCGACTTCCGGATAGGTCAGCGACAGGTCGGCGAGGTCACTCAGTTTCACCTGTCCACCCTGACATCACGGGAGTACGTTCGGTTGCGTGACCAGTGGATCGATCGCAAACGAATCTGGAACGTTCTCCATCGGCGGCGACATCACCGTCAACCGACTTGGGTTCGGGGCAATGCGCCTGACGGGCAAGGGTGTCTGGGGCCCGCCCGCGGATCACGACGAGTGCATCCGCGTGCTACGCCGCGCTGTAGAAATGGGCGTCAACTTCATCGACACCGCGGACTCCTACGGGCCGTTCGTCTCGGAGGAGCTGATCCGCGAAGCGCTGCACCCCTACCCGGCCGACGTGCTCGTCGCCACCAAGGCGGGGCTGGTCCGTACCGGACCCGATGAATGGCCGGTGCTCGGCTTCCCGCCCTACCTCCGGCAGGAATGCGAAATGAGCCTGCGCAGGCTTGGGGTCGACCGAATCGACCTGTTCCAACTGCATCGCATCGACAACAAGTTCCCCCTCGAAGACCAGCTCGGCGAGCTCGTCGCGCTGCAGCAGGAGGGCAAGATCCGGCACATCGGGCTGTCCGAGGTGAGCGTCGATCAGCTGGCCGCCGCTCAGAAGTTCGCGACCATCGTGTCGGTCCAGAACATGTACAACCTGACCGTGCGCAGCTCCGAAGCGCTGCTCGACAAGGCCACCGAGGAGGGCATCGCGTTCATCCCGTGGTTCCCGCTGGCCTCGGGACCGTTGGCCGCATCCGACGGGCCGCTGCAGCGCATCGCCGCCGACCACCACGCCACACCGTCCCAGCTGGCGCTGGCCTGGCTGCTCAAGCGCTCCCCGGTCATGCTGCCCATCCCGGGCACGTCGAGCGTCGCGCACCTCGAGGAGAACGTCGCGGCCGCCTCGATCACGCTGTCCGACGAGGAGTTCGAGACGTTGAGCAAAGCCGGTGCGGCCGGCTGACGAGTCACGCCCCGCGGGTCGCGAGTAGTTCGCGTCGACCCTCGTCGCCGTCGACGCGGCACCGAGCGAATACGGTGGGCGACGTGGAAGCCGATCAGGACGTGCCGGGGTCTTCTCCCGTCGCTTCGCTCGCCCCAGATGGTGGTGGGTTCAACCCGCCGGAGCCGACGAGGCGTGGTGGTCCCGACTACGGTCGCTTCGTCGAAGCCGTGCGTACGTTGCAGGACCTCACCCGTGGTGCGGACGCCCCCGACAGCGTGGTGAGTGAGGCCGCCGAACTCGTCGAGCGCGTGAACCACCTGCTCGCGCCCTTCGAGACCGACGAGTGGCACTCGCCGTCCGGCCGGCGCTTCGACCTACCCAACCGTGGCAGCATCCTGTCGATCCCGGTCGACCTGAGGATCGCCGAGGACGGCCGCATCCATGGGACGACGCTGTTTCGCCGTTTCCACCTCGGGCGCAACGGAGCCGTGCACGGCGGATCGCTGGCGCACCTGTTCGACTCGCTGTTGGGTTTCACGGCGTTCAAGTTGAGCGAGAGCCAGAAGCAGCGCACGGCGTACCTGCACGTCAACTACCGCCAGATCGTGCCGATCGACAAGGAGCTCCTGGTGGACGCCGGCATCGACCGCATCGAGGGGCGCAAGATCTTCGTCGAGGGGCGGCTGCTCGACGGCGACACCGTGCTCTGCGAGGCCGAGGCGCTCTTCGTGATGCTCAAACCGGGCCAGCCGTGACCCAGCGGAAGCGGGCGTGGGCCCGCTGGCGCGACAAGCTGCGCGACCGTCCGACCGCCGACTTCACCTACCGCATCGTCGTCGGCGTCGTCGGGCTGGCCGTGCTCGGCGTCGGCATCCTCGCCATCCCGTACCCGGGACCAGGTTGGGCGATCGTCTTCGTCGGCCTGGCCATTCTCGCCACCGAGTTCGAATGGGCCAGACACGCGCTCGCGTGGACACGCAAGCGATACGACCGGGTGATCGAGTGGTTCAAGGCCCAGGGCTGGTGGGTGCAGGCCATCGGATTCGTTCTGACGGCGGTCGTCGTGGTCGCCACGCTGTGGCTGTTCGGCGCGCTGTCCTGGACGGCCGGTCTGTTCGGCATCGAGTGGCCCTGGCTGCAGAGCCCCATCGGTCTGGGGTCCTGAGTACCCGCACGGATAGCATGGTCGCGTCCAGAACGCCTTGTGCCCACGATGAGGAGACCGACCGATGAGCGCCGTCGCCAGCCCCGCCCCCGCAGCCCTGATCCGGGTGCCTGCCGGGACTACCGCGGGCGCTGCCGTGCGCGACGCCGGACTGCCCAGTCGTGGTGCCTCCGACGCCATCGTCGTGGTGCGCGACGCCGAGGGTCGACTGCGTGATCTGTCGTGGGTGCCCGACTTCGACGTCGAGGTGACTCCCGTCGCGGCCGACACCGACGACGGCCGCAGCGTCATCCGGCACTCTTGCGCCCACGTGCTGGCGCAGGCCGTGCAGAACCTGTTCCCCGAGGCGAAGCTCGGCATCGGCCCGCCGATCACAGACGGGTTCTACTACGACTTCGACGTACCGCGCGCCTTCACCCCGGAAGACCTCGCCGCACTCGAGAAGCGCATGCGCCAGCTCGTCAAGGACGGCCAGCTGTTCGACCGCCGCGTGTACGAGTCCAACGATGCGGCGCGTGAAGAACTGGCCAACGAGCCGTTCAAGCTCGAACTGGTGGACGACAAGTCCGGTGACCCCGACGTCATGGAGGTCGGCGGCGACGAGCTGACCGCCTACGATAACCTGAATCCCCGTACCCGCGAACGGGTCTGGGGAGACCTGTGTCGTGGCCCGCACATCCCGACCACCAAGTACATCCCCGCGTTCAAGCTCACCCGCAGCTCGGCCGCCTACTGGCGCGGCAACCAGGACAACGCAAGCCTGCAGCGCATCTACGGCACCGCCTGGGAGTCGCAGGAGGCGCTCGACGCGCACCTGGAGCTGCTGGAGGAGGCGGCCAAGCGCGACCACCGCAAGCTCGGTGCGGAGCTCGATCTGTTCAGCTTCCCGGACGAAATCGGTTCCGGGTTACCGGTTTTCCACCCCAAGGGTGGCATCGTGCGCCGCGAGATGGAGGATTACTCACGCCGCAAGCACATCGAGGCGGGCTACGAGTTCGTGAACACGCCGCACATCACCAAGGCGCAGCTGTTCCACACCTCGGGCCACCTGGACTGGTACGCCGACGGCATGTTCCCGCCGATGCACATCGACGCGGAGTTCAACGAGGACGGCACGGTGCGCAAGCCCGGCCAGGACTACTACCTCAAGCCGATGAACTGCCCGATGCACTGCCTGATCTTCCGCGCTCGAGGTCGGTCCTACCGCGAACTTCCGTTGCGTGCCTTCGAGTTCGGTGCCGTGTATCGATATGAGAAGTCCGGCGTCGTGCACGGGCTCACGCGAGTGCGCGGGCTGACGATGGACGACGCCCACATCTTCTGCACTCGCGATCAGATGCGCGACGAGCTCACGTCGCTGCTGCGCTTCATCGTCGATCTGCTCGGCGACTACGGCTTGGACGACTTCTACCTCGAACTGTCCACCAAGGACCCGAAGAAGTTCGTCGGCTCCGAGGAGATCTGGGAAGAGGCCACCAACACGCTGGCGGAGGTCGCCGAGGCGTCCGGGCTTCAGCTCGTGCCCGATCCGGGTGGCGCGGCGTTCTACGGCCCGAAGATCTCGGTGCAGGCGCGCGACGCGCTCGGCCGCAGCTGGCAGATGTCCACGATCCAGCTGGACTTCAACTTCCCGGAGCGGTTCGAGTTGGAGTACACGGCCGCCGACGGCAGCAGGCAGCGGCCGGTGATGATCCACCGCGCGCTGTTCGGGTCGATCGAGCGGTTCTTCGGCATCCTCACCGAGCACTACGCGGGTGCCTTCCCAGCGTGGTTGGCGCCCGTCCAGGTGGTCGCCATCCCCGTCGCCGACGGCCACGTCGACTACCTGGAAGACGTTGCCGCGCAACTCAAGGCGCGGGGCATTCGCGCCGAGGTGGACTCCAGCGACGACCGGATGGCGAAGAAGATCGTCAACCAGACCAACCAGAAGGTGCCGTTCATGTTGCTCGCGGGGGACCGCGACGTCGAGGCGGGAGCCGTCAGCTTTCGGTTCGCCGACCGCACCCAGATCAACGGGGTGTCGCGCGACGAAGCCGTCGAGCTCATCGCGAACTGGATCGCGCGGCGTGAGAACGCCGCTCCGACGGCGGAACTGATGGGGGTGACCACTTCGCCGTGAGCGACGACGTGAAAGGCGAAGGGCACACGATCGGCGATGAGCGCTTGCGCGAAGAGCAGACGATCACCGATGAGCGCTTGCGCGAAGAGCAGACGATCACCGATGAGCGCTTGCGCGAAGAGCAGACGATCACCGATGAGCGCTTGCGCGAAGAGCAGACGATAACCGATGAGCGCTTGCGCGAAGAGCAGACGATAATCGACCACGGGGCGGGGGACGCCGACCACCTGCAGCGGTTGTGGACGCCGCACCGCATGACCTACATCGCCGACAGCATCAAGACCGGTTCGAACGAGTCGTCCGAACCGTTCACCGACATCCCCAACATGTCCGACGAAGACGGGCTGGTGGTCGCGCGCGGCGAGCTCGTATACGCCGTGCTCAACCTCTACCCGTACAACCCTGGGCATCTGATGGTGGTGCCGTACCGCAGGGTGGCCGAGCTCGAGGATCTCACCGATCCGGAAAGCGCCGAGCTGATGTCGTTCACGCAGAAGGCGATTCGCGTGATGAAGGGGGTTTCCCGGCCACACGGCTTCAACGTCGGGCTCAACCTCGGCACCTCGGCCGGTGGATCGCTCGCCGAGCATCTGCACATGCACGTCGTGCCGCGCTGGGGCGGCGACGCGAACTTCATCACGATCATCGGCGGCTCGAAGGTCATCCCGCAGCTGCTACGCGACACCCGCGAACTGCTCGCCACCGAATGGGCCAGGACGTCGTGAGCGACTTCTATCTGATGACGAGGGCGGCCTACGCGAAACTCAGTCGCCCGGTCGCCAAGGCTGCGCTGCGCGTCGGGCTGACGCCGGACAGCGTGACGATCCTCGGGACGGCGGGAACCGTCATCGCGGCGCTCACGCTGTTCCCGATCGGCCAGCTCTGGTGGGGTGCGTTCGCGGTTTTCGTCTTCGTCCTCGCCGACATGCTGGACGGCGCGATGGCGCGGGAACGGGGTTACGGGACCCGATTCGGCGGAGTGCTCGACGCGACGTGCGACCGGATCGCCGACGGCGCGGTGTTCTGCGGCCTGCTGTGGTGGGCGGCATTCGGCGTGCACAGTAGCCCGCTCGCGGTCGCCACCCTGATCTGTCTAGTGACGTCGCAGGTCATCTCGTACATCAAGGCCAGGGCCGAGGCCAACGGGCTCGAGGGTGGCGGCGGCATCATCGAGCGACCGGAACGGCTCATCATCGTGCTGGTCGGCGCCGGTCTGTCGGGGGTGTGGTTCCTGCACGTGCCGTGGCTGGTCCACGTCGCGATGTGGGTGCTGGCCGTGGCCAGCCTCATCACGCTGGGGCAGCGGCTGCACGCGGTGCGGACGTCGCCGGGCGCCATGGAACCACTGCGCTCGGATGCGCCGCCGCCGAGCGACGCCGAGGAACCGAGCGACGCGTGAGCACGCCCTCGGCGGGACTCCCACGCGTCCGCGGTGTCCGAATCCCGCTCGGGGGCCAACTCTCCGATCTGGGTTACGCAACGGGCTGGCGCGTGGTTCGCGCGATGCCGGAGTTCGCCGCGCGCAACGTCTTCGACGCCGGAGCGCTCTACGCCTCGCGCGGCGGCGGCCCAGAACAGCTGCGCAAGAACCTCGCCCGGGTCATCGGGGTTGCGCCCTCCAAGGTGCCGGGCAGCCTGATTCGTGCTTCGCTGGCCTCCTACGCCCGATACTGGCGGGAGGCATTCCGATTGCCGTCGATGAACCACGAGGTGCTGGGGCGTCGACTGGAGGACGCGACCCTTGGCAGCGAGCAAGTGGCGAACGCACTTGCGGCTGGCAGGGGCGCGATCCTGGCGCTGCCCCACAGCGGAAACTGGGACATGTCCGGGGTATGGCTCACCCACACCTACGGCCGCTTCGCCACCGTCGCCGAACGGCTCAAGCCGGAGTCGCTGTACAAGCGCTTTCTCGAGTACCGCGAGAGCCTCGGTTTCGAGGTCATCCCGCTGACGGGTGGGGACCGGCCACCGTTCGAGATCCTCGCCGAACGACTCCGCGGCAACGGGCTGGTGTGCCTGATGTCAGATCGCGACCTGACCCGATCGGGCGTCGAGGTCGACCTCTTCGGCGAACCCACCCGATTGCCTGCTGGCCCAGCGAAATTGGCGTTGGCGACGGGCGCCGCACTGCTGCCCATCCACAGCTACTACGAGCCGGACGTCGCGGTCACCAAGCTGTCGCCGCCACTGGACGTCTCGTCGGGTGACGTCCGGGTGATCACGCAGGCGCTGGCCGATCAGTTCGCCGCCAACATCGCCGAGCACCCGGCCGACTGGCACATGCTGCAGCCGCAGTGGATGGCGGATCTCTCCGACGAACGACGCGCGCGACTCGCCGGTGCTGGAGGTCCCCCCGCTCGCGGGGGAGAGCGCAGCGACTCGGGGATCGACGCCGGAGACGACCCCGAAAACGTCGGGGCGAGTCTGATGCGCATCGGCATGGTGTGCCCGTACTCGTTCGACGTTCCCGGCGGCGTCCAGGCGCACGTGTTGCAGCTTGCCGGGGTGATGCGCGGATACGGCCACGACGTCAGCGTGCTGGCGCCGTCGTCACCGCACGTCGAACTGCCCGACTACGTCGTTTCCGGCGGCAAGGCCGTGCCCATCCCGTACAACGGTTCCGTCGCGCGGTTGCGCTTCGGCCCTGCCACGCACCGCAAGGTGAAGAAGTGGATCCTCGACGGCGAGTTCGACGTGCTGCACCTCCACGAGCCCAACGCGCCGAGCCTGTCGATGCTGGCGCTGATGATCGCGGAGGGCCCGATCGTCGCGACGTTCCACACGTCCACCACGAAGTCGTTCACGCTCAGCGTGTTTCAGGGCATTCTGCGGCCCTGGCACGAGAAGATCGTCGGCCGCATCGCGGTCTCGGACCTGGCCCGGCGCTGGCAGATGGAAGCGCTCGGCTCCGATGCCGTGCAGATCCCGAACGGTGTCGACGTCGACTCCTTCGCGTCCGCGCCGAAGCTCGACGGGTACCCACGGCCAGGCAAGTCGGTCTTGTTCCTCGGCCGGTACGACGAGCCGCGCAAGGGCATGGAGGTCTTGCTGCGCGCGCTGCCCGCGTTGGTCGACGCGTTCCCGGACGTCGAAGTGCTCGTCGTCGGGCGCGGTGACGAGGACGAACTTCTGGAGGAGGCCGGACCGCTCGCCCGGCACCTGAACTGCCTCGGGTCGGTCGACGACGCGGCCAAGGCATCGGCGTTGCGCAGCGTGGACGTGTACTGCGCGCCCAACACCGGCGGCGAGAGCTTCGGCATCGTGCTCGTCGAGGCGATGGCGGCCGGCACCGCGGTGGTGGCCAGCGATCTGGACGCCTTCCGCCGCGTGCTCGAGGACGGAACCGCAGGCCGGTTGGTTCCGATCGACGATGCTGCAGCCCTCGCGGCGGCGCTCGTCGAGGTGCTGTCCGACGACGTCGCGCGGGAACGCATCGTCGACGCGGCGGCCAGGGCCGTGCGCCAGTACGACTGGTCGGTGGTGGCCCGCGAGATCGTGCGGGTATACGAGACCGTCGCGGGCGCCGGGGTCAAGGTGCAGGTGGCAGGCTCGGCGGGTCGGAGCGACGCGGCTCGGGGCAAGGGCTCGGCAGCCCGGAACGAAGCGGCCCGGGACGTCAGCTGATGTTGATCTGGGTCGCTTTCATCGCGCTGGCGCTGCTGCTGGTCGCACTGCTGATGCTCGGCGCGTGGGCGCTGCAGACCGCAAGCAGGCTGAATCGACTGCACGTGCGCTACGACCTGTCCTGGCAGTCGGTCGACGGTGCGCTGGGCCGACGCGCGGTCGTCGCGCGGGCCGTCGCAACCGATGCCTACGGCCGCAGCCCCGCGGGCAAGCAGCTGACCGCGTTGGCCGACGCGGCCGAGCGGGCGCCCAGATCGGCCCGCGAGGCGGCGGAGAACGAGTTGTCGTCGGCGCTGGCACAGGTCGATCCCTCGTCGCTGCCGTTGGCGCTGGTGGCCGAGGTGGCCGACGCGGAGGCGCGCGTGCTGCTGGCCCGTCGCTTCCACAACGACGCCGTCCGCGACACCCTCGCACTGCGCGAGCGCCCACTGGTGCGCTGGCTGCACCTCGGTGGCACCGCGGCGATGCCCACCTACTTCGAGATCGCCGAGCGCGCCGCCCAGCAGTCCGGCGGCGGCGTCAGCAGGCGCACCTCGGCGCGCATCGTGCTCCTCGACGAGGACGGGTGCGTGCTGTTGTTCTGCGGTTCGGACCCGGCCACCGAGTCCGGCGGAGCGCCACGGTGGTGGTTCACCGTCGGCGGCGCCGTCCAGCCGGGCGAGGAACTGCCCGACGCCGCCGTCCGCGAACTCGCCGAGGAGACCGGGCTGCGGGTGAGCCCCGCCGATCTCGTCGGTCCGGTGTGGCGGCGCGACGCCGTGATCGACTTCAACGGTTCGGTGATCCGCAGCGAGGAACTGTTCTTCCTGTACCGCACGGCCAGGTTCGAGCCGTCTACCAGCGGGCACACCACGCTGGAACGGCGCTACATCCACGGCCACCGGTGGTGTGACCGAGCGGCCATCGACGCGTTGGTCGCGGGCGGGGAAACGGTGTATCCGCTGCAACTCGGCGAATTGCTCGACGACGCGATGACCATGGCGTCGCAGCGGTCGGCACGGCAGGCCAGGGACCTACAAGCGATTCGCTGAGCTGCGGATCAAACCGATTTGGCCCGCCGATTAGACTCGATTTCGTACCAATACGGAGGAGACCACGGTGAAAAGCGCGGAGAACGGCGGTCAGACCGGCACCGCCCGCGTCAAGAGGGGCATGGCCGAGATGCTCAAGGGCGGCGTCATCATGGACGTCGTCACCCCCGAGCAGGCGCGCATCGCCGAAGGTGCGGGCGCCGTCGCGGTGATGGCACTCGAGCGCGTACCAGCAGACATCCGGGCCCAGGGCGGCGTTTCGCGGATGAGCGATCCCGACATGATCGAAGGCATCATCTCGGCGGTCACCATCCCCGTGATGGCCAAGGCGCGCATCGGCCACTTCGTCGAGGCGCAGATCCTGCAGAGCCTCGGCGTCGACTACGTCGACGAGTCCGAGGTGCTCACCCCGGCCGACTACGCCAACCACATCGACAAGTGGAAGTTCACCGTGCCCTTCGTGTGTGGCGCGACCAACCTGGGTGAGGCGCTTCGCCGCCTCACCGAGGGCGCGGCCATGATCCGTTCGAAGGGCGAGGCAGGCACCGGTGACGTGTCCAACGCCACCACCCACATGCGCGCGATCGGTGGCGAGATCCGCAGGCTTGGCTCGCTGTCGGAGGACGAATTATTCGTCGCCGCAAAGGAATTGCAGGCTCCCTACGATCTCGTCGTCGAGGTCGCGCGGGCGGGCAAGCTGCCGGTGACCATGTTCACCGCGGGCGGCATCGCCACCCCGGCCGACGCCGCCATGATGATGCAACTGGGCGCCGAAGGCGTGTTCGTCGGCTCGGGCATCTTCAAGTCCGGCGATCCCGCAGCGCGAGCCGCCGCGATCGTCAAGGCCACCACGTTCTACGACGACCCCGACGTGCTGGCCAAGGTGTCGCGCGGGCTGGGGGAGGCCATGGTCGGCATCAACGTGGAGGACATCGCACAGCCGCACCGCCTCGCCGAACGCGGCTGGTAGCGGCACTCCCGTGACGAGTCGCCTGCGCGAAGAACAGCCCACCTAGTGGCGATCGAAGAGATCCTCGACCTGGAACAGCTCGAGGTCAACATCTATCGCGGTGGTGTCTTCAGTCCCGAGTCTGGGTTCATGCAGCGCACGTTCGGCGGCCACGTGGCAGGCCAGTCGCTGGTCTCGGCGGTGCGGACCGTGGACCCGAAGTATCAGGTCCACTCGCTGCACGGCTACTTCCTGCGGCCGGGCGACGCCCGCGCGCCCGCCATCTACCTGGTCGAACGGCTCCGCGACGGTGGCTCGTTCGCCACCCGGCGGGTGAACGCCATTCAGCACGGCGAGACCATCTTCTCCATGTCGGCGTCGTTTCAGACCGACCAGAGCGGCATCGAGCACCAGGACGCCATGCCGTCCGCTCCGCCACCCGACGATCTTCCCGGCTTCAGGTCCGGTGCGGCGTTCGACGACGCCGGATTCGCCCAGTTCGCGGAATGGGACGTGCGGATCGTGCCGCGTGACCAGGTGGCGCTGCTGCCCGGCAAGGCCAGCCAACAGCAGGTGTGGTTCCGGCACACCGACCCGCTGCCCGACGACCCGGTACTGCACATCTGTGCCCTGGCGTACCTCAGCGATCTGACCCTGCTCGGCTCGGCGCAGGTCAACCACCCCGACGAACGCAAGCATCTGATGGTCGCGTCGCTGGACCATGCGATGTGGTTCATGCGTCCGTTCCGCGCCGACGAATGGTTGCTGTACGACCAGTCGTCGCCGTCGGCCTGCGGTGGCCGCGCGCTGACGCAGGGCAAGCTCTTCAACCAGTACGGCGAGATGGTCGCGGCGGTGATGCAGGAGGGACTCACCCGCTACCCGCGCGACTTCACGCCGTCGCGCGGGTGAACACGCCGCGCGTCGGTGTCCTTGCGCTACAAGGGGATACCCGCGAACACCTGGCGGCGTTGCGCGAAGCGGGTGCGCAGGCCACCACCGTGCGGCGGCTGGCCGAGTTGGACGCCGTCGACGCACTGGTGATCCCCGGCGGCGAGTCCACGACGATGAGCCACCTGCTGCGCGAACTCGACCTACTGGAGCCGTTGCGGGCCCGGCTGGCCGACGGGATGCCCGCGTACGGGTCGTGCGCCGGGATGATCCTGCTGGCCAGCGAGATCAACGACGCGGGCGTGCCTGGCCGCGAGGCCTTGCCGCTCGCAGGCATCGACATGACCGTGCGACGGAATGCCTTTGGCAGGCAAGTCGACTCGTTCGAGGACGACATCGACTTCGTCGGACTGGAGACGTCGGTGCACGCGGTGTTCATCCGTGCGCCGTGGGTGGAACGCGTCGGACCGGACGTCGAGGTGCTGGCCAGTGCCGCCGGCCACCCGGTGGCGGTGCGGCAGGGTCGCGTGCTGGCCACGTCGTTTCACCCGGAGATGACGGGCGACCGCCGCGTCCACGCGATGTTCGTCGCCTCCCTGTAGCGACCTGCGTGTTGGAACCCGCGCTCTCACCGCGGGTGAACGTGCACGAATCGCGTGGTGGCTGCCCGATGCCCTGCGATGAGTAGCAGTCGTCCACGTAGACTCGTCGGGTTACGAGGGCAAGCGAGAAGAGGTAGTACCCGATGAGCGGCCATTCCAAGTGGGCCACCACCAAGCATCAGAAGGCCGTCAAGGACGCGCGCCGCGGCAAGGAGTTCGCCCGGCTGATCAAGAACATCGAGGTCGCCGCGCGCACTGGCGGCGGCGACCCGGCGGGCAACCCGACGCTGTACGACGCCATCCAGAAGGCGAAGAAGACGTCGGTGCCCAACGACAACATCGAACGGGCTCGCAAGCGCGGCGCCGGTGAAGAAGCCGGCGGCGCCGACTGGCAGACCATCACCTACGAGGGATACGGACCCAACGGCGTCGCGGTGCTCATCGAGTGCCTGACCGACAACCGCAATCGGGCCGCCAGCGAGGTGCGCATCGCGATGACCCGCAACGGCGGCAACATGGCCGACCCCGGTTCGGTGTCGTATCTGTTCACCCGCAAGGGCGTCGTCACGCTGGAGAAGAACGGCCTCTCCGAGGACGACGTGCTCGTAGCGGTACTCGAGGCCGGCGCCGAAGACGTCAACGACCTCGGCGACAGCTTCGAGGTCATCTCCGAACCCACCGACCTCGTCGCCGTGCGAACCGCGTTGCAGGACGCCGGAATCGACTACGAGTCGGCCGAGGCCAGCTTCCAACCATCGGTCACGGTGCCCGTCGACCTCGACGGCGCGCGCAAGGTGCTGAAGCTCATCGATGCGCTCGAGGACAGCGACGACGTGCAGGACGTCTACTCCAACGTCGACATCCCCGACGACGTGGCTGCCCAGCTCGACGAGGACTGACCGGGCGTCAGCCTCAGCGGTGGTTGCCGCCGTGGTGGAAGACCAGCAGCGGCCCCCCGAACAGGAACGGGTACTGCTGAGGATTCGTTACGGTCTGCGGCGTCGCGGTGAGCTGCGCATTCCCCGGTGATTGGCACTGGCTGTTGCCCTCGCTCTGATAGACGCAGGCGAGGTGGGGGTCGGACACTGCGGCCGAGGCCGCAGGGGCGGCCACGATGGTCAGTGCCGCGGCGCCTGCGAGGACGAACGGGGCGAACCGGCGAGCGGTGATGATCATGATGAACTCCAAACGAAACTGAACGTACAGTTTCGAAATATTCAACTCGTTGGCGAGCCCGATTAGTCCCGGCTACGGAGTGACGTCCGTCATGAGGTGAGCCCGCGCATCGCGGTGTCTACGATGGCGTCGGCCGCGGCGTCGTCGAGGGCGGAATGGCCGACCATCAACCGGTACAGCGCAGGTCCGACGATGAGGTCGATTGCCGTCTCGCGGTCGACGTCGGCGCTCAGTTCGCCGCGCGCCACGCCGCGGTCCCACATCGTGGCCATCTGTTCGCGCCGGGACCGGATCAACCCGTCGCGTAGTACGGCTGCGACGTCGGGATCGAACTGCGCCTCTCCGATCAACTGGGCGAAGACACGGCCGCTGGGCCCCATGTAGAAGTGGCACAAACCGCGCATCAGCATGCTGAAGTCGCGGTGTGCCGAGCCGGTGTCCGGGTCGGGTGAATCGGCCAGAATCTCCGACAGGAACGCATCGACGGCGACCGCGTACTTGTTGGGCCACCACTTGTAGATGGTCGCCTTGCTCGCCCCGCTGCGGGCGGCGATCTGCTCGGTGGTCATGGCGCGCAACCCGTTCTCGTGCAACAACTCCGACGTGGCCGTAAGCACGGCGATCCGGGATTGCTCGCTGCGCGGCCGTCCGAGTGGGGTGCCCGAACGTGGGCTCGCGTCGTCGCCGCCTGCCATTGCTCACCTTCGTCGGGATCGAGAGTCGAACGCCGAGTATCCCGCAGCTGGCCCATCAGCCGACGAGGAAGGCCCCGATCTCGTGGGCGGTTCGAACATTTGCCCGGTGGCCTGGCGGACGCGTACTCGCGCCGCAGTATCGCGGTGTTGCGTTGACCCAGCGGGTCCGGGAGCCGATTCGGCGGCTAACCGCGGCCGTTCGACGCCGCGAGCTCGTTGTCGACGTCGTCGGCGTGCTCGTCGAACGCCCGCGCCCGTCCCTCGGCCTCGGCGCTACCGGAGAACAGGCTCGACGCCACCCGCTTCGTCTCCCCATCACCCTTGCGGCGGGTTGGGACGTCGGTCGTCGGAACGGCGGGCTCGATGCGCTGCGTCGGCACGGCGCCGCCGGTGCGCTGTACCCAGTCGACCACATCAACGTCGCGCGCACCGGCATCCGGGTGAGCAGTGCCACGTCGTCGAGCACGGCACTGAGCCGGCCGATGCGGCTCAGCACCCAGGTGAGCACCAACCCCAAGAGGTAGGCGGCCACCACGGCGCCCGCAGTCCAGGCGACGGTAGTGACGAGGTTGGTTGCGGAATTCAGTTCTTGCTCACCGGGCATCGTGTGAGTCAGCTCCCACGGATCGGGGTCAGGTCTGCCGCGACGTGAGCGTCGTTGGCCGTCGGAGTCACAGCGCCCGGTTCGTGCGGCGGGGTGGCGTGTCCCTACCCGGTGCCGTCACCCGCGCCGGTTAAGGTATCGAACAGCTGTTCTACACCTGAGGAGTCTCCGTGCGCGTGATGGGCGTCGACCCTGGCCTGACGCGTTGCGGTTTGTCGGTCATCGAGAGCGGCCAGGGCCGCAAGGTCACCGCGCTCGACGTCGACGTCGTGCGCACCCCCGCCAGCGATCCGTTGTCGCTTCGGCTGCTGGCCATCAGCGACACCGTCGAGCACTGGATGGACACCCACCTACCCGACGTCATCGCGATCGAGCGGGTGTTCGCCAATCAGAACGCGAACACCGCCATGGGTACCGCGCAGGCCGGCGGCGTCATCGCACTGGCCGCCGCCAAGCGTCACATCGACGTGCACTTCCATACACCCAGCGAGGTGAAGGCCGCCGTCACGGGCAACGGTCGGGCCGACAAGGCGCAGGTGACCGCGATGGTCACCAGAATCCTTGCGCTGCAGACCAAACCGACCCCGGCGGACGCCGCCGACGCGCTCGCGTTGGCCATCTGCCACTGCTGGCGCGCCCCGATGATCGCGCGAATGGCCGCCGCGGAGGCCATGGCCGCCGAACAGAAGCGCAAGTACCAGGCCAAGCTCAGGGCTGCGACGTGATCGCCTCCGTCCGCGGCGAAGTGCTCGACATCGCACTCGACCATGCCGTCATCGAGGCCGCAGGCGTCGGCTACAAGGTGATGACCACGCCCACCACGCTGTCGACGCTGCGCCGTGGCACCGAGACCCGGCTCATCACCGCGATGATCGTCCGCGAGGACTCGATGACGTTGTACGGCTTCGCCGACGCCGACTCCCGCGACCTGTTCACCACGCTGCTCGGAGTATCCGGCGTCGGGCCGAAGATCGCGTTGGCCACCCTCGCGGTCTATGACGCGCAGACGCTTCGGCAGGCGCTTGGCGACGGCGACGTCACGGCGTTGACCCGGGTGCCCGGCATCGGCAAGCGTGGGGCCGAGCGCTTGGTGCTCGAGTTGCGGGACAAGATCGGCGCGGTGACGCTGGGCGCGGGGGCGTCGGCCACCGGTCACGCGATCCGCGGCCCGGTGGTGGAAGCGCTTGTCGGACTTGGCTTTGCGGCCAAGCAGGCCGAGGAGGCCACCGACAAGGTGCTCGCAGGCGACCCGGACGCCAACACGCAGAGCGCGCTGCGTGCGGCGCTCTCGATGCTGGGCAGGAAGTGATGAGCGCCAACGCGACGAGCAGCCCGCCATGAGCCGCTTCGACGACGACGCCGACGAAACCGAAGACCGCGACGTCTCGCCCGCGCTGACGGTCGGCGAAGGCGACATCGACGCCAGCCTCCGGCCACGGTCGCTGCGGGAGTTCATCGGTCAGCCGCGGGTGCGCGAGCAGCTGCAGCTGGTCCTCGAGGGCGCGAAGAACCGCGGCGGCACGCCCGACCACATTCTGTTGTCCGGTCCACCCGGCCTTGGCAAGACCTCGCTGGCGATGATCATCGCCGCCGAACTCGGGTCGTCACTGCGGGTGACGTCGGGTCCCGCGCTCGAACGTGCCGGCGACCTGGCCGCCATGCTGTCCAATCTCGTCGAGCACGACGTGCTGTTCATCGACGAGATCCACCGCATCGCCCGGCCCGCCGAGGAGATGCTGTACCTGGCCATGGAGGACTTCCGCGTCGACGTCATCGTCGGAAAGGGGCCGGGGGCCACGTCGATTCCGCTCGAGGTCGCGCCGTTCACCCTCGTCGGCGCCACCACCCGGTCCGGGGCGCTCACGGGTCCGCTGCGTGACCGCTTCGGCTTCACCGCGCACATGGACTTCTACGAACCGCACGAGTTGGAGCGCGTGCTGTCCCGATCGGCGGGCATCCTCGGGATCGAGCTCGGGTCGGACGCCGCAACCGAGATCGCCCGCCGCTCGCGGGGTACGCCCCGGATCGCCAACCGACTGTTGCGCCGCGTGCGCGACTACGCCGAGGTCCGGGCCGACGGCATCATCACCGTCGACATCGCCAAGGCCGCCCTCGCCGTATACGACGTCGACGAACTCGGGCTCGACCGGCTCGACCGGGCCGTGCTGTCCGCGCTCACCCGCAGTTTCGGCGGAGGTCCCGTCGGGGTGTCGACGCTCGCCGTCGCGGTGGGCGAAGAGCCCACGACCGTGGAGGAGGTGTGCGAGCCTTTCCTGGTGCGTGCGGGCATGCTCGCACGCACGCCGCGGGGCCGCGTCGCGACTGCGCTCGCGTGGACGCACCTTGGCATGACGCCGCCCAGCGGAGTCACCGGGTTCGGGCAGTCCGGCCTGTTCGACTAGACGTCGAATACTTCGAGAGGCGGAATGGGAAGCGGGGCAACGAGAATCGGGAGTTGCCCGAAGATCGCCTGGTTCGGTTTGACGGGACTGCTGACGATGGTGCTCCCGCTTGAGGTACGCGTTGTCACGGAGGATGCGAAATGATCACTGCTG
The DNA here is from genome assembly GCA_963791215.1 of uncultured Actinomycetota bacterium. Taxonomy (GTDB): domain Bacteria; phylum Actinomycetota; class Actinomycetes; order Mycobacteriales; family Mycobacteriaceae; genus Mycobacterium. The sequence goes on along the minus strand of CAWBRR010000013.1, from coordinate 49,564 downwards.
GACTGATTTTCGCGGCGCTGGCCGCGGTACTGCACGTGTACATCTTCGTGCTGGAGTCACTGCAATGGACGGCGCCGCGGACCCGCGCGACGTTCGGAACGACTCTGGAGGAGGCGGAGGCCACCAAGCTGCTGGCCTTCAACCAGGGTTTCTACAACCTCTTCTTGGCGATCGTGACAGGCGTGGGCGTGGCCTGGATGAGCTCGGGCGGTATCGCGGTGGGCGCGGCCCTGGTCTTCGCCGGAGTGGGGTCGATGCTGGCCGCTGCCATCGTGTTGGTGGCCTCGTCGCCCGACAAGGCGCGCTCGGCGGTGGTCCAGGGGGCGCTGCCGTTGGTCGCGGTGGTGCTGCTCGCCATCGGATTGGGCATCGGATAGCCCCCCGGGGGGCGTCCCAGCACGTAGACCTGGTTGCCGCCCGATCGCTTGGCCTGATACATCGCCTGGTCGGCGGACTCGACCAGGTAGTCGGCGAAGGTGCGGATCTCGGATTCGGGCAGTCGGGTGAACGACGCGCTTGCGACACCGATGCTGGCCGTGAGATTGCCCGGTAGCCGGGCGATCTCGCTGCGCAGGTACTCCGCGAGCCCGAAGGCGTTCTGCTCGCTGCCGACGACGGCGACGACGAACTCCTCGCCCCCGATCCGAGCGATGACGGATTCGCCGCGTTGGGCCTGGCGGAGAATGTCTCCGACGGAGACGAGTATCCGGTCACCCGCGGCGTGACCCGCAGTGTCGTTGACGCGCTTGAAGTCGTCGAGGTCGGCCATGACGACCACGAGTCGGACCGGAACCGTTTTGAACGACGACGCGACCAACGTATGCACCGAGCGATGGAACCCGCGTCGGTTCGGCAGTTGAGTGAGCGGGTCGATGTGTGAGTTGAGCGCGTCGATTCCGAGGATGCGCACCAGCACCTGCGCGGAGAACGGCACCGCCAGCACGCTCACGCACAGCACGATGAGCTTGCTCGCCGCGAGCGGGAGATCCACGTACAGGCCGATGCGGAACGTGCAGATGGCAGCCGTGAAGCCGGCGATCGCCAGGGTCAGCGCCAGCAGTCTGCTGCTGTGGAAGAACGCCACGTAACCGGCCAGCGCGGCGAACGCGGCGCAGGCTTGTATCCCCGCCCCCGGGTAGGTCTGCACGAGACAGATCGCGGCGATGCACACGTTGGCGGTCATCGCGAAGGTGGTCGACTCACGTTGCGTCGGCCAGCGGGTCAACCACATCAGGGCCGTTCCGAGGCAGCAGGTGGACACGACGACGGCAGTGATGTGGAACGCGAGTCCTTCGGGGCCGGACGTGCTCATCCACATCAGGATGGGAACGGCACCCAGCGCGGTGACGACGACGGCCATCATGTAGCGGGTGAAGCGCTGAAGTTCGTGTGTGGCGAGATATGAGGACAGCCACCGATAGTGATCGGGCTGCTGCCACCATGGGCGAATCCAGTCCACTATCGAGTGCTCACCTTGCGATCCTTTGGCCCTGACCCGAGGCCGGTGCGGGTGCTTAGTGCGGACGCCGAACCGGTCGGGCGCTTGAAATCTGAATGGTACAGACAATCACCTGGTTTGCTGGACGATTTCAAGACTGGCTTAGTGCAGGACGGGGAAGGTGGTGCCGGGCGCACGCCTCCCGGTTAGCGTCTCAATCGCGGTGATCGGCTCCGGCAGGGCGATCAGCAGATCCCGGGTGGCGGCGAGTGCGGCGGCCGACGGTTCAACCCCGCCGACGGCGTCGGCGAGGTCGAGCAGGTGCGTGGTCGCCTCCATCACGGCGACCTCGGCCACCGCAGCCAGCGTCGCGGTGCCCACGACTGGATGGCGGATGACGGTGTGGCCGGGCATGGTCAGCGCGAGGGTGGCGTCGGCGCATTCCACGAACCGCGCGACGGCGTCCTCGGCGGTGAGCGTGGTCGCGGCTTCAGTCGCCGTCCGGGCCAGCTCCTCGGCCATCGTGTGCGCAGGACCGCCCGGTTGGTTGAAGAACCGCAGCATGTCGACCGCATCGCCCACCTGCGGGGGAGCGTCGACGATCGCATCGTTCAGCTGGTCGAACAGGGCTTTTTCCGGGCAGGCGTGAGCCACCAGGGCGCGCACGTCCCAAGGTCGGCACCTCGTCGGAGTCGACCACTGGCCGGGCGTCAGACTCGGCGCACCGCCGTGCCCACCGCCGCCAGGTGTCGGCCAGCAGGTGACGCGCGGAGTCGTCGCTTAGGCGCACGCCCTTGCGAGTAGCCGCAGTACCCGCCAGCCAAACGGGTGCGCGGTTAGGCCCGCCGATCTTGGGGTATCTCCGACGTCGACCAAGGAGGGTGTTGTGGACGAGATCGATACTCGCGAGCGAGCACGAGGTGGACGGCTCCGGATGGCGCGCAGCCGCGGCGCTGCGAGCGGCTTCCTACTGATCCTGCTCGGCATCTGGGGTGCGGCGGCACCGTTCGTCGGCGGTCAGCTCGGCTTCGCGTTCAGTCCGAACCAGGAGTGGACGGCCGCGCGGGGCTGGCTCGAAGTATTGCCAGGTGCGGCGACGATCGTCGGCGGATGTTTGCTGGTGATCTCGCGGAACCGGTTGATGGGGATGCTTGGCGGCTGGCTGGCGGTGGTTGCTGGAGCGTGGTTCGTCGTCGGTCGCGCCTTCGCCGGTCCGCTCGCGCTCGGTGACGTGGGTGCGCCCGTGGCGTCCACCGAAGGCCAGCGTCTGTGGCTGGAACTGTCGTATTTCCATGGGCTCGGCGCGTTGATCGTGTTCCTCGGCGCGTTCGCCCTGGGCCGGCTGTCGGTGCGGACGCTGCGTGACGTCGAGTACTCACGGCGCCCCGTAGCAACCGTCGCAACCGCTCCCGAAGAACCGACGACCGAGCCGGTCTCGGCAGATCCCCAGCCGCGCCGGTGGGCAGGGCTGGTCGGCCGACGCCACACTCACGCGCACTAGCTGCAAAGCCGCCCGGGATCCAAGTCGTCGCGAATGTCGGCATCACCGTGTTCGCTTGCGGGGGTGGCGAGATCGTTGCGGAAGAGGCGCAGGGACCTTGGCTGGAGCCGCGTGCGGACCGTGCCCGGCAGGAAGGTCAGCCCGTGTAGACCATCACGTGCTTGATTCGCGTGTAGTCCTCGAGGCCGTACATCGACAGGTCCTTACCGTGGCCGGACGACTTGAAACCGCCGTGCGGCATCTCGGCGACCAGCGGGATGTGGGTGTTGATCCACACGCAGCCGAAGTCCAACCCGTTGGACATCCGGATCGCCCGCGACACGTCCTTGGTCCACACCGACGATGCCAGCGCGAACTCGACGCCGTTGGCCTTCTCCAGCGCGTCGTCCTCCTCGGTGAAGGACTGCACGGTGATAACCGGTCCGAAGATCTCCGTCTGGATCATGCGGTCCTCCTGGCGGAGGCCGCCCACCACCGTCGGCTCGACGTAGAAACCCTTGTCGCCCTGCCGGTTACCGCCGACCACGACTTTGGCGTGACCGGGCACGTCGTCGAAGAAGCCCAGCACCCGCTCCATCTGGTTCACGCTGTTGACCGGCGGCACCCAGGCGTCCTCGTCGCCTGCGGCCTTGCCGAACGTGGTTTCCGCGGCCTTGGCTTGTTCGGCCAGCGCGGCCGTCAGGTCGTCCACCACCGACGCGTGCGCGAGCACCCGCGTCGCGGCCGTGCAGTCCTGCCCGGCGTTGAAGTACCCGGCCGTCGCGATGCCCTCTGCCGCCGCGGCGACGTCCGCGTCGGCGAACACGATCACCGGCGCCTTGCCGCCCAGTTCGAGGTGCGTGCGCTTGAGGTGTCCGCCCGCGCTGACCGCGACGGCGCGGCCCGCCGCGACCGAGCCCGTGATCGACACCATCTGCGGCGTCGGATGCGCGACGACGGATGCGCCGGTGACGCGATCACCTGTGACGACGTTGAGCACACCGGGCGGAAAGTGCTTGGCCGCCAACTCCGCAAGCATGACGGTGGTAACCGGCGTGGTGTCGCTCGGCTTGATCACGACCGTGTTGCCCGCGGCCACCGCGGGGCAGAACTTCCAGATCGCCATCATCATCGGGTAGTTCCACGGCGTGACCTGACCGACGACGCCGACGGGCTCGCGGCGGATCCACGACGTGTGGTGCTCCATGTACTCGCCCGCGGACTTGCCCTCGAGCACGCGGGCGGCGCCTGCGAAGAACCGGATCTGGTCGACCATCGGCGGGAGCTCCTCCGCCATGGTCACGTGATCGGGCTTGCCCGTGTTGCGGCCCTCGGCGGCCACCAGGTCGGCGGCGGCCCGCTCGACCTCGCCGGCGAAGTCGAGCAACGCCTTCTGCCGAACCGACGGCGTCGTGCGCTTCCAGTCCTTGAACGCCGTGGCGGCCGCCGCGTACGCGTTGTCGACGTCCTGCTGGTTGGAGATCGGCGCGGTGCCGTAGTGCTCGCCGGTGGACGGGTCGACAAGCGACATCTTCGCGCCGCTGACCGAGTCGACGAGCTCTCCGCCGATGAAGTTCTGCACGGTGGTCATCGGAGCACCAGCTCCCGGTCGGTTGAGTCGATCAGAGGTCGGCGAGGACCGCGGTGAGCACGTCCAGGCCCTCGTTGAGCAGGTCGTCGTTGATGGTCAGCGGCGGCAGGAAGCGCAGCACGTTGCCGAACGTCCCGCAGGACAACACGATTACGCCTGCGGCGTGGGCGCCCGCGCAGAGCGCCTTGGTGAGGTCCGCGTCGGGCTCGCTGGTGCCGCCCTTGACGAGTTCGGCGGCGATCATCGCGCCGCGACCGCGCACGTCGCCGATGCGTTCGTCGTCCGCCTGCATCCGTCCGAGCCGGTCCTTCATCAGCGTCTCGATTTCGGCTGCGCGGGCGACCAGTCCATCTGCCTCGATGGTGGCGATGGTGGCGAGCGCCGCCGCGCAGGCGACGGGATTGCCACCGTAGGTTCCGCCGAGCCCGCTGACGTGCGGGGCGTCCATGATCTCCGCGCGGCCGGTGACCGCCGAGAGCGGCAGGCCGTCGGCGATGCCCTTGGCGGTGACGATCAGATCGGGGTCGATGCCCTCGTGCTCACACGCGAACATCGCACCGGTCCGCGCGAACCCGGTCTGCACCTCGTCGGCGATGAACACCACGTCGTTGCGACGGCACCAGTCGAGCAGCGTGACCAGGAAGCCCTCGGCGGGCACGATGAACCCGCCCTCGCCCTGAATCGGCTCGATGATGACGGCGGCGAGGTTGTCGGCACCGACCTGCTTGTCGATGACGCTCAGGGCACGCTTGGCGGCCAGCTCGCCGTCGGTGGCGAGCTCCTTGCCGAACTCGGCGTCGCGGTACGGATACGACAGGGGAGCGCGGTAGATCTCCGGCGCGAACGGGCCGAAACCGTGCTTGTAGGGCATCGACTTGGCGGTCAGGGCCATCGTCAGGTTGGTGCGGCCGTGGTAGGCATGATCGAACGCGACGACCGCCTGCTTGCGGGTGTACGTGCGGGCGATCTTGACCGCGTTCTCCACGGCCTCGGATCCCGAGTTGAACAACGCTGAGCGCGTGTCGCCCTTCACCGGAGTGAGCCGGTTGAGGTGTTCGCACACGGCGACGTACTCCTCGTACGGCGTGATCATGAAGCAGGTGTGCGTGAAGTCGGCGGCCTGGGCGGCCACCGCGTCGACCACGCGCGGGGACGCGTTGCCGATGGTCGTCACCGCGATGCCGGACCCCAGGTCGATCAGCCGGTTGCCGTCGACGTCCTCGACGATGCCGCCGCCTGCCCTCGCCGCGTACACCGGCATGGTGGTGCCAACGCCGCGGGAAACGGCTGCGCCCTTGCGGTCGATGAGGGCCTGCGACTTCGGGCCGGGGAGGGCTGTCGCCAGGTGGCGACTCTGTTCCAAAGTGCTCACTTCTGACTCCTGCGGGACGGACGACACGGCGGCGGAGGGGGAGGTCACGGCGATGCTCGACGCTGCGTCAAAGCCTAGTCGGCAGGCCTGCTGCCGCCACCGTAATCGTCGGCACGCGCGGGAATCAGCCGTGAAATGCGAACCGAGCTCGCCGGACCGCCGCGCATTCGGTCGTCGGTCAGTCCCGGTCGTGGTGGCAGACCGCTTCGAGCCTGAAGCCCCACGGATCGAGCCCGGTGCCCGAGCATTCAGGGACGCCAACAGCGGCGACTGGCTAAGGGCGCACTCAGCTGTCAGCCGCCGTGATGGCACACTGGACCCCGACGAGGCCGCTCAGTGCCCCAGACGTCCGGGCGATATGACGGCAAGACCGACCTGAAGGACAGTGTTCTCCATGGGTGAATTGACCCTGTTCGTTCCGCTTATCATCGGCCTGGGGTTCGTCATGTTCCTGTCGTCGCGCCGCCAGAAGAAGGCGATGCAGGCCACCATCGACCTGCACGATTCGCTGTCCATCGGCGACCGCGTGCACACATCGTCGGGGTTGGAGGGCACGATCACCGACATCGGCGACGACAGCGTCGACCTCGAGATCGCGCCCGGCGTCGTCACGACGTGGATGAAGGCGGCGGTCCGTGACCGCATCGACTTCGTAGACGACGACGATGACGACGACGAGCCCCACGAACTCACCGAGGCAACCGACGTGGCCGAACAGCAGGCGACGGCCGACCCGGCACCGTCACCAAAGACTGACAGCTGAACCCCCAGCACCACCACGTACCCTTTGCGGGGCTTGACGTACTTACCTGAGGAGACTCCAAAAACGTGGCATCGTCTTCGGCGCCGGTGCACCCGTACCGCTACCTGACGCTTTTCCTGGTTCTGCTCATCGGGGTGTATCTGCTGGTGTTCCTGACCGGGGACAAGCAAGCGAGACCGAAACTCGGCATCGACCTTCAGGGCGGAACGCGGGTCACGCTGACTGCGCGTACCCCCGACGGGTCGAAACCCACTCGCGAGGCCCTGCTGCAGGCGCAGGACATCATCAGCGCGCGCGTCAACGGGCTCGGGGTGTCCGGCTCAGAGGTCGTCATCGACGGCGACAACCTGGTCATCACGGTTCCCGGAAACGACAGCAGCGAGGCCCGCAACCTCGGGCAGACCGCACGGCTCTACGTCCGGCCCGTCATCCACGTCATCCCCGCGCAGGGTCAGGCACCGCCGCCAGGTCAGGCGCCGCCGGGTCAGGCGCCGCCGGGTCAGCCGCCGCGCCGGTCAGATGCCGCCGGGTCAGATGCCGCCGGGTCAGATGCCCGGCCAGCTTCCCCCGGGGATGGGCGTCCCCGGCATCGCTCCCCTCGAGCCGAACGCACCGGTCTCCCCGCCGAACCCCGGGCAGCCTGCCGGTCCGGGCGGACAGGCCCCAGCGCCTGCCGCTCCGCAGCCCCGCCCGTTCCCCGAGGAGCCACCGCCACCGCCGCCACCCGCGCCGCCGGGACCGTCGACGCCTGCGCCGCCACCTGGCCCGGGCCCCGCGCCGAAGGCTCCGGGCAAGAAGGCCGACCTCGCCCAGCGCATCGCGGACGAGAAGGCGCTACGCCAGAGCGCCGACCAAAACATTCAGATCCTGGCGTTGCAGTTCCAGGCCACCCGCTGCAACGACGAGGACGTGCTGGCAGGCAACGACGATCCGAACCTGCCGCTCGTGACCTGCTCGCAGGACCACAACCAGGTCTATCTGCTGGACAAGTCGATCATCAGCGGTGAACAGATCAAGGACGCCAGCCTCCGGACTCGACCAACAGCGTGGCGAGTACATCGTGTCCGTGCAGTTCAAGCCGGACGCTGCGAACATCTGGGCGGACTTCACCGCCGCCAACGTCGGAACGCAGACCGCGTTCACGCTCGACTCCCAGGTGGTCAGCGCGCCGACGATCCAGGAGGCGATTCCCGGCGGCAACACGCAGATCACCGGGCGGTTCAACGCCGACACCGCGCGAAGCCTCGCGAACGTGCTGAAGTACGGCTCGCTACCGCTGTCGTTCGAGTCGTCGGAAGCCGAAACCGTCTCTGCGACACTGGGTTTGACGTCATTGCGGGCTGGCCTGATCGCTGGTGGCATCGGGTTGGCGCTGGTGCTCGTGTACTCACTGCTGTACTACCGGGTGCTCGGGCTGCTCACGGCGCTATCGCTGGTGGCGTCGGGCGCCATGGTCTTCGCGATCCTGGTGCTGCTCGGTCGATACATCAACTACACGCTCGACCTGGCAGGCATCGCCGGTCTGATCATCGGCATCGGCACCACCGCCGACTCGTTCGTGGTGTTCTTCGAACGCATCAAGGACGAGATCCGCGAGGGCCGGTCGTTCCGGTCGGCGGTCCCGCGCGGTTGGGCGCGTGCCCGCAAGACGATCCTGTCGGGCAACGCGGTCACGCTGCTGGCCTCGGTTGTGCTCTACGTGCTGGCCGTCGGACAGGTCAAGGGCTTCGCCTTCACCCTGGGCCTCACCACCATCCTCGACGTCGTCGTGGTGTTCCTCGTGACGTGGCCGCTGGTGTACCTGGCGTCCAAGTCGACGCTGTTGTCCAAGCCGGCCTTCAACGGGCTCGGTGCGGTGCAGCAGATCGCGCGCGAACGCAGAGCCGCCGCGACGTCGGTGGGAGGGAGGTAGCGACATGGCCAAGCACGACTCCAAGGACGCCACCGACGACGTCTTGGACGCGGTGGATGCAACCGAACTCACGACGGCGGTCGACGGCCGAGGAACTCGGCGCATCCGACTCCCGGGCACCCAAGCACGGCTTCTTCGTCCGGCTCTACACGGGCACCGGCGCATTCGACGTCGTTGGCAAGCGCAAGCTGTGGTTCGGCATCAGCGGGGCGATCGTGGCGATCGCGATCCTCAGCATCCTGGTGCGGGGCTTCACCTTCGGCATCGACTTCGAGGGCGGCACCAAGGTGTCCTTGCCCGCAGCGGGTGCGCAGGGCCAGGTGACGACCCAGCAGGTCGAGGACGTCTTCTCCAAGACGTTCGGCAAGGCACCGGAGTCCGTCGTGCAGGTCGGCAACGGCGGGTCGGCCTCGATCCAGATCCGGTCCGAGAAGCTCAGCAATCCGGACAACGACAAGCTTCGCTCCGCCTTGTTCGAGGCGTTCCAGCCCAAGGGCGAAAACGGTCAACCCAGCAAGGATGAAGTCAGCAGCTCCGACGTATCGGAGACATGGGGTGGTCAAATCACCCAGAAGGCCATCATCGCGCTGGTCGTCTTCCTGGCTCTCGTCGCGGTCTACATCGCGGTGCGGTACGAGCGGTACATGGCTGCCGCCGCCCTCGCCGCCCTGGTGTTCGACATCGTGACCACCGCAGGCGTCTATTCGCTGGTCGGGTTCGAGGTCACGCCCGCTACGGTCATCGGGTTGTTGACCATTCTTGGCTTCTCGCTGTACGACACGGTCATCGTCTTCGACAAGGTCGAGGAGAACGTGCACGGGTTCGAGCACACCACCCGCAGGACGTTCGCCGAGCAGGCCAACCTCGCCATCAACCAGACCTTCATGCGGTCCATCAACACCAGCCTGATCTCGGTGCTGCCCATCCTGGCGCTGATCGTCGTCGCGGTGTGGTTGCTCGGCGTCGGCACGCTCCAGGACCTCGCGCTGGTGCAGCTGGTCGGCGTCATCGTCGGCACGTACTCGTCGATCTTCTTCGCCACGCCGCTACTGGTCGCCATGCGGGAACGCACAGACCTGGTGCGTACTCACACCCGCCGGGTGCTCAACCGGCGCAAGGGGACCGCGGTGAAGACCGGTGTCGAACTCGGCGACTCAGATTCCGGTACCGAGGTGGTGACCGCGTCGGCGACGGCTGCCCCCGTCGTGGCGCCCGACAAGCCTGCGCCGGGAGCCAAGCCGATCCGTCCGAGCGGTCGGCCGTCGGGTAAGCGAAATCCGCGGCGGTAGCCCCCCGATGACGGCCCGATCCCGGCGAGCCGCGGTCCTTGCGGCCATCTTGTCGCTGGTGGGCGCGGCGAGTCTGGTGGCCTGCTCCGGCGGTGCCGCCGAAGAGGTCGACTATGCCGTCGACGGATCACTTGTCACCTACAACACCAACACCGTGGTGGGTGCCGCATCGGGTGGTCCGCAGGCGTTCGCACGCGTGCTCACCGGGTTCAACTATCACGGGCCCGACGGGCAGGTGGTCGGTGACCGCGACTTCGGCACCATCTCGGTGGCCGGTCGGGCTCCGCTGGTGCTGAACTACCAGATCAACGACAACGCCGTGTACTCCGACGGCAAGCCGATCACGTGCGACGACATGGTGCTGGCTTGGGCCGCCCAGTCTGGTCGATTCCCCGGCTTCGACGCCGCGAACCGGGCCGGCTACGGCGACGTCGCGTCGGTCGACTGCGCGCCTGGGCAGAAGAAGGCGCGTGTGACGTTCGCGCAGGACCGCCCCTTCGTGGACTTCGGTCAACTGTTCGCCGCGACGTCGATGATGCCTGCGCACGTCATCGCCGACGAGCTCGGCGTCGGCGACGGCGGGGTCACCACCGCGCTGCAAGCGGGTGACGGGCCGACGATCGATCGCATCGCCGCGGCGTGGAACACCACCTGGAACCTCAGCGGAGACCTCGACCTAAAGCGCTTCCCGTCCTCGGGGCCCTACAAGCTCGACTCGGTCACCAAGGACGGCGCCGTCGTGCTCGTCGCGAACGACAAGTGGTGGGGCGCCAAGCCCATCACCGACCGCATCACCGTGTGGCCCCGCGGCGGGGACATCCAGGAGCGCGTCAACACCGGTGCCTACGACGTCGTCGACGTGGCGGCGGGATCGTCGGGCACCCTGAACCTGCCCGACGACTACGTGCGTACCGAGACCCCGTCGGCAGGCATCGAGCAGCTGATCTTCGCGGCCGCCGGGCCGCTGGCCGACCCGGCCGCGCGCCGTGCGGTGGCCCTGTGCACCCCGCGCGACCAGATCGCCCGCAACGCCGGGGTGCCGATCGCCAACACCCGGCTGAACCCCGCCGCCGAAGACTCGATCACCGCCGCCGAGTCGCTCGCCGAAGGTGGGCAGTTCGGCGTCGCCAATCCTGCAGCCGCGCGCGACGCGATCGGCAACCGACCGCTCACCGTGCGCGTCGGGTACCAGCGCCCGAACGCGCGGCTGGCCGCGACGGTCGGGACCATCGCGCAGTCCTGCGCCGCCGCGGGCATCACGGTCCAGGACGTGGCGACCGACACCACCGGCCCACAAGCTCTGCGGGACAACCAGATCGACGTGCTGGTCGCCAGCACCGGCGGCGCGACGGGCAGCGGCTCGAGCGGCTCGTCGTCCATCGACGCCTACGATCTGCACACCGGGAACGGCAACAACCTGTCCGGGTACTCGAGCGAACAGGTCGACGGGATCATCGGCGCGTTGGCGGTGACGACGGATGCCAAGGAACTCGCCCGGCTGCTGGGACAGGCCGCGCCGGTGCTCTGGGGCGACATGCCCACGCTTCCGCTCTATCGTCAGCAGCGGACCTTGCTGACGTCGAAGACGATGTTCGCGGTCAGCAGCAATCCCACCCGATGGGGCGCGGGATGGAACATGGACCGGTGGGAGTTGAGGCAGTGAGCGGAGTGGCCAGCCCGAGGGATCACGCCGCGACCGTCATCGAAGCGCTGATGCGCGAAGTGCCCGACTTCCCGGAGCCGGGCATCCAGTTCAAGGACCTCACACCGGTGCTGGCCGACGCGCATGGGCTGGCGGCGATAACCGACGCGCTCGCCGAGGTCGCCGAGGGTGCCGATCTGGTCGCAGGGATCGACGCGCGTGGTTTCCTGCTCGGCGCGGCCGTCGCCACCCGGCTCGGCACCGGGGTGCTGGCAGTGCGCAAGGGTGGCAAGCTTCCGCCGCCCGTGCACAGCCAGACCTACGTGCTGGAGTACGGAACGGCGACGCTGGAGATCCCGGCCGACGGCATCGACCTCGCCGGACGGAACATCGTCATCATCGACGACGTGCTCGCCACCGGAGGCACCGTGGCCGCGACGGTGAAGCTGCTGGAGCTCGGCGGAGCGAATGTCACCGCCGCCGCGGTGGTGCTGGAACTGGTCGCCCTCGAGGGGCGCGCTCGGCTGGATTTGGTGCCGGTCACCAGCCTCTACGTGGTGCGATGAGCGCTTGCGCGAAGAACAGATGGCGTGTGATGAGCGCTTGCGCGAAGAACCGATGAACCAGCATGAGCGCTTGCGCGAAGAACAGCCGGTGCGGCAGGGATATCCTCGACTAACGGGGCGAACGGGCAGGAGGTGACGGCGATGGCCGACGATCAAGCGTTGACGCAGACGCAGCCCATGCCCGCCATCGTGCCGGACGCCGCCCCTTCCGGGGCGAGCGAAGCGACGGGCAGGGTTTCCGAGCAGTCGAAGTCGGCATCGAGCGCATCGCGGCGGGTCCGGGCCCGGCTCGCCCGACGGATGACTGCCCAGCGCAGTGCCTTCAACCCGGTGCTCGAGCCGCTCGTCGCGGTGCACAAGGAGTTCTATCCGAAGGCCAATCTGGCCCTGCTGCAGCGCGCCTACGATGTCGCCGAGCAGAAGCACGCCGACCAGTTGCGCCAGTCCGGTGACCCGTACATCACCCATCCGCTGGCGGTCGCCAACATCCTCGCCGAACTCGGGATGGACACCACCACGCTGATCGCGGCGCTGCTGCACGACACGGTCGAGGACACCGGCTACACGCTCGAGGCGTTGACAGAGGAGTTCGGCACCGAGGTCGGGCATCTCGTCGACGGCGTGACGAAACTCGACAAGGTGGTGCTCGGCACGGCCGCCGAGGGCGAGACCATCCGCAAGATGATCATCGCGATGGCGCGTGACGGTCGCGTACTGGTGATCAAGGTGGCCGACCGGTTGCACAACATGCGCACCATGCGTTTCCTGCCGCCGGAGAAGCAGGCCCGCAAGGCCCGGGAGACGCTGGAAGTCATTGCGCCACTGGCCCATCGGCTGGGCATGGCGAACGTCAAGTGGGAGCTCGAGGACCTGTCCTTCGCGATCCTGCACCCGAAGAAGTACGAGGAGATCGTCCGGCTGGTCGCCGACCGGGCTCCGTCTCGCGACACCTATCTGGCCAAGGTGCGCGCTGAGATCGGCGCTGCGTTGAGCGCGATGAAGATCGACGCGACCGTGGAGGGCAGGCCCAAGCACTACTGGTCGATCTACCAGAAGATGATCGTGAAGGGCCGCGACTTCGACGACATCCACGACCTGGTCGGCGTGCGGATCCTGTGCGACGAGATCCGCGACTGCTATGCCGCCGTTGGCGTGGTGCATTCGCTGTGGCAGCCCATCGCCGGACGGTTCAAGGACTACATCGCCCAGCCGCGGTACGGCGTGTACCAGTCGCTGCACACCACGGTCGTCGGTCCCGAGGGCAAGCCGCTCGAGGTGCAGATCCGCACGTTGGACATGCACAAGACGGCCGAGTACGGCATTGCCGCGCACTGGCACTACAAGGAAGCCAAGGGCCGCAACGGAGTTCCGGCCGGCCATGCGGCGGCCGAGATCGACGACATGGCGTGGATGCGTCAGCTGCTCGACTGGCAGCGGGAGGCCGCCGACCCCGGCGAGTTCCTCGAGTCGCTGCGTTACGACCTTGCGGTGCAAGAGATCTTCGTGTTCACCCCGAAGGGCGACTTGATCACGCTGCCGACGGGGTCCACGCCCGTCGACTTCGCGTATGCGGTGCACACCGAGGTCGGCCACCGGTGTATCGGTGCCCGGGTCAACGGCCGACTGGTGGCGCTGGAACGCAAGCTCGAGAACGGCGAAGTGGTCGAGGTCTTCACGTCCAAGGCGCCCAACGCAGGCCCGTCGCGGGACTGGCAGACGTTCGTGGTGTCCCCGCGAGCGAAGGCCAAGATCCGGCAGTGGTTCGCCAAGGAACGGCGCGAGGAGGCGCTGGAAGCCGGCAAGGACGCCATCGGTCGCGAGGTGCGCCGCGGTGGACTTCCCTTGCAGCGCTTGATGAGTGCGGAGTCCATGGGAGCGTTGGCCCGCGAACTGCGCTACGCCGACGTGTCAGCGCTGTACACCGCGGTGGGCGAGGGTCACGTCTCGGCCAGGCACGTGGTGCAGCGGCTGGTGGCCCAGTTGGGCGGTGACGAGGAGGCCGAGGACGAGATCGCCGAGCGGTCCACCCCGGCCACCATGCAGGTGCGGCAACGCACCAGCGACGACGTCGGAATCGCGGTACCCGGTGCGCCGGGCGTGCTGACCAAACTCGCGAAGTGCTGCACCCCGGTGCCCGGCGACAACATCATGGGCTTCGTCACCCGCGGCGGTGGCGTGAGTGTGCACCGCACCGACTGCACCAATGCCTCGTCGCTGCAGGACCAGGCCGAGCGCATCATCGACGTGAAGTGGGCGCCGTCGCCGTCGTCGGTGTTCCTGGTGGCGATTCAGGTGGAGGCCCTCGACCGGCACCGGCTGCTGTCCGATGTGACGCGGGTACTGGCCGACGAACGGGTCAACATCCTGTCGGCGTCGGTCACGACGTCCAACGACCGCGTGGCGATCAGCCGGTTCACCTTCGAGATGGGTGACCCCAAGCATCTCGGCCATGTGCTGAACGTGGTGCGCAACGTCGAGGGCGTCTACGACGTGTACCGGGTGACCTCAGCGGCCTAGCCGCCACCACCGAGCGGGGCACAGGGTCTTCATCTTCTGGCTGAAATCTTGTGCATTACTTCATGTTTGGGGCTGACTGCCGGGTCGTGAAGGCTCCGACGGCGCGTCTCGTCGTCGACGGTCACACCCACCAGCGGCTTCGGCTCGACGTGGTCGAGGCGGCGGCGCCCGGTCTCCTGAATGCCGTTGTGCGCAGTGCCAATCGGGAAGTGCGTTAGGGCTACGGCTAGTTCAGCCGCGCCGATTCGATGGTCACGTCCAGCGCCGGCTTCCCGTCCTCGGAACCGTCCTTGACCCCACCCGCGGCTATCGTGTCCACCGCGGCCAGGCCCGCTGCGTCGACGGTGCCGAAGACCGTGTAGCTCGGCGGCAGTTGAGAGTCCTCGTAGACGACGAAGAACTGGCTGCCGTTGGTGCCGGGGCCCGCGTTGGCCATCGCCAGCGTGCCGCGTGGGTAGGTGACCGGCTGCTCGAGCGCGGGATCGGTGATCCGGTACTGGTTCGATGGATATTCGTTGGGGAAGCGGTATCCGGGGCCGCCGGTGCCACTGCCCGTCGGATCACCGCACTGGAGCACGCCCATCGTGGGCGACGTGGTGAGCCGATGGCACGTCGTGCCGTTGAAGAAGCCCTGCCGGACGAGGCTGGTGAAGCTGTTCACCGTGCACGGCGACTTCGCGTTGTCGAGTTCCAAACCGATGAGCCCCCGGCTGGTGGTGATGCTCGCGGCGATCGTCGGGGGCGTGGTGGCGATCCTGCCCATCTTGGGCGGATCGACCGGCTTGCTCGCTGGCTCGGTGGTGGCCGGGTACTGGCAGTTGGACCCCAGCGTGGCGGGCGGCTTGAACGGCGGCAAGTCGTTGCCCGGCAACGCGGACGCCGTGGTGCCGGGCCGGCCCGGCTGGCCGGGGTGGCTGTTGGCGTACTCGTCGGCATAGCGGACTATCACGGCGGTGAAGACGATGACGCCGACGATCGTGATCACCGTCAATGCGGTCAGTACGTAGCCGACCACCAGCCCGGCGATCGCGAGGCCACGTCCGTCCTCCCCGGACCTCTTGAGCTGCGACAGCGAGATGTGGCCGAACACGATGCCCAGCGGGGCAACGAGAAACGCGGAGATCAGGGACGCGATCGCCATGGAGTTCGTGCCCCGCGCCTGCGGGTAGCCGGAATACGCCGCGTACCCGGGGCGGTCCGGGTAGCCGCCATATCCGGCTTGGTTGGCGTCGTACGATCCGGGCATCGGCGGGTACTCACCGTAACCCGTTGGCGCCGAGGGGATTTCGCCGTACGGTGGGGGACTGGTCAACGAACGTCTCCTCGCTTGCGTGACGTCGCCAGGTATGCAGCCGCTCCGGCCACCGACGACGCGAGCACGATGCCGGCCGCGCCGAGCCCGATGCGCACCGGAGTCGACGCCGTATTCACCCGAACGGTCGCCGGTTTCGACGACTCGACGGACAGCGTCAACGGCAACGAGCCGCTCCGCCCACCGTGGCCGCCATGTCATGGAAGTCGTCGGCGGTGAAGGGGCTCGAGATCGTCACTCGCCCACCGGGAATGGGCTCCTGGATGCTCGGGGCGATGATGACGGCGGTGTCGAGCGTGTAGGCGAGTTTGGTGCCGACGTTGGCCTCCGTGAAGCGGGCGAAGACCTTCGTAGCGTCCGAATCGAACTCCACGTCGACGACGTCCAGGTTGCGCTGTTCATCGTGGCCGGTGGTGAGGGCGACGATCTGGTCGCCGCTGATGATGGACCTGTCGAGCAGGTACACCATCTTGCCGTCCCGAGAGCAGGTCACCAGCGGCAGTTTAGGGTCGTCGAGGCCGGCCAGCGCGTCCTTGTCGGTGCAGCGGGTGGCCTGGAACTGCAATGCCAGGAGCTGGATGCTCTGATCGGTGCTCTGGCGCAACGCCTTCTCGTCGGCGCGCTCCTGCTCGGGGCTGGACGGGGGCGGAACCGGGGATGCGTCCGGGCCCTTCGGCTTCGTCGCCTCGGCGGGGATGGACTGGATGACGGGGCGCAGATACAGCAGTCCCCCGGCGCCGATGATGCCGCGGACGTCGTCGCCACCTCCCGGCACGGTCACGGTCAGGGTGCTGCCGTCGACGGCGACGTCGGCACCGGACACTCCAAGTCTGGCGACTCGCTTGCCGAGGATCTCCTGCGTCGTGGCGAGCTCATCGGGTGTCGGGGCCGAACCGTCCCGGGTCGTCGCCGTCAACGTGACTGCCGTGCCATCGCGTTCGGCGGTGCCGATCCATTGGTCCCTGGTCAGGAACGCCGCGACTGCATACGCCCCGACGAGCACGGCCAGTAGCGACACGACGAGCACCCGTGCGACCCGCGATGGGCCCTTCGGTGGCGAACCGATCGGTGGGCCCGGCGTGGCCGGGTACGACGGGTGGAACGTGCCGTCGCTCACGACGACGCTCGTCTGTGCATGGCAGAACTTTAGGTGCCTCGGCGACCGGAGGGTATGGCGGTCAGTCCAGCAGGATCGTCTTGATCTGGACGGGGACCTTGGGCTTGCC
The DNA here is from genome assembly GCA_963791215.1 of uncultured Actinomycetota bacterium. Lineage (GTDB taxonomy): Bacteria > Actinomycetota > Actinomycetes > Mycobacteriales > Mycobacteriaceae > Mycobacterium. The sequence continues at coordinate 32,456 of CAWBRR010000013.1, read as the reverse complement.
GTCGTCGCCGCCCGTGGCCGGGTCGACGCCGGCCGCGGCGATCTTGTCCAGCGTCGCAAGGCCCGTCTGGTCGATGGTGCCGAAGGCGGTGTAGTTCGGCGGCAGCTGGGAGTCCTTGTAGACGAGGAAGAACTGGCTGCCGTTGGTGCCAGGGCCGGCATTGGCCATCGCCAACGTGCCGCGTGGATAGATCACGGGCTGCTGGAGCGCTGGGTCGTCGGGCTGGAACTGGTTGGTCGGGTACTCGTTGGCAAACTGGTAGCCCGGGCCGCCGCTGCCGTCACCCTTCGGGTCGCCGCACTGCAGCACCGCGAGGGCCGCCGACGTGGTCAGCCGGTGGCACGCGGTGTCGTCGAAGTAGCCCTGCTGCGCAAGGCTTGCGAAGCTGTTGACCGTGCATGGCGCCTTGGCGTTGTCCAGCTGAAGGCCGATGTTGCCCTCGCTGGTACTCATGCTGACGCTGACCTGGGCGGGATCGGTCGGCACCTTGCCGGTACGAGGGGCGGTGGCCTTCTTGGCGGCCGGTTCGTTCGGCGTCGCCGGATATTGGCAGTCCTCACCGAGTCCCGCGGGCGCGGCGAACGCCGGCAGCGGCTTGGTGTCCGCTGGCGCCGGCCGCGTGTCCGGGGCGGAGGAGCTGGGCGTGCTCGAAGCCGCCGAATCGGTGGCACCGGAGTCCTTCTTGACGAAGATGACGGTCGCGACGATGGCTGCGATCACCAAGACGACGCCGACGCTGGCGCCGATGATGGTGAAGAGGCGCTGCCTGCGCGCCTGGGCCGCTCTGCGCTCGAGTTGCCTGTCGAGCTTGCGCTTGGCCGTCGCTCGACGTTGTTCGTTGGTCGGCACCGCCGGTGTCCTCCTCGTCGTCGTCGACGACGCCGGATCGGCGACGTCGCTGAGTCGGCACCGAGTGTGCCAGTAATTGCTGAGCGTGGGCGCTGCGACCCACTGCAACGGCGGATGGGAAACTGGTCGACGTGTTGCTCACCGGATTTCCAGCAGGCATGTTGCAGTGCAACTGCTATGTGCTTGCCAACCGGGCCGGTGCCGACGCCATCGTCGTCGATCCAGGTCAGCGCGCGATGGGCCCGCTCCGGCGGATTCTCGACGAACAGCGGCTGACCCCTGCCGCCGTGCTGTTGACCCACGGGCACATCGACCACATGTGGTCGGCGCAGAAGGTTGCCGACACCTACGGCTGCCCCGTCTACGTCCATTCCGAGGACCGGTTCATGCTCACCGACCCGATCGCGGGCCTCGGTCCACGGTTGGCCCAGGTCGCGTTGGGGGCGTTCTTCCGGGAGCCCCGGCAGGTGATCGAACTCGACCGCGACGGCGACAAGCTCGACCTCGGAGGTATCACCGTCACCGTCGACCACACGCCCGGGCACACCAGGGGGTCGGTCGTCTTTCGCGTTTCCGGTGGCCAGGAGCCAAGCGACTCGGGGATCGACGTGAGCGGGCCGTCCGAGCTCGTGTTCACCGGCGACACGCTGTTCAAGCAGTCGATCGGCCGCACGGATCTCCAAGGCGGCAGCGGCCGCGACCTGTACGCCTCGATCGTCGAAAAACTGTTGGTGCTCGACGACGACACCGTGGTACTACCGGGGCACGGCCCGAAGTCCACGATCGGCGCCGAACGCCGTACCAACCCGTTCCTCGAAGGCTTGTCGTGAAATGTGCATCGCGTGAGTGAATTCAAGGCGCCCAAGGGCGTCCCGGACTACCTGCCGCCCGAATCCACGCAGTTCGTCGCGGTGCGTGACGGGCTGCTGGACGCCGCGCGGCGGGCCGGCTACGGCTACGCCGAGCTGCCGATCTTCGAGGAGACGGCGCTGTTCGCCCGCGGCGTCGGCGAGTCCACCGACGTGGTCACCAAGGAGATGTACACGTTCGCCGACCGCGGTGACCGGTCGGTCACGCTGCGCCCGGAGGGCACGGCCGGGGTCATGCGCGCCGTCATCGAGCACGGCGTCGACCGCGGCGCGTTGCCCGCCAAGCTGTGCTACTCGGGACCGTTCTTCCGCTACGAGCGGCCGCAGTCGGGCCGGTACCGCCAGCTGCAGCAGGTCGGGGTGGAGGCCATCGGCGTCGACGACCCCGCGCTGGACGCCGAGGTCATCGCGATCGCCGATGCGGGGTTCCGGTCGCTCGGACTCGACGGGTTCCGGCTGGAGCTCACCTCGCTGGGTGACGACACGTGCCGTCCGCAATACCGAGAGTTGTTGCAGGAGTTCCTTTTTAGCCTCGATCTCGACGAGGACACCCGGCGTCGCGCGGAAATCAACCCGCTGCGCGTACTGGACGACAAGCGGCCGCACGTGCGCGAGCTGACCGCCGACGCGCCGGTCATGCTCGATCACCTGTCCGACGTCGCCAAGCAACACTTCGACACCGTGCTCGCGCATCTGGATGCGCTGGGCGTGCCGTACGTGATCAACCCGCGGATGGTGCGCGGGCTGGACTACTACACCAAGACGACGTTCGAGTTCGTCCACGACGGGCTCGGTGCGCAGTCCGGCATCGGCGGCGGCGGTCGCTACGACGGGCTGATGCGGGAGCTCGGCGGGCAAGACCTCTCGGGTATCGGGTTCGGGCTCGGCGTCGACCGGACCCTGCTCGCGCTGAAGGCCGAGGGCAAGACGGTCGGCGAGGCCGCACTCGTCGACGTGTTCGGCGTGCCGCTGGGCGACGAGGCCAAGCTCGTCCTGGCCAAGCTCGCGGGAGCGCTCCGCGCCGTCGGAATCCGCGTCGACCTGGCCTACGGCGACCGCGGAATGAAGGGCGCCATGCGGGCGGCGGACCGGTCGGGGGCGCGCATCGCGCTGGTCGCAGGCGACCGCGACGTCGAGGCGGGCACCGTCGGCGTCAAGGACCTGACGTCGGGGGAGCAGGTCGACGTCCCGGTCGACGCCGTCGTCGCCGAGGTCACGTCACGTCTGGGGTGACTCCACGTCGGTTCGGCAGGCGGCCGTCAGCACCTCGTCGACGTTGCCGATGCCGCCGTCGAACGGATTGCCGCGCTTGAGTACGCGGACACCGCCCGGCACCAGGGCGACGAGTTTGGGTGAACTGGACCCGAGTTGCATCCTGCGCTGGAAGCGCACCTGGTCCAACGGCATGATCGCGCCACCGGCGTAGCTGAACAAACCCAGCTTGCGGTCCATGACCGCGACCGGACGGCAGGCGTGCAACGGCTGTGACCTGCGCTGCCGGATCACCCGGAACGCGAAGCCCGCGCCTGCGGCGAACAGCACGCCCGCGATCAGGAACGACGCGCCGAGGACCCCGGAAAGAGTGAAGAGCGCGACCAGGCCGAAACCGCCGATGACGACGCCGAGCAGGCCCAGGACGAACACGGCCATCGCGAGGCCGCCGGTGCGGCGGTCGATGACCAGCACGCGCCTGCCGTCGTCGGTCACCACGAGCCCACCGGTGTCGGCCAGGATGCGTGGCTCGGTCGATGACGTCATCGGGGCAGCTTGTCACGACGGTCGTGGGCCGGTGGGTGGTTTCGGCTCCAGCGGCGGTCGGCCCGCCCGAACCCCATCCGGGACAGCATGCCGTCGTGCAGTGTCAGGGTGTGTAGCAGCACCGCACTGACGTGCGCCGCGACGACCGCGACGAGAAGGTACGCCAGCACCGAGTGGGCCTGGCGCAGCCCGAAGTACAGGTCGGCATCGAATGGCGCGATCCGCGGAAGCGAGCACACTCCGAACACGACTACCGGTCGCCCGCTCGCCGATACCATCGCCCAGCCGACCAGCGGTTGGGCGAGCAACAGTGCGTACATCGACAGTTCCGAACCGATGACGATCTTGTGCTCGAACCCGCTGACGGTGTCGGGCAGTTTCGGCGCCCGGTGGGTGAATCGGTTGGCAGCCCTCACGACGACGATGACGAGGATCGACACGCCGAGCGTCATGTGGACGCGCACCAGCGCCCCGTACGAGCCGAGCGAGCTCACCATGAAGAACCCGATGAGCAGCGTCGTGAACACCAGAACGGCGGTCAACCAGTGCAACAACCGGGTACGCAATGGATACCGCTCGGCCGCCGTCACGGTGCCACCTGGTCGACCTGCACGGCCGGTGCAGACTTCGGCTCCCCGGTGCGGGCCCGGTAGGAGGCGGCGTAGACGGCGGAGCGTGCACTGAGCAGCGGGTCGTCGGACGGCTCGATGCCGTCGGGAAGCACCAGCGGGTCGAAGTTCACGTCGCGTGCGTTGCCTGCCCGCTCGGTCTCCGCCGCCGTGAGGGTCAGCGTGCCCGCGTCGACGACGCGACGGTCCGAAGGCCACGGCAGCGTGGGGTCGATCGGGTCGTCCTGCGCGCCGACCGTGAAACGCAGCTCCCATTGCAGGGGAGCGGTTTTCAGCTGTCGCACCAGTGCGTCGAACAACACGTCGTCGCCGTTGGCCGCCGCTGCGAACGCGGCCTGTCGCGGCACGAACGACCACCGCACCGGCGTCCGGACACCCGACTCGGCGACCAGATGGAACGTGTTGAGCCCCCAATAGGTGCTGTCGGCGAAACCCGGTGTCGGCGGATGCTTCTTCACCACGTCCATGGCGGCGGCGGTCTCGGGGTGCGCTTTCAGGAACGCCGCCATCTTGGCCGGATCCGGCTTGCCCGTACCCGCGACCACCTGCGAGGCGAACATTCGGTCGTAGAAACCCCGTGGCGAGTTGTCCGGGAATACGGGCAGGTTCAGCATTGCGGTCCGCCACTGCTGGGAGCCGGGGAAGCCGATTGCCAACCCCAGCCCGCGCGCGGCGCCTGGCGCGTCGGCCACGAAGGGATTGCCGCCGGTGAGTGAGAAGCGGCCAGTGACCGGATAGCGGCCCTGACCGAGCACGGCCGCCCGGGAGAGCTCGCGACCGTCACCGTTGGCGACGAAGTAGCCCGCCACGGCGACGCCCTTGGCGTGGTTGCGGCGAAACCCGGGATGCTTACCGAACACCGACTCAAAGCCGGCGATGAACGTGTCCCTGGTGAGCGTGGCGCCCGCGGCGACCCATTTGTTCGCGTACGCGACCGCACCGAGGTCGACGGCCAGGAATGCGCCGACGGCGCCGATCCCCAGAAGCATCGAGCGCCGGGTCAGGGTGGTGCCGCGCGAGTTCAAGCCGGTTCGTGGGGGTTGGTCCACGACTACAAGACGTATCACACCCGGGTGGGGTTCGACCTCGTGAGCGACGCCACTCGCTGTGGCAGCATCGGCAATCGTGCGTGTCCTGGTGCAGCGTGTGACGTCGGCGCGGGTGCTGATCGACGACTCCGTCGTCGGCGAGCTGAGGCCGGCCCGGCAGGGGTTGCTTGCGCTCGTGGGCGTGACGCACACCGACGATCCGGCGGTCGTCCGCAAGATGGCCGAAAAGCTTTGGCGGCTCCGCATTCTCGACGACGAGGCGAGTGCCGCCGACGTGCAGGCGCCGATTCTGGTGGTGAGCCAGTTCACGCTGTACGCCGACACGACGAAGGGGCGTCGGCCGTCGTGGAATGCGGCTGCGCCAGGCGCTGTGGCCGAGCCGTTGGTGGATGACTTCGCCGCGGCCCTGCGCGAACTGGGCGCCCACGTCGAGACGGGTGTCTTCGGCGCGGACATGCAGGTCGAACTCGTCAACGACGGACCGGTGACGGTGCTGCTCGAGCTGTGAACGCCGTCGACGACCGCCGGGAGCGGTCCCGGGGCGCCGAGTGACGGGTGGTGCGCGATGTAACGATCCGCTACCGTGCGGCGATGTGACGGTCATGCGAACAGCTAAATCCAAGGTCGGGGCGGCAATCGGGGTGTCGGTGCTGGTGGCGTCCGCAGGTGTCGCGGCCAGCCAGGCCACCGCGAGTGCCGAACCCGCTGCACATCAGGTCCACTACACGCTGTCAGCCGCGGGTCCGGGCGACTTCAACGTCTACTACGCGGTTGCGGCACCTCCGAGCCTGCAGGCGTACCACGCCACGCCGGACGCATACGTCAAGAGCGAGAAGATCAACTTGGCGCCGGGTGCGCCGTGGGAGTTCGACGCCACGCTGGCGGATTCGCAATGGGCCTTCTTGTCCGCGAGTGGTGCCGCGCACGCCATGCAGGCCGACCCCAACGTGCGTTGCGTGATCACGGTCGACGGCCAGGTGGTCGCGGACCAGAGCGGCCCCTTCACGACGCAGTGCCAGCTGCGCTCGTGGAACTGACGCCGACCTAACCGTCGGCGAACACCTGCACCCAGGCCTCGCGGCCTGATCGCAACGTGGCCAGTTGCACGTCGCGATGTCGCAAAGTGCCGTAGGAGAACAACAACTCGGTCGGCTCGTGCTGAGGCGTCACGGATGTATTGAACACGCAACCCCCTAGGATTCCGGGAAATGGAACGACGGAGTCCGGTGCCCGCCATCGTGGTTCCCGTCGGTCTCGGGCTCTTCTCCCTGGGACTGGCGTTCGGCCTCGTCGTCGTGCACGCGGGGCTCGCGTGGTGGTGGGCGACGGTGTTCACCGCCGTGGTCTACGCAGGCTCACTGGAATTCCTGCTCGTCGGCCTCGCCGTGGCCGCGACCCCGCTGCTCCAGGTCGCGGCGACCACGTTGATCGTCAACCTGCGCCACGTCTTCTATGCGTTGTCGTTTCCGCTGGACCGCGTCGACCGATGGTGGGCGAAGGCGTACAGCACGTACGCGCTGACCGACGAGGCGTACGCGGTCACGGCCGCGGACCCGGGGGAGTGGACGTCGCGTCGGATTCTCTTGGTGCAGATCATCTTTCAGGTTGCCTGGGTATCCGGCGCGACCATCGGCGCCCTCGTCGGCACGGCGCTGCCGGTCGAACGCGTCCAGGGCCTGGACTTCGCATTGACCGCACTGTTCGTGGTGCTGGCGATCGATGCGTACCGGGCCCGGCCGGACCCCGTGTTCGCCTGCTGTGCGGCGGTGTGCGCAGTCGTCGCCTGGCTTCTGGCACCCGGTCAGATGCTGGTGTGGGCGTTCGTCGGCTATACCGTGGTCCTTGTTGGTCGGCTCGGCTTGGCCCGACGAGGTGCTCGTGGCTGATCCGTCCCACATCGTCGCGATGGTGGCGGTCAGCGCCGCCATCACCTGGGCCTTGCGCGCGCTGCCGTTCGCGGTGCTCGCGCCGATGCGGCGTTCGGTGGTGGTGCGTTATCTCAGCCTGCACATGCCGTTGGGCATCATGGTGATCCTGGCGCTCTACACGGTGCGTGACGTGCCCGCGTCCGGCCCGCTGGACGCCTGGGCGGCGATGGCGGCGTTGGTGGTCACCGTCGCGCTGCAGCTGTGGCGGCGAAATGCGTTGGTGTCCATCGTCGGCGGCACGTTGGTCAACGTGCTGCTGGTGTCGTTGTTGTGAATGCCTCCGCCAACGGTAAGCCGAACCAGTGGGAGAGCGCGTCGCGCAACGCGACCGTGGCGCTGTCGGCGGGCTCGTCGATCGTTGCGGCCCAGGCGATGTGGGCATCTGGGCGGATCAGGAGAACGTCGGCCGGCCGCGCCTCGGTTGAGGCAGTGACCGTGTCGACCCGTGGATGCCACCGGCGGCCGATGTCGCGCAGTTCCTGGCGGTCGGCGAGGTCGAGCAGGATGGGCCGCGCGGAGTGCATCAGCGCGGCAACGCTGGTGACGCCGCGGTCGGTGCGCAGGGCGAGTTGGGGCGTCAAGGTGCCCGCCAAGACGTGGGGATTGGCGCCCGGCATCGGGTAGCGGATGTCTGCGCCGGCGATCATGGTGCCGATCCGGCGCCGCGCCGGATCGTCTTCGAGCAGTTCGGCGAAGACCTGCCGCAGCGCATCGGCGGCCCCGTCGAGCCCCCGCCGCAGCGCCACCTGAGCCTGGGTGTGCAGCAACGTGCGCGCCCCGGCGAGGTGGCGTTCGTCGTGATACGTGTCGAGCAGCCCGGGCGGGGCCCAGCCGTCGAGTTCGGCCGCCAGCTTCCACGCCAGGTTGACGGTGTCGAGCATGCCGGCGTTGAGCGCCACGCCCCCGGACGGAAACTGGTGCGCCGCATCGCCTGCCACCAGAACCCGGCCGACGCGGTACCGGTCGACCTGCCGGGCGCCGTAGGTGAAGCGCGTCAGCCGACTCGGCTCGCCCAGCGGAAGGTCGGTCCCGAGCACCCGACGGATGCTGTCCCGGAACTCGGCCACGGTCATCGGCACCGCATCGTCGTACTCCGTGGTCTCTTCCTCGTTGGTGTAGACGCCCATGTCGTGCGGGGTATATGAGGAGATCGCGAACACGCCGCGGTCGGTCTGGGTGTAACCAAACGGAAGCCGGCCCCCGTCGGGGAGCTCGTAGCTGCCGTCCTCGAGCAGTGTCACCGACTCGGGCATGGTGAAGTGGCCGAGGCGGTTCACCTCCGGGTAGGTGACACCCGGGAACGCGATGCCGGCCATGTCGCGGACCGGGCTGCGCACGCCGTCGCAGCCCACCAGGTAGCGCGCGGTTACCCGGTACGGCCCGTCGGGGCCACGCACGTCGGCGGTCACCGACGCGTCGTCCTGGCTCAGGTCGACAACTTCGTGCCCACGTCGTATGCCGGCACCGAGTTCGGTGGCGATCTCCTCGAGTAGACGTTCGAGGTCCGGCTGGGGGAGGAGCAGCGCCTCCATCGGGTTGTCCGCGAGTTGCGTGAGGTCGACGTGCAGCCCGCCGAACGGGAACGTGGGAGTCGGGCGGGGCTTGCCGCTGGCCGTCTCGAAGCGCTCGGTGAGTCCGCGGTAGTCCAGGAACTTCAGAAGCTGACCGCCGACCCCGCCCGCCTTGGGGGTCGCTCGGATTCGAGCCAGCCGCTCCAGGGCCAGCGCCCGCACGCCGACCCGGCGGAGCTCAGCCGCCAGCATCAGCCCGGTCGGGGCCGCGCCCACGATGATCACGTCTGTGTCGAACTCTCGCCCGCGCTCGGGCGCTGCGGTCGCATCTCCATTGCTGGTCGCCAACATTCGCATCCTTGCTAGTCTCGTTTTCGCTGGTAACGGCTTCGGCCTGCGATTGTGCGGCATGACCCGGGTCTTGCCGCAAGCCCCGGGGTGCGCTATAAATTGAGAGTGGGAAGGCGTCGGTTCGCCTTCCCTTCGTCGTTTTCGGGGTGAGCTCGTTCGGCTGGCCGGTTCGCTGCGCGACGTTGACATTTCCTCGAACATGCGTTCGAATGAACGTATGCGGTGGGACGGTCAAGGCGTAGGCGTCGACGACGGCGCGTTGCCTGGGCTGCAGCGGCTCGGGCTGGTGCGTTCGGTGCGCACGCCGCAGTTCGAGGGCATGACGTTCCACGAGGTGTTGTGCAAGTCGGCGCTCAACAAGGTGCCGGAGGCCTCGCACCTGCCATTTCGGTTCACCGTCAACGGCTTTCGTGGGTGCAGTCACGCCTGCCGGTATTGTTTCGCCCGGCCTACGCACGAGTACCTCGACTTCGACTGCGGCAACGACTTCGACACGCAGGTCGTCGTCAAGATCAACGTCGCCGACGTGCTGCGGCGCGAGCTGGCCCGGCGATCCTGGACCCGGGAGACCGTCGCACTCGGGACCAATACCGATCCGTATCAACGTGCCGAGGGTCGCTACGCCCTGATGCCCGGAATCATTGGCGCGCTGGCTGATTCGCGCACCCCGTTCTCGATCCTCACCAAGGGCACGCTGTTGCGGCGCGACCTGCCGCTGATCGCGGCGGCTTCCGAGCGGGTCGACGTCAGCGTCGCCGTCTCACTGGCCATCGGCGATGCGGAACTCCACCGTCTCGTCGAGCCCGGCACCCCGACGCCCGAAGCCCGACTCGGGCTGATCCGATCGATCCGCGATGCAGGCCTGGACTGCCACGTCATGGTGGCGCCGGTGCTGCCGCTGCTCACCGACTCCGCGGAGCAGGCTTCGACCACCTGCTGGGCCGCATCGCCGCGTCGGGTGCGACGGGCGTGACGGTGTTCGGCCTGCACCTCCGTGGCTCTACGCGCGGATGGTTCATGGGGTGGCTGACGCGCACGCATCCGGAGTTGGTGGGGCAGTACCGAGAGCCTGTACCGGCGCAGTGCATATCTCCCCCAGGACTACCGCGACGCGCTCCGCACGAAGGTCGCTCCGCTGCTCGCTCGGCACGGCCTCGAGCCCGACAATCGTCCGTTCGCGACGCGCAGCGCCCCGGCGGTTCAGTCTGCCGGGGCGTTGTTGCAACCCAGGTTGTTCTAGTTCGGCGCGGTCAGCCGACGCGCTGCCGCACCTGTTGCCGAGGCCCGACCGGCACCGCGGATCGCGCGGCGAACACCACGTCGTCGTCGATCGGACCGCGGCGAAGCAGCGCGACGTCGCGCACGTAGTTCTGATGCAGTCGCCACGGTAGCCGGTCACCCTGCTTGGGCATCAGGTCCATGCTGCGCTGGACGTAGCCCGACGTCAGGTCCAGGAACGGATGGTGCGCCGTCACGCGGCTCGCGTCCGGGGTCACCGTGGCATGTCCGTGACGATCCATGTGGGCGAGCAGCCGGCACACGTACTGCGCCACCAGGTCGGCCTTGAGCGTCCACGAGGCATTCGTGTAACCGATCGTCCACGCGAAGTTCGGCACGCCGGACAGCATCATTCCCTTGTAGGACACCGTCTTCGAGAGGTCCACGGGGCGGCCGTCGACCTCGAGCGCCATGCCGCCGATGGCGAGCATGTTCAACCCGGTCGCGCTGACCACGATGTCGGCGGGCAGTTCGGCGCCGGACGCGAGCTTGATGCCGGTCTCGGTGAACTCCTCGACGTGGTCGGTCACCACCGAGGCGCGGCCCTCGCGGATCGCGGTGAAGAGATCACCGTCGGGCACCAGGCACATGCGCTGATCCCACGGGTTGTACGACGGGGCGAAGTGCGTGTCCACCTCGTAGCCGTCTGGCAGCTGGGCGATCGCCGCCTTGCGCAGCATCGACTTCACGTAGTCGGGGCGACGACGGCTGAGCTGGAAGATCGCCATGCCCTCCAGCGTGTTCTTCCAACGCACGATCGCGTAGGCCAGCTTCTGCGGTAGTCGCGCTCGCAGCCGGTCGGCCAGCGGATCCCGCGCGGGCCGGGAGGCAACGTAGGTCGGACTGCGCTGCAGCATCGTGACGTGGGCGGCGGAGGACGCCAGCGTCGGCACCAGGGTGACCGCGGTGGCTCCGCTGCCGATCACGACGACCCTCTTGTCGCGGTAGTCCAGCCTGTCGGGCCAGTGTTGCGGGTGGATGACCGGACCCGAGAACCGTTCCACGCCCGGGAAGGTCGGGCTGAACCCCTCGTCGTACCGGTAGTAGCCCGAGCAGACGTAGAGGAAGGCGCACCGCATCGTGACCGTCTCGCCGGTGTCCGTGCGCTGCACCTCGACGGTCCAACGCGCCTCGGTGCTGTTCCACTTCGCGCTCGCCACGCGGTGATTGACCCGGATCAGCCGCCGCACGTCGAACTCGCGGGCAGTGTCGTGGATGTAGTCGAGGATGCTGGGTCCGTCGGCGATGGACTTGGCCTCGGTCCACGGCCGGAAGCGGTAGCCCAGGGTGAACATGTCCGAGTCCGACCGGATCCCCGGGTAGCGGAACAGGTCCCAGGTGCCGCCGATCGCATCCCGCGCCTCGAGCACGACGACGGACTTCTCCGGGCAGTCCCGACGCAACTGGCAGGCGGCGCCAACGCCGGACAGTCCAGCGCCGACGATCAGTACGTCGGTGTAGTTGCTGAAGTCGCTGGTCGACATGCGTCGCACCTCTCTCGTTCCGAAGTGCTGGTACGGATGAGTACCGGCAACGGTACATGACGGTACCACTATTGAACGCGTGTGGAAAGAGCTCTTGCGGAGATCGGTACCGCAGCGTACCGTGACCGTTGCTCAACCAGAATCGGACATCGAGGAGACGACATGGGTGAGGCGACGACCGACCCGGTACGACTGCCGCCTGCGCTGCAGATACCGAAGGTGCTGCAAGGAATCGGCTTCGTCGTCAACCGCGACAAGGCCGTCGCCGCCGTCGCCAAGCGCTACGGGCCGGAGTTCACGCTGAACCTGCCGATCTTCGGTCATGCGGTGGTCGTCAGCGACCCCGCTCTGGTCAAGGACCTCTTCACCACGAACAGCGACCTGATCGCGCGCGCGGGCACGCTCGGCGAGGTCCTTGGGCCCGGGTCGACGTTCAGTCTGGAGGGCACCGCGCATCGACAACGTCGCAAGCTGCTGGTGCCGCCGTTTCACGGCAAGCGGATGAAGAGCTATGAGGGCATCGTCGAGGAAGAGGTGATGCGTGAGCTGGCGACGTGGCCGGAGGGCGAGGAGTTCGCCACGCTGCCGTCGATGATGCGCATCACGCTCAACGCGATCCTGCGCACGGTGTTCGGCGCCGAGGGTGCGGCCTTTGAGGAACTGCGGGACTTGCTGCCGCCCATGGTGTTACGCGCATCGCACCTCGCGGTGTTGCCACCCGTCGCGCGCAGGGACTACGGCCGGTGGAGTCCATGGGGGCGGGTGGAGACGTTGCGCCGCCGCTACGACGCCATCGTCTCGCAACTCATCGCCGACGCACGCAACGATCCGGCCCTCGCCGAGCGCAGTGACGTACTGGCCCTGATGCTGCAGGCGCGCTACGAGGACGGCATGCCGATCGCCGACGACCACGTCGCCGACGAACTGCTGACGTTGCTCGCCGCCGGGCACGAGACCACGGCCACCACGCTGGCCTGGGCGGTGGAGCGGTTGCGCAGGCATCCGCGCCTGCTCAACAGGCTCACCGACGAGGTCGACGCGGGCGGCTCCGAGCCTGCTCCAGGCGACCATCTTCGAGGTGCAGCGCATCCGGCCGGTCATCAACGCCACCGCCCGCATCACGAAGTCGCGGATCAAGTTGGGGCAGTGGGTGATCCCCGAACGGCATGCCATCATCGTCAGCATCTCGCTGGCCCACGCCTCGGATCGCAGCTTTCCCAACGCGGCGAAGTTCGATCCCGACCGATTCGTCGGCAACCCGCCCGACACGCACGCCTGGGTACCGTTCGGCGGCGGTGTCCGGCGCTGCATCGGCGCGGCCTTCGCCAACATGGAGCTGATGGTCACGCTTCGTACCCTGTTGCGGGAGTTCGAGTTCCGCACCACCTACGCCGCAGCCGAGCCCGTGCACTCCCGCGGGGTGGCCACCGCACCCGGCCGCGGCGGATTGGCGGTCGTCCACCGGCGCCCGCGTACGGTCGGTGTGCCGGCGCGGGAGGTCGCGGGCGCCGCGCAAGTGTCGGCATGACGCCGGGGGAGTCGCTCGCCGCGAATGAGCGCTCGCGCGAAGACCATCTGGCGGACGTCGGGCGCGGCATCACGCTGTGCCACGACGGGTTCGGTGACCCCGCGGATCCGCCCGTCGTATTGATCGCGGGTCTCGGTCAGCAGCTGAACAGCTGGCCTGCGGACTTCGCCGCGGCGCTCGCCGCCCGCGGGTTCCGGGTCATCCGGTTCGACAACCGGGACGTCGGCCGCTCGACGCACATGGACTACCGCGCCCCGAACCCGATCGCGGTCCTTCGTGGCGGCAACCACCCTCGGCAGTACCACCTCGGCGACATGGCCCGCGACACCGTCGGCCTGCTCGATGCGTTGGGCTACCGCGATGTCCACCTGGTCGGCGTCTCGATGGGCGGCATGATCGCCCAGACGGTTGCCGCGCACTACCCGGGGCGGGTCCGCACCCTGACGTCGATCATGTCGAACACGGGTGCGCCGCGCATCGGACGTCCGGCGCTGTCCACGTGGCGGCGGATGGCGACGGCGCGCCCGCCGCGGAACCGCGTCGAGGCGATCGAGGGTGCGCTGCGCATCTTCCGGCACATCGGCTCGCACGGCTATCCGTTCGACGAGGACCGGGTGCGCGAGCGGGCAGGCGTGGCGTGGGATCGCGACCCGACGTCCGACGGCGTGACACGGCAGCTCGCCGGAATATTCGCGGCCGGTGACCGGACCGTCGAACTCGGCGAGATCGACGTGCCCACGCTGGTGATCCACGGCGACCGCGACCGCATGGTCCACCCGACGGGCGGCGCGGCCACCGCCCGCGCGATCCCGGGCGCCCGGCTGGTGACCATCACGGGCATGGGTCACGACCTGCCGTTCGGTGCGTGGGGGCGGCTCCTCGAGCTGATCGCCGACCACGCCGCAACGGTCTCCGGCCCACCGACCACCATCGAGGAGCGAGCATGAGCAGATCGGCGAAGAACGCATCAGCGGCCGAACCGTCGTCATCACCGGTGCGGCGTCCGGCATCGGACGCGCACTCGCGCAACGGCTTTCCGACCCACGGGTGCGCGGTCGCCATCGCCGACGTCGACGAGTAGGGCCTAGTCCCGCTTGCGCTTCACCTGATTGAACGGCACGCCGCGGTCGGCGGCGAACTCGCGTGGGAAGCCGAGCACGCGCTCGCCGATGATGTTGCGTGCGATCTCGGTGGTGCCGCCGCCGAGCGATGCTGCCTGACGTGACAGGAACCTGTTGCCGACGCGGAACAACCCGCTCCCGTCGTCGACGACGCCGGGGCTGCCCGTCATCGCCAGCGCGGTGTCCATCTCGAACTGAACGTTCTCTGCGTGCGAGATACGAATGATGGAACCCGCTGCGGGAGGCAGGGATCCATCGAGCACGCCGTCGTAGACGTGATCGATCAGCTGCTCGTGCACCATGCGCCGGACGAGTGCGCGGCCGGCCAGCTCGCGGATGCGCTCGTTGTTCGACTGGCCGAGTTCGGTGACCAGGTCCACGTAGTCGACGGGCTGGTCGGTTGCGCCTTCGGCGCCGATGCCGCTTGCGAACTCGGATCCGCCGCCCACCGCTCGGCGTTCGTGGTACAGCTGCCGCGACGCCACGTTCCATCCGTCGTTCACCTCGCCGACGACGGCGTCCTCATCGAGTTCGAGGTTGTCGAAGAACTCCTCGCAGAACTCGTTGCCACCGTCGACCTGCTTGATCCGACGCATGTCGATGCCAGGGCTGTCGAGCTTGACCAGGAACATCGTCAGGCCCTCGTGCTTCGGCACGTCCCACGAGGTGCGCGCCAGCAGCAGCCCGTAGTCGGCGGCGAAGGCACTGGTGCTCCAGGTCTTGGCGCCGTTGATGATCCACTTGTCACCCTTGCGGTCCGCGCGGGTGATGACGCTGGCCAGATCGGAGCCGCCACTGGGCTCGGAGAGCAGTTGGACGAGCACCTCGTCGCCGCGGATGGCGGCCGAGATGTGCTCGCGCTTCTGGGCTTCCGACCCGGTGTCGAGGATGGTCGCCGCGCAGATGGTGAACGTCGGCACGTTCAGGATGATCGGCAGTTCGTAACCGCGCGACACGTCGTCGAACGCCCGCTGATAGGCGATCGGCAGGCCGAGGCCGCCGTACTCGCTGGGGAAGCAGATGCCTGCGAATCCGCCTGCGTAGAGCTTCTTCTGAAGCTCGCGCGCCCGCAGCCACGGTCCATCCTCGCCGCGGTCGGCGTTGGGCGGGTTCTGGGGATCCAGCTTCGGCATGTTTGCGGCGAGCCAGTGCTTGGCGCGCTCGGCGAACTCGGTGACTGTCTCGGTGGTCGGCCGCGCCGACGTGGTGTCGGTCATGACACTGCCTTCTGTGCCTCGTCGTGGGCGTAGACGCGCAAGTTGTGCTCCTCAGGGGTGCCGAACATCGAGCGGTACAACGTGACTCGACGCAGGAACAGATGGAGATCGTGCTCCCACGTCACTCCGATGCCGCCGTGCAACTGAATGCAGTGCTGCAACATCAGCGGTGCGTGCTCACCGATGTAGGACTTCGCGACGCTGGCCAGCAGGTCCGCGTCGTCGGCGCGGGCACCGACTGCCGCCACCGCCGACGAGGCGGTGGCGCGGCACGCTTCGAGCCAGATCTTCATGTCGGCGAAGCGGTGCTTCAGCGCTTGGTACGAGGCCAACGGCCGGCCGAAGGAGTACCGATCCAACGCCCACTGGATGGTGAAGCCGAGCACGGTGTCGAGCACGCCGACGACCTCGGCGCACTGCAGCACCTGGGCCACCTGGGCCTGCCTGGAGATCAGTGCCTCGGTCTGACCGGCTGAGCCGACCACGGCGTCCGCACCGAGCGTCGCCCCGTCGAACGTCACTCGCGCATAGCGCTTTACGAGGTCGATCGAGGCCTGCGACTCGACCGTCACGCCGGCGGCGTCGGCGGGAACCAGGAACTGCCGCAGTTCATCGTCGAGGCGCGCGACGACGAGGAAGACGTCACAGTCGGTGCCTGCCTCGACGCGGTCCTTGACCCCGTCGATCCGGAAGCCGTCGCCCGTCGCCGTCGCCGTCACCGTCGACTCGAGCGGTGCCCACGCCCGTCGCGGCTCGTAGACCGCCCACGAGGCGATGAGCTCGCCGGCCACCAGGGCTTCGATGGTCGCCGCATGCGCTTCGGCATCGTCGGCGTCGACGAGCCCGGCCAGCACCGTATTGACCGGATGCAGCGGGCCTGGGGCGACGGACCGGCCGATCTGTTCGGCGACGAGCGCGAGATCGGAAACACCGTTACCCGAGACGCTGCCGCCGCCGAGTTCCTCGGGCACCAGCATGCTGGCCCAGCCGAGTTCGGCGGCGCGCTGCCACCAGCCGCGTTCGAATGAAGTGCCCTCCGCGTGCAGTTCGCGTACCCGGCTCAGGGAGGCTTCCTTTTCGAGGAAGGCCTGAGCGGTCGATGCGAACAGCAGCCGTTCCGGGGAGGTGAGGTCACTCATGGTCTACTCGCTCGCCAGTCACAGGGCGTCCTTCACTTTCCTAGTGCCGCGAACGTGCGCGCCGGGAATCCGACGCGCACGTTCGCGGTGATTTGCCTGGGATCAGGCGAATTCCATGACGGGCACGCCCGGCTTGTGGACGATCTTGTTGGGGACCTTGAACAGGTCGACCATGTTGCCGCCCATGACCTTTCGGACGCCCTCCTCGTCGAGACCGTGGGCCTCGAGGTCGCCGACCAGGTTGATCGGATCGGCCAGGCCCTCCGGATGCGGCCAGTCCGAGCCGAAGATCACGCGGTCGATGCCACACAGGTCGGCCATCTTCTTGAAGTCGTCCTCCCAGAACGGTGCGACGTACACGCAGCGCCGGAACGCCTCGATCGGATCCTCCGGGAATTCGTTGGGCATCTTCGAGTAGACGTCCTTGAATTGGTAGAAGAGGTAGGGCACCCAGGAGGCGCCGTTCTCGACCGACAGGATGCGCAAATCCGGGTTGCGGGTCAGTGCCCCGTGGCAGACCAGTGCGGCCATGGTGTCCTCGATGGGCCGCTTGCCCATCGCGACCATGCGGAACGAGGTCGGCTTGAACGGCTTGAACTCGTCGCCGGGCTCCCAGTCGTTGAGGTACTCCGCATATCCGCTGTCCGACGCGTGCATCGACACCGGGATGCCGGCCTTGACGCAGGCGTCCCAGAACGGGTCGAACTCCGGCAGGCCGAACGACCGGGTGCCGCGATGGCCGGGCACCGGCGCGGGCCGGACCAGGACGGTCTTGGCCCCGCGCTCGAGGCACCACTCGAGTTCTTCGATCGCGCGGTCGACGATGGACAGGTTGATGACCGGCGTGGAGAAGATGCGGTCCTCGTAGTTGAACTGCCAGGTCTCGTACATCCACTGGTTCAGCCCGTGGACGATGTCCAGGATCGCTTCGGGGTCGTCCTTGAGCCGTTCCTCGACCAGCGAGGCCAGCGTCGGGAACATCAGCGTGTAGTCCAGGCCGAGGCTGTCGAGCACCTCGAGCCGTGCCTCCGGGTTGCGGAACGCGGGAATGGCCTTCATCGGCTTGCCCATTACTTCGCGGTAGCTCTTGCCGCCGCTGCCGTGCCGGAAGTACTCCTCTTGGGCACCGGGCCGTGCGACCACCTCGAACGTCGGGTTCGGGATGTAGTCGCTGATCGTGTTGCGGACGACGATCTTGGTGCGGCCGTGGACGTCGATGTAATCGATGATGCCCTTGCGGTGGTCCGGCAGGAATTGCGTCAGCGCTTCCTTCGGCTCGTAGAAGTGGTTGTCGGCGTCGAACACTGGATAGGACAGTTCGCGGCTGGGCATGTCCGCCTCCTGGAAGTCTCGTTGTGCTTGGGTGGTAATGACGTTACCACGTTAGGCCGCAGGTAAGAACCACCCCCGTGAATTCACTGACGAGTGCGGTATCAGAGCAGTTCAGAAGGTTCTCACGCGGTCATCCAGTCCGGTGTCGACGCTACTTTCGCAGTGCGCGAATGCAGAACTCGAAGATGTGCTCGCCGTCGATCGGGGCGCCGTTGAGTTCGGCGCCGAGCACGCGGATCCGCATCGCGCCGAGGGCGGCCTGCATGATGAGCGCAGCCGACCGTTCGACGTCCAACTCGGGATCGAACACGCCTTCGGTGATGCCGCGGTTGATGATGTCCGTGATGAGCCCGTGTACCGGGGAGAGCACCCGCGCGTACTCGCGCGGCAACGTCTCGGCGAGGTGATCGTTGTAGAAGGTCAGGCCCCGGTTGATGCTGTCCTGAGTGGTCGACGAAGCCGGGGCGCTGACCCGCTCCACCAGCTGACGTAGCGCCGGGACGGCGTCGAGGCCGTCGGTGTCCTCACGCCATCTGTGCGTCGACTCGGTCATGATTCGGTCGATGAGTGCCAGCAGGAGCTCGTCCTTGGTGGAGAAGTGCTGGTAGAAGGACCGCAAAGAGGTCTTCGACCGTTCCACGACCTCGAGCACCGTGAAGTCCGTCCGTCCGGTCTCGCCGAGGATCGCCAACGCCGATCGCATGAATCGGTTCGCGCGGGACTCCTCTTCGGGTGCGTCGGCATCCGCGGAGCCGGTCGACGTTCGTGCACTCGACTTGGCCATGAGAATGACGTTACCGGTTCTGGGTAGGCTCCGGTGCGGTTGCGGCTAAGGTGTCGCTCGCGAGGGCGCGCCGCCACTGCGCTGCGCCCGCAACCAACGACTTAGTCAGTCCGGCAGCACCGAACGAGAGGTGGACTCACCATGACCACGGAATCCGATCAGTCCCAGTGGACCGTCGAACGCCTGCTTGACCTCTTCGACGTCACACCCGAGGGCGACGACACGTTCGTCGGTCAGACCGGCATCGCCGGTGCCGACGAGCGACAGGTGGTCGAGGGCACCCAGGTGCTCGCCCAGGCCATCGTCGCCGTGGCCAAGCGCTTCCCGGAGAAGTCGGTTCGGTCGGTGTATGCGGTCTTCGCGCGGGCCGTCGTCGTCGGACCGCCGGTCGAACTCACCATCGACGTCGTCGCCGAGGGCCGCTCGACGGCCACCGCGGTGGTCAACGTCACCCAGAACGGCAAGCGCTGCATCACGGTGACGGCATTCACCGACGTCCCCTCCGGCGACGTCATCCGCCACCAGCTCGCGCGCCCTGACGTCGCGCCGCCCGCCGACGCCAACGTGTCCGAGATGCCGATGGTCGGGCGCCAACTGCGGCTCGTCGACGTCGTCGACGTCAACAGTCCCGACGAGGTCGGACCGCCGGAGTTGTTCGCGTGGCTGCACTACGACCCGATCCCGGCGCGTGACGACCTGGCCAAGGCCCTCGTCGCGTACTTCACTGGGCACCTTGGTATTTCGACGACCATGCGCGCTCACGAAGGCATCGGCACCGCGCAGTCGCACCTCACCGTGTCCACGGCGCCGATGACCATCACGGTCAGCTTCCACGAGCCGTTCGGCTGGGGCGGTTGGCTCCTGTACAGCCACGAGAGCACCCAGGTGGGCGCGGGCATGTCCTACGTGCGCGGCGCCGTCCACACCGAAGAGGGTGAGCTCATCGCGTCTTTCGCACAGGACGCGCTGATCCGTCCGCTGCGGACCACCGACACGTCGATCGGCGCGGAGTCGCGGCTCTAGCGCAGCGCCTCACGTTGCGTTCGTTGCGGTCCGATCTCGGACCTTGGCGCAACAAACGCAACAACGGCGCGCTGACTCAGATCTTCAGGTAGCCCTTGTCGGCCGGAATCTGCGCGGCCGTCACCAACGACGATCCGTCGCCGGCCAGCCAGACGACGATGTCGGAGATGAGGTCGGGCGCGGCCAGCGAGTCCGTCGGCAGCGCGCCGGGGGAGAAGCTGTGGATGAAGGTCGGATGGTCGGCGAACATCTGGTACATCGACAGGTCGTTGCCCATCGGGGTGTCGGTGCCGTACGGATGCACCGAGTTGACCCGAATTCCGAACTCGCCCAACTCGACTGCCAGCGAGTTCGTCAGCGCGACGACGCCGAACTTGCTGGCGCAGTAGTGCCCGCACCCCGGCACGGCCTTGATGCCCGCCGCCGAGCTGATGTTGATGATCGAGCCGCCATTGCCCGCCTCGATCATCGGCGGCACGACGGCCCTGATCGTGTTCCACACGCCGGTGAGGTTGGTGTCGAGGGTCTCCTGCCACTGCTGCGGCGAGATCTCCCACAGCCTGCCCCAGTTCAGCACGCCCGCGTTGGCCACCACGATGTCGAGCCGTCCGAACTGTTCGACGGCTTCGGCGACCACCCGCTGCTGGCCTTCGGCATCGCGGACGTCGACCTCCTTGGCCAGGATCTTGCGCCCCTCGCCCTCGACGAGACTCACCGTCTCGGCGAGCTCCTCCGGCGTGGCAGGCGCGTATCCGTTGCTCGCCGCGACCGGACCGCATGCGTCGATCGCGACGACGTCCGCGCCGGCCCTGGCCAGCCGCACGCAGTGCGATCGGCCTTGTCCGCGAGCGGCTCCCGTGACGTAGGCGACGCGTCCGGCCAGTGGCTTGTCGGTGTCGGTCATGCGGGTTGCTCCTTGGGTAGTTGGCGTTCGGCGAGGTGCGCCGACCGCCGGGTGAACTGGTAGTCGGTGAGGGCGCCGCGCCGCGCGAACCACCGTGAGCCGGTGATGGTTTGGGGGCGGTGGTAGACGGTGTCGCGTTGAGAGTTGACGAAGTAGGTGTTCAGTTCGGGGTTGCAGTCGGTGAGGTAGAGGTGGGCGGTCCTCCCGCGGCGCGCCATCGCCTGATTCCAGCGGTCGAACGCGTCTTGGCCGACCTCGGCCACTTGGGTTCCGCGGCTTCGCGTCTCGGCGATGACGCGTACCGCGTGTGCGGCCATCGTCTCGACGAAGTCGCACCACGCGAATCCGACGAAGCCGAGCGGGCCCACGATCTCCCACCGGTTGGGCAGTCGCGGATGCGCCGTACCGGCATAGCTCTGCATGCCGTGAGCGCGGTAGTACTCGGCGAGGTCGAATCCTCCTGCGCCGAGAATCGTTCCCGGCCGGTAAGTCTCGGGATCGGTCCACAGTTCGTAGCCGGTGGCCAGTACCAGCAGGTCGGCGGGATGGTCGACACCGTCGACGGTGCGTACGCCGTCGCGGGTGATCCGTTCGATGGGTGTCGTGATCAGCGACGTGTTCGGATCGTTCAGCGCAGGCAGGAAGGTGCTGGAGATGACGGGGCGCTTGGCCATGATCCCGTAGCGCGGCACCAGCGCCGCGCGGGTCGCGGCGTCGCGCACCGTCGCGCGCAGCAGCAGCCGGTACAGCGCCCGGCAGTACGCGTCGTACAGCGGCATCAGGCGAACCAGCAGCCGGTCGGGTAGGCGCGAGAAGACGTGCACGATCGGTGCGATCATCGCCACGTCCATGAGCAGCCGACCAGCCATGTTGACCGCGGGAAAGACGCCGGGCACCTTGAGGATTCGGCGCATCAGTGGCGGAATGTCGAAGTCGACCTTCGGCAGCACCCAGGCGGGCGTCCGCTGGTAGACGTCGAGGCTGGCCGCCCTACTGGACAGTGCGGCGGTGATCTGCACGCCGCTCGAGCCGGTGCCGATCACCGCGATGCGCTTGCCCTCCGTGTCGTACGAGTCGTCCCACGCGTTGGGCCGCAGCGTGGTGCCTGCGAAGTCCTCGACGCCGGGGATGTTCACGGTCTGCTTCGCGTTGACGTAGCCACCGACGGAGCTGATCACGAACCGCGCCGTCACCGTCGGGCCGTCCCGGATGGTGAGGCTGCCACAGCCCGCGATCGTCGTCCCACTGCTGTTGGACCACTTCCGAATTGGCCATCAGGTGGTCGTACAGTCCCATCGAGGCGGCGGTGTCGCGCAGATACTGATAGAGCTCGGGGCCCGGCGCGAACAGTCGGGACCACTTCGGGTTGGGCGCGAACGACAGCTGGTACCACAGGCTCGGGATGTCGACGGCTAGTCCGGGATAGTGGTTGTCGCGCCAGGTGCCACCGAAGTCGGCGGCCCGTTCGATGATGACGAAGTCGTCGATTCCCTTCTGCCGCAGCAGGTGTGCCGACGCGATGCCGCCCGGTCCGCCGCCGATGATGGCGACTTCGTGGTCGGGCTCAGTCATGAGTACTCCGTTTCTTCGCCGAGGCGGTCGGGTCGGCCCCGGACAGTCCAGCGACGACGTGTTCGGACACGAACCGCCGCACGGCACGTGGGCTGTCCAGGTTCACGCTCATGGGTGGGAGCAGTTCGAAGCTCAGCAGCACGCGGACGATCCACTCGCTGGCCCGTCCGGGGTCGACGTGGGCACCGACCTCCCCGCTGCTCTGGGCCTGCTTCACCAACGGTTTCCACAGCTCGATCGCCCGCCGCATGAGGTCGTCGCCGATGTTGCGAAGCAGTAGGACGAGGATGCTCTCGTTGATGCTGCGCGGGCTCACGGAGTCGGAGCCCTTTCGGTGGGCGCAGATCAAAACGGCGGCGGCCGAGACCTTCTCGGCGAGGGTGTCGGACTTCTCCACCTCGGCGGCCATGGTCTCGACGAACGCCGCCGCGAGGTGGTCCAGTGCCGTCTTGATCGCGTTCTCGCGGCTGCCGAGCGCGTTGTGGACGGTGCCGCGGGACACGCCCGCTGCCTCGGCGACGGCGGTGAGGCTGAACCGGCGGGGCCCGAGCCTGCGTAGCGTCTCAGTGGTGGCGGCCAGCAGGACGGGGGACAGCGCCTTGGTTGGCTGATTCGGGCCGGCGCGCATTTGAACACATTAGCGATATGTGTTCAATGTGGTCAATGGACCGGCTTGGGCTCGTTTCGCCTCCGGCCCGTTCAATGACGGGGTGACACGTCCCAGGCGTGGTGGACGACGTCGTGGAGGTGGTAGCGAGCGATGGAGGAGATGGTGAACTCGCTGCCGTTGCTGCGCAATCCACGCCGCGGCCACGCGTCCGCAGGCACCGAGGCATACGTCTCGGCGACGGTCGTGGCGGCGTCGAGCAATTCGTCGGCGACGGCGATGGGATCCTGGGCGCCGTAGTTCTCGGCCAGCGCCGTCGCGTCCTGATCCCAGTTCGGAAACGTCGGCTCGTGCTCGTTCAGCATCAACTGGATGCGGTGGTTGAAGATGCGGTGGACGTCGCGCACGTGGCAGCCGTACTCCAATGGCGACCACACGCTGGGCGCCGGACGGACGGTGGCGCCTGGTTCCCGCAGCCTGGCGACCCAGTGGTGCGCGTCCTGCACCACCTGGCCGCCGACGTCCGTGGGATGCACTTGGGCGGCGTCGAAGCCGCACTGGGGGCATGGGCGACTGAGCACCCACGTCCAGTCCTTGGCGTCGGGGGTGATGCCAGGTTCGACTCCGTCGGATCCCGACGTCATCCCTCGTGGAGGTCCTGCGCAGAGAAGGTGTCGCACTTGTTCGGGTCGCCGGTCCGGTAGCCCTCGGTGAACCAGTACTGACGTGCCGCAGACGAACCGTGTGTCCAGGTCTCCGGATTCACCCGACCCGTCGAGGCCTGCTGGATGCGGTCATCGCCGACAGACTCCGCGGCAGACAACGCGTCCTGAATGTCCTTGTCCGTCAACGGCTCGAGGAAGGTTACGTCGGTACCTTCCTGCTTGGTGATCGCGGCGTAGTGCGCCCACACCCCGGCGTAGCAGTCGGCCTGTAGCTCGGTGCGCACGCCGTTGCCCTGTGCGCCGGTAGCGCCCTGCTGTGCGCGACCGAGCACGCCGAGCAGGTCCTGCACGTGGTGGCCGAACTCGTGGGCGACGACGTACTCCTGCGCCAACTTGCCGTCGCTGGAACCGAACTGATTGACCAGGACGTCGAAGAACGAGGTGTCGAAGTAGGCGGTCCTGTCGACCGGGCAGTAGAACGGGCCGACATCGGTGGTGGCCGGGCCGCAGCCGGTTTGCACTGCCTCACTGAAGAGGCGGATCTTCGGCCGCGTGTATCCCTTCAGCAGCTGGGACCAGACACCGTCCACCGAGTTGCCCGTGGCGATGATGCGACACCCGAGGATGTCGTTGGCGTCCTTGCCCGTCTTGCACTGACTGACATCGAATCCGGGCGTTTCGACGCCTTGGGTGTCGTACTGGTTCACCCCGCCCTCCGGAAGTACCGAACCGGGGTCCACGCCCAGGAAGAGCGCCACGACGACGATCAGCAGCCCGCCGATGCCGCCGCCGATTGCCATGCGGCCCCCGCCACCGCCGCCTCCGCCACTGCTCGACGTGGTGCTGGTGTCGATCTGCATGCCCTCGTTGAACGTCATCGCGCGGGTCCTTTCGCGGCGCTCCGCCGCCTAACGACACTCGACTGGGTCAGGCTGGCTGCCAGCCGTGTTCAGCTTCCCACACTACGATTCAGGCGTGGCGGCCCTGAACGATACTGCGGAACTCTCCACCGTCGTGACGACCGCCGCGGGGCAGCTCCGCGGCACCACGGATGGCGCGGTGAACGTCTGGCGCGGCGTGGCCTACGCCGAGCAGCCCATAGGGCAGCGCCGGTTCCTGGCCCCCGCTCCGCTGGAACCGTGGACGGGCATTCGTGACGCCATCGAGCACGGCCCCCTCCCACCGCAGGGCCGGTCGTTCGTCGGTGGAGGCCGTGACGACCCGAAGATCCGCGACGAAGCGTGCCTCACCGTGACGGTGTGGTCACCCGCTCGTGATCCCTCCAGCGCGCTGCCGGTCATGGTCTGGATTCCCGGCGGAGCGTTCGTCTACGGTGCCGGGCAGCTTCAGCTCTACAACGGCTCGCGGCTCGCGGCCAACGGCAACGTCGTCGTCGTGAACGTCACGTACCGGCTCGGCGTGTTCGGCGGGTTCGAGCTTTCCGATCTCGGTCCGGGGTTCGACGACAACCTGTGCCTGCGCGACCAGCTCGCGGCGCTCGCGTGGGTCCGCGACAACATCGCCGCGTTCGGCGGCGACCCAGAGCACGTGACGGTGTTCGGGGAGTCGGCGGGCGCGACGTCCGTCCTTGCGCTGCTGGCCAGTCCGGCCGCCAGGGGTCTGTTCGGGCGGGCGATCGCCCAGAGTCCGGCGCTGCCGCTGATCGCCGACCGCGAAACGCGAGCGCGGCAGGCGCACCGCTTCCTCGACCGGCTCGGCGTCGGCCTCGACGAGGTGAAGGCGCTGCCGCAGCGCGCGCTGCGCCGTGCCGCAGGCGAGCTTCAGGGCGAGAGCGCGGCCCACACCCCCGTGCTGGCGTACGGGCTCACTCACGGCGTCGAGCTGTTGCCGCACCACCCGATCGAAGCGGCGCGCCTCGGAGCGGTGTCGCAGGTACCGCTCATCGTCGGGACCAACAGCCACGAGGCGTCGATGTTCGCCTGGGTCAAGCCGCCGATGCTGCCGACCACGCCGGCCACCATCGACGCCTACTTCGAACGCACGTCACCCGGGGCGAAGACGCGGGTGCTCGCGGCGTATCCGGGTTATCCGCGCCGCCGAGCGGCGATCGCCGTCGGATCGGACGCGATGTTCTGCGCCCCGGCATGGGCGTTCGCCGACGCCTACAGCCCGCACGCCCCGACGTACGTCTACCGCTTCGACCACACCACCTGGACGTTGCGCATGCTCGGCCTCGGCGCCACCCACGGCAGCGAGATCGTGCACATTCAGCACAGTTATGCGTCCTACCTGGGACGCAAGCTGCACCCACTGGGCCGTCGCGTGCAGCCGTCGGTGGGCAGGCGCATGCAACGCACCTGGTTGGCGTTCGCGACGGGGGAGTTGGGCAGCGAGTGGCCGCGCTTCGATACGGACCGCAGGCGCACGCGCGTCATCCGCTCGACGCGTGACGACACCGTGGCCGACCCCGACGGGGTCAGGCGCTCGGCGTGGGAGGGTCTGTACTGACGTTCGGGGCGAACCGCGCGTCGGTGTAGCGGCGCAGATTGTGCAGGAATCGCTGGAACAGCCACGACATGACGGGTTGTCCGATCGACATGCCGAGCTTGCCCGCCAGCCCGTTGGGCTTGATGGCCATCACCCACGTCAGGTGACATCCGTCGGCCGTCTCCACCGACCCGGTAGTCCTCGGCGAACGCCGAGATGGCGTTCGACGTGCTCTGGTTGAAGCGAAAGGCCATGTGGGAGAACGGCTCCCACGCGATGAACTCCTCGTCGCCGATGATGTTGCCGCGCATGCTCACGGTTCTGGTGGTGCCGACGCCGCGCGGCTCCGGACTGGTCCACACGACCTTCGTGATCACCGTGGCCCAATGCGGCCACGAATTCTCGTCGGCCAGCACCTCGAACAGCTGCTCGGGAGTGATCGCGAGGTCGACCTTGCTGACGAACCGGAACGGCGCGCTGTCGATGAAGTCGAGCTCGACGCGTTCGCACGGGTATGTCTTCGCCACGAGTAGACACTCTAGGCCGCGGTGTCTACTCGGCGGCGCTCAGCCCGGGCCGTCACCCGCGGCCGCCAACAGCGGCACCAGGACGTCGCTGATGGGCGTGGGAAGCCCGTGTTCGGCACCCTTGCGGGCGATGACGCCGTTGCGGATGTCCCACTCCAGCGGCCTGCCGAGTTCGCGGTCGGTGAGGATCGACGTCGTCATGTCCTCGGGCACCTCGGTGAACAGGCGGACGGTCTGCTCGACGATGTCGTCGCCAAGGGTGGCCCCTTCGGCACGCGCCACCGCGAGGCATTCGGCGAGGTAGCCGCGCGCCAGCCCGGCGACGTCGTCGCGACGGAACATGCCCGACTTCCGCCCGGTCAGCACCATCAGCCCCGCGACGGCGTTGACCAGCAGCTTGTGCCATGTCGCGGTGACGAAGTCGGGATCGAGGTCGATCGTCACCCGCGGGCCGCGCAGCGTCAGGGCGAGCCGATCCGAGGCGGGCCCCTCGGGCAGCACCAGCCGCACCGGCGTGCGCAGCCGGACCCAGCCACCGGGCTGCGTCTCGGCCGAGAACCACACGACGCAGGGCACGACCGTCGACTCCTGGCAGTACTTCCCGACCCGTTCGACCTGTTCGACGCCGTTCTGCAGGGCACACACCACGGTGTTCGCGTCGCACAGCCGCTCCAGCCACGCGGCCGCGGCCTCGTTCTGGGTGTCCTTGACGGCCAGGAGCACGACGTCGACGGCACCGTCGATGGTGGTGGGGTCGGTGTGCACGGGACCCGGCAGCACGATGGCAGCGCCGTCGTCGGGCCGGACCTCGATGGCCTCGCGGGCCGTGCGCCCGCACACCGTCACCGGGTGACCGGCGTCGTGGACGAGCGCGGCGACGGTCGAGCCGATGGCGCCGGGGCCGACGAGCGCGACCCTGCTGGCGTCCCGGTCTCGGGGCAGGCGCTCATCTCGTTCACGGTCTTCGCGCGGGCGCTCATTCACGTCACCGAAATTACCGGTGGACCGTCCCCTCTAGACTCAACAGTCGGTCCATCCCCATCTTGCGAGGAGTTTTCGTGCTGCGCAGCCATGCCGCCGGTTCGTTGCGGTCCACCGACGCCGGTCAGACGGTGACCCTGGCCGGCTGGGTGGCGCGGCGTCGCGACCACGGTGGCGTCATCTTCATCGACCTCCGCGACGCCTCCGGTGCTGGGGGTGCCCCCGCTTGCGGGGGAGAGCGCAGCGACCCGGGAAGTTGGCAGGGTGTCGCGCAGGTGGTGTTCCGCGACGCCGGAGTGCTTGAGCAGGCGCACCACCTGCGCGCGGAGTTCTGCATCGCCGTCGAAGGCGTCGTCGAGGTCAGGCCCGAGGGCAATGCCAACCCGGACATCGTCACAGGTGACATCGAGGTCAACGCCACCACGCTGACCGTGCTGAGCGAGAGCGCACCGCTTCCGTTCCAACTCGACGAGACCGCCGGCGAGGAAGCCCGGTTGAAGTACCGCTACCTCGACCTGCGTCGCGAGGGGCCGGGTAGCGCAATCCGGTTGCGCTCCAAGGTGAATGCGGCTGCCCGTGGCGTGCTCGCCGAGCACGACTTCGTCGAGATCGAGACTCCGACGCTGACCCGTTCGACGCCCGAGGGGGCGCGCGACTTCCTGGTTCCGGCCCGACTGCAACCCGGCTCGTTCTACGCGCTGCCGCAGAGCCCGCAGTTGTTCAAGCAGCTGCTGATGGTGGCCGGCATGGAGCGGTACTACCAGATCGCCCGCTGCTACCGCGACGAGGACTTCCGCGCCGATCGCCAGCCCGAGTTCACCCAACTGGACATGGAAATGAGCTTCGTCGACGCCGACGACGTCATCGCGGTCTCGGAGCAGATCCTGAAGGCGGTCTGGGCGCTGATCGGCTACGACCTGCCGTTGCCGATCCCCCGGATCGACTACGCGGAGGCGATGCGGCGGTTCGGGTCGGACAAGCCCGACCTGCGCTTCGGGCTGGAACTGGTCGAGTGCACGGAGTACTTCTCGGACACCACGTTTCGGGTGTTCCAGGCGCCGTACGTCGGCGCCGTCGTCATGCCGGGCGGGGCGTCGCAGCCGCGGCGCACGCTTGATGGCTGGCAGGAGTTCGCCAAGCAGCGGGGCCACAAGG
The DNA here is from genome assembly GCA_963791215.1 of uncultured Actinomycetota bacterium. Lineage (GTDB taxonomy): Bacteria > Actinomycetota > Actinomycetes > Mycobacteriales > Mycobacteriaceae > Mycobacterium. The sequence continues at coordinate 3,747 of CAWBRR010000013.1, read as the reverse complement.
GACTGGCCTACGTGCTCCTCGCCGAGGACGGCACGCTCGGCGGTCCGGTTGCGAAGAACCTGACCGACGCCGAGCGTGACGGGCTCGCCGCCCACGTCGGGGCGAAGCCGGGGGACTGCATCTTCTTCGCCGCGGGCACGGCCAAGGCGGGCCGCGGCCTGTTGGGTGCCACGCGCATCGAGATCGCCAAGCGGCTGGACATGATCGACCCGACCGCGTGGGCGTTCGCGTGGGTGGTGAACTGGCCGCTGTTCGAGGCCGCTGACGAGGTCACTGCGGCGGGTGACGTGGTCTTCGGTTCTGGGGCGTGGACGGCGGTGCACCATGCGTTCACCTCGCCCAAGCCAGAATCCGAAGCCACCTTCGACACCGACCCTGGCAGCGCGCTGGCCAACGCCTACGACATCGTCTGCAACGGCAACGAGATCGGCGGTGGGTCCATCCGCATCCACCGCCGCGACGTTCAGGAACGCGTCTTCGCGATGATGGGCATCGATCACGACGAGGCGCAGGACAAGTTCGGATTCCTGTTGGACGCCTTCACCTTCGGCGCTCCGCCGCACGGCGGCATCGCCTTCGGGTGGGACCGCATCACCGCGCTGCTGGCGGGTACCGACTCCATCCGCGAGGTCATCGCGTTCCCGAAGTCGGGCGGCGGCGTCGACCCGCTGACCGATGCACCTGCGCCCATCACCGCTCAGCAGCGCAAGGAATCGGGTATCGACGCCAAGCCCAAACCGCCCGAGTAGCTTGCGATTTGTGCACACTTGCCCGTACTGAGTGGCTGTTGCGAAATGAACGAAATCGATCGTGAGCGACGCGAAGCAGTCGGCTCAAGATCGCCTGAGCCTGATCGGACCATCAGATCACCTTCGGCAAATCTGCCGAAAGCTGCCGTTTCTTGACGGGCGTCTTCATTTTGCGACAGCCACTGAGCGCGGGTTTCAACACGCAAATCGCTAACTCGGCCAGTCGCAACCCGTCAACTCCGCCGACAACTCCCACAGTCGGCCTGCCGCGACGGGGTCGACGGCCTTCTCGCGCAGTCTGGCCACCTTCGGCTTGCCCCACTGGTTGAATCTCGGCGCGAGGTAGGTGCCGCTGGGCAGCGTCGTGGTCACGGCCTGGATGCTCGCCAACGCGCCCTTGGCCGGGGTCTGCAGATAGGGCCGGGGGAGCGGCAGCGAGTTCATCCAGCCCATCAATCCCGTTGAGTACCGCGCGATGTCGGTGTCCGTAGCCCCCGGATCCGTCGCGTAGGCCCGTACACCGCGGCGGGCCAACTCCGCGGTGAACAGCAGGATGGCGAGCTTGGACTCCCCGTAGGCCGACCACTTCGAGTATCGGCGGGTGTGCCAGTTGAGGTCGTCGAGGTGCAGCTCGGACAGCGCGTGCATGGCGCTGGTCACCGAGATCACGCGGTCGGTGATCCGATCCCCGAGCAGGCAGGTCAGGGCGAAGTGGCCGAGGTGGTTGGTGCCCATGTGAGCCTCGAAACCGTCGGCCGTGCGCGTCAGCGGCAGCCACATCACCCCGGCGTTGTTGATCAGCACGTCGACGTCCGTCACCGACTCGGCGAACGCGCGCACGCTGGCGAGCTCCGCAAGGTCGAGGTGCGCCACCTCGACGTCGCCGGTCATCGCCGCCGCGGCCTGGCGTCCCTTGTCCACGGAGCGGCAGGCGATGACCACGCTGTGGCCGCCGGTGGCGAGGGCGGCCGCCGTCGCCTTGCCGACCCCACTGTTGCCTCCGGTGACGATGACCTTCATCCGAGCATTGTCGCCCGTCGGGAGTACCGGTCCAACGCCGCTCCTTGTCGTGAAGCATGACCGAGATCGACCTGACCCTCGACGGCGGGATGCTCATCCTTGGGTCCTACGCGGGAGCGCCGAAGGACCCCGCGTGGGTGCACGATCTGCGCGCGAACCCGCACGCGCGCATCGAGGTGGGCACCGCTGCGTACGACGTCGACGTGCGCGAGTTGCCGCCCGAGGAACGCGAAGCCGCCTTTCCAAAGATCACGGAGTTTGCGCCCGTCTTGGCCGAGCATCAGGCCGACACGACCCGCAAGATGACAGCAGTGAGACCTACCGGGCCGACGTGCTCGGACTCGCTGACGGCCAGAGGGTCGGCTACCGCGTGCATGTCAACGAAGCAGGCCGCACTGAGTTCGTGCCACTGCCCGACGGAGTAGCCGAGGAGCTGGTGTCGCGCCGGAAGACGAACACCACGACGAGTGAGCGGCCTCCCGCGTCCCTGCCTCGGCTGCGGCGAAGACATCGCATCCGGCTCCCGCTGCCGACGCTGCCGCCTGCCATGCACACCGCAGCCCAGCGCATCAAGCCGAGGCTACGACCACCGATGGACCGTACTCAGTCGCCTAGCCCGCAAGCTCCAACCGTGGTGCTCAACCTGCTTCGCGCCGGATACCGCAGAGAACCCGCTCACCGTGGACCACACGCCCGAAGCGTGGGCCAAGATCGCCAGCGGAAAGCGACTGGCCCTCAGCGACTTTGAGACAGGTCTTCACAGGTATAGCCCGATTCTCACCTGGCATTCCATAGCCCTCTCGGGGGTGGGCAGGGTTCCTTACCTGCTGCAACGCCCGACGGATCGGGCTAACGGCAGCGACAAGTAGTTACAGGGCCTTGTACGAGTCGTTCACTCTGTTCGACGTTCACATCGAACCTCAGTCGGGTCAGGCAACAAACACGCCTGAACACATTGGTTCCACCGACAGACGAGCCGGACCCGACATCGGTATCTCGTCCCGCGAACGTCCCCGCTACGGCGGACTTTGGTCCGCCGCTGCGTGGCGTGACGGAACCCGTTTCGCGGTCAACGTCGACCTCGCCATGGTCGAGGCTGAGATGCCAGCGACCGTCTTCGGTTGCCGGGCGGTAAAGGAACTGCCTGACGCCGTCTGTCGCAACATGGCCGCCGTATCCGCCGCGGCGAACCGCTTGGAAGTTGCTGTCGTGACGGGCCAACGTTTCAAGCTCGTATCCGTCGGCATCTAGTTCGACATTGAGATCTTCAATCTCGGTCACGACAGGTGACCCTACGGCAGCGCCAAGTCCAACGAGCGAGTTGAGTTCAGGGTGAAGTAAAGGGGACTAGTGGCGATTGCACGCGCCCAAACGTGGAGACTTCGCCGAAGTTGTTGGCCCGCTGCCAGGTTGGCCGCGAACGCTTGTGGGTGCCACGAAACCGAACCGACTTCGTGTGTCTTGTTTCAGAACCGGCTTCCCTTGAAGGACTCAACTTTTCGTGGCGCACTGGATGAATTAGGCGTCGCGCGGCGCGAAACGGTAGATGTGCTGATGCTGGCCCAAGGCAAAGGCCCGAATCGACGTTGGTAGGAATTGGCACGCCGCCGCCCGACGGTGCCGATTCGGTCCTGTCGGATCGGCGCACCCTGGCACAGGAAACCGGCGCAGAGCACGTGGTCTGGCGTGAGTTCACAGCTGACGGGTTCGCCCACCATGACCTGCTGTGTGAACACTGCATCCGATTGAGCATTCCCGCCGTCGGAGACTTCTTGGCACTCGCCGCGTTCAGAATCGCGGCGAACCTTGAAGCAAGCCGAGCAAATCGCTGGAGTCGGCAGCGACGGTCCATTCACGTGGCCGACTCAACCTCATCGTTCAGCCCTGCAGGCGGCCGCAGGGTCGCGATCTCGCATGGTGGCCAGCCTATGGCCGACCACCCGCGAAATCACGCACGCGGTAGCTGGGTCGTGTCAGA
>CAWBRR010000012.1:0-178035 GCA_963791215.1 uncultured Actinomycetota bacterium | reverse complement strand
GAGCTTCGACGGCTCGTGGGACGCCTACATGGAGGACTTCTTCACGTCCGGGCCCACGCTGGGGCTCTTCGACGTCATCTTCGGCCACGTCGAGGGCTACGACGGGCTCCCGGACCGGGCGGCACTGGATCAAGGCCTTCGTCCTGGCCGCGGAGCAGACCGCCGCCGCCTACGCCCGGAACTACGGGGGCACCGTGAAGGAGATCCGCAAGGCGCAGGACACAGGTCAACACTGCCTTCCAGCAGGTGCTCGACCACCCGGACGCCGCCGAGGCGCTGCAGCACCCGGCGCTCCAACCGCTGTTGGACGAGGCTGCCGACTGATCGTCGGCGGCGGAGACAGATCGAGGACCCATGTCGGATCACATTTCAGGCCCCCGCGCGCTGGCTGACCCCATCGCCGACATCACCGACGTGTACGCGTTCCCCAGCCCTGACGGCGCGGGACGTCTCGTCGTGGTCGTGAACACGCTCCCGTTCGCGAAGCTCTCGGACCGGCACTCGGAAGGGCTGATCTACCGCGTGCGCGTCCGTCCCCTCACGGTGGGCGGACCGAACGCGTCAGGTCCCTTCGCCGTCGCCGACCGCGAGCTCACCTTCGACTGCGTCTTCGATCTCCCGGAGCCGTCGGACGATCGCGACGCCACGCGCCAGCAGGGCACGTGCACGACGCCCGCTGGCGACACGGCATCGTTCCGCGTGAACGACGAGGAGGGCGACGCCGTGCACGGCGTGCGGGTCTTCGCCGGCCCCCGCTGGGACCCGTTCATGATGGACGCGCCGGCCGCCCTGAAGACGATCGCGACGGGCGAGCTGGCGTTCACCGACCCGGGGTCGATCTACCTCGACGGCAAGAACGTCCTCGGCCTCGTCCTGGAGATCGACGCGGACCTGCTGGACGGGGCGTCGCTGGTCGGCGTCGTCGCCGAGACGCTCACGCGCGGCAGGCACAACGTTCGGATCGAGCGGGTGGGGCGGCCTGAGGTCAAGAACATGATGCTGGGTCCGAAGCAGCACGACCTCGTGAACCGTGACCTCGAGATCCGGGACCTCTACAACAGGGAGGACGCGTTCAGCCTCGGTGAGTCCTACGAGGGCGCGTACCGGGCCCGACTGAACGCCAACCTCGCGTTCTGGGACGGGATCGACGGCACGACCGACTGGCCCATCGACGAGAACGGTGACCATCCCCTGACCGACCTCGTGCTCGCCGACTTCCTCGCCGTCGACCTCACGAAGCCGTACCTCGAGCGGGGCTCGTTCCTCGAGATCGAGCTGGCCGCGCGCCACGGCGAGGCCCACCAGACCTGTGGTGGCCGAGCCCTCAACGACGACGTGATGGACACGATCTTCACGCAGCTCATCAACGGTGGGAACGGTCCGGTCATCCGTGACGGGGTCGATCAGGCTACGAGGCCCGCCTCGGGCACCTTCCCGTACCTGGCCGCCCCGAACCTCGACCGCCGTCGGCCCCGCCGCCGCACTCCCACTAGGGATGGAACCCCATCCCACGGACCCGGCGGGTCCGGTCCGCCTCGAGCTCGATGACATCCAGAGCGGCGTGCTGCACGAACGCCCGTCTCCCTACGTCGGCACCTACCTGCTGGTGCGCATCGACGAGCCGGCGGCGGGACGTGACCTGGTGCGACGCCTCCTGCCGCTCGTCGACGCAGGGCCCCCATCGCTCGATCCGGCGCACGGCGCCTGGATCACGGTCGGCTTCACCTACCGGGTCTGCAGGCCCTCGGCGTGCCCCAAGACTCGCTCGACAGCTTCGCCCCCGAGTTCCGCGAAGGGATGGCGGCTCGTGCGGATCACCTGGGCGACGTGGGGGAGAGCAGCCCGGTCAACTCGGGAGAAGCCCCTCGGCACGGGTGAGGTCCACGTCGCCGTGGCGGCGATCTCCCCCGACGCCGAACGCCTCGAGGCCGTCCTGGAGCGCGCACGCGGCGCCCTCGACCAGGTCCCCGGTGTCACGGTGATCTGGCGCCAGGACTGCTACCAGCTCCCCACGGGCCGGACCTCGTTCGGCTTCAAGGACGGGATCGGCCAACCGGCGGTGGAGGGGAGCGGCCTGCCTCCGTCGAACACCCGGAGCAGCCCCTGAAGGCGGGCGAGATCATCCTCGGCTACCCGGACGAGACCGGCGAGCTCCCGCCGATGCCGTCGCCCGAGGTCCTCGGGAGGAACGGCACGTACGTCGTCTTCCGCAAGCTGCACACGAACGTCGCCGCCTACCGGCAGTACCTCGCCGCCCAGGAGGCCGACCACGACGCGGAGGCCCGCCTCGGGGCGAAGATGCTCGGCCGCTGGCAGAGCGGTGCGCCGCTGACCCTCAGCCCGGAGCAGGACGACCCCGAGCTGGGCGCCGATCCTGGGCGCAGCAACGACTTCTCCTACGCCGACGACCCTCGAGGGCTGCGGTGCCCGGCCGGATCGCACGCCCGTCGGGCCAACCCCCGGGACGCGTTGGACGACGAGGGCAGCGTGAACGTTCGGCTCCATCGCATGATCCGTCGGGGCACGAGCTACGGCCCCATGCTGCCGGAGGGCGTCCTCGACGACGACGGGGTCGACCGCGGGATCGTCTTCGTGTTCGCCGGGGCGCACATCGGACGACAGTTCGAGTTCGTGAAGACCCAGTGGTTGAACGACGGGATCTTCATCGGCGCCCCCGCCGAGAAGGACCCGATGGTCGGTCCGAACGATGGCTCCGGTGCGTTCACGATCGCGCAGCGCCCGATCCGTCGGCGGCTCACCGGCCTCCCCCCGTTCGTGGTCACGCGCGGCGGGGAGTATTGCTTCGTCCCGGGGCTGCGAGCCATGCGATGGCTCGCCGACCTGGACACCTGAGATCGATCGAGAGAACGAGGAGCGCGATGACACCGCAGACAGATGGCACCGACCGTTGGAGTGCGCTCGACTTCGGACCTCCCGCGGCGGAGGCCGAGGAACCGGCCGATCCCGTGCTCCTCGAGCACGTCGTGGACGGTCGGGTCGCCATCATCACCCTGCACCGCCCGCAGGCCGACAACGCCATCACCACCGAGATGGGCGCACGGCTGACGGAGGTCCTCGAGACGATCGCCGTCTCGTCCATCGGTGTGCGCGTCGCGATCATCACCGGCGCGGGCACGAGGGCCTTCTCGGTCGGGAGCGACCTGCGCCAGCGCAAGGACATGACCAAGGAGCAGTGGCTGCGCCAGCGCCAGGACTTCGACCGCACGCTCTACACGCTGCGCCAGCTGCGCAAGCCGATCATCGCCGCCGTCAACGGGATCGCGTACGGCGGTGGATCCGAGATCGCGCAGAGCACGGACTTCATCATCGCGTCCGACAACGCGTCCTTCGGCCAACCCGAGGCGATGATCGGCCTGGCAGCGGCGGTGGATCGCCTGCCCTGCTCCCGAAGGTCCTTCCCCCGGCCGGGCGCTGCAGATGCTGATGACCGGTGATCCGATCACGGCCACCGAGGCCTACCGGCTCGGCATGGTGAACGAGCTGCACCCGCTGGCCGAGCTCATGGACGCCGCGATGCGCATCGCGGCCAAGATCGCCAGCAACTCGCCCACCGCCGTGCAGGCGGTCAAGCGGGCGGTGCACCTGGGCGAGGGACAACCGCTGGAGCAGGCGATCGCCATCATGATGGAGGCCCACTGGCGCTCTGCCGTGCACCCGGATCGCGTCGAGGGCATCGGCGCCTTCAACGAAGGCCGCGACCCGATCTTCCAGGACCCCGACTACTGACGACCGGCACCGACGGACCTCCGTCACGCCCAAAGGATGCGACATGGCACAGCACGACGACACCGCGCCAACCCGCGCCCGGTTGCGGATGATCAACCCGGATCCCTACAACGCCGAGGCCCCGCCTGAGGCGCTCGTCGGGGAGATCACGCCGACGGAGCTGCACTACGTGCGCAGCAACTTCGACGTCCCCGCCCACGACGGCACGCTCGAGGTCGGCGGCGCCGTCGCCACCCCGCTGGTCCTGACCCTCGACGACCTCCGGGCCATGCCGGCCGTCGAGCGGGCGGTCACCCTCGAGTGCGCCGGCAACGGCCGCCTGGACATGCGACCCCTCCCGATCGGCGAGCCGTGGAACGACCACGCCGTCTCCACGGCCCGGTGGACCGGCGTGCGGCTCCACGACGTGCTCGAGCGGGCGCAGCCGACCGCCGACGGCGTCGAGGTCCTCTTCGAGGGCGCTGATCACGGCTCGTACCACCTGCACCCGATCCTGGCTGACACCAACCGGGACGACCTGACCTTCGAGCGCTCCCTGCCCCTCGGCCTGGCGACCGACCCGGCGGCGGAGATCTTGATCGCGTACGAGATGAACGGTGAGCCGCTGCGGCCGGATCACGGCGCCCCGTTCCGGATGATCGTGCCCCACTGGTACGCCGTCGCGTCCGTCAAGTGGCTGCGTCGGATCGATGTGCTGACCGAGCCCTACGTCGGAGAGTTCCAGACCGGCCACTACATCTACGAGTGGCCCGACCGCCCGCACGAGCCGGTCGCCCTGATGCGCGTGCGGGCTCGCATCACCGACCCGTCGCCCGGGTGCCGTGCTCTCCATGGGCACCCACACCGTACGCGGCAAGGCCTGGTCCGGCACCGGCCCGATCAGCCAGCGTCGAGGTCAGCCTCACCGGCGAAGGCGACTGGTTCCCCGCCGAGCTCGAGCCGCCGACGGGCCCTTACCAGTGGCAGGAGTGGACCTTCGAGTGGGAGCCGCCCCACCCCGGCCGCCACTCGCTCCGCGCCCGAGCGACCGACGCCGCCGGCAACACCCAGCCCGAGGTCCCCCCGTGGAACCGGCTCGGCTACGGGAACAACGCCGTCGAGGTGACCTACGTCGACGTCGGCTAGGTCCGATGCCCGGCCGAGGCGATCACTCCTGGGGCGGGCACAGCAGGTAGGCGCCGACGAAGAAGCACACCGCCCCGAGGAACGTGCCCGTGTTGACGATGGTGGTGTTGAGCGCGTGCCCGTCGTCCTGAGCGTGAACGACGCGATGGCCGACAGCATGAAGAAGATCGAGCCGACGTAGTTCAGCGACCGCCACCCACCAGTCGACGTCGTCGCGCGCACGCACCACGCCGTGGCAGACCACCAGCCAGGCCAGGTGGCTCGCGATGAGGAAGGCCGCCGAACCGAACACGTCGGGCGCCCACACCAGGCGGTTCGTCTGCCGCTGATCGAGGCTCGCGAACATGGCATCGACCGTGTTGAGGTTGAAGAGGACCGTCCCGACGAGCTGCACCCGCGCCGACCAGAGCGGGAGCCGGTCGTCCCGGCGTGTCGGCGCGGCGTCGAGCAGCTGGCCGACGGCCGCGGCCGTGAAGAACGCCGATCCGAGGACGAAGGTGATCCCGACGGTGCCCGGATCGACGACCTGTGCGTACAGCGGGAACGAGCCGACGGCGAAGAGGAACGACCCGACCATGAAGGGCGCTGCGACCCTCACGCACGGCGCGGGTTCAGGTGTGGCTGAAGCCCGTCGACGGCGGCGGTTGCACTGGCGGGTAGGCCTCGAGCTCGGTCGACGCCTTGTCGAGCTCGAACAGCGAGCGAGTCGGCGAGGTCCATGCTGAAGCCCTTCGCGCACCACGATCCGCAGCACGGCGACGTCGGTTGCGTCGGCCGGCATGGTGTACGCGGGCACCTGCCAGCCGCGGGTGCGGAGCTGGTGGGAGACGTCGAAGACCGTGAACTCCGCGACTGTCGGTCGACCGTAAAGGCGATCACGGGGATGGCCGTCCCGTCGCTGGATCGCAGCCATGGAGTGCGGCAACATGTTTCACGGCCCGCAACCGCTCGGGTCGCTCAGACGTGGCGGCTCATGAAGGCCAACACCTCGGCCGTGTAGCCCCACAGGAAGGTGTCGGGGTCGAGGCGAATGCTGGGTCCATGCCATCCCGGGGCGGTGTAGTCGTGCCAGCGGTGCGGCTGGGCGAGTTCACGCAGGGGGACCGTGAACACCCGTCGCGTTTCAACGGGGTCGGTCGGCGCGAGGGGGCTGGGTCGGTGCCAATATCCAAGCACCGCCGTGACGTCGAATCCGGACGCACGGATGAATAGGCGCGGCAGAAGAAGCAAGGGGCTGATCCCAGCGGGGTCGACGCCGGTTTCTTCGGCGGCCTCGCGCAGAGCGGTTTCAACTGGACTCGTGTCATCGGGTTCCCAGCTGCCGCCGGGGAATGAGATCTCTCCGGGGTGATCTCGTAAACCGGCTGCGCGTTGCGTGAGGACCACCTCGGCTCCGTCTGCCTCTGCGCGGCCCAGCAAGATCAGGACCGCGGCCTGCCGGTCTGCGATCTGGCGAGCGGGAGGGTCGTTGGTACTGAGTTGATCGGGCTGCGCGTCGCGCACTGCAGAAATCAGCGGCAGCAACCAGTCAGGAGTGTCGTCGACGCACACCCCGCCCTGGCCGCGTTCGACCCAGTCACGCAACGTGCCGCGCCGCTCGGCGGTGGATGCCATGATCACCACCTTCCCGTGCAGTCGTCGGCATGTCTGCAGCACGTGTCCGGTAGCGCCGAACCTAGGCACACGTCCCCACGCATCCTCCCGTTCGGCATAGATAAGCGACCGGTCGGCTACCATCGATCATATGCCACGTCCATCGAATCCCGACGTACGTCGTCGCCTGCTTGCCGCGGGGCTCGACCTCGTGCACGCGCGCGGGTTCGCCGCAAGCGGCGTCAAGGACATCACCGATGCGGCCGGCGTGCCCAAGGGGTCGTTCTATGCGTACTTCCCGAGCAAGGAAGCTTTCGCCGCCGCGATCCTCGAACACTATTGGTCCGACATCGAGGCGCGACTTCTACCGCTGCTCGACGCGGACGGATCGGCCCAGGAGCGAATCACGCGCTTCTTCCATGCGCTCGCCGACGAGCACGAGGCCGGCGACTTCCTACTCGGTTGCCTCATCGGCAAGCTTTCGCTCGAGCTCGGTGGTTCGAGTGAACCGGTACGTGTCGAACTCGTCCGCATCCTTGACTCCTGGGACGACGCGCTCACGGCGTGCGTACGGTCCGGCCAACACGACGCCGGCGACATTCGAGCGGACCTCGACGCGACGGAGCTCGCCGCCCTGCTGATCGAAGCGTGGGAGGGTGCGGCCATTCGCGGGAAGGTGACCCGCACTCGCACGCCGTATGAGCGGTTCGAAGCGGTCACCGTCCCGGCCCTGCTCCGCTGATCACTGCTGGTCAGGCGGCCGAAGTCGACGTGACTTGATTTATAGACGACTGGTCATCTATGATAGCTGGTGGGTCGAACCGACCCGCGTTCCAACCACGAGGATGGCCCTGATGACTGACCCGAACATCTACGCCGAACCGCAGCACCCCGCGCTTCCGGTTTCCGGATTCGTGCTCGATCGCGAGCACGCCGCCCTCGTCATCACCGATCCGCAGATCGACTTTCTCAGCCCCGACGGAGTCTCGTGGGAGGTGTTCGGCGACAGCATCCGCGAGAACGACACCGTCGCTCACATCGGCGAGTTACTCGATGCCGCGAAGCGGACGGGACTCACCGTTGCCGTGTCGCCGCACTATTTCTACCCGACCGACAAACAGTGGCGGTTCGGTGATCCGCTCGAACAGTTCATGAGTGCCGTCGGCATGTTCGGACGCCAGGGCGCGTACACCACGGATGGCTTCGCCGGCTCCGGCGCCGACTTCCTGCCCGCCTACCAACACCACATCCACGACGGGCGAACCGTGATCGCCTCTCCGCACAAGATCGTCGGCCCCGAGTCGAACGACCTCGTGCTCCAGTTGCGCAAGCGCGGCGTGAACCAGGTCGTGTTGGCAGGGATGGCTGCCAACCTGTGCGTCGAAGGTCACCTGCGCGAACTCGTCGAGCAGGGCTTCGAAGTCGCCGTCGTCAAGGACGCCACGGCTGGCCCACGCCTGCCCGAAGGAGACGGCTACCTCGCTGCGCTGGTGAACTTTCGATTCCTCGCCAGTGCGGTCTGGACCACGGCCGAGGCAGTCGCCCTCTTCGCGGCTGGGGACCGATGACCGCGCCAAGAGCACACGGCGCGTATTCGGCCGACGACAAAATCATCGCAAGGGAGTTCTGAAAGCCATGACATCGATTGAGGATCCGCGTCAGCACCGATTCGTCTTGAACAACGGCGACGGCGAGCTTCCGGCGCTCGGCTTCGGGACGCTGGTCTCGGACAGCAGTGAAACGCGCAATGCCACCATTGCCGCGGTCGAGGTGGGGTTCCGCCACCTCGACTGTGCCGAGCGGTATCGCAACGAAGAGGAGGTCGGCGCGGCTCTCAAGCAGCTGCTCGCCGACGGGACGGTCCGCCGTGAGGACCTGTTCGTGACCACCAAACTCTGGAACAACAACCACCGCCCCGAACGGGTCAAGCCCGCGCTGCAGGCCAGCCTCAACAAACTCGGGCTCGACGCGGTCGACCTCTATCTGGTGCACACCCCGTTCGCCTTCCAGCCTGGCGACGACCAAGACCCCCGCGACCTGCACGGAGCCGTCGTCTACGACGGCGGAATCACCCTGGACGAAACCTGGACCGCGATGGAATACCTTGTCGATGAAGGGCTTTCCCGAGCGATAGGCCTGTCCGACATCGACGTCGAAGGCGCTCGAAGGATCGTCGACACTGCGCGAATCGCCCCGGCGGTCGTCGAGGTCGAGTCACATCCCTATCACCCACAATGGGAACTCCACGAATTCTGCAAGTCGGAGGGCATCGTCCTGCTGGCATTCGCCCCGCTGGGCCATGCGCTGGAACCGCGACTACTCGACGACCCGCTGATCGTCACCATGGCTCAGCGCTACGGAAAGACGCCCGCGCAGGTGCTCCTGGCCTGGGGCATTCAACGAGGCACCGCGGTGCTGACGGCATCCGTGAGGCCCGGCCGCATAAGCGAGAACTTCGATGTCACTGCGCTTCCCCAGAGCGCGGTGCAGGAGCTCAACGAGCGCCTCGAAACTCGCTACCGGTTCAACTCCGTGGTGGACGCGGGAGAACCGGGCTTCGTCGAGGTGCCCCAAGGTAGTTGAGCGACATGACCAAGACGGACGTCGTGCTGATCGGCGCGGGAATCATGAGCGCCACCCTGGGTACATTGCTGCGGTTGGTCGAGCCGGACTGGTCGATCACCATCATCGAGCGCCTCGACGGTGCCGCTGCGGAGAGCAGCGACCCGTGGAACAACGCAGGCACCGGCCACTCCGCGTTGTGCGAGCTCAACTACACCCCGGAGTTGCCGGACGGCTCGATCGACATCACCAAGGCGGTGCACGTCAACGAGCAGTTCCAGGTATCGCGCCAGTTCTGGGCGCACGCCGTGGACACCGGCGTGTTGACCGACGCGCGCAGCTTCATCAACCCGGTCCCGCACGTATCGTTCGTGCAGGGCTTCGGCGGCTTCCCAGTCAGCGGGCAGTTCCTGCGCACCGCCAGCCCCGCGCTCACCGCGGACCATTAAGCCAAGGTGTACGGCTTTCCGCCACTGGGCGCCCCGCCGATGTCGGCGCCACACCACGACACCCGCATCATCAATGGCACGCCCTGGCTTCTGTTCGGGTCGTTCGCCGGGTGGTCGCCGAAATTCCTCAAGCAGGGTCACCTCAACGACCTGCCGCTGTCGGTCAAGCCGAACCACCTGGACTCGATGCTCGACGTCGGACTGAGCCAAACGAGTCTGGTCAAATACCTGATCGGTCAGCTGCGGCTGTCCGAAGCCGACGTGTGAATGCGCTGCGTGAATTCGCACCCAGCGCAACCGATTCGGATTGGGAACTCTCGGTGGCCGGTCAGCGAGTGCAGGTCGTCAAGCCGACCGCCAGGATAGGCGAGACATTGGAGTTCGGCACCACCGTGCTGGCGTCGGCGGACGGCAGCATCGCGGGCCTGCTGGGGGTGTCGCCCGGCGCTACGACGGCGATTCCAGCGATGCTCGACGTCATGCAGCGCTGCTTCGGCGACCGCTTCGGCACGGCGTGGCGACCCCGGCTCGAGCAGATGATCCCGTCGCTGGGCGTCGCACTGTCCGACGAGCCCGCGTTGTTCCATGAGGTGTGGGACTGGGGCACCCGGGTACTGGGCTTGCAGACCTCCGGCGCACGGACGGCGGCCCCGAGTGCCTGAGTCCGCGTCGTGAGGGCGATGGCCGGCGTCGGCGTGCCAGCAGGGCAAGCCACGGTCGTCACCGCAGCCGACGGCGTGACCCGCTGCCGTTGGGCCACCGAGACGGGTCGCGATCTGACCGGCTATCACGACCACGAATGGGGCACGCCGACTCACGACGAAGCGACGCTGTTCGAGGTGCTCGCGCTGACGTACTTCGAGAACGGCCTGTCCTGGGCGACCGTCTTCGACAAGCGAGCGAACCTGCGCAGAGCGTTTCGAAGCTTCGACCCGGCCGTCGTGGCTGCGATGACCGCCGACGACGTCGCACGGTTGATGGCCGACACCTCCATCATTCGCAATCGACGAAAGATCGAGGCCACGATTCACAACGCGGGCCTGCTGTCGACGTACTCGTTGTCGCAGTTGGCTTGGCGACATCAGCCTCCTGATCACCATCGACTGCGGAGCTGGACCGACGGCCGGATGGAGAGCCCGGAGTCGGGCCGGCTTTCCGCAGCGTTGCGGTCGGCTGGGTTTCGGATGGTCGGTCCCGTCGTCGCCCACTCGTTCATGCAGACTGCCGGGATCGAGAACGGTCACTTCGAAGGATGTTTCCGCGCTCCTGCGTGACGATCCCGACGTGATGGGACCTCCCCTAGGCCGGTGCCATGAGGCGGAGGTCATCGCCGAGGTGCTCGCCGCGCGCTGACAGGGGCACCCGGGCCTTGTCCGACCTCCGTGCCACGCTGGGGTCATGCTTCTCGTCGACGTCGCGAACGCGTCCGCCCACGTCGGTGCGAGCTCGGCGCGTTCGGCCAAGACGCGGCTGCTCGCCGATCTGCTGACCGTGGCCGCCGACGAATCCGATCCGCTGCTGATCGCGGTCGTCGTGTCCTGGCTGTCGGGCGAACTGCCGCAGCGCCAGATCGGGGTCGGATGGGCCGCACTACGGTCGCTGCCGCCCCCCGCCACGGACGCCACGCTCACCGTGCGCGGCGTGGACGCGGCGTTCACCGAACTCGGCGCGGTGGCAGGCAAGGGTTCGCAAGCGCGAAGGGCGGAGCTGCTCGCGGCGGTGTTCGCCGCCGCCACCGAGGCCGAACAGACGTTCCTGCGCCGCCTGCTCGGCGGTGAACTGCGCCAGGGGGCGCTGGCGGGTGTCATGGCGGACGCCGTCGCCGCCGGGGCCGGCCTCCCTGCGGCGCAGGTGCGCCGCGCCTCGATGCTCGGTGGTGATCTGCCCACGGTCGCGGCCGCTGCGCTGACTGGTGGCCAGCCGGCCCTCGCCGAGTTCACGCTCACCGCAGGCCGCCCGGTGGGGCCGATGCTCGCCCAGACGTCCACCGGCGTCGCCGATGCACTCGAAAGACTCGGTGGCACAGCTATTTTCGAGGCCAAGCTCGACGGTGCCCGCGTGCAGATCCACCGCGACGGCGAGCAGGTGTCGATCTACACCCGCAGCCTCGACGACGTAACGGACCGGCTGCCCGAAGTGGTCGAGGCCGCCCGCGCGCTCCCGGTTCGTACCCTGATCGCCGACGGCGAGGCCATCGCGCTGCGGCCCGACGGGCGGCCGGACCGATTTCAGGTGACGGCGTCCCGTTTCGGGCGACGGGCGGGCCGAGACGCCGTCGAGGCGCCGCTCTCGGTGTTCTTCTTCGACGTGTTGCACGTCGACGGCGTCGACGTGCTGGATCTGCCGACCACCGAACGGTTGGCCCGGCTCGACGCCATCGTGCCCGCGACACAGCGGGTCGACCGGCTGGCCACCGCCGACGTCGCGGCGGCGACGGCCTTCCTGGAGGCGACGCTGGCCGCCGGTCACGAGGGCGTCATGGCCAAGTCGCCGACGGCGCCGTACGAGGCGGGCCGACGCGGCGCGGGCTGGCTGAAGGTCAAGCCCGTCCACACGCTCGATCTGGTGGTGCTCGCCGTGGAGTGGGGTTCGGGGCGACGCACCGGGAAGCTGTCGAACATCCATCTCGGCGCCCGTGACCCGGCGACGGGCGGGTTCGTGATGCTCGGCAAGACGTTCAAGGGCATGACCGACGAGATGCTGGCCTGGCAGACCACCCGGTTCACCGAGCTGGCCGACGGTCCGACGGACGGATACATGGTCCGGCTCCGGCCCGAGCAGGTGGTCGAGATCGCCTTCGACGGCGTCCAGGGCTCCACCCGCTATCCGGGCGGGATGGCGCTGCGATTCGCCAGGGTAGTGCGCTACCGCGACGACAAGGGGCCCGCCGAGGCGGACACCATTGACACGGTGCGCGCTTTCTACGAAGGCCGCTGACACCGACACGTCAGGCCTATACTTCCGCTCAGACCCCTGGGGCTGCGATGGCTGAGCTGAATCCGTCGGCGGGACACGTCGAGCGGTGTGAGGTGTGCGTCGTCGGGGCCGGCATCGCCGGACTCAACGCGCTCACCGTCGCGAGCGGCTACCTGTCCCGAGATCAGAAGGTCGTCCTGATCGATCGCCGGGAACGTGTCGGCGGTATGTGGGTGGACACGTATCCCTATGTGCGCCTTCATCAACCGCACCCCTTCTTCACCGCCGGGAACATCAAGTGGACCCTCGGGGCGAAGCCCTCGCACCTCGCCACCAAGAACGAGGTGCTCGACCACTTCCAACACTGCCTCGACGTGATCAAGGAGCGGGTTCAGCTCACCACATATTTCGGCGCTGAGTTCGAATCCCATCACGAGTCCCCCGGGAACGTCCGGATCACCGCCAGGTCCTCGGACGGGCGGCCACTCGTGATCCACGCGAAGCGCCTGATAAAGGCGAATGGCTTTGACATCGTGCCGAACGACCCGCTCGACATTTCGAGTGACAGGGTCAAATCGGTGTCACCCGACGACTGCGACATGCGCGGCGAAGCGATGCGGACGAGCAGTGGACCTGTGTGGGTGATCGGCGGCGGCAAGACGGCGATGGACACCGCCCACGCGCTGATCACCGAATACCCCGGGCGGGAAGTGAATCTCGTCGCCGGCCCCGGCACGTTCTTCATCAGCCGCGACCGCATGTTCCCCAACGGGACTCGGCAACGCTGGACCGGGACGCTACCGAGCGAATTATTCACAGAACTGGCCCTCCGCTTCGACGGGACCAATGAGGCTGAGGTGCAGGACTGGCTGCGCACGCACCATTGCACCCGGCTCACCCCGGAAGCCCGCAACTTCTTTGCCGGCATCATGTCGAAATCGGAGAAGGCAACCATTGCCGCCGGATTGCACGAGGTGGTGATGGATCATCTCGTCGATGTCATCGACCGCCACGAGCTCACCGAGCTGGTGTTCCGAAGTGGCGCAACCAGATCGATCCCGCCGGACAGTTGGATCGTCAACTGCACCGGATATCTACTGCGCGCCGACCATCCGTACGAGCCGTACGTCTCCGACGTCGGCGCGGTGATGTCGGTGCAGCCACGGTCGATGACCATGCAATTGACGTCGGTTCAGGCGTACTTCATGACTCACCTGATGTTCCTGGGCATGCTTCGTGATGCACCGTTGTACGAACTCGACGCGCAGGAACTGCGGAAAACGGCGCCAAGTGCGTTCACCTGTGCGCTGGCGGTACTGGCCCAGTACAACGCCGGCGTCATCTTCGACGCCGCCCCGCGCAGCGTCTTCTCCGGATGCGGGCTCGATTACGACCTCTGGTTTCCATTTCCGCGCCGCATGCTGGGCGCCACCCGGTTCATGCTCAAGCATCGACGCGCTCGCGACCACCATCGCCGCAGCCTCGATACCGTGCGGGAACGCTTCGGCGTGCGGTGCGGCCGACTGCAAACTGCCTGACGCGCCACGCTGTCCTTCGAAACTCCGCCCGTACGGCTGCTCCGGTGAAAAGATCAAGAAGCCCATAGACACCATCGGAGGACTCAGAAGTGGCAATACCCGCCGCGCCATCGGATCGCCTCGAGGAAACCGTCGGGGACATCACCTACATTCGCACGGACAACGACCTGCCGCCGGTCGCCATCATCGATCGCTCCCCGATCACCACCAAACACAAGATCGTCTTCGGCGTCATCGCGCTGGTCGGAGCCATCGCCTGGGCGATCATCGCCTTCTTCCGCGGCGAGACCGTCAACGCGGTGTGGTTCGTCATCGCGGCCATCTGCACGTACGTGATCGGCTTCCGGTTCTACGCCCGGCTGATCGAATCGAAGATCGTCAAGCCGCGAGACGACGTCGCCACCCCGGCGGAGGTGTTCGAGAACGCCACCGACTACATGCCGACCGACCGCCGGGTGCTGTTCGGGCACCACTTCGCCGCCATCGCCGGCGCGGGCCCACTGGTCGGACCGGTGTTGGCCATGCAGATGGGCTACCTGCCCGGCACCATCTGGATCATCGTCGGCGCGGTCGTCGCGGGCTGCGTCCAGGACTACCTGGTGCTGTCGATCTCGGTCCGCAGGCGCGGGCGCTCGCTCGGCCAGATGGCCAAGGACGAACTCGGCGTCGTAGGCGGCGCCGCGGCGATCGTCGGCGTGCTGGTCATCATGGTGATCCTGCTGGCGGTGCTCGCACTGGTGGTGGTCAACGCGTTGGCCGAGAGCCCGTGGGGCGTGTTCTCCATCTCGATGACCATCCCGATCGCGCTCTTCATGGGCGTGTATCTCCGGTTCCTTCGCCCCGGCCGTGTCTCGGAGGTCTCGCTGATCGGCGTCGTACTGCTACTGCTCGCCGTGGTCTCGGGCGGATGGGTCGCCGAAACCGATTGGGGCGCTGACTGGTTCACGCTGTCAAAGGTGACGCTGTCCTGGTGCATCGTCATCTACGGCCTCTCGGCGTCGGTGCTGCCGGTCTGGCTGCTGCTGGCCCCGCGCGACTACCTGTCCACCTTCATGAAGGTCGGCACCATCGTGCTACTGGCCATCGGCATCCTGCTGGCGCGGCCGATCATGGAAGCCCCGGCCGTCTCGTCGTTCGCCAGCAGTGGCACGGGCCCGGTGTTCGCAGGCTCGCTGTTCCCGTTCCTCTTCATCACCATCGCGTGCGGAGCACTGTCGGGATTCCACTCGCTGATCTCGTCCGGAACCACTCCGAAGCTGCTGGAGAAGGAAAGCCAGATGCGGCTGATCGGCTACGGCGGCATGCTCACCGAGTCGTTCGTGGCGATCATGGCACTGATCACCGCGGCGATCCTCAACCAGCACCTGTACTTCGTGATGAACGCCCCAGCGGCGTCGACGGGCACCACCGCCCAGACCGCTGCCGACTACGTCAACGGACTCGGGCTGTCCGGACCACCGATCTCCGGGGCCGAGATCGACGCCGCTGCACAGGGTGTCGGCGAAAAGTCCATCGTGTCACGCACCGGGGGCGCACCCACGTTGGCGTTCGGCATGTCCGAGGTGCTGCACCAGGTCTTCGGCGGCGCGGGCCTCAAGGCGTTCTGGTACCACTTCGCGATCATGTTCGAGGCGCTCTTCATCCTCACCACCGTCGACGCCGGCACCCGCGTGGCACGCTTCATGCTCTCCGATGCCCTCGGCAACCTCGGCGGACCGCTGAAGAAGCTGCAGAATCCGAGTTGGCGGGTCGGCGCCTGGATCTGCAGCCTGATCGTGGTCGCCGCATGGGGCTCGTTCTTGTTGATGGGTGTCAATGCGCCCCAGGGTGGCATCAACACCCTGTTCCCGCTGTTCGGCATCGCCAACCAGTTGCTCGCCGCCATCGCGTTGACCGTCGCCACCGTGGTGGTCATAAAGCGCGGACTTTTGAAATGGGCCTGGATTCCCGGGGTTCCGCTGCTGTGGGACCTGACGGTGACGATGACGGCGTCGTTCCAGAAGATCTTCTCCGGTGACCCGAAAGTCGGTTACTGGACGCAGCACTTCCAGTACCGCGACGCCAGGGACGCCGGCAAGACGGCGTTCGGCGTCGCCAAGAACCCGGATCGACTCGACGCCGTCATCAGCAACACGTTCATTCAGGGCACTCTGTCCATCGTGTTCGCCTTGTTAGTCTGCATCGTGTTCGCCGCCGGTGTCATCATGGCGCTCAAAGCGATCCGCGGCCAGGGCCGTCCACTCGCCGAGGACGAGCCGGTGCCGTCTCGGATCTTCGCACCGTCGGGCATGATTCCGACCAAGGCCGAGAAGGAGGTGCAGAAGCAATGGGACGCGTTACCGAAGTCCTCCGCCAGATCGGTTGGTACTGGGGCTCATTGATGGGAGACAACCACTACCGCCGCTACGTCGACCATCGCGCCCGCACCCATCCCGGCGAGCCGGTGCTGACCGAGCGGGAGTACTGGCGCATGCGCCACGACGCCACCGAGCGCAACCCCCAGAGTCGATGCTGCTGACCTCCCAACCCGCGAGCGTGCGTGTCTGCGGGCGACACGCCAAGGCGGACAACGAGTTTGCGTACGCTCGCGCCCGGGTCGGTCAGTCCAATTCGTAGCGGATCGGCAGGTGCTTGAGCCCGCCGACGAACGTGGTGGCGGTGTATTCGGGCACCCCGGTCAACTCGATCGAGCGCAGCCGCGGCACCAACGCCGAGAAGAAGCTGTTGACCTCCATGCGGGCCAATGCGGCGCCGAGACAGAAGTGCACACCGTAGCCGAACGCCACGTGCCTGTTGGGGTCGCGTCCGACGTCGAACCGGAACGGGTCGACGAACACGTCCTCGTCACGGTTGCCCGACGGGTAGGACAGGAGCACCGACTCACCGGCCGCGATCGGCACACCGCGAACCGTGGTGTCCTCGCGCGCCGTTCGCATGAACTCCTTGACCGGAGTCACCCAGCGGATCATCTCCTCGGTCGCCAGCCCCATCAGGCCGGGGTCGTCCTGCAGCCGCCGCAACTGGTCGGGGTGCTCGACGAGTGCTTGCAGCCCACCGGAGATCGTCGCGCTCGTGGTGTCGTGGCCTGCGGTGGCGATGATGACGTAGTACGAGACCGTGTCGACGTCGGACAACGGCTCGCCGTCGATCTTCGCGTTGGCGATCGCCGACGCCAGATCCTCCGTCGGATGTTCACGCCGCGACGCCGTCAACGCGTTGAAGTAGCCGAACATGTCGAGCAGCACCCCGAGCGTCTCCTCCTTCGTGGCGCCGCCCGCCAATTCGGCGTCTTCGTTGCCGAACAGCTCTTGCGTGTACTGGAGCATCCGAGGGAAGTCCTCCTCGGGCACGCCGAGTAGCGACATGATGACGAAAAGTGGGAAGTTCACGGCGACTTCCTGCACGAAGTCGCACTCCGGGCCCACGGCAGCCATGTGGTCGACGTAGCGGGTGGCGAGTTCGTCGACGCGAAGCTTCATCGCGCGCATGGCCTTTGGCCGAAACCAGTCTCCGCCGATGGCCCGCACCACCCGGTGTTGCGGGTCGTCCATGTGAATAAGCGTGCTGATGCCGACGCCCGCCTGAAGTTCGTCGGACTCCTTCGTCATCAGGACCGGCCTCGGCGAGTTGGTGAAGAGGTCGTTGGCGCGTTCGATCGCCATGATGTCTGCGTGCTTGGTGATGGCCCAGAACGGCCGGTACTCGGCCACGTCGACCCACGACACCGGTGCGTGGGCGCGCAGGTGGCTCATCGCGTGATGCCACTTCGCGTCGTCGGTATACGCCTGCGGGTCGACCAGTACGTTCGCGGCCTCGTCGATGATGGGCGTGCTCACGGCGTCTCCTTGTTCCCCGGGGTGCTCCGAACGGACCTACTGTAGCCCTTACCGTTCGGGCATTCACCGAATGCGGCCGGTTAGCCGGCTCGGGTTTGGTCGGTGCCGACCACGCCGGTGGCGGCCTGTGCGCGCTCCTCGTAGGACTGCCGGACGCCCGCGTCGAAGTCGAGGAACATGCGGTCGGTACCGGTGCGACGGTTCACCCAGCGCCTGCCTCGCGGACCCAGCAGGTTGAGTAGGCCGAGGATGAACCGCATCCCGCCGGGCACCGACACATGGGTCTTCGGCTTGTCGAGCACCTTCACGATGGCCGCGGCGATCTCGGCGGGCTCGACCGCGTTGTCCGCGCCGACGCCGTGCGTACCGCTGATCAACTCGGTCTTGACGAACGGGGGCATGACCACGCTGACGTCGACGCCATGCGAGGCGAACTCGTCCGCCATCGCGGTCGACAGCCCGACCACGGCGAACTTGGTTCCCGCGTAGACGACCTGGCCGGGCACCGGCACCATGCCCGCCAACGAGGCGACGTTGACGACGTGCCCGCTGCCCCGCGCGACCATCTCGGGCAACACGAGTCGACAACCCGTCAGCACCCCGCAGAAGTTCACTTCGATCGCCGACCGGATCGCCTGATCGGACTGCGCCAGGAACCCCCCGATGGGCATGACACCCGCGTTGTTGATCAGCACGTCGACGCGACCGTCGCCGTCGGTGCGCGCCTTGTCGAGGAACGTGGCGAACGACTCGGGATCGGTGACGTCGAGTGGGTACCCGGACGCCATGCCCAGTTCGGACAGGGCGGCGACCGCGGACTCCAGTGTCGCGACGTCGCGATCGCCGATGACCACACGAGCCCCGCGCGCAAGAAGCGCCTTGGCGGTGGCGTAGCCGATGCCCCGGGCCGCACCCGTGACGGCGATGGTCTTGCCTCTGATCTTGTCCATGACGATCCTTCTAGGTGTGTTCGGGGGTCACGTTGTCCCCCAACGCCTTTGAACGCTCGCGAACATCGGCGAGCACGGTGCCGGCGGCGGCCTCGGACAATCCCGCCGGGAACGCGGGTAGGACCCGGTCGATCACGCCGTCGCAACGGGCGCACAGCGCTTCGGCCACCTGGTCCAGCGGTGCGACGACGGCGAACTCGGCTAGCACGTCGTCGTCGATGAGCGTGGTCATGCCGTCCCAGTCGCCCGCGCGGGAGCGTTGGTGCAGTTCGGTGTGCAGGTCGCCCCATCCGTGCAGGTCCAGCACCTTGCGATAGGCGGGCGTCGAACCGTAGAAGGCGATCTGCTTGCGCGTGGCCACGGCGTTGGCGGTGAGCTGCGCCTCGTCCTCCCCGGTCACCACGAACACCGGACACGACACCTCAAAGTCGGCCCGGCCGCGCCCGGCCCGCTGCAGTCCACGCATGACCGCGGGCGTCGTGACCT
Source organism: uncultured Actinomycetota bacterium (assembly GCA_963791215.1). Classification (GTDB taxonomy): domain Bacteria; phylum Actinomycetota; class Actinomycetes; order Mycobacteriales; family Mycobacteriaceae; genus Mycobacterium. The sequence goes on along the minus strand of CAWBRR010000012.1, from coordinate 158,833 downwards.
GCTCGGCGTAGCGCTTGGTGGTGAACGCGTGGGCCAGCAGTCCGTCGCCGACCTCGGCGCACATCTCGGTCATCGCCTCCCCTACGGCGGCGATGAACACCTTGGGGAACCCGTACGGAGTCGGCTTGGGCGTGAACATCGGCGTCATCAACGTGTGCGTGTAGAACTCACCGTCGAACGCGAGCTTCGTCCCGTCCTGCCAGCATGACCAGATGGCGCGCAGCGCCAGGACGAACTCGCGCATCCTTCGCACCGGATGGCTCCACGGCATGCTGAAGCGTCGTTCGATGTGCGGCTGAACCTGCGATCCCAGGCCCAGGTTGAACCGGCCCTCCGAATACGTCTGCAGATCCCAGCCGAGGTTGGCGACGGTCATCGGGTTGCGCGCGAAGGCTACTGCGATGCTGGTGCCGACTTCGAGCCGCGACGAGTGCTCCGCGGCCAGCAGGACCGGTAGGAATGGGTCGTGATCGAGCTCGCCTGCCCAGCACCCGTCGTATCCGGCTCGCTCGAGTTCGGTGACTATGCCTGGGACACGGGCGAGTTCACTGGGAATGCCCCTGTCGATCTTCAGCCGTGGGCCATCAGCACTCATGCAAGAGCACCAGACCCCTGACGGTCGCCACCATGGGCGACGACGCTACAGTAAGCACTTCAGTATGGTCAACGCTACGAGGTGCAACCCGCCTGCGCCCGAGCTGTGAGGATGGATGCATGACGAAGGCCGAGGACTGGCAGGAAACGCTCGACGACCTCGAGCGGCGTCGTCAGCACACCTGGGCGATGGGTGGTGAGGCGCGGGTCGCCAAGCATCACGACAAGGGCAAGCTCGACGCCCGCGCCCGCATCGACCGACTGGTCGACAAGGGCTCGTTCCGGGAACTCGGCACGCTGGTCGGAGGGGAGATCGCCGCCGACGGCATCATCGTCGGCTCCGGCATGCTCAACGGCGCCCCGGTGATGGTCGGCGCGGAGGACTTCACGACGCTCGCGGGCAGCATCGGTCCTGGCGGCAACTCCAAGCGCTACCGCATCGCCGAACTCGCAGTGCGCGACCGCATTCCGTTGGTGATGATGTTGGAGGGCGCAGGCTTTCGCCCCACCGGCGGGCACTACGGCCGCACGCCCACCGACCTACTGGCCCAAGCCAATTGCTCGGGACGGGTCCCCACGGTCGCCGCGGTGCTTGGTCCGTCGGCCGGGCATGGCGCGCTGGTGGCACCGGTGTGCGACTTCCGGATCATGAGCAGTCAGGGTGCCATCTTCACCGCGGGCCCTCCGGTCGTGAAGGAGTCCACCGGTGAGGAGATCACGAAGGAGGACTTGGGTGGGCCGAGCGTCGCGGCGCTGAGCGGCGTGATCCACAACGTCGGCGAGACCGATGAAGCGGTGATCGACGACATCAAGCGATACCTGTCCTACTTCCCGCCGAGCGCGTGGTCGTATCCGGCGCCCCGGACGGCCGACGACGCAAGCGCGCCGCGGCCCACGCCCGAGTTGCTCGACATCGTGTCGCGGGACAACAAGCGCGTCTACGACATGCGCAAGGTGCTCGACGTGATCTTCGACGATCCGGACTGGTTCGAGGTGCAGCCGAAGTTCGGCCGCGCGATCATCTGCGGACTGGCCCACCTCGGCGGCCATCCCGTGGCCGTGGTGGCGAACCAACCGCAGGTGATGGCCGGCTCCATCGACGCCGACGCCGCCGATAAGGCCGCCCACTTCATCATGGTCGCCGACTCGTTCCACCTTCCGATCGTCTTCCTCGCGGACAACCCGGGCATGATGCCGGGCAGCCGCTCGGAGCGCAGCGGCGTATTGCGGGCGGGCGCAAGGATGTTCGCCGCACAGACGGCGGCCACCACGCTCAAGCTGCACGTGACGCTGCGCAAGGCGTACGGCTTCGGCTCGATGGTGATGTCGCTGCTGGGTTTCGACAATCAGGGTGCGACGTACGCATACCCCGGCGCGACGATGGGCGCGATGAGCGCGGCCGCGCTGAGCCGTGCCACGCACGCCGAGGAGGACATGAGCGCCAAGCTGCGGGACGCAGAACTGCAGGCCTCCTATAGGTCGGCCGAACACCTCGGATTCGACGAGCTCATCGATCCGCGCGAAACGCGCGACGCGCTGCTGGCCGGCCTGCAGCGCGGGCTGTACAGCAGGCAGGCCGCCGCGGAGCCGGTGAGCCGCACTGTCATCCTGCCTTGAGCCTGCGTGACGCCGTGCTCGGCGCGTGGGAACCACACACTGCACCACGAGGTAACCATGTCGATGATGCCGGAGCTGTTGACGCAGCCGCAGTTTCGCCGTGCCGAAGTCGACGGCGACACACTGGTGCTCACTGCGACCATCACGGATGAGACTGGCGTCAGGCGCAGCACCCTGGTGTGGCGGCGCTTGGGTTGGCCGCTTCGGTAACGTAGGCCCACGGGGTGGGTCGGGTGGACGAGCCGGAGGTTCGACGATGAGCACGGCAGCACAGCTGATGGTCCAGTGCCTTGAAGCGGAAGGGGTCTCCTTCGTCTTCGGGATCCCGGGCGAGGAGAACATCCGGTTCGTCCAGGCGCTTGCGGCATCGGAACGGATCCGCTACGTCCTGACTCGCCACGAACAGGGCGCCGCGTTCATGGCCGAGATGTACGGACGGGTCACAGGCAGGCCCGCCGTAGTGTCGGCGACGCTCGGGCCGGGTGCCATCAACATGCAACTCGGCGTCGCCGACGCAACCACGAACAGCACACCGCTGGTGGCGATTTCGGCGCAGGTCGGGCAGGACCGCGAGTACAAGGAATCGCATCAGTACGTCGACCTGGTATCCATGTTCGCGCCCATCACGCGGTGGTCCGACGGGGTCCCGACCCCGCTGGCGATTCCCGAGATGTTCCGAAAGGCCTTCAAGCTGGCCGAGGCCGAACGGCCTGCCGCGGTGTACCTCGCGATCCCCGAGAACATCGACGCCGACGAAGCCCAGTACGACCTCGGCCCGCTACCCCGAAACGTCGTTCGTCCCGAGGCGCCGTCGCCCAGCCAAGTGATCCGGGCCGTCGAACTACTGCGGTCCGCCCGTCAACCCGTGATACTCGCGGGCCACGGCGCCGCCCGCGCCGGTGCCACCGGGGCGCTGGTCCGACTGTCCGAGGACCTGGGCATCGCGGTGGCCAACACGTTCCACGGCAAGGGCGTCATGCCCGACGACCACCGCAATGGCATGGGCACCATCGGGTTCATGCGCCACGACTACGTCAACTTCGGTTTCGACGACGCCGACCTCATCATCGCCGTCGGATACGAGCTCCAGGAGTTCGACCCGGTGCGGATCAATCCGGGCTCCGACAAGCGGATCATTCACATTCACCGCTTCCCCGCCGAGGTGGACGCGCACTACTCCGTCGACGTGGGCATCATCGGTGACATCAGCGCGTCGCTGGATGCCGTGCGCGAAGCGATGGCGGGACATCCGATACGACGAGGACGTGTCGGCACCGGGGTCCGACCTCCTGGTCGAGGAATTCGAGCGTGGACAGGCTGATTCGCGATTCCCGCTGGCTCCGCAACGTATCGTCGCCGACACCAGGGCCGCGTTGGCCCGCAGTGACGTGGTGCTCGTCGATACGGGTGCGGCGAAGATGTGGATGGCCAGGCTGTACCCCACCTACGAGGCCAACACCTGCCTGATCTCCAACGGCCTATCGACGATGGCGTTCACCCTGCCCGGCGCGTTGGGCGTCAAGCTCGCGCGACCGGACGCCAAGGTGCTGGCCGTGATGGGTGACGGCGCCTTCCTGATGAACAGCCAGGAGATCGAAACCGCCGTGCGCGAACGGATCCCGTTGGTCGTGTTGATCTGGGAGGACGACGGCTACGGCTTGATCGAGTGGAAGATGGACCTCGAACTCGGCGACCACTACTACGTCGGATTCACCAATCCGGACGTGGTGAAGTACGCAGAGAGCTTTGGCGCCAAGGGTTACCGAATCAACGGCGCCGATGAACTCCTGCCCACCCTGCGCACGGCGCTGGCCGACGACGGGGTGTCGATCATCACTTGCCCCGTTGACTATTCGGAGAACCTGCGACTCACCGATAGGCTCGGCCAGCTCGACGGCACGCTTTAGCCAGGGACCGCCAAGACCGCTGGCGGCTCAACGCACTACCCGCACCGGGACACGCGACCAGCCTGCGACGTTCTGCATGCTCACCCGTTCGCAGCCGTCCCACTGAACCTCGTAGCGGGGCATCAGGTCGAGCATCTTCTCAAGGGCGATGGCGCTCTCCAACCTCGCCAGCGCAGCGCCGAGGCAGCTGTGAATCCCGTACCCGAAGGCCAGGTTCTGCGCCTCGCCGCGATCGCGGTGGATGTCGAACACATCGGGGTCCGTCCACGCGTCGGAATCACGGTTGGCCGAAGCACCCAGCAGGAACACCGGCGAGCCCGCCGGGATCGTCGTGCCGTGCAGCGTGACGTCGGTGACCGAGCGGCGGACGTTGTACTGCACGGGGGCGTCGTAGCGAAGCAGCTCCTCGATGGCGCCGGGAATCTTGCTGCGGTCGTCGAGCAGTGCCTGCCATTGCGCGGGATGCCGGGCGAACGTGACGGCGGCACTGCCGATCAGCTTGGTTACCGTCTCCGCGCCGGCTCCGCCGAGAAGCGTTGCAAATCCCGCAATCTCGGAGTCCTTCAGCCGGGTGCGGCTACCGTCGTCGCGCTCGACCTCGGCCGCGATCAACTGGCTGATCATGTCGTCCTGCGGGTTGGCCCGCCGCTGTTGGATCAGTTCGTAGTACATCACCCACATCTGCGCCATCGCATCCATGCCTGCGGCGGACATGTCGATCTGGCCAGGTTCCCGGTGCAGAGACTCGTCGATCCACAACCTGACCTGTTGCCGGTATTCGGGGGGTACGCCCAGCATCTGGGTGATCACGTCGACGGGAAAGAACACCGAGAAGTCGGCCACCACGTCGAATTCGGCATTGCCCGTCGAGTCCAGGAACTGCTCAATGGTCGCGGTGACCATCTCCTTGAGCGCCCCGATGGCGCGCGGCGTGAACACCTTGTTGACCAGGCTGCGCATCACGCGGTGCTCCGGCGGATCGATGGAGATGATCATCTTCGCAGGAACCTTCTCGCCCCTGCGGACCATGCCCAGGTCGACTCCGTATGCCGAGGAATAGGTTTCGAAGTCCCTCAACCCGGCGGCGACGTCGGCGTGCCGGCTCAGCGCGTAGAAGTCGTACTCCTGGCTGTAGTACACCGGCAGCTCGCGCCGCAGCCACGGATAGATTGCGTGAGGGTCCTGGTAGAAGTCGGCCGAGAACGGATCGAACACGGTCGCCCCTGCGCGTTCCGGTCCCACGGCGGTCATAGCACCATTCCTGAAAGGTCTCCCGTTGGTCTTTCGATAAGGGTGACTATAACCTGCCGGACAGCCGGCAACGTGTGGGAGTCGACTGCCCGCCTCAGAGCCTCTTGAGCCCGCGGACCACCTTGTTGAACGGGCCCATCGTGGCCAACCCCGCCCGCAATCCGGGTTGCATGGGTCCGAAGTTCACTACGACGAAGTAGCGCACCCCGTGGTCGCGCCACTGCGCCGCCTGGTCGAGCACGTCGTCGACGGTGCCGTTGAGGATCATGCCCTTGACCACCGCGAGCGGCACCCGGGCCGACTTGTCGAGGATGGTCGGCTCGTCGATGTTGAACGCGACGTGGTCCTGCATTCCGGCGAAGCCCGCGCCCATCGGGTGCTCGGCACCGGCATGTGCGTAGAAGTCCGACGGCGCGTTCAGCGCCCAGGCCTTGATGGCAGTCGTGTCCAGCGCGGCGTCGACGGCGTCGCGATCGGATGCGGCTATCACTGGAATCCAGAACGCAGGCGTGATGGTCGTCGGGTCGCGGCCCGCATCACTGGCGGCCGACCGGATGACGTCGAGGCGGGCGGCGTAGTCCTGTGGCCGGTGGGCGAAGCCGGGGAACCAGGCATCGCCGTAGCGCCCGGTCGCCCGCAGCATCCGCGGGCCGTGCGCGGCGATCCAGAGCTCCGGCCACCTGCCGCGGTAGGACGGCAGGTCGAACATCGCATTGCGCAGCGGGAAGAACGGCGAATCACGGTTGACCAGTTGGCCCTTCGACTCCCAGAGCGCCCGGATGGTGGCCAGCGCCTCCTCGAAGCGCGCGACCGGCCTGGACCAGTCCACGCCGTAGGGCTCGTTGCCGACCCGCTCCCCCGGGCCGATGCCCAGGATCGCCCGCCCCCGTGTCATCAGGTTCAGCGTCGCGGCGGCCTGGGCAGTGACGGCGGGATGACGCTTGCCGGTGTCGGTGACCCCGATGCCGAGCCGCACCCGGTTGAAGCGCCGCCGCGCGGCCAGCCCACCGAGCAGCGTCCACGCGTCCATCGCCGCGTCGGGCGAGCGCAGCAGGCGCGCCGCCGCGGTGTACTTCGGATCCCACAGCGGGCGGGGGGTCTGCCCGTTGATGTGATCGGGCACCCAGTACGAGTCGACCCGATTGGCCACGGCGCCCAGGTAATTCGCCCGGCTGAACGCGTCGACGCGCACGCGGGCTGCCATCACCGGGTCCATCAGCCCGACGCGGATGCCCGGCACGAACTCAGCCGACGGTCGCGCGGTACGCCGTGACGATGGGCTCGAGCTCGTCGGGGGTGGCGCCGTGCATGATCAGCGCGTCGGCGCCGTAGTCGAACTCCTTGCGGATGCGGTCGACGCACTGCTGCGCAGACCCCGTCGCCGAAGGCTCCAGCCATTCGTCGGGGATCAGCGTGGCGATGTGCTCGATCTGCTCCGCGGTGGCCTTGTGGTCGATGCCGCCCGCGATGGACTGCACCACCTTGTCGTCCCGGAAGCGTTGCAGCACTGAGAGATCCCAGCCGTTGGTGTTGACCAGGAGCTCCCCGTAGCCCTGCAGGTAGGTGGCCAGCCGCGCCACGGTCTTCTTCAGTCGCAGTTCCTCGGGCAGGTGATCCCCGACCGTAGCGAAACACGACCAGACCTTGACGTCGTCCGGGTTGCGGCCGGCCTGCTCGGCGGCGTCCTTGACGGTCTTCACCGCGCGCTGCAGGGTCTCGGGCGTGAAGTACGTATGCAGGATGACGTCGTCGAACTCGCGTCCGCCGAGCGCCAGCGTCTGCGGGCCGAATGCCACGATGGCCAGCCGGATGTCCTCGTTGAAGTCGGGATCGAGGAACAGCAGCTGATACTTGCCGATCGGCCCGTCGTGGTTGAAGATCAGCTCGCCGTGCCAAAGCCGGCGCATGACCTGCGCGAAGTCCTCCATCTGTGCGGTCGTCACCGGTGGCACGCCGAAGGCTCCGTACATCGCCGCCACGCCACGGCCGATGCCAAGCGTGAAGCGCCCCTTCGAAAGCCGATGCATGGTGGTCGCATAGGAGCCGGTGATGAGCGGGTGCCGCGTGTTGTGATTGGTCGCGGCAGTGGCGATCTGCATGCGGTTGGTCACCGCGCACGCCGCGCCCGTCAGCGACGCCGCCTCCTTGACGTTCCACCGCTCGGAGATGAACGCCGTGCCGAAACCCAGTTCCTCTCCGCGACGGGCCTCGTCCATCAGCCCGGCCGGACCCTCACCTCCGGCGCCCGCCAACAGGTAGTAGCCCAATTCGTCCAAAGTACGCATGTCATTCCCCATGTCGCTTCGCTCCTGCCCGCCGGGTCACGCCCAAACCCCTTGCTTGTAACCACAATTCCAGACTTCGACGATTCGTCCGTCGACCACGCGAAAGATCTCCATGCTGCCGATGGTCGTCTCGGTCCCGTCCTTCAACGTCATCGGCGACTGGTACACGATCGCCACGTGTTCGCCATCGTCGCCTGCGACGACGAGGTTGAGGTCGAACCGGATCGCCTCGAACATGTCCCAGTGGTCGACGATGCGCGCCACCGCCTGCTCGTGGCTCAGCGTCGTCGCCTCGCCGACGTCGTGGCGGATCACCGAATCGCCCATCAGATCCTCGGCGAGGGCGAAGTCGCGCTGGTTCCACACCACCAGGTTGTAGTCCTCGACCACCTCGCGGGCGGTGCGAGTCCGTTCGGTCACGAGAAGACCTCCAGTGCCTCGATCGTGTCGATGGCGGCCACCGCCCGGTCGGTCAGCGTCAGGCACAACTGCCGCGACCGCTCGGGCAGCGCGTCCCAGCCGTTGAGGGTGATGACGGGAAGGACCATCAGGTAGACGGCCGCGAGCCGGTAGTGCCGCCATGCGTCGTCGAACCCGTAGTCGGAGACGCCCTGGGCGGCAAGGTGATCGAGGTACTCCCGGACTAGCGCCTCGTCATGTCCGTCCCGTACCGCGCTGGGCAGGCCCTGGGTCACCAGGTAGGCGATGTCGGAGGCGCCGCAGCCGCGGGCGGCGAACTGGAAGTCCACCACCTTCATCCGATCACCGTCGAAGAACAGGTTGTCCGCCCTGATGTCACCGTGCAGCAATGTGTCCCGCTCGGTTAGCGCGGGCAGGGCCGCGGCCGCTCGTTCGGCGAAGCGCTCGGCGAAAGCCGCCAGTGCGGCAGGCACGGGTTGCTCGGTGTGGTCACGGTAGATCTGCCAACCGGGCCCGAAGACGGGCAGCAGCAGATCGCGGGCGATCGGGGTGTCCAGGCTCGGAAAGAGCTCCAGCGCAGCCGCGTTGGCGGACTCTTGCGACCAGGCGTGCAGCCCGGCGAGCGAAGCGATGCACGTGCGTGCGCGGCCCATCGACAGGCCCGCCAGATGGTCGGCGTTGTCCCAGTCGGCGAGGTCCTCCAGCAGCAGCACGAAGTCGACGGAGTCCTCGGCCATGCGCGCGGCGTACACCTGCGGAGTCGCCATCGGCGCGCGCCCGGCCACCTCACGGTAGAACGCCAGCTCACGCCGGTACCCGCCGAGCAGTTCCATTGCCCCCCGGGCCTCCGACAGCGCGGGCAGCTTGGCGATCAGCGTGCCGGGGACGTCCGAACCGGTCAGGTGGAGTCGGTACAACAGCGACGAGAAGCCGCTGTCCTGGGCGATCTGCTCGCTGCGGACGTCGTCGACCTCGGTCCCGAGGGCTTCGGTGAGCCACGGCGGGTCGATGCCCTCGATGCCGTACGGGACGGCCGCGGTAGCTGAGGTCACGCACGCCTCCCCATCGAGGTAATTGACATTGAACAACTAAGTTAGTTGTCGAGCGTCTAATATGCAAGGGTGCCCTCCCCCAACCGCGGGCTTACGCAACCGCAGCGCGTCGAGATATCGAATCGCCGACTCGTCGAAGCGGCGGCCGAACTCATCTCCGAAAAGGGCTGGGAGGCAACCACAGCAGCCGAGATCGGTCGTCGGGCTGGTTACAGCCGGGCGATGGTCCACGCACGGTACGGCAGCAAGGACGCCATCCTGGATGCGTTCCTCCTGCATGGATACGTGGATCAACTCCTTCCATCCTCAAAGCCCGGCGCCGACGGCATGGAGAACGCCGTCGCGCACTTCGGCCGCATCGCGGACATGTACGCGCAGGACAGCGACTTTCTGCGCGCGATGTTCGTGATGACCTTCGAAGCGGTCAAGACCACCTCGCCAGTGCGCGCTCGGCTCCAGACGTGGTTCGATCGTGGCGTCGCCGCCGTTGACGCCGGTCTGCGAGCCGGAATGTTGGACGGATCCGTGCGTCAGGACATCGACGTCGAACGCGCGGTGAACGACATCAGCGCGGCTGCCTTCGGCGTCGCATTCCATTGGATCGTGTTGTCCAAAAGTTACGACCTGGTACGCGAATTGGATTACGTCCGCGCCCGCATCATTCGGGACTACGGTCGTTCACCCGCGACGCACTGAGCGCCGCCCACGCCGCCCGCCGGGCACCGGCCGGATCGAACTCCACTCGGGACCGCCGGTCGAAGATCATCGTCGGCCGCCGCTCGGTGTCATACATGGGCCAGTCGTCGCCGGGCACCCCGGTTCTACTGAACGACCTCCACCGGCGTTGTACGTCCCTGCTGACCCGGCGCGCCGAGCCCCGGTCACCTGCCACCGTGAGCAGCCCACCCATACGGGTGTCGTAGACGTCGAACACCGCGAGTAATTCGCTCGCATGGGTGGCGCCGAAGCCCGTCCACTGCAGCGAACGGGGTGCATAGTCATAGCGGTAGTGATACGTCGGGGCGTGCCTGCTGTGCGCCTCGGCCAGCTCCCAGGCTCGGGCGCCGAACGTGAAGTCGCTTCCGAACGCCAGACACGCCGCCTTGCTCGGGTAGCCCGGATAGGCGTCCCGCATCGCCTGCGCCACAGCGGGTTCCGCGCAGCCGAGGAACTTCTCGATGACGGGCTCGTTCGTCGGCAGATGGTCCATGAACCGGGCGAACAGGCTGGCCTCGGTGGCGTTGCTGCCGATGATGAACGGAACGCGGTGCGCCTCCCCGCGGGTCATCGCATCGACATGCGTGCGCGGAAGGTAGTCGCCGCCCACGGTCGCCCCGATCGCGAAGGAGTCGGGCGTCTCCTCGATGGTGGCCGTCATGAGCCCTTCCAACGTTCTGACGAGCTGCGACGGCCGGGCCGTCATCACGGCGCGCGCCCCGTCCTTGGGATCCGCGCCGAGTGCAGCTATCAGCCTGCGCGCCACCTCTGCGGAGTACTCCGCCTGGTGGATCAGCCCGCCGGGCGGGCTCTCCGAGATGGCTTGGTGGAACAGCCCCGCCGCGTCGGGCACGGCGAGCAGCGTCGCGACGGCATGCGCGCCCGCGCTCTCCCCGAAGATCGTGACGTTGTCCGGGTCGCCGCCGAACTCGGCGATGTTGTCGCGCACCCACCGCAACGCCATCACCAGGTCGCGCAGGAAGAGATTGGCCTCGAGCGGATGTTCGGGCGTGGACAGCGACGAGAGGTCCAGGCACCCGAGTGCACCGAGCCGATAGTTGGCCGATACGTAGACGGCGCCGCGCCGGGCGATGGCCGCGCCGTCGTACACCGACGTGGCGGAACTCCCGAACATGTAACCGCCGCCGTGGATGAAGAACATCACCGGCAGCGGACCGTCGTGCGGTTCGGTTGAGGCGACGACGTTCAGCGTCAGGCAGTCCTCGCTCATGGGCTGGCGGCCCGCGCGCCCCACGTACGTGTACCGCGGGTCCTGTGGCGCGCAGTTGGCGAACTCCTCGCAGTACCGCACGCCGCGCCAGGGCAGTGGTGGTTGCGGTGCGCGAAAACGCAGCGGTCCCATCGGCGGGCGGGCATACGGGATCGAGCGCCAGCGCGCGATGCCGTCGCGCACGAAGCCCTGGACCGCGCCACCTGCCGTGGGCACCCGCACCTTGTCGGCGACGGAGTCACTCACGCCGCGGCCCGCTGCCGATCCAATGCCAACATCATCTCCAAGACGTTACCAATCTGCGTGTTACTGTAACTCTTACAGTAGTTGATCCCATCCGCGGAAGGCGACGTATCCGTGAAGGTCCCGTTCACCTGGAAGGTCACCGGCTGGTTCATGATCGGCTGGTCGCCGGAGTTCCCCGTCGGTGAGACCAAGGCGTTGAAGTACTTCGGCGAGGACCTGGTCGGCTACCGCGACGAATCCGGCGCTCTGCACGTCATGGAGGCGCACTGCAAGCACCTCGGGGCACACCTCGGGCACGGCGGCAAGGTGGTCGGCGACTGCGTCGAATGCCCCTTCCACGGCTGGCGGTGGGGTCCCGACGGCAACAACACCTACATCCCGTATCAACCCGACCGGCCCAACCGCGGGTTGCATCTACGCGTGTACCCCGTGATGGAACAGTACGACTGCGTGTTCATCTGGCATCACCCTCTCGGCTTGGAACCGCAGTGGGACATGCCGGACATCTTCAAGTCCTTCCCCCAGTACGAAACGGACCCGAAGGCCTACTACCGGCCGTATCCGGAGTTCTCCCGGCTCGCCGAGAACGAACCGGTACACCCTCAGATCGTCGCGGAGAACGGTCCCGACAGCGCACACTTTCAGTACGTACACCGTGCCACCGTGACCCCGAAGCTGCTGGAGTGGAACATCGTCGACCAGGAATGGCGCTTCCTCACTGGCTGGCCGGTCGCCGATAGCGCCGATCCCGACCAGATGGCGCTGCGGATCCACAGCAACATGTTCGGCCTGGGCGGCGCCATCAGCGTGTTCGAGGGGCAGTCGAATCACCGGCTGATCTTCGCCTGCACACCGGTCGATGACGAGGTCTCGAACATGTTCTATTCCATCTGGGAACCACGGGTGCCCGGCGATGAGTCCGACGTGCCGCCGGACGCCGTCCGCAAGCGCATCGAGAAGCAATTCCTGGTCACCGTCTGGGACGACCTGGAGATCTGGCGCTACCAGAAGTACGTCGAGCACCCAGCGCTCTCCCGGGTCGACGCGAAACCATATATGGCGCTTCGGAAGTGGGCAACGCAGTTCACGCTTCGCCCACCACCCACCCAACGACACTTCGCCCACCAGCCCACCCAACGACACCTCGCCCACCAGCCCACCCAACGACACCTCGCCCACCAACTCACCCAACGACACCTCGCCGGACGGCGGTACCACCACCGCGGCTCCGTCGAGCGTTTCCAGTTCGGCATGAGGCCCCGACTCAGCGAGCTCGTCACGCCCGCCCACACGGCGATCGTCACCCAGGAGTGCCAGGGCGCGGTGATGGGCCCGAACGCGGGGCTTGCGGTGCTGGCCGCGGAGGCCCGCCGCGAGGCGCTGCCCAACATCGTGCGGCTGCTGCCCGCCGCCCGCGACGCAGGCGTGCGGATCGTGCACTGCCTGGTGCAGCGCAGACCGGACGGGCAGGGCGCCAACCACAACGCACGACTGTTCGCAGGCGGCGCCAAGGGAGTCGACATCACCCCCGGGAGTGAGGGAGCGACCCTGCTGCCCGAACTCGGTCCTGCCCCAACCGATCTCGTGCTGTCGCGCTGGCACGGGCTCGGCCCGATGGGCGGCACCGACCTCGACGCGATCCTGCGCAACCTCGGCGTCACCACGATCGTCGCGGTCGGCGTATCGCTGAACGTCGCGATCCCCAACCTCGTCATGGACGCGGTCAACGCCGCGTACACCGTGGTGCTTCCCCGCGATGCCGTGGCGGGCTTCCCCGCCGAGTACGGCGCCGCCGTCATCGACAACAGCCTTTCCCTGCTCTCCACGGTCACCACCACCGACGAGCTCATCGCGACGTGGCAGGCAGCGTGACGGAGACCCGTGGCTTCCCGGAGCTCAAGCCCGTCGACGCACCCCCGGAACTCGAGCGGTTCACCGCCGCGGTGCGCCGCCTGCAGGATCTGGCCGTGTCGACGAACCCGGACGACGCGTCCTGGATCGCGGCGACCGAGGCCATCGAACGGGCCTGCGACACACTGGAACCGCATCAGGTGCCCGACGGACAGGCCCCTGCGGGTCGGGCCTCCAAGCTGCCGGGGCTCGGCCACCCGCTGATCCCGCCGTGGACCTTCACCGAGTACGGCGCGGACGGCGTCATCATGGAGGGCCAATTCAGCCGCTTTCACGTGGGCGGCAACATGGCCGTGCACGGCGGGGTCATCCCGCTGTTCTACGACTGGCACTTCGGCATGATCGTGTCGGCCGCCGGGCGTCCCATCAGCCGCACGGCGTACCTGCACGTCGACTACCGCGCCGTCACGCCGATCGACCAGCCGCTGATCTCGCGAGGCCGCATCGACCGCATCGACGGACGCAAGGCGTTCATCACCGCCACCATGACCGACGCCGACGGCACGGTGCTGAGCGAGGCCAACGGGCTCATGATCAAGCTGCTCCCGCACCAACCCTGACCGCCTCGACGATTTCAAGGACCGCAATGCAATTCACCGTTCCCGCCGCGCTCGACGCCGTCGCGACGACCATCCCCGACCGGGTGCTACTCGTACAGGGCGACCGGCGCTACACGTACGCCGACGTCGTCGACCGGTCCAACCGGCTGGCCTCCTACCTGCATTCGCGCGGACTCGGCTGTCACACCGCGCGAGCGGACCTGGCGGGCCACGAGGTCGGCCAGGACCTGCTCGGCATCTACGCCTACAACGGAAACGAATTCGTCGAGGCGCTGCTAGGTTCGTTCCGCGCCCGTGTCGCGCCGTTCAACGTCAACTACCGCTACGTCAAGAACGAACTGCAGTACCTGCTGGCCGATGCCGGCGCCACCGCGCTGGTCTACCACGCCGCCTTCGCACCGCGCGTCGCCGAGATCCTGCCCGACCTGCCGCAGTTGAAGGTGCTCATCCAGATCGCCGACGACTCGGGCAACGAACTCCTCGACGGCGCCGTCGACTACGAGGAGGCGCTGGCGTCCAGCGCGCCGGAACCGCCGCCCGTCGAGCCCTCCCCCGACGACCTGTACGTGCTGTACACGGGCGGGACCACGGGAATGCCGAAGGGCGTGCTGTGGCGCCAGCACGACATCTTCGTCACGTCGTTCGGAGGACGGAACCTGTTCGACGGCAGCGTCATCGACACCTACGAGGCGCTCGCCGAGCGGGCCGCTGCCGGGCCTGGCAGCAGGTTGATGATCCTGCCGCCGCTGATCCACGGCGCGGCGCAGTGGGGCGTCATGACGGCGATGACCACGGGGCAGACGGTCGTGTTCGCCACGGTGGTCGACCATCTCGACGCCGACGAGGTGGTTGCGACCATCGAGCGCGAGCAGGTCACGGTCGCGACCGTGGTCGGCGACGCCATGGCCAGGCCGCTCGCCGCGGCCATCGAGCGGGCGGGCACCACGCCGCTGGCGGCCGTCGCCAACGGCGGCGCGCTGCTGACCCCGACCACCAAGCAGCGGCTGATCGAGGCCAAGCCCGGACTGGTCGTCGTCGATGGGGTGGGGTCGTCGGAGACCGGCGCCCAGATGTCGCACATGTCGGCTCCCGGCGCGGTGTCGACCGGACGCTTCAAACCGGGACCCGACACCGTCGTGGTGTCCGAGGACCTGGGCAGCGTGCTCGAACCCGGACACGACGGCATCGGCTGGTTGGGCCAACGGGGCTACGTACCACTGGGTTACAAGGGCGACGCCGTCAAGACTGCGGCGACGTTCCCCGTCGTGGGCGGGGTGCGCTACTCGGTGCCGGGTGACCGGGCGCGGCACCTCGAGGCGGACGCCGTCGAACTGCTCGGACGCGACTCGGTGACCATCAACTCCGGTGGCGAGAAGATCTTCGCCGAGGAGGTCGAGACGGCCATCGCGGCGCACCCGGCGGTCGCCGACGTGGTGGTCGCCGGACGGCCGAGCGAACGCTGGGGCC
The DNA here is from genome assembly GCA_963791215.1 of uncultured Actinomycetota bacterium. Taxonomy (GTDB): domain Bacteria; phylum Actinomycetota; class Actinomycetes; order Mycobacteriales; family Mycobacteriaceae; genus Mycobacterium. The sequence goes on along the minus strand of CAWBRR010000012.1, from coordinate 143,575 downwards.
AGGAGGTCGTGGCGGTGGTCGCGCTGGCCGACGGCGCCACGGTCGAGGCGGACGAGTTGATCGCCCATGCGGCAAATTCGTTGGCGCGCTACAAGTTACCCAAGGCCGTCGTGTTCCGCCCCGTGATCGAGCGCAGCCCGGCGGGCAAGGCCGACTACCGTTGGGCCCGCGAGCAGGCCAGCACCTAGAGGCCGTTCGACTTCAACCGCCGCCGGTTCCGACTGCGCGCCATGCGCAACGAGAAGTCGGCGTAGGCCTTCATCGGCCGGGTGAACGGCGGCGAGGCGGAACCCGTGATGCTGAACGGCAGGTCGCTGCCGACGACGGACCGTTGATGGCTGAAGGTGTCGAAGCCCGCCTTCCCGTGATAGGCGCCCATGCCGCTGCGACCGACTCCGCCGAACGGCGCCGCCGACGGAATCATCTGGGCCGCGAAGTCGTTTCGCGCCACCCCGCCGCTACGGGTGTTGCGGACGAAGTTGCGGAAGTGCTCGCCGTCGGGTCCGTACCAGTAGGCCACCAGCGGGGCCGGCCGCGCGTTGACGTAGTCGATGGCATCGCCCAGTTGCCCGTAGCCCATCACGACCAGCACGGGACCGAAGACCTCGTCGCTGGCGATCTTCATCCGGTCGTCGACACCCTGGACGATGGTCGGCGCGATCTTGCGGGTGGCCCGGTCCGGCAACGACTCTCCTGCCGGCGCAACGGTCTCCACCTGGGCGCCGCAGGTCCGCGCGTCGTCGATCAGCTCCACCACGCGGTCGAAGTTGGCCTCGTTGACCGACGAGCAGTAGTCGGGGTTGGACACGATGGTGGGAAACATGCCGCGCAGGGTGTCCCGTGCGGCGTCGACGAACTCGTTCAACCGGCCTTCGGGCACGAAGACGTAGTCCGGACAGACGCAGACCTGTCCGCCGTTGACCATTCTGGCCTGGGCGATGCGCGTCGCCGACCGGCGGACGTCGGCGTCGGGTGCCACGACGACGGGGTTCTTGCCGCCGAGTTCCAACGTCACGGGTACCAGGTGTTCCGCAGCCGCGCGTTGGACGAGGGCGCCGATCGACGGCGAGCCGGTGAAGAACAAATGGTCGAACGGCAGCGTCGCGAACTCGGCCGCAACGTCCGGGCCACCGGTGACGACGACGAGTTCGTCCGGGCTGAAGTACTTCGGCGCGGTGGCTGCCATCAATTCGGCAGTGTGCGAGGTGATCTCGGACATCTTGATCATCACCCGGTTGCCCGCCGCGAAGGCCGCCGCCGCGGGCAGCACCACCAGGTTCAGCGGAAAGTTCCACGGGCCGATGATTCCCACGACGCCGAGCGGGGTGGCCTCGACTTCGGCGCGCAGCCCGAAGACGCGTGCCGCGCGCATCAGCTTGGTGGCCGACATCCACTCCGCGACGTGCGCGCGCGTGTGCTCGATCACCGGGATCATGCCGACCACTTCGGTGAACAGCGTCGCCGCCCTGGATCGGGTGCCGAAGTCGTCCGCCATGGCGTCGACGAACGCATCGGTGTTGTCGAGTACCAACGCCAGTAGCCGGTCGATGCGGTTGCGTCGCAGCTCGACACTGGGCGGGCCGTCGGACACGAACGCCCGGCGCTGGCGCTCCAGCGTCGCGCGCAACGCCGGCTGCTCGGCACCGACGGCCTCGTCGACGTGTTGATCCGTTGTACTCATCGCCCCACCGCCGTCATCGTCGACCGGCGAGTAGGACACCCTCCGGTAAGGGTCACGGTAGCATCTCGGAAACGGCGTCGAACCAGGCCGCTTTCACGATCTGGGCAGCGCAGATAAGATACTGTAATCTTTACAGTACGGACGTGCGGCAACGCCGTCCCCGGGGCTTGGCGACGCGTGGGAGAGCTGTGGTGGACACCGAGGTACAGAACGTCGGCCAGCAGCCGTTCGACCGGGCCAGCCTGCACCGCGACCCCTACCCCTTCTTCGCGCAGAAGCGAGCGCAGAACGGTGTCTTCGAGGGCACGGTCATGGACTACTCCAAGACGCCCGAACAGTTCCGCCCCAAGCAGTGCTACGCCGCCATGTCGTTCGACGCGGTCAACTCGGTGTACCGAGACGGCAAGACCTTCAACTCCGCGATGTACGACGCCACCATCGGCGTCTTCATCGGGCCGACCATTCTGGCCATGGGTGGAGCCGAGCACCGGGCCCACCGGAATCTGGTTTCGGCGGCCTTCAAGTCGAGGTCGCTGGTGCGGTGGGAGCCCGAGATCGTGCGGCCCGTCGTCAACGGCCTCATCGACGAGTTCGTCGCCGACGGTCGCACGGATCTGATCAAGGACTTCACGTTCGAATTCCCCACCCGCGTGATCGCGAAGCTGCTGGGGCTGCCCGAAGAAGATCTGCCCATGTTCCGCAAGTGGGCCGTCGACCTCATCAGCTACACCGTCAAGTACAAGCAGGCGTTCGAAGCGTCTGCGGCGCTGAAGGATTACTTCCTGGAACAGATGAGTGCTCGGAAGAACAACCCCACCGAGGACATCATCGGCGACCTCGTCACCGCCGAGATCGACGGCGAGAAGCTCTCCGACGAGGCCATCTACTCGTTCCTGCGGCTGCTCCTGCCCGCGGGCCTCGAGACCACCTACCGGTCGTCGGGCAACCTGCTGTACCTGCTGCTCACCCACCCGAAGCAGTTCGCCGCGGTGCAGGACGACCACGAGCTCATCGGCCCCGCCATCGAGGAGGGGCTCAGGTTCGAGACGCCTCTCACGACGGTGCAGCGCTTCGCCAGCGAGGACACCGAACTCGACGGCATCGAGATCCCCAAGGACTCGGTGATCGACGTGTGCATGGGTTCGGCGAACCGCGACGAGTCACGGTGGGACCGCCCGGAGGAGTTCGACATCTTCCGCAAGCGCACGCCGCACATCACCTTCGCCGCGGGCGAGCACACGTGCCTGGGACTTCACCTGGCGCGCTTGGAGACTCGGGTAGCGGTGGAGTGTCTGCTCACCCGGCTGAAGAACATCACGCTGCTGGACGAAGGCGACCCGCACATCCACGGCCAGCCGTTCCGCTCCCCCAACGTGCTCCCGGTGACCTTCGACGCGGCCTGACTCTCGCCCCGTGTCGCCGAACGTGCGTTGAGGGCGGAGGCTGGGCTCGATTTCCGCCCCACCGCACGTTGGGCGACAACGCCTACCCCTTCCAGGGCTTCGACTTCACGTACCCGCCGGCGTCGATGCGCAGTTGCGTGCCGGTGATGTAACGCGACTGATCGCTGGCCAGGAACACCACCGCATCGGAGACGTCCTGCGGCTCGATCCACGGCACCGGCATCGCCTGCATCATCGGGAACGACAGCTCGGCGTCCTCGCGGCTGGGCGCATCGAGGTCGGGTCGGAACACCTTGTACATGCCCTCGTTGTGGAGCATGTCGGTGTTGACGTTGGTGGGATGGACGGCGTTGACGCGGATCATCCGCTTGGCCAGCTGGATCGACAGGTCGTTCACGTAGCGTGCGACGATCTGCTTGGCGAGACTGTACGCCGAGCCGCCCGGACCCTGATTGGTGGCGCTACCCAGTTGGGCCGCAAGCGATCCCGTCGCGATGATCGAGCCACCGTCGCTGATGTGCGGGAGACTGGCCTGGATCACGTTGAACACGCCGACCAGGTCGGTGTCGATCGTGTCCGACCACGATTGGATGGTCTGCCCCTTGCCCATGGCGCAGATTCCCGCATTGGCGACCACGATGTCCAAGCCGCCCAGTTCGGCCACGCCGTCGGCGATCGCCTTCCACACCGCGCCACGCTCGCGGACGTCGACGATCGCGGTGTGGCACCGCACGGCTTCCTTCTCGACCATGCGGGCCGTCTCGTCGAGGTCCTCCGGTCGGGACAACGGGTACGTGTTGCCCTCGAGGTCGGCGCAGATGTCGAGGGCGATGATGTGCGCACCCTCGGCGGCCAGATTCACCGCATGTGACCGACCTTGTCCACGCGCTGCGCCCGATACGACGGCGAACTTGTTGTCCAGCTTGCCCATTGGGTCGTGTCCCTCGCACTAAGCCTGCCGGGGCACCCGGTGGGCGATGGTCTTCGTTTCCAGGTACTGCTGAAATCCCTCGATGCCGCACTGGCGGCCGATGCCGCTGCTCTTGTAGCCGCCGAACGGGGCGTCGGCGCCGTAGAACATGCCGCCGTTGACGCCGATCGATCCGGTCCGGATGCGACGAGCGATCGCGTTCCCGCGTTCGAGTGACCCGGACAGCACCGCACCCGCAAGTCCGAACACGCTGTCGTTGGCGATCCGCACCGCTTCGTCGTCGTCGTCGAACGGCATGATCACCAGCACCGGCCCGAAGATCTCCTGCTGCGCGATCGCGGAGTCGTTGTCCAACCCGACGACCACGGTCGGCTGGACGTAGAACCCACCCGCGAGCGCGGCCGGTAGGTCGTCGAACGATCCTCCGCCCGTGGTGATCTCGGCTCCGTCGCGCCTGGCCTGTTCACACGCGGCGAGCACGCGCTCCTTCTGGGCCGCGCTGACGACGGGCCCCACCAGGGTCTGCGGCAGGGCCGGGTCTCCGACGGGCACGATGCCGAACGCCGCGGTGACGCCAGCGACGGCGTCGTCGAACAGCGAGCGGTGGATCAGCATGCGGGTGGTGAGCGCGCAGGCCTGCCCGGCGTGCACGCAGACCCCGACCGCGCTCGGGATGATCTTCGCTGGGTTCACGTCCTCGGTGACGATGAGGGCCGACTTCCCGCCGAGTTCGAGGAAGGTGCGCTTCATGGTCTCCGCACCTTGGCGTACCAACAGCTTGCCGACCGCGGTGGATCCGGTGAAGGACACCATGTCGACGCGCGGATCGGTCGCGAGCAGTTCGGCGACCTCGTTGGCGTCGGTGGGGACGACGTTGACCACACCCGCGGGGATGTCGGTGTGCTCGGCGATCAGCCGGCCGAGTCGGGTTGCGTTCCATGGGGTATGGGGGTCGGGCTTGAGCACGACGGTGTTGCCGGTGGCCAGCGCGGGCCCCAGCTTGTTGAGGATGACCTCGATCGGGAAGTTCGATGGAGTGATGGCGCCGACGACACCCACCGGTTCCTTCACCACCGTGCGGACGTTGCGCTCGCCGAACAGCCCACCACCCTCCAGTGGGCGTTCCCATTCGAAGCTGTCGATAAGGCCTGCGGGGTAACGCAGCGAGTCCGCGAGCGGCCAGTCCAACTGTGCGCTGGCGATGGTCATGTCCGGGCAACCGACCTCGGCGATCAGCTCCTCGCGCAGCGCGTCCCGCTCGGAGGCGATGGCGTCCTGGAGTTGGCCGAGGCAGCGCTGACGCAGCGCACCGTTGGTCGACCAGTCGGTCTCGTCGAAGGCACGTCTGGCGGCCCCGATCGCGCGACCCATGTCGCCTGGCCCGGCCGCCGCGGTAACGCCAAGCACCAAACCCGTTGCCGGACTGATGTTGTCGAACTCCGCTCCGGACTCCGCGGCGACGAGTTCGCCGTCGACGAGCATTCGCGGCTCGGCGTTCCGTGCGGCGCGCCTGCCGACCTCGACACTTGGCGTGGCCTGCTCCTGCGCGACGTCGCTCACTTTTCATCTCCAGCCAGCCGAACTGCGGTTGTCAACGGTAAACCTTACAGTATTACAATTCAGCAGCGGGGACAGCGCTACCGCGGCACCACGGCCTCGGACTGTCGGTCGTCACCGGCCTCGTCTCGGGGTGCCGCGCCGGTCGGCGCCACCTGCACCGGTACGCCCGTGAGCCAAGACATCCCAGCCAGGGCCTCGACGTCCCGCGGATCGCTCGACATCAGTTGATTGACGTTGACCCCGCCCGCGCGGTTGGCCACCCGCCACCCGCCAGTGCCCTTGTGCCCCCACCCGTGCGGAATGGCGATGGTGCCAGGCACGATGTCGCGCGTCAGCGCCACCGGGAGTGCGATCCGGCCGTGCGGGGAGCTCGACCTCCACGGTGTCGCCGTCGGCGATCCGGCGCTGCGCGGCGTCGTCGTCGTGCATCAGCGCGCGGTGGACCCGCTCGCCCCGCATCAGCAACGGCGCGTTGTGCATCCACGAGTTCTCGGACCGCGGCTCCCGCATCCCGATCATTCTCATCGGGAAGCCAGCAGGCTGCCCGCGTCCGATCATGGCGGAGATCTCGGCGGCGATGTCGTCGTGCCGCAACCGAATCCGACCATGGCGGTACACCACCACCTCGTCGAGTACTCCGGTCCGGATGTGGGGAGCGACGACCACGCCGTGCGGATGCTCGGCGCTGAGCCGGTCGAACGTCAGGCCGCCGCGCCGCAGCCCATAGCGATCGCCCCCGTCCGACAGCCGGATCATGCCGTCGGCGATGGCGCGGGGGCTGAGCCGGCGCCCGAAGGTGCCAAGCACCTTCCGCATCGCCGCAAGGGCCGCGAAGGCCGGTGTGCGCGCGCCCATCCGGCTCGTCAGGTCGTCGACGATGTCCCATTCGGAGCGCGCCTCCCCCGGCGCATCGACCACCGCTTCGGTCGTCTGCCGGAACGGGGTGGCCTGGAACTGCTGGAAGGTCAGCGCGAAGTCGTCACGCTCGTACATCGTCGTGACCGGAAGGATGTAGTCGCAGTGCGCGGTGGTCTCGGTGACGTAGAAGTCCAAGGCCACGGAGAGGTCCAGCCCCTCGAACGCCTGCTCCAACTCCAGTCCGTTCGGCACCGACAGCACCGGGTTGCCGGCGCTGACGAAGAGCGCCTTGATCTGGTGCTTGCCCGGGGTCGACATCTCCTTGGCCATCAGCGCCGCGGGTTCCGCCGCGATGACCGATCGGAATCCCCCGACGCGGGTGCGCTTGCGGCGGTAGGACCGGCGCAGCATCGCGCCCATCGCCATCAGCCCCCAGCGCTGCCCCGAGATGCCGAGTGTGCTGAACACGCTGCCGCCGGGGCGATCGAGGTTGCCCGCGACCAGGTTGACGGCGTCGATGAGATACGTGGTCAGCGTGCCCTGCCTGCCCACGCACGTGCCGAGGCGCCCGTAGACGGCGGCCCGCGGCGTGGCCGCGAGCGCTCTCGCCAACTCGCGGACGGCGGTTGGCGCAACGCCGGTGTGCGCCTCGGTGTCCTCGGGAGTGAAGGGCGCGCACTGGGCGCGAAGCCAGTCCAGTCCGTCCGCCTGCGCCGCGACCGCCGCCAAGTCGACGATGCCCTCGGTGAACATGACCTCCAGCAGCGAGAGCAGGAAGTATGCGTCGCTGTCCGGAACGAGGCCGAGCCATTCGAACTGTGCGGCGGTCTCCGACCGGCGCGGATCGATGACGACGACCTGGCCGCCGCGCTTGACGACGTCGTGCATGCGATCCTTGATGCGCGGCGCGGTCAGGAAACTGCCATGGGAGACAACGGGATTCGCACCCATCATGACGAGCAGGTCGGTCCGCATCAGGTCGGGTATCGGAACCGACATGGGGGTTCCGTAGAGGAACTGGCTGGCGAGCAACCGGCTACTGGTGTCCTGGGAGGACGAGGTGAAGTAGTGGCTGTGGCGGCCGATGCCCTTGATGAAGGCCATCACCCCGAACAGGTGCGAGTAGCTGAACGCCGCGGGGTTGCCCATGTACCAGGCGAAGGCTCCGGATCCGTGCCTGCGATGGATGTCGTTGCACCGGTCCGCGATGTCGGCCATCGCCTCGTCCCAGGACACCGGCTCGAAGGCGTCGGCAGCGCCGTTTCCCGGGTCCTGCCCACCAACTTTCCGCAACGGGGTCAGCACGCGGTCGGGATCGTTGACCACCTCGGTGAAGGCGATGCCCTTCTGGCAGGCGAACCCGGCCGACAGCTGATGGTCCTTGTCGGGCCGCAACGCGACCAGCCGACCGTCCTCGACGGTGGCCACCATGCCGCACAAGGGCTCGCAGATGCGACAGAAGGTCGGCTTGTGATCGATCACCGGTACTAGGTTACTGTAAAGGTTACAGTTGATATGCCCGATTCGACCCACGGAGGACGATTGATGCAGAAGGCGATCGACCCTGGCATCTCCACGTGGCCCGACGAGAACCCGCAGCTGATCGGCAGTGCATGCGGTGCGTGCGGAGCCACCGTGTTCCCACGGCAGTCCAACTGCCCCAGGTGCAGCAAGGCCGACATGTCGGACGCCCTGCTGCCGCGGCGCGGCACCGTCGTCGCCTGGACCACGCAGGGCTTTCCGACCGGTGCGCCCTACGTCGGACCCGCCGGCAAGGACTTCGCCCCGTTCGGGGTCGGGCTCGTGCAGCTGGGTGACGTCGTGCGCGTCGAGGGTCGGCTGACCGAGCGCGACCCCGAGAAGCTGACGTTCGGCATGGAGGTCGAACTGACGATGATCCCGTTCGCCACCGACGCCGAGGGCAACGAGATCGTCACCTTCGCGTTCGAGCCGGTCGGCGATGAACGCTTGCGCGAAGAGCAGAAGACAGGGAGGACAACCCAATGACCTACGACGTCGCGATAATCGGGGTCGGCATCCACCCGTTCGGACGGTTCGAGGGCAAGTCCGCTCTTGAGATGTGCGTCGATGCGATCGACGTTGCCGTGACCGACGCCGGTGTCTCGTGGGGTGACATCGGCGCCGCGGCAGGAGGCAGCTGGACCGTGGCCAATCCCGACGCGATCGTGGGCATGGTGGGGCTGACGGGCATTCCGTTCACCAACGTGTTCAACGCCTGCGCCACCGCGGCCAGCGCGGCAAAGTCATGTGCAGACGGAATCCGCTTGGGCGACTACGACATCGGCATCGCCGTCGGGTTGGACAAGCACCCGCGCGGCGCCTTCACCGAGGATCCCGCGCTGGTGGGCATGCCGCGGTGGTACGCGGAGAACGGTCAGTACCTGACCACGCAGTTCTTCGGCATGAAGGCCAACCGCTACCTGCACGAACACGGTATCTCGCAGCAGACCCTGGCCAAGGTGGCCGCCAAGAACTTCCGCAACGGTGCGCTCAATCCGAATGCCTTCCGCCGCAAGCCGATCTCCGAGGACGAGATCCTGAACTCGACGATGCTGAACTATCCGCTGACCCAGTACATGTTCTGCGCGCCCGATGAAGGCGCGGCGGCAGTCGTGATGTGCCGCGCCGACATCGCGCATCGTTACACCGACAAGCCGGTGTTCTTGCGCGCCGTGGAGATCCGCACCCGCACCTACGGCGCCTGGGAGGTCAACACCACGTTCGCTCCGGTCGAGGACGTCGCGGCGCCCACGGTCTTCGCCGCCCGCGCCGCATTCGAGAAGGCCGGCGTGGCACCCGAAGACGTCGATGTCATCCAGTTGCAGGACACCGACGCGGGCGCCGAGGTCATCCACATGGCGGAGTGCGGCTTCTGCGCGGACGGCGACCAGGAGAAGTTGCTCGCCGACGGGGCCACCGAGATCACCGGCTCGATGCCCGTCAACACCGATGGCGGTCTGATCGCGAACGGCGAACCGATCGGTGCGTCCGGCCTGCGCCAGATACACGAACTCGTCAAGCAGCTTCGCGGCGAAGCCGGTGACCGTCAGGTGTCCGGGGAGCCGCGCGTCGGCTTCGCTCAGCTCTACGGCGCCCCCGGCACCGCGGGCGCCACCATCGTCACGCGTTAGAAACCTGGCGAGCAGACGTAAAGTCCCCCGAAACGGCGGATTTCAGGGAAGTTTATGTCTGCTCGCGGAAGAAAGGTCGACCACTGACATGACTCAGTCCACTCCCCAGTTTCGTGATGCCCCCGTGTTCGACGCCGACCAGCACATGTACGAGACCGGCGACGCGCTGACGAAGTACCTGCCCGACCAGTACAAGCGCGCCGTGCAGTACGCCCAGATCGGCAAGCAGACGCGGATCGTCATCAACAACAAGGTGACCGACTTCATCCCGAACCCGACGTTCGAGCGGGTCGCGGCGCCCGGTGCGCACGAGAAGTTCTTCGCCGGCGAGAACACCGAGGGCCAGACGCTACGCGAGATGCAGGGCAAGGCCATCGAGGCGCCCGCCGCTACCCGCAATCCCGAGGACCGGGTCGCCGAGCTCGACCGCCAGGGCGTGGTCGAGGCGCTGAACTACCCGACGCTGGGCAGCCTGGTCGAACACTCCGCGGCCGACGACCCGCAGCTGCAGTTGGCCATCATTCACGCGCTCAACGTGTGGATGGCAGAACACTGGTCGTACGACTACCAGGGCCGCGTGTTCTCCACCCCGATACTCAACCTGTGCGAGGTGGGCGCCGCCCAGCGCGAGCTCGAGTACATCCTGGACAACGGGGCCAAGGTCGCGCTCATCAAACCTGGCCCGGTCAACGGCCTGCACGGCTGGCGCTCCCCCGCGCTGCCGGAGTTCGACCCGTTCTGGCGCGACGTCGAGGCCGCCGGACTGCCCATCGTGCTGCATGCCAGCTACCCGCCGCTCGACGACTACGTCGGCAAGTGGGAGCCGCCGTACACCGCGAACTTCATGGCGCAGAGCGCATTCCGCTGGATGGTGCTCGGTCATCGCGAGATCGCCGACATGATCACCGCGTTGATCTGCCATGGCACGCTCACCCGTTTCCCGAAGTTGCGCATCGCCAGTGTCGAGAACGGGAGCGGCTGGATCTTCCCGCTGTTCAACGACTTCGAAGAACTGCAGAAGAAGATGCCGCAGAACTTCCCCGAGCATCCGCACGACGTCTTCCGGCGCAACATCTGGGTCAGCCCGTTCTGGGAGGGCTGCGTGTCCGACGTGGTGAACACCGTCGGATGGGACAAGGTGCTGTTCGGATCGGACTACCCGCATCCCGAGGGGCTGGCCGAACCGAAGGGGTTCTGGAAGTACGCCGAGGGCATGGACACCCGCCGCACCTACGACTTCATGGGGGACAACGCACGGCGGTTCATGGGGTTGCCGATCGCCAACCCCGATCCCGAGGCGGTCAACCCGCCGGCGATGGCCCAGCTCTAACGCGTTACGCCTGGCGCGAGCGTGCGCGCTCGTCCGGTAGGCACCTGGCGTGTCGCGTACAGACACGCACGCTCGCCGGAAAGACGACTAGAGTGAGGCCAAACCCCTTGGCAGCGGTAGGATGTCGGCGTAGGTGACGATGCCGGGCGCCGCCGCCACTACCTTGGGGATGGCGTTGATGGCGGGCATCGACGTGAGGATCATCGGCAACCGCATGAAGTCCTTCATCGTCGTGCCCTTGAAGTCGGGGGGCGGCGTGATGTCGAGCTTCAGGTCGATGTTGGGACAACCGTCGACCTTGATGCGGTGACCGGTGTCGATCGGCCAGTCGGGCTCAAGCGTCTGACCCTTGCGCCACACGAAACGAAGCTCGACGATGCTGCGCCCGTTGACCTTTCCGTGCCAACTGAACTTGATTCCAGCGACGTGGCCCGCCTTGATGGTCCAGGAGCCGAGGTCGACGTCAGCGGTCGTCTTCGCGTACTCGGCCTCACAGACCACCTCGTCGAACTCGACGCCAAGCACGTCACCGAGCAGGTGCACGGCGTCGATGAACACGTCGGTGGCGTTGGTCGTCATTTCGAGCAGGCCGGGGTGGTCGATGGGATGCGAGAAGCCGACGGGGATCTCGGTGGCGGGTGAGTCGTAGCCGCTGATGTCGGCTTCCTCGATCACGGTGACCTTGTCGATCCGCTCGCATCCGCCCGCGGCGACGATCGCCAGCAGGTTGACGAAGCCGGGGTTGATGCCGGATCCGAAGATCGACGATCCACCGCGCTCACACGCCTCGACGAGCCGGCCACGACGCTCGTCGCCGAGGGAGTGACCGGTGATGAAGGCCGCGGTGGACACGACGTTGACCCCGGACTCCAGAATGCGAACCAACTCATCGACGTCGATCCACATCGGATTGTAGACAACGCAATCCGGCTTCAGCGCCAAAAGGGCATCGACGTCGTTGGTGGCGGCGACGCCGATGGGCGCGAGTCCGCACAGCTCGCCGACGTCACGGCCGGCCTTGTCGGGCGACCACGCGAAGCATCCGATCAGTTCGAGGTCGGGGTGCGCGGCGATCGCCGCGACGGACTGCTTGCCGACGTTGCCCGTCGTCCACTGGACGACCCGCGACGTCACGACGCCTTCTTCGGCGGCGAGTAGTTGGGCTTGCCCAGTCCGAGCACGTGCTGGGCGATCATGTTGCGGAACACCTCGAGCGTGCCGCCGTAGATGCCCACCAGCGGTGCGAACCGGTACACGTACTCGGCTGCCCCGTCGTCGGCGGCGCCCTCCGTACCCACCGGCAGGGTCGACGCAGTTCCCAGGATGTCCATCAGGTCCGGCGACACGTCGCGCATGCTCTGCGCCAGCGCCACCCGGCCGAAGATGTTCGGCGTGCTGATCGCCACCTCCATGCGCGCGACGCTGCGGCCCAACCGGTAGGCCACCGAGTCGTCGTCGATGGCCTTGCGCCCGTTGATATCTGGCGTACCGACTACCTTAGCCGCGACGTCGCACGCCTTCACCATGAACTCACCCTGGTGCATCATGATGGCCACGTCCTGTAGCCCGTCGGCGCCGGCGTCAACGGCGCCGTGCTCGGCATCGAGCGGGCCACGCAGCACGGTCCAGCCGCCGTTGACCTCACCGAGTCGGTACTTGTCGTCGACGCGCACGTCGGTGTAGTAGACGATGTTGGTGCGATCGCCATCGACGGTCCGGATGCCCTGGATCTCGATGCCCGGCGTGTCCAACGGCACCAGGAACATGGTGATGCTCTTGTGCTTCGGGGCGTCGGGGTCGGTGTTGGTGATCAGGAAGACGTACTGGCAGTTGTGTGCGCCGGTGGTGAACATCTTGGAGCCGTTGATGACCCAGTGGTCCCCGTCGCGCACCGCCCGCGTCTTGCACGTCGCGATGTCCGAGCCGCCCTCGGGCTCGGTGTAGCCGAGGCACAGGCGCGCGTGCCCGCTGAACACCTGGGGTAGCACTTCGTCGCGGAGTTCGGGTGAACCGAACGCGGCCACCGTCTTGGCCACCATGGACGTCGTGCCCATCGTCACCCAGGGCACGTGGGAGCGGCGCTTCTCCAACTCCCAGAGCCGGCGTCGCACGCGGGAGAAGCCGCCGTCGTCCTCGGTGTGCCATTCGCCGTGGAGATAGCCGGCGGCCCCCAGCGCCAGGTGGACGCCCTCGTCGAAGTTGTCACCGGTCTCCCGGTCGCGGCGGATCACGTCCTCGGTGACTTGTTCGGCGAGGAAGGCCCGCGCCTCGTCGAGGAACGCCTGGTCGTCGTCGGACAGTTGCACCCGTGAGAAGTCCATGGTCGTTGCCTCCTACTGGCTTTCGCGCGCGGACACGATGCGGCCGATTCGTTTCGTGGTCTCACCGGGATCGCCTCCGGCCAACGGCCACCCGCGGGCCCGGACCAGGTACGCCGTCGCGGGCGCTTCCTCGGAAACGCCAAGGCCGCCCTGAATGTGCACGGCCATGGTGGCGGCCTTGGCGGCCTCCTCGGACATGAAGACGAACGCCGACGGGCCGAGTTCTGGCCGTTCGCCGGGTTCGTTGTCCAGATACCAGGCGGCGCGTCGGGCCAGCGCGCGGCCGCCCTGCACGGTGATCGCCATGTTGGCCAGCGGATGGGAGATGCCCTGCAGTGTCGAGATGGGCACCCCGAGGGTATAACGGGTCTTTGCGAACTCCGCGGCGATGGTCATCGTCTCTTCGACGAGGCCGACGATCGCAGCGGCGGTCAACAGCCGCCATTCATCTAGTGCCAGTTGGTAGTCCGCGAGTGCCCGCGCACCGCTGCCCAGCACCGTTCGGGCGTTGGCGGCGGCCGGGTCGATCCACGCCATCGGCAGCTTGCCGATGTTGTCGACCACCTCGGGCCGGGTGTCGAACGTCAGCAGGACGACGTCGTCGCCGTCGCGGACGACGATGTGATCGGCGATCGATCCATTCGAGATCAGCCGCGGCCCGGCGGTGCTCGTCTCGCGAAGATCCAGTCCAGCGATCCGTTCGCCCGTGACGACACCCGCCGTGTCGCCGTCGAGCGCACCGAGTCGCGCGAGCAGCCTTGCGGCGCAGACGTGCTCGAGCCACGGCACCGGCGCAAGCACGCGGCCGAGCTCCTCGGCGACCAGGGTCAGGTCGACCATCGTCGCGCCGTCTCCGCCGACCGCCTCGGGCAGCGCCATCGTGGTGGCACCCGTGGCGCACAACCGCTCCCACAGGCCCTTGTCGAACCCGGTGGCCTCCGCTGCCCGGACCACGTCGATCGAGCAATTGGTCTTGAAGAACTTCTGGTAGGCCGCCTGGAGGTCGGCGTGGTCGCCGGTCAGGCTGTAGTCGACCCTGCGAAGTTCATAGCGGTCCATGATTAGTACCTTTCCGGGGCCGTCTCGCCCTTGCCGAAGAAGAACGCCTCGGCGTTGTTGTGGAGATAGTTGTCGAGCACGTCGGGCGGCAGATCCAGCGCGAGTGCCTCGGGCACTACGCGACTCTGACGGAGCACCGGCCAGTCCGACGCAAAGATGACCTTGTCCTTGCCTCGCGTGCGCATGTAGTGCAACAGGCTCTCCGGCAACCGCTTCGGCGACCAGGCCGACGTCATGATGCGCAGGTTCTGGTACTTGATCAGCAGGCGGATGGCCACGTCCCACCACGGGTCTGCGCCGTGGATCATGCACAGCTTCACCTCGGGGAAGCGCACGCACACCCGGTCCAGGTGGATCGGGTTCTGCACCTCGCCGGGGATCGGCGGACCGGGCAGCCCCGTGTTGATGCACAGCGGCAGTTCGAGCTCGGCGCACTTTGCATAGAGCGGGTAGTAGACGGCGTCGCTGGGCGGATACATGCCGTCACCCCAAAAGCTCGGCCCCACCGCGACATACGTCACCGGCAGGTCTGCCGTCAGCGCCGCCAGTTCGCGCAGCGCCGGCACCGGGCGCAGCAAGTTGATGCCGCCCACCGCCAGACTGAACCTGTCGGGCCGTTCGTCGACGAACTTCCGCGCCGTCACCGACGGCTTGACGAGGTTGTCCATCAGGATGGCCTTGACGACGCCGTGCTCGTCCATCTCGTCGAGCAACGCGGGCAACTCGACCTGGTCGTACAGCGACTTCGGCCCCTTGAAGTAGTCGTCGCGCACCTTCAGCATGAACTCGGGCTGTTTGGCGGTCTCGCCGAAGTGGACGTTGACCAGGCAATCGATGGCCCGGATCGCTTTGTAAGTCATGGAATTCCTCGGTGTCAGCTCGACAGTGTCGCGCGCCGGGTAGCTTCGCTCTTCGCCCATCGGTAGTCGGCCTTGCCGTTGCCGAGCCTGCGCACCTTGTCGACGAAGACGATCTCCTTGG
The DNA here is from genome assembly GCA_963791215.1 of uncultured Actinomycetota bacterium. GTDB lineage: Bacteria > Actinomycetota > Actinomycetes > Mycobacteriales > Mycobacteriaceae > Mycobacterium. The sequence goes on along the minus strand of CAWBRR010000012.1, from coordinate 128,299 downwards.
GTGCCTTGAACCGCGCGAGGTGCTCAGTGCAGGCGGCCTTCAGCGACTCGGGTTCGACCGTTTCGCCCGGATGGGTTTCGACGAGCGCCACGATCTCCTGGCCCCACCGCTCGCTTTCGCGGCCAACCACCAGCGCGTCGACCACACCTGGGTGCGCACGCAGCACCCCTTCGACCTCTTCGACGAAGACCTTCTCGCCGCCGGTGTTGACCACCAGTGAGTCTCGGCCGAACAGGCGCAGCGTCCCGTCGGCCTCCAACGAGGCGCGATCGCCCGAGACGACCACGCGCTGACCTTCGATGACCGGGAAGGTCTTGCGAGTGGCATCGGCATCGTCGAAGTACCCCAGCGGAATCCGCCCGGTCCGCACGACCCACCCGACTTCGGTGTCCCCAGGCGAGAGGAACCGCGTCATGTCGTCGGACGCCACGGTGCCCCCTTCCCGCAGATCGAACGTCTCGCGGTGGGACCCGCGTTGGTTGTGGCCGAAGCCCATGTTCCCGGTCTCCGACGACCCGTAGCCGTTGATGATGGTGAGCTGCGGGAGCTTCTCCAACAGTGCGCCCACGTGCTTGGGATTGGTTGCCGCGCCGCCGGTTCCGATGGCATAGAGCGACGACAACTCATAGTCGGAACGATTGAGCTCTTCGATCAGCGGAGCGGCGTAGGCATCGCCGACCATGGTCATCAGGCCGACCTTCTCGCGCTCGGCGGTCTGCCACACGGCGGGCGGATCGAACTTCGTCCTGTCGTCGTAAAGCACCACGGGCAGCCCGGCGAGCGCCCCGGAGAAGACGGTCCACAGGCCGGCGGCGTGCATGAGTGGCGAGACCGCAAACCACGGGGCGCCCTCGTTGCGCCGCACCTTCTCGTGGATCTCGACGGCGGAGGAGTGGTCGGCTCCCACCATCGACGACACATACGAGTCACTCTGGCGCCACAACACGCCCTTGGGCCTGCCGGTGGTGCCGCCCGTGCAGTACATGATGAGGTCGTCCGGAGAAGCGGCGATCCTGCGTTCCGGATCACCCTGCGCGAGTGCATCTTCCAACGACACCGCGCCTGGCAACTCCGGGGCGTCGCTGCCATCGTCGACCGCGATGAGCAGTTCGGCACTCGCGGACGGCAGCACGTCGGCGAACTTGGCGCCGAGCGCACGGTGGTAGATGACGGCTCTCGGCTTGACGTAGTCCAGCAGGTCGGCCACTTCACGCGGGGTGTAGTGATGGTTGACATTCACCGGAATGGTGCGCGCCTTGAGACACCCGACGACCAGCTCCGGGTACTGGTCGTTGTACATCACCAACGCGATCCGATCCTGGCCGCACTCCCAGTTGTCCAGCGCGTCGCGTTCATGATGTGCGCCGAACCCCTTGTCGGCCAGGTAGTTCGCGAACCGACGGGTACGCGCGGCCATGTCTCCGTAGGTGGTCCTGCGCTCCCCACACACCGTCATGGTGCGCTCGGGGATGACGTCGGCGATGGCGTCGACGACGTCGCCTATGGTCCACTCCCCCATGGCTAGGCGGACGCCGGCACGTGCACGCCCAGCAGGTCGAGCGCGTTGTCCCGCATGACCTTCCGGGTGTCTTCGGCACTGAACTCGGGGAACTGAGGGATGTCCGCAGTGAAGGTCATCGGATCCGCGAGCCCCTCCCCGTGCGGCCAGTCGGAGCCGAACAGGATCTTGTCGACGCCGATGGTCTCGGCGAGCAGCTTCACGTCGTCCTCGTAGTAGGGCGCGATCCAGACGTTGTTCCGCAGCTGCTCCACCGGGTCCTCCTTGAAGTGGTACGGCGCAGTGTTGGCGGCCTTCTTCAGTCGCTTGATCAACCGGTACACGAAGTAGGAGCCGTTCTCGATGCTCGCGACCTTCAGTTTCGGATGCCGGGTGAACACCTGATGCACGATCATCGAGGCCATCGAGTCATGGATCGCCCGGTCGTCGAGCAGGATCTGGTCGAGCGGATCCTTCTTGCCGAACCCCTCGAACGTGCCCTTGCCGCCCCACAGTGCGGCGACCGCCAGATAGCCGCTGTCGGACAGGTGGAAGCCCACCGGGACACCGGCCTCGGCCAGCCGCGCCCACACCGGATCGTGAAGCGGATCGCCCAACGACCGCGGCTTGAGCACTCCAGGCACGGGCGCGGGCCGCACCAGCACCATCCTGGCCCCGCGCTCCAGGACGAACTCGACCTCCTCGACGGCCTTTTCCGGATCGGCGAGCGAGATGATCGGCGCCGAGACGATGCGATGGTCGGGTCGGTCGAAGCCCCAGTCCTCGTCGAGCCAGAGGTTGAATGCGTGCACTGTCGCCATGGTCGCGTCGACGTCGTGCTTGAGGGCTTCCTCGACACCGCAGGCGAACGTCGGCAGCATGAACACGGTCTCGAGGTTCTGGCGGTCCAGCACCTTCACCCGCGCATCACGGTTCTGGTACTCGGGATGGTTGGCCATGCGGTCGACCTTCATCAGTGACGCCGGGTCGACCCCCTCGGGGATCTCACCGCGGAACAGCAGGTCGAGGCAGCCCGGTTCGATGATCGGGTCGAACGTGGGGTTGGGGATGAAGTGGTTGACCACCTCACCCATGACGGCCAGGGTGCGCTTTCCGTCGGCGACCATCTGCACACCGCGACGTTTGAACTCCTTCGGCAGGTGTCTGGTGCAGGAGTCGGTCGGTTCGTAGTAATGGTTGTCGGCGTCGATCGCCTGGTAGTCCAGGGGCTTTGGCTGATCCGGATGCGCGATCCGCTCCGCTTCTCGCTGCTCAGCCGGATGCACGATCCGCTCCGTGTCTCGCTGGTCAGTCATGGCGTGGCCTCCTTCAGCGGCGGAAAACTGGGCTGTCTCTTCTCGAAGAAGGCAGTGATGCCTTCGATGAAGTCTGGCCGTTGCATCGACTCGTGCATAAGTTTCTCGGCATCGGCACTCGTCTCGTGGACGTTTCGCAAGGCGTCGTCGTACAACTGTCGCTTGATCACCGCCATCGCACTCGGCGCGCAATTCCGCGCCATGTCCTCGGCGTAGGCGAGCACGCGCGGCATCAACTCGTCGGGCGGTAGCACTTCCTTGACCATGCCGAGTTCCTTCGCCTCCTCGGCATGGAACGTGCGGCCGCTCAACAACAGGTCGAGCGCGGCACCCCACCCGACGACGCGCGGCAAGATCCACGAGATGCCGTATTCGGCGATGAGCCCGCGCCGCGCGAACGCAGTGGTGAACTTGGCACCCGCGGCGGCGAAGCGGATGTCGCACATCAGCGCCTGAGTGAGCCCGATGCCTGCGCACGCCCCGTTGATGGCCGCGACGATCGGCTTGCGCGTGCCCGTTACGAAATGCGGATGACGTTCACCGACCAACTTCGTCACGTCGGTGTCTTCGCCGACGGTGGCCCCACCGATGGCGCCGCCGTCGCCCATGTCGGCACCCGCACAAAAGGCACGCCCGCTGCCGGTCAGCACGATGACGCGCACAGCGGGATCCGCCTCGGCCCGGTCCATGCACCGGTAGAACGCGTCCGCCAGTCCTCCGCCCCATGCGTTCATGCGCTCGGGTCGATTGAGTGTCACCACCGCAACCCCGCTGTCGCGGAGTTCGAACAACACCGGACTCTTCTGATCGGAAACGGTCACTGCCACGACCTCATCGACTGGTCGACTCCCTCGAAAGCGGCTTCAGGCTGGATGTTTATCCATACTGTACACCTATCGGTACAGCCTTCCGCAAGGCGGCTTGGGGCCTCCCGCATCAGTCTTCGAGCAGCCCCAAACGCCGGTATGCCTCCCGAATCTGAGTCTTGGCGGCGTCGGGTAACACTGCCTGCGGTGGCCGAGAATGCGGGTATGAACCGATGGGCAATCCGAGCACCGATGCGGCGTACTTGAACGCGCCACCCCAGTGCGTGAAGTAGTCCGGACGGCCCGGATAGCAGGTGTACCAGGGCCCCCGGTCCAACTCGAACTGGTCCATGCCAGTCGCCCGTGCGTAATCCATTGCCTCGATGAGCTTTCCGTCCCAGACGAGGTTCCAGTACTCGGTGAAGAGTCGACGGCCCGGCGTTTCGAAGAGGTAACCGGCGGTACCCAGTTGGGCGGCACAGACGATGCCGTCACGCAGCCAGCCGGCTCGGTAGACGGTGGTATCGCATTCCCAGATCAGAAGTTCCGGAGAGAGTTCGTGCAACACCCGACTGTTGCCTGGGCGGAACGCGCCCTCCTTGGTGGCGCACACGGCGGGGATCTCGGCGGCGATGCGGGCGCTCTCTTCGGCGGTCAGCACGTAGCCCGAGGACGGTGAATTGAACATCCCAAGCGCGATGTCGGTGCGGCCGGCGATGTAGCGGAAGAAGTTCAGCACGCCCTCACCACCATGGGTCTCCATGACCGGCGTCTGGATGTACACGATGTCGGCGCCTGCCTCCTGCGCGTGTCGCGTCAACTCGAGGCAGTCCTTCGCGGCCGTCGTCGATGTGCACGCCTGGATCACCACGTCGGGGTTGATGGCGCGCGCCTCTTCGATTGCGACCTCGAGCAGGCGCTTGCGCTCGTCGAGCGTCAGCGCCCAGAACTCCGCGAGACCACTGGTACACCAGAGCATTTCGTGCCCGAGCTCGCCCACGCAGTGCCGCACCAAGGTGCGGTAGGCGGCCCAGTCGATGTCGTCGCCGCCGTCCCCGCTGAACGGCGTGTAGAGCGAGTCACCGATCCCGCGGATAGCCCCGCGCGCCCACTCCCGCGCGTCCTTTGCCGTTGCCATGAGGTACTCCCCTCGGTTGGGATCTGTTGGAGGTCAGACGGAGTCAGACGAAAGCTAGGTGAAGTCGCTGCCGCCGTCCACGTTGACGTTGGCTCCCGTCATGTAGGAGTTGCGCCGAGAGGCCAGGAACGCCGCGACGGGCCCGATCTCGCCGGGGAGCCCGGCGCGGGGCAGGTGGGCGGGGTGCCCGAAGTGCTCGTCGATGGCGGCCATCAGCTTGTAGGGATCGGTGCCGTCCACCCCCACCGAGTCGGCCCAGCCCAGCAGGGCCTCCGAAGCGATGCTGCCGGGCGAGACGACGTTGACCAGGATCTCGTCCTTGGCCAGTACCAGCGACAGGTTCTTCGACACGCTGTTCACCATGGACTTGGCGGCGGTGTAGGCGGGCAGCATGACGCTCTGCCGTTGCGTCGAGTGCGCGGAGAAGTTCACGATGCGGGCCCATTCCGCTCGGCGCAGCAGTGGCAGCGCCGCCCGCACGCAGCGCACCATCCCCATGGCGCCCTCGTCGACGGCCGCGAGCCACTGCTCGTCCGTGAGTTGCTCGAAAGTGCCTGCGGCGCCGGGGCCCACGGTGTTGATGAGCACGTTGAGTTGTCCGCCCCAGCGCTCCTCGACTTCGGCGAAAACCTCGTCGACGCGCGCCGCTTCACCGATGTCGGCCACCACGCCGAATGCGTCGGGGCTACCGATTCGACCGAGTTCCTCGGCGGATGCGTCGAGCACGTCCGCCGACCGCCCGACGAGCGCAACGCGGGCGCCGTCCTCGGCCAGGCAGCGGGCCGTCGCGAACCCCATGCCCCGGCCACCGCCGACGACGACGGCGGTGGCGTTCGCGAAACCGAGATCCACGGCGCGGCCTAGCCCTTGGTCGTCAGGTGCCCGTCCAGTTCGGGGCGCGCTTCTCGGCGAACGCCGTGGCGCCCTCCATCGCATCCTTGGACGAGAAGACGGGCATGATGAGCTCGCTCTGCTTCTTCCACATCTCGTCTTCGCTCCAGCCTGCCGACTTGGCGATGATCTCCTTGGTCACCGCCACGGCCAACGGGCCGTTGGCGGTGATGCGCTCGGCCAGCGCGAGCGCACCAGCCAGTGCCTCGCCGGGCTCGGTGAGCACGTTGACGAAGCCCCACGCGGAGGCCTCCTCGGCGGTGAAGCTGTCGCCGGTCAGCGCGAGCTCGAGGGCCTTCTGGTACGGAATCCGGTGCGGCAGCCGCAGCAGTCCGCCGCCGGCGGCGACCAGCCCGCGCTTGACCTCGGGGATGCCGAACTTCGCGTTCTTGGCCGCCACGACCAGGTCGGTGGCGAGCACGATCTCGGTGCCGCCGGCCAGCGCGTAGCCCTCGACTGCAGCGATCACCGGCTTGCGCGGCGGGCGCTCGGTGAAGCCGATGCCGCGGCCGGGGATGGCAGGCACCTCGCCTGCCATGAACGCCTTGAGGTCCATGCCCGCGCAGAAGGTGCCGCCCGCCCCGGTGATGATCGCAACCGACAACTCGGGCGTGGCGTCGAGTTCGTCCATCGCGTCGGCGAGCCCCTGCGCTACGGCGAGGTTGAACGCGTTGCGCGCCTCCGGGCGATTGATGGTGATGACGAGGGTGCGCCCCTGGCGCTCTGTCAGAACTTCGTCGGCCACGTTGCCTCATTCACTGGTTCGTATCCCGGTACGCGGTGAAACTTACTATAGGTCTTTCGGTACTCGCCGACCGGCATGGCGACCATCCGGTGTCCGGCACCGAGCGGAGCGCTTCGACGCTCGGCTGCTGAACGTGATTGGCTTGCCGCTCAGCATCTTTCGACTAGCCGATCGCGTCACGGTCGGCGGCCCGGCCTCCGCGGCTGCCGCTCACCGCGGGTGGCAGAACTGAGTCCGGCCCGCGAACCCGGTTCTGCCCTCGAAACTGCCGGCCAGCTGCGAAAACGATGCGATGCCGCGAATGACGAATACGCAACCGGATGCCTACCGGTAAGCTCATCGGGAACGGTGAGTAGCGACACGCCTTCGGTGCCCCTGTTCACCTGGCAATAGCCGGTAGATTGACGCTCAGCCGCCCCGATGGGGACCGTGCGAGCGATGTCGAATTCGATGGAGGTGCCACTCGTGGCCAAGCAGGCGACCGCAGACAAGCGTCAGCGCCGCGAACGCGGCTCCATCAACCCCGACGACATCATCAACGGCGCGTTCGAGCTGGCCGAGGAGGTCGGCATCGACAACCTCAGCATGCCGCTGCTGGGCAAGCATCTCGGCGTCGGCGTGACGAGCATCTACTGGTACTTCCGCAAGAAGGACGACCTGCTCAACGCGATGACCGACCGAGCCCTGCGGCAGTACGTGTTCGCCACGCCGTACGTCGAGGCCAAGGATTGGCGCGAGACGTTGCGCAACCACGCGCGCACCATGCGAAAGACGTTCCTGGGCAATCCGATCCTGTGCGATCTGATCCTCATCCGCTCGGCGCTGAGCCCGCGGGCGGCCAAGCTGGGCGTGGTCGCCGTCGAGAAGGCCATCGAAAGCCTCGCCGAGGCAGGGTTGTCCCCGGAGGACGCCTTCGACACGTACTCGGCGGTGTCGGTGCACGTGCGTGGATCAGTGGTGCTGCAACGGCTCTACGACAAGAACCGGTCCACCGACGGCGGGCCCGGCGACTTCGAGGAGGCCATGGTCATCGACCCCGAGACGGCGCCACTGCTGGCCCGGGTGACGGACGAAGGCCATCGCATCGGAGCCTCCGACGAGAACAACTTCGAGTACGGCCTCGACTGCATCCTCGACCATGCCGCCCGGCTGATCGAGGCGTCCACGACCGCCAAGCCTGCGGGCGCGCAACGTCGTAAGGCCGCCGCCCCGCGCCGCAAGCCCACCGCCGCACGCTAGGCCAGCGATTTGCGGAGTTTCACTTACGCCTGCTGCCGGTAGGACTTCACTGGTCGCTGGACAGGGGCACCTAGACGATTGCACACTCGCGGAGTCGGATGATTTCGGCTGCGCCGTAACCGATCTCGGCGAGCACCTCGTCGGTGTGCTCACCGAGCAGCGGCGCCCGCTGGCGGATGGTGCCGGGAGTCTTCGACATCCGGAACGGCGTCTCGATGATCGGTACGTCACGGGATGCGCCGGGGAACGGCACCGACTTGAGGTATCCCATCGCCTCGATGTGGGGATCCTCGAGCACGTCCTGTGTGGAATGCATCGGCGCCGCAGGGAGTTTCGCCGCCTCGAGGGCTTCCAGCGCCTGGGCCTTGGTCTTGCCGGTGCACCAGTCCTGCATCAGGTCGTTCAGGAAGTCGCCGTGTTTCCAGCGTGAGTCGTCGTCGACGAAACGCGGGTCGTCGATCAGTTCTTCGCGACCGATCAGCCGACACCAGCGCTTGAACATCGGCTGGCCGGCCACCTGAAGCAGCACCCAGCCGTCCGTCACCTCGTAGAGGTCGCACGGCGCCACCGAGGCGCCGCGGTTGCCCATTCTCGGCTTGTCCACGCCGAGCAGGTGACGCTCGATCAGGAAGGCGTTGGACAGCATCAGCGCGGTCGGGAGCAGCGCGGCCTCCACGTGCTGCCCCTCGCCGGTCTGGAGGCGATGATAGAGCGCCATCATCACGCCGATCGTCATGGTCAGCGCGGTGCCGAAGTCGGCCTGCGGCACCACCGTTCGGATCGGCATGTCCGGAAGTCCTTGCCGGTACGTCGCCCCCGACATCACCTGGCCCGCCCCGTCGAAGCCGATCCGATCGCTGTAGGGACCACCCTCGCCGTAGGCGGTGGCGCTGGCCAGGATGATGTCGGGTTTGATCTGGCGAAGGCTGTCGTAGTCCAAGCGGCTGGCCCGCATGCCCTTCAACGGCATGTTGGCGATCACGATGTCCGATCGCTCGACCAACCGACGAGTGACCTCCGCGCCCTCCGGCGTGGTGGAGTCCAGCGTCAGTGACCGCTTGTTGCGGTTGCACTGAAGGAAGGTGCCCCCCTCGCCTCCGGCGGTGACGGACTGCACCCAGCGGTCCTCGCCGCCTTCGCGCTTCTCCACCCGCAGCACGTCGGCGCCCATGTCGGCCAGCAACGCGCTGCACCACGGCGCGGCGATGAACCGGCCGTAGTCGAGCACACGCACCCCATCGAGCACGCCAACCATTGCAACCCCTTGTCGTCTCGGCGAAACGAGTTATCGTAATTCTTACAGTACGATTTTCGCCTGAGAAGTGCCGTGCCATTTGGCAGTTCCGTAGCACGCGAAGTCGTGCCGCGACGGGCGCCAAAGTCACTGACTGACAGCCGATTTGCCGAGTACACGACATGAAGACGCCCACTGTGCGGGAAGTGGTCGAAGAATCGGTGATTCGTAAACCACAACCCACACAGTGGGCGTTGAGGACAAGCGGGACGAACTAGACCTGGACCACTACGGCGCCACCCTGGCCGCCGCCCGCGCACATCGCGGCGACGCCGATACCGCCGCCGCGGCGCTGAAGTTCGTAGATCAGCGTGGTGACCATGCGCGCGCCGGACGCCGCGATGGGGTGTCCGAGGCTGCAGCCGCTGCCGGAGAAGTTGACGAGTTCCTCGTCGAGCCCGTACTCCTTGCAGGCCGCGATCGGCACCGACGCGAAGGCCTCGTTGATCTCCCACAGCGCAACGTCGGACGGCTTGAGGCCGGCCCGGTCGAGCACCTTGCCGATGACCTTGACCGCGCCGAGGCCGGTATCGCGCGGGGCAACGCCCGCCGCGCCCCACGCCCTGACCGTGGCCATGACAGACAGCCCTTCGGCGGTGGCATAGTCGCGGTCGACGACGGCCACTGCCGCGCAGGCGTCGTTGGTGCCGCTGCTGTTGCCCGCAGTGATGGAGAAGCCCTCGATCTCGGGGTGCAGCACCTTGAGTCCGGCCAGCTTCTCGGCGGTGGTGTCGCGGCGCGGATGCTCGTCGACACTGAAGTCGATGACCGAGCCGTCGGGCAGTTCGACCTTCAGCGGGATGATCTCGTCGAGGAACTTGCCTGCGTCCATCGCGGCGATGGCGCGCTGATGCGACCGAGCCGCCCAGGCGTCCATCTCCTCGCGGGTGATGCCCATCGCTTGCGCGGTGTTCCAGCCGACGGTGATCGACATGTCCTTGCCGGGCGCGTCGGGCGTCTCGACGTGGGTGGGCGGCATCCACCGCTCCTCGAACTTGAGTTCTGGGCCCGGGATGCGCCAGTTCGTCAGCGGCGTCATCGACAGCGACTGCACGCCGCCTGCGATGAGGGCGCGCTCCATGCCGGAGCCGATCTGAGCCGACGCGTTGCCGATCGCCGTAAGGCTGCCCGCGCAGTGCCGGTTGACCGACTGGCCAGGCACCTGCGACATGCCCGTGGCGTCAGCGGCGTACCGCGCGAGGTCGCCGCCGCCGTAGTGCGACTCGGCGAAGATGATGTCGTCGATGGCGTCGGGATCGAGGCCGGACCTGCGGACCACCTCAGGCAGGACCGTCGTGATCAGCGTCTCGGGTGGCGTGTTGACCAGCGTGCCCTTGAAGGACCGACCGATTGCGGTGCGGACTGCTCCGACGATGACGGGTGTTGACATATCTTCACGACCTCGGGTTTCGACATAGGCGACGTTACAAAAGTAGCAGATACTGTAGTGCTGTTAGTAGGTGAGGCTGCTCACCCTGGTTCGGGCACGTGGAAGTGCTCGTCACGCAGCCGGAACGCCTCCTTGGTGCCGTGCTGCGCGCGGGTCTTGACGAAGTTGAACTCACCCGGCGCGAACTGCAGATTGGTCCCGTAGGCGTGGAACAAGTAGCTGGCCACTTCCTCGCCCTGGTAGGCCTGACTCTGCTCGACGAGCCGGAACGCCTCCTTGGCGATGACCACCCCGTCGGCGGGCATCTTCGCCGCCTTCTGCGCCCAGTACCAGGCCCGGGCGGTCACGGCGTCGGGCGCACACGTCTCGGTGAAGACCCCGAGGTGCTCGACCTCGCCTGCCTCGATGATGTCGCCCGTCAGCAGCATGCGCCGAGCCAGCACAGGGCCGAGCCGGTGGAAGAACATGTGCAGGCTGCCCAGGGCGGGACCGAGGAAACGCGTGGCGGGCATGCCGATCCGAGTGTCGCGCGCGATCACCGAGATGTCGGTCATGAGCGCCATCTCGAATCCGCCGCCGAGCGCGTAGCCGCCGATCTCCCCCACCGTGACCTTCGGGAAGCCCATCAGATTGTGATAGAAGCCAAATGACTTGCGGTCCACCGTCAGTCGGCGGCGCTGGCTGGGCCTGCTCTTCTTGGGTTCGATGCGCTTCGCTCCAGTGCTCTGCTCTTCGCGCAAGCGCTCATCGCCATACCAGCCGTACGCGTTGTTCATGTCGGCGCCCGTGGAGAAGACGCCCTCGGCACCGCGCAGCAGGACGACGGTGATGTCGTCGTCCTCGGCGACGACGTCGAGGCACCGACCGACGGCGTCGCGCATCGTGGCGTCATAGCTGTTGCGCTGCTTGGGGTTGTTGAACGTGATGGTCGCGATCCGGAGCTCCCGGTCGATCTCGAACAGCACGCGGTCGTCTCCGCTGCCGGGGATTGTCACCGCTGGCCCTTCCTGTCAGGGATGCGAAATGAGCTTCGCTTCGATGGTCTTGTCCATGCCGAGCGTGTTGTGACGCGCGGCGGCGAGGTGGTCAGTAGCCAGACGCACGGCGCGCGCCTGGTTGCCGTCGCGGATCGCGTCGACGATGCGGTGGTGGTCGCGTAGCGCGGCACGTCGGGTCTTGGCCAGCTTGTCCGCATCCCCATCGGCGACGTCCTCCCCGCTCCACACCGCGGACTCGTGCGCCGACCAGATCACCTCGAGGGACCCGATCAGCAGGATCATGGGCTCGTTGCCGCACCGCGCGACCAACGCCTCGTGGAAGCGGCGCGCATTGGGTACGTACTGCGCGACGTCGTCGAATTGCGCTGTCTGCGCTTCGAGCTCGGCCTCTAGGTACGGCACGACCTCGGACAGCCGGTCGTCGCGTGCCGCACACAGGCCCGCGCACACCGGCTCGAGGTGCATGAGCGCTCCGCTGACGTCGGCCGGTGTCGCGCCGCGCGTCTGGAGCACCATGCCGATCATCTGCGCGGTGCGCTCGGATGACGGCAGGTGGACGACGGCGCCGCCGACGTTGCCGCGGCGCACGGAGATCAGACCGTCGGCCTCCAGGATGTGAACGGCCTCGCGCACCGCGGGCGGACTCACGCCGAACTCCGAGAACAGCGCCTCTTGCGAAGGCAGCACGTCGCCCTCCTTGAGCCGTCCGGAGAGGATGTCGTCTCGCAACCGCGAGGCCACGAGCTCGGCGACCCGGGGTTGCCGGAAGCGTGCGTTGCTCACGACGTGGCCGCCGTGCTGCGCCGCGACCCGAACGCGAACCCCGTCAAGCGGTCCAGCGGGATGGCGACGGCATCGACATCGCCGACGCACAACACCTCGTCGCTCAAGAGCAGTCGCGCGGTTGAGGTCACCTTGCCCTCGACCTCGGCACGGGTGACGTCGAAGCTCAGCTCCGTCAACAACGGCACCGGCCTGCGATAGGCGACGCTCATGATCCGCGTCATGCCCGACGGCGCGGTAGCGCAGTTGTGATGCTGCACGATGCAGTCGAAGAACACCCCGAGGAACCCGCCGTGCACCATTCCCGGCGGCCCTTCGTATGCGACGGGAAAGGTGACGCGGCCGGCGGCCGAATCCGTTGTCAATCGGTCGAACTCGTAGGTGGGAAAGCACGGGTTGAACGAGCCGATGTCGAGTGCGTGCTGCAGATAGACGCGGCGCGCGCCATCGGGATCATCGCCGATGCGCGGCGCCGGGTCGGTCGGCGCGAAGACGGAGAGGTCGGCCTCCCACTCGGAGAACCGCGCGAGCATGTCGTCGACGGTCGGGTGCGCGTGTTCGAGCGACAGCAACAGGCTGGTGAGCCTGCGCATCGCGGCAGCCGCCGCGACGGTCTGTGGCAGCGGCTGTTCGCCGAAGCGGGGGCCGTCGGCCATCCGTCACCTCGTTCCGCGTCGCACGCCGAATCTTCCATCGGCGGCCTTTCCTTGCTAAGTTATACAGGATAGCAATTGAATCTCCTACTGTAGGGTTATCCGTAGTACTGGGGAAGGGCACCTCAACGTGAGTCAGGAAGTCGACCCGAGCGACGCCGCAGGGTCGGTGACGGCAATCCGCGACGGGGCGATCCTGCGCATCGCGCTCGACCGTCCTGCCCGCCGAAATGCGCTGAGCCATCCAATGATCGAACAACTCGTCGACGTCCTGACCGACGCGGCCACCGATGACGCCCTGCGCGTCGTTCACGTGCGCGGCGCGGGGGACGACTTCTGCTCGGGTGCGGACTGGGTGAGCACCAACGCGGGCGGCCAACGACCCCGCACCGGCGACCTCGTCCGACGCATCCCGCTTACGGCCAACCGCGTCGTCGAACTTCTGCACACCATCGCGCTTCCGGTGGTGTGCAGCGTGCGGGGCTGGGCGGTGGGACTCGGATGCAATCTCGCGTTGGCCGCCGACTTCACCGTCGCCACCACGGATGCCGTGTTCTGGGAGCCGTTCCTGAGCCGCGGCTTCTCCCCCGACTCGGGGTCGACCTGGCTGCTGCCCCGGCTCGTCGGAGTCGCGCGAGCCCGCCGGATGCTGCTGCTCGGAGAAAAAGTCAGCGGTGCCGACGCCGCGGACTGGGGGCTGATCCATGACGCCGTCGCGCCCGAGGATCTGGAGTCGGCCATCGAGGAGCTGCTGACACGACTGGCCGCGGCGCCGACGGTGGCGCTCGGGTTGGCCAAGCAGGCCATCAACTCCGGTCAGCAGGCCGCGCTGGACCAAGCCATGAAGCAGGAACTGTTCAACCTCGAACTCTCCTGCCGTACCGCGGATTTCAAGGAGGGCCTGGCCGCCTTCCGGGAGCGCCGTCCACCGAACTTCCAGGGCCGATGAAGTGACCACGCCGCCGATCAAAGGGGAACCCGAACATGCCGGATAAGCCGTACGACGACATCGGCTACGAGGTCACCGGGCACACGGCCACGATCACGCTCAATCGGCCGAACGCACTGAACGCGCTCAGCCCGCACATGATCACCGAACTGCGCGCCGCGTATCACGAGGCCGAGCACGACGACGACGTCTGGCTGCTCATCGTCACCGGCACGGGCCGCGCGTTCTGCACGGGCGCCGACGTCACCGAGATCCCCGGCGACGGCAGAGTCGTCAACGAACGCCCTTACCTTTCCACCTACGAACAGTGGGAGGCTCCGCAGGAGGGCACCCCGCCGTTCCGCACCATGGCCAAGCCGGTGCTCGCCGCCATCAACGGATTGTGTTGCGGCGCAGGGCTGGACTGGGTGACCACCGGTGACATCGTGATCGCGTCGGACAAGGCGACGTTCTTCGACCCGCACGTGTCGATCGGGCTGGTCGCGGGCCGTGAGATGGTCCGACTCGCCCGCGTGCTGCCGCGCAACATCGCACTGCGCATGTCGCTGGCAGGCAAGCACGAGCGGATGAGCGCCCAGCGTGCGTTCGACCTCGGCATGATCAGCGAGGTCGTCGAGCACGACCGACTGCTGGAACGCGCCCACGAGATCGCCGACATGGTGAACTCCAATGCGCCGCTGGCAGTCCGAGGCACCCGGCTGGCCATCCACAAGACCCTCGACCTTCCGCTGCACGAAGCGGAGATCCTCGCAGAGACGTTCCGCGAACGCGTGGTGCGCACCGAGGACGCACTCGAAGGTCCGAAGGCGTTCATGGAGAAGCGGGCGCCTGTCTGGCGGTGCCGGTGATGAGCGCTTGCGCGAAGAACAGAGCACACCGATGAGCGCTTGCGCGAAGAACAGAACACACCGATGAGCGCTTGCGCGAAGAACAGAACACACCGATGAGCGCTTGCGCGAAGAACAGAGCACATTGATGGCCACGCCGGAGTTCGAGACGATCCTGCTTGACGTCGACGAGTCGGCGCGCGTCGCCACCGTCACACTGAACCGCCCCGACCGGTTGAATGCCTTCGACCGCACCATGTGCCATGAGATGGCCGACGTCTGGCGGACCATCAAACTCGACGACCGAGTCAACGCGGTGGTGCTGCGCGCGGCCGGTGAGCGCGCGTTCTCCGCCGGGCTCGACGTCAAGAAGCCGTACAGCCAACCGTCCAGCGTGTGGAACCACGAAGACCCTGGCGAGTTCCTCAGCCCCAAGTGGCAGAAGATGTGGAAGCCGGTGGTGTGCGCCGTACAGGGCATGTGCACCGCAGGTGCGTTCTACTTCGTCAACGAGTCCGACGTGGTGATCTGCTCCACCGAGGCCACGTTCTTCGACTCGCACGTCAGCGCCGGACTGGTCTGCGCGCTCGAACCCGTGGGATTGATGCGCAAGATCGGTCTCGGTGAGACCCTGCGAATCGCGTTGACCGGCAACGACGAACGGGTCAGCGCGCAGACCGCGCTGCGGATCGGCCTGGTCACCGAGGTGGTGGACACCGATGCGCTGTGGGCGCGCGCTCACGACATCGCGACGCTGATCGCAGCCCACCCGACGTCGGCCACCCAAGGCACCGTGAAGGCGATCTGGGAGTCGCTGGACAAGCCGTACCGCGCCGCGCTCGACCAGGGGCTCATCTACACCCGGTTGGGCAACGCGCTGGGCAAGGCCGAACTCGACCCCGACCGTCCGCGGCAACCACCGAGGATCAGGTGATGACCGGACATCCACTCGGCGAGCGCATCCGCCACGTTCTGGCCCTGCAACCGGATGCGCCCGCGATCGAGTACGAGGACAGCTGGGCGACGTGGGGCCAACTTGCCGAGTTCGCCGCCCACATCGAAGAACTCGTCGTCGATGCGGGAGGGCGACCGCAGGTCGGCGTGCTGCTCCGCAACCGCCCACCCCACGTGGCCACCCTGCTCGGCGTGCTGATGGCCGGCGCCACCCTCGTCGTCGTCAATCCGTCCCGCGGCGACGATCGCACCCGCGCCGACATCACCGCGCTCGACCTGCCCCTGGTCGTCGGCGCCCCCGACGACGTGGCCGCGCTGGTCACCCCGTCGTCACGCACCGCCGTCGTCACGATCACCGAACTCGACGAAACCGTCGTCGTGACGCCGGCCACGGCACGCAGCACCGACGCCGGCCGATCCGGAGTGGCCGTGCGCATGCTCACCAGCGGAACCACGGGCCCGCCCAAGCGGATCGATCTGACCTACGACATGCTCGCGCGCAGCGTGATGGGCAAGGACCCGGCCAACGTCCCCGCACCACAGGAGATCCGGCGCGGGGTCGCGATCGTCAACGCACCGCTGGTGCACATCGGCGGCGTGTTCCGCGTGCTGCAGTGTGTCGCGGAGGCTCGCCCGTTCGTCCTGTTGGCGCGCTTCGAACTGGACCGCTGGACCGCGGCTGTCCGCACGCATCGCCCGCGGGCGGTTTCGCTGGTGCCCGCTGCGCTGCGGATGGTGCTGCACTCCGACCTGACCCGCGATGACCTGAGCAGCATTCAGGCCGTGACGTCGGGCACCGCTCCGCTGTCCGCCGACGATGCCGAAGCCTTCACCGAGAGGTTCGGCATCCCCGTTTTGACCTCTTACGCCGCAACCGAATTCGGTGGGGGGGTGGCCGGCTGGTCCTTGGCGGACCACCGCGAATTCTGGGCCAGCAAGCGGGGCAGCGTCGGACGGGCCACACTCGGAGCAAGGCTGCGCGTCGTCGACGACGGCGGCAACGAGCTCGGCCCTGACCTACCCGGCCTGCTGGAGGTCAAGCCCGGTCAGCTGGGCCCGGACGTGGAGTGGATCCGTACCACCGACCTGGCGCGCATCGACGCCGACGGGTTCCTGTGGATCCTCGGCCGGGCCGACCAGGCCATCATCCGCGGCGGGTTCAAGGTGATGCCCGACGACGTGCGCACCGCCCTGGAGCAGCACCCCGCCGTGCTCGGCGCGGCGGTGGTCGGACGTCCAGACGAGCGGCTGGGCGAAACCCCGGTCGCCATGGTCGAGTTGCGCGGCGGCGTCTCTGTCGGCACCGACGAGTTGGCCGCGTATCTGGGTACCCGGTTGGCCCGCTACGAAATCCCGACCGAACTCGCGATCGTCGCGCACATCCCGCGGACGCCGTCGGGCAAGGCGGACCTCACCGCGGTACGGAGTCACTTCGCCGAGCCGACGTCCGTCACGCAAGGCGGCCATGGCTGAAGGCGAGCCGACGGTGGGCAGCGTCATTCGCGATCGAGCGCGGACGCGCGGTGACCATCCGCTACTCGTCTGCGACGACGACCGGCTCAGTTACGCGGAGGCCGAACGACGTTCGGCATCGATCGCGCGCGGACTCCTTGCGCTCGACGCCGGCCGCGATACTCATGTCGGGATCCTGCACCCGAACGGTTCGGCGTTCGTCACGGCGGCACTGGCAGCAGCACGGATCGGTGCGGTGGTGGTGCCGTTCACCACCTTCTCCACGGCGCGCGAGCTGCGCGAGCAGCTCGTCGACAGTGACGTCGCGATCCTGCTGTCGGCGACGGCATACCGCTCCCACGACTACGTGGCCCGCCTCGCCGAGGTGGTCGACGGCGAGGTCCGGCCCGGCGAACGAATGATGAACCCCGCCGTCCCTCAGTTGCGCCACGTGGTCTTCGACGTCGAATCACTCTGCCGCGTCGGTGAATCCATCGACGAAGAGCTGCTCCGGGCAGCCGAGGCCGACGTGGTCGGCGCGGACCCGCTGACCATCGTCTACACCTCCGGCTCCACCAGCACGCCGAAGGGTGCGGTGCATACGCACGCCGCGCTGCTGACCCATCAGCGCAACCTCAACGAGATCCGGGCGCTGACGCAGGACGACAAGCTGTTCTGCAACTCACCGTTCTTCTGGATCGGGGGCTTCTGCTTCGGCCTGCTCGCCACCATGGTTGCCGGCGCAACGCTGGTGTGCTCCAACGCCGTCGACGCGGGTCTGACCCTCGACCTGCTGGAGGCAGAGCGGCCCACGATCACCAACGGCTTCGAAGCGGCGGTCGCACACCTGGCCCGAGACCCGAGCTTCGCCCAACGTGATCTGTCGTCGATGCAGCGCGGCAACCTGTACGCCATCATGCCTCCGGAGGCGCGACCCGCCGACCGCGAACTGCGCCACAACATGCTCGGCATGACCGAGGCGGGCAGCACGCTGCTGCTCAGCGGCGACGAAACCGATCAACCGGAGGAGCGGCGGGGTTCCTTCGGAAGGCCCGCACCGGGTTTCGCCACCGTGGTGCTCGATCCCGAGACGGGGGAGCCGGTCGGGGAGGGCGAGCCCGGCGAGCTATGCATTCGCGGACCGTTCGTGATGCAGGGGTATTACGGGCGCAGCCGCGAAGAGTGCTTCGACCCCGACGGCTGGTTCCACACCGGTGACATGGTGTATGCCGACGTGGACGGTTTTCTGTACTTCCTCGGCAGACGGACGGCGATGATCAAGACGGCGGGCGCCAACGTGTCGCCGCTCGAGGTCGCCAACGCGATCGCCCGACTCACCGGCGCAGTGGCCCACGTGATAGGCCTGCCCGATCCGCAACGCGGGCAGGTCGTCGCCGCGGTGATCGTCGCGCCCGACGGGCAGCCCGTCGACGACGTTGCGCTGCGCGCTGGGCTGGCGCGCGAACTGTCGTCGTACAAGATCCCCCACCGGATCGTGGTGATACCGGCCGCGGAACTCCCACAGCTGTCCAGCGGCAAGGTCGACGCCCGCCAACTCCCGAGGCTCTTCGATGCGTGACACCATCGACGAACTCCTGACTCACCGCGCCGCCACGGAAGCGGCCAAGCCAGCGGTCATCGACCCGGTCGACCGAATCATCTACGCGGCACTGGATTCCAGTACGCGGGACCTTGCGGCGGCGTTCGTGGAAGCCGGTGTCCACAAGGGCAGCCGGGTCGGGCTGATCATGCCCAACGGAGTCGAATGGGTGCGCATCGCGCTCGCACTCACCCGCGTCGGCGCCGTACTGGTCCCGTTGAGCACGTTGTTGCAGCCACCCGAACTGGTCGCGCAGCTGCGGGTCGCCGCCGTTCAGATGCTGATCACCGTCGAGGAGTTCCGCGGCCACCGCTACCTCGACGAGCTGCACGCCGAGTTGGCCGCACGCGATCTCGGGACCGGGCCCGCCTACCTCCCCGCGCTGCCTTCCCTCCGGCGCGTCTGGACGCCGGATGCGATCACCGGGCTGCGTGCTGGGGACAGCGCCCACGACGTCGCATCCGCCATGGCAGCCACCGTCGGTCCGAGCGACCCGATGGTGATCATGTTCACCTCCGGCAGTAGCGGAATGCCCAAGGGCGTCATCCACTCTCACGGCAGCGCACTCGGCGCGGTCCGGTCGAGCCTGGCACCGCGCTGCATCGACGCCGACACCAGGCTCTACCTGCCCATGCCGTTCTTCTGGGTCGGGGGCCTCGGCGGCGGCGTGCTCTCCGCGCTGCTGGCGGGCGCGACGTTGGTGACCGAGCCTGCGCCGCAGCCCGAGCCGACGCTGCGACTGCTGGAGCGCGAACGGGTCACGCTGTTCCGCGGCTGGCCCGACCAGGCCGAAACCCTGGCGCGGCACGCAGATTCAGTGGATGCGGACCTGTCGGCACTCCGGCCGGGCAGCCTCGAGGCGCTGCTGCCCCCCGACCAGCGGGCGGCACCGGGCGCGCGCGCCAATTTGTTCGGCATGACCGAGACGTTCGGCCCCTACTGTGGCTACGCCGCCGACACCGACATGCCGAAGTGGGCATGGGGCAGCTGCGGCAAG
The DNA here is from genome assembly GCA_963791215.1 of uncultured Actinomycetota bacterium. Classification (GTDB taxonomy): domain Bacteria; phylum Actinomycetota; class Actinomycetes; order Mycobacteriales; family Mycobacteriaceae; genus Mycobacterium. The sequence continues at coordinate 108,769 of CAWBRR010000012.1, read as the reverse complement.
CCGTTCGCAGGCATGGAGGTTCGCGTCGTCGACGTCGACACCGGCCAGCCACTGGGCACCGGGGCGACGGGCGAACTCCAACTGCGTGGGCCCCACACCCTGCGGGGGATCTGCCGCCGCAGCCGGGAGGAGCTCTTCACCGTCGACGGCTACTACCCCACCGGCGACCTGGGTCACCTCGACGCCGAAGGATTCATGTACTACCACGGCCGAGTCGACGACATGTTCAAGGTGAGCGGCGCGACCGTGTACCCCGCCGAGGTGGAGGCGGCGCTGCGCACACTCGACGGTGTGCACGGCGCCTACGTGACGAACGTGCCCGGCGTCAACGGAGACCGGGTGGGTGCGGTCGTGGTGTGCGACGTCGGCCACACCGCCGATCAGCTGCGTGCGGCCGCGCGAAAGACGTTGAGCGCGTTCAAGGTGCCGACGGTGTGGATGCCGGTGGCGTCCGACGAGCAAGTCCCCCGGGGTTCGACGGGCAAGGTCGACGTCCGTCGGCTCCGAGACATGCTGAGTACGGAAGTGGAGGCCACGCGGTGACCAGACCTCAATCGATCTACGAGCTCTTCCAGAGTCAGCGTGGTGACCTCCGACCTCAGCATGCGGTAGCTATGGCCCGTCAAGGCCGGCGGCCCCGCGCGACCGCCCGAATCGCCCACTCCGGCAGGCGGTCCCTCATCATGCAGGTCGACATCATCAGCCTGCCCGGGGAGGAGCTCGCGGCGATCGCCACCGTGAGCTTCGCGACCGTGCGGCGGACAGCAGCGTCGAATTGCATGGACCACGAGACAACCCACCGAAAGGAACACATGTGACGGGCAAGCTCGAAGGCAAGGTCGCCTTCATCACGGGAGCGGCGCGCGGGCAGGGCCGCGCGCACGCCGTGCGGATGGCGCAGGAGGGAGCCGACGTCATCGCCGTCGACCTCGCAGGTCGGGTCGCACCGAGCGTCAAGTACGACCCCGCGTCCCGCGCGGACCTCGACGAGACCGTCCGGCTGGTGGAGTCCACCGGCAGGCGCATCCTCGCCTCTGTGGTCGACACCCGCGACTACACCGGCATGGCCAAGGCCGTCGCGGACGGCGTCGCCGAACTCGGGCGGCTCGACGTCATCGTCGCGAATGCGGGCATCGCAGTGCCGCAGACGTGGGACGAGATCACCCCGGAGTCGTGGGGCGACGTCATCGACGTCAACGTCACCGGCACCTGGAACGCCGTCATGGCGGGTGCGCAGCACGTCATCGACGGCGGCCGCGGCGGGTCGATCATCCTGATCAGTTCGGCGGCAGGCATCAAGATGCAGCCGTTCATGGTGCACTACACCACCAGCAAGCACGCCGTGACGGGCATGGCGCGCGCGTTCGCCGCCGAGTTGGGCAGGCACTCGATCCGGGTGAACAGCGTGCATCCGGGACCGGTCGCCACCGACATGGGTTCGGGCGACATGGTTTCCGAGATCGGCCGCACGATGGAGTCCTACCCGCAACTGTCGAGCATGCTGCTCGGCTTCCTCACGATGGGCATCGCCGAGGCGGGCGACATCGCCGACGCCGTGCTGTGGCTGGCCAGCGACGAGTCGAAGTTCGTCACGGCGGCGGCCATCCCCGTCGACGGAGGGACGACCCAGTACTGATGGGTGAGCGGCTACACCGCAGGTGGGCGGTATCCGACGGCGGACTGGCGCAGTTGCCAGATCTGCGCCGGGCACAGCTCCTGGGCCGCTTGACTCAGCAGGTAGGACACCATGTGCTCGTCAGAGGTGTTGAAGTCGGCGCGGATCCCGTCTGCCAGTTGCCCATAGCTCTGACGTTGGCCGATCCGGTCGCACAGCCCGTATCCGTAGTCGAGCGCGGCCTGGGCGTTCGCGAAGTTGTAGCCGGGGCGCACCGTCACGTTGACCAGGTAGCCGATCTGGTCGGCGTGGGCGACCGGTGCGGCGAGCCCGGCGACACAGAGCGCAGCGGCGACGCCGACGGCAGCCATGAGACGCTTCATCGTCAGGACGATAGCCGATGACGGAACGCCCCGAGTCCTTCGCGGACAACTTGGTTCTCGGCCTCGCCGGGTACCGGACACGGCCGTTTCTCGAATTCGCGGGCACGTGGTACTCCGGTGATGACGTGGCCGCCCATCACCACGGCATCGAGGCCGCGCTGCTCGAGGCGGGCGTCGGGCGCGACGAGCCCGTCGGGGTCGTGGTGCGCAACCGGGTGCCCCACGCGGCCGCGCTGCTCGGTTTCGTCGCCACGGGACGTCCGGTCGTGATGATCTACAGCTACCAATCGGCACGATCGATCGCTGCGGACGTCGAGGCGTTGCAGCTGGCCGCGGTGGTCGCCGACCGCGAGGACTGGTCGGAGTCGGTCATCGATGCCGCGCGTCGCAGCGGTACCGCAGCCATCGCGGTGTCGATCCACCCCCGCGTCGAGCTGCTAGCGGCGCCCCTGCAGGTCGACCGCCCCGGCCATGGAAACACGCTGAGCGAGGCGGGCATCCACATCCTGACCAGCGGCACAACCGGCCCGCCGAAGCGGGTACCGATCAGGACCGAGGTGTTGGAGCACACCGTCCGCAGCATCACCCACGGGCAGCTCCACTCGCCGAGTGATCCGCCGGACGTCGTCTTCCTCCCGTTGGGCAGCATCGGTGGCGTGTGCCAGCTGTTGGCCGGACCGCAACAGGGCAAGCGCCTTGTGCTGCTGGAGAAGTTCACCGTCACCGACTGGGTGCGTGCGATCAAGACCTACCGCCTCCGAAGGGGCGGTGCGCAACCCGCGGTCGTGCGAATGGTGCTGGACGCCGACGTGCCACCCGAAGACCTCGAATCACTGGAGTGCCTCGTCGGTGGTGCCGGCCCCCTCGAGCAGGAGGTGCGCGACGAGTTCGAGCGGCGATACGGCATTCCGGTGTTGTGGGCCTACGGCGCAACTGAGTTCGCGGGCTCGGTGTGCGCGTGGACGCCCGAGCTGTATGAGCGGTACGGCAAGTCGAAACCCGACAGCGCAGGCAAACCGCTCCCCGGCGTTCAGGCCCGCGTCGTCGACCAGGATTCGGGAGCCGAACTGCCCTCCGGCAGCACGGGTTTGCTCGAGGCCAGGGTCGAGGTCATGGGCCCGGAGTGGATCCGCACCACCGACCTGGCCTCGATCGACGTCGACGGATTCATCACCATTCACGGCCGCGCCGACGGCGCCATCAACCGCGGCGGGTTCAAGATCCTGCCCGAGACGGTGCGACGTGTTCTCGTCGGTCACCCTTCGGTACTTGACGCCGCCGTGGTCGGCGTACCCGACCGTCGTCTCGGCGAAGTGCCCTTCGCCGCAATCGAAGTCAGACGCGGCGCCCGGGCGCCGACCGAGGCAGAGTTGAAGGAACTCGTTCGGGAAGCGTTACCGAGCCACCACGTGCCCGTGGCGATCGCGTGCGTCGACGAGCTTCCCCGCAACGCGGCGATGAAGGTCCGGCCGGCAGACGTCGCCGCCCTGCATCGACCTTGACAGGGCGCAGGCGACCGCGGCGAGACCGGGCGCGACCGACGGGTTCGTGCACGTTTACCCGCGGTCAGCGCGGGTTTGGACACGCAAATCGCTACCAGGTGACGCAGCGAATCAGGTTGCGGGCCTGCCGGTATCGGCCATCGACGCCGGGGCCAGCGCCCGGGTCACGAACGCCACCTGGTCCGCGGACACCTTGTCGAACCAGTCGTGGCCTGGCCACACGTCGAAGTGATCGCACGGGTAGTGGTGCACCTCGGCCCGACCCGCCACGGCCGTCTTGACCACCGACTGCGCCGGGACGTACCGATCAAAGTCGGCGATCTGGACGAGCAGCCGCGACCTCAACCGCTTGGCCGCCGGCGTCGCGCGGATCCCACCCATCTCGAAGCCCACCGAGGAGTCGATCTCGTTGCGCCACGTGGGTCCGGCCATCGAGGTGTAGCTCTCGTAGGCACCGTCCAGTGCGAGCGCCCCGCGCTCCCCCGGGTACGCGACCAACGGCATCGTCCTGGCGCCCCTGCCCCGCGCCACGGACCACTTGCTGGCCAGCCCGGCTGCCATCCACGACAGCGCGGTGAGCACGCTCCGTTCTCCGACGGAGGCGCGCCCGGCGGCGAGGCCGCTGGTCAACGGTGTCATTGCGATCACCGCGGCGACGTCGTTGCGGTCGGCGCCGACGTGGAACACGTGGCTGCCCGACATCGACGACCCCCAGATTGCGATCCGGCCGGGGTCGACGTCGGGCAGCGTCTTGGCCATGTCGATGGCCGCGCCGTAGTCCTGCACCTGACGCCTGATCGAAATGGACTGGCGTGGTTCACCTTCGGACGCCCCGAAGCCGCGATAGTCGAACGCGAGCACGTCGGCGCCCGCCGCGGCGAAGCGCTCGGCGAAAGGTTCCAGCCCGGAGTCCTTGGTGCCTCCGAAGCCGTGCGCCATCACGACCACCGGACGTCCCCCCGGCCCGGCCAGCCGATCGGACTCGGCGCGGAAGTGCCATCCGCTGCAGGTCACGCCGTTGGATGAGAATGCGACGTCGGTGTAGCTCATGCCGTCTCCGTCTCTTGGGAATGTTCTGCAACGTCGGTGATGCCGTAGATCGAACTGAGCCAGATCGCCGCGGCGCCGTCCATGAGTTGCTCTCGCGTCAGCGGACCGCCGAGCGTCAGCCGCTCCAACAACCGGTCGTTGACCTCCAGCAGTACCGCGGCCAACACGTCGGCGTCCAACCCGTCCTGCGCGCGCCCAGCCGCACGGTCGGAGCGGATCAGCTCGGCGATCGACTCGACGAACGATTCGCGTGCGCCGTCCCAGATGTCGCGCACCGAAGCGCTGGAACCCCGCACCTCGAGCATCGCCTTGAACAGGTGGCGGTGCCGATCGCGCATCGCGAACAGCCCGTCGAGCATGGCGTAGATGCGGCGTCGCGGGGAGTCGGCCGCCGAGGTGAAGGTCTCGGTCACCGCCAACGTCTCGTCGACCATGCGCTCCATGAGCGCCGCCACCGCGGCACCCTTGTTCTCGAAGTAGAAGTAGAACGCCGACCGCGTCACGCCGGCCTGCTTGGAGATCTCGGCGATGTTGATCGCGTCGAGGCTCGACTCCTGCAGCCAGGTGTCGAGCGCGTCGAGGATGGCCTCGCGCCGGTGGTCGCTCCGTTGCGGCGGTCGCCGGTCCGTCTGGGATCTCATGCGCGCACCAACCCGCGACGGGCCGCGGCCCGTTTCGCACCCGCGGCGAGTTCGCGGGTCCTGATGTCGTGCTCGTAGTGGAAGTAGTCGACCTGCTGAGTGTGCCGGGCACTCTCGGTGCAGTGCCCGATGTACCGCTGGTGGTCCTCGTCGATGGCGCGCTCCATCTCGGCCTCCGACGGTAGCGCGTAGCGGCCGATGGCATGGGCCGCGAGCAACCGCGACTGGCATTCGACGAACGGGAACAGCGTCGGCACCGCCTGCGCGAAGCCGATGAAGGCCAGATCCTCGATGCCGGGCTTGAACATCCGCTTGTAGAGCCGGATCTGGTTGCCCGGTGCGCTGATGAAGTCGGAATCGAAGAACGGGAACGTGATGTTGTAGCCCGTCGCGTAGATGATCACGTCGAACTCGTCGCTGGTGCCGTCGGCGAAGTGGACGGTCTCGCCGTCGAGTCGGGCGACGTTGGGTTTGGGGATGACGTCGCCCGAGCCGAGTCGCAGCGGCAGCTCGACCGACTGCGTCGGATGCGCCTCGAACAGCTTGTGGTTGGGTTCGGGCAGCCCGTAGAGCGTGGGGTTGACGCCCATCACGGGCGCCAGCATCTGAATCGCCTTGCGCTGCCACGACAACGGGAGGTGCGGTGACGTACGCCAGAGTGTGTCGCCCGGCCTGCCCGCGATGTACTTCGGCACGATCCAGGCGCTCGAGCGCGTCGACAGCGTGACCTTGTTGTCCAGGGCCTTCGACGACAGTTCGACGGTGATGTCCGCCGCGCTGTTGCCCAGTCCCACGACGAGGATCCGCTTGCCCGTCAACTCCATCGGGGTACGCGGGTCGACGTAGTGGTGGGAGTGGATGGTCTCCCCCGTGAAGGTGCCGGGAAAGTTGGGGAACCGCGGGTCCCAGTGGTGGCCGTTCGCCACGACCAGCAGGTCGAAGCGGCGGCTGGTACCCGACTGGTCCTCGATGTCCCATCCGCCCCCGTCGATGCGCCGCGCGTGCGTCACGCCGTTGGTGAACTCGATGTGCTCCAGCAGACCGAACGTGTTCGCGTAGTCGTCGAGGTAGGACTTGATGTCGGCGTGGTGCGGAAACTCCGGGTAGTGCGAAGGCATCGGGAAGTCCTTGAAGGACAGGGTGTCCCGCGACGTGTCGATGTGCAGGGAGCGGTAGGCGCTGCTGTGCCCGTTCGGGTTGCCGAACGCCCAGTTGCCGCCGATCCGGTCGGACGTCTCGAAGGTCGTGTAGGGAACGCCGTAGTCCTTCAGCATCTTGCCCGCGGTCAGTCCGCTGATGCCCGCACCGATCACCGCAACACGCGGTTGAGCTTGATCCACTGCCGCTCCTCTGGGTTTCGCCGGACATTATCAGCCGCTTTTGACGAACGTCAATGGATTCTGACAAGTGTCAAATGACTGGGTCCGGTTATCTTGGCTGCCATGGTGGACATCGACTATCCCTCGGCCGACGGACCCCTGCCGGGATACCTCGCGATTCCAGACGGCGCCGGCCCTTGGCCCGGCGTCGTCGTCCTACAGGACGCGCTCGGCTTGACCGCCGACCTCAAGCGCATCACCGACCGGTTCGCCGCGCACGGCTACCTGGCGCTGGCACCGGCGCTCTACCGCCGCGGTGGGGCACGGATCCGCTGTGTCGTCTCGACGTTCCGGTCGCTGGCCGCCGGGGCTGGACCCGCCGTCGACGCCATCTTGGCTGCGCGCGATCACCTGGCGGCCGAGCCGCGCGGCACGGGCAAGGTGGGCTCCGTCGGCTTCTGCCTGGGCGGCGGCTTCTGCCTACAACTCGCGCCCCGCGGGGTGTTCGACGCCGCCGCCCCCAACTACGGCATGGATCCGTGGAACGAACCCGACCTCACTCGATCGTGCCCCATGGTGGCGAGCTACGGTTCCCGCGATCTGATGCTCCGCGGGGCCGCCCCTCGCGTGGAGGCGGACCTGGCGGCTGGTGAGGTGCCGCACGACGTCAAGGAGTACCCCGGCGTCGGGCACGGATTCATGAATGACTGGGGCTACCCGCCGGTTGTTCAGTTCGTCGAACGCATTGCGGGACTGTCCTATTCGCAGTCGGAAGCCGAGGATGCCTGGACCCGGATTCTGGCGTTCTTCGACGACCACCTGAAGGGGTAGGCGACGCGGACGGCCCTACCCGATGACCCCGCGTTCGATCAGATGATCGGTCAGCGGGGCGACGCCGACGGCGAAGTGCTCGGCCATGGCGGCGCGGGCCCCCTCGGGGTCGGCCCGCTCCAACGCCGACATGACGGCACGGTGGTCCTTGGTCGACTGCTCGGGCCACCCCGACAGCGTCGGGAACACCGATTCGGGCGCGTACCTGGTGATTCCGGACATGAACTGCGTCAACTTCGGCGAGTCTGCGGCCACGTTGATGGTGCGGTGGAACTCGTGGTTGAGCCGCACCATGCGGTCCAGATCGCCCTGTTCGTAGGCCCGTTCCAGGTCGTCCTGGATGGCACCCAACGTCGCGAGCTGTTCGGCGGTGATGCGCTCGGCGGCCCGGGCCGCGAGCTCACCGCCGATGAACGCCTGCACGCGCGCGACGTCGGCGAGGTCGCGTGCGGTGACCTCCAGCACCATGAAGCCCCGCCTCGGATGCTGCTCCAACAGCCCCTCGGCCCGCAGGTTCAGCAGTGCCTCGCGCACCGGCGTGACGCTGATCCCGAGCTCGACCGCCAGTTGGTCCAGCCGCAGGTACTCGCCAGAGCGGATACGTCGCCGTTGAAGATCCGCCGCCGGACGTAGCGTGCGACATCGTCGGACAGTTGCGGCCTGGCCGCGAACTCGGGCTCAGATGCGATACTCATTGAGCAGACTCTTGCTGATGATGGTCTTCTGAATCTCGCTGGTGCCCTCGCCGATCAGCAGGAACGGCGCGTCGCGCATCAGCCGTTCGATCTCGTACTCCTTGGAGTAGCCGTACCCGCCGTGGATGCGGAAGCTCTGCTGGGTGACCTCCGAACAGAACTCGCTGGCAAGGTATTTCGCCATTCCCGCCGCGACGTCGTTGCGCTCCCCCGAGTCCTTGAGCCGCGCCGCGTTCACCATCATCAGGTGCGCCGCCTCGACCTTGGTCGCCATCTCGGCGAGCTGGAACGCGATCGCCTGATGTTCGGCGATCGGCTTGCCGAAGGTGCTGCGCTGCTGGGCGTATCGCGACGGCGAGCTCGAACGCGCGGATGCCGACGCCGCAGGCGCGCGCCGACACGTTGACCCGGCCGACCTCGATGCCGTCCATCATCTGGAAGAAGCCCTGCCCCGGCGCATTGCCGAGCACGTCGTCGTCCGACGCCAGGTAGCCGTCGAAGATCGAGCTCGGTGGTGTCGATGCCCTTGTAGCCGAGCTTGTCGATCTTGCCGGGGATGATCAGACCCGGCAACACCTCGCCGAAGCCGGTGGGCTTCTCGACGAGGAACGCCGTCAGGTTGCGGTGCGGTTTGTCGGCTCCCTCATCGGTCTTCACCAGGGCGGCGACCAGCGTGGAACTGCCGCCGTTGGTCAGCCACATCTTCTGACCGGTGATCGTGTAGCCGCCGCCGGGATTGCGAACGGCCTTCGGTGCGGATGGCCGCGACGTCGGAGCCCAGCTCCGGTTCGGACATCGAGAACGCGCCGCGCACCTCGCCGGTCGCCATCCGCGGCAGGAACCGCTGCTTCTGCTCGTCGGTGCCGTGCTGGCGCAGCATGTACGCGACGATGAAGTGCGTGTTGATGACGCCGGACACGCTCATCCAGCCGCGCGCCAGCTCCTCCACGCACAGCGCGTAGGTCAGCAGCGACTCTCCGAGCCCGCCGTACTCCTCCGGGATCATCAGCCCGAACAGCCCCATCTCCCGCATCTGGTCGACGATGTGCTGCGGGTATGTGTCGGAGTGCTCGAGCTCCTGCGCGTTCGGGATGATCTCCTTGTCCACGAACTGGCGCACCGTGGCGACGATCTCGGTCTGGAACTCCGTCAGTCCGATGGTCTGAGCGAGTCTGGTCATTCCGGTCCACCTTCTCGAACACCGCGGCCAGCCCCTGACCGCCGCCGATGCACATCGTCTCGAGCCCGTACCGCGCGTCACGCCGGTGCATTTCACGCGCCAGCGTGGCCAGCATTCGCCCGCCCGTCGCGCCCACCGGATGGCCGAGCGAGATGCCGGACCCCTGCACGTTGGTCCGCTCGAGATCCGACGCGCTGAACTTCCACTCCCGCATCACCGCCAGTGCCTGCGCGGCGAACGCCTCGTTCGAGCTCGATCAGGTCGACGTCGGCGAGCGTCAGACCCGCCTTGTTCAGCGCCAGCTCCGTCGCGGGCACCGGACCGATGCCCATGAGTTTTGGCGGCACTCCCGCGACTCCCCAGGAGACCAGTCGCACCAGCGGCGTTCAGCCCCAACTCGGCGGCCTTCTCGGGCGTGGTGACGACGCACATCGATGCCGCGTCGTTCTGCCCGCTGGAGTTGCCAGCGGTGACGGTGGCTTCCGGATCCTGTTTTCCCAGCACGGGTTTGAGCTTGCTGAGCGACTCGACCGTGGTATCGGCGCGCGGATGCTCGTCGGTGTCGATCACCTCGTCACCTGCCCGGCTGGTGACGGTGACCGGAATGATCTGGTCGGCCAGCAGGCCGTCCTTCTGCGCGGCGACGGCCCGCCGATGCGACGTCACCGCCAGCTCGTCCTGCTCGGCACGGGGAATCTCGTACTGGCGGCGCAGGTTCTCGGCGGTCTCCAGCATGCCGCCGGGCACCGGGTAGTCCCGTCCACCGGCGGTGGTGCGGCCCCGGCTGAGCGCGTCGTGCACCTTGACTCCGCCGCGGGACCCGCCCCAGCGCATGTCGGTCGAGTGGAAGACCACGTTGCTCATCGACTCCGCGCCGCCGGCGACGACGAGGTCGTTCTGCCCGGTAGCCACCTGCATGCAGGCCTGGATCACGGCCTGCAGCCCCGACCCGCAGCGGCGGTCCAACTGCATGCCGGGCACGGTGACGGGCAGTCCGGCGTCGAGTGCGACGACGCGACCGATCGCGGGGGCCTCCATGCTGGGATAGCAGTGGCCGAGGATGACGTCCTCGACGTCGTCGGGTCCGAGGCCGGTGCGCTCGAGCAGCCCCCGCAGCGCTGCGACGCCGAGGTCGACGGCCGTCAGCGACTTGAACACTCCGCCGTACCGGCCGATCGGGGTACGGACGGGTTCGCAGATCACCGTGGTGCGCATGACGTCACTCATCACATGTACCGCCCGCCGGTCACCTCGAGCACGGTGCCGGTCATGTACGACGACAGCTCGCGAGGCGAGAAATACTGCGACCGAGGCGACCTCGCTCGGCTCACCGGCGCGCGCCATCGGGACCTCGGCGAGCTTGGCATCCCAGATCTTCTGCGGCATGGCCTCGGTCATCGCCGAGCGGATCAGACCGGGCTGGATGGCGTTGATCCGCACGCCGAGGTGCGCCACCTCCTTGGCGGCGGCCTTGGTCAGGCCGACGATGCCCGCCTTGGCGGCCGAGTAGTTGGTCTGGCCGATCAGGCCGACCTTTCCGGAGATCGACGAGATGTTGACGATCGCGCCGCCGCCTATTCTCGCGCATGATGTCCGCCGCCTGCCGGTGCCGTTCCAGGTGCCCTTCAGATGGACGGCGATGACCTGGTCGAACTGGTCCTCGGTCATCTTGCGCATCGTGGCGTCGCGGGTGATGCCCGCGTTGTTGACCATGACGTCGAGACTGCCGAACTCGTCGACCGCCGCGTCGACGAGCGCCTCGACGTCGTCGGCCTTCGTCACGTCGCACCGCACCGCCCGCGCGACGTCGGCACCGCCGAGCTTCTGCGCGGCGGCGTCGGTGGCGTCGCCGTCGAGATCGCCGAGCACGACGCGCGCCCCCTCGGCGACGTAGCGCTCGGCGATCGCGAAGCCGATCCCCTGCGCCCCGCCGGTGATCACCGCGGTTCGTCCGTCAAGCAATGCCATGTGCCCGCCCTTCCAAGGCCGTCTGGGTGTTCCGATAGACAACATAAAATATGATATTTGTTGTCTCAAGCTCGTTGGTCATCGCCCGTCAGGAGAACGACGCATGGCACACCCAATCGCCGACGCAGAAGTCAGTGACCAGGACTTCGGGGACATCCTCGACGCCACCCGACACTTCGTCCGGTCGGTGGTGATCCCGCGCGAGCTCGAGATCATGAACGACAACCAGGTGCCCGACGACATCCGCGATCAGGCCAAGAAGATGGGCCTGTTCGGCTACGCGATCCCCCAGGAGTGGGGCGGGCTCGGGCTGAACCTGGCGCAGGACGTCGAACTGGCCATGGAGTTCGGGTACACCACGCTGGCCCTACGGTCGATGTTCGGCACCAACAACGGCATCGCAGGTCAGGTCCTCGTCGGCTTCGGCACGGACGAACAGAAGTCGCGGTGGCTCGAAGGCATCGCCTCAGGCGACGTCGTCGCATCGTTCGCACTGACCGAACCCGGCGCGGGCTCCAATCCGGCGGGCCTGCGCACCAAGGCCGTTCGCGACGGCGCGGACTGGCTCATCACCGGCCAGAAGCGGTTCATCACGAACGCGCCGACGGCCGACCTGTTCGTCGTCTTCGCGCGCACCAGGCCCGCCGACGCCGACGGCCCAGGAATCGCGGTCTTCCTGGTGCCAGCCGATGCGACGGGCGTCGAGGTCGGCGCGAAGGACGCCAAGATGGGCCAGGAGGGCGCCTGGACCGCCGACGTCAACTTCGACGACGTGCGCGTCGGACAGGACGCCCTGGTCGGCGGGGCCGAGGACATCGGCTATCGCGCCGCGATGACGTCGCTGGCGCGCGGACGCATCCACATCGCCGCGTTGTCGGTCGGCGCCGCCCAGCGCGCCCTCGACGAGTCGGTCGGCTACGCCGCGACCGCCACCCAGGGCGGCACGCCGATCGGCAACTTCCAACTGGTGCAGGCCATGATCGCCGACATGCAGACCGGCGTGATGGCTGGCCGCGCCCTGGTCCGCGACGCCGCCAGGATGTGGGTGTCCGGCGAGGACCGCCGGATCGCGCCGTCGACCGCCAAGCTGTTCTGCACCGAAATGGTCGGCACCGTCGCCGATCTGGCGGTCCAGGTCCACGGCGGCAGTGGATACATGCGCGATGTCGCCGTCGAACGCATCTACCGCGACGTCCGACTCCTGCGCCTCTACGAGGGCACCAGCGAGATCCAACGCCTGATCATCGGGGGCGGGCTGGTCAAGGCCGCACAGCGCGGGTAGTCACGCGATGTAGCGGATGATCTGCTCGACCACTGCGGCAGGCTTGTCGGAGCCCTCGATCTCCACGGTGATCGTCATCGTCGATTGAACCGCGCCCTCGAGCTGGGTGACGGTCGTGAGCTCCGCCCGCGCGCGGATCTTGGCGCCGACCTTGACCGGGGTGATGAACCGCACCTTGTTGTAGCCGTAGTTGACCGCCATCGCGATGTTCTTGACGGCGTACAGCTGGTGCGAGAAATGCGGCACCAGCGACAGAGTCAGCAAACCGTGTGCGATGGTTCCGCCGAACGGTCCAGCAGCGGCCTGCTCCGGATCGACGTGGATCCACTGGTGGTCGTCGGTGGCGTCGGCGAAGAGATTCACCCGATCCTGGCTGATCTCCATCCAGTCGGTCGGCCCGAGGGTGCTGCCCTGCGCCGCAGCGACCTCACCCAGATCATTGAAAACCTTCACCGCTTTTCCTCTCGTGATGGCGGTAGGGGACGTTGCACCACCTTCATACATCTAGCCCGTCAAACCTGCGAAGCACAACGACATTTACCCAGGGGTACCCGACTGTTCGCGGGAACAGCATTCACCTACACAATGACCAGCAAGTAATCACAGGTTTAAAGCACAATACATTAGCCGACGAATTTGCCAGGCTTGTTAGCGCCCCAGACAGCGATTTCACAAAAAAGCTAGTTACCCACCGGTTGGGGTCGAATCAACCCCCGTTCGAACCTGATACTAGATGGGCTAATCGCGTGCCGCTCTGACCGAGCACACCGCCAGCACGCTGCGGCGTCGGTGAGATCCCGGCAAACTTTACGAATGAGGCCAGAATGCATGTTCCGCTTCTCGAATTCGAATCCCCCTTCGATTTCGAGCTCTCGGAGAATCTGAGCTGGTGGGATCCCGAATCACAATGCACGATCGTGATATCAAGCCCTTCTGCTGACCGAGAACTGTGGCTCGAATATCTCCGCGGCGCCGAGCTCAGCTACCGTCGGCACGGAGTCGAACGCGCGTTGGACGTGGCCGCCATCCGCGCAGGAGCGGACACCGTGCTGTTCTGGGCCATGCTCGACGACGCTGATCGGGTCATCGGCGGGTTGAGGGCGAAGGGGCCGTTGACCTCGGCCGACGACTCGCACGCGGTCGTCGAGTGGCGGAATCAGCCCGGACTGTCTGCGGTCCGGAAGATGATCACCGATCGCCTTCCGTTCGGAGTCCTCGAGATGAAGTCCGCGTGGGTCACCGACGACTGCGATCGCGGACGACCGGTCACGCGAGCGCTGGCCCGCAGCTGGTCCCACAGCATGGCACTGATGAACGTGCAGTTCTGCATGGCGACGTCGGCGCCTCACGCGCTCGAGCGCTGGCGGTCCTCCGGTGGTGTCGTCGCACCGATACCCGCAGCGCCTTATCCCGATCAGCGCTACCGCACGAAGATGATGTGGTGGGACAAACGAACCTTTGCTAAACATGCTGAGCCAGAACAGGTTTCGAAGATCCTGATCGAGATGGACGCCGTGGCGGGACTGGCTTTGGCCGGGTGACCCGCCGCAAGACGTCGGCGCTTTCGGGCAGGGAGTTCGACCTGGAACCCAAGCGGCACGGTTCCGCACGCTCGCCGGCGGCCGGAGGCGTCGGGCGTTCTGGCATTCCGAATGGCCATAGCGCGGGGGAACCCAGTGTTACGAGTAGGCGCCGAGCACTCACCGTTGACGGAACCGCCAGTTAAAATCCGCAGGTGACCGACGAGAATTCGCCGCTCAGCCTTGAGCGCTTGGTGACGTCCGTCGCGGGGCGGTTGATGCCTGCGACTGCGTCCACTTCGGTGACGATCAGCCAGGATGTGCTGGCGCTGCTGGTCGAGTACTTCGACGTCGACACGAGCTTCCTGCGCTACAACGACAACTCCATCCGAGCGTCCGTCCTGGTCGCGGAGTGGCCCATCAGGCCCGATGTCCCCGACCCCGACCCGCTTGGCGTGGTCTACTTCGAGGACGCCGATCCGGTTTTCACTGCAGCCGAACACGGAAACAAACCGGTCGTCTTCCGACCCGAGCACGACGACTTCCAGAATCGAATCGGAGTCCCCCAAACGTCAATGGCGGCATGTCCTTTGGCGTCGGGTGAGGTAACCACTGGCGTGCTCGGACTCGTCAAGTTCGGCGACAGGTCTTGGCGCGAAGACGAACTCAACGCGCTGCAGGCCATCGGCACGCTGTTCGCACAGGTACAGGCCCGCATCCAGGCCGAGGACCAACTACGTTTCCTCGCCGAGCACGACCACCTCACCGGGCTCTACAACCGACAGGCCCTGCTCACGCACCTCGAAACCCGTTTGGCCTCAGGAAGTCCCGGACCGGTTACGGCTCTATTCTTCGACCTGGACCGGTTGAAGACCATCAACGACTACCTCGGCCACAACGCAGGCGACGCGTTCCTGCACGTGCTGGCCGAGCGCTTCCAGACCCACACCGAGCCCACCTCCTTCATCGCTCGGCTCGGTGGCGACGAATTCGTCGTCGTGCCGACGCAGATCCTCACACCTGCGCAGGCCGACACTGTCGGACGCGACCTTCTCGAGGTGCTGAGCGAACGGGTTTCGCTCGACGGAGAACTGCTGACGCGCACCGTAAGCGTCGGGGTCGCCCAAGGCGCGCCAGGGCGAGACACCAGTTCGGAGCTGCTACGTCGTGCCGACCTGGCTCTATTTACGGCAAAGGGGTCCGGAGGAAATCAGGTCGCCTCATTCTCCGACGACATGTCCATGGAAGCCGAATACCGCACCGACATCGAAACGCATTTGGGCGACGTCATCGACGAAGGCTCGCTGTTCCTGCGATATCTACCCGAGATCGACATGCGCACGGGCGAGGTGCTCGCCGCGGAGGCGCTGGTCCGCTGGAATCACCCGACGCGAGGGCCGATTTCACCGGCGTCGTTCATCGCTGTCGCCGAGTCCATCGGCCTGGCGGGAGAATTGGGTCGATGGGTGATGCGCACGGCGTGCCAGGAGTTCGCCAACTGGCGTGCGAAGGGGATCGGACTCGGCACGGTGCTGCATATCAACGTGTCTCCCGTGCAGCTCGTCACCGCCGGGTTCGCCGACTCGGTCGCCGCGATCATGAGCGAGTTCGAGTTGCAGCGGGGATCGATCTGCCTGGAGATCACCGAAAGCGTGGTCGTCCAGGACATCGAGACCACCAGCATCACGCTCGCAGGGCTCAAGGAGGCCGGCGTGACGCTCGCGATCGACGACTTCGGAACCGGCTACAGCGTGCTGACTCATCTGAAGTCGTTGCCCGTTGACGTGCTGAAGATCGATCGGAGCTTCGTCACGGAGCTCGGTTCGAACCCCGACGATCTGGCCATCGTGCGCGCGATCATCGCGCTCGCCGAGGCCTTCGGCTTGCAGCTGGTCGCAGAGGGCGTGGAAACGGAAGCCGCCGCAATCACTTTGCTACACCACGGTTGCACCCGGGCTCAGGGTTTCCTGCTGTCCCCTCCGCTCAGCGGGGCGGAGTTGGGTGCGCTGCTCGCCAAGGGGCGAGTGTCAGCGCAGTTTTCCGCAACTCCCACTGCTTGACGGCGCGGTCCGCGCGTCGCGCATGCCTGCGCGCAGTTGGAGTCCCGAAGCGGTGCAGGTGGGCCGCAGCGGCGACTCGGCGGGCGTCATCTCGAGCAACTCGACTCGGTGGAAGCGGCTCGCGGACTGACCCACGACGCAGACCTGCAGGTCGTCGGAGTTCGACGGCGTGAGCAGCGAGTCGGGGTCGACGGACGGCTCGCTGGACGAGACGACCAGGCCGCAGCGCACCCCGACGGCGAACGGACCGTCCGAAGTGGAGAGCACGACCCCGACGATTCGTCCGTCTTCGAAGACGATCCGGTCCAGCGGACTCGCCTCGTGGATGGCAATGTCGCGCTCGCGCGCCCGGTCGACCACCCAATCAGAGAGTGCGTGGCCAACGGCGAGGTCCGAAGGTTTGATCGATCCGATGGACTGGACCTCCAACGACTGGCCGTCACTGGACCGCATCGGTGTGGTTCGCCATCCCGACACGGTCGAGAACAGCATCCCGTATGGCGACGCCAGGCACTGAGCATTCCAGTCGCGCAACCGCGCTCCGACGAAGGGCTCGACCGCGCCGGACGTGGGCCTGGGGCGCACGGTGCGGACGGTGAGGTGAGCGTCCTCGGGACGAGCGCTCGGCGCGAGATCGTCAGTCAGGGCGGCGAGGTACTCGTGCGTCTCCACATCAAGATCGGGGCGCGCCAAGCTACGAAGAAATCCGCTTACCCGGTGCTGTAGCGCGATACCTGTATGCGACGCTCCACGCTCTCCCTGTGGGGCGGCGACCAACACTTCGCCCCCCGCGTCCGCGGTCGCGATGGCACTGGCCAACGCGCCCAATCCGGCTCCTATGCACGCCACGTCAACTTCGGTATCCCACATTTGCGTTAATAACCTCGGAGTTGCGAATCATTGCTGGGGAAAATACGCGTGTGCCCTCCCGACGGACGGGCGGGCACCTTGCGAGGACGCGCCGACCCGGCGGTTGAATCGTCTTCCGACGGCCATTTCACGAGGCGAGGGGCGTGGTCGTGAGGTCCACGAAACGCCACGAACTGAAACATTTCGTAAAGCGTGCGTGGACCAGAGGACGTTTGCGGCTGCAAACCATGGCTACGCATCGACTCAGACGCGCCGCAGCCGGCCAAAGACCGCCTCCGACATGCTGTTCCGTGCCAGGAGCGACCCGCGTGGGCCCTCTCCAGCATCAGACCATGAGTCATCACACGAAGTACTTTACATACCTTTGGAATGTACAGCACCCCTAGATATGACCTAAAGTCTGTAGCAAAATTGGACACGAGCGGGACCAGAACTTGATTTCCGCGCGGACCAAACGCGGTCGGGCATGGACGGGCAGATGCGGAAAGGGTGGAGGTAGCTGTCGGTGACCGAGGTAGTCGACAAGAAGGCCACGTCCACGCGGCTGGAGATCATCCGTGCGGCAGCACGCGAGTTTGCAGTGAAGCCCTACAGCCTGGTCAACCTCGACGACATCCTCACCCACGCAGACGTGACCAAGGGTGCGATGTACACCCACTTCCGGTCCAAGCACGCACTCGCCACAGCGATCGTCGAACATCAGATAGACGTGGTGCTGACCGCGGTCGACAAACTGCAGACGTCCTACTCGTCGGCCTTGGAGACCTTGATCGACCTCTCCTATCTGGACGCGACCGCGGACATGAGCGACGAGATGGCGCGAGCGAGCTTCAACCTCCTCGAATCGGTCGGTCGGTTCGACGGTTTCCAGGCTACGGTGCTCGAGGGTTGGGTGGCAGCGTTCTCCAATCTGGTCCGCCAAGCCATCGCCGACGGCGATGTGACGGAAACGAGCGACCCCGTCGCCGTCGGCCGCCTCGTCGTCTCGATGTTCCTCGGCCTCCGCCAGACGAGTGACCTCAACGAGCCAAAAACACTGATCGGAGACTTGGAAGCGACGTGGCTGCTCATGCTTCCGGCGTTCGCCGACCCGCGACGACTGGAGTATCTGCGCGGCTTCATCCGGCGCCGCTCCGCACTGGCCATCAGGAATACCGCGCCATTGGTCAACCGCAATCTATGATTCTCGAACACCGCCAACGCCATCGGATTGGATTGACTGAGGTTATCGAGGATGGTGCGCCAAGCCCGATCGGAAGCCACTAGGCAGAGGATCATCGACTCAGCCGTCGATTTGATCAACGAGATCGGCTACCCCGCCGCAGGGCTGGCTGACATCATCGAGCGCGCAGAAATGACGAAAGGCGCGCTGTACTACCACTTCGACTCCAAGGAAGCGCTCGCGTCGGCCATCATGGACGACGGCGGCACCAGGGTGTTGAACGCGTTTCAGGCCGCGGGCCGACCCGGATCACCTGCGATGGAGAACATCATTCACGGTGTCTTCATGGTCACCGACACTGTCCGCAAGGACACACTCGCCCAAGCCGCTTCCCGACTCATGCGGACGTTCGGCGGCTTCAACCCCGCCGCGAAGACTGCGTACGGAGCCTTCCTCGAGGCGATGACCAGCCGCGTGAAGACCGCGGTAGCCGAAGGCGACGTGCGTGCCGACATCGAACCCGAAGTCATCGGCCGCGCCATCTTCGGCGCCATGTTGGGCGCCGAACTGCTGTCCGACGCCCTGTCAGCTGGAACGGACATGGGCAAGCAGGTCGTCGGGACGTGGGAAGTGTTGTTGTTGGCGATCGTCCAAGCGGACTCGCTGAACTACTACCTGGAGTTCCTCTCCCGCCAGTCGTCGCGCGCGGCGACGGCGCGTCCTGAAGACACCTAGAGTTCGTCGACCCAAAGCAGCTCGGTCAAGTCCTGGAACGTCGATGCCACCATCTGGTCGACTGTGCGGCCGACCATCTCGGCAAACGCGCTGTTGGCGAAGATGATGGACGCGCATTACGGTCTTGTCGCTAGGTTTGACGGATGGAGCTGTCATGGTCGGACGAGGACATTCGGTTTCGCGAGGAAGTCCGTGGCTTCCTGCAAGACCGGCTGACACCGGAACTGCAACGGGCGGGCAGGCTGATGACGAGCGTCTACAGCGACCACGATGCCAGCCTGCAGTGGCAACTAATTCTGCACGAGCGGGGGTGGGCGGCACCTGCGTGGCCGGTGGAATTCGGCGGCTGCGACTGGAGCCTGACGCAGCACTACGTCTTCAGCCGCGAGTCGACGCTCGCGGGGGCTCCTGCGTTGTCGCCGATGGGCATTCGCATGGTCGCGCACGCGATCATCGCCTACGGCACGGCCGCCCAGAAGGAGTACTTCCTACCTCGAATCCTCACCGGCGAGGTGTTCTTCTGTCAGGGCTACTCCGAACCCGAGGCGGGCTCTGACCTCGCCGCGCTGTCGATGGCCGCCGTGGACGACGGTGACGACCTGGTCTGCACGGGCAGCAAGATCTGGACGACGCATGCCCAGGAGGCGAACTGGATGTTCGCCCTGGTCCGCACTTCCCGGACGGCCAAGAAGCAACAGGGCATCACATTCGTGCTGATCGACATGACGTCGCCGGGCATTCAGATCCGCCCGCTTGTCATGACCTCGGGCGAGGAGATCCAGAATCAGGTGTTCTTCGACGACGTGCGCGTCCCGAAGCGCAACGTGATCGGCGAAATCGACGACGGCTGGACCGTCGCGAAGTACCTGCTGGAGTTCGAGCGCGGCGGTGGCGCCAACTCCCCCGCCCTGCAGGTGCTGGCGGAGGAGGTCGCCACGGCGGCCGCGGGCCAACCCGGACCCGGCGGCGGACCGCTCATCGACGACCCCGCGTTCGCCCGCAAGCTGGCCGAAGCGCGGATACGCACGGAGGTACTCGAGATCCTCGAATACCGGACGCTAGCCACGCTCGTGGGCGGCGGCCATCCCGGCTCGGCGTCGTCGATGTTGAAGATCCTGTCCACCGAACTGAGCCAGTCGCTGACCGAACTGGCGATGGAGGCGGCCGGACCACGCGGGCGGGCGTATCAACCACACGCCACCCACCCGGGCGGCCCGGTCGCGGGCTACGAGCCTCCTCCGGACGGATATCTCAGTGGCGAGCCATGGCAGGCGGTGGCGCCGCTGCGATACCTCAACGACCGGGCGGGCTCAATCTACGCTGGTAGCAACGAGATTCAGCGCAACATCCTGGCCAAAGCGGCGTTGGGGCTCTGATGGACTTCACGCTCTCCCACGAGCAGGACCTGCTGCGCGACGGACTCAACAAGTTCCTCGCCACCCGCTACGACCTCGACAAGAGCAGGACGGCCGTCAAGACCGGGCCGGGCTGGCAGCCCGACGTCTGGAAGGCGTTCGCCGAGGAGCTCGGAATCCTCGGTGCCGCACTGCCCGAGGACGTCGGCGGCATCGGCGGCGGACCCGTCGAAATCATGGTGATCGCGGAGGCACTGGGCTACGCGTTGGTCGTGGAACCCTACGTGGACACCGCCGTCGTGGGCGCGGGCCTGCTTCGCCGGGCCGGCGGTCCAGTGGCGCTCGAGCCTGCTCGAAGGCATCGTCGAGGGCACGGCGATCGTCACGCTGGCGGCCGCAGAGGCCACGTCCGGCGACCACTGGGAGCACGTGACCACCACGGCCCGGCGTGACGGATCCGATTGGCTGCTCACGGGTTCCAAGATCATGGCGATCGGCGCCCCGCTGGCGACGCAGCTCTTGGTGACGGCCGCGACCCCCGGCGGCACGTCGCTCTTCCTGATCGACCGCGCTAGGGTCGGACCCGGCCTCGACGTCCACGCGTTCCGCACGATCGACGACCGTCGCGCCGCCGATCTGGTCTTGCACGAGCTGCGACTGCCCGCCGACGCGCTGCTCGGCGAGGAGGGCCGGGCCTGGCCGTCCATCGAGACGGCACGCGACGAGGGCGCCGCCGCCGTGTGCGCGGAGGCCGTCGGCTGCATGCGGAAGGTATTGGCCGACACGGTCGAATACTGCAAGCAGCGCAAGCAGTTCGGGCAGCCGATCGGCAGCTTCCAGGCCCTCGCACACCGCATGGTCGACATGCACATGGAGGTCGAGCAGTCGATCGCCGCGGTCTACCTCGCCGTGCTCAACCTGGAGGCCGAGCCGAACGTGCGGGCCAGGGCGGTGTCGGCGGCGAAGGCCACCGTGGGGCGGGCCGCGCGGTTCGTCGGGCAGAACGCCGTTCAGCTGCACGGTGGCATGGGCATGACCGAGGAACTGGCGATCGGGCACTACTTCAAGCGGCTCACGGCCATTCAGTTCGAGTTCGGGTCCACCGATCACCACGTCACCCGGTACGCGAGGCTCACCCGAGGGTGAGCCCTCGCGGCTGGGTGCTCTTCGCCGCGATGAGCATCATCTGGGGCATCCCGTACCTCTTGATCAAGATCGCGGTCGAGGGCGTGTCGGTGCCCGTTCTGGTACTGGCGCGCACGGCGATCGGTGCCGCAGTGCTGTTGCCGCTGGCCTTCTTTCGGCCCGGTTGGGCGCTGGTGCGCAAGCATTGGAAGCCTGCGCTCGTCTTCGCGTTCTTCGAGGTGATCGCCGCGTGGCTGCTGCTGTCGGACGCCGAACGCCACCTCACCAGTTCGCTCACCGGGCTGCTCATCGCGGCCTCCCCCATCATCGCCGCGGTGCTCGACCGGTTCACCGGCGGGGAACGCCGCTTGGGCGCCAAGCGAATTGCCGGGCTAGGCGTCGGGCTGGCGGGTGTCGCGGTCCTTGCCGGCCCCGAACTCAGCGGAGGGTCGGCCTGGCCCGTGACCGAAGTGCTGTTGGTGGCGACCTGCTACGCGATCGCGCCGCTAGTGGCGGCCCGCTACCTCGCCGACGTGCCGACGCTGCAACTGACGGCAACCTGCCTCGGGGTGGCCGCTCTGGTATACGCGGCGCCCGCGGCAGCGACGTGGCCAGCCGAAATCCCCTCCGCACGAGTGTTGTTGGCAGTGGCGGCGTTGGCGGTGGTGTGCACGGCCCTGGCCTTCCTGGTGTTCTTCGCGCTGATTCGCGAGGTCGGTGCGGCCCGCGCGCTGGTCTTCACCTACGTCAATCCGGCCGTCGCCCTGATCGCGGGAGTCTTGGTATTGAGCGAACCGGTCACCCACTGGCATCTCGTCGGGTTGGCCTTGATCCTCATCGGATCGGTACTGGCGACCCGTCGGTCCGACGTGGCGTCCCATGTGACGGCGCCGAGCTGAGCCGATCTCCGATCACGTCTCGGCTGGCCCCAGCAGCAAACTAGACAACTGTCCAATTCACCCACGTCACTCAGTGCGCAAGTCGCGGCATTAGACGACACCAGAGCGTGGTCATCCAGCGAATGACCAGTTCCACCACCAGCGCTACCGTTTCATTGCCAAGTCTCGGACGGTCGGATAACCTGGACACATGTCCAGTCCAGTGGTGATGCACGTCACTCGCCTGCGGGACCCACACGCTCAACACACGCTCACCTGCCGTCGCGTCTTCGGTGCGGCGGCCGCCATGCTCGACGAATCCACGCAGACCGACGTCTCGGTGCCCGCACTCGCCAAGCGGGCCAGGATCGCCCCCGCCGCGCTCAGCGCGCACTTCCCGTCCCTCGACGCGATGTTCGCCGAGCTCTACCTCAACCGCGTCACCGAGTTGCCCCTCGTCGTGGATCCAGAGGCCACCGTGCAGGCGCGCGTGAGCCACCAACTGCGTGCGATTACCCTCGTCGTCGCCGACGAACCACGACTCGCGGTCGCATGCACCCGCGCACTGGTGCGCAACGACGATGCCGCGGTCGCCGAGGCGCGCACCCGCATCGCGGTCGAGGTCCGCCGACGCATCGCCGCCGCGATGGGCACCGGCGCATGGCCCGAGGTCCTCGAGACGTTGGAGACGCTTTTTTGGGGCGCCCTGCTCCAGGTCGAGTCGCGCGCCGTCGGCTACCGCGCCATGGCCAGCCGGCTCGACACCATGCTCGCGCTGATCCTGCCCGAGGCCGATCATTAGCGAGGCCGAGCACAAGGTGACCTGCCCCTTGTGCGAGGCAATGTGTGGTTTGACGGTTCGCGTGTCCGACGGTCACGTCCGCGACGTCCGAGGCAATCACGACGACGTCTGGTCGCGGGGGCATCTGTGTCCGAAGGGCGCGTCACTGGGCCAGGTGCATCACGACCCCGACCGGCTCCGACTTCCGTTGGTCAAGAAGCGAAACGGCGACCACGAGGCCGTGTCCTGGGACGACGCGCTGGCCGAGTGTGAACGCGTGCTGAGGCCGGTGCTCGACACGTACGGCGGCCGGGCGCTGACGGTGTACATCGGCAACCCCGTCGCGCACAACATCGGGCTGAGCCTGCACGTCGGCGCGCTCATCGGATTCGGCCAGGCCGCGGGCATGCAGGCGTACTACTCCCCAGGCACCGTCGACCAGTGGCCGCTGAACGTGGTCAGCGCGCTGGCGTTCGGCGGCATGTGGAACGGTCCGATACCCGACCTCGCTCATACGGACCACCTCGTCGTGCTCGGAGCGAATCCGTCAGCGTCACAAGGATCGATGTTGTCGTCGCCCGACATCATGGGTGAACTCGGCGCCATCGCGGAGCGAGGCAAGGTCGTGGTGGTCGACCCCCGGCGCACCCAGACCGCGCAGCGCGCGACCGAGTGGATCCCGATCCGTCCCGGCACCGACGCGCTACTACTCTTCGCGATCCTGAACGTGTTGGACGACAACGACTGGCTTCGCCGGCCGGATCACCTCCGTGATCGCGTCAGCGGCCTCGACGAGGTCGTCGCATTGGCGAAACCCTTCACCCCGGAGCGGGTGGCCGACCAGACCGGCGTCTCCGCGCTCACGATCCGACGGATGGCCGCGGAACTCGCGCATGCCGAACGACCGGTGCTGTACAGCCGAATCGGCACGTGCACACAGGAATTCGGCACGCTCTCCACGTGGTTGGTGTTCGTCGTCAATGCGGCGATCGGTGCGCTCGACAGCGTCGGTGGCGCGGTCTTCCCCAAACCCGCCGTCTGGTCGCAGATGTTCATGAAGCCCCCGGACCAGCCAACTGAAGGCTGGCAGTTCGGACGATTCCACAGCAGGGTGCGTGAGTTCCCCGAGGTCTTCGGCCAATTCCCCATCAGCTGCCTCGCCGAGGAGATCGACACTCCGGGCGACGGTCAGTTGCGAGCATTGATCACGGTCGCGGGCAACCCCGTGATCTCGGCACCCGGCGCGCGGCGACTGGAATCCGCCCTCGGCTCGCTCGACGCGATGATCTCTATCGACAACTGGCTCAACGAGACGACCCGCTACGCTGACGTCATTCTGCCGGGCCTGTCGCCGCTGGAGCGGCCGCACTCCGACGACCTGTACTGGGCGTACTCGACTGCGTCGTGTCTCAAGTGGTCCGACGCCGTGTTCGCCCCCGAACCGGACCGCCCGGCGGAATGGGAACTGCTTCTGCGCCTTGCGGGTTCGTTGTTCGGCACAGCGGTACCCGAGGTCGACGTGCCTGCCATCGACGATCTATACGTCGGCGGCCTGGTGACCACGATGTGCACCCAACCCCACTCGCCGCTGACTGGGCGTGACCCGCAACAGGTCATGGCCGCACTCCCCGACCGCGGCCCGGAACGCCTGGTGGACTTGGGTATTCGGCTGGGCCCGTGGGGTGACGACCTCGGTCTCAGTCCCGGCGGCCTGACACTGGCCACCGTTCGCGAGCATCCCGACGGGCTGCGACTGGACGAACTCTCGGGCGGTCGGATCGACGACGTCGTCACCACGCCGTCGGGACGGGTCGAGCTCTTCCACCCCCATCTGGCCGACGACGTTCCGCGCCTGCTGGCCCGGCTGGACCGGGAGACTCCCGAGTTCGTGCTGACGAGCCGGCGCCACCTTCGATCGAACAACTCCTGGCTGCACAACGTCCCTGCGCTGATGCGCGGCAAGGATAGGTGCACTCTGCTCGTCCATCCCGTCGACGCGGAACGGGTGGGTCTACGGACCGGCGACCTCGCCGAGGTCTCGACCTCCGAAGGGTCCCTCACCGTGGCCGCCGAGGTCAGCGACGAGGTGATGCCGGGCGTGGTGTGCCTTCCGCACGGGTGGGGACATGGTCGGACGGGCACCCGGCTGGACACCGCCAACGCGCACCCGGGCGTGAACTCCAACCTGCTCAATCCCCCGGACCTGATCGACGTGCCGAGCAACACGCAAGTGGTCAACGGCGTACCGTGCATGGTTCGCAGTGTCGCCGTCGCCGCTCAATCCTGAAGGGCACCAATCGGTTTACAACAGGCATCCGGACGTCAAGCCTTGGTGAGCTGCTTCTGCTCGTAGAGCTTCGCCCATTCCTTGCGCGGGCGGATCGACACGTCGACGTCGGTCGCCTTGGCGCGCAGTGCACCAACGGTGGCCTGCTCCTTGGGTGTGTGCTTGAACGGGTCCCAGCCGAAGAACCGGCAGGAGTTCTCCCATGTGATCTTGTTGATGTCGGCGTCGTCTGCGCCGGCGGCGTTCAGTTCGGCCAGCACCTGCTCGGGCGCATCGGGCCAGAAGCAGTCCGAGTGGGGGTAGTCGCACTCCCACGCGATGTTGTCGATGCCGATCTCGTGACGCAGCTTCAGCGACGTCTTGTCGGTGACGTAGCAGGCCAGCGAATGCTCGCGGAACACGTCGCTGGGCAGCTTGTCGCCGAAGTCGCGACGCAGCCACTTCTGGTTGGTGTAGTGCCGGTCGCTGCGATCCAGATAGAAGGGGATCCAGCCGATTCCGCCCTCGGAGAAGGCGAACTTCAGATCGGGGTAGTTGCGCATCGCAGGCCCCCACAGCAGATCCTGTGCGCACATTGCCGAGATCTGGGTGGCCAGGATGATCAGGTTGTCGATGGGGGCATTCGGCGCCATGCTGATGGCGCCGAACCCGGTGCCGATGTGGAGGCACATCACGACGTTCTCCTCGGACAGCGTGCGGAACACCGGACCCCAGTAGTCCTCGTCGTGGTAGCTCGGCAGGCCCTCGAGGTGCGGCAGTTCCGGCATCGTCACCGCGCGGCAGCCCTTGGCGGCCACCCGACGGATCTCGGCACACATGGCCTCGGGATTCCAGGTCGGCAGCACGGCGATCGGGATGAATCGGTCGGGATAGCTGCCCGCCCATTCGTCGATGTGCCAGTCGTTGTACGCCGACACCATGACCAGGGTGACGGGCTCCTGATGCATGTTCAGGTGTCGCGCCGAGAAACCGGTGAACGTCGGGAAGCACATCGACGCGAGGATGCCGTTGCGGCTCATGTCACGGACGCGTTCGTGCACGTCGTAGACACCCGGTCGCATCTCGGCGAAGCCCGCGGGGTCGCGGCCCCATTCCTCCGCGGGCCACGACACGACGGCGTTGAGCCCGCTCACGCCCTGCGGCCTGCCCTGGTACATCCACTGGTCGACGCCCTTGTCGTCGGTGACGACGATGGGCGCCTCGGCCTTGTACTTGGCGGGCACGTGGTTGAGGAACATGTCTGGTGGCTCGACGACGTGGTCGTCGATGCTCACCAGGATCATGTCGTCCTTGTTCATGGGGTCCTCACAGGCTGTGTCGAAAACGGGCGTGGTGACGGGTGCCCCTCAACTAGTACCCTCGGTAACCGTGACCGTCTCTGCGCTTTCGGACAGAGGTTTGGCCGAATCGGCCAACATTGGGCTCGCAACGGCCCGCCCGGTGATCGAGCTGCGCCGAGGTGGGCGGGCGCTGGCAGGCAGTTACCTCTACGAGGGCGACGGGTTGATCACCGGCTGGCACTCTCACGAGGTGCACCAGATCGAGTACGCCCTGCACGGCCTCGTCGAGGTGGAGACCGACTCTGCGCACTATCTGCTGCCGCCGCAGCAGGCGGCGTGGATACCCGTCGGCCTGGAGCACCAGGCAGTGATGAATCCCGACGTGAAGACCGTGGCGGTGATGTTCGATCCCACGCTCATCCCGGACGCGGGCGACCGCGCGCGGATCATCGAGGTCTCACCGCTGATCCGCGAGATGATGATCTACGCGCTGCGCTGGCCCATCGACCGGGCGTGCGGCGATGCGACGTCCGACGGCTTCTTCCGCACGTTGGCACACCTGGTGTCCGAGGCACTCGACCACGAGGCGCCGCTGAGCCTGCCGACCTCCGCGAACCCGATCGTCTCGGCCGCGATGGCCTACACGAAGGAGCATCTCGACGCGGTGACGGCCGACGAGGTCAGCCGTGCCGTCTCCGTCTCCGAGCGCACGCTGCGCCGACTCTTTCAGGACACCCTCGGGATGTCTTGGCGGACGTATCTGCTTCAGGCCCGGATGATGCGGGCCATGGCGCTGCTCACCACGCCGGCACAGTCGGTTCAGGAGACCTCGACCGCCGTTGGGTTCGACAGCCTCAGCTCGTTCAGCCGGGCGTTCACTCAGTTCTGCGGCGAAACGCCGAGCAGTTACCGCAAAAGGGTTGCCGGCGAAGGGTCTTGAGGACTTTCGCCGCGGCTCAAATACTCATTCGTTCCCCGGCTGTCGGAACAGTCCTTCGCGCAGCAGTGAGTTCACGGATTGCTCCCACCGTTGAAGCTGATGGGGCGTGGTCAGCGGCTCGGGTAGATGCCTGTCGATGTGCGTGCGCAGGCTCAAGGTGCCGAGGGCGAGGACCAGCGAGTTGATGACCGCCCAGGTCACGTCGAGATCAGCGCGCGTCTCGCCGCGTTCTGCACGTTGGTGCCACCGGTCCGTGCCGAACTCCACCAGCTTGTCGAAGATCGTCGTGCCCAACGGGCTGTCGTCTACGAGTGCACGGCCAAGCTAGTCCGCGATCTTGGGTTCGCTCGCGATCATGGCGGAGATTCGATTCCCGACCGCCGCGACCGGGTCCACGGGTGGGTTCGGTATGGGTCGTGCCACGGCCGTGACCACGACGTGCATGACGTGCTCGTCGACGGCCTCGATTCGCTGCTCATCACGCCGACGTATCGCGGACATCAGACACCGATATCCTTCCGACGAGATGCCCAACGCACGGATCGACCTCATCGGTGACCTGGTGTCGTCGGCGGCCGACGCGGTACCCGACCGGCTCGCCATCGTCGCGCCCGACGGGACGCCTTCGACCTTCGCGGCGTTCGATCGCGAAGTCGGCGCGCTCGCCGGCTGGGTGTCTGCCCATAGCCGCCGAGGCGACCGGGTGGCGGTGATCGCCGACAACGGGGCCGACTACGCCCGGCTGTATTACGGCGTGCCGCGTAGCGGTCGCGTGCTCGTGTTGATCAATCAGCGGCTGTCCGTCGACGAGCAGGTCCACCAACTCACCGCCACCGAGCCATCGATCCTCTTCGGCGATGCACGCTATCTCGCAGCGCTGCCGACGCCGCCGACGGTTCGACACGTCGTACCGTTCGATTCCCCGGAATGGCAACGTGGACAAGAGCATTCGACGGTAGCCGAGACCGTCGATCCCGACGACCCGGCCTGGCTGTTGTTCACCAGTGGCTCGACGGGCACTCCGAAACCCGTGGTCCACACGAACCGCTCGATCACCACCGCGGTTCGGGGCACCGTCGCCGGCCGTTCGGTGCGCTCGGGCGGCGTGTATCTGCTGCCGTTCCCGATGTGCCACATCGCGGGATACAACATGCTGGTGCATCACGCCGCCAGGTCAACGGTGCTGCCCGTACCGGTGTTTCGTCCCGAACTGTTCACCACCGCCGTCAACGCCCACGGCGTCACGTCCTGCTCGCTGGCCCCGACGATGCTGCACGGCCTGCTGGCCCATCTCGACGAGTCGGGCGCGGAACTCCCGACGTTGCGCGAAATCGCCTACGGCTCAGCCGCGATCCCGGCCGACCTGTTGCGTCGGGCGCTCGACCGACTCGACGTCGACTTCCACCAGGGCTACGGGATGACCGAAACCGGAGGCAACGTCACCTTTCTCGGGCCTGCCGAGCATCGGGCCGGGGCGCGGGGCGACCCGGCGGTGCTCGCGACGGCAGGCCGACCTCACGCCGAGGTGGAGGTCCGCGTCGCCGACGAATCCGGCGAAATCCTAGTTCGCGGTGCGCAAGTCGCTCCGGGCCTCACCGCGGCTGACGGGGACGGATGGTTTCACACCGGCGACGTCGGCCGCATCGACCACGACGGCCGGCTGGTGGTGCTCGACCGGCTCAAGGACGTCATCATCACCGGTGGCGAGAACGTGTCCTCGCGCGAGGTCGAGGACGTCCTGTCCAGCCATCCCGACGTCGATGCCGTGGCGGTGGTCGGAGTGCCCGACGACTACTGGGGCGAGGCGATCTGCGCGGTCGTGGTGGCACGCCCCGGCGCCACCCCTTCGGCCGACGACCTCGTCGCCCACGTTCGCGCCCGCGTCGCG
This sequence comes from uncultured Actinomycetota bacterium, assembly GCA_963791215.1. Taxonomy (GTDB): domain Bacteria; phylum Actinomycetota; class Actinomycetes; order Mycobacteriales; family Mycobacteriaceae; genus Mycobacterium. The sequence goes on along the minus strand of CAWBRR010000012.1, from coordinate 79,422 downwards.
CCCTTCAAACGGCCGCGCCACGTCGTGTTCGTAGACGTTCTCCCGACGACCAGCAACGGCAAGGTCGCCAAGGCCGACGTGCGTCGCTTCGCCCGGTCGGAGGCGGCGCGCCGCACCGAAAGGCCCCCCGCCGGTTAGCCGCCGTGCGACAGTCGGCCGATGGCGGAACGCGTCGCGGTGATCGGCGCAGGCCCTGGCGGACTGGTCACGGCGCGGTGGCTGCTGGCTCAAGGCCTCGAGCCGACGATCCTCGAGCAGGCTCCCGTGTTGGGCGGGCAGTGGGCAGGCCTCGCCGGCCACAGCGGCATGTGGCCGACCATGCACACCAACACGAGTCGCGTGATGACCGCGTTCAGCGACCTCGACCACGACAACCGACTCGTCTTTCCCTCGAGCCGCGACATCCTCGACTACTTGTATCGCTATGCCGACGCGTTCGGCCTCCGCTCGCGAATTCGCACCGACACCACTGTGGAACGGCTGAGCCCGGCGCGTCCTGGGTGGCTGGTCAGCCACTCCGGCGTCGACGAGCACTTCGATCGGGTCGTGGTGGCGACCGGCCGATTCCATAGCCCAGCGCGGCCCGACGTTCCGGGGATCGAGGCATTCGCCGGATCTGCGGGGCTCAGCACCACCTACGACTACCGAGGCCCAGCGCCGTACCTCGGCAAGCGGGTACTCATGGCAGGCGGTGCCATCAGCGCCCTTGAGATCGCCGCCGACCTGGCGAACCTGGGCGCCGCCCGCGTCGTACTGACGCAAAGGCGTCAGCGCTACGTGCTGCCGAAGTTCGCCGCGGGAGTGCCGTCGGACCATCGGATCTTCACTCGCTACGGAGCCTGGTCGGCCGAGCGACTCCCAGCCTCGGAGGTCGACCGCCAACTCAAGGAGATCGTCGTCGAGGCGGCCGGAAGTCCGGAGCAGTACGGCGCTCCGGCACCGGATCCGTCGCTCTTCACGGCGGGGGTGACGCTCAGCCAGGAGTACCTGCCGCTCGTGGCGGAGGGCCGAATCACCGTGCGCCCGTGGATGTCGTCGGTGTCGGGGTCGACCGTGACGTTCACCGACGGGCGGGCCGAGGAGTTCGACGGCATCGTGCTGGGCACCGGATTCGAGTTGTCGCTACCGTTCCTCGCAGACGACGTCCGAACGGTGCTCGGGTTGGACGCGACGCACCTCGACGCCGACCGCCACACCTTTCATCCCGAGCTTCCCGGGTTGGCGTTCGTCGGGATGTGGGACCAGTCCGGTGGGTACTTCGTGCCGTTGGAACTGCAGGCCAGGTGGATCGCATACACGTGGGGTGGCGTAGTCAGGGCGACGAGTGCGGCAGCGCAGCGTGCGGCGGTCGATGCCTACCGCTTACGACGGGGGATGCCGCAGAAGACGCGGATGAACGTCGTGGCGCTGGAGTTCGCGCGCGCCGCAGGTGTCGAACCCGAGCTGAGAAACTGGCCGCAACTTCGGCGTGCATTGCTGTTCGGACCGCTGGCGCCGAGTTGCTTCCGGCTCGAAGGACCCGACGCATTGCCCGACGCCCCGGACCGCTTCACGCGTGACGCGGCCGCGTTCGGCGCGATCACGTCCAACGAGTTGACCGAACGCGAGCGTCGCTACTGGTCGTCATTGGACGCGAGAAGCATCCCAAACTGACCCCCAACGGGTGCTGCGGTGGCGGCGCCAACGCCGTGGCGTTCGCGCCCCGCGCTGAGCGCTTCGTCGGAGTCGACAGCTCCAAGGAGAGCCTCGCCGAGTGCGCGCGACAGGTCAGTGCGCACCCACGGCTGTCACGAATGGGCGGCGCCGTACGACACCCCTACATGGACAAGAAGTACGCACGTCGGGTCACCCGCATGCTTGGCGCCGGCTCGGTGGCCGCCGGAGCACTACCGATCGCGCTCGCAGGCCCTCCCGCCGCGGCCGCCGCCCCCTGCCCGGACGTCGAGATCGTCTTCGCCAGAGGTACCACTGAGCCGCCCGGCGTCGGCGGCATCGGGCAGGCCTTCGTCGACTCGCTTCGCCCTCAACTCGGTGCGCGCTCCGTCGACGTGTACGCCGTCGACTACCCGGCGAGCAACGACTTCGACACCAGCACTCCCGCCGGTGCCAACGATGCCAGCGCGCACATCCAGTCGACGGCCGCGAACTGTCCGAGCACCAAGATGGTGCTTGGCGGGTACTCGCAAGGTGCAGGCGTCATCGATCTCGCCACCGCCGGCTTGTCCCCCGACGTCGCCGACCACGTGGCGGCCAATGCCGAATTCGGGGCCCCGAGAAGTTCGTTCGCGGACACGCTGTCCCCTGCAACGCTTCCCGTCATCAGTCCCCTGCTCGCGACCAAGACCATCGACCTGTGCGTGCCCAACGACCCGATCTGCTACCAAGGCGGCTGGGACATGGGTGCCCACGTCTCGTACGTCCAGACGGGAATGGTCGACCAGGCCGCCACGTTCGCCGCCGCCAAGGTCTGACATTTGGGATATGCGCGCAGGGGTCTCCTAGGACGAGTTCAGCGCGACCGCGGCGCGGACGAGCGCTACGAACGCCTTCTCGTCGATCGCGTGGTCCTCACCAAAGTCGACGGCGCGCCTGGTGTTTCCGTCGACGCTGGAATTGAACAGTCCCGCCGGGTCGTTCAGCGACGCACCCTTGGCGAAGGTCACCTTGACCTTGTCCTTGTACGTCTCACCGGTGCAGATCATGCCGTCGTGGTACCAGGTGGGAACCCCTCGCCACTTCCACTCCTCGACCACGTCGGGGTCGGCCTGCTTGATGAGCTTCCGGATCTTGGCGAGCAGGTCGCCGCGCCAGTCAGCGAGCTCCCTGATCCGAGCGTCGATCAGTGCCGACGGCGAGTCCGTCTTCGCGTTGTTGGCCATGCGTCTTCGTCTCCCTTTCGTGGACCCGTCTGCGCGCTAGCGCAGCTCCTGGATGCGGATCATGGTGCCTGCGGGATCTCGGACAGCGCAGTCGCGGACGCCGTACGGCTGCTCGGTCGGCTCCTGGACGACGTCGGCGGCGCTGGCCTGCAGCCGCTCGAACGTGCCGTCGAGGTCCTTCGTGGCGAGCACCATGATCGCGTAGGTGCCCTTGGCCATCATCTCGGCGATGACGCGGCGCTCGTCGTCGGTGACCCCGGGGTCGGCGGCGGGCGGATGCAACACGATCGACGTACCGGGCTGGTTCGGCGGCCCGACGGTGATCCAACGCATCTTGCCCCCTCCGACGTCGAGGCGGACCTCGAAGCCGAGCACGTCGCGGTAGAACGCCAACGAGGCGTCGGGGTCGTCGTGCGGGAGAAACGTGTTGTGAATGGTGATGTCCATGGCTGTCACGCTAGGTGTGGCTCCGTGAAGGGCGCTTCTTGATTCCTGATCGGTCTGCTCACCTGCTTGGCGACGCATGACGGCAGTCCCGCGGTCTTGCTGGCCGCCAGCTGGCGGTAGGCACTCGGAGGCATGCCGACCAACTCGGTGAACCGCGTGCTGAAGGTGCCCAGTGACGAGCAGCCGACCTCGAAGCAGACCTCGGTGACACTGAGGTCGCCTCGCCGTAGCAGCGCCATCGCACGTTCGATGCGCCGCGTCATGAGATACGAGTACGGCGACTCCCCGTAGGCGAGCCGGAACTGGCGGCTCAGGTGTCCTCCGGACATGTTCACGCCGCGGGCCAGCGCCTCGACGTCCAGCGGTTGCGCGTACTCCCGATCGATCCGATCACGAACGCGCCGCAGCAGCGCGAGGTCGCGCAGGCGCTGCGAATCGGGCGTGCTGGTCATCTCCGCGATCGTGCCACGTTGCACCAGCGACGCCCAACACGGCCGCGTCGGGTTCCAACTTCTCGACTGCCCTCCCTACGCCTGCATGACAACGCCGTACATTCGTACAGCGGCGGAACGATGGACCGGGAGTTGCGCAAGAGGGCCGGTTGGTTCAGGCGTACGAAATCGACTACGGCGTACTGTTCTTCGCGGCGGACGCCCGCGACCGAGGGAGGTTGTGCGAGATGCGAATCGGATTGACCGGCGGGGCTTCGTCCGTCGACAAGATCGTCGCCCAGGCGCAACAGGCGGAGGCCGACGGGTTCAGCGCGCTCTGGTACGCAAGCGCAGTAGCGGGCGATCCGTTGGTCGCGATGGCGCTGGCCGGCCGGGCCACCACGTCCATCGAACTGGGCACCGCCGTCCTGCAGACCTATCCCTGCCATCCCCTGCTGCAGGCCAACCGCGCCACCTCCGTCGTCAACGCAATGGGGCGCCCGGGTTTCACGCTGGGCCTCGGCCCGTCGCACGAACCCCTCATCAGCGGCGTGTTCGGGCTCTCCTACGACCATCCTGGCCGCAACACCGAGCAGTACCTGCGCATCATCTCCCGCCTGCTGCGCGGCGAGGACGTCGACTTCGCCGGTGAGGACTGGTCCACTCACAGCCAGGGCCGCGCGGTGACGTTGGACCACCCCGTTCCCCTGCTGCTCTCTGCACTGTCTCCGCGGATGTTGCGGATCGCAGGCGAGTTCGCCGATGGCGTGGTGCTGTGGATGGCATCGGCCAAGGCCATCGAAGATCGCATCGTCCCCGGACTGGGGGCGGCGGCGGCATCGGCCGGACGTCCGGCACCGCGCGTCGTCGCCGGCCTGCCCGTAGCGGTTCACGGCGACGTCGACGAGGCGCGTGCCGCGACCACGGCCATGTCGACGATGTACTCCGGCATGACGAATTACCAGCGCATCATCGAGGCCGGAGGGGGCACCAGCCCGGCCGACGTGGCAATCGTCGGCAACGAGGACTCGGTGCACGCACAACTGCAGGACCTGATCGCCGCGGGCGCCACCGACATCTGGGCCCAACCGATCGCGGTGGGCGACGACCGGCCGCAACGAGCCGCGTCATCGGCGCGAACACGTGCTCTGCTCAGCGCACTCGCGCGAGAAGGCTGAAGAGAATCCAGAACTACGTATTCGGGCTTCTCCTGACCATTTTCGAGCGTCAACGCAGCCTGCGTCAGGATCCCGTCGTGCCGTCATGTCCCTGCCGCCAATCATGAAGGTGCCGTGGCGAATTCGACCTAGTCGGCCGGGAGCCTGATGGGGAACGGAATGCCTTCCTGCGCGACGGTGGCGGGGAAGCACGGGCTCGATGCGCTGAGCGTCGTGGTTGAACTGCAGGGCATCCTCGGGTAGCCGCCGCGAGAGCGCATCCTGGATCTCGGGCCGGTTGTCGTGCGGGGTATCGGGTACCGGCGCGACACCGGTGGCCGTGTCGATGGCTGAGGCGAGTTCCTGATCGACTCGGACGGCTTCGGCCAGGATCGCATCGAGCTCGGACTGCAGCTGCATCCGTTTGAGCTCGATCTCGATGGGCGGGTCGCCGGCTGACCCTGGACCGGGCCCGATCGCGTTGCGCACCGGATCGACGGTCATGCCCATGTGGTCCGCGTCGGACCGCAGTTGGGCGAGCTTCGACGTGACCAGCTCGATGTCATCGGCGGCCTTGCGTACGTCCTGCGCCACGGCCAACGCCTCGTTGCCGTGCGCGTCGAGATCGCGACGCGTGCGGCCGATCGCGTCCCGCGCGGCGTCGGACGCATCACCGCCCCACGAGCCGAAGGCGGGGAGTTCGGTGATGCCGTCGGCGGCTTCGAACGCCGCCTCGGCGCGGTTGCGCGTGGCGTGGAAGACCTCTCGAACGTCGCCGGCGTGCCAGCGATCGATGTGGGCGACCGAGACGCTCATGGCCGCGGTTCGTCAAAGCCCAAGATCGAGCTCCGAGAGGGCGCCGGGCGCGGCGAGCGCCGTCGCGCCGTCGTGGTCGGTCTGCAGATACGCAGCGGCACCCGCGCGCAACCCGTCGCCGTGGTCGACGAGCCGGCCGAACAGCGCCGACGAGTCGCCCTGCCACTTGGCCACGGCCGACATCAGCGCGGCCACCGAAGCGGCAGGCACGCCGCGCTGCGCCGACTCGATGTGACCGTCCGCCGTTGCGTGGCGCGTCCAGAGGTCGTCGGCATGAACGTCGAGCGTCGCCGCCGACATCTGCAAGTCCTCGGCGACGACGTGAACCGGCTCCGGCACGGCCAACTCCCCCTCGTCGACGCCGCAAACACCCTGCCGTCAACGATAAGGCCGCCGCGACGGCCGTTCGGTCAGCATTTTCGCCATACGCAGGCGCCGTTCGGCGGGATGGTCTGGTGGACGGCGTTCGACTGTGATCGGTTGGCCGAATCCTGAACGGAACAACTGGATCCCGGCGAGCGACCGGCAGAACTCCGAGGGCGCGGAAGACGCGACATCGTCGCCTCGATGCGTTGCGCGATGGCACGAATGATCGATCCCCGCCAGTGCCTTACGGCAATGACACGCCAGGTAACGTGGGCCCATGGCTGAAGTGATGGACTGGGACGCTGCCTACCGAAACGAAGTCTTCGCTGGACCGCCGCCGTGGAACATCGGCGAAGCGCAGCCCGAAATGGTCTCGCTCGTCGAGTCTGGCGCGGTGAGAAGTCCCGTGCTGGACGTGGGGTGCGGAGTCGGCGACGTCACCTTGCTGCTCGCCGCCGAGGGTTACGAGGTGATCGGGGTCGACTTGTCGTCCGTCGCCATCGCAGCTGCCACCAAGAGCGCAGAGGAACGCGGTCTGGCCGGCGCTCGCTTCGTGCGCGGCGACGTGCGTGAGCTGTCGTTCGACGAGGAGTTCAACACCGTCATCGACTGCACGCTGTTTCATTCACTTCCGGTCGAGGCCCGCGATGACTACTTGCAGGGCGTGCGCACGGCGGCCGCACCGGGCGCGACGCTCTTCATGCTGGTCTTCACCACCGATGCGTTGCCCCCGGACTCGCCGTTCCCGGTCCCAAACCTGGTGACGGAGGCCGAAGTACGCGACGCGGTGTCGAAGTACTGGGAGGTCGAAGACCTTCGAAAGGCGTTCGTCTCCGTGCAGCTGCCGGACGTGCCAAACCTGCCCGAGCACGACTTCGAGGTCGACGCGCTCGGCCGGGTGAAGTTGCCGGCGCTGCTACTGACTGCACGCAAGCGCTAGAACGATTCTGCCGTCGCCCGATCTTCGCGGCCGATGGGGACCCACCCAGTAGCGGCCGCACGTGCCACCCGACTACTCGAGCGTGCCGTGCTGGCGTACCCCGACGGGTTGGAACGTCGAGTCGTTGCGCGGAACCGGAAGCCGAGGGTTTTTCAGCAGGTTCTGCATTGCCATGTCGTCGATAGGACGTGAGAACAGGTATCCCTGAGCTCGCCTGCACCCCAAGCGCAGCAGCGTCTCGGCGGCCAACACCGTTTCCACTCCTTCGGCAATTACGTCGATGCCGAAGGCGTCGGCCAAGGCGATGATGGTCCGAACGATCGCCAGGTCATCGACGTCGGACCCGAGGTTTTGCACGAAGCTCTTGTCGATCTTGACAGCGTCGACGGGGAGTGCCTTCAGTCGGGAGAACGCACTGTAGCCGGTACCGAAGTCGTCGACGGCCACCTGCACTCCAACTTGCTTGAGCGCGGCCACATTGGCCCGTACCGTCTCGATGTCCTTGAAGAGCAAACCCTCGGTGATCTCGAGGCATATCGAGCCGACATCGATGCCGGATGACGCGACGATCTCCGCAACGTCTTGCGCGAACCCGGCGGCGACGAGTTGCGCCGGCGACACGTTCACCCTCAGCATCAGGTCGGTTGCCAGCCCCATGGAACGCCATCGCTGCAGATGGGTGCACGCGGTGCGCAATACCAGCCGGCCCAATTCGACCGCCAGACCGGTCGATTCGGCAATCGGAATGAACGAGTCCGGGTAGAGCATCCCCCTGTTCGGGTGGTTCCACCGGACCAGTGCCTCCGCTGCGATGACCTCGTGGGTGCGCAGATTCACCTCTGGCAGGTAGTGGACGACGAGGGCGTTGTTCTCGATACCACCCTGCAAATGCAGTTCCACGTCGTTGCGTAGGTCGTTCCTCAGGCCGAGGTCCTGACTGAAGACGGCGACCCGGTCCCCGCCGTTGTTCTTTGCTTCCCGGAGTGCCTGATCGGCGTATCCCAACAGATCGGAAGCGGTGTGGCTGCCAGGGATGCCGAGGGCGGCCGCCACGCTCACAGTGCGGCCGATGCGCTCGCCGCCAATCGTGACGCGTTGACGCAGCTGTTCGTGCAGCCGTTCGGCGAGCTGTTGAGCTCCTTCGACGGTCACGGGATCGCGGAGGACGACGACGAACTCGTCACCACCTAGACGTGCGACGGCCGCGGTGTCGTCGACCAAGTCCCGAAGGCGTTCGGCGAACGCGGCCAAGAACCGATCGCCGGCGAGGTGTCCGTGAAGGTCGTTGATTCCCTTCAGTCGGTCGAGATCGATGTACAACACCGCAACCGGACCGGCGCGCCCGGTCCGCATCCGGTCGACGAGGTGATCGATGAGGTAGCGGCGGTTCCACAGCCCGGTGAGCTCATCGCGCTCAGCGAGATAGTGCAGCCTGTCCAGGGCAGCGACGCGTGCCTGCAGCTGCGCGAACAGCGCCGCGATGATCATCAGCGCGTCCAGTTCGGCGGGCAGCCATTCGCGGTCGCCGTACTTGATGAAACCCAGAGTGCCAGTGGTGATCTCGTCGGACAGCAGCGGCACGACCGCCAGCGAGATCTGCGGAACGGCCGTGCCCTCCTCGATGCGACGCTGGTACTCCTCACTGGAGCTATCCGGCCGGACCACTGCCGGCTCCTTGAGATGCTCGGTGGCGGCGAATTCCGGATCGGCGTCGGCGAAGTACACCACGCCTATCGGGTCGGGGTCGGGTACGAATTCGCGGACCGGCCACTGGGCGATCAGCGTGGTTGCTCGAATCTCGTGGTCGTTGTGCCGCAGGAACGCCACGTCCAAGCCCAGGAAGTCAGCCAGGTCAGCCAACACGGCGTTGCTGACGTCCACCGCGCTGCGCTGGTCGGCGATCATCAATTGAGCGGCGATGCTGACGACGACTTCGTGCAGGGTGCGCGACACGCTCTAAAGGTAACTAGTGCGGGCGGAATGGCAACCGGATCCGGTCACTGCTTCGCCGACTTTCCGCCGTGGGCGGTTCAGCCGAGGTCAACCGCATGATCAGAATGAGCTCTTCGTCGCCGTCGAGGTCGCACAAGGCCCGAAATTGCGAAGTGAGCCCGCCCAACTCCTCGCAGAACTGCTCGGACAGTTTCGTCCGCTCCTGCGGGGTGCGGGCATAGAGGAATACCGGCGACATCGGCTGCACTGCCAGACCCCGTTGTTGGGCGTGAATCCACACCGACTCCGCGGCCGAACCGCCGCGCGCGTAATCGCTGAGCCGTGATCCGGTCACGGTGATCACGGCCAGCGCGGACGCCGCCGCCACCCGATCGCGGGTGAGGTCGCCCAGCGCCGCTCCGGCGTTCCACTGCGCCAGGTGCGCCATCACATCGGCGCGACGCAGGATGCCGAGCACCGCCTGCTCACCATCGTCGAGTTCGAGGGTTTGGATGTCGATACCCGTATCGGGGTCGGGGTCGCCCGGCCAGCGCAGCTCGCCCATCATCTCGGCGTGCAGCCGGGGGGTCAGGTACCGCGTTCGGTCGGCGGCACCCAAAAGGTTTGCAGCGCAATCGAGTTGGTCCTGCTCGGCCAGTAGGTGCAGTCGCGCGCCCTCGAGTCGAGCAGCGTCCGTCAGCGCAACGACGGTGTCCAGCGGCACAGGCACCGGGTGGCCGGGCCGCCGGTTGGTCACCCGCAGTGCCATCGACTCGTAGAGTCCCGCCAGCTGCGCGTCGGTGTCGTCGCCGAGACGCACCGTCGCGGATAGTGGCGACCCGGTGGCGTGCTCGGCCACGGTCACCTGCCCCAGCCGGCCATGGGCGGCCGCGGCGACGCGCGCGTTGAACAGCGCTGCGCCGACCGCGACGGCGCTGCCGCGGAAGTCGACGTCCAACGCCGAGGTGTGTTCGGGGGCCAATCGAATCGCGACGCGGTCGGCGTAGGCGTCGATGGTCCAGGGTTGCACGTTGCCGCCGGAGGGGGCGCGGTTGGCCGCCTCGGCGACGACGGCGGCGAGTTCCGTGGGACGGACACGCGGCGGGATCTCGACGTCGGCAGCTGTCGTGGCCGCCATCTCGGGTTCGCGGAGATGATCCAATGCCCACCCGACATCGATGTGGGTTCGCCCCGAGTCAAGTCGCTCACCCAGGCCGATCCTGCGAACCGCCTCGGCCAGCGCTGTTGCGCCGAGGTTGACATCGGCGGCCAGCTGCGGCCACGTCGACAGGGACCGGTCGACCTCTACCAACGACGCGGCGGTCCGTGGCGAGAGCCGCTCGGCGTCGAGATGCCGCAGGATGTGTGGGATCTTCTCGCGGCTGCTCATCCCGGGAAGCAGCCCTGCGTCGATTTCGCCGAGCAGTCCGTGGAGGATGGGGCGCTCCGGCTGAAGGTCGAAGCGTTCGACGTCGACCAGGCCGCGATCGCTGGTGGACATCAGGACGGGGATGCCGCGGCTGCGCGCGGCCTCGCGCACGACTGCCTTCATGTCCAGCGAGTCGCATTCCTCCACCACGATGTCGACACCGTCCACGAAATCGTCGACGGTGTCGAAGTAGAGTCCGTCCTCGAGCACGTAGATCGGTAGGTAGGGGTCCATCTCCGCAATGCGCCGGGCAGCCACCTTTGCCTTGTTGACGCCGATGTCGAAGACGGTCGCGGGCACCCGGTTCAGGTTGGATAGCTCAAGGTTGTCGAAGTCGGCCAGGCGCAGCGCGCCACACATTCCTTGCAGGGCCAGCGTGTGGGCGATGACGTGGCCGACGCTCAGTCCGGCGACGCCTATCGTCAAAGCGGAGAGCCGGTCCTGCTCCTCGGCGGTGATCAGGTTGCGGTTGCGGTCGAGCCGCAGTGCCCGGTATCCGCGAGGGCCCAGGACCGCCACGACGGTGCGCCGCCACGGGTAGTACGCCCAGCGCTGCGGCTCGTCCAGTACCGCGTCGTCAGGCACTGGTCGTAGCCCCGCCAACTGCCCGCGTTCTTGGCGGTAGTGGTCGAGCACCGCGATGCGTTCGTCGCGGCGCAACCCATCGAGCACGTCGCGGTCGTGCTGGTCACGCGGATCGAGGATCACTGCCGCGTAGTCGTTGGTGGCGCTGCCCACGGCCGGCGAATCGCTCACGACGCGGCCCTCATGTGCGCTCGGCGGCCGAGGGTGGCGCGCCAAAGGCGCGCGAGGGTTGGAATGCGGTCCGCCGATGGACGCGGGCGGGTATCGCGCCGCCCGCCACCATCGTGAACGGCACCGCCAGTGGGAAGTCCGCGTCGGGCGCAGTCACCTCGGCACGCTGCATGAACGTCGCCAACCCGAGCGTGACTTCCAGCATTGCGAAGTGATCGCCGATGCAGGACCGGGGTCCACCGCCGAACGGAATGTACTGCCAGCGGTTGCGGTTCCGGCTTTGCTCGGGTCCGAAGCGATCGGGATCGAAGGTGAGCGGGTCTTTCCACAGAGTGGGGTCGCGCTGCACCGTCAGCCGCCCGAAGATCAACATGGTGCCCGCCGGTACGCGGTAACCGCCGACGACGACGTCGCGGGTGGCCATCCGAGTACCAGCAGGCCCAGGCGGGCACAGCCGTAGTGACTCCTTGAGCACCTGCACGGTGTAACTCAAGTTCGCCACGTCGTCGGGTTCCAGGCGCCGATCTCCTAGCGCGTCGACTTCCGCCGCCACGCGATCCTGGAGCTGAGGGTGTCGACCGAGCTGCCACAGGGCGTACGTCAGTGTGGTCGCGGTGGTGTCGTAGCCAGCAAACAGGAACACGATCAATTCGTCGGCGATCTCGTCGTCGGACAAACCAGCTCCGGTCTCCGGGTCGACGGCGGCGAATAGGGCCCTGACCAGTGGCGCGTCCACCGTCGGGTCGGCGCGGCACTTACGCAGGATGTCGTGGGCCAGCCGGTGCAAGGTCGCGCTGGCGGTACGTGCGCGTCGTCGTGCGCGAGTAGGCATCCAACGCGGCGCCCGAACCGGCCGCAGCGACCGATCGGCCACGTAGGTCAGCGCTTCGCGCAGCGGTTCGGCGATGTCGTCGACGTGGTCGCTGAGGTCGAGCCCAAGCACGGAGCGGCCCAGCGCGCTCAGGGTGAGCTGGCGGCACTCTTCGTCGAGATTGACCGTAGCTCCGTCGGTCCATCCGTCAGCTACCCGTTCGGCAGCTTGAGCCATGTGTCCGGCGAAGGAGCGGACGTGGTTGCGGGTGAACACCGGTTGCAGCGTGCGGCGGCGCGGGAGCCACTCCTGGTAAGGGAGGTTGAACAGGTTGGCGCCAAGCACACGGCGCATCTCCGAGAGCACCAGCGAGCTCTTGTCGACGGCATCGTCCTTGACCGAAAGGATGTCGCGAATGCCTTCGGGCGAGGTCGCCAGCACCACCGGCGGCACTAACCACGAGGGGCCCACCTGGAAGCGGCTAATCGGACCGCCGGCATCCCGAAGCTGGTCCATTCCAGTGTGAAACGAGCGCATCGCCTTGATGCGTTGGCCGTAGGGCAGCGGGTTCTTCGGGGGAAGCGGCAACGCGGCAATGTCAGCGGACACGCTCACTGCGTTCTGACCGTCGTCGGCGCGCACCGTCGAATTCCGACACTGGCCAATACCACCGGCTCACACCTCGTCCACATGAGTTCGCAACAGCGATCCCCACCCGCAGCTCACTATATCCGCCAACCTGCGACACCAATGACATGTACGGCTCCCAGCGACATCGGCGATGCCCAAGAAAACGTTGAACCCCGAAACTCGCTTGCGTAGCAATTCGAGCCCTCGCGTGTCGCCGGTATCCATCGGCCATTCGGCACGGACCGGTTGTTAGACGAGGTACGCGAGCCCGTCACCGACGGTTGCGGGTGCCGATTAGGCGCATCGGCTTCCGGGCGCCGGTCACGCCGAAGAGCCGCCGGTCCGCCGACCGACTCGCGGGCCGAGGAGCGATCGTGACGGAGCTCGTCCGCGCGTGGGAATCCGGCGATCTCGACGGGTTGGTGACCTGATCCACGGTGTCTTCATGTCCATGCCGCCGATGCCTTTCGAGTACGAGGGCCGCGTGTGGTAGCTAGCTCTGCGCCGACGGAAGCGCGGTTGGCGGACATCCCGGCCCGGGAAAGCCGCTGAACATTTACTCGATGAAGGTGTCAACTCCCGACCCCCGGGACGCCGCCGCCCTACTGCCCTCCGTGGGCAACGATCTTCAGCGGCCTGGCGGAGTGCGGCGGCCTCTTAAGTAGGGCTCAGAAGGACGTCTTGTTTTGCAGTAGGGCACTACCGAGATCGTCCCACCGCGGGCGAGCGACGATTCCTTGGCACGCGGCTCGGTGATGCGAGCCGTCGCGCCCGCATATCGAGCCGGGAGATTCCGAGGAACACGCAGTTGGAGGGACCGCATGACCAATTCGGCCGTGGCGAATCCGTGCGACACATCGACGCCGAACGGGTTGAACCCGCCGCCGGTGCGCTTACCCAAGCTCGTCCAGGGTGTTGGATTCGCGTTCTTTCGCCGCAGGGCGATGCGGAATTGGATCAAGCGGTACGGACGGATCTTCGAAATCAACGTCCCATTCTTTGGTCGATCCGTTGTGGTTTCTGACCCGGCTCTGGTGAGGTCGGTGTGTACCGCGAGCACCGACCAGCTGAGCAACGTGCAGCCAAACCTTGGCAATTGGTTCGGGCCCGGGTCGCTATTCGGGCTTGACCACGGTCGGCATCGCGATCGGCGTCGGCTGCTCTCACCGGCATTTCACGGTCAGAGCCTCAAGAACTACGAGAAGGTCATCGAGGACGAGACACTGCGCGAAAGCGCGAATTGGCCTGAGGACGAAGAATTCCGGATTCTCGAACCGATGAACAGGATCACGTTGAACGTGATCCTGCGGACCATCTTCGGCGCTGATGAGGCGGAACTCGAGGAACTCCGTGAGATCGTCCCGCCCTATATGAAGCTTGGACAGCTCATGGCATTTGTGCCGGCGCCGCCATCCTGGACCGGACGCCAGGGCCCGTGGGGCGAGCTCGACGAGTTCCGCAAGGCGTTCGACCGGATCGTATTCACGCTGATCGCCCGCGCCGAGGCCGATCCGGGGCTCGGCGAGCGGACGGACATCCTGGCCTTTTTACTGCGCAGTCGGCACGACGACGAAACCGGGACGCTGGCGCTGGACATCTGCGACGAATTGTTGACCCTCGTCTGTGCGGGCCACGAAACCACCGCATCAGCACTGGCCTGGACATTTGAGCGGTTGCGGCGCCATCCAGACGTGCTGGCCAAACTGGTCAGAGAGCTCGATGAGGATGGCACCGCCCTCCGTCGCGCCACGATTATGGAGGTGCTGCGAGTACGCACCGTCATCGATGTGCTTGGCCGCCGGGTCAGTTCGCCGAGCTTCGACCTCGGCGACTGGCGGATTCCGGACGATCGCACGGTGCTCGTGCGCATGGCCGATCTTCACGAGAACCCGGAGATCTACCCTCACCCGGAACGATTCGATCCGTACCGCTTCCTCGGTACCAGGCCGGCGGCACCAACATGGCTGGCGTTCGGCGGCGGAGCACGGCGGTGCATCGGCGCTGATTTCGCGATTGCCGAAATGGATGTCGTGCTGCGGACCGTGCTGCAGAACTTCCGGATCCAGACCGATGCCGCCGCCGATGAGAAGTCGTATTTCCGGGGCATCGCCCATACCCCGAAACTGGGCGGCCGCGTAGTACTGAACCGCAGAACGTAGCCCATTGTGTCGACCCTGCTGATCAAACCACTGCACGCGCAACGACTCGAAGTCCGCTGCAATGTCGGCGACGCCATAGTCGCCAACTTGGCCGTCCACATCGTCTTCTTCTTCGAGCGGAAGCTCGACACGAGAGCGCTCACCGATGCCTTTGCGCACGCGCTCACGAACCTTCCGATCTTCGCGGGGCGAATGGCCCTGGTCGGCGGCACGATGCGAATCCGATGTGAGGGGCAGGGCGTGCCCTTCACATCGGTGTCGTCCGACCGCACGCTCGATGACGCGATCCGTTCGGCGTCGGAGGACAAGGGACTATGGCTCGTCGACCCGGTGAACGGCGCCACGGCCCGATGGGGGTTGGGCCCGCTGTGCAAGGTGCGTGTCACACAGCTCGCGGACGCCGCGACCGCGATCGGTTTCTCGTGGCACCACGCGATCGGCGACATGCAGACGTTGATGCACTTCATGAACGCGTGGGCGGCCGCCGCTGCGGGCAAGCCACTCGCTGAGCCGTTGATCGTCGAAGACCGCGCTGCCTACCTCGACGAGCGTCTTCCAGCCGACGGCGCTCGGGAGCCCGGCGTGCGTTGCCTCGGGCTCGCCGAATTTGCACGCAGCGCGATCTACCTGGCGAAGCACGCGCGAAAGCAGCGGACTCTGAGTCTCTACTTCGGAGCTGACGAAATCGCCCGCATGCACGACGCCTACGGAAAACGGACGCGGTCTCCTCTCCCGGGTGGCTCCGCTCCTGCCCTCCGGACTTTCTTCCCGGGTCGCTCCGCTACTGCCCTCCGGACTTCTGTCCCAGGTCGCTCCGCTCCTGCCCTCCGGACTTTCTTCCCTGGTCGCTCCGCTCCTGCCCTCCGGTTGTCCGCGAACGACGTTGTGTGCGCGCATGTTTCCGAAGCACTCATGAAGGCGGATCCCGCGGTGGACCGCCGCACCCTCGCGATCGCCGTGAATGCGCGGAATCGTTGCGGCCTCGATCGGATGCTTGTCGGGAACATCATCACGACGCTGAACCTCGACCTCCGCCGCGGAGAGGCCGCAAGTTCGATTGCCGAACGCATCCGCCACAACGTGGACCACTTTGCCGACGAACACTGCGACATGCGCATCAACCAACAATTCCTGGACTCGGCCGGTGCATGGCGGGGCGCTCGCTGTGTATCGACTGCCTTCGATCCGGCCCAATGGAACCCGATCGTCTCCAACCAGAGCGGCTTCGGCCTTTATCGCATCCGCTTCGAAGGGGTCTACACGTCGTATTGCACGCCTTTGATGAAGTCACCCGTTGCGGGACTCGGTGCCCTGGTGGAAGGGGCAGACGGCCGCGGACTGGTCTTTCAGATGTCATTGCCCCCCAAGGAGTTCGAGGTGATGTCGAGCCCCGCGATTCGGGAACACGTGCATCGGTTTCGGTGCGAAGCCGACGACATTCCACGATTGCACCGTGAGGTTCACCGCTGACGGCGGGACCCGCCGCCCGATGGCTCGAGTGAGCGCGACCGACCGCCGAATTCTCGGTCGGGCACTTCTACTGGTCACCGTCGGTGAGTCACGTGGGCATCAACACCACGCCCACCACGAAGGCCAGGATGGCCGCCGGGACCGGCGTGCTGGTGCGGGCGTCGACATTGCGCATCCACTGGCGGGCCGGGAAGCTCTGGTCGCGGTTCATCGCGAAGACGATGCCGCTGCAAGTCCAACAACCCAAGCATGACCTCGGCGTGCTCTGCTCCAGGCGGCGCCCACCGCAGGTGGATGTCGCGCTGGTCGCTGGCTTGCCGGATACCCGCAGCAGGAACTCGGTGCCCACAATCTCAGAAGCGAAACGCGACCGGTACGCCTGCGTCGGCCTCTCTCGGCCTCTATGGTCTAGCTGTGCCTGAGATGAATCGTCGCAACCTGATATTGATGACCGGTATCGCCGCACTGGCAGCTACAGTCCCGGTGCCGACGCCTACGGCAAACGCGTCACCAGCAGACTGGGTGCCGGTACCCGCCGCGCCGCTTGATGCCGCTAGCGGGGGCTACCTCTTTCAGGACGAGTTCGATGGTCCGCCTGGCGCAGCCCCCATTCCGGCGAATTGGACGGTGCAGAACTGGGCCGACGACGTCTGGCCGCCGGTCGCGGGGCAATACCGCGACGATCGCCGAAATGTGTTCCTCGACGGCAACTCCAACCTCGTCCTCCTCGCCACACAGGAGGGCGACCAGTACTTCAGCGGCAAACTGCGCGGCAACTGGAGGATCCCCATCGGCCACACGTGGGAAGCGCGCATCAAGCTTGACTGCCTGACCCCTGGCGCCTGGCCGTCGTTCTGGGCGGTGAACGAGGATCCGCTGCCTGACGGCGAGGTCGACATGTTCGAGTGGTACGGCAACGGGAGCTGGCCTCCGGGAACCACAGTCCACGCAGCATCCAACGGGAAAACATGGGAAGGGAGATCAATCCCCGGATTGGTCGACGGCGGCTGGCACACCTGGCGAATGCGGTGGGACGAGGACGGTTTCAAATTCTGGCGGGACTACGTTGACGGCGCGAAACCGTACTTCAGTGTGCCGCCGACGCCCATACCAGTCCACGGCAATCCCAGCGATTTGCGGTGGCCGTTCAACAATCCCGGCTATTGGCTGTCTCCCATGTTCACACTTGCGCTCGGTGGGCCGGGCGGCGGCGATCCTGCCCTGGGTAACTTGCCGGCGGCCATGCTCATCGACTGGATACGCGTCTGGTAGACGCTTCGGCGTAGTGGACGACCGCAAGGCCATCGAGGCCTACGTAAATGATCTGGTGAAGGCTGCTCTCCGATAGGGCTTTCCCGCAAGACAGCAATTGAGTGATGTAGCAGCCCTTGACATCCCACCTCGGGTCACTCTCAGGAGTGTGCACGCGGTCGCGAAGGCCGATCCGATGACAGAGCGGATGAGCTGGCAGAAGCGTATGCACAACCGGCCGAGCACGGTCCAAGATCAGGGATGAATCGACTGCCCGACAGCGAAGCGACGCCGGAGTACCGCTCTAAACCCCGCGCTCGACGGGCAACAGTCCGCGGTGGACGGCGCCGACCAGTGCGGCGTGGTCGGCTTCGGTCTGATCGGCGTAGCGCCGCGCGAACGTGCACAACGCCTTGTCGACCCGGTCGGAGCTCCCCATGTACCCGGCGATCATCGAAGCGCCACTGGTCCTGGCGTGCCCCTTGGCGAGGAGCTGACCCACCACTCCGGCGTAGTCAGTCAGCGCGGCCGCATCGATTGCGTCTAAAGGTATGCGTCCCTTCATGTTTCGAAACTGGCGCACGTAGTATTGCAGGCCGTCCATCGTGGTCCAACCCAGTAATGGGTCGCTCACCGTCTGCAGTGACTGTTGGTATTCCACGACCCGCTGCCCCTGATGCGCGTGCCATGCCGATTCGCCGTGCACGTAGCGCCCAAGCACCGATCGGCGAGCCTGCTTGAGCTGTAGGAAAACAACGTCGGATTCCGATGAACCCTCCAGCAGCGCCACGTAGGCGCGCAGGCCGACACTGCCCACCCCGACGACCTTGTGGGCAACGTCGACCAACGTGTAGCCACCGAGAACACGTCGCCAGTACGAGGGCAGAGTTTCGAGATACTCGTCGAGTGCCTCCGCCAGTAACTCCGCTTCACCCGGGGGCAGCCGCGTGATCAGCGGTGGTTCCTCGACAATCTTCCGCTCGCCATCCACCTCATGGGTGAAGCGCGGCAGCGCCCGGTCGCCGGTGCGGTGACGCGCCCGCTTCGCCGACCGCACGACCTGCTCGCTAAGCGGGCCTGCCGTCTCGGCTGCCAACCGGTCGACATCAAGGCGAACGAAAGACCTTGTGAACAACGGCAGGTCGGCGAGCCGCCGCAATTCGTGGCGATACGAGGACACACAGGACCGCACCGCGTTTCCACAGTGGTCTTCCGACGTCCCGTTGTCGCGCCCGGCGACCCAGATGCTCGCGGCCAACCGCCGCAGGTCCCACTCCCAGCCGCCTGGGTGGGCCTCGTCGAAATCGTTGAGGTCGATCACCAGATCCCGCTCGGGAGATGCGTAGAACCCGAAGTTGCCGAAGTGCGAGTCACCGCACACCACGGGTGTGATTCCCGTGGCAGGCAGATGCGCGACGTCCTCGGCCATCACCACCGCGGTTCCACGCAGAAATCCGTACGGCGACTCGACCATGCGACCGACCCGGATCGGGATCAGCCGGTCGACCCTCCCCTGGTGACTGACGTTGATGAGTTCCACAGGGTCGGGACGATCGGGAGGCGCCGTCCACTCGGCTAGCGACTTGCGCGGCACTCGCTTACGCAGGGTCTTGCCAAGCGCATAGCGCTCGGCCCGTGTTACCGGTCGCTGTCGCAACGACCGATACGCAGTGCCATCGGCCTCCGCGAGTACGGTGTGCGCGCTGGAAGCTGCGATGCCATCCATTTCGGCTGGATACCCCGTTCGTCGCGAACGTTCCTGGTGCCCCACTACATGGGACGCCGACCATTATCGCGAGACACCGCAGAGCTGGGAGTCCAACTCCGGATCTCCGCGTGCACGTAATTACCAAGCGGATCTTGACATGCTAGACCAACTGGGTGAGAAATGAAGCGCTGACCTGCGGTTTTGAGTGGAGCTAGGGGGAACCCGAACCCCAGCAGAACACCTTGACCCGCGAATACGCGAGCGTGCTACGGCGCCAACAGGGCCCACGTCGCGGCCAAACGCACTCCCAACCGCCACAGGAATAGCCCGAAGTTTCCCGCTCGCCTCCCGGGGGTTGACGTCGGCCATATTCGCGGCTTACTGTGATCGCACTCACCGATTGAAACGTTTCAACCTCTCTGGAGCAGCTGATGGAAGACACGACCGGGATACAGCGGGTGTGCTTTCTGCTGCACCTCAAGGCCGATCGCGTCGAGGACTATCTGAACGCCCATGCAGTGGTGTGGCCCGACATGCTGCGGGCCCTACGGAGCGCCGGCTGGCACAACTACTCGCTGTTCCTGCGGCCCGACGACGGCCTAGTGGTCGGCTATCTCGAGACCGACGACTTCGCTGCGGCTCAAGAGCGCATGGCCGCCACCGACGTCAACGACCGTTGGCAGTCAGGCATGGCCCAGTACTTCCACAACCCGGAGGGAGCCAACCCCGATCAGGCAATGCAGCCGCTCACCGAGTACTTCCACCTCGACTAACACCACCCCACTCTTAAGAGGAGACCCATGAAAATAGGAGCCCGCTCAACCACCGGCTGGAGAGCGACCATTTCGGTCGCAATGTCGAACTACATCGAGGCCGGATCGATCATCGCGATCGCCACCAGCCTGGCGTTCTGGCAAGCCGAGTTCGGCATCAGCAACTTCGCGGTCGGCCTGCTGGCGGCGCTGAGCGCCAATGCTTTCGGCGCCGCCATTGGCGCCATCCTCGGCGGTCCACTTTGTGACCGCTTCGGACGCAAGGCGATCTACACCTATGACCTGCTCGTCTACATGGCCGGCGTACTGCTCGCCGCTTTCGCCGTCAACTACACGATGCTGCTGGCCGCGTTCGTCATCACCGGCATCGCCGTCGGCGCAGGCGTCCCCGCGTCGTGGACCTACATCGCCGAGCAGGCGCCCTCAGAAGGCCGGGCCAAGCACGTCGGCACCGCTCAGCTCGCCTGGTCGATCGGCCCGCTGATCGGCTTCGCGCTCGCCGCTGGGCTGGCCCCGATGGGCCTGCTGGGATCTCGGCTGATCTTCCTGCACCTGTTCGTCGTCGCCGCCGTGGTCTGGTGGGTCCGGCAAGGTCTACAGGAGTCGCAGATCTGGGCCGACGAGGCCAAAGTCGAACCCACCGAGGTCGCTTCGGCGGTCGGTCTCCGCGGCCTGCGTGGACTGTTCTCCCGCAAGGTCAACATCACCGCCCTGCTGTTCCTCGGCGGCATCTACCTGTTCTGGAACACCGTCGCAGGACAGGCCGGCATCTTCATGCCCCGCGTATACGACACCGCGGGTCTGCACAGTCCCGTCGCGCAGAATCTGCTGCAGGTCCTGGTCTGGGGCTGCACCGTCGCGGCGACCTACTTCGGCTTCATGCGCTACGCCGACCGAGTCTCACAACGCCTGCTGTACTCCATCGGCGCGGCACTCGGCATCGCCGGATGGGCGGTGCTGGTCGCGTTCACCGACAGCGGCGTTCCGACCATGCTGATCTTCGCGGTGCTGTGGGGTGTGTCCAGCGGCATTGGGGCACAAGCCTTCTACAGCCTGTGGGCCAGTGAGATGTTCGCGACGCCGTACCGCGCCAGCGCCCAGGGCGTGATGTTCTGTGTGGTGCGCAGCTTCACCGGCCTGCTGAGCTATTTCTTCCCAACACTGCTCGTCGCCATCGGCCTGACCGGGGTCGGCCTGCTGCTCATCGGGTTGCTCGCCGTCGCACTGGTCATCGGCGCGGTATGGGCACCAAACACTCAGGGAAAGACGTTGCGGCAGATCGAGATCGAGCGCTACGGCGAGACGATTGACACTGCAGCCGATCACTCGAAGGCGATCGCATGACCAACGCGCTGCTCGGCAACCTCAAGATCGAACTGCCGTCGTGGGCGTTCGGCAACTCGGGCACCCGATTCAAGGTGTTCGGCACCCCTGGCACTCCGCGCACCGTCGAAGAGAAGATCGCCGACGCTGCAACGGTCCACCGGTTCACCGGCCTGGCTCCCACTGTTGCGCTGCACATTCCGTGGGACAAGGTCGATGACTTCGCGGCGCTCGGCACGTATGCCGGTGATCACGGGGTCCGGCTGGGCACCATCAACTCCAACACATTCCAGGATGACGACTACAAGTTCGGCAGCCTGACACACACGGACAAGGCGGTGCGCCAGAAGGCGATCGATCACCACATCGAATGCATCGACATCATGGGTGCGACCGGATCGCGCGACTTGAAGATCTGGCTCGCCGACGGCACCAACTATCCCGGCCAGGGTGACATCCGAGGTCGTCAGGACCGCTTGGCGGAATCGTTGGCCGCGATATACCAACACATCGGCGAAGGACAGCGACTTGTGCTGGAGTACAAGTTCTTCGAGCCCGCGATGTACATGACCGACGTGCCCGACTGGGGCACGTCATACGCCCAGGTCAGCGCTCTCGGTGAACGCGCAGCGGTGTGTCTGGACACCGGCCACCACGCCCCCGGCACCAACATCGAGTTCATCGTCGCTCAGCTGCTGAGACTCGGAAAGCTCGGGTCGTTCGACTTCAACTCGCGCTTCTACGCCGACGATGACCTCATCGTCGGGGCGGCCGATCCGTTCCAGCTGTTCCGCATCATGTTCGAAGTGATCCGCGGCGGCGGCCTGGACGAGGCGTCGGGTGTCGCGCTGATGCTCGACCAGTGCCACAACGTCGAAGCCAAGATCCCGGGCCAGATCCGCTCGGTGCTCAACGTGCAGGAGATGACCGCCCGCGCACTGGCGGTCGACACCGACGCACTGGCGATCGCCCAGGAGGCGGGAGACGTGCTGGGCGCCAACGAAATCTTCATGAACGCCTTCTACACCGACATCCGCCCGGCCCTGGCGCAATGGCGCACCGAGCGCGGACTGCCGGCCGACCCGATGGCCGCCTTCGCGGCATCGGGCTATCAGGACACTGTCAACGCCGAGCGTGTCGGCGGCACACAATCGTCGTGGGGAGCATGACCAACATGACCAATCCAACCGTCAACGAGCTGATCGCCCGGTCCAACCGCCTGGGATCCGATCCGAAGAACACCAACTACGCCGGAGGGAACACGTCGGCCAAAGGCTCCGAAACCGATCCCGTCACGGGCAAGCCCGTTGAGTTGTTGTGGGTGAAGGGATCCGGCGGCGATCTCGGCACGCTGACCGAAAAGGGACTAGCTGTATTGCGGCTGGACCGGATGCGTTCGCTGGTCGACGTCTACCCCGGCGTGGAGCGCGAAGACGAGATGGTCGCCGCGTTCGACTACTGCCTGCACGGCCGTGGCGGCGCAGCACCGTCGATCGACACCGCGATGCACGGCCTTGTCGACGCCGCGCACGTCGATCACCTCCATCCCGATTCCGGAATCGCGCTGGCCACCGCGGCCGATGGCGAGGCACTGACCAAGCAGATCTTCGGCGATCGGGTCGTGTGGATTCCCTGGCGTCGGCCCGGTTTTCAGCTGGGACTCGACATCGCCGACATCAAGCGCCGTAACCCGCAGGCCATCGGCACCATCCTCGGCGGCCACGGGATCACCGCATGGGGCGACACCTCCGCAGAGGCCGAAGCGCGCTCGCAGGAAATCATCGACACCGCCGAGCGCTACATCGACACCAACGGCAAGTCACAGCCCTTCGGCCCTCCGCTCGCCGGTTACGAGGCCCTGCCGGAGGTGCAACGCCGCAGCAAGGCTGCTCAGCTGGCGCCGTTCATCCGGGGCCTGGCCTCGGCCGACAAGCCGCAGGTAGGCCACTTCACCGACGACCCGCGCGTACTCGAATTCCTCTCAGCGAGCGAGCATCCGCGCCTCGCGGCGCTCGGGACCAGCTGCCCGGACCACTTCCTGCGCACCAAGGTCAAGCCCATGGTGCTCGACCTGCCCGCCGGCGCATCCATCGACGACGCCAAGACACGACTGGCGGAGTTGCACGAGTCCTACCGCGCTGACTACCAGTCGTACTACGACCGGCATGCCGGCGACGACAGCCCGGGCATCCGAGGCGCGGACCCCGCCATCGTCCTCATTCCTGGCGTCGGAATGTTCAGCTACGGCAAGGACAAGCACACGGCGCGGGTGGCGGGCGAGTTCTACCTCAACGCCATCAACGTCATGCGCGGCGCCGAGTCGATCTCCACCTACGCCCCCATCGACGAAGCCGAGAAGTTCCGCATCGAATACTGGGCGCTGGAAGAGGCCAAGCTGGCTCGTATGGGCAAGCCCAAGCCGCTGGCGACCCGGATCGCACTGGTCACCGGCGCCGCCTCCGGCATCGGCAAGGCCATCGCACAGAGGCTGGCGGCCGAGGGCGCGTGCGTAGTCATCGCCGACCTCGACCCCCAGAAGGCCGCCGCGGCGGCCGAGGAGATCGGCACCGCCGATGTCGCCGTCGGGATCGCCGCCGACGTCACCGACGAGGAGGCGGTTCAGGCTGCGATCGACGCGACGGTGCTCGCATTCGGCGGGATCGACATCGTCGTCAACAACGCCGGATTATCGTTGTCCAAGTCGCTGCTCGAGACGACCGCCGCGGATTGGGACCTGCAACACAACGTGATGGCCCGTGGATCCTTCCTGGTGTCGAAGGCCGCCGCACGGGCACTGATCGACCAGAAGCTGGGTGGTGACATCATTTACATCTCGTCGAAGAACTCGGTGTTCGCCGGTCCGAACAACATCGCGTACTCGGCGACCAAAGCAGACCAGGCCCACCAGGTCCGCCTGCTGGCCGCCGAGCTCGGCGAGCACGGCGTCAAGGTCAATGGCATCAACCCCGACGGCGTGGTCCGCGGGTCGGGCATCTTCGCCGGCGGCTGGGGCGCCAAACGTGCCGCCGTGTATGGCGTCGACGAGGAAGACCTGGGCAAGTTCTACGCGCAGCGGACGCTGCTCAAACGTGAAGTGCTGCCGGAGAACATCGCCAATGCCGCATTCGCGTTGTGCACGTCGGACTTCTCCCACACCACCGGTTTGCACGTCCCTGTCGACGCGGGCGTCGCCGCGGCGTTCTTGCGATGAGCGCTTGCGCGAACAGCCGAGGGCAGCGATGAGCGCTTGCGCGAAGAGCCAGGGGCAGCGATGAGCGCTTGCGCGAAGAGCCGAGGGCACCGATGAGCGGCCACCTCGCGGCGGTCGATCTCGGCGCGACGAGCGGACGGGTCATGGTGGCCACGGTCGGGCCGAACACACTCGAAATCCGGCCGGTGGCCCGGTTCGCCAACGACCCGGTGTATCTATGGAACGGCCAACGCTCCGCGATGCACTGGGACGTGCCCGGGCTGTTCCGCTACGTGTGCGACGGCCTCGCCGAGGCGGCCCGACAGCACCCCGATTTGATGGGAATCGGGGTCGACTCGTGGGCCGTCGACTACGGGCTGCTGCGCAGCGGGACCCTCGCGGGACTCCCCCATCACTATCGCGACGCCCGCGGCGAAGACGGCGCCGACATCGTGCACAACCGGATCACTCCTCGTGAACTGCACTCCCGCAATGGATTACAGTTCCTTCCCTTCAACACGCTGTACCAGTTGGCCGTCGACGAGCGAGACGGGGCGCTCGCCGCTGCTGATCAGGCGCTCCTCATTCCGGACCTGGTGAGTTACTGGCTCACCGGCAAAGCAGTGACCGAACGCACCAACGCCTCCACCACTGGCCTGCTTGGTATCGACGGCCGGTGGGACGATGAGCTCATGGGGCTTCTCGGTATACCCTCCAGACTTTTTCCGGCCGTCGTCGATCCGGGGACCGATCTGGGACCGGTTCTGCCAGACCTCGCCTCGTTGGTCGGCCTCGTTGGTCGTCCGCGGGTCAGCACGGTCGCCTCGCACGACACCGCCTCGGCGGTGGTCGCAGTGCCGATGGCGCCGGAGAGTGCGGTCTACATCTCGTGCGGGACCTGGGGACTCGTCGGCGTCGAACTGGACCGGCCAGTTCTGACAGACGCGGCACGGTCGGCCAACTACACCAACGAGGTCGGAGCCGACGGCCGAGTCCGCTTCCTGCACAACGTCATGGGCCTCTGGCTGCTGAGTGAATCGATCAGGCACTGGGAGCGCAGCGGCACCCGGATCGACCTCGCCGAACTACTCGAGCAGGCCGCCGAGTGCCCACCGCCGCACGACGTCTTCGACACCGACGATGCCACGTTCAAGACCCCAGGCGACATGCCAGGCCGTATCGCCGCGTGGTATCGGACGCGGGGCATGAAGGCTCCCAGCACGGTGGCCGAAACGGCGAGGGCGATCATCGAGAGCCTCGCCGCCGCCTTCGCCGACAGCGTCGAGACAGCGTCGCTGCTCTCCGGCACGCCGGCCCGCACCGTCCACATCGTCGGCGGAGGCGCGCAGAACCGCCTGCTGTGCCAACTCGTGGCTGACCGGGTCGGGGTTCCGGTCGTCGCAGGCCCGGTCGAAGCCACCGCACTCGGCAATGTGCTGATCCAGGCGCGCACTCACGGTCTGGTGACCGGCGATCTGGAAGCATTGCGCGCCAACATCACCGACGCCGTATTGATCGATCGATATGTGCCCAGCCTCGAACACTCATCGGCAAGAAAGGCTTGACCATGAAACGTCAAATCCCGAAGGTCGCCGACCTCGCGCCGTTGATGCAGTTCAAGAAACCTCAGCTCAACGCGAAGACTCGTCGGCTGGAGAAGGCGTTGACCATCGACGACCTGCGCCGTATCGCCAAACGACGTACCCCAAAGGCGGCGTTCGACTACACCGACGGCTCGGCCGAAGCAGAACTGTCAATCGCCCGCGCCCGACAGGCGTTCTCCGACATCGAATTCCAGCCCGCCATCCTGCGCGACGTGTCCACCGTCAATACCGGTTGGCAGGTCCTCGGGGCACCAGTAGCCCAACCATTCGGGATCGCACCCACCGGCTTCACCCGGATGATGCAGACAGAAGGTGAGCTCGCCGGAGCCCGGGCAGCAGGCCGAGCGGGCATCCCGTTTTCCCTCTCCACCATGGGAACCGCCTCAATCGAAGACGTCGCCGACGCCAATCCCGACGGCCGCAATTGGTTTCAGCTCTACATGTGGAAAGACCGCGACCGGTCCATGGCGCTCGTCGAGCGTGCCGCCGCGGCCGGCTACGACACCCTGCTTGTCACGGTCGACGTCCCCGTGGCCGGGGCACGCCTGCGCGACAAACGCAACGGGATGTCAATTCCGCCGGCACTCACGTTGGGTACGGTCGTCAACGCGCTGCCCCGCCCCCAATGGTGGATCGACTTCCTGACCACCGAGCCGTTGGCGTTCGCGTCGCTGGATCGCTGGTCAGGGACGGTGGCCGAGCTGCTGGACACCATGTTCGATCCGACCGTCACCTTCGACGACCTGGCATGGATCAAGACTCAGTGGCCCGGCAAGGTCGTCGTCAAGGGCATCCAGACCCTCGCCGACGCCCGCAGGGTCGTCGACATCGGTGTCGATGGCATCGTGTTGTCAAACCACGGCGGCCGCCAACTCGACCGCGCACCGGTTCCGTTCCACCTCTTGCCCGAGGTGGCGGCGGAGCTGGGTAAGGACACCGAGATCCTGCTGGACACCGGCATCATGTCCGGTGCCGATATCGTGGCCGCGGTTGCGCTCGGTGCACGATTCACCCTGATCGGCCGCGCCTACCTGTATGGGCTAATGGCTGGAGGCGAAGCGGGCGTCGACCGCGCCATCTCGATCCTCTCGGAACAGGTGGCCCGCACCATGCGCTTATTGGGCGTCACGCGCTTGGAGGAACTGACCCCCTCACACGTGACACAACTTGTGAGGATGGCCCCGCGTCCGCTGGTGGCGGACCATTTGATGGGATAGTCGACGAGCGCACAAGAGTGCGGGAGGGTGCAGATGGCAGCTGGTATGCGCGACGTTGCCGCCGCCGCATCGGTCTCCGTCGGCACCGTGTCCAATGTCCTGAACGCCCCGCACAAAGTGGCACCGGCCACCGTCGCTCGCGTACATGCGGCCATCGACAAGCTCGGCTTCGTCCGCAATGACGCCGCCCGGCAACTCAAAGCCCAACGGTCCCGATGCGTGGCGCTGCTTGTCCTCGACATCGGCAACCCCTTCTTCACCGACGTCGCCCGAGGCGCGGAGCGCCGCGCCTCGGAACTCAAGCTGACGGTGCTCTTCGGGACGTCCGACGACGATGCCATCCGGGAACGCGCGTACATCGACACCTTCGACGAGCAGCGGGTATTCGGACTACTGGTGTCCCCGGTCGGCGAGGACCTGAGCCGCATGCTTACCCTGCAGTCCCGCGGCACACCTGTTGTGCTCGTCGACCGTGACGCCACTGGCACCCCGTTCTCATCGGTCGCCGTGGACGACGTCGCGGGCGGTCGGCTCGCCGCGGAACATCTTTGCGCAACCGGCCGACGCCGGCTGGCGTTTGTCGGCGGCCCGTTCGGACTACGTCAGGTCAGAGACCGATTGCGCGGCGCGCAAGAAGCCGTCACGGAATGTGCAGGAGCATCTCTCGAAGTCATCAATACTGCTGAACTCAGTGTGCTCGCCGGACGCGCAATCGGAGAACAACTGCGTGAGCGACCACCCGATGAACGACCCGACGCCGTGTTCTGCGCCAACGATCTGCTCGCCATTGGGGTTCTGCAAGCTCTGACGCTGAGGGGCAATGTCGCAGTGCCACAAGACATCGCCCTGATCGGCTACGACGATATCGATTTCGCTCGATCTGCGCTGGTCCCACTGTCCTCGATACGCCAGCCGAGCACGCAGATCGGCACGGCCGCCATCGATCTCCTGACTGCAGTAGCCGACGTCGATTACAAGCCACAGCACATCGTCTATCAGCCCGAGCTCATCGTCCGGTCATCCACGGACACCCGATAATCGCCATCGTATCCGCGGCCACACTCAGGCGCTCGGGGTGGGTGCGATGAGTCCCGAAGGACAGCAATGAGATACGGGACGTCCACTGGCCTTCAGTAAGGCTGGTCACCCTTGGGCATGACGTAGTCCGAGATTGGCCCTGCGACACCGTTGACCGTCGTTCCGCCGTTGGTGATGCCCGGGGCCATGGGCAGCATGCTCTGCGGGAATCCGAACGTCGGCTCGGTGATGGCGTTGAGCCGGGCCAAATCCTCGGCGGTGAGGTTCACATCGAGAGCGCGGATGTTGTCCTCGAACTGCGAAAGCCGCCGCGCCCCAATGATGATCGACGTCACGGCCGGCTGCGCATGGAGCCAGGCCAGCGCCACGCTGGCGACATTGGTCTCATGTGCCTTGGCGATGACCTCGAGTTCGTCGACGACCTCGTAGGTCTTCTCGTTGAGGAACCCCTCCACCAACGCCGCGCGATCAGACGTGTTTTGACCGGCGTTGCTGCGCGTGTACTTGCCGCTGAGCGCACCTCCGGCGAGCGGAGACCATGGCGTGATGCCGAGGCCGAATTCGCCTGCCATCGGAACCAGGTCCTGTTCGACGGTGCGTTGGAGCAGTGAGTACTCGATCTGCAGCCCGATGAACGACGACCAGCCGCGGAAGCGGGCGGTGAGATTTGCTTCGGCGATCTTCCAAGCCGGCGTGTCAGACACGCCGAGGTAGCGCACCTTGCCCGCACGGACGAGGTCGTCGAGTGCGGCCATCGTCTCCTCGATGGGGGTGTTCTTGTCCCAGATATGCAGCCAGTACAGGTCGATGTAGTCGGTCTGAAGGCGGCGCAGCGAGTTCTCGCAGGCGTTGATCAGTGACTTGCGGCCGGAACCGCCACCGTTGGGATCGCCGGGATAGAGGTTGCCGCTGAACTTGGTGGCGATCACCAGACGATCGCGGCGGGCGGGGTGGCGCCCGATGTGATCGCCGATGATCTTCTCGGAGTGGCTCTTGGTGTAGAAGTTGGCGGTGTCGATGAAGTTGCCGCCGAGGTCGACGAACCGGTCGATGATCTGTTCGGACTCCTCCACGCTGGAACCCCAGCCCAAGTCTTCGCCGAATGTCATCGCACCCAGGCACAGTGGGCTCACACGCAGACCGGATCGTCCGAGTGTCACGTAATGGTGTAGAGCCATGAAGGCACCCCGGTTTCTGATAGATTGTTCACCTGTACGTTAGTATACAACTAAACTAGTTTATCTCTGAACTAGTTAGGATGCAAGGTTGATGTCTCAAGTCGATGCGGCCAAGATCTGGTCCCTGAACTACCGAGTGCTGCTGTCGGTCGTCTCCTGCGTCGAGGCCGACATCACCGCGTTGGGGCTCGACTCCAAAGAACTATTCGTGCTCGCCGAGATCGACGAGCATCCGTTTCCTGCCGAGCTCGCGGCTACGATGAGCATGCCCAAGGCGACGGTGACGCTTTATCTCAAACGGCTCGAGGCCGCGGGATTCGTGCGCCGCGAGATCGATCCCACCGATCTGCGACGCCATCGCCTCTTGCTCACCCCCAGCGGGCGTCAAGCCACGATGGACGGCCTCGCGCTGCTATCGGACGCATTCAATGAGCGCCTGGAACGCCTCACCGTCGCACAACAAAGGGAACTCAAGAAGCTGCTCGAACAAATTCTCTGACCTCCCCCCCGACCACTGGCCCATAGCGCCAACGCGTAACGGCAACGAAAGGCACCGCGTCACCCCCGGTGGCCGGTGCCGGGTCCACCGGGGACGACCGTTTCCGGCTGTACCACCGCTTCCCGGCGAGAGGCGTACAAGTTTTGAAAGTACGGTGACAACCACCGCAGTCCGCGGGCCTCAATAGGACAGAAGGTTGTCCTTGAAGAGCGAATGCTCGTAGTCCGTCCGGGCTAGTCCCCGACGCTGCAATTCGGGAACCAGGCCGTCCACGACCTCGATGACGTACTTGCGTGTGAGCCTCATGCCAGGCGCGGTGATGAGAAAGCCGTCGCCGCCGACTTGCGCCATGAGGTCTTCCAATCGATCGGCGACCGTGCTGGGCGATCCGACCAGAGCGTCTTCGGTCGATAGGTACGCGGCGGTGAGTTCGCGCAGCGTCTTGCCGCTGCCGCGTTGAATGAACGCCTCCAAGGAACCCTTTTCGCCGTTGGTCTGCAAGTCATCCGGCAGCGGCTTGTCGAAGTCGAACTTGGTGAAGTCGATCTCGACGATTGCGGCCAGGTGGGCCAGTGTCTTCTCGATGTAGAACTCGTTGTTCACCAGCCGGTCGAGCTTGGCCTGGGCCTCCTCGTCGGTGTCCGCCAGATGCGGCGTGATCAGGAACAGCACCTTGATGTCATCAGGGTCGCGCCCGTATTCCACTGCGCGCCTGCGGATGTCGTCACGGTAGGCGATCATCCCGTCCGGGTCGGCGGCCGTACCGACCACGGTGTCGGCGTACTTGGCCGCGAAGTCCTTACCTTGCGGTGAGCCGCCGGCCTGCGCCAAGACCGGGTGATACTGCGGGGAGGGGACCGTGTTGAGTGGCCCCCGACTCCTGTAGTAGGCACCCTCGAAGTCGATGGTGTGAACCTTGGCGTGATCGACGAATGTGTTGGTCGCGCGGTCGCGCACGACGGCGTCCGGTTCCCATGAGTTCCACAACTGCCTCACCAAGTCGACGTACTCGTGTGCGCGGGCGTAGCGCTCGTCGTGGCGCGGCAACTGCTCGAGTCCGAAGTTCTGCGCTGAGCGATCCTCGGCCGAGGTGACCATGTTCCACCCGAGCCGCCCCCCGGTGAGGTGATCCAACGTGCTGCACAGCCTGGCCAACAGAAACGGCGGGTAGAACGTCGATGACAACGTCACGACCAAACCCAAGTGTTGGGTGACGTTGCCCAGCAAGGGAATCAACGGAGCAGGGTCGTGCTTGGGCGAGTGCAACGCATGCTTGAGTTCGCGTTCGTAGCTGTCGCCGTACGCATCAGAGACCATCAACTTGTCTTCCAGCAACAGGTAGTCGAACTTGGCGCGCTCAAGATGCTGGACGAGTTCGACGTAGAAGCTCGCCCGACCAGTTCTGGCCGCCCGTCGATCCCCACTGATCATTCCACGCATCGATACAGAAGTTGGCGAACCATCCGAGATGAAATTTTCGTGCTTGGACCACTTCGACTTCCAATTCTTCTGTGCGCCAACAGGTGCACCGGGTGTATCAATGGACGGAAAGCTCACCTGGCCGCATTCCGCGAGCCACCGGTGTGGACACAACCGGTTGAACACACGGTCGTGGCGGGAGGTGCGGTGGCGCTATGGACCGTCGAGCAGTCCGTACTCGAGAGGCGGCCGATGCGACGCGTCGAGTCCAGCAGAGCTTTCGGCTTGGACCGACAGGAGTGCCGACTCGCTCTCGGTGACCGCCCGCTGTTCGGCGGTGTGATCGAGCCCTCGGGTGAACGCATAGTAGGTCAAGGCCGCCACCAACAATCCTGCGAGCCAGGATATATCGATCCCGCCGAGCCATCCGCCGATCGGCCCGGTGAAGAAGGGAAGCACAGCGAACGGAACCATTGCTGCGAAGCCAAGGAAGTAGGCCAGCGATGCCCGCGCCACGACCACCCGCCATACACGCCACGCGGCGTGAACAGGTCCGTGATGGCGTACTCGCCGCGACGGACGAAGAAGTAGTCGGTGAGATTGACTGCCGTCCACGGGACCAGCAGGAACAGCATCAGCGACAGTGCGCTGCTGGCCGCGTTGATGACATGGTCACCGAACGGCAGTGCGACCATGAGATATACCGCGATGGTGGCGGTTGTGACGGCGATGCGCAGCGTGCGGGTGGGGTTGACTCGTTTGATGAGGTCCACGCCGGTCAGGAACTGCAAGGTGACGCTGTACGCCGCCGTCGCCGTGCACACCACCAGCGTCGCGGCCGACGCCAAGGCGAGGACCGCCCCAAAGCCGGAGAACACCGCGTCACCGGAATCGTGGAGTGCCACCAGCGCGTCGGTGGCGTTGTAGTGCGCAGACAGCCACGCCCCGACGGCGATCAGCCACAGTGCCGAGATACCCGCGCCCGAATAGACACTCGCGATCAGCGACCGCGACGATGCCCGTGCCGGCAGGTAGCGGGTGTAGTCGGACACCACCGGAGCCAGCGCGATGTTGTACGCGGCCGACACCGCGAACACGGTGAAGAACGCCGACGCCACGAACCGGTGTGTACTCAAGTCGGGCGGGGTGCCACCGGCGTTGCCGGTCAGGATGGCCACCGTGAACCCCACGACGAGTGGCACTGTGACGATAGAAGACCAGGCGAGAGATGCGGTGCAGAGCGTCGTGACCCGCCACGGCGAACAACCCACCGAGCACGTTGACGACCAGGCCCACCACCACCGGTGACCAGCCGAAGATCTGCGCCAGGCCCTGCGCGGTCAGGATCGTGTAGACCACGCCGAAGGCCAGGTAGCAGGTCAACGACATGGCGACCACGACGACGACCCCGTAGAAACCGAACTGCGCACGGGACTGGATGATCTGCGGCAATCCCAGCCTCGGCCCCTGGGTCGCGTGGAAGGCCATGAAGAACGTGCCGATCACCAGCCCCAAAGCCGACCCCAGCACGGCCCACCCGATGCTGAGGCCGAACGCCGGTCCCGTGAATCCAAGGGCAATGGTGAAGAAGCTCCAGTTGGCAATGAAGAACAGCGGGCTGACCCGCCACGGGGTGCCGTGCCGCTCAGCCGGAGTGATCCAGTCGATGGACCGACTCTCGACGGCGGGATGAAGACGAACGGGCTTGCCGTCGCCAGCTTGAACTGCGGCGGGGGTGATCTCAGTGGACACGGTCGCTGATCATGAACCCGCGACCAGTCCGCGGACTAGCCATTGATTCGAGATGATTCTTTCGGCCACCAACGCGGTGGGTGACACCGCCAGGGAGTTGCTGGCCTGCCCGGACCGATGTGTCGGGCAACATCTGAAGCCGCTGGCGTGGACCGGCTGAGCCTGCGGGGCGGGGCGTCCGATCGCACGCACTCCGGCGGACGTGTGGTGCCTTCGGGGTCACCATGGGAAAGATCGTGTCACCGTGAACGAAACGTCTGGATGAGGACGGCGTGAAGCTCTGCCATGACGAAATCAGGTGCACGGCCGACGGATTTGCCACCGGTCGTTCTTGATCGGTGCCGGCTGAAACCGAATTTCCCTTGTTGCACAAACGAATTCGAATCCCAACGTGATCGGTCAGTTGTAGTCGATCCCGACTCACAATCGCTGAATGAAAGATGACGGTAGGCCTCCATTTTGGACCCCCACTAACGCTGAAACCCGTGAGGCGGGAGTGACGCTCTGGCGTAGCCGGATGGGCGCCTTCGTCCGTCTCGCCCCGCTGCGCGACCCTGCGGGCATGGCGTTCGGCTACTCCCCCCGACGAATAGCACCTAGCGGGCGGCGTTCGACCTCTTCGTTCCGAACGACATCCGCAGCGGGTTTGGCGATGAGTACGGCGCTGGAAACGTTTAGGTCTGCCCGTCAATCGGTTGATTCCGTTGGCGAGTCGTCATCGTCAACGCATGTGCGCGGTCGCACGGACGCACCTAGGAATCGGAGCCGTCGCGCGGCGTCATACCGGCGTCCGCCTCCCGCCGCCCTCAGTCACCGAGAGCGATGCCGAGGCCTTGGTCGCACAGCCAGTCCTGAGCACAGTCAAGAGGGACATAAGGAGTGGCCCTCGGCAGGGGTGTCCTGTTGCTGACCCGGCTATCACCCTGCGTGCACAGGGTGACCGGGTTGGGCCCGCTGGATGAAACACAGTCGGCCGCAGCCGGTGGTGCGGCGGCAAGAGTGGACGCCAGAGCGGCGGACGCCGCCGCGAGCATTACAGCGAGAGAGATGTGCCTGGTCCGCATTTCTAAACCCTTCACTCGGTCGACGTCAAACCGCAGATTACAGCTGTCTTGGAAGAAAAGTCGCGATAGATTCTGTTTTGCTTGTCTTTGCCGCCAACCGTCACCGGTTACGGCCACTTGATCACCCGATGAAGGAGCTAGTCATGTTGCCCTCAGCACGTCCCGCACGTCCCGCGGTAATGGGAGCGATCGGTACCGGCCTCGTGGCTGGTGCGATGTTTTTGGGGGCCGCCGCGACTGCAGCGGCCGAGCCGCCGCCAGGCCCGGTTCCACCGCCCTGCACGGCGGCTGAGCTGGCGCTCGTCATGTCAGGCGTCACGTTCGACACGTCGAACTACCTCACCACGCACCCCGCCGCGAACGACTTCTTCACGAGCCTGAAGGGCCAACCCAGGGACCAGATCAGGGACAAGGTCCAATCTTACTTTGATGCCAATCCGCAAGTCCAGGAAGAGCTTCAGGCCATCCGGCAACCCTCGGTCGACTTCCGCTACCGCTGTGGGCTTCCGGAGACTCCCACCCCCTGACCGTTTCGGCGTCCCAGCTTGTGGCGCAAGATCGTTCGGTAGTCGGCCGAACCCTGTCCCGCGGCTTCCGTAGGCTCGTTTCTGCATTCGCGCAGCCGAACCGAGGCATGGTCATGTGCCACGGTCGACTGAGTCGAAAACGATCAGTGATTGCTCGAACGGCTCGGAAGTGACGCCCAGCTGGTTCCCGAAGGGATGGTCGAGCCAGTAGACGATGAACAGCAGCAAGCCGAGCAGGATGGCGACCGCGCTCAGTAGGCCGAAATGCGCCCGTACGCTCCCTAGGCGCATGAATCCGCCGAGCCCCAGCAGCACCACTCCGCCGAAGATCAGCCCCGTCCACAGCAGGCCTGGTATCCGTGGCTTGGCGTCCAGGATTCGCTGGTTTCGCTCCGACGCCAGAGTGCCCAGCTGATCGAGGAACTTCTGACTGACCGGGTTCGACGCGACGCTGGACTGATCACTGCCGAGCACCCGATACATGTCGTTGAGCGCGTCGCGCGCGCCTTCGGTTCCACCCCCGGTGCTCACGGCGTTATCCCACTCGGGACCCTCGACGGCCTTCGCATAGCTGCGGAGCAGTTCCCTCAACCGCGTCTGCTCGGGGACGGGTATGCCGACGGTCTGCCGATACATCGTTATAAGAGTGGATGCCTCGTTGGAGACGTTGGCCTCAGCGGAGGAGAACTGCTCCCAGGCCACCACGATGGTGAAACCGAGCAGCGCGCCATAAACGAGTCCGACACAGGTCATGAACGGCGACAGCGCCCCATTGTGGCCTGCCGGAACCGGCTGGGACAGGGTGCGATCCGCCAGCCACATACCTGCAGCCCCGACCAAGACCGCCGCGACAAGGGCCACGGCCAAAAGCAGCCAAAGACCCCCTTTCCCGAAGTCGCCCATGGCTTACCTCCACATATAGGGTGCGCCGACCACCCGCGCCGGGCGGCCGCCGCTCAATCTCACCCTGGGTACCCTTCAAACCCGCAAGTGGTCACTTCGAGGCTGTTTATTATTGTGCTCGGGCTAGGGACCGGCGTGGCGGGGGCGGCCAACCCCGACCGGTGGACTGGCAAGAGCGACTCCGCGAGAGGCCCGGGCCGGGAGCAGCATGCGCCACAACGAGATTCCGCCCCGCCGATCAATCGTGCAGCGAATCCCCGACCTACTCGATGCGAACGAGCCGGCTTGGCGCGTTTGTTGCGGCTGGCCGCGTTGGCGGCGTTGACAATTAGCCGGTCAAGAGGTTGGCGACATTGATCAGACGGTTTTGGTTACGCCGACGTAGGACAGCACAACGTCGGATTGATCCGTCTGTCGCGTCAGCGTCGCGTACGAGCGGATGAATGACTGGCCCACACATCCGTCGATCTTGACGTGAAAGTTGCTAATCATGACCCAGGGATTGGGACTCTTGAACTCTTTCTTGTCGACCGGCACGATGATGACGAGGCCGGGTTTGAGGCCCACCGTGACCACTCCGTTGACCGGCGTTGAAATCACTGGCAAAACAGCCGTCGGCAAAGCGCCGAGCGGCCCCGATACGCCTAGCGACGGCGTGAGGCCTGAGCTACCGGCCATCGTCACGCCATTGGACGTGCTCATGTCGATTCCGCAACCGATCTCATAACCGACCTCGAGGACTCCCCGAGACTCTTCGGGTCCGATCAGTGATCCGACGAATATTCCGCTCACGAGGTATTCGCGAGAAGAGGTCGCGGTGGTCAACGGCGGCACCGGGATTTGCATCTCGTCCTTGGCCCCGAGTGTCAGGGTCCAGCCGTCAGGAGTGTTGACCGTTGCCGGATCACCCGACGGCACTCGTCCGTCGGTCGGTGGCGCTGCACCAGGAGCGGCAGGGCCAGAGTCGGGATCAGCACCTGCCGAAGGTGCGATGGTCGCCGAGATGACAACGCAAACGGCGAAAACCGCAGCGCGCCGTGATATCACGGCTATTGGCATCACGGCCGATACCGTAAGCGCGGTCGGATTCAAGTAACGGCTTTCGACGGGCGGGCGAATTGAAGTTGTTGTGCGTTTGTAATTGGGACGCGATAAGGCTGGAGGGAGTGATGACGCTCGTCGACGGGCCAGTAGCGTCACTTGCCCCATCCAGAACCCACAAAGTTGCCGACGCCGCCATGTAGCCTGGAGCTGGGCACTCATGCGGTCAGACGCCGGGGGTAACGATGAAACTTCACAGCTGCGCTCCCAGACTGCTCGCCGGTGGGATCGGCGTCTTAGCCCTCGCATGCTGCACCGGCGTAGCCCACGCACAGCCAGCTCCTACGCCGCCACCGGTGCCGTCGATCATTGATCAAATAGTGACGCAGACTCCGGCACTGTCGGTAGATCCGAGCGATGAAGGCGGTCCATCAACCGAGTGGGACGGGGTCGGAATGTTTTGTCAAAATCTATGGGTGCAGTGCCGGTAACTAGCGTCCCGCGGTGTTCCGAAGACTCGCTGCGCACCTTCGTCGGCGGTTGGGCGGCGCTATCGAATGTCAGTAGTCGTCCTCCCAGGAGACAGAACATCCCGCCCTGCATTGCCGCGTTAGAACGGAATCACGCAGAGCGACCGTCCTCCGTTCCGCGGCAAGCAATCTCAAGTGAGCCAGTCGATCGACGGCAAAAATCCTCAAGAGCCACAGGTACCGTGACCTGGTGAGGTTCCACATCTCGATCCCTCAACTCGACAGTGACCGCTTCGACGACGCCGGCGTCAAGGACTACCTGTCACGCGCCGAGGAACTCGGGTTCGAAGGCGGCTGGACGATGGAACAGGTGATCGGGACCTCGCCACGGATCGCGCCGTTGGAGATGCTGGCCTATGCCGCCGCGTGTACCACCCGGCTGCGGCTGGGCGTCGCGGTGCTCGTCACCTCGCTGCACGATCCCCTGCAGCACTCGCGTCGGCGGTGACCGGTGTCGACCGCCTCAGCCACGGGCGGCTGGATCTGGGAGTCGGCCACGGCGGCAACTTCCGGCCCTTCGCCGCCTTCGGTGTGGAGAAGGAGACGTTCGTCGGCTACTTCACCGAAGGCATCGAGTTGATGAAGGCGGCCTGGTCCGACCGGCCCACCGTGACCTTTCACGGGCGCTTTCGCGACGTCGACGACCTCCCGATCCAACCCAAACCCGTGCAACGCCCTCATCCGCCGATCTGGATCGGCGGCACCGCCCCGAAGGCACTGGCTCGCGCCGTCCGATTGGGTGACGCGTTCCTTGGCGCGGGCTCGTCGACCACGGCGACCTTCGCCGATGCGGTCAAGACGGTGCGCCGCGAACTCGACGAGCAGGGCAAGGATCCGAAGCGGTTCACCATCGGCAAGCGGGTGTACTTGACGGTCGACGACGACACTCGGACAGCACGCCGTCGCGTGTTGGACGGGCTGCACCGCATCTACGGTGACATGCGGGGAATCGATGCGGTTCCAGTGTCGGGTACCCCGGACGAGGTAGCGCGCGGCCTGCGCGAGGTCATCGCCGCCGGTGCCGAGATGCTGCTGCTCAACCCCGTCGGTGAGACCGTCGCCGAAGATCGCGAACAGATGGAACGCCTTGCCGCCGAGGTCATTCCCCAGCTGCACTGAGCCTCGCATGGAGTCCAGCGCTCGCGCTCGAGGCGATCTCCGGGCCGCTCGGATGGCGCGATCGGCGGCGTTCCGCGGGGTTCTGGTGCGAACCCGGGCCACTCAGCGCCAACACCGCGGCGCGGCATCGTTATCCCACAAGGCGTCCGTCGACCAGGCAGCTATGCCCAGCCGCCCTCGTGTGAACGTTGACGCAGTGTTGGGCCAGGTTGTCGAGTAGGTCGACGTCACCGAGGGGCAAGGTGGCCAACAAGGTTCGAGGTGTGCGCATGACGTCGAGGTCGAACACCGCGTCGATGAGGCGGCGACGTAGACGGGGCGACGGGTTCCCGGTGGCGACGTCGATGCTGAGCTCGACGCTGGAACGGGTGGGCCGGACGTCGGCATACGCGATGTGGTACGGACCGGCGTCGACGCTGACGTGGTATGCGCTGTGGTCGGCGGCGACGTGAGTCGAGAGGGCGTTGGGCTCGGAGCCGGTTTGGGATGCGTTCATCGCTTCTCCCGCTGTGCGTCAGTTGATATTGAGCCTCGGCGGCCGTGACGCCGATCGGGTGTCGTGCAGGTCCCGACTACGGAGGTCTACAGATACGGTCCCACCAATTGTGGCCAGGGGGAAGTGCCAGAATCATGCCTTCTTGTGATCCCGAACGTCCGCCATCTGGGCCTCGCGACCGACGAAGGTGGTCAGTTGCACCGAAAGATGTTGTGATGCAACGGGTTCCGATGTTCGAAGTGACGGAAAGTCGTTGTGCAGGTCGGGATGGCTCAGCTGCGTGTTGTGGGCGGGGCAGGTCGCGTACACCGTGGACGCCCAGATCGGCCAACCACGCATCGTGGGGAAGCCGATCGGTGACCAAGTCCGCCGTGGTAGACGACAGCACCGTCTGGCCGCCGTGGGCCAGGTCGCGGAGCCGCCCGGTCCGGTTGATCGTCGGGCCGATGTAGTTGCCCTCGTCGCGTAGCTGCACCTCGCCCGTGTGGATGCCGATGCGCAGCCGGATCGGGGCCAGCGAGGCCCGCTGCAACGCCAGCGCACAGGCGACCGCATCGGACGGCATGTCGATCTGGGAATGGTTCGCGACTCAGCCGGACGATGCGCGCGTGTTCGACGAAGCGATGCGCCGCGGTACCACCATCAACGCGGACATCGTTGTGGCCGCCTACCCGTGGCCGCACCGCGGCGTGATCTGCGACGTCGGCGGCGGCGTCGGGACACTCCTGTCTGTGATCGTCACCTCGTCAAACGGTCTGCGCGGCGTGCTCGTCGACAGCCCGGACGTCGTCGCCCGAGCCGACACCTTCCTGAACGCACGGGGCCTGACCGACCGGATCGACGCGGTAGTCGGGGACATGTTCGGCGTCATCCCCGCCGAGGCGGACGTCTACCTGTTCAAGGACGTCCTGCACGACTGGGACGACGAACACTGCCGCAAGATCCTCAGCACCGTGGCCGCGGCCATGCCCAGCGGTAGTCGGCTCGTGCTGGTCGAGATCCTCCAACAGCCGAACACACCAAACCCGTTGGCGCCCTGGGCCGATCTGTTGATGCTGACCCAAACCGATGGTGGCCGGCAGCGCAACTCGGCGCCCTGCTGACCGACGCCGGACTGCGCCCCACCGGCACAGTGCGCCATGCCATTCCTCACGGCCTGGTCGAAGCGGTCAAACCCTAGATTCCGACACCAACACGGAGCCGTCAACAGCCCGTTACCACCGCGCAGCGATATTGGCAGCGATCAGGTCGGCAATCTTCAACGCCGAGTCAGCGGGGTTAGCGCTGCAGGTGTTGATGTCGATCATGACATTGTTTCTGAGCGCCAGCGCGCGTCCACAGCCCCAGCCGGGGGCACTGGCGTTGTGTTGAGTCACGGTGGTACTCAATGTGCGGTTTGCATTGGAAATCTGCCCGACGGACCACTGCGACTCGCTCTGCGTGTGGGTGTACTCGCGGCAGGCCGCCCACTGCTGGGCGGAGGTATCGAAGAAGGCACCGCCTATTTCCACGGTAGGGAACAACACCACTGCCTGTTTGAGATAGTGCGTGAAGTTATCGCCGTCGTTGAGGCTCTGATCGCGCTCGGCCCAGTAACCGCTGTTGGCATAGACCGGGGCCTCCGCCGCGCCGTCGAGGGCGAGGCACTCTTGAGGCGCCATGGTCGCGCTGTTGTCGGACATCGCGGTCTGGCTATTCGTGACCGTCATTCCTGCCGACCCCATAGCGACGTTCACCTGTTCGGGGCTGAGCAGCAACCCGGCGAGCTCACGCTCAACAAGAGGACGCGGAATCATCGATGGGACGGTCGTCATCGGCTCGGCGGCGTTGCCTTTTGCGCCGCACCCGGCGATCAGAACGCAGAGGACTGCAACCGCAATTGCGGCCGTGGGTTGGCGCATGTGTTCCTCCCTAATCCAGCGGTGCCCAACCGTTCAGCGTGCGCGATATCCCCCATATCGCGGCGCGTGAAGAAATGGTGCGGTATTGCCCCCGACGCCTACGTGAGGTTGACGGTGTTTCCTGATAACGATGAACGGTGTTTCTTGATAACGATTAATGGGTCAAGCAGAGCTCTGAGCGGGCGCGGCGCAGACCACGGTGACCGACGTCGCCGACGCGCTCGGCATCTCCCGCCGGACCGTCTACAACTACTTCGCCAGCACCGAGCAGTTGTTCACCGCCGTCGCCGAGCTCGCCCTGCAGGGTTTCGTCGCGGACGTGAAGAGCATCATCGCCGATCTTGACGTCACCGCTCAGCTCGTCGAAGTGGTGGCCTACATCATCGAACGGCTCCCCCCGCGAACCGCAGTTCGCGCTGCTGCTGGCAAACGACCGCTCGAACACGTTGAGCCGCAACATGTTGGCGTCCAGCGAGATCGCACGCTCCCGAGAGTTCTCCGACAGGCCCACATCGCCTGGGCAGCCCTCGGTTACGACGACCGCACCGTCGACGAACTCGTCGAGTTCCTACTGCGCATCATCCAGTCGAGGGTCGTCGCGCCACCAGAAACACCGCGTTCGGGCGCCGAACTCCGCGACGACTGCGCCGCTGGGTCGGACCAGCCATCTCCTAGCTCGCGCACGCACAGGCGCTCAGCGGTCCAATCGAACTCGGCGACGCGCCGATCGCATGTGGGGACATCACCGGCCGTCGCGACGATCATCCTCGCTATGGCACCCGTGTGCCAGCACCCCAGGGTTTCGGCCAGTTTGAGATACCGCCCACGGAACAAAGACGTTAGCCGCCGCAACGTCGGCCAGCAGTCTTGCGCCGGGCGGCGCCCAGGTTGGCCTCGGCACATGTGAGCCTGGGAACGGCGAAGTATCCACTGAATGATCGAGACGCCTTGGCGAGCGGCGCCGCTAACCAGGCCATGGTCATCCAGACTGTCGACCAGGCCCCGCGTACTTCGGGGTGGTATCTCGACGCCCACCTCGGGTCATCGGCTCAGGTCCTGCAGAACGAACAGCCGACCCCCTACTTCGAGCCGATCACCTGCGGGAACATCGGAAATCGGTGTCGATGTCGTAGCGCCTTCGTCAGCAATATCCGACGATCCTGAATCTTTCCGTCGCGGGCTTATTCAGTTTTTCAGGCCATGGGCGTAGGCATCGTCCGCGTCGTGTCGGTGCACGCGGCCGAATTACGGGACCTGTAGCGTGCGTTACGCGCGGCCGGAGACGTAGGCACAGACGGATGTCCGGCCGCGAAGGAGGTTTGTAGTGGTCGCTTCTGCGCTGCCTTCACCCGTGCGGGCTGGATGGCTATGGATCCAGACTGTCGGCGCCATTGTTGGCGTTGCCGTACTTGTCGGCGCATGCAGCGCGGGGCCGTCGCCGAGCCCATCCTCGTCGGCCAGCCCGACCGCTGGGTTTACGCCGATCGATCAGATGAGGCTGCGGATGCGGGTCACCTCGATGGCCCGGGAGATGCTCGTCCCTGCGGCGGTCGCGTTAGTGCGCTCACCCGCCGGTGAGATCAGCACGACGTACGGCACCACCACCGTGGGTGGCCCGATTCCGGTGTCGTTGGCCGATCACGTCCGGATTGGATCGATCACCAAGACGTGGACCGGCACCGTGATCCTGCAGCAGGCCCAGCAGGGCAAGCTCAGCCTCGATGACCCTGTGTCGAAGTTCCGTCCCGATGTTCCCGACGGTGACCACATCACCATCGCCGAATTGCTGAACATGCGCAGCGGTCTTTACAACTACAGCGAGACGCGCGAACTAAATGAAATGGGCGACAGCAATCCACAGAAAGTGTGGACCTCCGACGAATTGCTCGCGCTGGCCTATAGCCATCCGCCCTACTTCCCACCTGGAACGGGCTACCACTATTCGAACACCAACACGATATTGCTGGGGCTCATCGCCGAGACGCTTGACGCCAAGCCGCTGTCGCAAGTGTTCCAGGATAGGTTGTTCACCCCACTCGGGCTCAAGGACACGCTGTTTCCGGCCAGTACCTCGAGCGCCATCCCGGACCCGCATCCCCAGGGGTACATGTATGGCAACAACGTGCTGACCATGGGCTCACCAGCTGCGGTACCGCCGGACATGCAGGCGGCAGCAACGGCCGGCACGCTGCAGCCCAGTGATCAGACAAACTTGAACCCGTCGTGGGCCTGGGCGGCCGGCGCCGGCATCTCCACCGTGGCGGACCTGGCTACCTGGGTTGAGGCGTTGACCGACGGGAAACTGCTCGATCCCGACATGCAAGCCAGGCGCATCGCCAGCCTGCAATCAACGGACCCGGCACAACCCGATGCGCCGCAATACGGGTTAGCCATCGCGAAATTCGGTGCGCTCTATGGGCATACCGGTGAAGTTCCGGGCTTCAATACCTTCGCCGGCACCGACCCCCAACACAAGGTGACGATCGTAGTCTGGGTCAACCTGGACCCGACCGCCGATGGTCGGGCAGCGGCCACGCTCATCGCCAAAGGTCTGATCGACGAGATGTACGGGTCATCGACTCCGACTCCGACTCCGACTCCAACACCCACCCGCTAGTGCGCTGATTCTCAATGAACGGCATCAGAGTTGACGTTCGTCAACGAGCAGCGCAACGCGCCGCGCGGCGGCTGGGCTCTAGAGCCACCGAAACACGTTGCTGCGTCACCTTTCTCGCGCAGACCAACTCCGGCCGCAGCCACTTGGCGGCAACCGCGTGAAACGTGGCCCTTGACGTGCTCCATTGGCGCGGCGAGGGCCCGCCTGGACCACGGTGCTCACCATTTTCGTGCCCACGTTGCAGGGGTCGCTTCGCTCGTTCGACATTCGGGAAGGATGGCGGGCGTTCTGCGCTTCTGCTCATTTCAGGCGTCAGCGTTGTCGCCGAACGGGGTCAATGTTCGATAGGAATTTCGGCGCAGCGCTGACGATGGCGACTCGCAAACCCGACGACTTTCTGTGCCCATGTGCGGAGGACTTTGACTTTGGGCAGACACCCGTGTGACCGCCTCTGAGCAAGTTGCAGAAGAAGCGGGCCCATCGGAGGAAGATCCCGCTCGAAGTGCGACGATCGTTGTCCGTCACCTGGTGAGCGCATTTCTCTGTCGAGAGCCCGCTCGGCGAGTGCCGTCCCACAGTGGTCAGTTCGGTCCTGAAGGTCTGAGCATCACGAAAGGAAGCTCGATGGACCCGGTCATCATCGAATGTGCGATCAATGGTGTCACGTCAAAGGTCACGAACCTCCATGTGCCCGTGGAACCTCCGGAGATCGCAGCAGATGCACTCGCCTGCATCGATGCAGGCGCGGCGATCATCCACAACCACATCGATCTCTCCGGTGTCAGCGTGGAGCGGGCCGTCGAGCGCTATCTCGAAGCGTGGCGGCCGGTGCTCGACACTCGGCCCGACGCGTTGTTGTATCCGACGATCCATTTCGATGCTCGCGGCTCATG
Source organism: uncultured Actinomycetota bacterium (assembly GCA_963791215.1). Taxonomy (GTDB): domain Bacteria; phylum Actinomycetota; class Actinomycetes; order Mycobacteriales; family Mycobacteriaceae; genus Mycobacterium. The sequence continues at coordinate 35,156 of CAWBRR010000012.1, read as the reverse complement.
TTCCTATGAGCACCTCGTCGCACTGGCCGCGGCGGGTATGCGTGTCGGAATCACCGACCCAGGCTCGGTGAACCTGGGCATCAGTGACGCCGACGGCCTACCTCTGGGTGGCTTCGTGTACAGCAACTCCTTCGACGTGATTGGCCGCGCCTTCGACATCTGCCGTGAAGGACTTCTAGGCCCAAGTCTGGCGATCTACGAACCGGGCTTTCTCCGAGCCACCCTCGCGTGGTGGCGGGCGGGCCGACTGCCCGCCGGCGCGATGATCAAGCTGTATTTCTCCACCGAACACGGTTACCTCGGAGCGCCCTTCGGGCTGCCCCCGACCGAACGCGCGTTAGAGGCATACCTCGAAGTGCTCAACGGATGCGAGATACCGTGGGCGGTCTCCATCGTCGGTGGGGACCTGTGTGCAGATCGCCTTGCGGGACTGGCGCTCGAACGCGGCGGGAACCTTCACGTGGGGCTTGAGTTCTACCGTGGCGATCGCACGCCGACAAATGTCGAACTGGTGACCGAAGCCGTGGCGCTGAGCCAACGGTTTGGCCGTCCGATCGCAACGCCCGACCAGGCCGCGCAGATTCTCGGATTGCCACGAGGCCGGAGCAAATCACTGCAAATGCCGATTCGACTCAATGACTCAGCGGGCTAGCCACCCATCATTGGTACGGACCAACTCATCGTCGTAAATACCGACCGCATTCATCCCAGATGCGTTGGCGGCGACAGGCGTCAGTCTGGCTGCGCCCGCGTCGGCCTGATGCGAAGCGCAGGTGTTTGCGACCCACCGAGCGCCTCAGCGTCCGCCTGCTCCTGCTTCAGCTGGCAGCAGCGGTCTGGCGGGGGCGGGTGCGGCCGGTGCGGGTGCCATGCCTGCAGACATCGCGCCACCCGGATCGCCTGGGATGACCCCCGGCGCGGGGCCCGGTGGCGGACCCGGCTGCGGGTACCACGGCGGCGGCAGCGGCTGGTTCTCGCGGTAGGCGTCCGGCGGTCCGGGCAACCGACCGTCGTTCACCCCGAACGCCGGCGGCGCGGCCGGCGCCACGATGTCCGGCCCGCCCATGAGCTCGGCCAGGGACTCCGGCGTCAGCATGTTCGCCGTCAGCGGCTGCACGTCGATGCCCTGCATGCCCGGTGCAACCACCCAGCCCGGCTCGTGGTTGCCGTGCGAGAACAGGGTGTCGCGGGAGAAGATGCCCGGCACCGTCGTGTCCTTGTACCCCGGCGGCGGCTGCAGGCGCGGCTCGGAGTACGCGATCTGCTTGGGCAGCGTCATCGCGGTGCTGAACTGGTTCAACCCGAACGGCGGATAGTTGAACTTGGTCGCGTCCAGGATCGGCGCCAGGTACTGGGCGCACAGCTCCGCGGAGTCCTGATAACCCAGTCGGCTGCCCGCCTGAATCGCGCTGCACAGGAACTGCATCGGGTTGGCGTATTGGTTGATGGTCGGCAGACCCACGATGCCACCGGTGATCGGCGACGCGATGTTCATCAGATTGCTGCCCAGGTTGGGGTACACGTGCCAGAAGGTCTCGAGGCCGTCGCGCGGCGCGGGCTGCAGGATCGCGGTGGTGACGTCCGCCAGGTTGTTGACGTCCTTGGTCAGCACCGAGGCGTTCTCGTCGAGGAAGCCCCGCGTGGTGCTGAGCAACTGGTTGAGGTCCCGCACCGCGGTGGACACCTCGCGGTCGGTGTTGGTGAACGAGTTGGTGAACTGCGCGAGGTTGTCGTTCAGCGCGACGAACTGCTGGTCGCTCTTGTACAGCGCGTTGACGAACAGCGCCAGGCTCTTGATCACCGAGAAGAAGTCACCACGACCCTGATTCAGCGTGGTGAGCGCCTCCGAGAGGCTGTTGAGCGTGGTGTTGAGCTGCTTGCCCTTGCCCGCCAGGCCGTTGGAGAACGACTCGATGACGTCGCCGAAGGGGCCCTTCGGCTGCTGCGGCGTGGGGCCGAGATCAGTCAGGATGCGGTTGATCGAGTCGCGCAGTTCGTCGTATTCGACGGGAACCTGGGTGCGGTCGATCGGGATCAGCGCGTTGTCCTGCAGCACCGGCCCACCGGTGTACGGCGGCGCCAGCTGAATGGTGCGCGACGACACCAGGCTCGGGTTGAGCACCGACGCCGTGACATTGGCGGGCACCTTGTACTTCGAGTCGTAGTGAAACGTCACCCGCGTCTTGTCGCCGGCCGGCTCGATCGTGTCGATCTGCCCGACCCTGACCCCCATGATCTGAACCTTGTCACCGGGATACAGCGCCAGCGTCTGCGGGAACTCGGCCACGACGGTGTTGGTGGTCAGCTTGTTGAACACGTAGTAACCCGCATAGGCCGCGATCAGCACCACCACCACGGCAAGTGCACCCAGCACCGCCGTCGGTTTGGTCAGGGCCGGCGACTTCATGTTGCGAACGTTGAAGATCGTCGACAACTCAACAGCCTCTCGACGTTGCGAGGGGGGACGGAGCAACGGCGGATGGGGAGCGGGCGAACGTGGCCCACATCCTCCAGACCTGGCCCAAGGCATGAATGGCCAGCTGCGATATTTCGATACAACTCAGCGAACATGGCATGCCTCCCTTCGGGGAGGTCGTCGCACGAACTCAGCATCAAGCGCTGTGCTGCCGCGGACGTGCCCCGAACACGCCGACGACCTTTAGTCTTACGATGGCCAGCCAGCCACCGCAACAGATGTTAATCACATTCGGGCATTTCTCGATCAGTTTGACGAACTGTCGAGTACCGATGCTGATTGGCCAGCGCCGCCATAAACGTCTCTCGGCCATATCGCATGTCGCGCACAGAGATGGTTCACAAATTTGCGATAGTTTGCTAGACCTAAGTCGATGTGATTGCTAATTCCGGCGAGCCTGCGCGAGGCGGTATCTGATCATTCCCCGCCGGGGAAATCAGTGCTTGCCGCCAGCGTGGCCTGATCTCGGAAACCAGCGACGCGTTGCTCGAACCTGTCGATCGTCGATTGCAATGCGAACCAAGCACGATCCGCAAGGGGACAACGCCACGAATTGGCGAGCGTAGCCGACGCGGGAATCGCATCAGACAAGATCTGCGGCATAGCCACAGATTTCGATTCGGCGACATGATGGGCACAACAGGGAATCACAAGCCCAGCCAGCCTCGGTCGTGGCAACACGCCCGTTAGATTGCTGAATCACTATGGTAACGATCTTGCGCAAATTGGCCACCGCCATCGCCGTGCCGGCAATTGCGGGCGTCGCACTCGCCGGCCCCACACATGCCGACCCACCGCTGCTCAATGGCACCTACAGCGTGATCGACGGCGACCCCATGAGCGTCTGGACCATCGCGACGAGTTGCGGCCCTGCCGGTTGTACCGGCAGGGTTGCCAGCAACAAGGGCTGGACCAGTCCCGCCACGCTAACCAGCGGCCGCTGGACCTTCACGGTCTCGAAGCCAGGAGGTCTCAATTGCGACGGGCACTATGAACCCGCCGTCATGTCGATGTCGATCGACCCGGTGACGCTGGGTGGTGTGTTGTCGTCAGACTCCAATTTCGGTTGTGCAGGCGGAATCCTGACCCAGAACCCGTTCCAGCTACGAAAGGTCGGCTGATCTCGCCACTGGATTCGGGCGATTTGAGGAGCGCACGTACGGCCTAGCAAGCGGTACGAATTCTATTCGTTGGCCAGGTCGACGCACGTTTCGTATTCAGGCGGACGGCGGGCCCTCTCGCGACCTTCCGCCCCGGGCGGCTCGCATTCCCAAGCTGAATACGCGGGTTCGATTCCCGTCATCGGCTTCATCTTCACCACCGAAAAGGCTTGTTCGAACGCGAATCGGTTTCTAGCCCGATACCCCGCCCGTACCCGACTTGCCGACCGTTGTCCGTGGGGGCATGAGCGAAATCTGAGGACCTTCTGATGCGCGTCATGGACAGGCGGGGCCCGGCGCAAGCCACGGTGACCGACGTCGCCGACGCGCTCGGCATCTCCCGCCGGACCATCTACAACTACTTCGCCAGCACCGAGCAGTTGTTCACCGCCGTCGCCGAGCTCGCCCTGCAGGGTTTCGTCGCGGACGTGAAATCAAAACACCTTCCGTCGTGTGCGGAAGGGCTTGCGGCCTTTCTCGCGTGCGGACGGGTCGCCGTGGGCGGGGACCACGATGTCGAAAACAAGTACATCGCTCCCACGGTGCTTGTCGACGTCGGGCTCGGCGAGGCCGTGATGCGGGAGGAGATCTTCGGACCGATCCTTCCGATCGTCGTCGTGTCCAACCACCGCGAGGCCATCTCGGTCATCAACAGTCGAGCCAAGCCGCTGGCGCTGTACGCGTACACCCGCGAAAGAACAGTTCGCCGAGACCTCCTCGAACAGATTGCATCAGGGGGCCTGGTCTTCGGGGCCGCGATGGTGCAACTCAGGGTTCCCGATCTTCCCTTCGGCGGTGTCGGACCAAGCGGCGCAGGCGCTTACCACGGACAGCACACCGTCCGCACCTTCAGCCATGAGCGCGCGATCTTCCGGAAGCTGGCAGGCCCGCATCTCGCCGCGATGGCGCATCCGCCGCACTGCCCGAAACGAGAAGCTGATTCGGCGCCGGTGAGCGCCATACTGTGGGTTCGTTAGACGCGACGAGGCAAACACGTTGCAGATTCGGTTGGTTGTGAATTGAACTCGAGTGCTCGGTGGCGCTCACATGCATCCGCGGCCGAGTGCGACCTCGAACTGCTTAATCGACGCGAGGCCGGACAGGTATGAATAACGACGCGGCAAGCAGCACCGGAATGACGAGCGCGACGATGTTCAAGATCTTGTCTTGGGTGTCGTACATGTGAAGCGTTTGCACGTGGTAGATCAGGTGCAAGACGCCGAATGCCAGCGCCACTGCGGCCACCGTCCGCACGACGGCTTCGTTTCTTACGTAGACCAGCGCCGCACAGCTCAGGACTGTGAGCGCCAAGAACCCAGCGCCGATGTCTTTGACGAAGTGTTCGTTGTACGGGCCATGCTGCGATAGCCAGTGCCGCCCAAATCCAGGAAACGTGGCGTACCACGAGTAGGGGCCGAAATATGCCCAAACACCAAGGGCGGCGGTGCTGATCGCCGAGACGACCAAAATCACCCGCCGAACGGCGATCGTCACGACATGCGTCCGCGGACCATTGGAGCGCAGTGGTTGATAAAGATCCCAAGCCGAGTGGCGAAGCGATCCGGTTCGACAAGGTGGACCATGTGGCCCGCGCCGTGCCATTCCTCCAGCTGTACGTCCGGGATCAGATTGGTCATGTGTTTACGCTCGTCGCAGGAGAGTTCGTGTCCGAATACGGCAAGGCAGGGCGCAGTCACCGACGCGAACTGCTGCTCGATTCGTCGTTGCAGTTGCATTGGGCCACAGTGCAAGATCTCATCCCAGTAGCCGAGTACGACGTCGCTGTCGACGCGGCGGCTCGCAACGACGTCGGCTTGGACTGCGGGCGACAACAGGTCCAAGCCCATGGTCCGCTCGAACATGTTGAACGCGCTTAGGAAACGCTCGCTGTACAGCATGGGGGCTGCTTGGTGCACCAGCTTGGCAAAGGGACGAATGTCCCATGGCTGATCGACGTCAACGACGCCGCGGACCGGATGTGCGCCGGCATAGATCATTGCCAACGCGCCTGACATGGAGTGGCCGACCACGATGGGCGCGTCGATTCCGCCGATAGTGTCGAGGGTGTGGGCAATTCGCCCAGCGAGCTGCTCGAGCCCGCATGCTGGGCCCGGGCTGCCGCCGTGCCCGGGCAGGTCGATGGCGATGCTGCGCACGCCGGCACTCAGCCGGGTGATTATCGGCCCCCAGCTGCGGCGGTCGAAGGTAAGGCCGTGCAGGAACACCACGGGGATGCCTTCGCCGTGTGTTTCATAGGCGAGGGGCTCGTCGGCAAGTGTGCGGTTACCCATTACATTCTCCTCGTGCACGTTTCGTCACGACGTAACGTAACGGCGTTGCGGTACTGTGTCAAGGGTGGGGCGGCCGAAGGAACACGATGCGCAGACCGCTACCGCGCTGCTCGAAGCCGCAGAGCGGGCCATCGAGGACCAGGGGATCGACTCCCTCTCGGTGCGCGGTGTGGCGGCCGATGTCGGCACCAGCACCCGCGCCGTTTACAGCCTGTTCGGGTCGAAGGAGGGGCTGGTTGCGGCGCTGGCCGCACGGGCGTTCGATGTGCTCGGCAGCGCGGTTGCGCGCCTGCCTCGCACCGACGATCCCACCGCCGACCTAGTCCAGGCCGGGCTAACGTTTCGCCGGTTCGCGATCGATCACCCATCGTTGTTCGCGATCGGGGTGCAGCGCACCGAAGGCCTCCCCGACGAATCATGGAATTCTCCGAATGCTGCCCGTATCGCTGCTCTTAGCGTGCTCGAAGACCGACTAGCCCGATTGCGCTCGGCACGCCCGCTCGGCGAACGAAATGTGCGTTCGATGGCCATACACTTCCATGCCTACTGCGAAGGCATGGCAGCACTCGAAATTCGCCGGGGCGTGCCGATGGACAACGCAACGATGGAGCGGCTGTGGGTAGACGGACTCACCGCCATACTGCACGGCTTCCAGACATCGACCACCTCGGACACCATCCTCGCCGCTGTAGCCGGCGACACTCTGGCCCCCGACTAGCGGACTGCCGCAGGGTTTCTAGGTCGTGTCTGTTAATTGCGAACGCGGTGGTAGACGATGATGGCGGCCAGGGTGACCCCGCCGAGGTAGGTCAGGGCGTATTTGTCGTAGCGGGTGGCGATGGCTCGCCAGTGTTTGAGTCTGTTGAAACTTCGTTCAACGGTGTTGCGGTGTTTGTAGATCCGCCCCGAGAACGCCGGTGGGCGGCCCCCTGCGCGTCCTTTGGCTTTACGGCGGGCGATCTGATCGCTGCGTTCGGGAATGGTGTGCGCGATCTTCATCCGACGCAGCCGTGCGCGGGTCGAGTCGTGTGAGTAGGCCTTGTCGCCCAGTAGCCGGAACGTGCGCTGCGAGGCGGCTTTGCGGGCCGTGAGCAGGGGCCAGAGCATCGGATTGTCGCCATCTTGGCCGGCCGACAGTGCCCACGTGACCGGGCTGCACGTCTGGTCGCTCAGGGCGTGGATCTTGGTGGTCAGCCCGCCGCGGGAGCGGCCGATCCCATGATCGTCAGGCTCGGCCGGGTATTTCGTGTAATTCGACTGACCCCCCTGTGTGGCGAGCCGGGCGAGCGCCAGCGGCGTGCTGGTGGGCGCGCACACTGGTGGAGTCCACCGACAGCAGTTCCCGCAGGTCATCGTCCTGGACGCCGAGCCCCGCCTCGATCGCGGTGAAGATCTGCGCGTAGGTGCCATCGACTGACCACCTCAAGTGGCGTTCGGCCACCGACTGCCACGCGCCGAACTGCTCAGGCAGATCCCGCCACGGAGATCCGGTGCGGTAGCGCCAAATAATGCCCTCCAACGTGCGTCGATGGTCATTCCACGGACGACCCCGACGTCGACCCGAAGGCATCAACGGCTCGATCAGTGCCCACAAATCATCAGAAACAACACCCGTACGAATCATCCAACAAGCATCAGGCACAACACCATTCACATTAAGCAGACACGCCCTAGGCCAGATTCCGCCCGCGGCGTGAAAGCCGCAGCAACGTCAGATAAGCGGTGTGTGGGTTGGGCTTGCGGCGTCCTCCGGGGCCGTTCCCAGTCCCCACGCCGCATCAGCCGGGCAGAACATTCCGGTATCGACTGCGCGGAACGTGCGTGGCCGCTGACATGCGAATGTCACACTCTTGACGTGGATCGCAGCAGGGTGCGCTAAGTCTGCAACGGAAGTGTCCGGCTGGCGTACCGGGTGTTCGGCGACGCGGAGATCATGCTCGTCATAGTGCCGGGCTGGATTAGCAGTCTGGCGGGTTTGCAGATCAGCACCCTGGTGCCCAGCGTGCCACGGAACGCCTGGCATGCCCACGGTTTCGACCGTGGGCGCCGACGGGCCCACCAGGCGGTCAGTTCGGGTTGGCGTGCCCGCCACCGCCCGACCGCGCCTTCACCGTCCCACACCAACACCCTCGGCACCGCACCCAACATCCAAAAATGCTGCCACCAGCCGGCATACAGGTCCTCGGCGGTACGGGTCGGGATCAGCACCGCTGATGCCCACCGTGAATAACCCACACACCATCGTCAACACCGGAAGTGCGGTGGAGGTGCGGACCTGGCCGTACCCGACCGGCACCACCGCGTCGGGGAACCAGAAGTCGCACTGCGCGATCTCACCGGCGACGTAAGTCGTGCGCGACGCCGGATCCGGCGGCAGATACACCGGACGCAACTCCCGCACCCGGTCACTGAGCGTGCGGATCGATTACGACCACCCGATCCGCTCGGCGATCACCGTCGCCGGCATCCGCGGATAGGCCGCCAACAACTCCCGAATCCTCGGCTCCACATCGTCGACCACCGACGCGGCCGGGGCACGCTCGGCGGACCATCCGAAGCCAACGCCGCCTTCACCGTGTTCCGCGAAATCCCCAACACCCGCGCGATCTCCGAAATCGGCAACCGCTCCGACCGGCGCAACCGCCGGACCTCTGCCCAGTCCTCCACGCTCAACACTCGCTTCCTCCCTGGCCCATAGCCAAGGTTCTCCAGGAAGCTGGTCAATTTTCAGTTGCCGCGCAGTGGTCAGTATTCGGTTGCCGCCGACAATTTTCGGGACAGTTGGTCGATCGCCGTGGGCGGGCCAGTCGAAACGTTGTGCCGACCGAACGTCCCCGACTGCGAGGCCCACCAACACGATCCAGACCAACGTGCCCCACCGGATGTGGTGCGGCCGCGGGTCTGGGTGGCGTCGCTCACCTGCATTCCCTCCTGGAAACTCGACGTGCGCCGGGGGCGCTCCTAGTCACCACCCGCCAGGGCGCCGCGCCGCCTTATCCCGTCGGTGCGGTTATGGAATGCGTGTCGCGCAGTGAGTTATCGGTGGTGGCGGGGTAGGCATGCACAAGTGCGCTGCAAGTTTCGGCACGGCGCGATTGCTGTCACCGCGGCCTCATGTCGAAACGATGAACCGCTGGCGCCCGTACCTCGTTAATTTGTTAAGTGGCCAACGCGATCACAGGCTTGCGAAAGGACGGCTACGGGCGCGGCATCGGCCGGAGGCCCCAAGTCCTTCAGCGGTTTCGTGATGCCGCGCCCACCCCAACAAGGCAAAGAGGTGAGCGCAACCATGGTGCTAATTGTCTGCATCATCACTGGCATAGCCACCGCCGCGCTGATGTCATGGCTTCAGCCAGCGCTTGAACGCTGGGCCGTCAGACACCCGCCCGGGTAGGCCACGATGGCACGGTCCAAGTTGTCCCGGGATGTTCCGGATTGACTGGCGAACAACGCGATACGTCGGGGCTGACAACACCACCGAGGCAAAGACACTAACCACCTACTCTAGAACTCGAACTCTTCGGCAGCTGGCCGCGGGCCGATCGTGGAGACCGCACCGCCCGCGCCCGTAGTAGGCCTCGTGAAGAACACCCCGGCGCTTATTGTCGAGGAGCCCTGAGGAGGGCGTCTACCACCTGGTGCCGACGGTCAGTGGTGACCCAGGTGGCTGCTGTGGTGAGGCGGGTCTGGGTTCGCTAGCGGCCTGCCGGCGAGGAGCGGCTGGGACGGGTCCCACTTGGTCCCGTCGCGCTCGTCCTGCTGCTTGCGCGCCAGCGCGGAAAGGGCCTCGAGCACGACCCTGTTGGCCAGGGCGGCGGTGATCTCGGCGTGGTCATACGGCGGCGCGACCTCAACCACGTCCATCCCGACGACGGGCAGCTCCAGGCAGATCCGGCGTACGGCGTCGAGCAGGCTCGCGGGCACTGAGCCCGCCGGGCTCGGGGGTGCCGGTGCCGGGAGCGTGCCCGGGGTCGCACACGTCGATGTCGACCGAGAGGAAAACGCCGTCGCAGTCGTCCATGGCGATGCCGAACGCCTCGGTGAGGCACTCCCCGAGGCCGCGGTGCACGATCTCGGTCATCTCATAAGACCGCATCTTCTGCCCGGCCATCCAGTCGAGCGTCTCCGGCGGTGGCCAGTAGCCGCGCAGCCCGACCTGGAGGAACCGGTCGCCTCGCAGCGCCCCGGACTCGATGAGGCGGCGCATCGGCTGGCCGTGTCCCCACAGCGACCCGAACTCGATGTCGCCAGTGTCGGCGTGCGCGTCGAAGTGGATCATCGAGATCCGACCGTTACCGAGGACGTTCGCTACGCCCTTGGCGTCAGGAAAGGTGACTGAGTGGTCGCCCCCGAGGATGAGTGGGATCGCGCCTGACCGCGTGACCCTCTCGACAGCAGCCTCGAGCGCCGGGAGGGCGACCTCGATGTCGCCGGAGTACATCTCGACGTCGCCGGCGTCCACGACGCCGAGGTCCTTGAGGCCGTCGGTGCGCAAGGCGAGGCTGGGCCGCTCGCCATCGTGCGGGAGGTAGTCGCGCATCCGGATTGCCATCGGCCCGAAGCGCGCTCCCGAACGCGCCGACGTCCCGCCGTCGAAGGGTGCCCCCAGGATCACGACCTGCGCGTCGGCATACGTCAAGGGGTCGTCGAGGTCGCACATAGGTACACCGAGGAAGGTGAAGTCGGGGCCGAACTGCTGACCGTACCTAGTCATTCCCGGAGTCTTCGCGCGTCCTTAGGCGACGTCAAGGATCTAGAAGGGTGCCTGACGCGTTACGCATTGACCCAATGCCCGAGCTTGTAGCCATCCGACCGTGCAGCGCACCGGATCACCGTGGAGAGCCCTCGCGAACCGGTCGTGCTCGACGCGCTGTGCGCCATCGCCCGCAATCGCCGTGACGAACGCGACGGGACCAAATGGGATCCCGCCAACCCCTCCTCGTGGATCGGGAACCGCTGACTGGCTGACAGCGATCGCCCGCGGTGCCAAACTCCAAGAGTCGGGGGCGCGCCGCCCGACGCCTCCAAGGAGGAGGGACGATGGCCACTTGCAGAAGTTGTTCCGCCGCAAGCCGGTTCCGGAAATGTCCGAGGACACCGGCCGGAGTGAATTGGAGCTACCGGGGCCTGTCGAACAGGTGTTCCTCGGCTCCCGGGCCACGAAGATCCTGCGGCACTCACCCGTCCCGGTGCCGCGCGGCCAGGCCAATGAGATCGCAAAGGGGATGAGTAGCAGTGCATGAGGTCGACGAGACCACCGAGCAGATGGTGCGAAGCGTCTTGGCGTACGCCGAGAACCGGCTGCGGATGAATCCGGTTCCGTTGGACAAGGGTTCGCTGTCCGCGGACGACCTGTACGAGCGCCTCGACGGATTGATCCGGGCGGAGCCGCGACAGCCCGACGAGGTGCTCGGCGTGTACACGTCGGTGATCGCGCCCAGCGTGATCTCGGCGGACAGCCCGCGGTTCCTCGGCTTCATCCCGGCCGCGCCGACCAAGGCCAGTCTGCTGTTCGACATGTTGGTGTCCTGCGCCTCGATTCAGGGCATCTCCTGGCTGGAGGCGTCGGGTGCGATCGCCGCGGAGAACAGTGTGCTGCGCGTTATCGCCAACGAGGCCGGCCTGCCAGACACGGCCGGCGGCTGCTTCGTGTCCGGTGGTTCGGCGGGCAATATGTCGTCCCTCGCCGTGGCCCGCGAGACGGCCAAGAAGGCTCGTGAAAAGGACGGAAGCGCCACCGGTCGGCTGCGGGTCGTGGTCGGATCGGACGCCCACTCGTCGATCGTGAACACGCTGCGCCTGCTGGAGATGGACGCGCTGGTGGTCGAGACGCCGGACCACCGGCTGACCGCCGCGACCGTCCGGGATGCGGTCCCCGAGGACGCTTCCGACATCGCCGCGGTGGTGTGCACCTCGGGAACGACGAACGCCGGGATCATCGACGACCTAGCCGGCGTCGGCGCGCTCGCGCGTGAGCGCGGCTGGTGGTTCCACGTCGACGGCGCCTACGGCGGGTCGGGCATCTTCGCCCGGTCGTTGCGGCCGAAATACGACGGGATCGAGCAGGCGGACTCGTTCATCCTCGACCCGCACAAGTGGTTGTTCACGCCGTTCGACTGCTGCGCGCTGTTGTATCGCGACCCGCAGCTGGCGCGTGCCACGCACACCCAGGACGCGTCGTACCTCGATGTCATCCACACTTCCGAAGGCGAGTGGAACCCGTCCGACTACGCCTACCACCTGACCCGGCGGGCGCGCGGGCTGCCGCTGTGGTTCTCGCTCGCGGTGTACGGCGTGGACGCGTATCGCAGCGCGATCGAGGTGGCCGCCTCGCTCGCCATCCAGACGGCCGAGCTGATCAAGGCGGCACCGCAGCTGGAGCTGATCCGCGAACCCGACCTCGGTGTGGTGCTGTTCCGTCGGCTCGGCTGGAAACCCGAGGATTACGACGCGTGGGCCCAGCGGCTGCACGAGGATCAGGTCGCGTTCATCCCGCCGACCAAGTGGGAGGGCGAAACCGTCGGCCGGTTCGCGTTCCTGCATCCCGACACAAGCCTGGACCTGGTACGCGAGGTCCTGGCCCGGACCGAAAAATGACCGATCTGCTGTCGCTGTTCCCGTCCGGCAGTGCGCTCGACGCCGACGGTGTGTTGTCGATCGACGGCTGCCGCGCGGACGCGCTGGCCACCGAGTTCGGCACGCCGGTCCTCGTGGTGGCGGAGCGGACGCTGCGGGCCAGGGCCCGTGAGTACGCCGACGAGCTCGTGTCGCGCTGGCCGGAGTCCCGAGTGGTGTTCGCGTCCAAGGCCTTCCCGTGCACGGCCGTCCAGCGGGTAATGGTGTCCGAGGGGCTCGGGCTCGACGTCGCCGGCGGCGGCGAGATCCTCACCGCGTTGAAGGCGGGTATCGACCCGGCCCTGATTGTGTTGCATGGCAACGCGAAAAGCGACGAGGAGATCGCGATGGCCGTCGAGCACGGCATCGGTCTGGTCGTCGTCGACAACTCCGATGACGTCGACCGGCTAGAGGCGACGGTGCCTGCCGGCCGGTCGCAGGACGTGCTGATCCGGATCATCCCCGGGGTCACCGCGGACACTCACGCGCACATCCTGACCGGTCACGAAGGCTCGAAGTTCGGCCTGTCCCCCGCCGACGCGGCCCCACTGATCAAGCGGATCGAGCACAGCTCACGGGTGCGGATGCGGGGGCTGCACGTCCACGTCGGTTCGCAGATTCTGGAAGTGCAGCCGTTCGCCGACTCGGTCGCGCCGATCGCGAAGCTGGGCGAATTCCCGGTCTACGACCTCGGCGGCGGTCTGGGTGCCCGGTACAGCTGGGCCGACCAAGCGCCGACGGTCGGTGCCTACCTGGACGCACTGATCGGCGCAGCCCGGGAGCACCTGCCGGCGGAGGCCCAGTTGATCATCGAGCCCGGGCGCAGCATGGTGGCCGTCGCGGCGACGACGATCTACCGGGTCACGACGGTCAAGCGCGGTGCGGTCACGTTCGTCGCGGTCGATGGCGGAATGGGCGACAACCTTGAGGTCGCGCTGTTCGACCAGCGGTTCGAGGCCGGTATCGTCGGCCGGTTCGCCGGGCCCGATACGGAGACGGTGACGGTCGTCGGCCGGCACTGCGAAAGCGGCGACGTGCTGGTCGACGGCGTCCCACTGTCCGCCCCGACGGTAGGCGACCTGCTCGCCGTTCCCGCGACCGGCGCCTACTGCTACACGATGGCCAACAACTACAACGGCAACCGCAGGATCCCCGTCGTCTTCGTCAACGACGGCGATGCCCGGCTGGTCGTCCGACGCGAGACATGGGACGACCTGATGGCCCGGGACGTGGAGTAGGCGTGTCGAGCGTCCCATACAGTCGACTCGCGTCGGCCTAGCTTCAAGGTTGTCCTTGCTTCGACCGAGGGCCATCGGCGAGGCTGGCCCCGTGAGCACACCTCCTGACCAGACGCAGACTCCCTACGCAAGCGCGGTTGCCGGATACGCGGACCAGGACTGGCTCAGGCTCGACGTCCCAGGACACCAAGCCTGGTCCGGCAGGGAGTCACTCCTCACGACATACTTCGGTCGGCGACTCCTGGAACTCGATCTGCCACCGCTGGTCGACGGAATCGACTACGGCGACAGGCCCACACCGTTGGGCCAGTCGGCCAGGCTCGCCGCCTCGGCATGGGGGGCCCGCAAGACCTATTTCCTGACCAATGGGGGTTCCAAGGGCAACCTTGTCTCCTGCATCGCGTTGCGCTCGATCGGCGAACAGGTGCTCGTACAACGCAGCGTCCACTCGTCGGTGATCGACGGTATCGCTCTTGCCGGGCTGGATGCCTCATTCGTGATACCCGTCGTGGATTCAGAACTTGGTATTGCCCATGGGGTCTCGGCCGATCGACTCCGCCACGCGCTGAGAGCGAACCCGGGAGCCGCCGCCGTATACATCGTCACACCCAGCTACTTCGGTGCGGTGGCCGACGTACGTGCACTGGCCGAGATCGCGCACGATGCAGGTGCGGCACTCGTCGTGGACGAGGCCTGGGGTGCGCATTTCGGCTTCCATCCAGACCTGCCCAGCAGGGCCCTACACCTGGGTGCCGATATCGTTGTGTCCAGCACCCACAAAATGGCGGGGAGCTTGACGCAGTCGGCGATGCTGCACCTCGGTGAAGGTCCGTTGGCCGACCGCCTTGAGCCCCTGCTCGACCGTGCATTCCGGGCAATGCAGAGTACAAGTGCGAGTGCATTGCTTATGGCCTCCCTGGATATCGCCCGCCAGCAACTCGTCACTGGCGGATCGAAGGCGATCAGCGAGTCCCTCAGCGCGGCAGCCCATTTGCGCAGCGGCGTGACGACGGGGGGCCGGTACCGTGACGCATCCGCTCGCCTTAGCGCATCGGAGGGCGTCATTGCTCTGGACCCCTTACGCATCGTGATCGACACCCGGCCGGGTGGACTGTCCGGCCACGAGGCTCGCGCACGGCTCTTCAAAGACCACCGAGTCCACCTCGAAATGTCCACGGCGTCCGTCGTCGTGGCGGTCATCGGTGCAGGAGCCGTGCCCGACGTCGAACGGTTCCTCGATGCGCTGCATGCACTACCCGACGTTGGACACCGCGAGTCGGGTCCGGTCACCTTGCCGTCGCCCGGACCGCGAGCCATGAGCATCAGGGAGGCCTTCTTCTCCGGCACGGAAGTGGTGTCCGCCGGGGATGCGATCGGCCGCATATCGGCCGACACCCTCAGCGCCTATCCGCCGGGGATCCCGAATCTGATGGCAGGAGAGGTCGTCACCACAGAGGCGATCGAATTCCTGCAGGAAACGGTCCGTGCGCCTTTCGGGCATGTACGGGGTGGCGTGAGCCACGACGTGTCCCACATCCGTGTCACGATCTGAGCCGGGCCATCGATGCGATGACCCATTGCCCGACTCGTGCCGGCTACCCGGACGGGATGTTCCGTAACCGCACCGACAAGCATGTCACGCAGCCCTCGAGCTTCTCGAACTCCGAGATGTCCACCCGCACCGGTGTATAGCCGAGATCCGAAAGCAGGTCAGCACTGCGCGGAGCGTTGTCAGCCATCAGCACCGAGTCTCCGCCGAGAAGCACCACATGCGCGCCGGACTCCTCGGGCATCGCCATGAAATGCGGGAAGAACCCGGGGTCATCGAGGGCGGGCGGCCAGCCGATGATCGTGCCGTCCGGCAGGGCTGTGACGGCGGTCTTCAGGTGCAACACCTTCGTGAGCGGCACGGCGATAACACGCACGCCAATCGGCGAGAACACCGCACGCAGCTGTCGGATGCCCTCCCCGTTCGTGCGTCCGCCGCGCGCGACGTACATGATGTCGTCGACCTTGAGGACGTCGCCGCCGTCGAGTGTGCCGGGCGCGGTGATGCGCTGCACGTCGTAGCCGAACGTGGACACCGTCTCCTCTGCGGCGGTGGTCTCGGGCTCGCGGGTCGGTGTACCCGGTCGCGAAATGACCACCGTCCCGCCGAACACGACCATCGTGTCTTCGACAAAAACGCTATCCGGGCAGTTGTCCGCGGGCGGCACCTCGACCGTGTGCCACCCCGAAGTTTGAAGCACTGCGACATAGCCCTCCCACTGCTCGACCGCCCGCGCGACGTCGACCGGCTCGCGCTCGATGTGCGAGACGATTCCTTCGTCGAGGTGCGAACTCGGGCGGCGGATCAATGCGGTCGCGCTCATCTGTACTCCTGTGGATTACCTCACTCGCGGACCCTCGATGGCGACCGCGTGCAACGACGACGGCGCGCACCGAGGAGTGGCGCGGGATCTTGGTCGCGCCCGACCCGGCGTTGCGCCCGACCCGACAATGAACTCACGATTCCGCCCGACCCCTTGCCGGTCTGCCAGGCCTCACGCTATACCCGCTGGCCGACCCGCTGGACACGAATCAGCCGGTGAGGACAGCGTTCTTGCCGCGATCCGCGCCCACCTTCACGGTGTCGGTACGCGCACGGTAGAAGTCACCCACGAACAATTCATTGGGACAACGGATTTCGCATCCCGGCATTGTGCTCGGCGAGTGCCCGACGGCAGCCTACGTACCTACCTCGACTCGACTGGCCGAGAATCAGGAGCAATCTCGGCCGGGAAAGGGACACGGATGCTCAGTCTTGGCTCCCCTGGCGTGGGCATGCATTGTTAGCTCGAAGGCGTCGCGCTTTCGGAATGTCAAGAAGGAAGCTCGCGTAATGCGCGGGGGTTACCGGGTTGAGTTGTCGTACGTAACATAAGGTTCACACGGGAGTTGGCTGTAGAACTCCCCGTTTCCTTTGCAGCCCAAGCGATGGAGGGCCGTGAGCATGGCGAACGAGTTCACGTCTTCGGCAGACAGCGCACGACAGCCGGTCACAATGTTCGGCCCCGACTTTCCCTTTCCATTCGATGACTGGATCGCGCACCCAGCCGGACTTGGTTCGATCCCCCAGGAACGCCTCGGCGAGGAAGTTGCCATCGTGGGGGCTGGCATGTCCGGCATGGTCGCGGCCTATGAACTCATGAAACTGGGCCTACGGCCCGTCGTGTATGAGTCGTCTCACATGGGTGGCCGGTTACGGTCGCAGCAATTCGAGGGTGCGCCGATCGGCGTGATCGCAGAGCCTGGGCGGAATGCGTTTCCCCGTCTCGTCGACCGCGTTCTATCACTACGTCGATCTGCTCGGGCTAGAGACCGAGCCGTTTCCCAACCCGCTTACGTCCGCATCCAACAGCACGGTTATCCATATAGAAGGCACGACGCATTACGCCGAGCAGCCTGACACGCTGCCGGCGCTATTCCGGGAGGTAGCCAAGGCTTGGGCCGATGCGCTGGAAAGCGTGGCGTTCACCAAGATTCAGGATGCGATCCGAGCCCGTGATGTCGCGAGCTTGAAGTCCTTGTGGAACACGCTGGTGCCGACATGGGACGACCGCACGTTCTACGACTTCGTGGCGAGTTCGGAAGCGTTCTCGAAATTGTCCTTCCATCACCGCGAGGTGTTTGGTCAGGTGGGGTTCGGGACCGGGGGTTGGGACTCCGATTTCCCGAACTCGATGCTGGAGATCTTCCGTGTCGTGATGACCAACTGCGACGAAAACCAGCGCCTCATCGTTGGCGGCGCCGAGCAGGTGCCGCGTGGCCTGTGGGACCACGCACCGTCGAACCTTACCCACTGGCCAGCGGGCACCACCTTGGCATCGCTGCACTCTGGCGGCACCAGGCCGGGTGTAGCTCGAATGGCCCACGCCGACAATGGGTTTGAAATCACCGACGTATGGGGAGTGATCCGGCGCTTTCCAGCGGTGCTCGTCACGTGCCAGAGCTGGCTACTGACCACTCAGATCACGTCCGACGACAGTCTGTTTTCGTACAAGCTGTGGACCGCGCTCGACAGGACGCGATACATGCAGTCGTCGAAGACTTTCGTGATGGTCGACCGGCCGTTCTGGAAGGACAAGGACCCGACCACCGGCCGCGACGTCATGAGTACGACGCTGACCGACCGGCTAACCCGCGGGACATACCTCTTTGACAACGGCGACGACCAACCGGCCGTGATCTGCCTTACCTACTCCTGGATGAGCGACGCCATGAAGATGCTGCCGCACACGGTCGAGCATCGGGTTCGGCTCGCACTTCGGGCGCTCAAGAAGATCTACCCCGACGTCGATATCGCGAGCCACATCGTCGGCGACCCGATCACCGTCTCCTGGGAGGCCGACGAGCACTCCCTCGGCGCGTTCAAGGGTGCGCTACCCGGGCACTACCGATACAACCTCCGGACGTACTCGCACTTCATGCAGGACGACTTGCCGGCCCATCAGCGTGGCATTTTCCTCGCGGGTGACGACATCTCGTTTACCCCAGCCTGGGTAGAGGGCGCGGTACAAACCGCGTTGAACGCGGTCTGGGGTATCGAGCGCCATTTCGGTGGTCGAACCCATCCGGACAATCCGGGTCCTGGCGACGTCTTTGCCGACATCGGGCCAATGGAACTGCCCGACTGACGTACAGCGGTGTCGGCTCGCATTGATAGATCGCCGACCGCCGCCCGCAGCTCTACGCCGGCTTGTCGACTCCAACTCCCGAATTCGACGAGTGAGAACCGAAACCTCGCGTCTCGGTGCGGTCAACCTGGCGCACACGCCAACCTGTGTGCCCGAACAGGTCATCAACATCGAGGACGGGGTGTATGCATACAAAGTGGGCAGTGTCTATGCCAACTTCTGCGAAGGCAACCGTGGGTCGATCGCTCCCGGGAAGTATTCCAACCCGGTGGTGTTGTCGCAGGACATCTACCAGGTCGATCGTGATCAGATCACAAACACAAGCATCGACCTCACCATGGTCGATGGTGAGATCGCCAACTCACGATGACAACGCCCTGCCTGGCAGGTCGCTCCGCGCCTAGCCAATCCGACGACCAGCCGGTCCGCCGCCCACTCACCGCGTCCCGCTCGATCGATTACGCCCCTCGAAAGAACGGCACGGCAACGTCGGTGTAACTCGAAGCCTACGGCCTGCGCCGGCGAGCACCCTCAAGGAAAGGTAGGGGACAGTGGCATCGTTAAAAGAACAGGTGTTGCGACGTAAGCCGGTGCTGGAGATGGAGCTCGAGACCGGCGCAGACACCGGAAAAAGCGAACTCAAGCGCTCGGTCGGACTGTGGGGTCTCTCGGCGATCGGTATCGGTGGCACGATCGGCACCGGGATCTTCTTCATCCTGAGCCAGGCGGTGCCGATAGCCGGGCCCGCCGTCATCTGGTCGTTCGTGCTTTCAGCGATCGTCGCCGGACTCACCGCGGTGTGCTACGCCGAGCTGGCGGGAGCGGTTCCGGTGGCCGGCTCGTCGTACTCCTATGCCTATACCACCCTCGGTGAGGCGGTCGCGGTCGGAGTCGGCGCCTGTCTGCTGCTGGAATGGGGGGTGGCTGGCGCCGCCACGGCGGTCGGCTGGTCGCAGTATGTCAACCAATTTCTCACCAACGTGTTCGGCGTCCAGCTGCCTAGCGCGTGGTCCAACGCACCCGAGGAAGGCGGCATCTGCAACGTGCCGGCCATCATCCTCATCGTGATGTGCTCCCTGCTGCTGATCCGCGGTGTCAGCGAGTCGGCGAAGACCAACGCGATCATGGTGGCGATCAAACTCGTCGTGCTCGTCATGTTCATCGTCATCGGCTTCCAGGGCTTCAAGTCGCAGAACATGCAACCCTTCGCCCCCTACGGCGTCTCTGGTGTTGCCACCGCCGCGAGCATCATCTTCTTCACGTTCGTCGGGCTGGACGGCGTAGCCGCCGCCGGTGAGGAAGCGAAGGATCCTCACCGCAACCTCCCGCTGGCGATCCTGATCTCCCTGGTGACGGTCACGGTGATGTACGTGTTGGTGGCAATCGTCGCCGTCGGGGCGCAGCCGCGGGACCAGTTCGAGGGCCAGGAGGCCGGCCTGGCGAAGATCCTCGAGGACGTCACCGGAGCGTCATGGCCGGGCACCGTGCTCGCCGCCGGAGCGATCATCTCGATCTTCAGCGTGACCCTGGTCTCGGTGTACGGCCAGACCCGCATCCTGTTCGCGATGTCGCGCGACGGCATGATCCCCGCGGTATTCCACAGGGTGAACCCGCGGACCCTCACCCCGATCCCCAACACCATCATCGTCGCGGCGGTGATCTCGCTCCTGGCCGGTTTCATCCCGATCAACTTCCTGGCCGAGATGACCAGCGTCGGCACCCTGGTCGCGTTCGTCACCGTGTCCATCGGTGTCATGATTCTGCGGCGACGCGCGCCAGACCTGCCGCGCAGCTTCAAGGTTCGGCCGTATCCGCTCATACCGATCCTGTCGGTCGTCGGCGCCCTGTGGATCATCAGCAGCCTGCGGATTGTGACGCTGTACGTATTCGTGATCTGGATCGCCGTTGCATTTGTCTGGTATCTCGTCTACGCGCGCAGCCACTCGCACCTCGGTAGGCACGAACATGTCGGCCTCGCCACCGGGGAGGAGACTCCCCTATGACCATCCTGGTCGGGTACCCCATCAATCGGCGGGCCAAGGCGGTGCTCAGCCTGGCCGCCATGCTGGCGCGTTCCAGCGGCGAGGACCTCCTCGTGTGCACGGTCATCCCGGCACCATGGATGCCCGGCCTGTCCCGGGCGGACGAGGGGTATCGAAGCTACATCGAAGAGTCGGCCGAGGTCGCGGTCGCCCAGGCCCGTGCCGACCTTCCCTCCGACGTGTCCACAAAGTTCACCACGGTTCATGCCCGGTCGGCTCCCAGCGGCATGCTGGAGGCGGCGCAGCAGCACCAGGCCAGCATGATCGCGGTGGGATCGGCCTCGGCCGGCCAGTTCGGGTACATCGGTTTGAGCAGCGTCGCCGAGCGGTTGCTGCACAACTCCCCGATTCCGGTCGCCCTTGCCCCTCGGGGCTTCCGGGCCAAGGGCGGCAAGGTCGGGCGGGTGACGCTCGCCTACACCGGCGGCGAACAAAGCGGTGCGCTGCTGGGCGCCGCCCGCACCGTGGCGGATAAGTTGAGCGCGGAGTTGCGGCTGGCGTCGTTCGCCGTCCAGCTCTCCCCGCCCGAAACGGCCCGGTTCCGTGCCGAGGGGGCGGCGATAACCGCCGAATGGACCGCAAACATTCGCTCCGCCGTCCAGGAAGCCCTGGAGGCGGAACAGGCGCCGCGCCAGGAGGCGGCCGAACTCGAATTCGTCATCGGGCATGGCCGGGATTGGGCGGAGGCCTTCGACGACGTCGAATGGCGAGCGGACGACATGCTAATGATCGGATCGAGCGAGTCGGGACCCATCGCGCGGGTGTTCCTGGGGTCCAGGGCCACCAAGATTGTCCGGCACGCCCCGGTCCCCGTCCTGATCGTCCCCCGCGGTGCCGCGAAGGAGCTGTCCCGGGAGTGACGACAACGCATAGCAGCCGGTCAGAAGCGCAGCCTGGAGCCGTGGCACAGTCCAAGAAACCCGCTGCCGCGGATAGGTGCGCCCGAACCCACGGCTGTCCGGCTGATCTGGCTGGCTGACCGATGGCCCCCGATTCGGCGTCGGATGTCGACGTTGTGGTGGTCGGCGGCGGGCATAACGGCCTGGTCGCGGCCGGCTACCTTGCCCTCGCCGGCCTGCGGGTCCGGCTGCTGGAGCGGCTGGACCAGGTGGGCGGGGCGGCGGTGTCGGCTCACGCCTTCGAGGGTGTCGACGCACGGCTGTCGCGGTATTCGTATCTGGTCAGCCTGCTGCCGCCCCGCATCGTCGACGATCTCGGTGCTCCGGTGCGGCTGGCCCGGCGCCGCTACTCGTCCTACACTCCGGACCCGGCCACCGGGGGACGGACCGGCCTGCTGATCGGTCCGCACAGCGGCTTCGCCGCGGTCGGGGCGGGCGCGGACGAACAGCCGTTCGTCGAGTTCTACCGCCGCTGCCGAACGGTGACCGAGCGGCTGTGGCCGACGCTGATCGAACCGCTCCGGACCCGCGAGCAGGCGCGCCTGCTTGTCCTGAACGGCGGTGATCCCGAGGCCGGGCAGGCCTGGCACGCGTTGATGGAGCAGCCGATCGGGCAGGCCATCACCGATGTGTTGGACAACGATCTGGTGCGGGGTGTGGTGGCGACGGACGCTCTGATCGGCACCTTCGCCCGCGCCGATGACGAGTCGTTGCAGCAGAACGTCTGTTTTCTGTATCACCTGGTCGGCGGCGGCACCGGCGATTGGGACGTGCCAGTGGGCGGCATGGGTGCGGTGACGGAAGCGCTGGCTGTCGCGGCGGCGGGCTACGGCGCCGAGATTGTCACGGGCGCCGATGTTTACGCGATCGATCCGGACGGCGAGGTCAGTTATCGCATCGGCGACGACGAGCGTCGCGTCCGCGGCCGGTTCGTCCTGGCCGGTGTGACACCGGTGGTGCTCGCCCGTCTGCTCGGCGAGGTCGCGCCACCGCTGGCCCAGGGCAGCCAGGTCAAGGTCAACCTGATGTTGCGGCGGCTACCCCAGCTGCGCGACGCCCACGTCACCGCCGAGCAGGCGTTCGGCGGCACCTTCCACATCAACGAAACGTGGACCCAGCTCGACGCGGCGTACTCCCGAGCAGTCGGCGGCGAGATTCCCGAACCGATACCGTGCGAAATCTACTGCCACTCACTGACCGACCCGAGCATCCTGTCCGCCGGGCTTCGCGAATCCGGTGCGCAGACCTTGACCGTGTTCGGGTTACACACCCCGCACTCGCTGCTGTCCGGCTCGGACCCCGACGAGATGCGCCAGCGGCTGACCGATGCGGTGTTGGCGTCGCTGAATTCGGTTCTCGCCGAGCCGATTCAGGATGTTCTCATGCTAGACGCCAACGGCCGGCCCTGTGTCGAGGCCAAGACCACGCTCGACCTGGAGAGCACGCTGGACATGACCAGCGGCAACATCTTCCATGGCGCGCTGGCCTGGCCGTTCGCCGATGACGACGATCCGCTGGACACCCCCGCCCGGCACTGGGGAGTGGCCACCGGACACGACCGAATTCTGTTGTGCGGCGCCGGGTCCCGCCGCGGCGGAGGGGTCTCTGGCATCGGCGGCCACAACGCCGCGATGGCGGTGCTCGCCGCGGGCTGACGGAAGCCCAGCCGGCCTCGAGCAGCTCCAGCCGTCGGACCGGGGCAAGCGGCATCTGTGATCCGTGGATGCCCTTCACCTGGCGACGGCGCACGCGGTGTTCGGTGATCGGCTCACTGCATTTGTCTGCTATGACGATCGCCTCCGAGACGCGGCTTCCACCGTCGGGTTGGCTTGTGAGGCGCCAAGTTGAGTATCGAAATCACTTAACGCCGCAATCATTTCGGTCATTCAGCGAGACTGTCACCATGATGAACGATCACGGCGGGTCATCGGCTGACTGCGGTGAGCTTTATCGCGGCCGCCTCGATCGTGTCCTCGTCGAGCAGCACCTTGAGGGCCGCGTCGCCCAGGGGTATGAAGCTGTCTTTGCTGGTTACTCGTGCGAGTGTTCCGGTGAAGCCTTCGTCGACCAGGGCTGACAGCACGCCTTCGGCGACGCCGCCGGTGGCACGGGTTTCGTCGACGACGAGGACTCGGCCGGTGGCGTTGGCTTCCCGCAGGATGTCTTTGATCGGCAGCGGCGCGAGCCAGCGCATGTCAACGACGCGAGTGGAGACGTGCGCGCGTTTGAGTCGGCGGGCGACGCGCAAGCTCATGTGGACGCCGTTGCCGAACGTCACGATCGTGAGGTCAGTGCCATCGTGGTAGGTGCGGGCATGGCCGAGCGGAACATGGCCGCTGCTGGGGTCCGGGTAGCGGGCGAGCCATTCTTCGTCGCCGTCTTCGTAGATGTCGCGGGTGCTGTAGAGGGCGATGGGTTCGAGGTAGACGCACACCGCCCCGGCGTGGTGGGCAGCGGCCGCGCAGGTGTGCATCATCGCGGCGGCGTCGTCGGGGCGGGACGGCGAGGCGATGATGAGCCCGGGGATGTCCCGGAGTGCCCCGATGGCGTTGTCATTGTGGAAATGGCCGCCGAATCCCTTTTGGTATCCGTATCCCGCGATCCGGACGATCATCGGGTTGCGGTATTGGCGGTTGGAGAAGAATTGCAGCGTGGCACCTTCCCCCCGGATCTGGTCGGCGGCGTTGTGCAGGTAGGCGAGGTACTGGATTTCGGGGATGGGGAGTAGGCCCGACGTGCCGGCACCCAGCGCCAGGCCGAGGATGGCCTGTTCGTCGAGGAGGGTGTCGAATACTCGGGCTGGGCCAACCTTTTTCATGAGCCCGCGTGTGACGCCGTAGACGCCGCCCTTGCGGGCGACGTCCTCGCCGAAGACGAGTGCTTCGGGGTAGTCGGTGAGGACGTCGAGCAGCGCGCGGTTGATGGCTTGCGCCAAGGTCAGGGGGCCCTCGCCCGCAGCACTGATGCTGGGCACTCTCGCGCCGCGGCGGGCGGGATCGTGCGTGGTGCGGGTCGCCTTGGCGGCTTCGCGCCGGGCTTCGCGAAGGGGCTTCACCACTGCCCGCGCGCTGTTGAGCTGGGGCAGAACGCTGACCTCTCGGGCGAGGCGGATGACTTCAGTTCGCTTGTGTTCGTAGCGGTCGAGAACCTCGGAAGGGCTTGCCAGGCCGCGTTCGATGAGCAGTCTCGCGGTGCACAGCACGGGGTCGCGGTCATATTCGGCGCTGACCTCAGCGGGTGCGCGGTAAGCGCTTTCGACGTCCGATCCGGCGTGACCCATCAGCCGCACCATATGCAGGTGCAGGAACGCCGGCTTGCGGTGGTTGCGCACCCACTCGGCGGCGCTGCCCGCGGCGCTATAGACCGACGGCAGGTCGCAGCCGTCGGCGCTGAAGTAGGTGAGGCCGTGGCGGTTTCCGTAGTTGGCGTTGATCCAACCCTTCGGTGTTTTGGTGCTGATGCCAATGCCGTTGTCTTCGCAGACGTACAGCAGCGGGAGCGGAAGCCCTTGGTAGGCAGCGTGAATGGCGGTGTTGATCGCACCGACCGCGGTCGAGTGGTTGACCGACGCGTCGCCGAAACTGCACACCGCGATCGCGTCGCGCGGCCATGGCGAGGGGACACCGATTTTGGCGGCTCGCGCGATGGAGAACGCCACCCCGACCGCGCGCGGAAGGTGAGAGGCGATCGTCGACGTTTGGGGGATGATGTGCAGGTCGTGGCGGCCGAACACTTTATGCCGCCCACCGGAGATCGGGTCCTCGGTGGCCGCGACAACCCCGAGGAGTACGTCACGCAGCGGGTCGCTTCCGCCGACTTGCCGGGCCCGTTGGAGGAAGAATCCGCCCGAGCGGTAGTGCAGCAGTGCTGGATCGGTGGGTCGAAGCGCGGCCGCGACGGCGGCGTTGCTTTCATGACCCGATGAGCCGATGGTGTAGAAGCCCTTCCCATTCGCGCGGAGCCATCGGGCTGCTAGGTCGAGGTGACGGCTGCCGATTTGGGAGTCGAACAACTCGAGCAAGTCCGGCGCGGATTGGTTCGGGGCGGCGTCGGGCGGCTGGTATTGCGAGGGCCTCGGCATGGCGGTATCGGCCATCGCGGTGATGGTGGCGATGAAGTGTTCGTCTATCGGTTCGGCCATGGACGGCTCTACCGTGATGGGATCGGTCGTTGGCGTGCGGAGCTGATCTCGAGGGCTTCGTGCACGTTGTTCAGTTTGCCGAGATTCACTTGGTAGTGGGCGGGTTCGCCGCCATCTTCTCGGGTCGATTGTTCCGGTGCCCACGATACGACCAGGGCTTCCTGTCACCAGAACTGCATTAAGTGCTCGCACCCCGGCGATATCCGAGCGAAGCAGCTGGCCACGCCTGGTGAGGCCGAAGCGGTGCTCGTCCAGGTCGCTCAGCAGCCCAATCGAGCACGCTGCGCGCACCAGCCGGAAGGTGGTCCGGGGATCACTGGTCTCGATCCGCGCGATGTCCTCGGCGGCCTCGACGCCGTCGCCGCTATTTCACCAAACAGTCTTGTAGTGACTACATCTACGTTCTACACTATTGGCGAGGAACGCCGATTGGAGGCGAGATGAGGACCGCACTGGAGCCGGCGGACATGCGGATCAACGGGGTCGTGCACGGCGCGCTGCGCCGGGACCTGCTCCGCTACCCGCGAGACCCTGATCACGGCAGCCCTATCCGCGGGGCCGGCAGCGGCGGGCGCTCGGTGGGCACGTGGTATGGATGATGGAAGTTCTGCACGGCCATCACACCGGTGAGGACGATGGTGTTTGGCCGCTGGTGCGCGAACGGAATCCGGCCGCGGTCGCGCTGCTGGACTCGCTGGAAGCCGACCATGGCCGGATCGACCCGGCGGCAACGACGGTCACCGCTGCCGGGCAGCGGTACGCGCGCGACCACGACCGAAGAGCCCCGCGCCGAGCTCGTCACCGCCCTGGACGCGCTGACGACCGTGCTCTTGCCGCACCTGGACCGGGAGGTCGAGGAGGCCATGCCGATCGTGTCGACGAGCATCACGCAGGCCGAGTGGCGCGCCATCGAGCGGACGTACTTCATCAAGCCAAAGTCGTTCGCCCGGCTTGGGATGGAGGCGCACTGGCTGCTCGACGGGATCGACCGCGAGGGCTACCAGATCGTGGTCCACACGATCCCAGCGGTGCCCCGGTTCATCCTGCTGCACGGTTTCGCGCGGGCCTACCGGCGCCGGGCCCGGGCGCGATGGCAACCGGGCATCCCCGTGCAGCGGGCAGGTGCGCACCGATGACCACGGATGAGGCCGCGCCAGCTCGGCGTCCCTACCGGTCATCCCGGCGCGAACAGCAGGCCGCCGAGACCCGCGAAGCCGTGCTCGCCGCGGCCGTCGAGCTGTTCGGCACCCGCGGCTGGACGGCGACCGGGATGCGTGACGTCGCCCGCGGGGCGGGCGTGTCCGTCGAGACGGTTTACGCCGGATTCAGGTCGAAAAGCGATCTGCTGACGGCGGTGATCGACCGCGCCACCGTCGGCGACACCGCGCCGGTGCCGCTACACGAGCGTCCGGAGTTCACCGCCCTCGGGTCGGGGACCCGACAACAGCGAGCGCGGGCCGCCGCCCGGCTCGTCACCGGCATTCATCAACGCAACGCCGGCGTGCTTCTCGCACTGCGGCAGGCCGCGGCCTCGGACCGCGAACTGGCTCGGCTGCTGCGCGCGGCGGAGCAGCGCCGACGGATCGACGTCGAGCAGGGCGTGTCGCTCATCACCGGTCGCGCCGTCACACGGGAGGAGTGCGACGGGCTGTGGGCGGTGCTCGCCGTCGAGGTCTACCAACTGCTCACCGGACTGCAGGGTTGGACCCCGCAGCAGTACGAAATGTGGCTGGCCGATGTCATCGACCGGCTGCTCCGCGACCCAGGCCACCGCACGTGACCGCTGGGTAGCAACGAAAGGGGCCGAGATGGGTACAGCAAAACGGCGCATGGCGCAGGCGTGTCGCGTCGAGGTGACGGTCGACGCGCCGCTCGAATCGGTATGGCAGGTCATCGCCGACGTCACCCGGACGAGTGAGTGGAGCCACGAGTGCCACCACGTCGTATTGCTCGGTGGGGCCACCGCGGTGGCGCCGGGCGTCCGGTTCCGCGGACGTAGCCGGTCGGGCTGGCTGCGCTGGGGCCGCACTTGCGAGATCCTCGCTGTCGACGCCCCCCGCCAGATCGCATGGCGCACCATCCCCACCGCGCTGAAGGTTGACAGCACCGACTGGCGCATCAGCCTCGAGCCGGCCGGCGCCGGGACCCAGATCGTGCAGACCTTCGAGCTGACCAAGTGTCCCCGCTGGTGGGAGTGGATCCTGGCGCGGATCAACCCCCGCCACCTCGATCGCAGCGCCGCGCTCACCGAAGACTTGCGTCGGATCGGGGTGATCGCCGCCGCCGGCGCACCAGCCCCCACCTCGTACTGAGCCCCAAGAACCCCGACGTGCAGCCGCAACCCGCCCCGACGCAGAGTGTCGCGGGCGGTGCCTACCCCGTTGGTCCAGCCTGTGGTGGAGCCCGGCTACAACCCGAATCACGTTGGCTAGCCCTGCGTATTCGATTTCGCCGTATTCGTCGGGCGCGCAAGCGGTTCAGCACCTCCAGTCGTACGCGACGCAGCGCTTAAGATGTAGCTGTCAGTTCGACTTGCCTCCAGTCAGGATGCATGGCTAGGCCATTCGAGGCTTGGTGCAGTGTGATGACGAGATTCGTCAAGCGTGTCCATCAATCACCTTGCGCCCCAGGCTAATTTGTCACAGCGACTGTACGCGGGAGGGCGAGGGTCACGGTCATATTCGGCGCTGACCTCAGCGGGTCAGCGACCTGGGCTCAAATCGTGGTGCGTTACTTTGACGGCGCTATGCATAGTCCTATTCGCCGTTGGCGTGTACCTCATTCGCTGATTCTGCCGCCGCTTGCAGCCGGGTGACGATGTGATTGGGATCGATCTCCTGGCCACGCCGGTTGTTGGCGTCGGCGTCGAACGGTAAGCGAACTGCCACATCGGTGCCATTGGGGTCGCGGTACCACAGGCGCACTCCGCTGGCGTCGTTTGTGGCGCGGTGGTGGCGGGAGCCGATCGCGAGGAGTCGCCTGTGGGTGTCGAGGGCAGCGATCGCGGACGGGGCCGACACCGTGAGTGAAATGACCCCAGCGACTTCGGGATTGGCGTTCATCGCAATGTCGGAATGCTCGATAACAACCCGTAACCCGGCTGTCTCGACGACCGCGGTTCGGTGACCGACTGTGCGTGGATCCGCGCCCCATAAGGGTGCCCCACCAGGCTCGCATCGAATCCCACTCGTGGGTGAGCAAGACAATCTCGTCAAGGCGTGGGTTCATAGCTCTCCTTGACGGTGGCCGTCAGACCTAGTTGATCGAGGGCCGCACCGAGCGCGTCGGCGTACCCACTACTCGATGGGTCAAGCACTGCGGCGATGTGAGAATCCGGGCGCAGCAGTAGCGCCTGCCCTGCCGCCAGCGAACGCAGCGGCTCTCCGCACGCCGCGAGGTCGACACCTATCACCGTCAGTGAGTGTCCGACCGCTGTCTGCGCGTCGCGCCAACTCGACTCGTGTTCCGACGTGGTCAGAACCGTCAGCGTGTCGCGCGCCGACAGGTCGAGCGTGGAGACTCTCGCTCCGTTGTACTGGGCCCACGCGTGTGGTAGCCGTCCCCCAACGCGCACGATCGGCGTATAGAACTCGATGTCCGCTACGTCCTCGGATATGTCGTCCTCGTTGAGGAATCCGCTGTCGTAGTGCACGCCGAGATCGAGTCCACGTTCGGTAGTGGCTACCCTGGCCGGCGATCACCTCATGAACCCTGCGCCGGATGCGTGCTCCGATGCGACCAGTGGAAGTCGCCAGGGCAATCCGTTGCAGTGCCACCGCCATCGAGGCGGCCAGTCCCGGCGTGACGCAGTGCCGGCGATGCAGCCATCAGTCGGGACTCGGCCAGAGCCCGTAGTGCGCGCATACCTGATCGGGCAATCCGAGCGCGTCGAAAACATCCATCAGACCGTCGAAGTTCTTCACTGAATGCTCGCTGTCTTGGCGGTGCCGATCGGTCGACGTTCCGCGTCGTAGGTGTCGAGCAGATCAATCGGAGCACGACCAGAGATTTCCCACGCCAGTTCCAGGCCAGGTTGTCGGCATCGTCCACGCCGGTATTCAGTCCGAGACCGCCGGTCGGCGGGAAACGGTGCGCGGCGTCGCCGATCAGGAATATGTACGTCCTTTGCGATATTGATCGGCGATCTGCGCCGTCATCGCCCAGTTCTCACCGAGTGGATGTCGACGACCAATTCCCTGTCTCCCACCGCATCTCGAATTTTGCGCCGACAATCGTCGGCGGTGAAGTCCTCGAGACGCTGAACCGGCGGGAAGTAGGAATGTCGATACGAAGTCATCGGGTGAGCTGTGCACGATGATGATTCCAAGCCCGCGTGGGGTGAAGGTGAAGATGACGGGGCCTCGGCGTGACCACAGATAGGGACGCAGGTCGGCGCTGAAGTGAACGCTGATCACGTGTTGAAGAACGGGGCCGCGCACTTGGAGTCCGCATGTGCGCCGGACATGGCTGCCGCACCGTGGCGCCCATCAGATACCGACCTGTCGCGACCCACTCGCCATCGCCGTCTGGGCCGGTGACTCGAACTTCAACGCCATCGGAGGTTTCGCGGTGGTTTCGGTACACGCTGCCGCGGTGGAACTCGACCCGCTGGCACGCGTCGAGCTGATCCACAGCAGCTGCCCGAGTACGTGTTGCGACAGGTTTGCGGCCCGAGTCGGGCTCAGGGTCTGAAGCAATTGGGCTTCAGTCGATTCAGGGTCGTAAATGGTGATCCGGCCGAGTTCGGGTCCGGTCAGACTGGTGGCATAAATGCCGTCGCGCAGTTCGTATATGCGCGAGCTGAGGCGGCGCACATCGTGTTCGAGGCCCAGTTCGCGGAAGACCTCCAGTGTGCGGGTGGAGAGCACATGCGCCGCCGGGTGGGTGGACGGGGCCGCGCCGGCGTTCGACGACGAGGGTGTCGATTCCGTGTTCGGCGAGCAGCAGAGCGGCCGTCGCTCCGGCTGGACCGGCTCCGACGATCCAGACCCGAGAAGTGCTCATGTCACTACCCCGTCGCGCTGAGTTCGGAGTCCATCACGCCGGGCATCAGCGGCTCACGGAGTTCATCGTCCTCGCCCCCTCCAAGCTGCGATTGCCGGAGTCTATAACTAAGGCTGAACCGTTGGCGGTTCTACGGGCATCTGTTGTCGGGCTGGCCAGCACCAGCTGATGATCGAATCACCGCGCTCCTCGGCCAGATGCAACACCAGATGCAACGCCAGATGCGACACCGTCGATGTCGCCGAGACCCTGACACTGGCGGAAGCGGTTCGGAGTCATACGATGCCATAGGATGAGACATAGGCAGAGCAACTTTTTCGGGAGATTAGCCGACCTCGTCGGCCGGCACACCTATATTCGTCTGGGCATGTGGATCCTCGCGGCGGTCGGCCTCAACCTGGCTACCCCTCAACTCGAGCAAGTTTGCCTCGAGAAATCCGGCCCCCTTATCCCCGAGTCGGCGCCATCGTTGGTCACTCTCAAGAAGATCGGTACTCAGTTCGGCGAATCCCAAGCGTCGGCAATCGGATACCTCGTGCTGGAGGACAACCGCGGATTCAACGATGCGGACCGCGCCTACTACGACGACATGGTCGCCAAGCTGGGCCAATCATTCAGAATCGAGTCGGTTCAGGACCTCCTGCCTGACCCTGCGACTACCCACATCGCCGCCAGCCGGGACGGCAAGGCCGTATATGCGATTGTGCGGTTTTACGGTGGGCTGGGCGCGGCCCCCCAACGAGAAGGACAGCAGTTTGTTCGTGAATTGATCGACCACACCCCAAAACCCGGTGGTCTATCGGTTTATCTGACCGGCCCGGCGCCAACGATAGGTGATGAGATCACGGCCCAGGAGCATTCGGTCGCCCTCATCACGGCTGCGACGGTGGGAATGATCGTCGTGTTGCTGTTACTCGTCTACCGTCGATTCAGCACAATCCTCGTACCGTTGCTCAGCGTCGGCTTGGCCCTGGGCGTTTCACGCCCCATCGTCGCACTCTTGG
The DNA here is from genome assembly GCA_963791215.1 of uncultured Actinomycetota bacterium. Lineage (GTDB taxonomy): Bacteria > Actinomycetota > Actinomycetes > Mycobacteriales > Mycobacteriaceae > Mycobacterium. The sequence continues at coordinate 3,610 of CAWBRR010000012.1, read as the reverse complement.
CATTGCACACCAACCTCGATGTATCCATCTTCTCGGTCATGCTCCTCGCGGCGATTCTTCTCGGGGCGGGCACGGATTATGGGGTATTCCTCCTCAGCGGCTACCACCGAGGGCGTCGGCAAGGGATGTCGACTCGCGAGTCGATCGTGGCTTCCGCCACCGAGACATCGGGCATCATCGTGGCCTCCGGCCTTACTGTGGCCGCGAGTTGCGCGGTGATGTCGGCGACTCAGATCAGTATCTTCGAACCACCGGATTGCCGTGCTCGATAGGCGTGATCGTCGCCGTACTCGCTGCGCTCACGCTGGTTCCGGCTTCTCTCTCAATTCTCGGACGCCGCGGCTTCGCTGAGCCGAGGGCCGAAGGCTCGTCCCAGTATTGGCGGCGTGTTGGTGTTCTGGTCGTCCGTCAACCGGGACGGGTGCTCGCTACGAGCGTCGCCATCCTGCTTGCGCTCGCGGCACCGACGCTCTGGATGGCTACCGGGTACGACGAACGGGAAGTGCAGCCGGCGACGACACCGAGCAACCAGGGCTATGACGCCATCGCCCGGCACTACGAGCCGAGTGCACTTACACCCGACGTCATACTCATCGCGGCGGACCACGATCTCCGGAATTCCGCCGACTTCTCCGCGCTGAACTCGGTTGTCAGGACTATTCAAAAAGTCCCACGGGGTGAGCGAGGTGCTGAGTCCCACCCCACCCGGAGGGTAAAGCGATTCCAGAGTTCACCCTGAGCAGCCAGAACCGGCAGCTCGCCGACGAACTCAGCGCGGCAATTCAAGGGCTCTCGGACAGTCAACCCAAACTGCACCACTCGAGGAAGGAACTCAACGGCTCAGCGACGGCCTTGGCCAACTTAGTGCGGGCAATGCACTTGCGGCCCAAGGGCCGGGCGAATCCTCAGCGGCATAAAGCGCTCCAGAGCGGACTGTTTTCCGTCCGGCGGATCCAACGACCTTTCCGGAGGCACCGATCGGCTTGCCGATGGTTCGAAGGAAATGGCGGATTCCATCGATTCCATGGTCACTCCGATCCTCACGCAGCTGAATACGTTCGTTCCCCCTCCTCCCAACAGCATGCCCTGTGAACAGGGCAGCAACTGTGGGGAGGTGAACCAGATGGCGGCCTTGGCTCAGGACACTTCGCTCGTCGGGCGGGTCCGTTACCTGCTCACCCAACTGAAGGTCGGCTCCAGGCAATTGGCGGACGGTAATCGTCGTGTCTCGGATGGGATGCACCACCAACTCCAGACCGGACTGGCCGCCGCCTCGGACGGAACCAACCAGCTCACCGACGCTCAAGCGCTGCTTACCAGCAAACTCAGTGAGATCGCTGCCGGCGCGGACGCTGCCCGATCCGGAATGAGGCCGAGATCTCGGACGGTATTAACCAGATTTCACCGCAAATGAAAGACCTCATCGACGGCCTGACCCAGGCACGCGACTTCCTCAACGAAGTCAGCGTCAATGTGAGCGGTGGTCCTGATGCAGGTTTCTATGTTCCTAAAGGTGCTTTTCAGGATCCGCGCCTGAGGCAGGCGATGAGCTATTTCATATCCAAAAACGGACACACCGCACGGCTGTCGGTGTTCGGTGATACCACCGCGTACGACGAGACCGCCATCGGTCGTCTTGATGCGGTCATCGCTTCCACCGATTCGGCGCTGGACGAAACCACGCTCAAGGGCAGCCGAGTGGAAGTCGGCGGTGTCGCGGCCGGATTTCGGGACTTGCACCAAATGGTGGTCGAAGACTTTGCGATTATCGCCACGTTTGCGTTGCTCTTCATCTTCGTCATCCTGGCATGGCTGCTCGGCGGGCTGATCGCGCCGCTGTATCTCATGATCACCATTGCGATTTCGTATTTATCAGCGGTGGGCCTCAGCGTCTTGATCTGGCAGATCCTGCTCGGCATCGACATCTACTGGGCGGTACTACTGATGTCCCTCGTCGCGCTTGTCGCCGTGGGATCCGACTATAACTTGCTATTCATGTCGAGAATCCACGCGAATTCGACCTTAGGGACTGGTTCGGGCATCGTGAAGGCGTTCACGACGACTGGCGGCGTCATTACCGTGGCCGGTGTTATCTTTGCGGTCACCATGTTGGCCATGTTGGTCAGCCCCGTTTACACAGTCGCCAGATCGGCTTCACGATTGGAGCAGGTATGCTGATCGATACATTGGTCAGTCGCACCTACCGTGCCGGCCGTGGCAGCACTTCTCGGTGCCGGAACCTGGTGGCCCAGATGGGGTCTTCAATCTTGAGCGGGCAGCTACTACTTTCGCCGTCCCTTGAGCCTGGCGGCACTGCGGTCTCAAATCCCGCAGGCGCGTCCTAACTCCGGCCGCTGCGGAGACGATGTTCGGACGAATTTGAACCGACTGGGGCTGCTACTCGTTTCCCCTATGTGCAGGGGCTCCCGGCTACGACAGTCGTGCCACGTCTGCGCGAAAGGTAAGTGTGACTAATCGTGCCGGGGCGCGCCACCGTCAGCTACTGTCACCGTGGGCTCGTAGCCCATGGACCCGGATTGCGGTGGTGTATGACCCGGTTGAACAACAGGGGGGATCTGACCGTCATGCCGATCGAATACGAAGTCGAACGCGACATCGTCGACTACCTAGGCGCGCACTACAGCATCGAACCAGATCCAGATCACTGATGAGTCCACGTTGGACGATCTGGGAGTCGATTCGCTCGGAGTTCTCGCCATCGCGGAGATCGTCGAGAACAAGTACGCCATCTCGCTCAACGACGAGCGGATAGCTGGAGTGCGCACGCTCTCCGGCTTCAAGAATCTCATCCTCATGAAGATCGCCGGCAAGGCCTGACGGCCAGCGCGGCCTCTCTTGACAACCCGATCATTGGAGCCACCTCGGATGAGTGCATACATCACAGCGACCCGGTGCTTTTCTCCCCGGCTACCCGGTTCCCAACGACGAGATCAAGAGTTACATCGGTAAGGCAGGCCATGCGTCCTCTGACCTGAAGGATCTGATTCTCGCGAACTGCGGAATCAAGACGCGCCACTACGCGATCGACAAGAATCAGCAAACCGTCATGTCGAACGCGGCGATGACAACTGGTGGAGTGCGCATCGCCACCCAGCAGGCCGACGAGGACTTCGGAGCAACATCGTGGAACTGCTGACGGCGGCAACCACGGTGCCGGACCTGATGGGGCCCGGGCACGCCAGCATGGTGCACGGAGAGTTGGGCTATGGACCGCTCGAGATCGCGACCACACACGGCATCTGCAGTTGCGGGATGATGGCGCTCAAGAACGCGTACCTGCAGGTGGCGATCGGCGAGAAGCGCAACGCGATCTGCGTCGCCAGCGAATTCGCGTCTCGCGGGTTCAAGAGCACCCGCTACGAGGACATGACGGCGATCTCGGACGACGGGGCGTTGCCGATGGAAATCGCGTTCCTGCGCTATATGCTCTCCGACGGTGCAGGCGCGGCTGTGGTCGAGAGCGCGCCCGCGACAGAGGGAATCAGCCTTCGCATCGACTGGATCTCGCTGACGTCGTACGCGAACACGGAACAGGCGTGCATGTACCTCGGCAGTAACGACAACGCTGCGTCGAAGGCCTGGGGCGACT
>CAWBRR010000011.1:0-479733 GCA_963791215.1 uncultured Actinomycetota bacterium | reverse complement strand
CGACGACAGTGCGCAGATGAGTCTGTGGCGGTGAGAAGTTCAGGGTAGTTCACCACGGCGAAGGGACTTGCCGCGCAACCCGCGATGGTGGCCGCGGGTTCGTAGCGGCCCATCCGGTCAAGAATCGTCGCGAGGGTAGCCATGAGGATTCGCATACTCGCTGAGTTGCCTGAGTCGTGGTAATTGTGGATTGCAACGGCGATGTAGTGGAGCGCGCGGAGCGAGTCACCATATTCGCCCTCTATTCGGGCAACGACGGTCGCCAGAGTTGTCCCGGCTGCGCGGTTGCCGCTGTCTTCGGCCACCTGCAGCCCACGGCGACCGGCCTTGAGAGCACCGACCGGATCGGCATGTAGGTGGGCGGCCCCGAAGGCGAGTAGCGCGAATGAGAGTGACCACGGATTGCGGGTGGCCTCGGCGGCTTCAATAAGCCCAGTGGTGGCTGCGATCGCCTCCTCATAAGACTGGGCGACAGCGAGGGAGAGGATGAGGCTTACCCTCGACCATGAGTGCGTGTCGCGACCGCTCTGAACCCGGCTGCGGCACCAATCGACGGCCCGTTCAGGCTGGGCTGCGTACAGATAGATGTTGAAGAGCATGCCTTCGATGCCGAACGGCACCTCGCCCAGGCCGCTCTCAACGATCGCCTTGCCTGCGTCGCGGTAACGCACAGCCGCGTCAACGCGTCCGGACATAATGCACTGCGAGGCCATCACATACAGGAACGCGAGCCGGGGATGGTCGACACTGCGGGCCCGCTCGATCAACTCTTCGGCCCAGGCGATCGGCTCGTAATTTTCAACCCAGAAGCCAAGGAACGCCGCGTAGGTGGCGATGATGGCGGCATCGTCGAGGTCGCCGCGGTCGGCGACCCATCGAAACGCGGTGCGCAGATTGGCTAGCTCTTTGGTGAACCAGTCGTAGGCCTCCCGCTGTCGCGGACCGTCCCACAGGGCGAGGACGTCGGCTTCACGACCGGCGAAGTGGCTGGCGTGCGCGGTGCGCACCTCGGCTATCTCGCCGCGTGCGACGAGTTGTTCCTCGGCGAACTGGCGGATCGTCTCCAGCATGGAGAATCGGGTCCGCCCTGTTGATCGGTCGGCGATCAGTAGCGACTTGCGTACCAGTGCGTCGAGCAGGTCGAGCACGGCGTAGTCTTCGACGTCATCGAATCCGGCTACCGCACAGGCACTTTCCAGATCGAATCCGCCGGCGAACACCGAACACCGTTCCAACAGCGCCTTTTCCGCGTCGTCGAGAAGTTCGTAAGACCACGCCACCGCATGGCGCAGCGTCTGATGGCGCTCCACTCCGCGTCTTGCCCCCACCAATAGCTTGAAACGGTCGTCGAGACGATCACGTACCTCTGCCGCCGTCATCGATGCCATCCGCGAGGCCGCCAACTCGATTGCCAACGGGATCCCGTCGAGGCGACGACACACCTCCTCGACGGTGGTCAGCTCCTCAGCCAATGCGGCCGCATCCATACTCTGCGCGCGCTCGACGAATAACTGCACGGCCGCAGCGACATCCAACGACGGTACCCGGGACAACTGCTCTTCGGCGACGCCAATCCCCTCGCGGCTAGTGGCCAAGACCTTCACGGTCGTCGAGGCTGCGAGGATCGCCTCGACCAAGTCCGCGACGCTGTCTACGACGTGCTCACAGTTGTCGAACACCAAGAGCCGTGACCGGCCCTCCAGCGCTGAGGCCACCGAGGCGCTGACGTTTTTGCCCGGTTGTTGAGTGATGCCCAACACCGCTGCCACCGCATCCGGTACCGCAGCGGGGTCGGCAACCGCGGCCAACTCGAAAACCCATACCCCGTCGACGAATTCGTTGGCCAATCGCGTGGCGACATCCAACGCGAGCCGGGTCTTACCGACTCCGCCGACGCCAATCAACGTCACCAGCCGATGCGAACGCACCGCCGCCTGGATCTCGGATACCTCGGCATCGCGGCCTATCAAGTTCGTGCTCACCGGACGCAAATTGCCGGGATTCGACGCGACGCCCCGCAGCGGCGGAAACTCCGTAGCCAGTCCCGATGCGTGAAGTTGAAACACCGTGATCGGGCTGGGTAGGTCCCGCAACCGTCGCAGCCCCAGACTCACCAGCTCCACTCCGCTGAGCAGCGTGGCCGTCGAGTCGGCCACCAGGATCTGGCCACCGTGGCCGGCGGCCATCACCCGCGCGGCGCGGTTGAGCACCGTACCGAAGTAGTCCGAGTTCCGGAGTTCCGCTTCGCCGGTCGCAATCCCCATCCGGACGGGCAACTCCAGCTTCCGCTGTGCAGCGACGGCCGCGTCGACAGCCGCCTTGGGCGATGCGAACGCGGCGACCACCCCGTCGCCCGTGTGACTGAACAGAAAACCGCCGTGCGCCTCGATTTCCAAGCGCAGCACCTCGTCATGTGTGACGAGGGCCGCCCGCATGGCTTCAGCGTCGTCTTCCCACCGACGGGTCGACCCCTCGATATCGGTGAACAGAAACGTCACAACCCCAGACGGGGGCACCCCCGTGGACACCCACGCAGGATGTCACACCGAGCCCTCTTGCACGGGTCAATCGCAACTGGCTTTTGCGACCTCAAATGTCGTCCATTTCGGCACTGTCGCGGAACTCTCGTATGTCCGCTATTCGAGGCAGCGTCGTCGATTGGCTCAGCATGTCTGCGACCTGCGAATGGAAATAGCCGGAGTCTGCGCCAAACTCCGTCCCACGACGCAGTAGCGCTCGGTCAGCTCGGCCAGCTTGGTCAGGGTCGTGTCGTCGGCATCGGTCTCTAGTTCGGCGACGACACTCACGTCCTGCACACCGATCGGCACGTCCCGAGACATGCCGAGCGTGCCGCGGGCGTCGAACATCCCGGTGGCCTCCAGCTTGGCGCTGACGACGTCGACCCATCGCCGTGGCCACACTGCGCATCGTCACGCCGGCGCAGGCCAACAACGCCTGCAACAACATGTCGCCCGAGCACGCGTCGCTTCCGTCCCCACCGGTGGGCCATGATGGCATTGGTCCGCTCAGCTGTAGCCCTCGACGCCCCGACGCTCGATCCCTCGCGGCGTCGATTTGTCGGGAGTGGGTTTCGCGTGCTCCCGCGGTGTCAGACTGAGCCCATGAGTGCCGAGAAGCCTGCGGTCGTGCTTCTGCACGGGCTCACCTCCTCGAGCAACTCCTGGCGGGAGGTCATCCCCCTGCTGCCAGCCTTCGACGTCCATGCGCCGACGTCCATGGGTCATGTGGGCGGCACGCCAGTGGAGCGTCATCCGGTGGCGGTGGGCGACCTCGTCGACGAGGTGGAGCGCTACCTCGACGACCACGGCCTGCAGAAGCCACACATCGTCGGCCACAGCTTCGGCGGCTACCTCGCCATCGAACTGGCCCGCCGTGGCCGCGCTTCGACGGTATGTGCGATCACGCCCGGCGGGTTCTGGGGCACCGATGATCCGCGCAGGACCGCAACGTTCGAACGCATCCGGCAGGGGCGTGCTAAGGCGGCTCGCGCGCCCAAATTGGTCGCGCTGTTGATGAAGCCCGCCTTCGTGCGACGACGGGTGCTCACGGACGCCGCGGGCGACGGGGCGCGCGTCTCCGCCGCCAGAGCCGTCGAATCGCTCTACGAATCGCTGGGTTGCACCGTCTTCGAGGACATCGCCTTCAGTCCCGAGTTCATCATCGCGCCGCTCGACCCGCTGCCGTGCCCCGTCACCATCGCGTGGGCCGAGAAGGACCCGATCATCGCTCCAGCGGTCTACGAGCCCGAGGCCCGAAAGCGTTTGCCCGCAGCAACGTTCGAGACACTGAGCGGACTCGCGCACGAACCGATGATGGACGCCCCGGAACGCGTGGCCGCTGCGATCCACGACGCGATCAGCGCGAAGCGGACCTGACGGCTCAGCGCAGGGTCAGCGCTTCTTGCCGTGAAGCAGTGTCTCGGTACCCGAGGTGGTGTCGCCCTTGGCGCGCTTGTCGGCGCGTTTCTCCTTCAGAGACTTGCCGGACTTCTTGGTCATTCCTTGACGCGGGGACTTGTCTGCCATCGCCCTGCCCTTGCATTTGAGGGGGCCTGGCTGGTCCCGATGCCATGACTCTACGCCGCGGGGATGCCCCAGGGTCGGCCAGCGCGCGGAGCCGATCTGTGGGAAGCGAGCGGTACTTCGCGCGAACTCTGGAGCCGTCTGATTCTCAACGAATTTCGAGGCCCGACGGGCTGACCAGCTACCTAGCGGGTGCTCGGTGTGTCTTCGCTGAGACATCCGGTGTAGTCTAAGGACGTTGGGAAACCGACCAGTCCGTGAGGAATCAGCTGTCGTCGCTGATCTCTACGAGCAACCGCTCAAGCCGGGCACTTCCGTGATGACCGGACGTCGGGAACACTATTGTCAACTTTGTCGCTAGGTAGACCGTTCACCAACCACGTTGTTGGCCAACGGAATTCGCCAATGCCGCGGTTCGGCGTGCTCGGCACCTTCCCGCCGGCCTACTGCGGATTGGCGAGCTTCACCGCGTCGCTGACCGCCGGGCTCGAGGCCAACGTCGCCGACGTCGGCGTGGTGCGCGTTGCCGACGGTACCCCGTCCAGCGATCCCCGGGTCATCGGTGAACTCACCAACGGCTCCCCGCACTCGATTGCGGCGTGCGCGAACCTGCTCAGCCAGTTCGACGTCGCCGTGATCCAACACGACTTCGACGTCTACGGCGGCGAGGACGGCGGCGAACTCGTCGCTCTCATGCGCGCCTTGTCCGTCCCGTCGATCGTGGTCGTGCACACCGTGCCCAGCCATCCGACCGCGCAGCAGCGGTCCGTCCTCGAGGCGGTCATCGCCCTCGCTGACCAGGTGGTCGTGCCGTCCGACGCCGCCAACCAGCGACTGCGCGCCGGCTTCCTCATCGACCGCGACAAGGTCAGCACCATCGCGCAAGGCACCTCCATCCCGAAGGCCGTGTCGACGAAGCGAGCGGGACGGCCGACGTTGCTGACCTGGGGCCTACTCGGCCCAGGCAAGGGCGTCGAGCGCGTGATCGACGCCATGGGCTCGCTGCACGAACTCCGCGGCCAGCCGAGGTACCTCGTCGCCGGGCCGACGCACCCCAAGGTGCTGGCCGCCGAAGGTGAGGCCTACCGCGAGGCCCGCATCGAACAGGCGCGTAGCAATGGCGTCGCGGGTTCGGTCTCGCTCGACGCCGCCTACCGGCACCCGACGGCACTGGCCGCGATGGTGCAGTCGTGTGCGGTCGTCGTGGTCCCGTACGACTCGACCGACCAGGTGAACTCCAGTGTCCTCGTCGACGCCGTGGCCAGTGGTCGGCCAGTCGTCGCCACCGCGTTCCCACACGCCGTCGAAATGCTCGGCAGCGGAGCGGGCGTCATCGTCAATCACGACGACCCCGAAGCCATGGTCCTCGCGTTGCGCCGGATCCTCTCCGACCCGCGCGTCGCGGGAACGATGGCCGCCGAGGGCCGACGGCTGGCCCCCAGCCTGGTGTGGTCGACGGTCGCCAAGTCGTACGTGACTCTGGGCCAACGAGTGGTGCGGGACCGACGCGTGCGCGCGTGACCACGCCGACGCACCTCCCGGTCTTCGATCACCTTCTGCACATGACGGACCGGCGGGGGACCGTCGAACAAGCGCTGTTGGCCGAACCGGCCCCCGAACACGGGTACTGCACCGCCGACATGGCCCGCGTGCTCGTCGTCGTCAGCCGTGAGCCCGACCCCGAACGCACCCTGAACGGCATTGGCGGGCTGGCGTTGCGCTTCCTCAACGAGGCCCAGGCGCTCAACGGCGCGTGCCGCAACCGGATGGACGGCGCGGGGAAATGGGTCGACGATCCCGCGCTGGACGACAGCTGGGGAAAGTGCATCTGGGGGCTGGGCACCGCCGCTGCCCACTCCGCCGTCGCCTGGGTCCGTCAATCGGCCATCATCCAGTTCGAACGGGCCGCTCAACGGCGGTCGACGTCACCGCGTGCCATGGCCTTCGCGGCACTCGGCGCCGCCGAACTGCTCAAGGCCGACCCCGGCCACGTCGAAGCGCGTGAACTTCTCACCCACTACGCCCAATCCGTCAGCGCGCCAAGCGAAGACCCGGCCTGGCCGTGGCCCGAGCCGCGGCTCACGTACGCCAACGCCGTGCTGGCCGACGCGATGATCGCCGCAGGCGCCGCACTCGACGACGCGGCCTTGCTGCAACGCGGGTTGGAGCTACTGGGCTGGCTGGTGGACTACGAAACCGTCGACGGACACTTCTCGCCGACCCCCCTTGCGGGGCGCGGCGCCGCCGACGCCCGTCCGGGCTTCGAACAGCAGCCCATCGAGGTGTCCTCGCTGGCCGATGCGTGTGCTCGCGCGGCCGCCGCCGATCCGAGCCCGGTGTGGCCCGACGGTGTGCGTCGCGCAGCGGCCTGGTTCGACGGCGACAACGATGCGGGCCTTGCCATGTGGGATGCGCAGACCGGTGGGGGGTTCGACGGCCTGCATGCCGATGGCGTGAACCACAACCAGGGCACTGAGTCGACGTTGGCTGCGCTCTCGACCATGCAACACGCGCGACACATGTCCGCGGTGGGGCAGTGACTTAAGGGCGGCGTGTGCTGATGCTCCGCGCAGGTGGTCCGGTACGCTCCGATCGAGGGGGCGTATGACTGAACTCACACTCGGAGTCATTGGGCGGACCCGCAAGGCGGATGAGCGTCGGCTGCCGATCCATCCGGACCACCTCGACCGGATCGACGCCGACATTCGCTCGCGCATGTACCTCGAGTACGGATACGGCGTGGACTTCGGCGTGTCCGACGAGCAGCTGTCGGTTCACGTGGCCGGTATGCGCACCCGCAGTGAATTGATCGCCGAATGTGACGTCATCCTGCTGCTGAAGCCCAACGCCCGGGATCTTTCCGAACTTCGCCACGGCCAGGTGCTGTGGGGTTGGCCGCACTGCGTCCAAGACCGCGAGCTCACCGAGCAGGCCATCCAACGTCAGCTGAGTCTGATCGCCTTCGAGGCGATGAACCTCTGGCGAACCGACGGTTCGTTCAAACTCCACGTGTTCCACAAGAACAACGAGATGGCCGGCTACTGCTCGGTGCTTCACGCCCTGCAGATCAAGGGGTCCACGGGCGTGTACGGTCGCCGGCTACGGGCGGCCGTCATGGGGTTCGGCGCCACCGCGCGCGGCGCCGTCACGGCTTTGACCGCGCACGGCATCCACGACGTGGGCATCCTCACCAACCGCACCGTGACCGAAGTGGCCTCCCCGATTCACTCGGCAGAGATCATGCAGTTCACCCACGACGATCGCGGCGACGGATTCCCCTCGAGCTTCGTCACCACCGCCGATGGCAAGGTCCCGCTGGCCGGATACCTTGCCGAGCACGACGTCGTCATCAACTGCGTCCTGCAGGACACCAACGCGCCCTTGACCTTCCTGAACGAGGACGACCTCATCGAGTTCCGTCCGGGCAGTCTCATCATCGACGTATCATGCGATGAGGCAATGGGTTTCAGCTGGGCCCGCCCGACGTCGTTCGAAAGCCCCACCTTCACCGTCGGATCCAACATCACCTACTACGCCGTCGATCACAGCCCCTCCTATCTGTGGAACTCAGCGACGTGGGAGATCAGTGAGGCCCTCATGCCCTACCTACGCACCGTGCTGGCCGGGCGGGAGTCATGGGACGCCGACCAAACCGTGCGTCGCGCGGTCGAGATACTGGACGGATCCGTGCGCAATCCCGACATCCTGGCGTTTCAACAGCGGCTACCGAACTAGCTGGGCGTCCATACTGGCGCTGGGCAGCCGGAAAAAGGCGTACCGTGACGAGTATCGAGCAGCCCGGGTTGCGGGCGAACATGCTTGACTAATAAGGGAAATTCCGATGGCAACGCCCACACTGATCCGCACGCCCTACGACCGCCGAGTCGAATTGGTCAAGGACACGATTATGGCCAACTCCCAGCTCGATGACGACGTCGCCTGGGAACTGGCGGTCCACGTCTTGCACGCACTGAACTCGATTCCCGAGAAGATCCGCTGAGCGACGGGATGATTCGACCATGACCGTCACCGTGACACTCCCCGACGGCGGCGTCGACCAATACCTGCGGTTCGGCGACGCCTACGTCGAACATGGCGATGGCACCCTCGACGTTGTCCGTACCGGAGCCAAGAAGCCGTTCAGCTATGCGTCCGGAGAGTGGGCCGAAGTGAACGGCGATCCGCGAAAAGGGGTCAAGCTCCGGTTCTGGGGTTGAGTTGAGCCCGGCGTGGTTGTCGGGGCAAAGGGCAGCGAATGGCGAGTGATCAGCCCATGCGCTGCGCGTAGGCCGTCAGCTCGTCGACGAACCCGGCGGGAAACCGCAGCGTGCCCTTGCGGGTGCGGCTCAGGAAGCCCGACGCCGCGCGTGCCGACAGGGGCTTGCCCGGATGGGCGAGGAAGTCCACCAAGGGTTTCCGCGCCACCCATTCCGGCCACGGACCGGCGTCTGCCGCGTGCACCACGCCATCGAGGTCGGCCCACGCCGCCCGCCGCGGCCACTTGGTGCCTGCCCACGGTTGGTCGCTGGACCCGTCGTAGCTCCCGGGCGTGCACAGTCGTCGCCCGATCCACGCCGCCACCGGCGTGCTGACCGAGTTGCCCACCATCCGCCAGCGTTCACCACGCTTGGCGACCTCATCGGCGGGCGCCGTCCAGTCCTCGGGAAAACCCTGCAGCCGCTCGGCATCTCGCAGGTCCGGTGTCACGTAGTCGCCCGACGGCAGCCGGATCGCCGGGGGAGAGGCCACGCCCACCGACGAGCCGCACTTGATCGGTGGCACGCAGTCGACGCCCCAACCGAACGACCGCATGCCCTCGGTCCAGTAGAAGCCGCAGCCGACGTCGGGGTAATCCGAAGCAGGCAGCGGCTTTTCGCAGTCGTCCGCGAGCAGCACGTCACGGGGGTCTCCGACGCGGCTCGCCACCAGGTACCACCGGTTGCGCCGCTGTGGCAGCCACGCGTTCGTGTCGACCACACGGTACGCCCACCGGTAGCCGAGCACGGTCAGCGTCTCGGTGATGAGACCCAGCGCGGCGCCTCGCGCCAGCGACATCAGGAACGGCACGTTCTCCAGCACCACCCACGGAACGTCGGAGCCCCGCAGCAGCCGGAACACCTCGCCGACGAGACTGCTTCGGGCGCCGTCGATTCCGACCTTGCGGCCGACGCTGCTCAGGTCCTGACACGGGAAGCCGGCGACCACCAGCTCGGTGCCGCTCGGCAGGGCGACCAGGTCGCGGACGTCGGCCTCGATCTTGGTATCGGGGAAGCGGCGGCGCAGTACGTGCATGGCGGCCGGGGCGTTCTCGACGAGCAGCTGGGCGTGGTGGCCGCCTGCCGACATCCCGAGTTCGAGGCCGCCGATTCCGGCGAACAGCCCGACGACCTTCACCGCAGCCATTCGAGTGCCACGGCGTAACTCAGCCGCGACGGCACCGCGTTGCCGATCATCTGGGCCAGCGCCGTGCGTTGACGGACACGAGCGAACGAGAACCAGTCCGGAATGTATTGCAGCCGTGCGGCTTCGTGTGCGGTGATGGTGCGCCGTCGACTCGGATGGACGTAGCGGCCCATGCACATGCTGTAGAAACCGGTGGTGATGGTCTGCGACGGCTTCTCCCACGCCAGCCGCCCGTAGATCGCCTTGTAGCTGTGGCCACCGTCGGCGTGGCAGGCGGGGCGCTCGCTGTCGGGCAGGTCGGACAATTCGTTGTCGAAGAGGTAGTCGATGCGTTGGCGGGTGGCCGGCGCCGACTGCGCGACGGCGTCGACGAGGTCCGTGCGTCGCGACTCGGTGAGCGTCTCGAGGTCCTGGAACGCCCATGCGACGTCACGGGGACGCCTGGCGTGCCGCTCGGTCACCTGGGCGGGGGTGACGGTGTGGGTGAGGCTCGCCATCAGCACCAGCCGGCGGCGGCGCTGTGGCACCCCGAGCTCGCTGAGGTCGACGACGCCGACCGCGACGCGGTAGCCGAGCTCGTCGAGCGCGTCGGCGGTGCGCTGGACCACGGCCCCGCGGTCGTTGAGTGCGCCGGGCACGTTCTCGATCAGAATATGCTGAGGCTCAAGCACTTCCGCGGCCCGGACCATCGTCGAGTAGAGCGCGTTCTTGTGGTCGCGGTGCCGGGTCCGGTTGTTGAAGTCGCTGTGCCCCTGGCAGGGCGGCCCGCCCACCAGCACGTCGATGTCGGGGTGCTGCTTGGCCAGCATCCGCTCGGCGGGGGTGAGCCGGGCGCCCACCGCGCCGGGCAGCACCGCCGCCACGTCGTCGCACAGCGCCGCGGCCGAGGAGAAGTTCGCGGCGTAGGTTTGTGTGGCGATCGGATCGACGTCGACGGCGAGCACCGGCTCGAAGGGCCGGTTCAGCGCGCGGGCGGCCTCGGCCAATCCGATCGACAGCCCGCCGCAACCGGAGAACAGGTCGACCGCCCGCACCGACGAACGCGAGGCGCCAAACGGCGGCGGAAGTCGGCTCTGCAGCCACGCCCGCTCGGCTTCGTCGGCCGAGGTGGGCCGGGCGTCGCTTCCGGTGTAGCCGGCCATATAGCTGGCGACGTGTCGACCGTCGCGTGCGATCACGATCCGCTCGTAGCTGCCGTTGCGGGTGCGGAACCGCTCGGCTTGGCTTGTCGGCTCCTCGCGCAAGCGCTCGAAGGTGGCGTTAGCGCTGGGCCGATGCCCGACGGCGACGCGCGACGGCTCGGTCACGCCATCATCGTATGCAGCGAGTTAGCTGAGTTCGGGCAGGAGAGGCGGCGCGCCGCATGAGCCCTTGCCCGCTTCCCGTTTCGCCGAACGTGGATTGCCGACACGCATTCTCGAAAGTGCGCATCGGTAATCCACGTTCGGCGGTCAGAGCGGGTAGAAATCGTGTGATGGTGATACGACGCCTCAGTGGTGCGGCTGCCGCGGTGCTCGTGACCGCCGGCCTGGTCCTGGGAACCCCACTGCCGGTGCGAGCCGACCCGTCGTCGGCGAGCCCGGTGCCCGTCGTGACGCCGACGGTGCTCGCGGAGATCCCGCACGACCCCGACGCCTACACCGAGGGGCTCGAGATCGACGGGCGCACCCTCTACGAGGCCACCGGTGAGGTGGGCAAGTCGCAGTTGCGCGAGCTCGACCCGAACACCGGCGCGGTGCTCCGATCGGTTCCGATCCCGTCGAACTACTTCGGTGAGGGCATCACCGTCGTCGGCGACCGGATCTGGCAGCTGACGTACGTCGACGGCGTCGCGATCGAATGGGACAAGGCCACGTTCACGCCGCTGAGGGAAGTTCCCGTATCCGGTCAGGGCTGGGGGCTGTGCCGCGACGGCGACCGGTTCATCCGAAGTGACGGCACCGGCCGGCTTCGCTTCCACGACCTCACGACGTTCGCCGAGACCGGCGGCGTCACCGTGACCCGAGACGGTCAGCCCGTGAGCGGGCTCAACGAGCTGGACTGCGTGAACGGTGAGTTGTGGGCGAGCCTGTGGCCAAGCGACGAGATCGCCCGCATCGATCCGG
Organism: uncultured Actinomycetota bacterium; assembly: GCA_963791215.1. Taxonomy (GTDB): domain Bacteria; phylum Actinomycetota; class Actinomycetes; order Mycobacteriales; family Mycobacteriaceae; genus Mycobacterium. Next base: position 468,182 of record CAWBRR010000011.1, on the reverse strand, counting down.
CCACGGGGCAGATCAACCTCGTCGCCGACATGTCGGGGCTGTGGCACTTCGGCGACCGGTCGATCGGCCAGGTGTTCAGTGGTATCGCCCACGTCTCGGGCGAGGAGTTCCTGGTGGACGGCAAGGACTGGCCGTCGATGTTCCGGGTGCGCATCCCGGGCGCGTAGCCAGTCGGACTCGTCGGCGGAGGGGTGTGAGTCGGGCTTCGGCGTGGTCAATCCGCGCCTCCTCCAATCGATCTGTCGAGGAGACTCCGAGCTGACGCGCCTGGCGGATTCTCATGCGGGGTGAGTTCTAGGCTGGACGGGTGGCCGAGTCGTGGGCGTCGTCTCCCGAGGCGCGGGCGCGCATGCAGTCCAACCGCAGCAGGGACACCAAGCCCGAGCTCGCGCTGCGCTCGGCGGTGCACGCGCTCGGACTTCGCTACCGGGTGTCGGCGAAGCCACTGGCCGGCTTGCGGCGCACCGCCGACCTGGTGTTCCCGACGGCCAAGGTGGCGGTGTTCCTGGACGGCTGCTTCTGGCACGGCTGCCCGGAGCACCACACGGTCGCGTCGGCGAACGCGAAGTTCTGGGCCGACAAGGTCTCCGGCAACCGAGCGCGCGACCGGGACACCGACGCGCGACTGGACGCCGAGGGGTGGGTCAGCGTGCGGGTGTGGGAGCACGAGGATCCGGTGGCGGCGGCCCGGCGGGTCGAGGACGTCGTGCGCGCCCGGCGGAGTTGAGGCCGCCCTGCCGCCCGTCGCCAAGAATCCACCCAGTGTTCCGCTGCAACGTCATACGGCAATAGTGTCGAGGAGGTGATGGACGTGCTCTCCGCTCAACGTGAGTTCTCGGAGTTCGGCCCATCACATCTGGTGGTGCTCGCGGTGTTCGTGGTCGGCATCGTTGCGTTGGTCTGGCTCGGACGCCGCCAGACCGAGCCGCAAGCGCGGCGATTCAGCCGCGTCATGGCGGGTGTGCTGCTGACTGTCTTCTTCGCCGCACTGGGGTACGAGGTGATCCATCCGACGATGGCCAACTCGATTCCGCTGCAGCTGTGCGACATCGCGGAAGTGACGGTGGCTTATGCGTTGTGGACGCAACGACGTTGGGCGTTCGCGCTTGTCTACTACTGGGGTCTCGTGTTGAGCTCGCAGGCGTTGCTGACACCGGACGTCGACGGGCCGGACTTCCCCGACCGTTCGTTCCTCACGTTCTTCGCGCTGCACCTGCTCGTCGTCTGGGGCGCCGTCTATCTCACGTGGGGGCGAGGGCTGCGGCCGACGTGGCGCCTCTATCGTTTCGCGGTCATCACGACGCTGGTATGGGCGGCGTTCACCTTCACCTTCAACGTCATCGCGGGCACTAATTACGGCTACCTCAACCGGAAACCCCCGATCGCGTCGGTGCTCGACTTCTTGGGGCCGTGGCCGGTGTACCTGCTCACCGAGATCACGTTGGTGATCATCGTCTGGGCGTTGATGACCTGGCCGTGGGAACGGGCGCGAAGGCGTGCCGACGAAGGTCCGGAGGCGGATCTGATCGTGCCGTGAGCGGCGTTGCGCTAGGGAGTCGGCTGGGTGAGTGCGCGGGCAGAATCGATTGGGCGTCAGAATCGACTAGGGAGTGCCAGTCGAAGTGCCCGCCTCGGAGCGAATTCACGGCTATCTACCGAGGGTTTCACGTCCATCCCACCGAGGGTTTCACGTCGATCCCACCGAGGGTTTCACGTCGATCCCACCGCGGGTTTCGCTGCGAGGCGGGCAATTCGATTAGAGACCCTTACGCCGCTTAGCCTCGCCGCTGATCGCTGATCGCTGCACGGCTACGGCAGCACCGTGCGCATCAACATCACGTTGTAGGCCGACCACAGCGACAGGTTGTAGTAGAGCTCCTTGCCCGTCGACCAGGGATGGAGGTATGGCGCATAGATGCCGCCCGGGATCTGCATCGACGGCACCAGCAGCTGCTCGGGGCTCCACGGCCCTTGCGGCGCAGGCGCCGTCCGCATCACGACGTCGTTGCCGCCGCCGTTGCCGTACATCACCAGGTACTGCTTGAGATACCAGTTGTACTGAGCCGACATCTCGCCGACGGGGCCGGGGATCACCGGCGTCGCCGCCGCCGGATTGGCGGGGACCCAGGTCTGGTTGTCGGCGTTCCAGTATTCGTACTTGCTGAGGTCCGGGATCAAGTTCGGGGGCACGCGCGCCACGAATGCCGGACCGCCGCGCCCGTTGGGCGTCCCGAACGTGTACATGTAGGGATCGCCGGGCCCGGGCTTGAGGAACGAGCCCATTTGGAAGTTCTCGTTACCCCCGGAGGGCGGACGGATGGTCCCGGGGTAGACGCCCCAGGTCTCGCCGTTGTCCTGCGACACCGCCGTCGCCGAGAAGTTCGTCGACCACGAGCCCGGGCTGTTCCAGTCCCTGATCGACATGAAGTTGAGGTACTGGTTTCGCCCGACGGCGACGCCTGCCGTCGGGATGATGCCCGTCTCCTCCGGCGCCTGCCCGATGCTGTTGATGATCTGCTTGGAGATGCCGGGTCGCCACACGGGTGATCCGGAGTAGCGGTTGCCGACCACGCCATCGGGCACGGCGACCGTCTTGGACAGTGCGCCGTCTTGGCTGCGCATCAACGCGTTGTAGCGCCACTGCTTGCCGGGGATGCCGCAGTAGCCTTTGGTGTCGCCGAAGGCCATCAGCACCTGGTGATTGGCGGGATCGCCGTTGTCCCACATGATTCCGAGGTCGGTGCCAGTGATGGCGAAGCGTTGGATGGTCTGGTTCGGGCTGTCGGGACCGGTGACCCAGCCGACGATCGAGGTGCCTGGCGGGTTGTTGGGTATCGGCGCGGGCGCCGCCGCCGGGGCTGCGTCCGGCGCTTGTTGGGCGGCCGGGTTCTGTTGCGTCGCTGCGCCATTGGGGTTCGGTTGCGGAACGACGGCGGCCTGCTGTTGCACCTGCGCGGACTTCACCGGAGGGGGCGTGAGCGCCTTGAGCAGCGCGGGCAACAGACCCAGCTTGGGCAGCGGCGATGCGTCGTTGGCGCCGACGGGCTTGTGGCCGATCGGGCGGTTGAACGGCGCGAGCCTGGACGGGCTCGGGATCTGGAAGGCCTGATTGGGCAGCGGCTGTGCCTGGGCGGCGGCACCCTCGCAGGGATCGGCGAGCGCGGTGGGTGCCACCCCGATCGCGACGCAGAATCCGATGACGGTCGCCGATGTCATCGAGATCGATGAGATTCTCAGACGCGGCGACATGTCACACCTCTCAAGGGGGACGTCGCATTGACGTCGGCAGTTGACTGATGTGACGATAGTGAACGGTGTGACTGCTGTGATTACTGATGCACCAAACGGTATGCGTCCGTGACCGTGTCGATACCCACATGGGCGAGCACGATCACGGCGATGGCTCGGTGTCTAACGCGGCACGGCCGCCAGCGGCCAGCCGACGGACGCGAGCCGGGACGCAACCTGATTCAGCTCCTCGGAGGTGCACTCTTTCTCGGTGACGTCGCGAATGGCCCGCTCGATCTGCTCGTCTGTCACCGGCGTGTCGGAGTCAGTCTGCTTGAGGATGGTCTGCGCTACCTTCACGACCTCCTCCTCGGTGAGCGACCGCGTCAGCAACGCCAGCAACGGAAAGTAGTCGGTGGGGGGAACACCCTCGGGATAGCCCTCGTGCAGCCAGTTCAGCACGGAATCAAAGCAGCTCTGGTGCTCGGTCATTCGCAGCTCATTTCCCGTGGATGAAGGGGAACAGGTTGACACCGAAGTGGTGGATGATCGTTACTTTCGTGATCCACAGGATCGCCACCACGATCACGGTCGTGACGAACGCGAACAGCAGCAGCCCGAGGATTCTCAGCGCCGGGTTGGGCGCGTATGCCGCGCCGTCGATCCCGTCGCCGCTGGTGCCGCCGCCGCGCGAGTAGGCAACCAGTCCGCCCGCGAAGACCGCGGGCAAGCCGGCGCCGAGGAGCAGGCCCACCACGAGCACTTTGAGGATGCTTTCCATGTAAGTCATTGACGTTCCTTTACTGTCTCGGCCGGCCGGCTAGACCGCAGCCTTGTCGTCGGGCGCCTTCGCGGCCTCCCCGCCATCGGCGGGGAGTACGGAGTTGGTCGAATCGTCCCAATCGGCGTTGACGTTGTTGTGGTCCACCGTCGGCCGCCGGGAACGCCACCACATGTAGACCGACAGGCCGACCAGAATGAGGAAGATCAGGCCGTCGCCCACCAGCGGGGAGGTTAGGCGAGCGACGCCGTGTGAAATCCAGAATGACAGTGCCCCAACAATTCCCGCTGCGGGCAGCGTGACCAGCCAGGCCAGGGCCATGCGCCGGGCGACCGCCCAGCGCACTTCGGCGCCGGGCTTGCCCACGCCACTGCCCAGAATCGAGCCGGTGGCCACGTGAGTGGTGGACAGCGCCATCCCTGCGGCACTCGAGCTCAAAATGATTGCGGCCGACGACGCCTCGGCGGCGAAGCCCTGCGGCGACTCGATCTCGACCAAACCCCTACCGAGGGTGCGGATGACACGCCAGCCACCGAGGTACGTGCCGAGCCCGATGGCGACCGCGCAGCTGAAGATGATCCAGAATGGCAGACCTTGTTCCTTCACATCGCCGGTCAGATGGCCGGTGGTGATGAGCGCAAGCGCGATGACTCCCATCGTCTTTTGCGCGTCGTTGGTGCCGTGCGACAACGCGACCAATGAGGCGGTGGCGATCTGGCCCCACCGGAAGCCCTCTTCGCGGCGCTTCTGCGCCACATTGCGGGTGATCCGGTAGACCAGCCACGTACCGCATGCGGCGACGAGGCAGGCGATGACCGGCGCGGCGAGCGCGGGAATCAACACCTTCTGGGTGACACCGATCCAGTTGACGCCTGCGGTGCCGAGCGCGGCCAGGCCGGCGCCGATCAAGCCGCCGAAGAGCGCGTGCGACGAGCTGGACGGGATGCCGAACAGCCACGTCAGCAGATTCCACAGGATGCCACCGATGAGCCCGGCAAAGATGATCGTGAGCCCCGTCGACGCATCGATCGATGGGAGTAGGTGACCGGTCTTGCCGTCCTGGACCTTGAGGACCGACGTGGTGACCGTCAACGCAACCTCAACCGAGAGGAACGCGCCCACGAGGTTGAGGACACCCGCCAGCAAGACGGCCGTCTTGGGCTTCAGCGCGCCGGTGGCGATTGTCGTCGCCATCGCGTTTCCGGTGTCGTGGAACCCGTTGGTGAAGTCGAAGGCCAACGCTGTGCCCACCAGCAGCACCAGGACGATCATCTCTGCGCCCACGGCGCTCGTTCCTTTCGTCACACGTTCATCGTGCGAACTCCAATTGCCCTCGGTCACAGCTGTCCTGTGGCCGTTCCACAAGTCCATGCCGGGGCGCACCTTGCAGTGCCTGAGTCTGGAGGTAACACTAGGAAACGAATGGAAAAAATGTCAATAAAAACGGGACACTATCCGCTGTGATCTCCATTACCCGTCGGTAACCTACTCCATTGGTTACCTACCACGGACAGCAGCACCGGACACTTCCTCCGACTCTCGTCGGAGTCCTACGAGCTCGGCTGGTCGGGCCGGAAACCCGCCGTCGGTCGGCGACTCGATTCCATCATCAACTGCTACCTGTCGCCTTGGAGTTCAGTGATGAAGCCATTGATCACCGTTGCCGTCACCGCGGGGATCGTCGCCGCGGCGCTGTCCGCAGCGGATGCGCGCACCCGACCGCAAATCCCGCGCCAGGCGCGACCGCCGACCGAGCCGGCCGCCACCGTCGCGGCCACCGCCAGTGCCGTGCCGTCACACGCGGTGTCGTACTCGGCTCAGCTGGAACTCCCGTTCGGTGACTCGATCAAACACCTCGGCGGTATCGCCGTTGACAGCGAGTGGCAGCGCGTACGCCACCGACCTTCACTACGGTCAGGTCTGGAAGCACTCGCCAGGTATCCAGGACGACGTGCTGTCCTCGCAGCTCGGTCAAGCCACTTCGGTGGCGGTGGACGATACTCACAACCTCTACGTCGTCGACGAATTCAACAATCGGGTACTGAAGCTCCCGGCTGGGACGGACAGTCCAACCGTGTTGCCGTTCAACGAGCTTCAGCTCGCATGACGGTGCACTGGAGTGCCAACTGGTGGTTCGACTGCTAAGTCGCAATCCTGCGAGCCTGCGACAGGATTGCAACATTTGCCCGTTCTTCTGAGAATCGCTCTGCCATCATCCGTCGAGTCGCCATACTGAGCGGCAGTCGTTTTTCGGGGGTGATCGGTGCGCAGACTGTTCATCTCATATGCGCGCGCGAACAAGCGCGATGTCGATCAGTTGGTCGGGCAACTTGAAATGATGGGCTACGAAACCTGGGTGGACTTCAAGCTTCGCGGCGGGCAGCAGTGGTGGAACGAAGTCTTGCAGCGCATCGCCGACACGGACGTCTTCATCGCCGTGCTCTCCCGCGCGGCGTTGAATTCGACGGCCTGCCGACGCGAGTTCGATTGGGCCGAGGCGCTGAACAGACCGATCCTGCCCGTCGCGGTCGAGTCGCTTCCGGTCGCGTTGCCACGCCGTTTCGCCGAACGCCAAATCATCGACTACTCCCACGTTGATCAACGTCCCCAGGCGGCGCTGCTGATCCAGGGCGGTTTGAGTACCGTCGCCTCCGCACCGGCGCTTCCGGATCCCTTGCCGGAGCGGCCTGGGGCGCCGCTGTCGTACCTCACGGACTTGATCGATCTCATCACGCAACCTGCGCACATCGACCACGAGCGTCAGCATCAAGTTGTGCAACAGATCCGCGCGGCGCTGCGGTCCGTCGACCCAGAAGAGCGACGCGGCGCGCAGGACATCCTGGACCGGTTCGCCAGCCGAAGCGACCTGTATGCGGACGTTGACCACGCCATCACGGGACTCCGCGACAGTGCGCGTATGGAAGTACCTCCCGCGCAACGTGTGCCAGCGACCCCAGCGACCCCAGCAACCCCAGCGACATTCAGCGGCAGGGGGCCAGGGCCGCCGCCGCCCGTGCATTCGGAGCCGAGGATGCACACCGCGCCGGTCAATGACGACGGTCGACCCGAACGGTCATCAGTCGAAAAGCCGTGGTGGCAGCGGGGCGAACGGCTCGCGTTTGCGGGCACGCTGGGCGTGGCCTTCATTGCCATCGTGGCGATTACGATTGTGGTGGTCATATCGAACGGAAACCGGGACGCTGCATCAGGTCCGGCGACATCTGCATCCTCAACGGTGCCCAGTGATGAACTCACATCGCTGACCGAACCCCCGCCGCCGCCGCCGGTAGAAGCGCCCGTTTCATCATCCTGTCCGAGCTCGGGTTCCGTTGCAGCGCCGAGTCTGAACGCCCCGGAGACGCCGACTGCGGCCAGTCCGGGGCAGGTGACCTTTGCGGTCACTGGCACCAAGGCTCCGGGGGACATCATCACGGTGACGTACACGGACGCCAGCGGGCGCCAGCGCACGCAGCGCAATGTCTACATCCCTTGGTGCCTCACGGTCACCCCCATTTCGCAATCGAGTGTCGGCTCCGTGCAGGCCAGTAGTCTCTTCCTGCTGAGCAAGCTGAACTGCTCGATCACGACACAAGACGGGACGGTGGTGTCGCAGAAGTCCGACAACGCATCCGAGGTCAGTTGCTGACCCTGGCCCGACGCTCAGTCCCGCTCCATCTGGATGTCGTAGTGCGCGATCTTCCGGTACAACGTGGCCCGGCTCATCCCCAGCTCCGATGCCGCCTCGGCCATCGTGAGCCCGTCGGCGGCCAACACCCGAACGATCTCCCCGCGTTCGAACGCCTCGATGCGCGAGAGGTGGCGGGAGTTGCCCGCCAACACTTCTGGCGGTAGCACGGACACGTCGATGACGTCGGCGCGCCCCGCCGCCCTGGTAATCACACGCGAGAGTTCGCCGACGTTGCCCGGCCAGTCGTGGTTCCGCAGTGCCCTCAAAGCCGATGGTGTGAAGACGAGCTCACGCCCCCGCGCCCGCGTCGCGATGTGATTGGCCAGCGGCTCCACGTCGTCGGGCCGGTCCCGCAGGCACGGCACCGGCACCACGGTGTCGACGAGGCTCGCGAGCGCGGGCGGGATGTCCTCGAATCGCTCCGCGGTCAGCGCGAATGGCACGGAAGTGCTTTCCCCGCTTCGCAATACGAGGTCACGCAGCCGCTCGGCCACCCACGACGGGAGCAGGTCGACGTCGCGCACGATGACCGCCGTGTGCGACTTGCCCAACTCCGGCCCCCACAGTCCCAGCCACGTCTGCACGTCGGTGGGGGCAGGGGCGCTGGCCGACAGGATGCGGTCCCGCGGGTAGACGTGACGCGCGGCCTGAGCCAACGCGGTCGCCCGGCCCGCACCCAGTTCGCCCACGGCGGCGACGATCCCGCCCGTCCGCATCCCCTGCTCGGCTTGTGCGACGGCGGCATTCCACGCCTCCGACAGCGAGTGCAGCGTCCCGGAGCCCGGCTCCAGCCGCGGCACCTCGACGCGGAATACCTGGCCCCGTGGCACGTGTCGGGGCAGCCGACCGTTCGACCGGGCCAGCATCAGCGCCGCGGTGTTGCTCGCCGCCGACCGGGCCAGCGCCAGCAGCAGCTCGCTGGACGACCGCGACCACGTCGTCAGGTTGACGCTGCCCTCCAGCCGCCCCGAGGTCGGGTCGAGCACCGGCACCGCCGCGCAGGTGAACGTGCACAGGCTCAGTGAGTAGTGCTGCTCGGCGCGCACCAGCGTCGGCACCCGGTCGGCCAGCGCGGTTCCAAGCCCGTTCGTCCCGACGTCGCGCTCGGAGTAGCCGAACCCCGGCGCGAGGTGAACGTCGTCGAGGGCCTTCAGCAGCGTGTGGTCGCCCGACAGCCGTGACAGCACCACCCCGTCGGCGTCGGTGAGCATCAAGCTGACCGGCTCGTTGGCCAGCGTCTGGTGGAGATCGGCGAGCACCTCGTTGCCGCACTGGAAGAACAGCGAACTCAGGTCCTCGGTCCCGGTGAACACCGGGTCGACCGCGTCGAGCGGGATCCCGTAGTCCTCGCTGCGCTGCCACGACGCGAGCAATCGGCGCGGCACGGCCTCGGCGAAGTCGTCGTTCACGCCGGCGTCGCGCTGCGCCACCCGGTGCAGGTTGATTCGGTCGGGCACGCCAGCGTCCACGTCAGGCCTCCTGTGATCCACGTTACAAAGCGTCGCAACCCGGGGTGGCCAAAACAGCCCTACCTGCGTCTCAGATTGAGACGCGTGGACCCTCGGCAGCCGTCACCGACGCTCCTAGGCTCGGCCGCAGGTTGTGACAGCCATCACACGAGAGAAGGGCAGCTCGCATGTATCAGAAGAACGACACCCGCTACTTCATCGTCGACGCCCACATCGCCCTGTGGGATGCGCGGCCGGAGAACCAGCGCAACATCCACGGCAAGCAGTTCATCGACTGCTTCTACGACTACCACCGCAATCTTTCGCCGGAGTCCGAGGTCTGGACCTACGAGGAGTACCTGTACCAGGGCGGCGACCGCCTGATGAAGGATCTCTTCGACGACGGCTACGTCGACCATGCGATCTTCCAGCCGGCGTACCTCGGCGAGTTCTACTACAAGGGCTTCGGACAGACCGACGAGGCGTTCGAGCTCGCATCCAAGCATCCCGACAAGCTGACCTACAACCACAACTTCGACCCGCGCAACGGCGAGGCCGGCCTCGACCAGTTCCGCGAGGATGCCAAGAAATTCGGTCTGAAGGGCGTCAAGCTCTACACCGCCGAATGGCACGGCGAGTCCCGCGGCTGGCGGCTCGACGACCCGTGGGCGTACCGGTACTTCGAGGCGTGCCGCGAACTCGGTGTGCGAAACATCCACATACACAAGGGCCCGACGATCCGGCCGCTGGACCGCGACGCGTTCGACGTTGCCGACGTCGACCACGTCGCCACGGACTTCACCGACCTGAACTTCGTCGTCGAGCACTGCGGCCTGCCCCGGCTGGAGGACTTCTGCTGGATCGCCACGCAGGAACCCAACGTGCACGCGGGGCTGGCGGTCGCGATGCCGTTCATCCACACCCGGCCGCGGTACTTCGCGCAGATCATGGGCGAGCTTCTGTACTGGATCGGCGAGGACCGCATCCAGTTCTCGTCCGACTACGCGCTGTGGACGCCGCGGTGGCTCATCGAGTCGTTCGTCGACTTCCAGATCCCCGAAGACCTCGGTGAGTACGCACCCATCACCACCGACCAGAAGAAGAAGATCCTCGGGCTGAACGCCGCGAAGATGTACGACATCCCGGTGCCCGCCGATCTTCAACTGCCCGCGGCAGGCGAGACCGCCGTCGGACCGCGTGGCGCCGACAACCTCGTGGGCGCATGATGGGCCGGCACGAGCTGGCCTACACCGCGCTGGGCGCGGTGATGGATCCCGAACTCGACGAGCCCATCACCGCGCTCGGGTTCGTTCGTTCGCTGACTGTGTCCCCGGGCGGGAACGTGAAGGTGCACCTGCGGTTGCCGACGTCGTTTTGCTCGCCGAACTTCGCCTACCTCATGGCATCGGATGCGAAAGACGTGCTGAAGCAACTTGATTGGACTCGCAAGGTGACAGTCGAGCTCGACGACCATCACGACTCGCCGATCATCAATGCCGGGCTGGCCGCCGACGCGGGTTACCGCGGGACGTTCGGCCACGAGGCGGAGGACAGCCTCGACGAGTTGCGGGAGACGTTCCGGCGCAAGGCTCACACCGCGGCGATGGAGCGCTGCCTGACGGCGCTGCTGCGCGCGGACCGCGATCGGTCGGAGTCGTCGCTGGGGGATGTCACGCTCGGTGACCTGCCCGACGACGGCTTCACGTCGGCACTGATGAAGCGCCGTGAGGCGCTCGGATTGCCCACGGCCGCCGACGCACTGGTCATGGTCGACCATGTCGGCCAGGGCTATCCGCCCGACGCGGTGCCACTGGCATTGCGCCGCGCGCGCTCGACGCGGATCTCCATCGACGGCAACGCCCACTTCTGCCGAGGGCTGCTCCGCACCCGCTACGGCACCGAGGCGAGTGAGGCGACGGGAGAGCTCCACGAGCCGGCCGCATTCATTCCCCTGTCCGTACTCACCCATTGATTGGAGAAGGAAACCAATGAGCACCATGCGAGCCGTCCAGGTCGTCGGCTACCACAAGAACCTGGAGATGAAGGAAGTTCCCGCGCCGACGCCGACCGGACCGTTCGACGTCGTCGTGAAGATCGGCGGTGCCGGGGTGTGCCGCACCGACCTGCACATCCTCGAAGGCCAGTGGGCCGAGAAGAATCCCGATCTGCAGCTGCCGTACACGATCGGGCACGAGAACGCAGGCTGGGTGCACGCGATCGGCTCGGCGGTGACCAACGTCGCCGAAGGGGACAAGGTCATCCTCCACCCGCTCATCACGTGCGGGCTGTGCCGAGCGTGCCGCTCCGGCGACGACGTCCACTGCGAGGCCAGCGCGTTCCCGGGCATCGACACCAACGGTGGCTATGCCGACTATCTGAAGACGTCGGCCCGCAGCGTCGTCAAGATCGACGACTCGCTCGAGCCGTCCGACGTCGCCGCGCTGGCCGATGCCGGGTTGACGGCGTATCACGCCGCTGCGAAGGCAGCCAAGCGGTTGACGCCCCGTGACCGCTGCGTGGTGATCGGTGCAGGAGGACTGGGGCACATCGGGATTCAGGTGCTCAAGGCGCTGTCGCCGGCCGAGTTGATCGTGGTGGACCGCAACGCTGAAGCGCTCAAGCTGGCCGAGGCGATCGGCGCCGACCACGGTGTGATCGCCGACGGGTCGCAGGTGGACCAGGTGCTCGAGATGACGGGCGGGAACGGCGCCGAGGTGGTCGTCGACTTCGTCGGCGAGGGTGGTGCGACGGCTGAGGGCGTGGCGATGCTGCGCCGGGCGGGCGACTATCACGTCGTCGGCTACGGCGAGAACATCGACGTGCCGACCATCGACATCATCTCCACGGAGATCAACTTCATCGGCAACCTCGTCGGGTCCTACAACGACCTGTGCGACCTGATGGCGCTCGCCGCGCGTGGCGCCGTCAACCTGCACACCCAGAAGTACCGACTGGACGACTTCCAGTCCGCCATCACCGATCTCGACGGCGGCAACGTCCGCGGCCGAGCGATTCTGATCCCCTGATTGGAAGGATGATCTGCTGTGATTTTCATCGTCGTCAAGTTCAAGCCGAAGCCGGAGTACGTCGAGAGCTTCCCCGACAAGGTCGCCGACTTCACCAGGGACACCCGCAACGAGCCGGGCAACATGTGGTTCGACTGGTCGCGCAGTTTGGAGGATCCGTCGGAATACGTTCTGGTGGAGGGGTTCCGCGATGGCGACGCCGGTAAGGCGCACGTCACCAGCACGCACTTCGAGAAGTTCATCGCCGATGCGCCTGGACTGTTGGCGTCCACCCCGAAGATCATCAGCCAGACGATCGACGCCGACGGGTGGTCGGACATGGGGGAGATGAAGGTCGGCTAGGCCCTTCGCCGAGTGTGTGGGTTGTGCGCGTCGTGCACGGCGTGTCGCGTCCACAACCCCCACAGTCGGCAAAGGAGATGACGGTCGGCCACTAGGTCTCGGGCTGAGTGCCTTCCAACTCTGAAACTCAGTATCGCCGGTGATACTGAGTTCCGGGAGAGGTGAGACGCTCCGCGCCGGCGTTCGCAACGCCTATTTCAGCCGCACCATCCGCGTCGTCGAGCTTTCGTCGAGCTCGACGACGTCGGTGCGGGACCGCAGGAAGTCGCTAAAGGACTTGAACCCCAACGACTTCTCGCTGAACGACGGGTCCATCCGCTTCATCTGAGCCTTCACCTGCGAGTTGTGCAGCCAGTCGGCGTCGTCCTTCTCCAACCCGATCTGGAGCGCCCGCTGAAGCAACGCCGTCGCTCCGGCTTGCGGGTCGGGGGCGTCGGGTTCGTCGGGTGGCCCGGCCGGCTTGGAGCCACGGCCCCGCGTCGCTCGCCTCGGCGCGGCCTTCTCGGGGGGCGCCGACTCCGGTTCGAACACCGGAACGCCGGGCAGCGCGTCGTAGACGACGAAGTCGTCGCACGCCGAGGCCAGCGCCCGGCTCGACGATCCCGCCACCCCGATGCCGACGACATAGCGGCCGAGCCGCTTGCAGCGTTGCGCCAACGCGATGTAGTCGGAGTCGCCGGCGACGATCACCACATGAGTCAGATCGGGCAGCCGGAACATGTCCTCGACCGTGTCGACCGCCAGCCGGATGTCGGCGCCGTTCTTGCCGTACGCGGCGGCGGGGAACAGCTGCACCAGGTCGACGGCCCGGGCCACCAGCTGCCCGCGGTAGTCGGCGTTCATGTCGGTCGACCAGTCGGCGTACGCGCGGGTGAGCACCAGCGTTCCGAACGACGACGCGAAGTCGATGATCGCTCCGACGTCGACCGTCGCGCGCTTGAGCTTGTCCGGGTCCAGCCCGCCGGCCTTGTCCTTCTGGAACGAATTGCGCCCGTTCACCTGGTCGTACCGCGAGATCACGATGTTGTCGAAGTCGAGGTAGACCGCCACGCGGGTGGCGCCGGGCTCCGTCATGCCCCCAGTCTGGCCCATCGACGGCGACCGTAGCCCCGGGACGGCGCCATCGGTCCTGCGTCCGAAGCGGTCGCGCGCCTGAAGCGCAGGTTAACGTTGGCTCCAATGCCCGGTGGCGAGTGGGCACCGAGCCTACGATGGGGAAGGTGGTCGATACCGCCTTTTCCCAGTCCCTGTCAGCGCAAACTCCCGCGGCGTGGCGTACCACCAACGGCGCGGAGCTCAGCGAAGAAACCGTCGCCAGACTCGACGGCTGGTGGCGGGCCGCCAACTACCTCTCGGTCGGCCAGATCTACCTGCTGAGCAATCCGCTGCTGCGCACCCCGCTCTCCCGGGACGACGTCAAACCCCGCCTCCTGGGTCACTGGGGCACGACGCCCGGGCTGAACTTCCTCTACGCGCACCTCAACCGGGCCATCGCCGAGCGTGCGCAGTCGACCATCTACGTCACCGGTCCGGGCCACGGCGGTCCCGGCCTGGTGGCCAACGCGTACCTGGACGGCACCTACTCGGAGGTCTACTCCGACATCACTCCGGACGCCGAAGGCATCCGCCGGCTGTTCCGGCAGTTCTCGTTCCCCGGCGGCATCCCGTCGCACGTCGCGCCGGAGACGCCGGGGTCGATCCACGAGGGCGGCGAACTCGGCTACGCCCTGTCCCACGCGTACGGCGCCGCGTTCGACAACCCCGACCTGCTCGTCGCCGCGGTCGTCGGCGACGGCGAAGCCGAGACCGGAGCGCTGGCCACCAGCTGGCACTCGAACAAGTTCGTGAACCCGGTCAAGGACGGCGTCGTGCTGCCGATCCTGCATCTCAACGGGTACAAGATCGCCAATCCGACGGTGCTGGATCGTATTTCGACCGACGAACTGCGCAGCCTGATGGTGGGCTACGGGCACAACCCGTACTTCTTCGAGGTGGCCGACGACGCGGCCGCGGCCGACCACGCCGATGCGCACCGCCGGTTCGCCCGGCTGCTCGACGAGGTACTCGACGAGATCGCCGAACTCAAGGCCAAGGCCGCGAACGGCGACGAGCAGCGGCCGAAGTGGCCGATGATCGTGTTCCGCACGCCGAAGGGCTGGACCGGCCCGGCCTACATCGACGGCAAGAAGACGACCGGTTCCTGGCGGGCGCACCAGGTTCCGCTCGCCAGCGCCCGCGACACCCCAGAACACCTGCAGGTGCTCGCCGACTGGCTGGGGTCCTACCGGGCCGACGAACTGTTCGACGAGCACGGCGTGCTGGACCCGGACATCGCCGCCCTCGCTCCCGCGGGGGAGCTCCGGATGAGCGCCAACCCGCACACCAACGGCGGGCTGCTGCTCAAGGACCTTCGGCTGCCCGACTTCCGCACCTACGGTGTCGACGTCGTCACCCCTGGGGCGCCGATCGCCGAGGCCACCCGGGTGCTAGGTCAGTGGCTGACCGACGTCATCCGGCTCAACCCGGACAACTTCCGCATCTTCGGACCCGACGAAACCGCGTCCAACCGTCTGCAATCGGTGTTCGACGCCACCGACAAGCAGTGGAACGCCGACTTCTTCGGTCCCGAGGTCGACGACCACCTGGCCCGCGCCGGCCGGGTCATGGAGATGCTCTCAGAGCACCAGTGCCAGGGCTGGCTGGAGGGCTACCTGCTGACCGGACGTCACGGGCTGTTCAACTGCTACGAGGCGTTCATCCACATCATCGACTCGATGTTCAACCAGCACGCCAAGTGGCTCAAGGTGACCAACCACATTCCGTGGCGTCGACCCGTCGCGAGCCTGAACTACCTGCTGTCCAGCCATGTCTGGCGTCAGGACCACAACGGGTTCAGCCACCAGGACCCCGGGTTCATCGACCACGTCGTCAACAAGCGCGCCGAGGTCGTCCGGGTGTACCTGCCGCCGGACGCCAACACGCTGCTGTCCACCTACGACCACTGCCTGCGGTCGCGGCAGTACGTCAACGTCGTCGTGGCGGGCAAGCAGCCGAGCCCGAACTTCCTCACCATGGAGGAGGCGATCGCGCACTGCACACGCGGTCTTGGCATCTGGGAGTGGGCGGGCAGCGAGGTGCTCGGCGAGAACCCGGACGTCGTCATCGCGACGTGCGGTGACGTGCCGACCCTCGAGGGGCTCGCCGCCGTCGACCTACTGCGGAATCACCTGCCCGACTTGAAGATCCGCTTCATCAACGTCGTCGACCTGATGCGGCTGCAGGACGAGAAGGAGCATCCGCACGGGCTGTCGAACCGTGAGTTCGACATGCTCTTCACCCGCGACAAGCCCGTCATCTTCGCCTACCACGGCTACCCGTGGCTGATCCACCGGCTCACGTACCGCCGCGCCGGCAACGAGAACCTGCACGTGCGCGGCTACAAGGAGGAGGGCACCACCACGACGCCGTTCGACATGGTGATGCTCAACGACCTCGACCGCTACCACCTGGTGATCGACGTGATCGACCACGTGCCGTTCCTGCAGTCGCGGTGCGCGACCCTGCGCCAGCAGATGGTGGACAAGCGGATCGCCGCCCGCGAGTACACCCGCGAACACGGCGACGACATCCCCGAGGTGCGCGACTGGGTGTGGCCGGCAGCACGCGATGTGGTCGACGCCTCGGACCTCGAGGCCACCGCTGCGACCGGCGGTGACAACGAGTAAGCGCCAGAAACTACCGCCCCGGACGGTCGACGATGTCGGCGTACTCGGGATGCCTTTCGACGTACGCAGCGACAGTAGGGCACATCGGCACGACCCGCAGCCCTTCGGCCCTGGTCTGCGCTAGCGCCTCGCCGATCACGATCGTGGCCAGGCCGCGGCCTTCGTACGCGTCGTCGACCTCGGTGTGGGGGAACACCCGGCTGTGGCCCTCGTCCGCGTAGGCGGTGAGGCCGACCGCCTTTCCGTCGACGCTGACGGTGAACTTGTCGGATTCCTTCGTCACCGTCACCGGCGCCCCGGTCTTGTCGGTCAGAGCCATACCTCCACATTGCCATGGCTGGCTACGATCGAACAGGCCCTACCGCGAAAGGTGGCCAAGAGCACCGAGTTCCTCCACGCGTCATGCACCGCGGCATGGTGCTCGATGAAAGTTCTTGAGCCAAGCGCATTGACCAGCTACCCCGCGCCGTTCGTCGGCGTGAAGACCGGCGTGACGTCTCCTGGGTGCAGCGGAGTGACCGGCGTCAACGTGTGCGAGGGAAGATCGCGGGGCGTGAACGGCTTCGGGTCCGACGCCGTGTGGCACTGCGGGTAAAGGTTGGCGTTGGGGGAGAAGACGCCGCCCGATCGCTCGCAGCATTCGCGGTACGCATCGACTTCGTTGCCCTTGGCGATCTTCCCCTCGCTGATCATCTGCTTGACCGTCTCCATGCAGTGGTCGTAGGCGCCGATGTCCCACTCCGGGGCCGCGGTGGAGATGGCAGGGAAGGCGATCGCAGTGGTGGCCGCGATCGAGACCGCGGCGACCGCGCTGCGGGTCCGAGTGTTCACATTCATGGCGTGCTCCTTGAGATCGAGGCGTCCCGGGTGGACTGCCCGTGTCGTTAGGAGCACGCAAGCCCCGCCGGCCGGACACATTTTCGGTGCGCCGGGACCGCCCATTCGCCGGGGAAACCAAAACCGTTTGTGCTGAGCCATGCCGCTCGCGGACCTGCCACGCCGTCACGCCGCGTCAACATCTGTTGACGGCCCCGCACCGGACGTAGCGGCGGCCAGCTCGAGACCGATCCGTCGCTCGCAGTCGACGACCGCCACCCCATTCCACTCACCGCGATTCAAAGCCGACCAGCGTCCGGCAGGTGGCGCAATCCCCGCGGCCGCCCCCTCTAACCGCAGGTCCACGTCGCCGACGACCGGCGGAATCGAGCGGCGCCGATCGATGCCCCGAGGCGGCTGGTTAACGAACCGAAGTTCCGCCGATACCGTCCTGACCAGGTCAGTCACGCGACGAACAGCGCAGGAGGAGGTGACCGTGGCCAACGAACAGCGTGCCGAACCGACGCCGCTCCGCCGGCCGCGGGCCGACCAGGCGCGCCTCGTCGCCGACGTGCTCCGGCATCAGATCCACGCCAGCGGCTACCCCGACGGGCTGCCCGGAGAAGCCGACCTCGCCGCGGAGTTCTTCGTCTCCCGCAACACCGTCCGCGAGGCACTGGCCACGCTCAAGGACGAAGGCCTCATCGACCGCGGCCCGCGCACCGGCACCCACGTCGCCATCCGCAAGTACGACCACGGACTCGACGCGCTCGTCGGGCTCAAGGAGACGTTCAAGGGTTACGGCGAGATCCGCAACGAGGTGCGCGCCACGATAACCGTTTCCGCCCCGCCGTCGGTCGCGAACCGGCTGCGCCTCAACCCCGGCGAACCCGTCGTCTTCATCGAACGGCTGCGCTACCTCGGCGATCTTCCGCTGTCCCTCGACATGACCTACCTCGCGCCGGACGTCGGGCGCGACGTCATCGAGCACTCCCTCGAGGTCAACGACGTCTTCGCGCTCATCGAGCAGGTCACCGGTCAACGGCTCGGAAACGCCAGCCTCGCCGTCGAAGCCGTGCCCGCCGACCCACACTCCGCCGCCATCCTCCAGGTCCCCGAGAACGCGTCGGTGCTGCTCCTGGAGCGGCTCACCCACCTGGACGACGGGCGCCCCGTCGACCTGGAGTACATCCGCATGCGTGGCGATCGAATCACGCTGCGCGGCAACCTAGTTAGGGGAGATTGATGGCCCAGGTCAACCAACGCGTCGACGTGCCGGTGACCATCGACGAGTCGCTGTGCATCGAGGGCTGCACGCTGTGCGTCGAGATCTGTCCGCTCGACTCGCTGGCCATCAACCCGGAGAACGGCAAGGCCTTCATGCACGTCGACGAGTGTTGGTACTGCGGCCCGTGTGCGGCGCGCTGTCCCACCGGCGCCGTCACCGTCAACATGCCCTACCTGCTCCGCTGACTTCGCTCGCCCGCTGAAAACTACCAGACCTCAGGACCATTCATGAAACGCGCACTCGCCGTCGGTCTTGCGGCAACGTGCAGTGGCGCCTCGCCGAAACCGAATTCCCTGTCGTTGAGCGAGCGAGTTAACGACAGGGAATACGGTTTCGCCGCACTGCGGGCCGAAGTCATCGCCGCACTCGACCATTCGGAGTTGATCAGCTAGTGGAAGCCCCCGCAATCGAAGACGCCGTCCGGCTCGAGTGCGACGTGCTCGTTATCGGTGGCGGCACGGCCGGAACGATGGCCGCGCTCACCGCCGCCGAGCACGGCGCCCAGGTGCTACTGCTCGAGAAGGCCCACGTGCGGCACTCCGGCGCACTGGCCATGGGCATGGACGGCGTCAACAACGCCGTCATCCCCGGCAAGGCCACGCCCGAGGACTACGTCGCCGAGATCACCCGCGCCAACGACGGAATCGTCAACCAGCGCACCATCTATCAGACGGCGACGCGCGGTTTTGCGATGGTGCAGCGGCTGGAGCGGTACGGCGTCAAGTTCGAGAAGGACGAACACGGCGAGTACGCCGTGCGCCGCGTCCACCGTTCCGGCTCCTATGTGCTCCCCATGCCCGAGGGCAAGGACGTCAAGAAGGCGCTCTACCGGGTGCTGCGGCAGAAATCGATGCGTGAGAAGATCCGCATCGAGAACCGACTGGTCCCGGTGCGCGTGCTGACCGAGGACGGCCGGGCCGTCGGCGCGGCCGCGCTGAACAGCCGCACCGGCGAGTTCGTCGTCGTCGCCGCCAAGGCCGTCATCCTCGCCACCGGACCCTGCGGTCGGCTCGGGCTGCCTGCGTCGGGCTACCTCTACGGCACCTACGAGAACCCGACCAACGCGGGCGACGGCTACTCGATGGCCTTCCACGCGGGCGCCGAACTGTCGGGAATCGAGTGCTTCCAGATCAATCCGTTGATCAAGGACTACAACGGGCCGGCCTGCGCCTACGTCGCGAATCCCTTTGGCGGCTATCAGGTCAACGCGCAGGGGGAGCGGTTCGTCGACTCCGACTACTGGTCGGGTGCGATGATGTCCGAGGTCCGAAACGAGATCGAATCGGCCCGCGGGCCCATCTACCTCAAGGTCAGTCACCTGCCCGACGAGACCCTGAGCACGCTCGAGGGCATCCTGCACACCACCGAGCGACCCACCCGCGGCACCTTCCACGCCAACCGCGGCCACGACTACCGCACCCACGACATCGAGATGCACATCTCCGAAATCGGTTTGTGCAGTGGGCATTCCGCGTCCGGCGTCTGGGTCGACGAGCATGCCCGCACCACCGTCCCCGGGCTGTACGCGGCGGGCGATCTGGCCTGCGTGCCGCACAACTACATGATCGGCGCCTTCGTCTACGGGGACCTGGCTGGCGCGCACGCGGCGTCAACATATGTTGACGGCCCCGCACCGGACGTGCTCCCGGCCGACCAGATCGCAGCGGCCCACGAACTGATCTACCGGCCCCTGCGGCATCCCGACGGCCCGCCGCAGACGCAGGTCGAATACAAGCTGCGCCGCTTCGTCAACGACTACGTCGCGCCGCCGAAGACCGCCGCCAAGCTGTCGATCGCCGTGCAGACCTTCGACCGCATGCGCGACGAGATCGCGGGCATCGGCGCCACCACGCCCCATGAGCTGATGCGCGCGGTCGAGGTGTCGTTCATCCGCGACTGCGCCGAGACTGGCGGCCCGGTCGTCGCTCACCCGCACCGAATCGCGCTGGGGGCTGTACCACGACCGCAGCGACACCCCCGAGCGCGACGACGTCGAGTGGCGCTACCACCTGAACCTCCGCAAGTCCGCCGACGGGGACATCGAGTTCCTCAAGCGCCCCGTCGCACCGTACTTCGTGCCGGTCCCCGGACTCGACGAATTGCCCAGCGGGGAAACCGAACCCATCCACGTCCACCAGCCGGCGCTCGTCGGCGGGCAGGCCCCTGCGTCTGAGGTGTCCCGGGTGCGCGACGGTGCCGCAGCGCACCCGCCGTCGCCGCGCATCGCCGCCGTGCTCGCGCTCGACGAGCCCACGATCGAGCAGCTTCGGCCGTTCCTCACCGATCCCGACCCCGGCGTGCGGCGCACTGCCGTCGACGTGGTCACCGAGCACCTGCCCGACGGCTACGCGCCCGCGCTGCTGGCGGCGCTGAGCGACGAGCACGTCGAGGTGCGCCGCGTGGCCGCCGACGGCATCCGCGAACTCGTCGAGGTGCTGCCCGACGCAGGCCCCGTCCAAAGGCTGCTTGGCTCGGACGATCCCGTCGTCCGCGGGGTCGCCGTCTACGTCGTGAGTTCCCGCCGCGTCGGCGACGCCGAGCAGTACCGGCACGCGCTCGCCGACCAGGACCACCGCGTGCGCATCGAAGCCGTCCGCGCGCTGGTCTCCGTCGACGACGCCGACGGGGTGGCCGCGGCCCGCAACGACGCCAACCGCGAAGTACGCATCGCCGTCGCCAACGGGCTCGGCACGCTGCGCACGGGGGCCGAAGCGGTCCGCGGGTTGATCGAGGACCTCGACCCGCTGGTGCGCGCCGCGGCGCTCGCCGCGATGGGGTCGATCGGCTGGGACGACGTCGACGTGAGGTCCGTCGAGAGCGCGCTCGCGGCGTCGGCGTGGCAGATCCGGCAAGGCGCCGCCCGGGCGCTCGCCGGAGCCCCGTCCCCGACGACCGCCGTGCCGCCGCTGTCGCGGGCGCTGTCCGATCCGCACCTCGACGTCCGCAAGGCTGCCGTGTTGAGCCTGACCCGGTGGGCATCGTCCGAGGAGGCGGCCCGGGAGGCGCTGACTGGCGCGCTCGACGACGGCGACGCCGATGTGCGGGCCTACGCGCGACAGGCCCTGGCCGCAAACCACTGAGCTGGCGCGCCGCCAGCGGGCATACTGTCGTCCAGGGGGATGCTGGGGGGTTGAGTTTGCCTGACAACCAAGAGCGACTGATCTTCATCAGTTACCGCAACCGGGATTGGCCGTTTGCACACCGCTTACAGGAGCGGCTGGAGGCAAGGTTCGGCGGCGAGGTCTACATCGATCGCAAGATCAGCTCCGACGACTACGAGCGCGAACTTCTGGCCAAGGTGCGCGCGTGCGCCATCTTCGTGCTCGTCGTGACAGTGCACACGTTTGACCGCGCCCGGCTGGCTCAACACGACGACTGGATCCGCAGAGAGGTGTCGCTGGCGCTGGCGCTCGACAAACCGATCGCGCTCGTCCTATACGAAGGCATCCGACTGCCGCCGACCGATGAACTGCCATATGACATCCGAGGGATAACGACCCGGCAAGGCGTCAAGTTCTACCCGGAGTACTTCGACCAGGCAGTCGCGGCGCTGCAGCAGCACTGTGCCAGCATCGTGCCCGCGCTCGCCTGGTCGGGTTCGCCCGCACGCCGACGGCCCTCGCCCGCCGACACGACGCGCGAGCGACGCCTCGAAGCAGCGATGCCCCGTGAAGTTGCCGAACGTAGTAGCACCGAAGTCCGCGTGAAGATTTCCCGAATCGACAGCAAGGGCCTGCGCGGCGAACTGCCGGCCCGGCTTGCCAGCGGCGACGAGATCAAGAAGTCCGACGCCCGCCAGACGACCTTCCCGATGACGTTTCCGACCGACGAGGACGGCCGGTTGCTGCCTGCGATCCTGTGTGTAGCCGTGCTGTCCGAGCACTATGACGTCGACTTCGTTAGCTACCCAGACAGTGTGTGCGGCGGCGACTTCGCCGAAATCGAGTTGCTACCCGACTTGGACTCGAGGACGGTCGTTTTCAGCCTCACCCCCACGCTGACAGCGCCATCGGTGGGCTTGTCTCGGGTCATGGTCCGGGTGTTCTACGGCCGCCGTCTGTTGGCGGAGATCAGGCTGGCGACGGAACGGGTTGCACGCGTGGAGGAGCTGACGTATGTCCTGGGTGCGAGTTCGTTGGACGTTCGCCCGCTAGGTGCATACGGCAACGCCGGAGGAGTCAGTTACGGAGCGCCGGTTGCGACCTTGCCTCCGCCGCCCATGCAGGCGCCCCGCGGCGCAGCACCTCCACCTCCGATGGCGAGACGTCCGGCAGCACCGCCTCCGGCCCCCATGGCGAGGCCTTCCGCCGCACCGCCGCCGGCCCCGCGAGCGTCCGCCGCACCGCCCCCGGCGTCGTGGTCGCCGCCTCCTCGCGACGCCGGCCGGCCTGAACCCGTTCTTGGATCGTCTGTTTCACGATCGTGGGAAAGCCACGGTAGCTCAACGGATGACTACCACTCGCAGTTTGCCGCGCCTAAGCGCGCCTCCACTCGGTCCAGAGCGCTGTTGATCGCGCTGCTGCTCGTCGTCGTAGTTGCGCTCGCGGTGGTGGTCTTGATTCTGGTGCTCTAACGCAGGGGGGCGAGCCCTCGCGTCAACCGACGAGGGTCTGAGTGGCGACGGCGCCGAGGAAGTAGCACCTGCTCGGACAGACTGGTCGCCCGGCCCTGCTCCAGGCGGGTGATGTGGTCGACCGAGATCCCGGCCAGCTGCGCGAGCTCCTCGCGGCGAACCCACCGGGGGTCCGATGGGTCTCGAGGCGTTCGTCCGGCTCGCCGACGGCGAACCGCTGTGGCGGATCCACGAGTGCGTGTTCGCGGTGCTGGCGCTCGAATCGGAACCCGTCGATCCGCGGCTGTGACGCACTTCACAACAGGCGTACGCTGAGGGGCATCTCTTTCCCGAAAGGAGATGCAGATGAAGGGTGCGTACCGCGATCCCGTGGATCACTCCCGCACGACGCAACCGCACGCGGGTGAATCGTTCATCGACACGTTGTGGCTTCCGGGCCTGATCCTGATCATGATCGGCACGGTCATGATCGCCGGCTGCGTTGCCTCGACCGCCTATGGCCGGACCGACCTCTCCATGGGGCTGGGCCTCATCGCCGGAGCGCTGGTGACGGCGGGCGTGATCCTGATCGCGCTCGAACACCACCGCGTGAAGCGGGTCGAGCAGCGTTGGAAGGACGAGCATCGGGACGACACACAACTGCGCGCGGGCTAGCTTTCTGGCTGCCCGTTGCGCGGGGCGACGGTCGACGCCCGCAGCTGTGTGTCGTAGTAGCCCGCCTCTGAGCGACTCTGCCGCGTTGCGTGCGGCGAATTCGCTCAGAGGTGGGCAACCCGAATCGACCACTTGAGCAGTACCCAGTTGACGACGGGGATCACCAATTCGACCGGGGCCATCGCTGCGCAGAACCGGATGTCGCCGTCGATGGCCGCGCTAGGCGTCGACCGGGATCGCGATCTCGTTGCGACGGCGGAACGGCAACGTCCACGGCGGATCGTAGAACCAGGCCGCGGCCTCGCCCGTGATGTCGATGTCGCTGGCGTGCAACACGTCTTCGAGTTCGATGATGCGGTCCCGCACGGCGCGCGGACCGCGGTCTCCGCTGAAGGTCAGCACCGCGTAGGTCTCGGTGGGCACGTCGGTGAGTCGCACGCGCTCGTCGTCGGGTGTCGGCAGCGCATCCATCGTCCACTTCGACGGCATGAAGAACTTGATCACCCAACCGCTTCCAACCTCTGACGCGTCCGTGGTCTGAGCCACCGGCGCGGTCATCGCGATCTTCTGGTTGGCCCGTGCTTGCACGACGGGAGCCGTCATCGCGATGTCGTCCGTGCGGTGGTTCTTGCCGAAGATGTAGCCGGCCAGCCGCCGGAAGCCCTCGCTGCGGGCAGCGTCCTCGTCGTCGCCGGTGACCGTGGTCTCGGCGGCGATCCGAGCTGGGTAACGACGCACTTCGACGTGCTCGGCCAGCGGCTTGCTGACGTGCTGCGGCTCCTCGGTGCCGATCCGAATCCCGACGATCGACAACGCCGACTCCGCCACCTGCCCAACGAGCCTGTCCGAGTATGCGCAACATAGTGGGCTGTTACCCCCGCACGCGGGGCGCAAACGTCTACCCTTCGCTTTTGACGGGGATGCATGACGGAGGGGGGCGAAATGGCTTATCAGTTCGAGATTTCAGTCGATCCCGGACCCACGGAGGGTGAGCTCTCCGTTCGCGTGCTGGATTCGCTCAGCGGGGGCCAACCCAGCGTCGTGACCCGACTCGACGTCACCGCGGTGCTTGCGGATTGCGAAGAGCTCGAGCGCGCGCTGCAACGACCCGTCGAGCCCGGTCAGCCCGAATCGCCGGGGGAGGAGCTGCTGCAGAACATCGGAAAGCGGTTGTTCGACGCGGTGTTCTCGGGGGAGGTCGACACCGCGTATCGCTCCAGTTACGCCGTTGCGAGCGACCGAAAGGACAAGCTGGGCTTGGTCTTACGACTGATCGATCCCAGGCTGGCCAGCCTCCCGTGGGAGGCGATGTACGACAGTCGAAACGACGAATACGTCTGCCGCAACGAGCCGTTGGTGCGTCACGTCGCCGCGTCAAGCATTCCGATTCCGCTCTCAGTCGATCCGCCGCTGCGCATCCTCGGCTTGGTCTCGTCCCCAACGAACATGGCCCGGCTCGCGGTCGACGACGAAAAGGCTCGACTGTCCCAGGCGCTGGCGGACTTGGTGGACAAGGGGCTCGTTCACCTCGAGTGGGTGGACCGGGCCGATTGGGAATCGGTGCACACCAGGCTTCGCGACGAGACGTGGCACGTGCTGCACTTCATCGGACACGGTGACTACGACGAAGCAGCCCACGAGGGCACGATCGCCCTGGTCGACGAGGACGGCCGCGCGCACATGGTGAAGGCGGACAGCTTTGCCGACCTGCTCAATCAGGGCACTTCTCAGCCGCGGCTGGTCGTGCTCAACTCGTGCAAGTCCGGCCACACCGGAACGCGCGACGTCTTCTCGAGCAGCGCGGCGACCTTGGTGAGGCGCGGTACCAGCGCGGTGGCGGCGATGCAGTTCACCGTCAGCGACCCTGCCGCGGTCGACTTCGCACGAGGGTTCTACGCATCACTGTCCAAGGGCGACAGCATCGGAACCGCCGTGCAGAGCGGACGCGTCAGCATGCACGGCGGCGACAGCCTGGAATGGGTCACCCCCGTGCTCTACGTACGCGGTGACACGTCGAAACTCTTCGACGTCACGTCGCCGGTGGCCGCGCAACCGACTGGCCAACCGCGGCCGGCGGACGCCCCCGCGAAGCCGTGGAACAGGCCGGCCGTCTTACTGGGGGGTGCGCTCGCATTGGCGGTCGTCATCGGACTCGTCGTCTGGATGGCGACCTCGGCCGGTCCCGGGCCCCGCGGGAACGGCGAGCCTGAAGCGAGCCGCGTCACTCCCGAGGCGTACCTTTCCGCCTTCGTACAGGTCCCCTCGCCTGCGCACAGCTGCATCACCGGTGGGCAGGGCTGGGTGTTCGACAAGCCGCCGTCCGAGCTGCCTGGCGTGCTGCCCGACGCCGACGTCGACGGCTGGGCAGCGGCCAACGGCGGAGTCCCGGCGTCGGGAAACATGGTCGTGGTCACCCTGCAGGGGTTGAACGGGCACACCGTCGTGGTGAACGGCATCTCGGTCGAGGTGGTCTCGCGACGCGAGCCGCTGCACGGCACCTACCCGTACACCATCGGAAGTTGTGGAGGCTTGTTCCCGTACCGGTTCGACCTGGATCTGGATACGAAGCCCGTATCGGTGACCGCGCTGCCGGACGAGGGATTCGTCGAAGGCGAGCCGCGCCGACCGGTTGATCTGCCGCACGTCGTGAGCGGATCCGAACCGGAGGTGTGGCATCTGGCCGCCGTCACCGACAAGTGCACCTGCGAGTGGACGGCCACCCTGGACTGGATCTCCGACGGCTTCGAAGGACACACGCCGATCACCAACGGCGGCAAACCCTTCCGGGTCGCTGCCACCACGCAGGCCGCTCACGTGTCGACGAATTTCGAAGGAGGATGGAACTGACGTCAGGGGCGAGTGGCCTCGCGCGCTGTCAAGGCGGGTCGCGACGTCACCACCACGTCGTCGACGTTGAACCGAACACTGCGCTCGTCGCGGGCCTCACCCCACTGCAGGACGGCCCGGCCGGACAGCTGAACGGTGCGGCCACTGTGGAAGTCGACGAACAGCAGTGCCGTCGCGGGGTCGACCGAAATGTTCCCGAGGCTGTTGAACATGTTGTTGCCCGGGAAGTCTGGCCACCACACCGTATGCGCGTCGGCGCGCACGAAGCCCGCGGGTCCGCCGCGGTGGGACGCGTCGTTGCCGTAGTCGGGATGGGTGGTCCCGAGGAAGAACGTGTCGGCCGACTGGAGCTGATGGACGTCGTCTGGCTCGAGCGCGCCGGCGTGCCGGACGAGCGTCGGGTCATCGTGAACGGGCTCGTCGCGCCGAAGCTGGCGCGGGTGAATGTACTGAGGGCAGTTGCCGTAGGCCTGGACCACGTCGACCGTCAGCCCGCCGGCGTCGACGGTGGACAACGTGCCGTTGATCCGGAGCCTGCGCCGGGCCGCGAAGTCCATCACGATCAATCCGACCTGCTGGCCGCCGGGCAGATCGTGAAGCGGGTCTTCGGCATTGGGTGTAGCGGCGATCACCAGCGACGTCGGCGAAGCGGCCGTGAGGAAGCCGGGTGATCCGACCAACGGCGACGTCCACAGCCGGCCCGCCCGGTCCCGTGCGGTGACCGCCGCGAACGTCGCGTTCGCGAGGAACGCCGCGATCCCGCCACGGAGTTCGCCGCGGGCGACCATCGTCGACAATCGCGCGGCCTGGGTTTGGACTCCGGCGCGGCGCTGAACATCCAGTTCGCCGGCATGAAATCCCGTGGCAATTCCCCGTTGGTCAAGCACACCATCATCAACCAGCGGTGATGGCCGAGAATTCCTTTCGGAGCTCGTTCAATCACCGAATGATCGGGTCGCCTCGGCCATAAGGTTGGCCTAGGCATGCGCGCCAACGCGGTACGTGCGCATGGACGGGGATTGCACGACAGGGGGCCAACGTGGCTTATCCGTTCGAGATCGCGATCGATCCCGGCGCGACCGATGGTGAAATCTCGGTGCGCGTGCTGAATTCCCTCATCGGGGAACCCAGCGTCGTCGCCCGACTCGACGTGACCTCGCTCGCTGCGGCCTGCCAGAT
This sequence comes from uncultured Actinomycetota bacterium, assembly GCA_963791215.1. Lineage (GTDB taxonomy): Bacteria > Actinomycetota > Actinomycetes > Mycobacteriales > Mycobacteriaceae > Mycobacterium. The sequence goes on along the minus strand of CAWBRR010000011.1, from coordinate 440,587 downwards.
GCTCGAGCAGGCGGTGCGGGAATCCATCGACGCGGGCGGCCCCGGCTCGCCGGGCGAACAACTGCTGCGGGACGTCGGAAGGCAGTTGTTTGACGCGGTGTTCTCGGGGGAAGTGGGCAGCGCCTATCGCGCCAGCTACGCCGTGGCGAGCGAACGAAGCGACAAGCTGCGGTTGGTATTGCGGCTGAGCGATGCAAAGCTGGCCAGCCTGCCATGGGAGGCGATGTACGACAGCAAGAATGACGAATTCGTGTGTTGCAACGAGCCTTTGGTTCGTCACGTCGCGGCCACCAGTGTTCCCATCCCACTCGCGGTGAAACTGCCGCTACGCATTCTGGGGTTGGTGTCGTCCCCTTCTGATTTGCCGCCGCTCGCGGTCGACGAGGAAAAGGCCCGGCTGTCCGACGCGCTGGCGGGACTCGTAGCCAAGGGGCTCATCTACGTCGAGTGGGTGGATCGGCCAGATTGGGACTCGGTCCATGCCAAGCTTCGGGACGAAACCTGGCACGTGTTGCACTTCATCGGGCACGGTGAGTATGACGACGACGCCCACGAGGGAATGATCGCGCTCGTCGATGCAGCGGGCCGATCGCACATGGTGGACGCGGATCGCTTCGCGGACTTGCTCAATCAGGGTGGTGCTCAGCCGCGGTTGGTCGTGCTCAACTCGTGTCAGTCCGGCCGCACGGGAACGCGGGACGTCTTCTCCAGTAGCGCGGCGACGTTGGTGAGGCGCGGGACGAGCGCGGTGGCGGCGATGCAGTTCACCGTCAGTGACGCATCTGCAGTCACCTTCGCGCGAGGTTTTTACGAGTCGCTGGCCAAGGGCGACACTGTCGATCAGGCCGTGCAGAGCGGACGTGTCAGCATGCTCGGTGGCGACAGCTTGGAATGGGTAACGCCCGTGCTCTACGTGCGTGGTGACACCTCGCGACTGTTCGACATCTCCCCGCCGCCAGCGCCGAAACCCCCAATCGTCGACGATCGGGTGGTCTCCACGAAGCGCTGGAACAGGCCAGCCGTGTGGCTGGGCGGGGTGCTCACGTCGGCAGTCGTGATCCCGCTGGTCGCGTGGATTGCCACGTCGGCCGGACACTGGTTCTTCGCCAAGGTGAGTCCTGAAGAACAGCTCTCCGCCGTAGTGTCGGTTCCTTCGTTTGCCTTCACCTGTTCGACCGGTCAAGCGGGATGGGTATTCGATCAGAAGCCGTCCGAATTACCCGGCGTGATGCCCAACGACGACAAGGACGCGTGGGCTGCGGCCAACGGGGGCATCCCGGCATCCGGTAATTACGTCGTCGTCACCCTGCAGGGTCTGAACGGGCACACGGTCGTGGTGAACGACATATCGGTGGACGTGATCTCGAGAACCCCGCCGCCGCAGGGCACGTACCCCTACACCGGCGGACAATGTGGAGGCTTGATTCCCTATCGATTCTCGCTGGACTTGGACAAGAATCCCGTATCCGTTACCGCGAAGGCTGATGACGGGCGCGCAGCGACCTACCGCGACGGTCACCACCACGGCGGCACGCGAGGCCTTTCGCGAGTCGCCCCGCCCACCACGCACGCCGTCGAAGCGGCCACCGATTACGAAGGTGGGTGGGATTGTCTCGAGAATTCGGTGTGGCGCAAGTGCTCAAAGAAGTAGTGGGACAACTCTTGCGGCAAATTCACCCACGCAGCCGCAACGCCAACCCCGTCGCGCGCACCGCCCGGCGGTCGATCGCCGCGCGCACCTCGTCGGCCGAGCCGACCACGCGCACCTTGCGCTTCGCGCGCGTCACCGCGGTGTAGAAGAGTTCGCGGGTCAGCAGCCGAGACTGCACCGGCGGCATCAGCACCGTCACCTCGTTGGCCTGCGAGCCCTGACTCTTGTGGATCGTCATCGCGTGCATGGTTTCGACGTCGCCGAGCCGGCTCGGCGAGAAGTCTTGCGGCCCAGAGGCACTCGCAATGAACACGCGTTCGCCGTCGGGGCCCGCGACCACCACGCCGGTCTCGCCGTTGAAGATCTTCAGCCCGTAGTCGTTGGCCGTCACCAGCAGTGGCCGACCGACGTACCACTGCGTCCACAACGATTGGGCCGTCTCGTCGGCCAACCAGCGCTCGACCTGCCGGTTCCAGTGCGCTACGCCGTGCTCACCCGCCCGGTGCGCGCACAGGAACCGGTGCTCGTCGAGCCGGCGCAGCGCCTCGACGCCGTCGCCAAGCACCGCGGCCTCTCGGACCGACAACGCGTGGGGCACCAGGACGTTGCGCAGCCGCGCGGGTTCGTCGGACTCGATGAAGTCGATCTCCGCCTCGCCCGCACGCAGCAGGTCGATCGCGCGGTCGGCGTCCCCGACGCGGATCGCCTCGGCCAGCGCGCCGATGTGCTCGCCGAACCGGTGCTTCGTCGTCAGCGCCGCGATCCGCACGTCGGCGCGCCCCGACAGCCCGTCCACCAGATCCGCCAGCACCGCACCGGCCTCCACCGACGCCAGCTGGTCCGGGTCGCCGACGAGCAGCAGCTTCGTCTCGGGTCGCACCGCCTCGAGCAGTCGCGCCATCATCGTCAACGACACCATCGACGTCTCGTCCACCACGATCACGTCGTGCGGCAGGCGATTCGACCGATTCCTGCGGAACCGGTTCGAGTTGTCCGGCCGCGACCCCAGCAGGCTGTGCAGCGTGACCGCGTGCAATTCCTCCAGCCCGGTACGGTCCGCCTCGTCGAGCCGCGCCACCTCCGCCGACACCGCCTCGTGCAGCCGGGCCGCGGCCTTTCCGGTGGGCGCCGCCAACGCAATTCGCAGCCGACCACCGGGCGCCTGCTCGGCGAAGAGCGCCAGCAGTCGCGCGACCGTCGTCGTCTTGCCCGTGCCGGGGCCGCCCGTCAGCACCGTCACCGACTGCGCGAGTGCGATCTCCGCCGCGGCTCGTTGCTCGACGAAATCGGGCGGCGGGAACAGCCGATCCAGCGTCGCCGCGACGTCCGGCACCGCCGTCTGCGACGCCAGCGCCAGCAAGTCCGCGCAGACCTGCTGCTCCTCGCGCCAGTAGCGGTCGAAGTACAGCAGCCGTTCCTCGTACAGGTGCAGCACCGGAGGTACCGTCGCCGTGCCCATCAGCGGGCTCGCCTTCACCGCGGCCAGCCATCCCGACGCCTCGGGCCATGGCAGCGTGTCCAGCCCGACCTGCCCTTCGACGTCCGGCAGGTCCAGGCACACCGACCCGCCGCGCACCGCGCGCACCACCAGTGCGATCGCCAACGCGACGGATTCGTCCCCGTCCTTCGCCAGCGTCGTCAGCCGCCGCGCGACGTGCACGTCGGCCGCCTCGATCACCCCGGCTTCGGCGAACGTCCGCAGTAAACCGGTGGCGCCCTGCGGAAATCGCCAGTGCGCGGCGTCGACCGCGTCGGATGCGGTGTCGGGCTCGACGGATTCGATGGTCACGAGCGATCCCGCTTGCCGGTCATGCGGCCACCTGTCCCCGGTCGAGCAGGTCGGACAGTTCGAGGATGAGTGCCGCGGGCGGCTGCCAGCTGAACACGCCCGCCGGGTGACCGTCGACCACCGGGGTGTCCGGTCCGCACATGCCGCGCACGAACAGGTACATCACGCCGCCGAGATGACGCTCTGGGTGGTACCCGGGCTGCCGCCAGCGCAGGAAGCGGTGCAGCACAACGTTGTACAGCAACGCCTGAAGCACGTAGTCGCTGTGCATCATGGCGTTGGCCAGCTGCGGGCGACCATAGTCGGCGGCGGTCAGCGGCCGGTCCGAGTCGCCGAGCCGGTTGGTCTTGTAGTCGACGACTATGTACTTTCGGCCCGATGGCCCCGCCCGTTCGGATGGGCCATCGGGGACGCGCAGCACCACGTCGACCGAACCGCTCAGATAGCCGCGCAGCGACTTGCGGCCCAACTGCTCGTCGAGCAGCCGATCGGCGTACGGGGCGAGCAGGTCGTCGGACGGCAGGTTGGCGCGCACCAACTCGCCCACGTGCGACATCAGTATGTCCGGCGCCGCGCCCCGGGCGTCCCCACCGGCCATCGGGAACTCGAAGTTCCACTCGCACAGTCGATCCGGGAGGCCGATGCCGCGCAGCACGAGGCCCGGCGCCAGCGGTCCGAGCGGGGTGTCGTGCATCGGCAGCATCGCCGCGGCGAGCACGTCGGGCGAGACGTCGACGGGCGAGCGCACCAGCTGCTCGGCGATGTGCGCCGTCAACTCCGCGGTGAGGTCCGGTGCGAACGGATCGACGTGTTCGAGGACGCCGTGGACGAGGTTGCCGAACTCCCGCCCGCCGGGGAGCTCGGCCATCGGCGAGGGGACGTCGGCGCCAGGAGACGTCGAGAAGTCCACCGGGATGTCGCCCGACTCGTCGTCGTGTCCGGTCTCCTCGGGTTCGGATTCGACGGTGACCACCTGCGTCTCCCGGATCAACGCGGAGTACGAGGTGCGCTGCCACGACGTGTCCACGGAGCGGTCGAAGTGCCTGGCGGACAGGTCGTCTGGAACGAAGGGAGTGGGAAGTGCGGGGGCTTCCACCACGACGGACGCGCTCGACGACGGGCCACCGGCCTGCTCCCACGTCCTTGAAGTGCGCCATCACCTCGGCGTCGTCGGTGACTTCCGGATCGCACTGTCGCGGCACGTGGGCTTCGCCGGGATTGCGATCAGCGCATCAGCCGCGACAGCCCGCCGCTAGACTTCGTCCGATCCGGTGCCCACCACGCGACGACCTGCGACTGAGCGCGGGTCAGCGCGACATACGTCAGCCGATGTTGTTGCGTGCCTCCTCCTGTCAGGTACAGCGGCTCCACCTGCGCGCGGTCCGCGGTGTTCCTCGCCGCCGACGTACAGGCAGCGGGCGTCGTCCTCGTCGTGGAACAGCAACGCGTCGTCGGCCTGTTGGAACTGCGCGTGAAGGCGAACGGCAGGTACACGATCGGGTACTCCAGACCCTTGCTGGCGTGCACCGTCATGATCTGCACGGCCGCGGTGTCGCGGTCCAGTCGTCGATGGTGCTCAGCCTGACTGCTCTTCGTGCTGTCCTCGCGCTTGCGGTGCAGCCAATCGCGCAGCCCGGGCAATCCGAGATGCTCGTCGTGTGCGGCCCCTGAAGCAGCTGGCAGACGTGCGCCAGGTCCGTCATGTCGCGCTCGCCGCGCTGCACGCCGAGCACGCGCGCGTCCATGTCCTCCAACTGGGCGGCCTCGAAGACGGCGGCCACGCCGCGCTTGTTCGCGAGGTCGATCCATGCACGCAGACGTGTCGGCGACTCTCATCGGTGAGCGAATCGCTGTCGTTGGCAAGGTCCTCGGCGGTCTTGCCGAAGAACATCGTGGGCCGCGGCGCTCGCACCAGGCCGACGCGGTTCGGCTGATCGAACGCCTCCAGCAGACACATCCAGTCGTCGCCTGCCTTCGACACAGCACGTGCCGGTCGCCGGAGTAGACCGCCGGGATGCCGGCGGACAGCCAGCGCCTGATGGCAGGCGCGGGCGTCCTTGTGTGCTTCGACGATGACCGCGACGTCGCTGGCGCGACGGCGTCGGTCGCAATAGGTGGCGGTGCTGGCCAGCAGGGTCCCGATGTCGCCGGCGAGGTCGGCACCGATGTGGCGCGAAGATCCTCGGCGTTCCGATGGAGTTCTTGCGCTTCGACACCGCGAAGCCCTCGCGGCTGACCACCCGCAGCCGGAACGGCGCATCGCCGGGCGCCCCGACGAGACGGCGGTCGGGATGTTGGGCGACGACGTCGGTCACGACGATCTTCGGATGCCCCAGCGCGGCGCCCGCCGAGCACGACGTGCACGCTGTCGCCAACGCCTTGTCGCTGCGCCAGTTCCTGTCCAGGGTCGAGATCTCGCCCGCGGAGTCGCGCGCCTTCAAGTACGTGACGATGTCGCCGCCGCGGAACCCGTAGATCGCCTGTTTGGGATCGCCGATGAGGATGAGCGTCGACGCCCCGCCGAACGCCCGCCGGATCACGTCCCACTGCACCGGGTCGGTGTCCTGGAACTCGTCGACCATCACGATGGGCCAGCGCGTCCGCATCCGCTCGCGCGCGGGGGAGTCGTCGCTCTCCAGCGCGGTGGCCAGCCGGCTCAACAGGTCGTCGAAGCCGAGGATGGCCAGCCTGCGCTTGCGGCGTTCGAGTTCACGGCACACGTTGTGCGCGAACGTGACCCGCTCGTCGTCCTCGGACCCCGACTCGGGATGCAGCGGGTGCAGCTGCGCGCTGGGGTCGTTGACGGCGGCCCGCGCGACCCGCAGGGCGTCCGGGTGGCTCAGCCTCGGTGGTTTGTCGTTGCCGCCGTAGGTCTCCAGGTAGATGTCGTCGACGATCTGGCGGACGACATCGTCGAGACTCTCGACCAACGTCACCGTGGCGTCGGTGTCGCCTGCGATGCCCAGCGACTTCAGCACCAGCAGACAGAACTCGTGGGTGGTGGCGATGGTGGCCGCGTCGAACGTCGCCAACGCGTCGCGCAACCGCGTCCGACGCTCCACGCGCTCCGCTGGTGTCGGAGCCCGTGCAGATGGCGAATCGAGCTCGCTGGACTCGGCCGGGAGCTCGCCGTCCAACGCCGTTGCCGCTTCGGCGATCTGGCCGCGCACCCGTTCCCGCAACTCACGGCTGGCGGCCCTGCTGAACGTGATCAGCAGCATCTCGTCCAGCGTCGCAACGCCTTCGGCGACGTACCGGGTGACGAGGCCGGCCAGCGCATACGTCTTGCCGGTGCCGGCACTGGCCTCGAGCACGGTCGTCGTTGCGGGGGCGGGCAAGATCGCCAAGGCAAGCCGGCAAGCGGGTTCACGGGCCCTCCGCGACGAACAGCGGCCGCCAGAAGCCGCATCGCGAGCGCACCCAGTCGGGTGTGCTCCCCGTCGAACTCCTCGCCGGCACGCGGCGGCCCGAGTAGCACGGACAGCGGCGCGAACTCCTTCCACACGCGGACGTGCGCGGGTTCATCCTGTCTCCTTGGCGCCGTAGTCGCTTCCGACCACTCCTTGTCGGCCGCCTCGCTGGATCGCGTTCGTTCCACCGGGCATTCGCCCACGCGTACGATGTCTTCAACGGCAGTGGCAGTGGCTCGCGCCGGCCGGCGTCGTAGATCGCGACCAGATCGCGCAGCGATGACCAGATGGATCGTCGGGCGCCGCGAACGAGCGCTCGTTCACCGGATACCGAAGATTGCGCCCCCGCCCGAAACAGCAGGCCGTCCAACCCTCGTCGGGCACGGCGGCCTTCAACGCGAGCAGCCGGATCCACGCTTCGACGACGTGCTTTGGGACCGAGTCTCGAGTAGGTGGCCGACACCAGCCCGTCGAAGTAGACCGGGCTGACGGTGCCGACGAGGCGGCAGGCCCGTCGTCGACGCCGACGTCGACGTCGTACGGTCGGGGCTCGCCGGAGCGGTGACTCTCGGCGGCCTTCGCGATGGGGTCGCTCTGCTCCAGCAGCCGCGTCGACCTGCGTCCAGCCCAGCTTTCCCGGTGGCACCGTGCCTCGGCGCCATTCCATGTGGGCGGCGACGTTTTGCCGGGATGCCTCCAGCTGGTCGTCCAACAACCGCTGGCCCACCCCCCACTTCTCGAGCGCTGTCCAGCCCGACGGGGATGTCGTCCTTCAACCCGTCGACGTCCCACGGCAGCGTGTAGTCCAGCGCGCGGAAGAACCCCTTGACGGGATTCTTGAAGAACGTGACGAGATCGTCGACGGTGACGTCGGTGAGAGTGGGTGCCTGCAACGGTTCCCGCGGTTCGAACGTGGGGGCCGCGGGACGATCCCCGACGGCCGCCCGGGCCGCCGCGGGAACCGTCGCATCGAAGGTGAACGGCTGGCCGGGCACGCCTAGCGCGCCCTTCTCGACGTTGCGAATGTCGAACGGCTGCAACGGATGTTCGTGATCACCCGCTCGCGTACGGTCTCGGGTGTGGTGCCGTCGAGCGCGTCGAGCAGTTCGAGCAGCGGCACCGACGGTGGCCGGTGCTGTCCGGAGGAGTCGCTGAAGCCCGTGTACGTGATGACGACGGTGTCCGACGCCGCGTTGATCGCGTCGAGCAGCAGCTGGCGATCCTCCGAGCGGATGTCCCGCTCGCCGGTCAACGGGTCGCGAGCCAGCGCGTCGTCGCCGTCGGCGCGCGCCCTGGCGCGGGAAGACGCCGTCGTCGAGGCCCACCAGGCACACCACGCGGTGCGGCACCGAGCGCATCGGCACCATCGTGCAGACCGTCAGCGTGCCGGTCCGGAAGTTCGCCCGCGACGGTCTGCCCGTCAGCTTGCGCTCGAGCAGCGCGCGGACGTCGGCGAGCCGCAGCGTGCGTGCCGTCGCGCGGACCCGCATCGGCGAGTATCCGGCCGAACTCGCGGTGCACCTCACCGTCCTGCCAGGAGTCGGCGGTGAAGATCTGGGTCAGCGCGTGCGAGTCCATCGGTCAACGCGCCCAACCACTCTCGCAGCGTCCGCTCACCGCACAGCGTGTCGACGACCTGTCTGGAGGCGGTCGACGAACTCGGCGAACCGTCCGGTCAACTCGATGCGGTTGCTGCTGACGTCGTCGAGTGGCAGCGTATTCTCCCAGCCACGCGTTCGCGTCCTCCGACATCGCCACGCCGACGAGCATCCGGTCGAGTCCGAACCGCCAGGTGTTGTGCAGGATGCCGTGCAGCCCGTACTCCTCGCGGTACTCCTTGTCGAAACCCCAGCGGACGTTCGACTGGCGGACCAGTGTCGGTGATTGCGACGAGGTCGTCGTCGCTGAACGCGAACCTGTTCCGGATCGGTTGCGCGTGAGCGAGATTGATCACCTCGCTGGCCGTCGCCCGGCCGCCGGACAACGCCAGCAGTTGTGCGATGACCCCGAGTAGCGGATTGGTCTGGGTGAGCGCGCGGTCGGCCAGGCGGACCCGCAGTCGGTGCGCGGGGTGACCGGTGTAGCTGACGTCGGCCAGCCCGAAGCCGGCGACGATCAGCGGTGCGTACGTCTCGATGTCCGGGCACATGACGAGGATGTCGCGCGGCTCCAGCGTCGGATCGTCGGCGAGCAACCCGACCAGCACCTCGCGCAGCACGTCGATCTGGCGGGCCGGACTGTGGCAGCTGTGGATCTGCACCGACGGTCGTCGGCGCCGAGCGTACGGCCCTGCGGCCGAACGGCATTGGCGGCGATGTCCGACTGCAGCCAGCCGAGCAGGGTCGCGGGGCGCTCCCGCCGGGCAGGTACTCGTCGGAGGCGACGTCGGCGGGCAGGCTGCGCTGCAGCTCGCGCAGATCGCGACCCAGCGTGCCGAACAGCGGGTGCCCGACGTCGCGGTGCCCCTTGTCGTCGCGTCGGGGGATGACACCGCGCGCGTCGGTCGACGCCTGCCACAACGCGTCGCTGGGGTGCGGCAGCCACAGGTGCAGGTCGTGGTGGGTGGCCAACTGGCACAACAGGTCGATGTCGGTGACCGGCAGCCGGGTGTGCCCGAACAGCGACAGCCGCGGCGGCAGGTCCATCGGCGATTCGCGCAGCCGCTCAACGGTTTTGCGGTGCCGCGTGTGCGGGGATCGACGTCGCGGCGGCCGACCAGGGTGCGCCACAGTTCCGGTTGCCAGCGCCAGGTCGGCGAGCCCCTCGGCGTCGTCGCCCGCAACCAACGCTCCTGGAGTGCGGACGCTGGCGCGCATACGACGCGAACAGTCCGGCGAGCCGCCGCGCGACCGCGTACCGGCGGGCCTACCGCAGTTCCCGCTCCTCGCCCGTCTCGAAGTGCCCGAGGTGGGTGGCGATGGGTTCGCACCACGGTTCGTCGAGGCTGGCGTCGATGGTCTCCAGCAGTGGCCACGTCATGGCGTCGGGGGACCAGGGATCGTCGTCGACGGTTCCGGTGAGCTCGGCGATCAGCGACGCGGGGGAGCGGAACGCGACGCCCGCGCACACGCCGTCGGCCGCCTCGCCACGACCCAGCACGTGCGACAGCCGCTGCGACAACCACCGCTCCATGCCGCGCGCCGACACCAGCACGAGCTCCTCGGCGAAGGGGTCGGGCAGCGGGTCGGAGAGCAGGTCACCCAGACCGGTGGCGAGTACGTCGGTGCGATCCGCACGGTGGAGGTGAAGGCCCATCAACGCCAGCCTAGGGCGTGGGTCCGACACTCGGAACCTCCTTCGCGATTTGCTCTCCTCGCCCCCGAGTGTCGTACCGCTGTGCGACAGTGAAGGTGTGCCAAGCGAGTAGACAGGGGACCTACATGCCAGCGGAGACGACGACACCGAAGCTCAGCACCCGGTTCGACGAGGCGCTCGCATACGCCTCCGGCCTCCACCGCACGCAGACCCGCAAGGGCGGCGACATCCCGTACGTCGGCCACCTGATCTCCGTCGCCAGTTTGGTCATCGAGGGCGGCGGCACCGAAACCCAGGCCATCGCCGGCTTGCTGCACGATGCCGTCGAGGATCAGGGTGGGCCGGCCCCGCCTGGCCGAGATCCGGGAGAAGTTCGGCGACGACGTCGCGACCATCGTGTCCGAGTGCAGCGACACCGACGAGGTGCCGAAGCCACCGTGGGAGACCCGCAAGAAGAAGTACGTCGACCATCTGGGCTACGCGTCGGAGGCCACCATCCTGGTGTCGCTGGCCGACAAGCTCGACAACGCCCGAGCCATCCTGCGCGACTACCGCACCAACGGAGACGCGTTGTGGCAGCGGTTCAGCGTCGACGACCCGCAGAAGCACCTCTGGTATTACAAGTCGCTGCTGGCGGTGTACAAGCGGCGCAACTCCACGTGGCTCGTCGACGAACTCGAGCGCGTGCTCGATACCTTGGAGGACTTGGTCAACGAAGCGGCGAAAGCCTAGCCGGGCATGTCCGTCGACCTGAAGGATTACGTACTGCGGCGCGCCGATGGCGACGAAAGCCTCAGTGAGCAAGCGAAGTTGGTGGTCCTCGCCGCGTTCGAAGGCGATGACGAACTCACCGAAGTGCTCAGTGAGGGCGCCACGCCGAAGAAGCTCGTCGAAGCGCTCACGACGCCCACCGACGAGGACGAGGTCCCGGTCGGCGCCTACCTGACCTCGATCACGGTGCAGGGCTTCCGCGGCATCGGCGCCAAGGTCACCGTGCCGCTGCAACCGGGCCCCGGCCTCGTGGTGATCGCGGGGCGCAACGGCTCGGGCAAGTCGACGCTCGCCGAAGGGCTGGAGCTGGCGCTGACGGGCATCAACTCGCGCTGGGACGGCAAGAACGCGGTGTGGTCGCGGACGTGGCGAAACCTGCATGCGGGCGATCAGGCGTTGGTCCGGATCGGACTCGCCGAAGAGGGCAGCGGCGAGACTACGCTCGGCATCGACTGGCCGAACGGCGAAGTGCCCGTGGACGACTGCAAGCGGTGGGTGCAACGCGCAGGCCACAAGCAGGAGGACCCAAGCGCGCTCGGTTGGTCGGGTGCGCTCGAGATGTACCGGCCCATGCTCAGCTATGACGAGCTCGGCGGCATCCTCGAGGGCTCGCGCGCCGACTTCTACGACGAGCTCTACAAGTTGCTCGGCCTCGAGGCGCTCAACACCGCGACGGTCCGGCTCGATGTCAGGGTGAAGGCCCTCAAGGAACCCGGAGTCGCCGCGCGAACCGCGCGTAGTGCGCTCCGCCCGCGACTCGACGGCCTCGACGACCCTCGAGCGGCCAAAGCCGCGGCGTTGCTCGCGAAGCAGAAACCCGTTCTGGATCAAGTGCGTCCGCTGATCACGCAGGGCGCGGCGGTGACGGCTCCCGAGGCGTGGCGGCAGGCCGCGGGCCTCACCACGCCCGACCCGTCCGAGGTCGCTGAGGCGTGCGCGGCACTGCGAGAGGCGGCCGCACACGAGGCCGACGCCACCCGAACCACCGACGCGTTGGCGGTCGACCGCGTGCAGCTGCTGGAGACGGGCGTCGAGTTCCACGACAAGCACGGCACGCAGCAGTGCCCGGTGTGCTTCGACGGCACTCTCGACGACGACTGGGCGGTGCGGGCCCGGGAGGCACTCGTGCGCGAGCAGGAGGCGGCCCAGGTGCTGCGGGCGGCGCGCTCGGCGAGCTTCCGGACCCGGCAGGCGGTCAACAAACTGCTCGAGGACGTGGCTCCGCCGCCCGTCGAGGACGCCGAGTTGACCACGATCGCGGCGGCCCGCCTTGCCCATCAAGCGTTTTCGACGACCACCGACGGCGATGTCGCCCACGCCGATCACGTCGACGCGACGCTGCCCGAGCTCTGCGCCACCTACGGCGCGTTGAGCCAGGAGGCGGCCTCCCTCATCGAGGCGCGTGACGACGCGTGGGCGCCGCTTGCGGTGGAACTCGCAGGCTGGCTCGACAAGGCCGAACTCGCGGCGCACACCGCGCCGACGCTGAGCGTGGCCACCGAGGCGCTCGTCTGGTTGCAGGACAACACCGATCGACTGCGCAACGAACGCATTCAGCCGCTGGCCGACGAGGCGAGGCGGATCTGGGCCGCGCTGCGTCAGGAGAGCAACGTCGACCTTGCCGCCATCAGGTTGATGGGCAAGAAGAACACCCGGCAGGTGGTGTTGAAGGCCGGCGTCGACGGCACCGAAACCGAAGCGCTGGGCGTGATGAGCCAAGGCGAGTTGCAGGCGCTGGCGCTGGCGATCTTCATCCCGCGCGCCACCTCCGACGAGAGCCCGTTCCGGTTCGTCGTGCTCGACGACCCGATCCAGGCCATGGACCCGTCGAAGATCGAGGGCCTGCTCTCCGTGTCTGACCGACCTCGCCGTCGACCGTCAGGTGATCGTCTTCACCCATGACGACCGCCTGCCTGCCGCCATCCGGCGGGCCGACGCGCCCGCCCGCGTCATCCAGGTCACCCGCAGCGCGAATTCCGTTGTCTCCATTGAGGAGTCGAGCAATCCCGCCTCACGTGCGCTCGACGACGCCACCGCCATCGCCTACGACGAAGCCGTGCCCGACGAGGTCAAGCGGCGCGCGATCCCACACCTCTGCCGAGACGCGCTCGAGTACACCGCCTGGGACGTGTACTCGGCGCGCACGTTGACGGCGGGAGCATCCCGGATGGAGGCGGAGGCTGCGTGGGAGGACGCGAAGAAGATTCGCGCGCGGTTGACGCTGGCGCTCGGTGGGGATGACACGGCGCTCGACGCGTGGCTCGGCAGCTGGTCGGCCCGCAAGCTCGCGCTGAAGGTCGCGAACAAGGGCGTGCACGAAGGCTTCGACGACTTCAAGGCCGCCGTGAACGCGACGAGGACTGCGGTGGCCGACCTCGCCAAGACGGTGAAATGACCGATCGCGCCGCCCTGCTCGACTACGCCGATCACCTGCTCGACGGAACGCTTCCGCTGGGTTCGCGGTCGACGCGGGTGGCAGCGGTGATGGCGCGCAGCGCATTCGAGGACTGGCTAGACGAACAGTGTCCGTGGGCGGTCACCGCCGTCATCCGGCCGTCGACGTCGGCCCAACTGGCGGTGCTCGACGCGCTGGACGACGCCGACGTGGGCCAGCGGGCCAAGCGGGTCTGGCACGGGCTCAGCCGGATGTGCCATCACCACGCCTACGAGCTTCAGCCGTCGCCTGCGGAGGTGCGAGCAGTTGGTCGCCGAGGTACGGCAGCTGGACAGATCGCCACATCAGTCACATCCGTAGCGGGAGAGTGTGTCCAGCCGAATTGCCCGCCTCGCAGCGAAACTCGACGATGCGCTCTCGATTGATTACGTGCGCTCGATTGGCGAGTGCACTCGGTTGACGGGTGCTCTCGATTGGCGAGTGCTCTCGGTTCAACCTCCGCATTTCGCTGCGAGGCGGGCAATTCGGGGATTGATTCCCTGACACCCCTCACCGCTTGTGCCTCAGTGCCGATGTTCGTTGGCACTCTCGAGGCTGACTGACGGCATGCGCCGCTCCCTCTCGCCGGACCGAAGCCATGCTCAGCCGCTCAGACGCGAGTTCGCGAGACCGACACGCGCCGCTCCACTCTCGCCGAGACCGAAGCCACGGTCGCTCAGCGCGCGAGTTAGCGACCGGGACGACGGTTTCGGCGAAATGGGGACGCTAGTTGCCGCCTGCGAATTCGGCTGGGAGCCCGTCGATTCCGGCCTGAATGGCCTTGAGGGCGTCGTCGCGCGCCTTGAGCTTGCTGGCCCGGTGCGCCTTCACGTGCAGTGTCGCGGCGGCCTCGGCTGCCACCTGCTGCGCGCGCGCCAACACCTGCTCGGGTTCGACGAGCTCGTCCAGCCAGCCGCCTGCCACCGCGTCCGCACCGGCGAACGTCGCCGCCATGGACACGGCACGCTGGTACGCCGCGCGAGTGAGCCGCATCCGCATGATCTCGATCGCCGCAATGGGCAGCACCATGCCGATCGCGACTTCGTTGGCCTGGCACCGCGACTTCGCCGAGCCCACCCGATGGTCACCGCTCAGCAGCATGAAGGACCCCATCGCGATCGCAGGCCCCGTCGCCGCGATGATCACCGGCACCGGGAACGTCAGCAGCCGGATCGACAACTCGAAACCACCGGACAGCATGCCCAGCGCAGCGGCCGCGTCCCCGGAGTTGAAGACGGCGAGGTCGAACCCGGCGCTGAGCACCTTCTGGTTCCCCGCCAGCACGATCGCCTTGAGCTCACCCGCCGCGGCGGCCTGCTCGGCGCGGTCCAGCGCCTCCTTGAGGTTCTGCTGCATCGCGGGCGACAGCACGTTGACCTTGCCGTCGTCGAGCGTGATCGTCGCAACGACCCCGCTCGACTCGTAACTCACCGTGCTGGTCATGGGCTCTCTTCCTCGAGGCGGACGTCAGCCCGATGTTACTGAGCGCCGTCAGGCCGATGTCGGTGCCGTCCGGGCGCCGTCGCGGGCGCGGTCCCGGCTGTCGCACCGTTGTTGATCCACGGGAAGTCGAGTTCCGTCGTCTGATCGAACTGTCTTGTCCGCCAACGGTCCTGGGTTTCCTTGACGGCGCGGTTCATCCGATCGATCTCGGCCCGGAAGACGTCGGGCTGGGTCTCCTTGGACGCATAGTGGAAGTACGTCAGCACGGTGCGGAGCAACTCCAGCTTCTGCTTCTCCCGCTTGGCCAGGTCGTGCGTCGTCATCAACTCCAGGCGCTGCACCGGCTGAAGGGTCGCCCAGTCCAGGACCACCCTCGTTTCGAACTGTCTGGCGCCTTCCCCAGCGCTTCGACGTGTTCTTGTCGCGTTCCGGCCGAGGCCTGTCGTAGTAGGTCAGCTTGCCGTCGAAGCGGGAGCGGATGTTGCCACCGAGTTCTTCACGGCTGATCGCCGAGTCCCAAACAGTTCGCCAGTCCTGTCCGGGAGCAAGAAAGTTTAGTTCGCTGGGGAGATCCAGTTCGGCGAGCTCCGGTGGCCCGTCGAAGTCGGTGTGCTCGTAGGCGGCGACCGTCGGATGGTTCACGAAGTCGAGCTTGACGTCGTAGGCCGCGGTGGTGCCGAAGTTGCGGACGACGAGCTCGATGACGTGCCAGTCGGCGGCGTGCGGCTCCATGTACATGGACACCAGCGGGCGTACCTGTTCGGCCTTAAGCTGGCGATTCTTCCTGACCTGCCGGTGCGTGTAGATCAGCACGACGACGCCGAGTGCCAGCGCGGCCCATGCGGCGATCGCCAGCCATCCTCCTGATCCGAGATTGGCCAGCTCGTCCCAGCGCTCCTGAATCCAGTCCACTTGCGCCCTCACGTGGTCGATGCGGTAATGGCGAGCACACTATCCTTCGCTGGCGGTCCCGTAAACACGTGCACCAACCGTTGCTAGCGAATGGCAAACCGTTGCGAGTGCGGATGCTGGACGCGCACGCTACCGCGGCAAACACCGGACCCAGCTACCCGACGGCGACGCTCAGGACAGCGGCAGTTCTACGCCCTGGCCCGCCAGGTCGCCGTGGAGCTCCAGCGAGTCGGGCACGGTGTCGACCGGCAGGTCGAACGCGACGCCCGTCTCGATCGTCTCGCCGGGCTGGATGTCGAACGTGGCGCCGCCGTTGAGGTAGCCGTCCGCCGCGTCGTCGGGGCTGTAGCTCTGGCCCGCGGCGTTGAGTTTCTGCATCGCCGACACGAACGTCACCGGTGAGGTCCCGTTGTTGGTGACGTTCAGGTAGACGACGTAGTACATGCCGGTGGCGGTCGCCTCGGCGCCCTCCGCCGACGTGATGGTGTCGCCTTGGTCGGTCTTGGAGACCGAGAACGCGAAGTCCCCGTCGGTGACCACGCCCCCCGCGGGCGGGAGGCTCGGTTCCGTCGACGTCTCGGACTCGGAGGTCTTCGTCGAACTCGTCTTGGTATTCGACTTCGACGCCGACGTGGACGTGCTCGCCGTCGTGGTCGAACCGTCGTCCCTGATGAAGAAGAAGTACGCCAGCACCAGCGCGGCAATCACGATCAGCGCCGCGACGCCGGCGAGGATGCCGAACAGCAGCTTGTTGTTGCCGCCGCCGGGCGTTCCCCCTGGCGGTGCTCCCGGCAGGCCGGGAGGTGGCGGATTCGTGAAGGCGGCGGGGTCGTAGGACCCGTACTGCGGGGTGGCGGGAGCGCCGTACGAGGGAGGCCCGTAGGACGGAGTTCCCCACGACGGCGTCCCAGGCGCCTCGTAGGAGGGGGCTCCGTAGGTCGGTGTCGCGGGTGACTCACCGAAGGGTGTACTCGTCGGCGACTCGTACGACGGGGCCGCAGGCGGCTCGTCGGACGGCGTTGCGGGGGCCTGAGCCGCCGCCGACGGCAGGTCCCAGGCCGGCATCGGTGGGGTCTCCCAGCTCGACGGAAACACGGGCTCGACGGCAGCGGGTTCGCCAGGGGGAGTCGGCTCGGCGCCAGCCGGTTCGCTCGGGGGAGTCGACGGCTCGGCCGCGGGCGCCTCCTCGGATGCGGCCTCGTGCGTCGCGGTGCGGCCTCCTCGGACGGGCTCGGCGCGGTGCGCTCCGCTGTCGGCCTGCTCGGCAGCGGGCTCCGCGGCCGGTCCGGTCTTGAAGACGGCCGTCGCCTGCTCGGGCACCCTCACGATGGACGTCGGCTGCTCGCTGGACGGCGCCACGACGGTGTCGTCGGGTTCCGCGGTGGGCTCGGGTGCCCCGGGCGGCGGGGTGCGATGTTCGGTCCAGACGGTGCCGTCCCAGTACCGGAGCCCACCTGGGACGTCGGTATCCGGATACCAGCCGGCGCGGGTGTCGTCATCCCACTGTCCTCCCCGTCACGCGCCGTACTGGCGCTGCGAAACCGGACAATAGCGCAGCACGAAAGGCACCGCGCTAATTACATTCACGCGTAACCGCGCCGTGATGGTCATCAGCCGCCCATCACCATCCGCCACTGATCCAGGCTGCTGGCCCGATACACGTAGTTGGTGCGCCGCACCTCCGACAGCGCCGCGCTCGGCTCGACGGAGTACCAGTGGCCGGGGAACACCGTCGGATCGCCCGGCAACTCGGCCAGGGCCTGCAGGCTGCGGAACATGTCGTCGACGTTGCCGCCGGGGAAGTCGGTGCGGCCGCAGCCGTCGAGGAACAGCGTGTCGCCGGCGACGAGCCGCCCGTCGAGCAGGAAGCACTGGCTGCCCGGCGTGTGGCCCGGGGTGTGCAGCAACTCGATCTCGACGTCGCCGACGTTGACCTTGTCGCCGTGATCGTGAGCGGTCAGGTCGCTCAGCGGAATGCCGGTGATCCGCGAAACCCAGTCCGCCTCATGGGTGTTCACGTGCACCGGCACGCTGACCCGCTCCAGCAGTTCGGCCAGGCCCTTGAGTTCGAAGCCCATCATCGACCCGCCGACGTGGTCGGGGTGGTGGTGGGTGACGAGCACGCCGGACAGGTGCATGCCGTCGGCCTCCAGCGCGTCGACGCAGGTCGTTGGCGGCGTAGGCCGGATCGACGACGACGCAGTCCCCGGTCTCGCGGTCGCCGATCAGGTAGGCGAAGTTGCGCATCTGCTGGGCGATCATGTCGCCTGCCGCGAAGTCGCGGCCCGACAGCAGCTGCCGGAAGTAGAGACGGTCGTCCGTAGCCATTGCCCAAGACTAGGTGGTCGCCGCCTGCGGATGTCCCGGGGCGTTGCGCATTGCCCGGTCGCATTGCTGCCTGCTGCGACGTGGATTACGTTCATTATCAGGAACCAATCAGTCGACTCACAGGAAGATTGGTGACCGGTGGCGGCAGCAGAGGGTCTGGTGGCTTCCGCCCGCAGCAGCAAGTTCCGCGGCGGGCTCGTCGCCGGTGCCCTACTGCTGATGGCCGGCATCCTCGCCTGCCTGATCGGCGTCGCCGACCGCGGCGAGGGGCTGACCGCCGCCCACGATGGCGAGGCGCGCTCCGGCGACTTCGCCTACGTCGTGCACCGGGTCGAGGTCACCGACGTGCTGGCCGATCCCGAGTTTCCCGACCGCAACGTCACCGCTGCGGGCCGCTTCGTCGTCGTCAAGATGACCGTCACCAACGTCTCCACCGAGCGGCACACGTTCCACGTCGACGTCCAGCACCGTCTCCGACGGCACCACCGAGTACCGCGTCGACGAGGCGACCTGGCCCTACGTCGGTGAGGCTGCCACGGAGCTCGACCCAGGCCGTTCGGCCGACGTGGCCGTAGCATTCGACGTTCCCAAGGGGGTGGACTTGCGGTCGATCGTGCTGCGCGACGGGGCTCTGGCCGAGGGCGTCGCGGTCCCCCTATGACCAGCGGTTTGGCGTGCGATTACGCGAGAATGTACCCTCTTTAAGGCCCACGGCACGGACGGCGGTTCGACGCCGGGCCCGCAGGGTCAGGCCCCCTTAGCTCAGTCGGTAGAGCGTTTCCATGGTAAGGAAAAGGTCAACGGTTCGATTCCGTTAGGGGGCTCGGTGGACACCGGGCGAGCGAAGCGACGGGTGAGGCTGAGCTCGACGGCGACTCCGGCATGGCGGTGTAGCTCAGCTGGTTAGAGCGCACGACTCATAATCGTGAGGTCGGGGGATCGAGCCCCCCCACCGCTACAAGACGACGACGAAGATCAATGAAGAAGGACGACAGACGTGGCCTCCAGTACAGACGTACGGCCCAAGATCACCTTGGCCTGCGAGGTGTGCAAGCACCGCAACTACATCACCAAGAAGAACCGCCGCAACGATCCCGACCGGCTCGAAATCAAGAAGTTCTGCCCGAACTGCGGACACCACCAGCCGCACAAGGAATCGCGCTAGACGGACAACCGACTCCCGGGCGTCGGCTCAGGGTTGACCGGAAGGTTCTGACTTCGTGGCGTTGTCGTCGAACATCATCGGGATGCACTACCGCTACCCCGACTACTACGAGGTGGGGCGCGAGAAGATTCGCGAGTACGCCGTCGCCGTCAAGAACGACGACGCCGCCTACTTCACGACGAGGCCGCCGCCGCGGATCTCGGCCACGAGGCGCTGCCGGCGCCGCTGACCTTCATCTCGGTCTTCGGCTACCAGGCGCAGACGGCGTTCTTCGCGAACGCCAACATCGGCATCACGGACGCGCAGATCGTCCAGGTCGACCAGGAGCTGAAGTTCTTCCAGCCGATCAAGGCCGGCGACCGGCTGTACTGCGACGTCTACCGTGCACTCGGTCCGGCAGGCGCACGGCACCGACATCATCGTGACCAAGAACATCATCACCAACGACCGGGTGAGTCGTGCAAGAGACGTACACGACCCTCGCGGGTCGTTCGGACGACAGCGGAAGAGGGTTTTTCCGATGGCACTGCGTGAGTTCGATTCGGTCAAGGTGGGCGACCAGCTTCCCGAGAGGGTCATTCCGCTGACCCGAGGCGACCTGGTGAACTACGCGGGCGTGTCCGGTGACCTCAACCCGATCCACTGGGACGACGAGATCGCCAAGCAGGTCGGCCTGGACACCGCGATCGCGCACGGCATGCTGACCATGGGCCTCGGCGGCGGCTACGTCACCTCCTGGGTCGGCGACCCGGCCGCGGTCACCGAGTACAACGTCCGGTTCACCGCGGTGGTGCCCGTTCCCAACGACGGCGTCGGCGCCGAAATCGTGTTCAATGGACGGGTGAAATCCGTTGATGCCGAGTCCAAGTCGATCGACCATCGCGCTGTCCGCCACGACCGGGGGAAAGAAGATCTTCGGCCGCGCCATCGCGACCGCGAAGCTGGCGTAGCGCATGGCACTCAAGACCGACATCCGGGGGATGGTCGCATCGCTACCCCGACACCTTCGTCGTCGGTCGCGAGCAGGTCCGCCAGTACGCGCAGGGCGATCAAGTCCGACGACCCGGCGACGTTCGACGAGGCCGCCGCCGCCGAGCTCGGCCACGACGACGCTCATCGCGCCGCTCACCTTCGCGTCGATCTTCGCCGTGATGATCCAGAAGCACTTCTTCGCGAACGTCGACGTCGGCCTGGAGACCATGCAGATCGTCCAGGTCGACCAGAGGTTCCATCTTCCACCGGCCGATCAAGGTCGGTGACGCGCTGACGGGCACCATGCACGTCGAATCGGTCGTCGAGCGGTTCGGTGCCGACATCGTCACCACCCGCAACGTCTGCGCCGACGACGGATGGCACGGTCGTGATGGAGGCGTTCACCACGCTGATGGGCCACGAGGGCGACAACTCGATCTCGGTCAAGTGGGATCCGGAGACCGGCCAGGTCGTCCGCACCGCGGCCGAGCGGATTAGTAACTCGACACCAGGCCCGATGTACACTCGGTCCTCGGGGTTTTCCCAATTCAGCGCGCTGTCCGTCGGTTTCTGATCGACCGATCGGGGAGCGCGTGAATTGTGTGAGCCCCGACCGCGCGGGTTGGCCTGCCAACCCTGAAGGGGCGTAGCTCAACTGGCAGAGCAGCGGTCTCCAAAACCGCAGGTTGCAGGTTCAAGTCCTGTCGCCCCTGCTCAACTGAATACTCGACAAGTGTGGACACTGGAAGGTGACCACACGACAACCAGACGAAAGGCATGCGGTGAGCGACGAGCGCGACGGTGCCGGCTCCGCAGGCGACGACACCGACACCGGCGAGCCGACCGGCGTTGAGGACACCCGCGGGCAGACCGCCGTGGTGACCCGGCCCCAGCGCCCCACCGGCAAGCGGCCGCGCCGCGAAACCAGCGAGGACGACGACCGCCCGCCGCCACGGACGCGAAGGCGACCAAGAACGGTGACGGCAAGAAGCCGAAGACGGCCAAGAAGCAGTCGGGCCCGTCGCGCAACCCGATCACCTTCGTCGTCACCTACCTGAAGCAGGTCGTCGCCGAGCTGCGCAAGGTGATCTGGCCGAACCGCAAGCAGATGGTCAGCTACACCACCGTGGTGCTGGTGTTCCTGGTGTTCATGGTGGCGCTGATCGGCGGGGTCGACCTCGGCCTGGCCAAGCTCGTGACCCTGGTGTTCGGCTGACAAACGCCGCGCCGCAGTGACGAGCAAAAGACTTTTAGAGAGGACTGACAACCGTGACGACCTTCGATGGCGATACGCCCTCGGGTGAGTCCGACGTGCTCGCAGAAGCCGCGGAGTCGGCGACCGTGACCGCAGACGAGACCGCCGAGTCTCTCGAGGAGACCACCGCCAGCAGAGGCGGTCGCGGACGGCGCCGACGTCGCCGACGACCGACGACTCCCGCGAGGCCCCGGCTGACGAGGCGCCCGCCGAGGAGGCCCCGGACGAGGACGACGAGGACGTCGATCCGGCCGAGGCGCTGAAGAAGGACCTGCGCACCCGGCCCGGCGACTGGTACGTCATCCACTCCTACGCCGGCTACGAGAACAAGGTGAAGGCCAACCTCGAGACCCGCGTGCAGAACCTCGACGTCGGCGACTACATCTTCCAGGTCGAGGTGCCCACCGAAGAGGTCACCGAGATCAAGAACGGCCAGCGCAAGCAGGTCAACCGCAAGGTGCTGCCCGGCTACATCCTGGTGCGCATGGAGCTCACCGACGAGTCGTGGAGCGCGGTGCGCAACACCCCCGGCGTCACCGGTTTCGTCGGCGCCACCTCGAAGCCGTCGCCGCTGACGCTCGACGACGTCGTGAAGTTCCTGCTGCCGCCCGCCGCGGCGAAGAAGCCCGCGCAAGTCGATCGACTGCCGCCGGGGCGTCGTCGGAGGCCAGCCTGGAGCGTCCGGAGATCCTGGTCGACTTCGAGGTCGGCGAGTCGGTCACCGTCATGGACGGCCCGTTCGCGACGCTGCCCGCGTCGATCAGCGAGGTCAACGCCGAACAGCAGAAGCTCAAGGTGCTGGTGTCCATCTTCGGTCGCGAGACACCCGTCGAACTGACCTTCACCCAGGTCACCAAGATCTAAGCATCGAGAAGAAAAGGAAAGGAACACCTCATGGCCCCGAAGAAGAAGAAGGTCACCGGGCTGATCAAGCTGCAGATCCAGGCCGGCCAGGCCAACCCCGCCCCGCCGGTCGGTCCCGCGCTCGGTCAGCACGGCGTCAACATCATGGAATTCTGCAAGGCGTACAACGCCGCGACGGAGTCGCAGCGCGGCAACGTCATCCCCGTGGAGATCACCGTCTACGAGGATCGCAGCTTCACGTTCGCGCTGAAGACGCCGCCCGCCGCCCAGCTGCTGCTCAAGGCCGCCGGCGTGCAGAAGGGCTCCGGCGAGCCGCACAAGACCAAGGTCGCCACGGTGACCTGGGATCAGGTGCGCGAGATCGCCGAGACCAAGAAGGAAGATCTCAACGCCAACGACATCGACGCCGCTGCCAAGATCATCGCCGGCACCGCCCGGTCGATGGGCATCACGTCAAGTAGTGATGACTCGACCCGACGTCGAGTCAGTGAGCACAACCCCGTGGGAGGGCCAGCTTCGGCCCGGCGATGAGCTGCAAGACAATCAACGAAGACCACAACCCAACGAAACCGATTGGAATCCAATGAGCAAGAACAGCAAGGCATACCGCGAAGCCGCCGAGAAGGTGGACCGCGACAACCTCTACACGCCGCTCGAGGCCGCGAAGCTGGCCAAGGAGACGTCGTCGAAGAAGCAGGACGCCACCGTCGAGGTCGCCATCCGGCTCGGCGTCGACCCCCGCAAGGCCGACCAGATGGTCCGCGGCACCGTCAACCTGCCGCACGGCACCGGCAAGACCGCCCGCGTCATCGTGTTCGCGGTGGGCGACAAGGCCGAGGCCGCCCTGGCCGCAGGCGCCGACGAGGTGGGCAGCGACGACCTGATCGAGAAGATCCAGGGCGGCTTCCTGGACTTCGACGCCGCGATCGCGACGCCGGACCAGATGGCCAAGGTCGGCAAGATCGCCCGCGTGCTCGGCCCGCGTGGCCTGATGCCGAACCCGAAGACCGGCACCGTCACCCCCGACGTGGCGAAGGCCGTCGCCGACATCAAGGGCGGCAAGATCAACTTCCGCGTCGACAAGCAGGCCAACCTGCACTTCGTGATCGGCAAGGCGTCGTTCGACGAGACGAAGCTGGCCGAGAACTACGGCGCCGCGCTCGACGAGATCCTGCGGGCCAAGCCGGCGTCCTCGAAGGGCCGCTACCTGAAGAAGGTCGTCATCTCGACGACCACCGGCCCCGGCATCCCGGTCGACCCGGCGATCACGCGCGGCTTCACCGAGGCCTAGGCACCCCTTGCCGCGGGCGTGCGGGTCGGCACGCAACACGCCGTTGTTGCGTAGGAGAACACGCACGTTCGCGGTGGCACTCGCTGCGATCATGCTCCTGATGACACCTTCGACGGCTGCCGCCGACGTGCCTCCGGTCTCGCCTCAGGCGCAGGCCGCGGGGCTGATCGACGTGCGCACCGTCGTGCCCGACGCCAGGATCGATCTGCGCTACGCCACCGCGAACAACTTCGTCGGCGTGCCGCTCTACCCGGCCGACGCCCGGTGCCTGGTGCACGAGTCGATGGCCGACGGGCTCGCGACGGCGGCAAACGTGTTGCGGGCCAAGGGTAAACGTCTCGTCTTCTGGGACTGCTACCGTCCGCACGAGGTGCAGGTGCGGATGTTCGCTGCGGTGCCCAACCCGAACTGGGTGGCCCGGCCCAGTGAGTTCGCGCGCAGCCACGAGTCGGGACGGTCGGTCGACGTGACGCTCGCCGACGGGCACTACGGCTGGCTGCTCGACATGGGCACCGACTTCGACGACTTCTCGCCGCGCAGTCTCGCGTACGCCACGGACGGCGTCAGCGCCGAGCAGCAGGCCAATCGCGCGGTGCTTCGTGACGCGATGAGTGCCGGTGGGCTGACGGTCTATTCGGGCGAGTGGTGGCACTTCGACGGGCCTGGCGCGAAGGATCCGCGTCCGATTCTGGACGTCCCCGTCAACTAGGCGCGGCCGCAGGCTTCAGCCCAGCCGAAGGTGCAGGGCGCGCCTCGCTGAACGACCCAGGGTTGCTAACCCCGCGGCACCATGACCGTGGCCAGGAGCGCGCGGTGATCGGTCTTGGGGACCTCGACTGTCGACGTCGTCACCGCCGTAGCGTTCCGCGTGAGGATGTGATCGATGCCGATCAGGGGTGGATAGCGCTTGTTGCTCGGATAGGTGAACTGGCGTCCCGCGCCAGCCTGCTCCGCAGAATCGCGGTAGCCGTTGGTCAGCAATTGCCGGAACGACTCCATGTCGATGGTGGAGTTGAAGTCGCCGCCCAGGATGATCGGCGCCTGACCCGCTTGAGTGGCCAGGTCAGTGAGCCATGAGGGAATGACGGCGTAGTCGGCATGCCAGCCCTCGATCGGTTTTGGCCACGGGCCGGCGAGGTGAACCGCCGCGACGTGCACGGGCGATTGGACGCCGTCGACCTGAAGCTGGGCAGTGACCAGCGCGAGCTGGAAACCGTTGACGTTGCGGTGGTCGGTCATCGGGTAGCGGCTGTACACGGCGCCGCCCGCGGCCATCGGGCGAGCGTCGATCGCCTGGTAGGGAAAGGTCCTGTCGATCCCGACCGCCTTGAGTCGCTTGGCGGCTTCGGGAGTGAGTTCTTGGACGAACACGATGTCGGCCGATTCGGCGGCGACACGGCTGATGGTGCTTGCGTCCGCGTGCCCGTACAGCATGTTGACCGTCATGGTCCGCACGGCCACCGCACGAGGAGCGGGCGCGGCGCTCACGTACCAGGGCACTTGAACGGCAATGAGTACGGCCGTCAGGACACCGGCGATTGCAGCGAGTACCCGCCGTCGCCCCCAAAGCAGCACCCCAACGGCGAAGGGTGCGGCAATCGCCAAGAATGGAGACGCGATAACCACGTAAAGCGTGCGGTGCCCGGGGATCTCGACGTACCGTGCGACGAGCGCGCCCGCGGCGACGACGAGCAGACCGACGCCGACGACAACGCTCGTCACGGTGCGTACCGTACTCAAGGCCTCTCCTTCGGCGATTCCTTCGCCGTAGGTTTGCCCCCGCGGGGAGACGGCGCGCTAACGACAAGTATCCCTGCGTCGGGGCGGAGGCATAGGGAAGGTACTGCGTCATGCCTCAGAACTCGTCGTCTCCTGGTCCCTGGAAGCTGGACAGCGGCCCGGCAGCGGTCTGGAACCATCGGTCTCCGCAGCCGCGTGACTTCTTCGGGACGAAGTCTCAATGTGACCCAGGCGCGTCTACATCTGAGCCGCAGCCGTTGGACAACGGCTCGACCTCGCCGGCGTACAGGTCTGCCGATTGTGGATTCCGCAATTCGCTAGAGTTGGACCCATGGGGTTGCTGGTGACTGGGGGAGCGGGCTTCATCGGCGCCAACTTCGTGCACAGCGCGGTGCGGGGTGGCGCGTCGGTGACCGTGTTGGACGCGTTGACCTACGCCGGCAGTCGCGAGTCGCTCGCATCGGTGGAGGATGACATTCGCCTGGTGCGGGGCGACGTCGCCGACGCCGACCTGCTCGACGAGCTGGTCGCCGACGCCGACGCGGTCGTCCACTTCGCCGCCGAGACGCACGTGGACAACGCCCTGGCGGACCCCGAACCGTTCCTGCACACCAACGTGATTGGGACGTATCGCCTGCTCGAGGCGGTCCGTCGGCACGGGAAGCGCCTGCACCACGTGTCGACCGACGAGGTGTACGGCGACTTGGAACTCGGCGACCCGCAGCGGTTCACCGAGACGACCCCCTACAACCCGTCGAGCCCGTACTCGGCGACGAAAGCCGCGGCTGATCTGCTCGTCCGGGCCTGGGTCAGGTCCTACGGTGTGCGGGCCACGATCTCGAACTGCTCGAACAACTACGGGCCCTATCAGCACGTGGAGAAGTTCATCCCCCGCCAGATCACCAACGTTCTGACGGGCCGGCGCCCGAAGCTGTACGGGAAGGGCGCCAACGTCCGGGACTGGATTCACGTCGAGGACCACAACACCGCGGTGTCGCGAATTCTGGAGGACGGTGACATCGGGCGCACCTACCTCATCGGCGCCGAGAACGAGCGTGACAACCTCACGGTGATGCGCACGGTCTTGAAGTTGATGGACCGGGACCCCGACGACTTCGATCGCGTGACGGACCGCGCCGGGCACGACCTTCGCTACGCGATCGATCCGTCGACGCTGACCGGTGAATTGGGTTGGGCGCCGAAGTACACCGCCTTCGAGGACGGTCTGGCGGAGACGATCGCGTGGTATCGCGACAACGAATCCTGGTGGCGGCCCTTGAAGGACGCCGTCGAGTCGACCTACGAGAGCCGCGGCCAGTGAGCGTCCGCGAACTCGGCATTCCCGGGGCGTGGGAGCTCTCGCCGAAGCTGCACGCCGACAGCCGAGGGGTGTTCTTCGAGTGGTTCACCGACGCGAGTTTCCGCGGATTCGCGGGACACCGGTTCGACCTGGCGCAGGCCAACTGTTCGGTATCTGCCGCCGGCGTCCTGCGTGGCGTGCACTTCGCGCAGCTGCCGCCAAGTCAGGCCAAGTACGTGACCTGCCTGCACGGATCGGTCCTCGACGTCGTGGTGGACATCCGGGTCGGTTCGCCGACGTTCGGACAGTGGGACTCGGTGCTGCTCGACGATCAGACCCGCCGCACGATCTACATCTCGGAGGGGCTGGGCCACGCGTTCATGTCACTTCAGGAGTCTTCGACGGTGATGTACCTGTGCTCGACCGGATACAGCCCCGGCCGCGAACACACCATCCGTGCGACCGACCCGGCGCATCGGCATCGAATGGCCCGACGTCGCGGGCCAGCCGATCCTGTCCGATCGCGACGCCGACGCGCCCACCCTGGCCGAAGCCGAAGCGGCCGGGCTGCTGCCGACGTGGCAGGACGCCCAGGCATTCGTCGACGAACTGCGTCAACGCAATACGTGATCGCGACCGTCGGTTCCTAGCCTCCACACTCGGCGACCCGCCGCAGCAGGAATGCCTTCGCCGGTTCGGAACCATTGAGCGCCAATGCCCTCCGATACCACTCTGCGGCCTCTTGACGCCGCCCCGCCCGCCGCAATAGATCCGCCCGGATCGAGGCCACGGTGTTGGACCGCGCCAGCCGCGGATCGTCGGCGACCTCGTCGAGCGCCGACAGTCCCGCCTCGAAGCCGTCCCTGAAGCCCACCGCCAGCGCACGGTTGGCCCGGGCCATGGGGGAGTCGGCGACCACGATCAACCGGTCGTACGCCGCGCAGATCAGCGCCCAGTCGGTGTCGGCCCAACTGGGCGCCGTCGCGTGTGCCGCGGCGATCACCGCCTGCGGGAGGTAGCCGCCCGTCGCCCCCTCGGCAGCGCGCAGCCGAGCCAGCCCCCGCGCGATCCGGCCGCCGTCCCAGTGGCCGCGGTCCTGTTCGTCGAGCGGCACCAGGGCACCGGACTCATCCACGCGTGTCGACCGCCGTGAGTCGTGCAGCAGCATCAACGCCGCCAACGCCTGCGCGTCGCGCGAGTCCGGCATCAGGCCGCAGAGCTCGCCGCCCAGCCGAACGCCCTCGTCGCACAGTTCGTCGCGGATCGCCGACGGGCCCGCCGTCGACCAGTACCCCTCGGTGAACACCGAGTAGATGCACCCCAGCACATGAGGCGTCCGCTCCGGCAGCAGCTCGACGGGCGGCACCCGCAGCGGGATGTTCGCACTGCGAATCTTGTTCTTGGCCCGGGTGATTCGTTGCCCCACCGCCGCCTCGGACTGCAACAACGCCCGCGCGATCTCGGGCACGGTGAGCCCGGAGATCAGCCGCAGCGTCAACGCCAGCTGCGACGCGCCGTCCAGCGCCGGATGTGCGCACGTGAACATCATCCGCAGTACGTCGTCGCGGACCGGATGCACGTCCTCACCTTCCATTCGTGCGTCGCCGCGTTCCGTGACCGCGGCGAATTCCTTGCCCGTCCTTGCGGATTCACGGCGGAAGCGGTCGAGCGCACGGTTGCGCGCCACCGTCACGATCCAGCCGCCGGGCCGGTCGGGCACGCCATCGCGCGTCCACGCCCGCAACGCCTCGGCGAACGCCTCCTGGACGGCGTCCTCCGCGACGTCGAGGTCACCGGACCAGCGCGCGAGCGCGGCCACCGCCGGACCCCATTCGCGTCGAAAGACGCCGTCCAGGTTGATCATTCAGGTGACGGCTACAGCCCGGAGATGCCCGCGAGCTGCCGCAACTCCACCGATGTGGCCGGGATCATCGAGGCGATCTTGACGGCCTCGTCCCGGTCGCTGGCCGACAGCACGTAGTACCCGTTCGCGACCTCGGCGCCCTCGACGTACGGGCCGTCGGTGAACGTCGCCTTGCCGTCGCGCACCCGGACGGTCGTCGCCGTCGACGGCGGGTGAAGGCCCGCGCCGCCCCTGATGTGCTCGCCTGCGGCCTTGCCGAACTCGACGTGCCGGGCGACGCCCTGCTGCCACTGCTCGCTGCCGGGCGTCACCGGGCGGTCCGGCGGCTCCAATAGCAGAGCCAGCCAGTTGGCGCCCTCGAGCGGCACCGGGGTCGCCGCGTCGGCCATCGGCCAGACCTCGACGCCGCCGTACTTCGCAGCCGGGATCTGCCGGGCGAGCTCCAGCGCCCCGTCGAGGTTCTCCGCCTCGAACACGTAGTAGCCGCCGGCCACCTCGGCCGACTCGGCGAACGGTCCGTCGGTGACGCTGGGCGAGTCCGGGCCGCCGGTGATGCGCGCACCGGTCGCCGTCGGCAACAGTGCGTCGCCGCCACGGATGGCGCTGGCGGCGGCAGCGTGGAACGCCTGGTAAGCGGCCATCTCAGCGGATTGGGCCTCGGGGTCTACGGGGCCGTCGGTCTCGGGGGACAGCAGCAGAGCGAAGTAATGCATCGGGTTACCTCCGGTCAGTGAGCAGAACCCTGCGTTCCACTCTCTACCGGTTCGACGAACGACGCCGACCGAATCCGACACCGATTCGACGATTCACAGGAACCGTCAGGACGCGATGGAGGGGGCGCTGCCGCTCAAGCACACATGCGCGTTTTGACCGAACGGGTAGTCGCACACCGGGCACTCGCCGTCGGTCTGCGGCATGGCGAGCTCGCGCGTGGCCCGGGTATGGGTATGGGTATGGGTATGCAGCGTCCACCGCCCCAATGAAAAGCGCCTCATGATTCTCCCCCCAAGTTTGCCCCCGGCAAAGCTCTGGGAATTACGATAGTTGCTGACCTGCGCGCACGTCAATAGTGTTGTCAGGTTACGCCCAGCGATCTTCACGGTCGCCCACGGTGGCAAATTTCTTGTGGCGCTGCGCTTCTCAAGATCGGTCGGCTGCCACGCCTCCCGGTCGCTTCGGCACCCGCGGTCGGTCGGCATTGCTCGTTCGACGCGCCGTGCGCAGCTACCTCTACCCGATTAACCATTTCCTCCGTTCCGCGTACCGCAGCGTCAGTTTCGTGCGACAATTCATTCGCTGCAACGGGGGCCTGCAAGCTGAACCATTCGAGGGGGATTAACCGTGGTGTCTCATATCGTGTCTTCAGCACCAACTTCGAGGGTCGACGCTTGGGAGCTCGCATCGAGCGCACGCCGGTGGGACGCTTTTGACGCGCGTTTGGAAGCGGCGTTACTCGGATGGTCGATCGATGAACTTCGTCGCATGCAAACACTGCTGGGCGAAGCGCAGCGCGCCGGTCTCGGCATCAGAGCCGTGGCAGCGGCCGTCGAGAACCACTCGAAGGAGCTCGCGTTCTGGATGCGGAATCGCGGTACCCACGACGACGAAGCTCAGGTGTTGATACTTCTCGGGGCGCTGGCGGTAGCCGCGGCCTGGCTGACGTATCGGGCGCAGCCAGCGCCCAGCCGCCGGATTCGGGAGGCCATCGCCACGATCGACGAAGGGCACTCCTACCTGTTACCGATTCCGCGCAGCGGTCCCTGCTTCTGTGGAAGTGGCAGCAAGTTCCGCGATTGCCACGGCCATCCGCCGATCGCCGCCTAGGGCACCTACCGTCGACTTGGGGACACACACGTCGTCTCCCAGACCCGGGCGTACGCCCAACCCGAGCCTGAAACGAGCCCCGGCACTCAGCGAGTGCCGGGGCGTTTCGTCGTGCAGGTCAGGCGGCTGCGCCCGCCTTCAGGTAGGTGACGAGGCTGACGTCGATGGCCTCGTCGACGAAGTAGTACTGGCAACCGGTCAGGTACTTCATGTACCGGTTGTAGTTCTCCTCGTCGGTGGCCGCGATCGCCTCGGCCTTGTGGTTCTCCAACGCGGCGGCCCAGATGCCCAGCGTCTTGATGTAGTGGTTGCGCAGCGACAAGGTCTCGGGCACCACGAAGCCGGCCTTCTCGCCATGCTCGACCATCATTTGGGTGGTCGGGACCCGGCCGCCCGGGAAGATCTCGGTGATCATGAACTTGACGAACCGGGCCAGCTCGAAGGTCAGCTTCTTGCCCTTCTCGGCGAGGTCGTAGGGGTGATAGCCGACGCTGCTCTGGATCGTCATCCGGCCATCGTCGGGCAGGATCTCGAAGCAGGTCTTGAAGAAGTCGTCCCAGCGGTCCCTGCCGAAGTGCTCGAACGCCTCGATCGACACGATCCGGTCGACGGGGCTGTGGAACTGCTCCCACCCTTCGAGCCGCACGTCGAATGTGCGGTTGCTGTCGATCTTGCTCAGCAGGTGGTCGCAGTAGGCCTGTTGGTTCTTGCTCAGCGTCAGGCCGATGACGTTGACGTCGTACTTCTGCATCGCCCGCGCCAAGGTCAGGCCCCAGCCGCAGCCCACCTCGAGAAGCGTCATGCCGGGCTTGAGATCCAGCCGATCCAGGTGCTGGTCGACGTTGGCGATCTGCGCCTCGGACAGCGTCACGTTCGGTCCGGTGAAGTACGCGCAGCTGTACTTGCGCGTCGGGTCTTGGAACACGCCGAAGAAGTCGTCGGACAGGTCGTAGTGCGCCTGGATGTCCTCGAAGTGCGGCGTCAAGTCCTTGGTGCCGGTGGAGTTGTCAGACATGTCTTCTCTACGTGGCCTTTCCTCACGAGACGGCCGCGGGCAGCCGGATCACGTATTGGGTCTGCGGTGTGTGCACGGCACGCTACGTGGCTGGAGCTCACGACGTGCGCAACTAGCCCAACACCTTAGCGTTCAGCAGTTGTTGGGCCCTAATTCGCCACGCCTCATCGCTTTGCCATCGTGAACTGGTTCACGTCGATGTAGCCCTTGCGGAACATGTCCGCGCAGCCGGTGAGGTACCTCGTGTACCGGTCGTAGACCTCTTCGGACTGGATGCTGATGGCTTCTTCCTTGTGCGCCGACAGGGCATCGGCCCAGATGTCGAGGGTGCGGGCGTAGTGCAGCTGCAGGGACTGGATCCGCGTCACCGCGAAGCCGGCTCCGGTGGCGTGTTCCTCGACCGCCTCGATCGCAGGCAGGTGGCCACCGGGAAAGATCTCCTTGGCGACGAACATCGCGAACCGGGCCGCGTCCATGGTCAGTGGGATGCCGCGTTCCTCGACCTCGGCCAACGTCAGCCGGCTGATGGTGTGCAGCAGCATCACACCGTCGGCGGGCAGCACCCGGTGGGTCATCGCGAAGAAGTCCTCATACCGGTCACGGCCGAAGTGCTCGAACGCGCCGATCGACACGATGCCGTCGACGGGCTCATCGAACTGCTCCCAACCCTCGAGCAGCACCCGCTTGCTGCGCGGGCTGTCCAAGGCGTCGAACGCCTCTTGCACGTGGACGTGCTGGTTCTCGCTGAGCGTCAGCCCGACGACGTTGACGTCGTACCGCTCGATCGCCCGCAGCAGGGTCGAGCCCCAGCCGCAGCCGATGTCGAGCAGCGTCATGCCGGGTTCGAGACCGAGCTTGCCCAGCGACAGGTCGATCTTGGCCAGTTGCGCCTCTTCGAGCGACATGTCGTCGCGCTCGAAGTACGCGCAGCTGTACGTCTGCGTGGGGTCGAGGAACAGTCGGTAGAAGTCGTCGGACAGGTCGTAATGCGACTGCACGTCCTCGAAGTGAGGAGTGAGGTCGGACATCGACAAAGCCCGCCTTCCGCGTGGTGTAGCGGTGCCTCCGGGGGCTCGAGAGGATCCGAATCGAACGATCGAGAACTGTCGAGAAGTTTACTCGGCAGGCGCAGCCAACCCGTCGCGCTACTTTGCCAGCGTGAACTGGTGCACGTCGATGTAGCCCACGCGGAAGCCGTGCGCGCACGTGGTCAGGTAGTGCATGTAGCGGTCGTAGACCTCTTCGGACTGGATCGCGACGGCCTGGTCCTTGTTAGCCTCCAGCGCCGCCGCCCAGGTGTCGAGCGTGCGGGCGTAGTGCGCCTGCAGGGACTGCGTACGAGTGAGCTTGAAGCCGGGCTTGGCCGAATGCTCCTCGACCAGTTCGATCGACGGCAGGTACCCGCCGGGGAAGATCTCCGTGAGGATGAACTTGACGAAGCGGGCCACCGAGAACGTCAGGGGCATGCCGCGCTCCGTCATCTGCGGCAGGGTCAGCGCCGTGATGGTGTGCAGCAGCATTACGCCGTCGTCCGGCAGCGCGTCGTAGGCCATGGTGAAGAAGTGGTCGAAGCGATCCCTGCCGAAGTGCTCGAACGCGCCGATCGAGACGATCCGGTCGACCGGCTGGTCGAACTCCTCCCACCCCTTCAGCAGCACCTGCCTGCTGCGCGGGCTGTCCAAGGCGTCGAACGCCTCTTGGACGTGTGCATGCTGGTTCTTGGACAGCGTCAGGCCGATGACGTTGACGTCGTACTTCTCGATCGCCCGCAGCATCGTCGAGCCCCAGCCGCAGCCGATGTCGAGCAGCGTCATGCCGGGTTCGAGACCGAGTTTGCCGAGCGCCAGGTCGACCTTGGCCAGCTGGGCTTCTTCGAGCGTCATGTCGTCGCGCTCGAAGTACGCGCAGCTGTAGGTCTGCGTGGGATCGAGGAACAGCCGGAAGAAGTCGTCGGACAGGTCGTAGTGCGCCTGCACGTCTTCGAAGTGCGGCTTCAGCTTGTTCTTACGTGTCGTGTTGGCCATCGTCGACGCCTTTCTCGCTGGTCAGCGGCGCACCGGAATCGACACTGACTCCCCCTGGCGCCGGTGCGCTGGTCCGATGCTACGCGCCGGGGCTGCACAACCCGAATCGTCGGACTCAGGGGACTTCAGCAAACGTCGTCTTCAATTCGCCGACGATGTCGTCCCACAACGGCTCGGGCAGGTCGTGGCCCATGCCGTCGAACAGCACCAGCCGGGAGCGACGGATCGCCTTCGCGACGGCCCGTCCTCCGGACGGTCGCATGAGCTTGTCCGCCCGGCCGTGGATCACCACGGTCGGCGCGGTGATCAGCTTGTCGTACTCGAGCAGGCTGCCGCTGCCCATGACTGCGCCGAAGTGCCTGGCGACGCCTGCGGGGTAGTAGGACCGCTCGTACCCCTCGACGGCGTCGGCGAGCACCTTGTCCTCGGGAGCCGGATAACCGGGGCTGCCGATGATCTTGTTCACGCGCACCGCGTTCGCGATGACCCCTTCGCGCGACGTGTCCTTCGGCCGGGTCGTGATGGCGCGCAATTGCCTGGGCCCCGGCGGCGGTAGCAGCGGCTGGTTGTTGCTCGAGAAGATCACGGCCAACGTCTTGGTGCGGTGCTGGTACCGGGCGGCGAAGATCTGCGCGATCATGCCGCCCATCGAACCGCCGACGACGTGCGCATTCTCGATGTGCAGGTGATCCAGCAGGGCGGCGGCGTCGTCGGCCATGTGCTCGAGCGTGTAGACGGCTTCACTGGGCTTGCCGAGATAAGAGCGGACCAAGCGGGGGACCAACTTTGCGCCGGTGTGACGTCCCTCGAACTTGCTGGAGAGCCCGACGTCGCGATTGTCGTAACGGATCACCCGGAGTCCCTGATTCACGAGCCGCTCGCAGAATCCCGTGCGCCACAGCAGCAATTGCGCTCCGAGACCCATGATCAACAGGACTGCCGGGTCGTTCGGGTCACCCATGTCCTCGTAGTAGATGTCCAAGTCTCCCGAGCGGGCGGTGCCCGTGCGGACGTCCATGACAACCTCCAAGTGGTGCCGGCGGCGTGATGCTGCGGCCGCCCGATTTGGTGCTTGGTCCACGATATAGTCACCGCTCGGCGGTCGAGATTTCAAATGAGCGCGGCACTGGCCGTTACACCTCTGCAATGCCGGGGCTCACGAGGTCCCCGGTCATCCGGGTGCCAGGTGATGAGCCCGATCGTCGGTGCGGCGGCAATAAATCGCTGGCGCCGTCGTGGGTTCGCCGCCTACGCTTTGGGGCATGTTGAGCGACACGCGTTTTCGACCGTGGCCCCCGCGATATTAGTCGCGCTGGGGTAGCTCAGTAGAACCTGTTCACAGGATCCCGCGCGGCAGACGACGGGATGTAGTGAAACGGCATCACTCCTGGTTTGGGGCCTGGCGTTGGAGGTTCGATTCCTCCCATCCCGACTGATGGGGTGTCGCCAAGTGGGAAGGCAGCGGCTTCCAAACCCGCCATGACGGAGTTCGACTCTCCGCACCCCAGCTGAGCAGTTGCCTTTTCGTTCTTGTCCTTTCGCCGAGCAGACACAAACTCCCCTCAATCGCGTCGATTGAGGGGAGTTTGCGTCTGCTCGGCGGCCCTAGGCGTCGAGGTCGTCCGAGTGTTCGCGGCTGATGTCGACCATGAAGTTGGCGAAGTATCCCGTCAACTGAGGGTCGCTCATCATCTGCCACTGGGGTGCCAGCAGCTTCATGTAGCGCTCGACGTAGAGGAACTGCTTGCCGATGAGCACCAGCTCGCGGGGCAGCGTCACGTCGTAGGCGTCTGCCAGCGCCGACAGCTGCTTGCCGATCTCGGCATAGCCAAGGTCGCCAAGCGACTTCGTCGTCAGCGGCGTCGCGAACGCCGCGAGGTCCTTCGCCGCCTGACCCTCCGGCTTGACCGTGCCGACCGCACCCATCAGCACCACGATCTTGCCCGCGGCGGCGTGGTCCTTCTTGACCAGCAGCGCGTACACGAGCTCGCGGAGCAGCCAGCGCGTCCGCGGGTCGATGCGGCCCATGATGCCGAAGTCGAAGAAGACGATCTTGCCGTCGGGGTCGACGTACAGGTTCCCCGCGTGCAGGTCGCCATGGAACAGCCCGTGGCGGAGCCCGCCCTCGAACAGGCTGAACAGCAACGCCTTGACGAGCTCGGTGCCGTCGAAGCCGGCCTTGCGGATGGCGGCCACGTCGTCGATGCGGACGCCCTGGATGCGTTCCATCGTCAGCACGCGCTGGCTCGTCAGATCCCAATAGACCTGCGGCACACGGATGTTCTCGCCCAGCGGCGACGCGTGCATGTGCGACACCCAGGCGTCCATCGACTGTGCCTCGAGTCGGAAGTCGAGTTCCTCGGCGAGGTTGTCGGCGAAGTCGGCGACGACATCCCGCGCGGACAGCCGGCGGCCCAGTTTGACCAACTCGACGAGCTGCGCGCCGCGCTTGAGGATCTGCAGGTCGGCGGCGACGCGGCGGCGGATTCCCGGACGCTGGATCTTGACGACCACCTCCTCGCCCGAGTGCAGCGTGGCGTAGTGGACCTGCGCGATGGAGGCCGAGGCGAACGGCTCATCGTCGAACGACTTGAACAGGTTCGCCGGGTCGTCGCCCAGGTCCTCCTTGAACAGCCTGTGGACTTCTTCGGTGTTGGCGGGCGGGACCCGGTCGAGCAGGCTGCGGAACTCCCGGCTCAGCGGCTCGCCGAACGCGCCGGGACTCGACGCGATGATCTGGCCCAACTTGACGTACGTGGGACCGAGGTCGGAGAAGGTCTGCGGGATCTGCTTGACGATCTTCTGTTGCAACGAACCGCGGCCAACGAGGTTCGAGACGACCCGTGCCCCGGTGCGGGTGATCTGCCACCCCGTCGCGCCGATGCGGGCGGCCTCGACCGGCAACGGCACCCGGTCCAGTTTCGCCACCTCGCGATGCTTAGTCGTATTCATCCCTGCAGTGTCTCAAATGCTGGGGAAACGCGAAAAATCGTCGTGGACTACGTCACACCCGTTCCCCCGCGACCAGACGCAAACTCCCCTCAATGCACGCGATCGAGGGGAGTTTGCGTCTGCTCGGCGAAAGGGCCGTCAGGCGAAGCTGTGTTCCACCTCGGCGCGGCTGCGGACCGGATCGCTGCCCGGCACGTGCGTCGGCAGCGTGTGCGGCACCGTCGTCCCACCCGCGACCCGTGCTTGAGCCTGCCGGAACTCCGGGATGGGTCCGGCGGCGGTGTGCAGCCCGTTGATCACCGACCACACCGCCGTGCGTCGCGCGGTGCGCTCGACGATGTTGGGGGAGCGGTGCTGCACCATCTGCGCCGCCCACTTCGGCAGGGTGTCGCGGATCGCCCAGTCGACGGCGGCCTGCGGCATCGGCAGGTTGGGCCCGGTGGCCATGGCCGCGCCGTGCGTCACCGCCAACCGCGGCAGGTAGGACTCGAGGCACTCCAGCGTCTCGGCCTTCGTGGTCGGCAGGTCGGTGCCGCCCAGGGCGTGCCCCACGCGGACGAACTCGCCGTAGTAGCGGTCGAGTTTCTTGCCGCGCAACGGGTTTGGGTGGTATATCTCGTGCGCCGTGGCCAGCCCCCACACCACCGTCGCGTAGTTCCAGCGCAGCCAGTCCGGGTCGTCGGCGTCGTAGCTGGCCCCGTCGGGCCGCACCCCCTTGATGGTGTGGTGCATCGCGCGTACCGCCTGGGCCAGCCGCTCGGCGGTCTCCGTCGAGCCGTATGCGGTACCGATGAAGAACGCGATCGAATGGCCCAGGCGGACCGCGGCGCCCGTCGGGTCGATGCGCGGAGGCCGGGTGCCGGCTCCATTCTTCTCGACGGAGCGCGCTACCAGCCGTGAATGGTGAATCCCCATCCAGTAGATCGACGGGTCGAGTCGCTCCATGTAGGCCGCGCACTGGAGCCCGAAGACCAGCGCCTCCAGGTGCGAGTGCACGTGCCACACGGCGCTGCCGGGACCGAACCAGCCGGGGTCACCCGCGGGGCCGGCAAACTCCATCCCCCGGAAGTAGTGTTTGCGGACGTTCTGATCGAACCGATCCTGCAGCATTTGCTCGATGAGTTGATGTGGCATCAGCACTTCGCTCGACTCCTGACACATTGGCAACGGCCGTTGTCAGTCTACTGCTATGGACACGGCTGTGACCAGAATCTGTACCGACCGGTTAAGGTGTTGAACAAATGTCCAGTCCGACCAGGTGGGCAGGCGTCCCACTGACCGACCGCCGCACGGAACGCCGTGCCCTGTTGGTCGAGGCTGCCTTCACCCTGTTCGGCGACGGGGGTGAGCCCGCGGTGACCGTACGGTCGGTGTGCCGGGAATCCGAACTCAACTCGCGCTACTTCTACGAGAGCTTCGCCGGCACCGACGAACTTCTAGGGGCGGTCTACGACCACGTGGTGGCGCAGCTGGGCGAGGCCGTTGGTGCGGCAATCGAAGCCGCCGGCGACGACCGCAACGCCAGGACCTGGGCGGGCATGCGCGAGGTACTCGCATTCAGTTCGGGCGATCCGCGCCGGGGACGGGTGCTGTTCACCGACGCGCGAGCGAATTCCGTGCTCACCGAACGCCGGACGGCGACGCAGGCAGTGCTCTACGAGCAGGTCATCCTCGAGGACGCTCGACTGCACCCCGCCACCGACACCGTCTCGGCCAAGGTTGCCGCGGCGTTGTTCACGGGCGCAATGAGCGAGCTGGTCTGCCAGTGGCTCCTCGGGCACCTCGGCGACGACGTCGACAAGGTCACCGACCATGCCCTGAAGCGGGTCCTGATCAAGGACTAGACGGTATGGGTGACCGTCGGCGTTGAGTTGGGGGTTGCGGGCCGGGGCCCCACTCACCCATGTTCGTGGGTTACCGAGTAGGGAGCGCCTGCTCGGTCTATCCGACAGTGGTGGGAGGCCCCGGTGTTTACAGAGCGTACGAGCGTTGGCCTGGACGTGCACGCACGTTCGGTAGCGGCAGCGGCAATCGATGGTGTCACCGGTGAGGTGTTGCAGACCCGGTTGACCCCGTCCTATGAGCACATCCGATCGTGGATATCGGACCTGCCGGGGCCGGTGGCGGTGGCCTATGAAGCCGGGCCGACCGGGTTCGGGTTGCAGCGGGCGTTGACCGGGGCAGGGATCCGGTGTGAGGTCGTGGCACCGTCGAAATTGCAGAGACCCTCCGGGGACCGGGTCAAGACCGACGCCCGTGATGCGCTGCATCTGGCTCGGTTGCTGCGCCTGGATGAGATCACGTCAGTGTCGATTCCGAGCGTGAGCCAGGAAGCGGCCCGTGATCTGGTGCGGGCTCGGGAGGACTGCCGGGGCGATTTGATGAGGGCGCGGCATCGGCTCTCCAAGCTGTTGCTGCGCCACGGCATCGTCTATTACGGGGGTAGGGCGTGGACGGGTGCGCACGATCGGTGGCTGCGTACCGACGCGGCACCCCGGTTGGGGATGCCGGCGACGCGGATGGCGTTCGAGGCCGACTATGACCACGTGTTGACGATGCAGGCCCGGCGGGGCCGCCTCGACGCGGCGATCCAGGACATGGCCGCCGATAGTGAATTCACCCCTATCGTGCGCAGGGTGTCGTGCCTTCGCGGTGTGAGCACCTTGACCGGGTTGGCGTTGGCAGTGGAGATCGGTGATTGGAATCGGTTCACCGGCAACACGATCGGTTCATTCGTGGGGTTGACGCCCTCGGAGTCCTCGTCGGGTTCCTCGCGGGCGCAGGGCCCAATCACCAAGACCGGGAACACTCATGTTCGCCGGCTGCTGGTCGAGGCGGCCTGGCATCACCGGCCTCGGTACCACGTGGGTTTGGTGATGCGTTCACGGTGGGACCAGGCCTCCCCGGCTGCTCGCGCCCGAGGCGATGAGGGCAACCGCCGCCTGCACGGCAGGTGGGTGGGCTTTCTGGAACGCCGCAAGCGCCCGACGGTGGCCAATGTGGCGATCGCCCGCGAGCTGGCCGGTTGGTGCTGGTCGCTGGCGGTCATGGAGGACTGACCGCCACCTGATCTGCTTCCTCCTCGAGTGCGGTGGTGGCAGCGCGTGGATCGACCCGCGAACCAACTATGAGCAGACCTTCGGGTCGACGCTCGACCCTAGACGAGCGGATGCGATCCAGCCGAAACCCCGTCCTGCGGTAGCCAACCCGCGTATATCAGTCTGACCGCGCGTCGCCAACGACACGCTCACCACACGGACTCATCGAGGAAGCAACGAGGCGCCGTCGGGGTAGCTCCCCGGCGGCGCCTCACCTTGCCCTCTTGACAAACTTCTCTACATATCAGTTGGGGCGCTCCGCCCGCTTGGCCCCGAAATTCTCGGCCAGCGCGTCCACCACGGGCCGCCACACCGGCGCAGGCAGATCGTGCCCCATCCCGTCGACCACCACGAAACGTGCGCCCTTGATGATGCGAGCGAGGTTGCGGCCGTTGCGGATTCGCACCATCGGGTCATGGGATCCGTGGATCACGACCGTGGGTGCCGAGACGCGGCGGGCATAGCGCACCAGGCTTCCGGTGCCGAGGATGGCGTCGAACTGGCGCAGCCCGCCCTGCGGATAGTCGCTGCGCGTGGTCAGCGTCTCGACCCGGGTGCGCAGTTGTTCGTCGGGTGGAAGGAAGTTGGGGCCGTTGATGATCGCGATGTTGCGCACCTCGTAGGCGACCTTGTCCTCGCGCGGGGCGTCGCGCGCCGGTGGATCGAACGCCAGCTTGATCACCCGCCACCGCGGCAGCGCCGAGAACGCGGTACCCGGACTGGTCATGAGCAGTCCCAGCGACACGACCCGATCGGGATGGCTGCCCGCCAGGATCTGCGCGATCATGCCGCCCATCGACGCCCCGATGACGTGCGCCCGCTCGATCCCGAGCTGGTCGAGCAGGCCGCGGGCGTCCTCGGCCATGTCGACGAGCGTGTACGGCACCGGGCTTCCCCTGCCGACCGCGTACCTGGCCACCCGCGCGTACACCGACCCGTTCGCCCGTTGACCGGTGAGCTTGGTCGACAGGCCGATGTCGCGGTGGTCGTACCGGATCACCCGGTAGCCCCGCTCGACCAACATGGCGCAGAAGCCGTCGGGCCACATCGGCAGTTGCGCGCCGACGCCCATGATCAGCAGCACCGCCGGGTGGGCGGGGTCACCGAGTTCCTCGTAGTAGAGCTCGACGTCCCCGCACTGCGCCGTGCCGCTTCGGGTCTGCATCAACCCTTTCTACCGAAGCGCCGACTCACCTACGCGCCGAAGCGTCAGTCGACCTATTCGCCGAACGTACGGTTGTTGAACGCAAACCTCGAGTGAGGCCGTCAACAACCGTACGTTCGGCGCTGAGTCGGTCAGCGGCGGCGGGGTCAGGGCGACGTGTCACTCGGCCGTGACGGGCTCCTTGCCCCACGGCGTCAACCACGCCGTGGGCTCCCAGTCCTCGATGCCCGCCAAGAGTTCGTACAGCGTTGCGCCGTCGATGGTTTCGCGGATGATGTCGCCCTGGCCCGCGTGCCGGGCCAGTTCCTCGATCATGTGGAACAGCACCCATCGCACCGACCACGCCTCGACGTCCTTGGGGAACCACGGCGCGTCGCGCGGCACGGGCACCGCCGCGTCGAAGTCGGCGGACTCGACGAGTTCCAGGGTTGCGGCGTTCTGCTCGTCGAACCTGGCCAGCACGCCGGCGAGCGTCTCGTCGGGTCGCATGACGAACTCGTCGGCGTACTCGGCTTGGCGCACCTCGACGGGACGGTCGTCGCCAGCGGGCGCCTCGGGAGCGGCGGCAACGCGCAGCATCCACATGCGCTGGCAGCCGGTGACGTGCTTGATCAACGCGCCGATCGACAGCGCGCTGACGGTCGGGGTCGCGCGGGCCTGCTCGTCGGTGAGCCCGAACGCCAGCGCGTGATAGGCGTACTGCTGCTGATGGAGGTAGTCGCGCAGCGCCTGGCGTTCGTCGG
This sequence comes from uncultured Actinomycetota bacterium, assembly GCA_963791215.1. GTDB lineage: Bacteria > Actinomycetota > Actinomycetes > Mycobacteriales > Mycobacteriaceae > Mycobacterium. Next base: position 399,322 of record CAWBRR010000011.1, on the reverse strand, counting down.
CAACGGGAGGGGGCATCGCGGGCATGTCAGTTCTCCTTCTTGTCGGTATGAGCGTAAAGGTCACGGAGCAAGGCGATCTCGGCTCCGTGGTGAATCACTTCGCGGTTGATGTGCAGCACGAGCGTGGTCATCGACTCGTCGGCGTAGGGGCCCTCGGCCGGGCCGCACGGCTTGGCGAGGTCGGCGTCACTGAGTCCGTGTACCCCGTCGGCCCAGGATCGGTACGCGTCGTCGAGCTGCGCCAGCGCGGTGCCTGCGTCCGTCGCGTAGTCCCACGACTCGTAGTCGGCGGGCGGGCCACCGAAGTGCGAGTGGACCCGCATCGCCAGCACGCCGACGATGATGTGCGCCAGCCGCCACGCGATCGTCGTGACCGGCGCGGGTTCCGGCTGCGGGTAGGTGAAGTCGATGCCGCCGTCGGGGTGCACCGTCCAGCAGTCGGGCACCGGCTGCCAGAAATACTCGTCGTCGGTGAGCCCGTCCAGCCGCGGTCGCAGTTGCACGCGCCAGTGGAAGTCGAGCTGTTCGGCCAGTTGGGGGGCGGTCTCGTTGCTCATGAACCCAGCCTGCCATTGCTTTAGGACAGTTTCTGTCCTAAGAATGCGGCAGACTGTGGACATGTCCGAGACGACGAGCCGCGTACTGCAACTGCTGGGGCTGCTGCAGTCCCGGCGGGTGTGGTCGGGGGAGGAGCTCGCCGAGCGGCTCGGCGTCACCGGCCGCAGTGTGCGGCGCGACATCGACCGCCTGCGCGAGCTTGGCTACCCGGTGCTCGCCAGCAAGGGTCACGGCGGTGGCTACCAACTGGGTGCGGGCGCCGCGATGCCACCACTACTGCTCGACCCGGACGAGGCCGTGGCCATGGCGGTCTGCCTGCGGGGAGCGGCGGGCGGCAGCGTCGCGGGTGTGGGCGAGTCGGCGTTGCGGGCGCTGTCCAAGCTCGACCAGGTGATGCCCGCGCGGCTGCGGGCGCAGGTTTCGGTCGTGCACGAGGCCACCGTTACGCTGACGTCCGGACCGCCCGAGACGCAGGTGGAACCCGACGTGTTGATGACGCTTGCGCGGGCCAGTCGGGATCACGAACACGTGACGGCTGGGTACGTCGATCGGGCGGGCGTCGCCGCCGAGCGACGGCTCGAGCCCTACCAACTGGTGACGACGGGCCGGCGCTGGTACGTGCTGGCCTATGACCGCGACCGCCGGGACTGGCGCAGCCTGCGCCTCGACCGGATGGCCGACGTACGCGCGCTCGGCACCACCTTCGTGCCGCGGGAGGCTCCCGATGCGGCCGCATACGTCCGGCGGGCGATCACCAGTTCTCCGTACCGGTACGTGGCGCGGGTGCGCTATCACGCGCCCGAAGCGGTTGTCGCACAGACGTTCTCCGCCGCATCCGTCGACATCGAGCCCGACGGCAGCGACGCCTGCATCGTCACCGCGGGCGCCGACGATCCCGAGGCAATGGTGCCCTGGCTGGCGATGCCGGGCTGTGAGTTCGAGGTGCTCGAGCCGCCCGAGGTGGTGGCGGCCGTGCGGGTGGTCGCCGAACGGTTGACACGCGCTGCGGGCTAACGAACCCCCGCGAGCAGCGAATCCCGATTTGCCGAAAATGAGGGGATTTTCGGCAAAGTCCCCTCATTTGCCCAAAATGAGGGGATTTTGCGTCTGCTCGGCGGGCGAGGTTAGCGGGCTAGAGGCGGGTGCCGGCGAGCACGACGTCGCCGATGATCGGGACGCCCGGCCGGTAGGCCAGGTGAATGTACGACGGAGCGTCGAGCCTGACGAAGTCGGCCCGGCGACCGACCGCGAGCACTCCGACGTCGTCGCGGCGTAGCGCCCGCGCACCGCCCGCGGTCGCCGACCACACCGCCTCGGCAGGGGTGAAACCCATGTCGCGCACGGCCACCGCGATGCAGAACGGCATGCTCGTCGTGTAGGAGCTGCCCGGATTGCAATCGGTGGCCACCGCGACGGTGACGCCCGCATCCAGGAACCGTCGGGCGTCGGGCCACGCTGCGCGCGTGGAGAATTCGGCGCCGGGCAGCAGGGTGGCCACGGTGCGCCCTCCGGCGAGCGCCGCAATGTCGGCATCGGTGGCGTAGGTGCAGTGGTCCACCGACGCCGCACCGAGCTCGACGGCCAGCCCGATGCCCGCGCTGGGGCCGAGCTGGGCGGCGTGCAGGCGGGGCGTCAGCCCGGCCTCGATACCGGCCGCCAGGATGAAGCGCGCCTCGTCGACGTCGAATGCGCCGCGGTCGCAGAACACGTCGATCCACCGCGCATGCTCGCGGCACTCGTCCAGCATGTCACCGGCGACGAGCCGGACGTAGGCGTCGCGGTCGTCCTGATATTCGCGCGGAACCACGTGCGCACCAAGGAATGTCGTCTCGTCGGTGAGCCGCGCACCCAGTACCAGCGACCGCAGCTCGTCGACGGTGGTCAGGCCGTAGCCGCTCTTGGTCTCGAACGTGGTGACGCCGCCGCGGTGCAGTTCGTTCGCGAGCCGCGTCAGGTTGGCGGTGAGCGCCTCGTCCGAGGCGGCGCGGGTGGCGGCAACCGTGGTGGCGATGCCGCCGCCGTCGTACGGCGTCCCAGTCATTCGGGCGGCGAACTCGGCCGCCCGGTCACCGGCGAAGACCAGGTGAGCGTGGCTGTCGACGAACCCCGGCAGCACGCTCGCGTCAGCGCAGTCGACCCGCTGATCCGCTTCTGGTGCACCGGCTTTCGGGCCGAGCCACACGATTCGGTCGCCATCGGTCACCAGCGCGGCATCGGTCACGACGCCCAGCGTCGTGCCATCTCCCACCGCCGGATCGTTGGTGACGAGCTCGCCGATGTCGTCGTACAGCACGCTCATTGGGCCTCCCACAGCGCGGAGATCGCGTCCGCCAGCGTATGGCCGACGTCGGGCACGGCGACGTGGCGCCGATCGGTCACGACGGTACGCCCGTCGACCACGACGTCGGTGACGTCGGCGGCCGAGGCCGCGAACACCACGTTCTCGGGGGTGGCCCCACCGCCCGCGGTGCGCACGGACCGGAGGTCGAGCGCGACGAGGTCCGCCCGCGCCCCGACCTCGAACCGGCCGGCGTTCGACCAACCCAGGGCGCGCTGCCCATCGCGCGTGGCGGCGTCCAGCAGCCGGGCCGCAGACACGACGCCGCGCTGGCGCTGCGCGAGGCGTTCGTCGAGCTCGACAGCCCTGGCCTCCTCGAGGATGTCGATCATCGCGTGGCTGTCGGTGCCGAGGCTGAACGGACCGGGGCCGGCTATCAAGGCGGGCGCGGGACCGATTCCGTCGCCGAGATCCCGCTCGGTGGTGGGACAGAAGCACACGCCGGTGGCGCTGGCGCGCAGGTCCGTGATGTCCGCCTCGGTCAGGTGCGTCGCGTGTACGGCGGTGGTGCGGGGCCCGAGCACGCCGTGGTCGCGCAGGAGCGCCGTCGGCGTGCGGCCGTGGACGGCACGGCACTGGTCGACCTCGGCGACCTGCTCGCTGGAGTGGACGTGCAGCGGGGCGTCGTACGCGTCCGCCCACGCCGCGACTGCACCCAGTTGATCCGCGGGCACGGCACGCACGGAATGCACTGCGGCGCCGACGAGTACGTGATCGTGGCGTTTGGTGTCCGCGCGCAGGGCGTCGACTCGCTGTGCCCACCGTTCGGCGTCACCGTCGTCGAAGCGCAGTTGCGGACCTTGCAGCGGCTCGCCGCCCGGGCCCGCGGACAGGTAGCAGGTGTCGAGCAGGGTGAGCCGGATGTCAGCGTCGGAGGCGGCGGTCACCAGTACCTGGCCCAGCTCGTTGGGATCGGCGTACGGCACGCCGCCAGGGCCGTGGTGCAGGTAGTGGAACTCGCCAACCGCGGTGATCCCTGCCAGCGCCATCTCGGCATACACCGCGCGGGCAAGCTCGAGGTAGCTCTGCGGAGTCAGCCGTTCGGCGATGCGGTACATCGACTCGCGCCACGTCCAGAACGAGCCGCCGCCGCGTTGCGTGTGGGACCGCAGGGCGCGGTGGAACGCGTGTGAGTGGGCGTTGGCCAGTCCGGGAATCACCAAGCCGCGCAGGCGTTGTCCACCCGGCGCGCTGTCGGGTTCGAGGGCGTCGATCACCCCGTCGGTGGCGGTGATGCGCACCGCGTCGGCGACCCGGTCACCCAGCCATGCGTGTTCACACCACCACTCCGTCACCGCGCCACCCAGTCCGCCATCACGTCGGCGAGCGCCTCCGCGCCGCGCCTGCAGTCGGCGATTTCGGCGTACTCGTCGGGCGAGTGCGACACCCCGGTCGGATTGCGGACGAACAGCATTGCCGTTGGCACCTTCTCCGACAGCACACCGGCGTCGTGCCCGGCAGCCGTCGGCAGGATGGGCACGTCGCCCAGCGCCGACAGCGCGCGCACGATCCGCGCTCGTGGCGCCTCGGGGAAGACGACGGCGGGGCTGACGGACTCGACGTCCACCGCCAGCGTGATCCCGTCGTCCTCGGAGAATCGGGTCGCATCGGCGGCGATGGCCTCGACCATGGCCGCCAGCGTCGTCTCGTCACCGGCTCGCGCGTCGAGCCAGGCCAGAAGCTGCGACGGAATGGCGTTGGCGCCGTTGGGGGTAACGGTCAGCTTGCCGAACGTCGCGACGGCCTCGTGGGTGGTGGCACGATCGCGCGCGGCGCGCACCGTCGCCGCGAACGCCAGCATCGGATCGCGACGGTCGACCAGCCTGGTGGTGCCCGCGTGGTTCGCCATGCCGCAGAACGTGAACTGCCAACGGCCGTGCGGCCATATCGCCGAGGCGACGGCGATGGGCTTGTCCACCAGGTCCAGCGCGCGGCCCTGTTCGACGTGCAGTTCGACGTACACGCCGACGCGTGTGGCCAGGTTCGGGTCGGCCCCGAGGTGCGCGGGATTGCGGCCTGCGGCGGTCAGTGCATCGGCCAGCGTGGTGCCGTCGGCGTCCCTCAGCTTCAGCGCGCGTTCGGGCGTCACCGACCCGGTGGACAACTGCGATCCGACGCACGCGACCCCGAAGCGCCCGCCCTCCTCGTCGGAGAACGCGACGACGGCGACCGGGATGTGCGGGGTCACCCCCCGCGCGACCAGCAGATCGATGGCCGCGAACGCCGACACGATGCCCAGTGGGCCGTCGAACGCGCCACCGCCAGGCACCGAATCCAGGTGCGATCCCGTGACGAACGCGCCGACCGGGTCGCCGCTCCAACCGGGCGGCATCCACCACGCCCACACGTTGCCGTTCCGGTCTTCCTCGACCGTCATGCCGCGCCGCTGCGCCTCACCGGCGAACCACTCCCGCAGGGTCAGATCCGCAGTGGTCCAAGCGAACCGGCGGTAACCACCCGTGGCGGAGTCGCGCCCAACGTCGAGGATCGAATCCCACAGTCCGTCGAACGTCATCGGCCGTCCTGCATGGGAATCCGCACACCGCGTTCGGCGGCGACCTGGGTGGCGTACTCGTAACCCGCGTCGACGTGGCGGATGACGCCCATGCCCGGATCGTTGGTCAGCACGCGTTCCAGCTTCTGGGCGGCCAGGTCCGACCCGTCGGCGACGCACACCTGGCCGGCGTGGATGGACCGGCCCATGCCGACCCCGCCGCCGTGGTGGATGGATACCCACGACGCTCCCGATGCGGTGTTCACCAACGCGTTGAGCAGCGGCCAGTCCGCGATGGCGTCGGAGCCGTCCAGCATGGCCTCGGTCTCGCGGTACGGAGACGCCACGGAGCCGGAGTCCAGGTGGTCGCGGCCGATCACGATGGGTGCGCTCACCTCGCCCGAGGCGACCAGCTCGTTGAAGCGCAGCCCGGCGCGGTGGCGCTCGCCGTACCCGAGCCAGCAGATGCGCGCGGGCAGACCCTGATAGGACACCTTCTCCGCGGCCATCGTCAGCCAGCGCCGAAGGTGGTCGTTGTCCGGGAAGAGTTCCATCACCGCGCGGTCGGTGACCTCGATGTCCTTCGGGTCGCCGGACAGGGCCGCCCAGCGGAACGGGCCGAGCCCCTCCTCGAACTGCGGGCGGATGTAGGCGGGCACGAACCCGGGGAAGTCGAAAGCCCTGTCGTACCCGGCCTTTCGCGCCTCGTCCCGGATCGAGTTGCCGTAGTCGAACACCTCGGCACCCTTGTCCTTGAAGCCCACCATCGCCGCGACGTGCTTGGCCATCGACGCCTGCGCCTGCTCGGTGAAGTACCCCGGGTCCTTGTCGGCAAGCTTCTTCATGTCCTCCAGCGCGACGCCGACCGGCAGGTACGACAACGGGTCGTGCGCCGACGTCTGATCGGTGACGACGTCGATCGGGGCACCGCGGTCCAGCAGCTCGGGAAACACCTCGGCGGCGTTGCCCAGCAGCCCGATCGACAACGGGCGCTTGGCATCCCGCGCCTCGACCGCCAACCGCAGCGCGTCGTCGATGGTGTCGGCGCTGGTGTCCAGGTAGCGCTGCTCGATGCGACGCTCGATGCGGGTCGGGTCGCAGTCCACGCAGATGGCGACCCCGTCGTTCATCGTCACCGCCAGCGGTTGCGCGCCGCCCATGCCACCGAGGCCCGCCGTCAACGTGATGGTGCCCGCGAGGGTGCCGGAGAAGCACTTGCGCGCCACGGCCCCGAACGTCTCGTAGGTGCCCTGCAGGATGCCCTGGGTGCCGATGTAGATCCAGGAGCCCGCCGTCATCTGGCCGTACATCGTGAGCCCCGCGGCTTCGAGCTCGCGGAACTTCTCCCAGTTCGCCCAATCGCCAACGAGATTCGAGTTGGCGATCAGCACCCGAGGTGACCACTCGTGGGTGCGGAAGACGCCGACCGGCTTGCCGGACTGGACCAGCATGGTCTCGTCGTCCTCGAGCGTGCGTAGGGTGGCGACGATCGCGTCGAACGCCGCCCAACTGCGCGCCGCCCGGCCGGTGCCGCCATAGACGACCAGGTCGTCCGGGTGCTCGGCGACCTCGGGATCGAGGTTGTTCATGAGCATGCGAAGGGCGGCTTCCTGCTGCCAGCCCTTACAACTGATTTCGCTGCCGCGGGGGGCGCGCACGGGGCGGGGTAGTGACGGGGTTCCCATGCCATCAAGCACACCCGAATGCGCGGCATTGCTCTAGGTCGTTTCAGCAGCTAGTGTCTCGTATCCGAGACGTTTGCCGCTCCCCGGTCGCTTCGCTCTCCGCAAGCGGGGGACGCCGAGCGCGGAACGGGAGGCCACCCGATGTCGAGTACCTCGCCTGCGGTCGGCCGGGCCCTGGACGTGCTGCTGCACCTCGCGGGCAAACCGGGCCCGGTGTCGGGTGCCGCGGTGGCCCGTGACCTGAAGATCCCGCGCTCGTCGACCTACCACCTGCTCGACGTGCTCATCGCACGTGGCTTCGTGGTGCACTTCCCCGACGAACGGTCCTATGGGCTCGGCATGGCCGCCTTCGAAATCGGGTCGGCCTATCTGCGGCACGAACCCTTGGAGATGCTGGCCCGACCGGTGCTCCGACGCCTCGTCGCGCGGCTCGGGGAGACGGCGCACCTGGGCGTGCTGCACGGCGCGGAGACGCTGTACCTGCTCAAGGAGCAGCCCGCGGTGTCCCGCATCCCGGTCACCCTGGTCACCGACATCGGCGTGCGACTCCCCGCGCATCTGACCGCCAACGGCCGCTCCATCCTGGCCCATCTGTCCGCCGCGCAGGTGCGCGCGCTGTTCCCTTCGGCCCGCGGTTTCATCGACCGCACCGGGCAAGGGCCCGTCACGCTGCCCGAACTTCGGCGGGTGCTGGCAGGCGAGCGGCAACGCAAGTGGTCCGAGGAGATCGGCCTGGTGACCTCCGGGCTGCGGTCGGTGGCGGCATGCGTGTTCGACCACTCCGGCTGGCCGTGCGCCGCGATCAGCGTGACGTGGCGCGACGACCACGCGCGGGCGTCGCACGCGGAACTGGTGCGTGGCGTGCGTTCCGGCGCACAGCAGCTGACCACCGCGCTGTCCGGCCGCGGCCCGGAAGGCTGGTTCGACGCGGGCGACGTCTGAGATCCGAGACAGTAATCGGGCCGAGCCAGGCCGCACGGCACGCGTTTGGCCCTAGGTTTGCGTCATGGCAGTCACCGTCGGCATGGGTCCGGTCAGCTTCGACGACATCGTTGCAGTCGCTCGAGGCGACGCCGCGGTGGAGCTGGCCGACGACGCGGTCAAGGCGATCGAGGAGAGCCGCCGCCACATCGAAGCGCTGGCCGCCGACCCGACCCCCGTCTACGGGGTATCCACCGGATTCGGCGCACTGGCCACCCGACACATCCCACGCGACATGCGGACCGCCTTGCAGCGCAGCCTCATTCGGTCCCATGCGGCGGGATCGGGCCCAGAGGTCGAACGCGAGGTCGTGCGCGCGATGATGCTGCTGCGGCTGTCGACGCTCACCAGTGGACGCACCGGAGTGCGCCGCGAAACCGCCCAGGCGTACGCCGACCTGCTCTCGGCGGGACTGACGCCGGTGGTCTACGAGTACGGAAGCCTCGGCTGCTCAGGTGATCTCGCGCCGCTCGCGCACGTCGCGCTCGTGGTCATGGGCGAGGGCCACGTGCGTACCCGTGACGGCGAACTGCGGGATACCGCCGACGCGTTGCGCGAACACGAGCTGCAACCGGTCGTGTTCGCCGAGAAGGAGGGCCTGGCCCTCATCAACGGCACCGACGGCATGCTCGGCCAACTGGTGCTCGCGCTGACCGATCTGGACAACCTGTTCCGGGTCGCGGACGTCGCCGCCGCGATGAGCGTCGAGGGGCAGCTGGGCACCGACCGCGTGTTCGCCGACGACCTGCAACGGCTGCGCCCGCATCCGGGTCAGGCCCTGTCCGCCGCCAACATCCGCGCGCTGATGGCCGATTCGGCGATCCTGGCAAGCCACCAGACCCCGGACTGTACGCGCGTGCAGGACGCCTACTCGCTGCGCTGCTCGCCGCAGGTCGCGGGCGCCGCCAGGGACACCGCCGACCACGCCCGGGTAGTTGCGGCGCGCGAATTGGCCAGTGTCATCGACAATCCCGTCGTCACCCCGGACGGCCGCGTCGAGTCCAACGGCAACTTCCACGGGGCCCCGGTGGCCTACGTGCTCGACTTCCTGGCCATCGTCGTCGCCGATCTGGCCAGCATCAGCGAGCGGCGCACCGACCGGTTCCTGGACGTGGCCCGCAACCATGGACTCAACGCGTTCCTGGCGCACGATCCCGGTGTCGACAGCGGTCACATGATCGCCCAGTACGCGCAGGCGGGCATCGTCTCGGAGCTCAAGCGGCTGGCGGCCCCGGCGAGCGTCGACTCGATTCCGTCGTCGGCGATGCAGGAGGACCACGTCTCGATGGGATGGTCGGCGGCGCGCAAGTTGCGCCGCGCGGTCGATGGGCTGGGTCGCGTGCTCGCCGTCGAGGTGTTGACCGCGGCCCGCGCGCTCGACATGCGCAGCCCGCTGACTACGTCGCCGGCCACCGGTGCCGTGGTCGCGCTGGTGCGCGAGCACGTCGAAGGTCCCGGGCCCGATCGGTTCCTCGCCCCCGAAATCGCGGCCGTCGTCGGACTGGTGCAGTCCGGTGCGGTGGTGACGGCGGCCGAGGGCGTCGTCGGCCCGCTTCGGTAGCCGCCCCTCATCACCACGGGGAGCCCGCACTACCCGAGCGAGCAGACGCAAAATGCCCTCATTCGCACCGAATGAGGGCATTTTGCGTCTGCTCGCGGGGAGGTGGCGGGCACACGTACTGTGGCCACATGCACGTCACCTCGGCCGAGTCGACGGAGCTGTTCACCGGCCCGGCCGAAGCACCACTGCAGATCGTCCGCGTGTCATACCGGTTGTGCGCCAGGCCCACGGCCGTGCGGGTCGACGGACCCGACCTTCGGACGGCGGGTGACGTGCTCGCGACGCCGCGCGGCCACGTCGTCGAGGTCCCGGTGCGGGTGGGCGGCGTCGGCGTCGGCGAGCGCATTCGGGCCCGGGTGACGGCAGGCCGCAGCAGCGAGGCGTTCGACTTCATCGTCGCCGAACCCGGGTGGACCATGTTCATGGTCAGCCACTTCCACTACGACCCCGTCTGGTGGAACACCCAGGCCGCCTATACGAGCGTGTGGACCGAGGACCCGCCGGGGCGGTGCAGACAGACCAACAGCTTCGAGTTGGTCAGCGCCCACCTCGAAATGGCCAGGCGCGAGCCGGAGTACAAGTTCGTGCTCGCCGAGGTCGACTACCTCAAGCCGTACTGGGACACCCATCCTGAGGACCGCGCCGATCTGCGCAGGATGCTCGCCGAAGGCCGCCTCGAGGTGATGGGCGGCACCTACAACGAGCCGAACACCAACCTCACCTCTCCGGAGACGGCCATCCGGAACTTCGTGCACGGCATCGGATTTCAACGCGACGTCATGGGTGCGACGCCCGCCACCGCATGGCAGCTCGACGTGTTCGGCCACGACCCGCAGTTCCCCGGGATCGCCGCCGACGCCGGGCTGACGTCGAGTTCGTGGGCCCGCGGGCCGCACCACCAGTGGGGCCCGATGGCCAACGGCGGCGACCCCGAACGCATGCAGTTCGCCAGCGAATTCGAATGGATGGCCCCGTCGGGCCGCGGCCTCTTGACGCACTACATGCCCGCGCACTACGCCGGCGGGTGGTGGATGGACTCCTCGGCGTCGCTCGAGGAGGCCGAACGGGCCACCTACGAACTGTTCAGCGGGCTGAAGAAGGTCACGCTGACCCGCAACGTGCTGCTCCCGGTGGGCACCGACTACACGCCACCCAACAAGTGGGTCACCGAGATTCACCGCGACTGGGCCGCGCGCTACACCTGGCCGCGGTTCGTCTGCGCCGTGCCGAGTGAGTTCTTCGCCGCGGTGCGCGCAGAGCTCGACGAGCGCGGCGCGATCCCGTCGCCCCAGACCCGTGACATGAACCCGATCTACACGGGCAAGGACGTCTCCTACATCGACACCAAGCAGGCCAACCGCGCCGCCGAGCACGCCGTGCTGGAAGCAGAACGGTTCTCGGTCTTCGCCGGGCTGCTGGCCGGGGCAACGTACCCCGAGGCGGCCCTGGCCAAGGCGTGGGTGCAACTGGCCTACGGCGCGCACCACGACGCGATCACCGGCTCGGAGTCCGATCAGGTGTACCTCGACCTGCTGACCAGCTGGCGCGACGCGTGGGAACTGGGCCGGACCGCGCGCGACAATGCGCTGTCGCTGCTGTCCACCGCCGTCGACGCCTCGATCGTGGTCTGGAATCCGTTGGCGCACAACCGGACCGACATCGTCACCGTCCACCTCGAGGAACCCTTCACCGGCACCGTGCTCGACACCGACGGCGCCGAGGTGCCCACCCTCGTCGAGCACGACGGCCACTCGCTCAGCTGGCTGGCGCGCGACGTTCCGTCGTTGGGCTGGCGCGGATACCGGCTCGTCGCGGGCGCGGGCGGTACGGGCTGGGCACCGGTCGACGGGCACGAGATCGCCAACGAGCACTACCGGCTGCGCGTCGATCCACAGCGCGGGGGTGGCGTGTCTTCGCTCATCGGCGAGCGACGGGAGCTCATCGCGGAGCAGCGCGAGCCCACCAGCCAGCCCAGGGAGCTCATCGCCGGCACGCGCGTCGGCAACGAACTGGCCGTCTACACCGAATACCCCTCACACCCCAAGGCCGGTGAGGGTCCGTGGCATCTGCTACCCAAGGGCCCGGTGCGGAGTTCGGCGAGCGCCCCGGCGACCTCGGTGCAGGCGTACCGAAACCCGTTGGGGGAGCGCATCGTCGTGCGCGGTCGCATGCGCGGGCTGCTCAGGTACACGCAGACGCTGACACTGTGGCATGGTGTCGACCGCGTGGACTGCCGCACCACGATCGACGGGTTCACCGGCGAGGACCGGTTACTGCGGTTGCGCTGGCCCTGCCCGGTGCCGGGAGCGATGCCCGTCAGCGAGGTGGGCGACGCCGTCATCGGCCGCGGCTTCGGACTGATGCACCGCCGCGGTGCGAGCAAGGCCGTCGACACCGCGAAGTTCCCGTACACCTTGGACAATCCGGCCCACGGGTGGTTCGGGCTGTCGTCGGTGGTGCGCATTCAAGTCCAGGGCGACGGTGGCGTCGGCGTCCGCGCGATATCGGTGGCCGAGGTGGTGTCCCCCGGCGGTCACGCCGACGCCCTCGCCCGCGACGTGATGGTGGCCCTCGCGCGTTCCGGCGTCACCGCAACCTGCACCACGGCCGACAAGGCCCGCTACGGCGACCTCGCCGTCGACTCGAACCTGCCCGACGTGCGGATCTCGCTGGGCGGACCAGACGTCAACACGTTCAGTGCGGCGGTGCTCGCCGGGCGTGACGTGGAAGGCGTTGGGAACGTTTGGGTTCCGGCCGACGCGCCGCTAGCCGACGTCTGGGTACCCGGTGCCGACCTGCGCGGGTTGCGCGTGCTGCCGGTGCTGGTGGTCACGTCGCCCGACGGGCTGGCGGATGCCGTCGCCAATCTGCTCGACGAACTCAACTACTCGGAAATCTACGCGGTCGGGCCGGTGCCGATCGACGAGTTCGACGACCGCACCGTCGCCGTGTTCAACCGCGGGGTACCGAGTTTCGCCGTCGACACCGACGGCACCCTGCACACGTCGCTGATGAGGTCGTGCACGGGATGGCCGTCGGGAACCTGGATCGACCCGCCCCGGCGCACCGCGCCCGACGGCTCCAACTTCCAGCTGCAGCACTGGACGCACGTCTTCGACTACGCGCTCGCCTCCGGCGACGGTGACTGGAGGGAGGCCGATATACCTAGGCGCAGTGCGGAGTTCGGTCAACCTCTGATCGGCGTCGTCGCGAACCACGACCCCACGTTGGGCGGGCTACCGCCCTGGGGAGCGCTGCTCGAAATCGAACCCGCCCGCAGCGTGGCGCTCGGTGCGCTCAAGGCAATCGGCAACCCGACGGCCCGCGGCGGTGCCGACCACGTCGACCCCGCCCAAGGCGTGGTGGTGCGGCTCGTCGAAACCCACGGCCGCGCCACGGACGTCAGCATCGGATCGGGGCTGCGCACGGTGGCGACCACCGACCGGCTCGATCTGCTCGAGCAATCCATCGGGCCGGGCTCCGACAAGCTGAGGCTGGACGGCTACGAGATCGGCACCGTGCGTGCGCAGCTGAACCTGCCGCGGGTGCTCGCCGCCGACCACACGGAGCTGGCCCCGGACGCCGAACCCGCGCAACCGCTCTACGCGCGATACTGGTTGCACAACCGCGGGCCCGCACCACTGGGTGGGCTGCCCGCCGTGGCTCACCTGCATCCGCACCAGCTCGCCGTCGAACCCGATGCGCCGGTGGAGCTTCAACTCACCGCGGTCAGCGACGCCGACGTTCAACTGCACGGCAAGGTGCGGCTGGTGCCCCCGCCGGGGTGGACGGTCGACACCGACGAACTGCCGTTCATGCTGCCGCCGGGGGAGTTCCTCGAGGCCAATGTCGCGCTCGCGATGCCGCGGGGCACGGTGCCGGGGCTGTACCCGGTGCGCGCCGAGCTCGCGGTGACGGCCGCGTCCGTCCCCGCGTCGTGGCGGCAGACCGTCGAGGACGTCTGCGTGGTATCCGTCGGCGCCACCGACGACCGCGTGCTCCGGCTGGTCACCGACCCGGGGCCGGTGGAGGTCGCGGCAGGGCAGCAGGCGACGCTCGGCGTCACCGTCGCGAACGACACCCACGGCGCGCTCTCCGTCGAGGCGCACCTGATCACGCCGTGGGGAACGTGGGAGTGGATGGGCCCCAACATCATTGGTGCCGACGTGTCTGCTCGCGGCACGCTCACACTCGAGTTCGACGTCGCGCCGCCGGCGTGGGTAGAGCCCGGGCAGTGGTGGGCGCTCGTCAGGGTGGGCTGCGCCGGCGACCTGATCTACTCGCCTGCCGTCGAGGTGACGGTCCGGTGAGCGCCGAGGTGGTGGCGACCGTCGCGGGCGAAGCGGTGCTCGTCGACGACGTCGACATCCGCGAAGAACGCTTGCGGGCAACGCGATTGGCGAGCGCCCTACCCCGTTCCGGCACCAGTGAGGGACGGCAGCTGCGGCGCTGGCTCACCCAGTTGATGGTCACCGAACGCGTCGTTGCCATCCAGTCGGAGGCCCTCGGGGTGACGCCCGAAGATGCGCCGACCGAGCGAGACCTGTTGCCGGACACGGTAGCCCGCATGGAACTCGGCAGCGTCGCGGCGTCGGTGCTCGAGGAGCCGCTGGCCCGTGCGCTGTTCGTCCGCGTCACCGCATCGGTGGACGTGTCGGATGCCGACGTCGCGGACTACCACGCCCGCAACCCCGGTCGATTCGCGCCGACGACACCCGAGGCAGGCGGATGGCGCCGTCCGGTCGCCGACGCACCGCTCGCCGAGGTGCGTCAGGCGATCGCCGAGCACCTGCGTGCGGCGGCCCGCAGGCGCGCCTTCCGCGGCTGGCTCGATGCCCGGTGTGCCGAGCTCGTCGAATTGTCGGCTGGCTACGAGCATCCCGGCGATCCCCGCCAGCCCGACAACACCCACCGCCACTGATGTCTACACCTACCGCCGGTCGCTCCGCTCGCCCCCGCAAGCGGGGGAACCCCCAGCGCCGAACCCCGCCAGTGCTCGCCGTCGACGTCGGCGGCACGAAGATCGCCGTCGGCCTCGTCGAAGCCGACGGCACGCTGGTGCATCACGAACAACTGCCCACCCCCGATGGCGACGCCGAGGCGATATGGGCGGTGGCCGAGCGCCTGATCGTCGACGCCACCCGCACCGCGGGCGGGGACGTCGCCGGAGTCGGGATCGCGTCCGCCGGTCCCGTCGACCTCCGCGACGGCACCGTCAGCCCCATCAACATCACGGCCTGGCAACGGTTTCCGATCGTCAGGCGAGCCGCCGAGCTCACCGGGCGCGACGTCCGGCTGGGCGGCGACGGACTGTGCATGGCGCTCGGCGAGCAGTGGTGCGGCGCCGCCCGCGACGCACAGTTCCTGCTCGGCATGGTGGTGTCCACGGGCATCGGGGGAGGGCTGGTGCTCGACGGGGCGCCGTACGACGGGCGCACCGGCAACGCGGGGCACGTCGGCCACGTCGTGGTCGACCCCGAGGGCCGGCCGTGTACGTGCGGTGGGCGCGGCTGCATCGAGACCGTCGCATCGGGTCCGCACCTGGCGCAGTGGGCGCGCGACCACGGCTGGACGGCTCCGCCCGACGCCGATGCGAAGGAGCTCGCCGAAGCGGCGGGCCGCGGTGACGCCGTCGCGCTTCAGGCCTTCCGGCGGGGAGCGACTGCGGTGGCGGCGACGATCGCGTCGGTGGCGGCGGTATGCGACCTCGACCTGGTGGTGATCGGCGGCGGCGTCGCCAAGTCCGGTGCCCTGCTGTTCGATCCGCTGCGCGAGGCGCTCGCGACCTACGCCGGGCTGACCTTCATCCGCGACCTCCGCGTCGTGCCCGCCGCACTCGGAGGCGACGCGGGCCTCGTCGGCGCCGCCAAGTTGGCGATTTGTGCACGTTAGTCCGCGCTCAGTGGCTGTCGCAAAATGAAGACGCCCTCAAGAAACGGCAGCTTTCGGCAGATTTGCCGAAGGTGATCTGATGGTCCGATCAGGCTCAAGCGATCTTGAGCCGACTCTTCGCGTCGCTCACGATCGATTTCGTTCAAATCGCAACAGCCACTCACCGCGGGCGCGTGTGCACGAACCGCAGTAGGCGCGCGACCGGGAGGGGGCGCGTTTTGGCTGATGGGCCGCTGATCGGCTATCCTTGCCACGTTCCACCGAAGACCGTCGGTCACCGAGCAATCGGTTGAAGGTCCGGGTTAACCCCGGCGGCCCACGCAGGAGGACGAGGTAGTTGCATTCTTGCGCGCCCCGACCTGTCTGTGTCGGGGCGTTCGTCGTTTCCGGCCCCTCAGCCCCTCAGTACCCAATCGGCGGCCTGGTCTTCCAAGGAACACCCGAAACTCATCCACGAGGAGGCATGCATGGCCAAGGCTGACAAAGCCACCGCGGTCGCTGACATCGCCGAACAGTTCAAGGAGGCGACGGCGACCGTCGTCACCGAATACCGCGGGTTGACGGTTGCCCACCTGGCCGAGCTTCGACGCTCGCTCAGTGGCTCCGCCACCTACACCGTCGCCAAGAACACCTTGGTGAAGCGGGCAGCCACCGAGGCCGGTATCGAAGGCCTCGACGAACTGTTCGCCGGACCCACCGCGATCGCATTCATCAGCGGTGAACCGGTCGACGCCGCCAAGGCGATCAAGACCTTCGCCAAGGACCACAAGGCGTTGGTCATCAAGGGCGGCTACATGGACGGTCGGCCGCTGACCGTCTCCGAAGTCGAGCGCATCGCCGATCTGGAATCGCGCGAGGTGCTGCTGGCCAAGCTGGCCGGCGCCATGAAGGGCAATCTGTCGAAGGCCGCGGGGCTGTTCAGCGCTCCCGCGTCTCAGGCCGCCCGACTCCTGGCCGCACTGCAGGAGAAGAAGGCCAACGAAGCCCCCGCGGTTTCCGAGGCGCCAGCCGAGGCATCAGCAGCCGAGGCGCCAGCGGAGGCCCCGGCAGCTGCCGAGGCTCCGTCCGAAGACGCAGCACCGGCCGACGCGGCCGAGTAGCTCCGACAACCAACCACATCCACGACAGTCAGTAAGTAAGTAAGAAAGGGACCATCACATGGCCAAGCTCAGCACCGACGAATTGCTCGATGCCTTCAAGGAAATGACCCTGCTGGAGCTCTCTGAGTTCGTGAAGCAGTTCGAGGAGACCTTCGACGTCACTGCGGCCGCCCCGGTCGCAGTTGCCGCCGCGGGTGGCGCAGCCGCTCCCGTCGAGGCCGCCGAGGAGCAGTCGGAGTTCGACGTCATCCTCGAGGGTGCCGGCGAGAAGAAGATCGGCGTCATCAAGGTCGTCCGCGAGATCGTCTCCGGTCTCGGCCTCAAGGAGGCCAAGGACCTCGTCGACAGCGCCCCCAAGCCGCTGCTCGAGAAGGTCAACAAGGATGCCGCCGACGCCGCCAAGGCCAAGCTCGAAGAGGCCGGCGCGACCGTCACCGTCAAGTAGTTTCTGCTGCGAAGGGCCCCCGGCATGCCGGGGGCTTTTTCGTGTCTGGAGTCAGTCGGAATCGGCTAGTGGAGCAGGGATCGAGCAAATTTCGGTGCGCGTCGTGCGGCGATGTCACGGAACGGTACAAAGGGCGTAGCGCCACGAGGAGTGCGCTACAGTGACTCAAGCCACAGGTGGGTGGCGTGTGGCTGAAGGCAGTCTTGGCGGAAGGATCGCGGTGGGTATCGGCATTCAGGTTGAGGGGCTGACGAAGTCCTTCGGATCCCAGCGAATTTGGGAAGACGTCACGTTCGACATCCCCGCCGGCGAGGTCAGCGTGCTGCTGGGCCCGTCGGGTACCGGTAAGTCCGTGTTCCTGAAGTCGCTGATCGGCCTGCTTCGCCCCGAGCGCGGCAAGATCATCGTCGACGGCACGAACATCATCGAGTGCTCCGCCAAGGAGCTCTACGAGATCCGCACGCTGTTCGGCGTCATGTTCCAGGACGGCGCGCTGTTCGGCTCGATGAGCCTGTATGACAACACCGCGTTCCCGCTTCGTGAGCACACGAAGAAGAAGGAATCCGAGATCCGTCAGATCGTGATGGAGAAGCTCGACCTGGTCGGTCTGACGGGCGACGAAACCAAGTTCCCCGGTGAAATCTCCGGCGGTATGCGCAAGCGCGCCGGGCTGGCCCGCTCGTTGGTGCTCGACCCCCAGATCATCCTGTGCGACGAGCCGGACTCCGGTCTCGACCCGGTCCGTACCGCCTACCTCTCGCAGTTGCTGATCGACATCAACGCTCAGATCGACTGCACCATCCTCATCGTCACGCACAACATCAACATCGCCCGCACGGTGCCCGACAACATGGGCATGCTGTTCCGCAAGCACCTGGTGATGTTCGGTCCGCGCGAGGTGTTGCTGACCTCCGACGAGCCCGTCGTGAAGCAGTTCCTCAACGGTCGCCGCCTCGGCCCCATCGGCATGTCCGAGGAGAAGGACGAAGGCACGATGGCCGAGGAGCAGGCGCTCGCCGACGCCGGTCACCACGACGGTGGCGTCGAGGAGATCGAGGGCGTGCCGCCGCAGATCCAGGCCACCCCGGGTATGCCGGAACGCCAGGCCGTCGGCCGTCGCCAGGCCCGGGTCCGCGACATCATGCACACCCTGCCGCCTGCCGCACAGGAAGCCATCCGCGACGATCTCGAGGGCACCCACAAGTACGCCGCCCACGAGCCCGGCCACGCCGACATCATCTCCAGACACCGCACCGAGGACGAGGCCCCCACGGCGTCGATCCCGGTCTCCCGCGAGGGATAGCAGCCGCTCTCCATGGCCGACTCGCAGCGGTCGGCGGCGCTGACGCGCGTCGAGGCGCTGATCGCCCGGCCTGCGACACCCGTCGACGGATATCTCGACGTGCTCGGCGTCGACCGCGTTCCGCAGTCGACGGCCCAACGCGTGATGGGTTCGACACTGCTGCCCCGCATCTACGAACGCGTGTGGCGGCCCGTGGCGTTCTTCGGGTTCACCATGCGCAACACCGCCGACGAGGAACGCCTGAAGCTGAGGCTGCTCGACATCGCGACGGGTGACACCGTGCTCGACCTCGCCTGCGGTCCCGGAAACACCACCCGCAGTCTGGTCGGTGCGGTTGGGCCCAACGGCCTGGTCGTCGGCGTGGACAGTTCGGCGAACATGCTCGCGCAGGCCGTGCGTGAAACCCCGGGCCACGATCCGGTCGGCTACGTCCGCGCCGACGCCGCCGACCTTCCCTTCGCCGACGCGACGTTCGACGCCATCAGCTGCTACGGCGCGCTGTACCTGATGGACGATCCGTACGCCGCGTTGCACGAGATGGTCCGCGTGCTGAAACCCGGCGGACGCATCGCGGTGCTCACGACGTGCGCGCGCGGTCCCTCGCATCTGCGTCGGCTCAGCGTCGCCGCGTCGCAGATGGCACCGCTGCGGCTCTTCGACGTCCACGAGATCACGATGGCGCTCCTTGCTGCAGGGTTGGTCGACATCCAACGCAGGGTCTCCGCGGCGTCGCAGACCGTCAGTGCCTCGAAGCCCGACGTCAGCTAAGTCATCGCCCCACCCCGACGATTGACGTCGATCCGAGATTTTGTAACGCGCCACCCGCGTCGCGCGCCCCAGCTAATGTGACCCCCGTCGAACGGGAGGCGACGTGAGCGATCGATTCGTCCGATCAGTGGGGGCAGCCGTCGTCGCCGTCGGGGTGTGGGCAGTGCTGCTCGTCGGCGCCACCGCCGCCTCCGCGGAACCGCAGTCCGGCAACGGCACGACTGACGGTTCGTCCTCGCCGGGAGCGTCGTCCTCGTCGACCGACACCACGTCGCACACCGTCGACGCCAAAACGCAAGAATCCGCCGGTAAGTCCAAATCGCTTGATGGACAATCGAATTCGGGTACGTCCTATGCCCATTCCAAGAAGGAAGCCAACCCCTCCAAGAAGGATGTCGACGCTTTCAAAGAGGTAGCCGACGCAAAGCGCGACGAGGACAATCCGCCCGCCTCGGGCACCGCGGAGCCGCCCAAGTCCGACACCAAGCCCGAAGAGGCCGGCGACACCGAGCCGACAGCGACGCCACCGACTTCATCGTCCGAAACCGAGAGCACCAACGAGGTCACAGCCACGCCAACCCCGACGGCAAGCCCGTCGGCAGCGACGGACGAGCTCACCCCGCCGACGGCCGAAATCGATCCCGCGCCCGCCGTCGTAGAACTACCAATGGCGACCGACGAGAATCCGAAGGGCAAGCGGCTCACCGACACGACGTCCAAGCCCGGCGCGGCGACGGACGAGGCCGCACCCGCCGAGGCATTCGGAGCACTGTCCGCGGTCGAGGAATCAGAGCCCGAGCCGATCACGCCCACCGCGTCCAACTCGTGGATCGAAGAGGCAGAGGCGACGGTCGGCGGGGACTCAGAGGCGTCGGTCCAGGCAGCGCTGTTCTCCGCGCGCGTCGCCACGCTGGAGGCCCCCAAGCCGGCGCCCGTACAGCCCTCGCTGATCAACGTGCTCGGGAGCATCGCGTTCGCCGTACTCGACTTCGTCACGCGGCTGGTCCAGGGCCCACCAGCCGTTCCGCCGGGATCCTCCGTGACGGTCGGTCGATCGACGCTGCAGATCGACTGCGGCGACGGAACATCGGTTCAAGCGGACTGGTACTTCGCGACCGGCCCAGTGCCGCCGACGCGCCTGATCTACTTCCAGCATGGGTTCGGTGCCGTGGCCGGAATGTACAACTACACCGCCGCCACCCTGGCCGAGCGCACCAACAGCATCGTGGTCGCCCCGTCCTTATCGTCCAACCTGTTCGACTGCCAGGGCTGCAGTCTCGATGGCGCGGCGCTGCAGCGCGCCGTCGCCGACCTGTTCACCGGAGACCGGGCGGCGCTGACGGAAAGCGCGCGCCGGGCGTTCGGCGATGACGATCTGGTGCTGCCGCAGCGCTTCGTCATGTCGGGGCACTCGGAGGGCGGCAGCATGGCATTGGGGACGGCGGGCTACATCGCCGAGAACGCCGAGGAGAACGGGACGCCGCTCGACTTGGTCGGCGTGCTGTTGTTCGACTCCGGGCCCCAATACCGCGGCAACACCGTGGCCGACGTGATCGCCAAGCTTCCCGACGACCTGCCGGTGCTGAACATCGCTGCGGAGCCGAGCTTTTGGGACGTCTACGGACAACTGAACACCGAACTGGACGCCCTGAGGCCAGGTCGGTTCAACGGCGTGCAACTGATCGGCGGCCTGCATTCGGACGCATTCCAGACGTCGAATCCGATCATCCAAACGGTCGTCTACCTGTTGACGGGATTCTCGGCACCGGAGAACGTCGCGGCGAACTTCGACCTCGCGGAGGGATGGGTCGACGACATGTTCGCGGGCACCGTCTACGACCCGATAAACCGCACCGGCATCTACGGCACGCCTGGAACCACCATCGACATCCCGACCTCGACGGGAACAGACGCCCATGCCTACGGGCTGCCCGGACCGCCCGTACACCTGGGTCTGATCGACAGCATCGTGAACGCGGTCGTGAAGTTCATAGCGAACCTGGACTTCGCGAGGTGCGCCGCGACCGACGAGTCCGCCGACGCGTCGACGCTCGGTGCGCCGCAGACGTGCTCGGCGGGTCGTGTGTGAAACCGCGACGCCTCGTCGCTGCAACAGACCGAGTCTTTGCGGAAAACCTCACACGAATCGCGGCGCTATCTCTTGACGGACGGAGGCAAACGGTCCAATCTGTTGGTCAGCATGTATGCACGGATTGAGGACGCCAGCCAGCGCCTTGTCTATTTCGGCATGCCGTAGTTGAGGAATGCGCCGTCCTGCGCTATTGTTGGACGTTGCGCTGGCTGCATCCTGCCCACCTCACCCGCACTTGACACCGTAGTCCTAGCCTGAGCTCTGCTCAGTGATCTAGTCGTGTGCCGCGTGTGCGGAGGTTCGGACTTGAGAATGCCAGCCGAATCGACGCAGATAACGCGGCATGCGGACCGGCCTGGCCGGTACGGATGGTCGCATGAGGTGCTGGAAGGACGAATCTTGGCAGTCTCTCGCCAGATCAAGTCAGTAGATACCAACAACCCCGTTCCGGGAGCACCCAACAGAGTCTCCTTCGCCAAGCTCCGTGAACCCCTCGAGGTTCCGGGGTTGCTTGACGTGCAGACCGACTCTTTCCAGTGGCTCATCGGGTCGGATCGTTGGCGTCAGCGCGCAGTCGACCGCGGTGACGTAGACCCCAGGGGCGGCCTGGAAGAGGTGCTCGAGGAGCTGTCGCCGATCGAGGACTTCGCGGGCACGCTGTCGCTGTCGTTCTCGGATCCGCGCTTCGACGAGGTGAAGGCCCCCGTCGACGAGTGCAAAGACAAGGACATGACGTACGCGGCCCCGCTGTTCGTCACGGCCGAGTTCATCAACAACACCACCGGCGAGATCAAGAGCCAGACGGTCTTCATGGGTGACTTCCCGATGATGACCGAGAAGGGCACCTTCATCATCAACGGAACCGAGCGCGTCGTCGTGTCGCAGCTCGTCCGTTCGCCCGGTGTGTACTTCGACGAGAACATCGACAAGTCCACCGAGAAGACGCTGCACAGCGTCAAGGTGATCCCCGGCCGCGGTGCGTGGCTGGAGTTCGACGTCGACAAGCGCGACACCGTCGGCGTCCGCATCGACCGCAAGCGTCGGCAGCCGGTCACCGTGCTGCTGAAGGCGCTCGGCTGGACCAACGAGCAGATCGTGGAGCGCTTCGGCTTCTCCGAGATCATGATGGGCACGCTGGAGAAGGACAACACCGCGGGCACCGACGAGGCGCTGCTGGACATCTACCGGAAGCTGCGCCCGGGCGAGCCCCCCACCAAGGAGTCCGCGCAGACCCTGTTGGAGAACCTGTTCTTCAAGGAGAAGCGTTACGACCTCGCCCGCGTGGGTCGCTACAAGGTGAACAAGAAGCTCGGCGTGCACGTCGGCGAGCCGATCACCAGCTCGACGCTGACCGAAGAGGACATCGTCACCACCATCGAGTACCTGGTGCGCCTGCACGACGGCGACAAGGTGATGACCGCCCCCGGCGGCGCCGAGGTGCCCGTCGAGGTCGACGACATCGACCACTTCGGCAACCGTCGCCTTCGTACCGTGGGCGAGCTGATCCAGAACCAGATTCGGGTTGGCCTGTCCCGCATGGAGCGCGTCGTGCGTGAGCGCATGACCACTCAGGACGTCGAGGCGATCACGCCGCAGACCCTGATCAACATCCGTCCCGTCGTCGCGGCGATCAAGGAGTTCTTCGGCACCAGCCAGCTGTCGCAGTTCATGGACCAGAACAACCCGCTCTCGGGGCTCACCCACAAGCGCCGTCTTTCGGCGCTGGGCCCCGGCGGTCTGTCCCGTGAGCGCGCCGGCCTCGAGGTCCGCGACGTGCACCCCAGCCACTACGGCCGCATGTGCCCGATCGAGACGCCGGAAGGCCCGAACATCGGCCTCATCGGCTCGCTGTCGGTGTATGCGCGGGTCAACCCGTTCGGCTTCATCGAGACCCCGTACCGCAAGGTGGTCGAGGGCACGGTCACCGACGAGATCGTCTACCTGACCGCCGACGAGGAGGACCGCCACGTCGTGGCGCAGGCCAACTCGCCGACCGACGACGACGGCAAGTTCACGGAGTCGAAGGTCCTGGTTCGCCGCAAGGGCGACAAGGGTGACGAGGTCGAGTACGTGACCTCCAACGAGGTCGACTTCATGGACGTCTCGCCGCGCCAGATGGTGTCGGTCGCGACGGCCATGATCCCGTTCCTCGAGCACGACGACGCCAACCGCGCCCTGATGGGTGCCAACATGCAGCGCCAGGCGGTTCCGCTGGTGCGCAGCGAGGCCCCGCTGGTCGGTACCGGCATGGAGTTGCGTGCCGCGATCGACGCAGGCGACGTCGTCGTCGCCGACAAGACCGGTGTCATCGAAGAGGTCTCGGCCGACTACATCACCGTGATGGCCGACGACGGCAGCAGGCACACCTACCGGATGCGCAAGTTCGCCCGCTCCAACCACGGCACGTGCGCCAACCAGCGCCCGATCGTGGATGCCGGGCAGCGCGTGGATGCCGGTCAGGTCATCGCCGACGGTCCGTGCACCGAGAACGGTGAGATGGCACTGGGCAAGAACCTGCTCGTCGCCATCATGCCGTGGGAGGGCCACAACTACGAGGACGCGATCATCCTGAGCCAGCGGCTCGTGGAGGAGGACGTGCTCACCTCGATTCACATCGAGGAGCACGAGATCGACGCGCGCGACACCAAGCTGGGCGCAGAGGAGATCACTCGGGACATCCCGAACGTCTCCGACGAGGTGCTGGCTGATCTCGACGAGCGCGGCATCGTCCGCATCGGCGCCGAGGTCCGCGACGGCGACATCCTGGTCGGCAAGGTCACGCCCAAGGGCGAGACCGAGCTCACCCCGGAGGAGCGCCTGCTTCGCGCGATCTTCGGCGAGAAGGCCCGCGAGGTCCGCGACACCTCACTGAAGGTGCCGCACGGCGAGTCCGGCAAGGTCATCGGCATCCGGGTGTTCTCCCGCGAGGACGACGACGAGCTGCCCGCAGGCGTCAACGAGCTGGTCCGCGTGTACGTGGCCCAGAAGCGCAAGATCTCCGACGGCGACAAGCTCGCCGGACGCCACGGCAACAAGGGCGTCATCGGCAAGATCCTGCCCGTCGAGGACATGCCGTTCCTTCCGGACGGCACGCCGGTCGACATCATCCTGAACACGCACGGTGTGCCGCGACGGATGAACATCGGCCAGATCCTCGAGACGCACCTGGGCTGGGTCGCCAAGGCCGGCTGGAACATCGACGTGGCAGGAGGCACCCCCGAGTGGGCCGCCAACCTGCCCGAGGGACTGCTGTCGGCCGAGCCGAACAGCATCGTCTCCACGCCGGTGTTCGACGGTGCCCGCGAGAACGAGCTGCAGGGTCTGCTCGGTTCGACGCTGCCGAACCGCGACGGTGACGTGATCGTCAACGCCGACGGCAAGGCCGAGTTGTTCGACGGCCGCAGCGGCGAACCGTTCCCGTACCCGGTGACGGTCGGCTACATGTACATCCTGAAGCTGCACCACTTGGTGGACGACAAGATCCACGCGCGGTCCACCGGCCCGTACTCGATGATCACCCAGCAGCCGCTGGGCGGTAAGGCGCAGTTCGGTGGTCAGCGGTTCGGCGAGATGGAGTGCTGGGCCATGCAGGCCTACGGCGCGGCATACACGCTGCAGGAACTCTTGACCATCAAGTCCGACGACACCGTCGGCCGGGTCAAGGTGTATGAGGCGATCGTCAAGGGCGAGAACATCCCCGAACCCGGTATTCCGGAGTCGTTCAAGGTGTTGCTCAAGGAGCTCCAGTCGCTCTGCCTCAACGTCGAGGTGCTGTCCTCTGAGGGCCAGCGCATCGAAATGCGAGACAGTGACGACGAGGACCTGGAGCGCGCAGCTGCGAACCTGGGAATCAACTTGTCCCGCAACGAGTCTCCGTCCGTCGAAGACCTCGCCTAGTAATTACTGATTTACGAAATCCCGCAAGGGGAAAGGGAGTTACGTGCTCGACGTCAACTTCTTCGATGAACTCCGCATTGGCCTCGCCACCGCGGATGACATCCGTACGTGGTCCTTCGGTGAGGTCAAGAAGCCGGAGACCATCAACTACCGCACATTGAAGCCGGAGAAGGATGGCCTCTTCTGCGAGAAGATCTTCGGACCGACTCGCGACTGGGAGTGCTACTGCGGCAAGTACAAGCGCGTGCGCTTCAAGGGCATCGTCTGTGAGCGCTGCGGCGTCGAGGTCACTCGCGCCAAGGTGCGTCGTGAGCGGATGGGCCACATCGAACTGGCCGCGCCCGTCACGCACATCTGGTACTTCAAGGGCGTTCCGTCGCGCTTGGGCTACCTGCTCGACCTGGCGCCGAAGGATCTCGAAAAGATCATCTACTTCGCCGCCTACGTGATCACCGCGGTCGACACCGAGATGCGGCACAACGAGCTGTCCACGCTCGAGGCCGAGATGGTCGTCGAGAAGAAGGCCGTCGAGGATCAGCGTGACCTCGATCTGGCCGAGCGCTCCCAGAAGCTCGAGGCCGACCTGGCCGAGCTCGAGAAGGAGGGCGCCAAGGCCGACGTGCGCCGCAAGGTGCGCGACGGTGGCGAGCGCGAAATGCGCCAGCTCCGTGACCGGGCGCAGCGCGAGCTCGACCGGCTCGACGAGATCTGGACGACGTTCACCAAGCTGGCTCCCAAGCAGCTCATCGTCGACGAGGTGCTCTACCGCGAGCTCATCGATCGCTACGGCGAGTACTTCGAGGGCGCCATGGGCGCGGAGTCGATCAAGAAGCTCATCGAGAACTTCGACATCGACGCCGAGGCCGAGTCGCTGCGCGACACCATCAAGAACGGCAAGGGCCAGAAGAAGCTGCGTGCGCTCAAGCGACTGAAGGTCGTCGCCGCGTTCCAGAGCAACAGCAACTCGCCGCTCGGCATGGTGCTCGACGCCGTTCCGGTGATCCCGCCGGAGCTGCGCCCGATGGTTCAGCTCGACGGTGGCCGCTTCGCGACCTCCGACCTGAACGACCTGTACCGCCGCGTGATCAACCGCAACAACCGCCTCAAGAGGCTGATCGACCTCGGTGCACCCGAGATCATCGTCAACAACGAGAAGCGGATGCTGCAGGAGTCGGTGGACGCGCTGTTCGACAACGGCCGTCGTGGCCGGCCCGTCACCGGGCCGGGCAACCGTCCGCTCAAGTCGCTGTCCGATCTGCTCAAGGGCAAGCAGGGCCGGTTCCGTCAGAACCTGCTCGGCAAGCGCGTCGACTACTCAGGCCGTTCGGTCATCGTGGTCGGCCCGCAGCTGAAGCTGCACCAGTGCGGTCTGCCGAAGCTGATGGCGCTCGAGCTGTTCAAGCCGTTCGTGATGAAGCGACTGGTCGACCTGAACCACGCGCAGAACATCAAGTCCGCCAAGCGGATGGTGGAGCGTCAGCGCCCGCAGGTGTGGGACGTGCTCGAAGAGGTCATCGCCGAGCACCCGGTGCTGCTGAACCGCGCACCAACGCTGCACCGCCTCGGCATCCAGGCCTTCGAGCCGCAGCTGGTGGAGGGCAAGGCCATTCAGCTGCACCCGCTGGTCTGTGAGGCGTTCAACGCCGACTTCGACGGCGACCAGATGGCCGTGCACCTTCCGCTGAGTGCGGAGGCGCAGGCCGAGGCCCGCATCCTGATGCTGTCCTCGAACAACATCCTGTCGCCCGCGTCGGGTCGTCCGTTGGCCATGCCGCGTCTAGACATGGTGACCGGGCTGTACTTCCTGACCACCGAGATCCCCGGCGACACAGGCGAATACGTGCCTGCCGCCACGGATCAGCCGGAGTCGGGCGTGTACAGCTCGCCCGCCGAGGCGATCATGGCGTACGACCGTGAGTCGCTGAGCATCCGCGCGAAGATCAAGGTGCGGCTGAGGCAGCAGCGTCCGCCCGTCGAGCTCGAAGCCGCACTGTTCGGTGACGAGGGCTGGAAGCCGGGCGACGCCTGGACCGCCGAGACGACGCTGGGTCGCGTGCTCTTCAACGAGCTGCTCCCGAAGGGCTACCCCTTCGTGAACAAGCAGATGCACAAGAAGGTGCAGGCGTCGATCATCAACGATCTCGCCGAGCGCTACCCGATGATTGTCGTCGCGCAGACCGTCGACAAGCTCAAGGACGCCGGCTTCCACTGGGCCACGCGTTCGGGTGTCACCGTGTCGATGGCCGACGTGCTGGTTCCGCCGAACAAGGCGGAGATCCTCGATGGATACGAGGAGAAGGCCGACGTCATCGAGAAGAAGTACCAGCGCGGCGGTTTGACGCGCGAAGAGCGCACCGACGCTCTGGTGACGATCTGGAAGGAAGCCACCGAAGAGGTCGGCAACGCCCTGCGCGATCACTACCCCTCGGACAACCCGATCATCACGCTGATCGACTCGGGCGCCACCGGTACCTTCAACCAGACGCGAACGCTGGCCGGCATGAAGGGCCTGGTGACGAACCCTAAGGGTGAGTTCATCCCGCGGCCCATCAAGTCCTCGTTCCGTGAGGGCCTGACGGTGTTGGAGTACTTCATCAACACCCACGGTGCTCGAAAGGGCTTGGCCGACACCGCGCTGCGTACCGCCGACTCGGGTTACCTGACCCGTCGTCTGGTGGACGTCAGCCAGGACGTCATCGTCCGCGAGCACGACTGCGAGACCGAGCGTGGCGTCAACGTCACCCTCGCCGAGCTGCAGGCCGACGGTGCTCTGGTGCGCGACGCGCACATCGAGACCGCCGCCTACGCGCGGACGCTCGCCAGTGACGCGGTCGACGCGAACGGCAACGTCGTCGTCGAGCGTGGGCACGACATCGGCGACCCCGCCATCGATGCACTGCTCGCAGCGGGCATCAGCGAGGTCAAGGTGCGCTCGGTGCTCACCTGCACCACCGGTACCGGCGTGTGTGCGATGTGCTACGGCCGTTCGATGGCGACGGGCAAGCTCGTCGACATCGGCGAGGCCGTCGGCATCGTGGCCGCGCAGTCCATCGGTGAGCCCGGCACGCAGCTGACCATGCGTACCTTCAAGCAGGAAGGTGGCGTCGGCGAGGACATCACCGGTGGTCTGCCCCGCGTGCAGGAGCTGTTCGAGGCCCGCGTGCCCCGCAACACCGCTCCCATCGCGGACGTCACCGGACGGGTGCGCCTCGAAGAGGGCGAGCGCTTCTACAAGATCACCATCGTCCCCGACGATGGCGGCGAGGAAGTGGTCTACGACAAGCTCTCGAAGCGCCAGCGCCGCAAGGTGTTCAAGCACGAGGACGGCTCCGAGCGGTTGCTGTCGGACGGTGACCACGTCGTCGTCGGCCAGCAGCTCATGGAGGGCTCGGCCAACCCGCACGAGGTGCTCCGCGTCCAGGGTCCCCGCGAGGTGCAGATCCACCTCGTCAAGGAGGTCCAGGAGGTCTACCGCGCTCAGGGTGTGTCGATCCACGACAAGCACATCGAGGTGATCGTCCGGCAGATGCTGCGTCGCGTCACCGTCATCGATTCGGGCAGCACGGAATTCCTGCCCGGCTCGTTGACCGAGCGTGCCGAGTTCGAAGCCGAGAACCGTCGCGTCGTGGCCGAAGGCGGCGAACCCGCCGCCGGACGTCCGGTGCTGATGGGTATCACGAAGGCATCGCTGGCCACGGATTCGTGGCTGTCGGCGGCGTCGTTCCAGGAGACCACGCGAGTCCTGACCGATGCGGCGATCAACTGCCGCAGCGACAGGCTCAACGGTCTGAAGGAGAACGTGATCATCGGCAAGCTGATCCCGGCCGGTACCGGCATCGCCCGTTACCGCGACATCCAGGTGCAGCCCACCGAGGAGGCCAGGGCCGCGGCGTACACGATCCCGTCCTACGAGGATCAGTACTACAGCCCGGACTTCGGTCAGGCTGCCGGTGCCGCAGTGCCGCTGGACGACTACGGATTCAGCGACTACCGCTAGTCGATTGACGAGAAGGGCCCCCGCCGAGTGTGGGGGCCCTTTTCGTTCCGCCGAGCAGACGCAAACTCCCCTCAATCAGGCCGATTGAGGGGAGTTTGCGTCTGCTGGCTGACTAACAGTGCGCGCTTGATCCCCAGATCTTCCGTCGGGTCTGTCGTGCCGGTCGTCGCGTCGGCAGCGTCGACGGTGTGTACGTAGACGAGTTGATCGCAGCAGCGGGTGGACAGGTGTCGACAGCTCGAACTCCTCGCCGTGATGTCGCGCAAGATGCTGGACACCCACGTCCGTACCGGCGAGCTCGTGCGAGTGTGCCACGGCGTGTATCGCGTCGTCGCCGCCCGACGTGGCGGGCCGCCTCGCGGCGCTGGACCTGATGGTGGGCATGTCGGTCGTGCCGTGCCTGGGCACCGCGGCGGCCCTCCACGGCTTCGCCACCGAGCGAGATTCGCGGCTACACGTGCTAGACCCGGGCATTCGGATGCGGCCGACCGCCAACGTGATGGTGCATCAGCGGACGGGGGCACTGCTTTCGAGGGTGCAGGGGCGGTTGGTGACAGCGCCTGCTTGGACCGCGGTCGAAGTGGCCCGGACCCTGCGCCGGCCGCGCGCGTTGGCGACACTGGACGCGGCGTTGCACGCGGGGGCTTGCACCGTCGCAGACCTCGAGGGTGCAGTGCGTGAGCAGAAGGGGCGACGAGGAATCGTCTGCGTGCGAGAGATGTTGGTGCACGCCGACGGTCGCGCCGAATCGCCAATGGAGAGCGAAGCTCGGCTTGTCTTCATGGATCATGGCTTGCCGCTACCCGAACTTCAGTACGAGATCGTCGATCATTGCGGCGACCTATGGCGCGTCGACTTCGCCTGGCTCGACGCAAAGGTGGTGGCCGAGTACGACAGCATGGAATGGCATGCCAATCCCGAGATCTGGAAACGCGATCGGCTGAAGGTCGAGCGACTCAAGGATTGTGGGTGGACGACGGTGCCGATGGTCGTCGACGACGTCCGGGTGCATCCCTACGACTTGGTCAGCCGCGTCGAACGGCTCCTCACCTGACCCCCGCGAGCAGACGCAAACTCCCCTCAATCAGCCCGATTGAGGGGAGTTTGCGTCTGCTCGCGGGGAATCCAATAGGCCGCAACCGCAAAGACGCGTGGTAGCGCCACGGTGCCCGCGCAATCCCAGGATTGCGTAAGGGTTTGGGCGTCGCGGGGCCATTGCCCTTCCTCTTCAGACGCACCCGATTCACGATCAGACCCCTGACGAGTGCGTCGCTTCAGTGGCGACGCTGGCTACGAACCAGCCTGTGGGCGAATGCGGCCGCGGCGATCTGTGGCAGTCCGTTCCTGTACCTCGGGCTCCTCTCGAGCATCGACAGTGACGCCCACTATCACTGGGTGCCCGCATGGTCGTTCATGTCACTTTCCGCAGCCTGCTCAATCACGTTGGTGCTGAGGGCTGTTCGGCTCACGCGCCTGCGTGTCGACGTCAAGAAGCTGCCGCCACCGCCGGCAAGAGTGAAGGTCGTAACTCCGAAACAGAAGGCCGCCGAGGTGGTGCCGGGAGAACTGATCGAGAGCCATGCCGAAGCGGCGTCGATTGAGGCGCTACCGGAAGCGCCGACCGAGAGCCACGCCGAAGCGGCGTTCAACGCATCGCTGGCCGAGTGGCTCACGATTGAATTCGCCATATTCTTCGTCCCTACCCTGTCGATCTTGCTGCTCGTCGATCTGCAGGCGATCGTCTTCGGTGGCCCCCGAATGATGTCGCTCGGATGGGCTGCGGCGTCGGCGGCGTTCATCGGCACGGCGTACGCGTTGCTCGGCGAAGGGCTCGGACTGCGGCGCAACTTCGCCTCGTTCGCGCAGTACGTCGAGTACGAGCGAGCGGTGCGCTGCGCCTATCTGCCTACCGACCTCTAGTCCCGGGTCTGGCGTCGCCGACTGCGCTACAGCGGCAGCGAGAACCTCCGCAGGCTGCTCGGGTCGTGTTTCCTTGTGGCGGTTGGATTTTCGTCGCTGCTGACCAGCGAATCGCCGTACCGTTGGGTGAGCGCATCGCTGCTGGAGTTGCTCGCCATGTGGTTGGTCATCCAATGGTGGCAGATACGGGGGCGATTGGCCTGGCTCAGCGAGCGGGTCGACCGGCTCCTCACTTGACCCCCGCGAGCAGACACAAACTCCCCTCAATCAGCCCGATTGAGGGGAGTTTGCGTCTGCTCGCGGGGATTCAATAGGCCAGCTGGTTGACCGCGACACCGAAGACGCGCGGCAGGGCGGCCGCCGCCGGGACGATGTGCGACCGGATCGCCGGGTGGGCGGCGGCTCGCACCAGGCCCGCCGTCAAGGCCCGATAGCGTCGGGTCAGCCTGCGCCACTGCCGGTCGTAGTCACCGGGTCGTTCGCGGATGACGCAATTGACCAACGCCTCGGCGGCGCCGAACGCCAACCCCATGCCCTCGCCCGTGAGCGCGTCGATGTAGCCGGCGGCGTCACCGACCAGCAGCACCCGCCCCGCCGCGCGGCCGCGCGCACCCTGCCAGAGCGGCCCTGCGGCGCGGTCCTGGCCGTGCGCGTGACCACTCGCCCGGTCGCGGAGTTCGGGGAATTCGTCCAAGTGGCAATCGAATCCACCGCGGCCCGAGGACAGGATCGCGATCCCGACGCAGTCGTCGGCCACGGGTGTCACGTATGCCTCGGCGCCCGACGCCCAGTGCACCTCAACAGAATCGGTCCACGGGGCGACCTGAATGTGCCGTCGGATGCCCCATCGGCGTGGGCCGCTGTGCGGCTTGGCGAGCCCCATCGCCTTGCGGATGGGGGAGTGCAGGCCGTCGGCCGCCGCCAGGTATCTGGCGCGAAACTGGCCTGCGCGAACGGATTCCGCGTCCTGAGTGAGCTCACCGACGTCACCCTGCACGAACTTCACGCCCGCCGCGCGCACCGCATCCGACATCGCCGCGTGCAGTACCGTTCTGCGCACGCCGCGGCCGACGCCGGCCCGGAACGGCGCGTCGACCCGCCGGTCGGCGTCGAGGTAGGTGATGCCCCGCAGCGGCCGTCCGGTCACGGCGACGCCGAGGCGGTCGAGATGCGCGATGGTGTGCGGCATCATGCCTTCGCCGCAGGCCTTGTCCAGCACGCCAGGTCGGCGTTCGACGACGACCACCTCGAGTCCGGCCTGCGCCGCATACAGCGCCGTAGCCAGCCCCGCGGGCCCACCTCCGCCGACGAGCAGGTCGATCACGTCAGGCCCGCGAGCGCGCGGTTCTCGACCTTGAGTCGCGTCCTCAGCAGCGCGGCGTTGAGCGCCGTGAAGACCAGCGCGGTGATCCACGCGGTGTGCACGAGCGGGAGCGCAATGCCCTCCACGACGACCACGACGTAGTTCGGGTGGGGCAGCCACCGGTAAGGGCCGCCGGTCACGCGCGCCGCGCCGGGGACCACGACCACCCTGGTGTTCCACTGCGGGCCGAGCGTGGCGATGCACCACCAACGCAGGGCCTGTGCGGCCAGCACGACGGCCAACATCGGCCAGCCCAGGGCGGGCAGGAACGGGCGGTGCAGGCCGACGGCCTCGACCAGGCAACCGGCGAGCAGTCCGGTGTGCAGCACCACCATCGCGGGGTAGTGCCCGGCGCCGAATTCGGTGCCGCCCCGCGCCCGCGACCACGCCAGATTGCGTTTCGACACAACCAGTTCCGCGACCCGCTCGACGGCGACCGCGGCGATCAGCAGTACGTACCAGAGCATCGGATCGGTTCCCGTCAGCGCCAGCGCAGCAGCACGAGCTCGGAGCAGAACCCCGGGCCCATCGCCATCATCAGCCCCGGACTGCCCGCGGGCGGGCGTTTGGCGATGGTGTCCCTCAGCACGTGCAACACCGACGCCGAGGAGAGGTTGCCGACTTCGGCGAGCGAGCGCCACGTCAACTCCAACGCCTCGTCCGGCAGCCCCAGTGTCGCGGTGATCGCCTCGATGACCTTCGGTCCACCGGGATGGCTCACCCAGCCGCCGATGTCGGCGACCTTCAGGCCATGTGTCCCAAGGAAACCCACGACGTCGTCGCCGAGATAGCGTTCGACCACCTTCGGCACGTCGGGGGACAGCACCAGCCGGAAGCCGCTGGCGTCGATGTCCCAGCCCATCGTCCGCAGGGAATCCGGGTACAGATGGCTGCGGGAGTCGATGACCTCCGGACCGGATGCGTGCATTCCTTCGGCGCGACGATCACCGACGGCCACCACCGCTGCCGCGCCGTCACCGAAGAGACTGCTGCCAACCACGGTCGCCATCGACGGATCGGACTTCGGGATCAGCGAGCACAGCTCGACCGCGAGCAGCACCGCGACGTCGTCGGGGGCGCCGCGCAGATAGTCGTTCATCCGCGCCACGCCCGCTGCGCCCGCGACGCACCCGAGCCCGAACAGCGGCACCCGACGGACATCGGGACGCAGACCGACCCGACCCGCGATGCGCGCGTCCAACGTCGGGACCGCCACGCCCGTCACCGTGGTCGTCATGATGAGGTCGACGTCCCCGGGCTCGAGGCCGGCCTCGTCCAACGCGCCGAGGACGGCGGCGCACCCCAGTTCCACCGCGTGTTCGATGAAGTGATCATTGGCCGCGCCGAAGTCGTTGAGCTCGGCGTAATCCTCGAGCGGAAGCACCATGTGGCGGCTGTCCACCTTCGCGCTCTTGTGCAGCGCGCGGATTCCGTCCTCGTACGGCAAGTAACCGGGAATGGCAAGAAGTGCTTCGGTGATCTCGTCCTGGGTGTAGCGGCGAGGCGGAAGTTCTCCGTGGACAGCTGCAATGACACTCATTGGCACGCTCCTTCTACTTCAACCACGCGACCCGGCGTCGCACGGTTCAACGACAGGGCGGTTCGGAGCGGACGCCGTTGTCGCTCCCCGTCGTTGACGTGCGGGAACGACCTAACTGTGGTTCGACTCACAGTCCGTTTCCGTGCCTGCCCACCATGTCAACAGCTGGTGACTTAGCACGTTAGGTCACGCCGACGCACATGTCAACAGCCGGTGACTTGTGCTCGGGCTGCGAATGCGGAAACCGAACTCGTTCTAGCGCAACGCCGATGGAGGCCAGGGTGGCCGGCGTCCATTCGGGGTTGCCGCCGCTCACCGGCGGCGGCCGAACCCGTCGGACGGCTTACCTAGACTGGGGACGTGCTCATTGGTTCGCATGTCGATCGGGTCGACCCCTTGGCCGCAGCGCAGGCCGACGGTGCCGACGTACTGCAGTTCTTCCTCGGCGATCCGCAGAGTTGGAAGAAGCCCAAGCCACGTGAGGACGCCGACGTGCTGCGGTCTTCGGCCGTCCGGCGCTACGTGCACGCGCCGTATCTGATCAACGTCGCGTCGGCCAACAACCGGGTCCGCATCCCATCGCGCAAGATCCTGCAGGACACCTGCGATGCCGCCGCCGAGATCGGCGCCACCGCAGTGATCGTGCACGGTGGGCACGCCGACGACAAGGACATGGAGGCCGGGTTCGAGCGCTGGGTCAAGGCGCTCGACAGCCTGAAGACCGACGTCCCCGTCTACCTGGAGAACACCGCCGGTGGCGACCACGCCATGGCCCGCCACTTCGACACCATCGCCCGGTTGTGGGATCACATCGGCGACAAGGGCATCGGCTTCTGCCTGGACACCTGTCACGCGTGGGCCGCGGGCGAGGCACTCATCGACGCCGTGGAGCGCATCAAGTCGATCACCGGTCGCATCGACCTCGTGCACTGCAACGACTCCCGCGACGCCGCGGGCTCCGGCGCCGACCGGCACGCGAACTTCGGTACCGGTCAGATCGACCCCCAGCTGCTGGTCGCGGTCGTGACGGCCGCCGATGCGCCGGTCATCTGTGAGACGGCCGAAGAGGGCCGCAAGGACGACATCGCCTTCCTGCGGGAGCACGTGAACTAAAACGATTCGATTACTGACCGCCCAATTAACAGGCGGTAGCGACCGGGCGAACTAGCGTCAGCTGAATGTCCGCGCTTGACGACGCAGTTGCGTTGCCGCGCACCCCACTGGTGCGCGTGCCGCATGAACGGTGGCTGTTCATCGCCCGGTGCGTTGCGATTGTGCTCTGGGCGGGTGTGGTCGGCTACCGCACCGCCACCGACGGCTTCGCCTTCAACCGCGAACTCCTGCTGCTCTACATCAGCACTGGACTGCTCGCGGCGAGCATCGGTCAGGGCCGCCGGATGCTCTACGTTATCCGCGACTGGCTGCCGTTCGCGCTGGTCCTGCTGGCCTACGACCTGACTCGCGGAGCGGCCGACCTGATCGGCCGACCCACCCTGTGGCATTGGCAGGCCGACGCCGATCGGTGGATGTTCGGCGGGACGATGCCGACGGTGTGGCTGCAGGAGCGGCTCAAGCTGCCCCAGGCGCCGTGGTGGGAAGTCGTCATCAGCACCGTCTACATGTCGTTCTTCATCCTTCCGTACGTCGTTGCGGGTGTGCTGTGGCTGCGCAACCGCGACGAGTGGAAGCGATTCGTCCAACTGTTCGTCGGGCTGTCCCTCGCGGCCCTGGTCGTCTACGCGTTGGTACCGGCCGCGCCGCCGTGGGCCGCCGCGCGCTGCACCGCTGGCGACGTCGCCGACGGTCCGTCCGGACCGCGGTGCATGTTCCGCCCGGCCCGCGGAGTGCCCGACGGCGGTCTGCTCGGAGCCATGCAGACCAACCAGGACGGCGCCCACGCGTGGGTCGAACGCATCGTCACGCGCGGCTGGGGAAAGCTGAATCTGCATTCCGCGGCGGCGCTCATCGACCAGGGGCAGGCGAACGTCAATCTGGTCGCCGCGATCCCGTCCCTGCACGCGGCGCTGACCGCGGCCGTCGCCGCGTTCCTGTGGACGCGCGTGCCGCGCAAGTGGCGGCCGCTGCTGGTGGCCTACCCGCTGATCATGGCCTTCACGCTGGTGTACACCGCCGAGCACTACGTCGTCGACGTGCTGCTCGGATGGGTGCTCGCCGCCGTCGTCATCGCCGCCACTCGCTACCTGAACACGCGGCGCGCAACCCCAAGCGCAACCGAGCTCCCACCCGTCGTGACCACGCCCATCCAGGAGCCGTGAGTCGACCGCTCCGCTGGGTCCGTGATGATCCACGACTCGACGCGACGACGCTGTGGGCGCGCTGCGCGGCTCACTCGCGCGTCAGGTAGACCCTCCGCAGCGTCTCGGTGACCGTCCAGACGGTCTCGGCGCCGCCGGCGAGCCGAACCACGTCGCCCGCACCTGGCTGCACCCGCGCAGTATGCGTGGAGCCACACCGGGCGTGCTCGGACGACGCCGCGTTAACGGCAATGACCCCCACCGGGCGTCATCAGGTGATCTGATCCGAGGGTGCCGGTGACTTCTCGCGGTTGCACGATCAACTACACCGTCGAGGGCGACGGGCCTCCGCTGATGCTCGTCGCGGGGACCTTGTGCTCGGCGCAGCAGTGGCAGGACTTCGGATACACCGCGACACTCATCCGGAATTGGCACATCGTCAACGTGGATCCGCTCGGGCACGGAATGAGCGACGGACCGCACGACGCCGATTCCTACGAGGCCGCAGGGGTGACGTCGGATCTGGTAGCCGTGCTCGACGCCGAGGGGATCGACCGCGCGACGGTGTGGGGCTACTCGCGCGGCGGCTGGTTGGCGTGCAACCTGGCCAGTCGGCACCCTGAGCGAGTGGCCGGCCTCGTCGTCGGCGCCTACGCCATGCACGCTCACGAACTGGAGGCCGGTCGGTTGCTGGCACCGTTTGCGGCATACCTGCGCAAGGGCGATTGGCCTGGGCTGTGGCGCGTGCTCGGTGTCACCGACCCGACCTTTCAGCAGATGATGGAGACCGGCAACGATCCACTGGCAGTGGCCGCCGCGATCGAGGGTTCGCTGCGACCCACGCGTTACGTCGATCCCGCGACGATCGGTTGCCCCGCAACGTATTACGTAGGTTCCAAGGACTGGATCGTCCCGCACGTGCGCGCCGACGTCGATGCGCTGGGTGCGACGCTCGACGTGATCGAGGGTCAGGGCCACCTCGGGTCCTTCTTCGGTGCGGCCCCGCAGGTACTGGCCGCGGTCGCCGCGCGTCTCTAGCGGGAGTCACACGCGCCCGAGCCTGGTGCTCGAAACCAGTCGTAGGCGCCCTAGGCGGCGGACGGCACTCCTGCTCGGAAACTCGGTATCACCGGCGATACCGAGTTCCAGAACCGGTAGGTGCTACCCCGGAGGTGCGGGTGTGACTGACGGGGTATTACGCCTCTTGTGCAGCTGTCGCGAAAATGTAACATGATGGCATGTCCGACACGCATGTCGTCACCAACCAGGTTCCTCCGCTGGAGAACTACAACCCCGCCACGTCGCCTGTCCTGATCGATGCGCTGATCCGCGAAGGCGGAGGGTGGGGTGTCGACGAGGTCACCGAGCTCGGCGCGCTCTGCGGAACGCCGCAGGCCCAGCGCTGGGGTGAGCTCGCCGACCGCAATCAACCGATCCTGCGTACCCACGATCGCTACGGGCACCGCGTCGACGAGGTCGAGTACGACCCCGCGTACCACGAACTCATGAAGGTCGCCGTCGGCCATGGTCTGCACGGGGCGCCATGGGCCGACGACCGCGCCGGTGTACACGTCGTGCGGGCCGCGAAGACCTCGGTGTGGACGCCCGAGCCGGGGCACATCTGCCCGATCTCCATGACCTACGCCGTCGTTCCCGCGCTGCGCTTCAACCAGGAACTCGCGTCCGTGTACGAGCCGCTGCTGACCAGCCGCATTTACGACCCCGAGCTGAAGGTGCCCGCGACCAAGGCCGGCCTCACCGCGGGCATGTCGATGACGGAGAAGCAAGGCGGCTCCGACGTGCGCGCCGGCACCACGGAGGCCACGCCCAACGGCGACGGCTCCTACTCGCTGCGCGGCCACAAGTGGTTCACCTCCGCGCCGATGTGCGACGTGTTCCTCGTTCTCGCACAGGCGCCGGGCGGCCTGTCGTGCTTCTTCCTGCCGCGGGTACTGCCGGACGGCACCCGCAACCGAATGTTCCTGCAGCGCTTGAAGGACAAGCTCGGCAACCACGCCAACGCGTCCAGCGAGGTCGAGTACGACGGCGCCACCGCATGGCTGGTCGGTGAGGAGGGCCGCGGCGTGCCCACCATCATCGAGATGGTCAACCTCACCAGGCTGGACTGCACGCTGGGCAGCGCGACCAGCATGCGCAGCGGACTCACCCGGGCCATCCACCACGCTCAGCACCGAAAGGCGTTCGGTGCGTACCTCATCGACCAACCGCTGATGCGCAACGTGCTCGCCGACCTCGCCGTCGAGGCGGAGGCCGCGACCATGCTCGCCATGCGCATGGCCGGGGCCACCGACAGCGCGGTGCGCGGCGACGAACGCGAGACGCTGCTGCGCCGCATCGGCCTGGCGGCGGGCAAGTACTGGGTGTGCAAGCGTGCCACCCCGCACGCCGCGGAGGCGATGGAGTGCCTCGGCGGCAACGGCTACGTCGAGGAGTCCGGCATGCCGCGGCTCTACCGTGAGGCCCCGCTGATGGGCATCTGGGAGGGCTCGGGCAACGTCAGCGCACTGGATACGTTGCGGGCCATGGCAACCCGTCCCGAGTGCATCGACGTGCTGTTCGACGAACTCGGCAAGACCGCCGGCCACGACCACCGCCTGGACGCACACGTCGGCGCCCTACGGCCCCAACTGGCGGACATGGAGACCATCCAGTACCGGGCGCGCAAGATCGCCGAGGACATTTCCCTGGCCCTGCAGGGCTCGCTGCTGGTGCGGTTCGGACACCCCGCGGTCGCCGAGGCATTCCTGGCCAGCCGGTTGGGCGGTCAGTGGGGCGGGGCGTTCGGAACGTTGCCCACCGGGCTCGACCTCGGGCCGATCATCGAGCGCGCCTTGGTCAAGGGATGACGCCAGCCACCGCGCTGCCAACCACCGCGCGAGCAGACGCAAAATCCCCTCAAATGGCCCAATTCAGGGGAGTTTGCGTCTGCTCGCGGAGGGAAGTGACCTCGGAATGACGCATGCGATACGGCCCGTCGACTTCGACGACCTGAAGACGATGACCTACGAGGTCACCGACCGGGTCGCGCGAATCACGTTCAACCGCCCCGAAAAGGGCAACGCCATCGTCGCCGACACACCGCTGGAGCTCTCGGCGCTGGTGGAACGCGCCGACCTCGATCCAGCCGTCCACGTCATCCTGGTGTCCGGTCGCGGTGAGGGGTTCTGCGCCGGGTTCGACCTGTCGGCCTACGCCGAGGGCTCGTCGTCGGCGGGCGGTGGCAGCCCATACAAGGACACCGTGCTCTCGGGGAAGGTCCAGGGCGTCAACCACCTCCCGGATCAGCCGTGGGACCCGATGATCGACTACCAGATGATGAGCCGGTTCGTCCGTGGGTTCTCCAGCCTCATGCACTGCGACAAGCCAACGGTCGTCAAGATCCACGGCTACTGCGTCGCAGGGGGCACCGACATCGCGCTGCACGCCGACCAGGTGATCGCGGCGTCCGACGCCAAGATCGGCTACCCGCCGATGCGCGTATGGGGTGTACCTGCCGCCGGGCTTTGGGCGCACCGGCTCGGTGACCAGCGCGCCAAACGCCTGCTCTTCACCGGTGATTGCATCAGCGGAGCCCAGGCGGCCGACTGGGGGCTGGCCGTGGAGGCCCCCGACCCGGCCGAACTCGACGAGCGGACCGAACGCCTCGTCGAACGCATCGCGGCGATGCCGGTCAACCAGCTGATCATGGCGAAGCTGGCACTCAACAGCGCCCTGCTGAATCAGGGCATCGCCACCAGCAGGATGGTCAGCACCGTGTTCGACGGCGTCGCGCGGCACACTCCCGAGGGCCATGCCTTCGTTGCAGAGGCGCGCGAACACGGCTTCCGCGAGGCAGTGAAGGGCCGCGACGAACCGTTTGGCGATGCTGGCCGAAAGACGTCCGGGGTCTAGCCGTGGGCACCGGCCGGAGCGCGCGCAGCCACTCAGCAGACAGGCGGGCGCTCACCCGGATGACGGCGCGGTCCGTCGTGCTGAGCGTCCTGCTCGGTGCGCATCCCGCGTGGGCGTCCGCCGCCGAATTGGTGCGGCTCACCGCTGATTTCGACATCCGTGAACCCACGCTGCGCGTCGCGCTGACCCGCATGGTGGGGGCGGGGGACCTGGTCCGGTCTGCCGACGGCTACCGGCTCTCCGACCGCCTGCTCGCCCGCCAGCGCCGCCAGGACGATGCACTCGACCCGCGGTCGCGGCGCTGGGACGGCACGTGGACCACCTTGGTGATCACCAGTGTGGGCGTCGACGCGCGCACCCGCGCGGCGCTGCGAACGACGTTGCAAGACAAGCGGTTCGGAGAGCTCCGCGAGGGCGTGTGGATGCGGCCCGCCAACCTCGAGCTGGAGCTGAGTGCCGACGTCGGCGCACGAGTGCGTGTGATGAGCGCCCGCGACGACGACCCGGCGGGGCTCGCGGCGCGACTCTGGGACGTGTCCGGCTGGGCGGCCAC
This sequence comes from uncultured Actinomycetota bacterium, assembly GCA_963791215.1. GTDB lineage: Bacteria > Actinomycetota > Actinomycetes > Mycobacteriales > Mycobacteriaceae > Mycobacterium. The sequence goes on along the minus strand of CAWBRR010000011.1, from coordinate 358,668 downwards.
CGGGCGTCGACTCCTGGGTGAGCTGGCAAGCGCCGCCGATGTTCCCACCCGCTTCGTCGCCGCGGCAGGCACGGTGCGTCACCTGCTCACCGACCCGGTGCTGCCCGACGACCTGTTACCGGAAGGCTGGCCTGGGACTGAATTGCGCCGGGCCTACCACGACTTCGCCGCGGAACTGGTTGCGCGGCGTGATGACACTCAACTGATGGAGGCGCGATGACGGACACGGTGGACGGCACTAGCGGAACGGCCGCGGGATCGGGCAGGGGTGGGGTCCGCGTCGAACGCAACGGCGCCGTCACCACGGTGATCATGGACCGGCCAGCGGCCCGCAACGCCGTCAACGGGCCCGCAGCCGCGGAGTTGGTTGCCGCCTTCGACGAGTTCGACAAGGACGACTCGGCGTCGGTGGCGGTGCTGTGGGGGGCCAACGGAACCTTTTGTGCCGGAGCCGATCTCAAGGCGTTCGGCACCCCGGACATGAACCCGGCGCACCGCACGGGTCCCGGCCCGATGGGCCCGACGCGGATGGTGCTGTCCAAACCGGTGATCGCCGCGGTGAGCGGTTACGCGGTGGCGGGTGGACTCGAACTCGCGTTGTGGTGCGACATGCGAGTCGCCGAGGAGGACGCGGAGTTCGGGGTCTTCTGCCGGCGCTGGGGCGTGCCGCTCATCGACGGCGGGACGGTGCGGTTGCCGCGTCTCATCGGGCACAGTCGGGCGATGGACCTGATCCTGACCGGCCGTAGCGTCGCGGCGCAGGAGGCGCTGGCAATCGGCTTGGCCAACAGGGTGGTTCCGAAGGGACAGGCGCGCCAGGCCGCCGAGACGTTGGCCGCCGAACTCGCCGCCCTGCCGCAGCTGTGCTTGCGGTCGGACCGGTTGTCGATGATGGGCCAGTGGGGGATGTCCGAAGCTGAGGCGATCGACGTCGAGTTCGCCAGCCTGGCCCGGGTGGCTTCCGAATCCCTGGCGGGGGCAAAGCGATTCGCCGACGGCGCGGGCAGGCACGGCGCCCGCCAATGAACCCCGGCGGGGTCAGCCCTTCTTGATGGAGTTGTTGGTGCCGACGTCGTTGACCTTCGGGTCACCGTTCTTGTAGGTGACGGTGTTGTTCAGGCCCACGGTCGTGATGTCCTGCTTCACCGTGTCCAGCGTGACCTTGTTGTCGGCGCCGCCGATGTTGACCGACTGGCACGTACCGGTCACCGTCAGCGTGTTGTTGGATCCACCGATGGTCAGCGACTTGCCGTCGGCGCAGTCGATGTCGGCCGTCGTCCCGACCGACCCGTAGTTGATGGTGTTGCCGATCTGCACCTGGGCACCGGACGGACCGGCCGTTGCGGTGGTCGAGTCGTCGTTGCCGGAACCGCAACCGGTCAGGCCGAGCAGCACACCGCTGATGCCGATGGCCCCGATCAGTCCACGAGCGTGCGCGCGCATGATTTCTCATTTCGTCTGCGGACGTCAGTAGATCGCGCCCGTGGGCACGTGGGCGTGCAGCCCAGACTACGCGGGAACGCGGTCGATTCGGTTGGTCATGCCGAGTTCCCGGCCGCGATCCCACAGTGCGGGCGCGCCGTCGTGGAACAGGACCGTCTGGTCGGATCCGTACACCACGATGTCGTTGATGACGTTGTCGGCGATCACGACGTTCGACGAGCCCTGAACCGCTATGCCCCAGCAGGTTCCCTTCGCGGTGACGTAATTACCCGTCCCCATCACGAACAGCGTGGACTCGTTGCAATCCAGGGTCTGGATGATGCCCTGACCGGTGATGTGGGTGTCGCCGTTCTTCGCCTGCGCCACGGGCGCGTCGACGGCCACCGTCGCGGAGATCGCGAGTGCGCACGCCGCCAATGACGTGCCCAACGCCCTGAAACTCACGGTGGTCCCCTTCGCGTCCGCGGGTTCGACGGCCCGAGCTGTGCGCGATCGGCGTCGATCGGGGATCAGCCTACGTTGCTGGGTGGGCCGAACGGCACCGGTTCGCCAACCCCGTCGGATGGGGTTGAGCGCCATCGCTCGCTCGGCGTGGGGGCGCTGGGTAGCGTGTGCAGCGATGAGTCGGCGGTTGAAACGGCTTTTGGCCTTTGTGTTCGTAGCGGTCACCGCGTTGGTGACGGCCGTCGGGTGCACGCTGACCGTCGACGGCAACGCACAACGACAGCGGCCCGCGGTGCCCGATCCAGGACGCAGCTACGGGTACGTCGAAGACCGCTGCGGACTGTTGCTGGACGACACCATCAAGGAACTTCTGCGCGCCGACAGCGTGGTCCGGCCGTACAGCGGTGCGGTGTGCCAGTACGTGCTCTCCACTTCGGGCGGTCTCGTCGACGTCGTCTTCTCCTGGTTCGACACGGGCAGCTTCGAACGCGAACGTGCCCTGGCCGAGCAGCGGGGCAGCCGGCTCACGGACAAGGACGTCGCTCGTCATCCGGCGTTCCTGGGGCAGCGCCCAGGCAACCCAGCTGCCTGTTCGGCCACGGCCGCCGCAGGCTCCGGTGTGCTGAGCTGGTGGGTGCAGTTCCGGCCGCAGGTCGGCCAGGACCCGTGCGAGGCCGCCGAGAAGTTGTTGTCCGCCACGTTGTCGGCGGACCTGTGATGGCCACTGCGGTGGCGTTGCTGGGCCGGACCGTCGTGCTGGCGCGCGGCGGTCGCGCTGATCGGTTGTGGGGGCCAGGCACAGCCCGCTGCGAAGGGGCCGTCCACGCCCGCACCCGCCTACCAGCCCGCCGACTGCGGCGGCGTCACCGACGCGGACATCACCAAGGCGGTCGGGTCGACGCTGTTCACCAACGTCGTCGTCAGCGACGCGGGCTGCTTCTGGCAGGAGAACACCGCGATCGGGACCTTCGGGATCGGGATGGGCATCTCGACGTGGTGGTACCGCGGCAGCGACTTGGACACCGAGCGCACCCTGGAGCAGAAGGCCGGGCGCACGCTGACCGAGGTGTCGCTCGACGGCAACAAGGGTTTCAAGGCCTACGACGAGAACGCCTGCAGCATCTACGTCGCCAAGGGCAACGACGTCATCACCTGGTCGATCCAGACGGTCAATCCCGCCATGCTGCCCGACCTGTGCTCGGTCGCAGAGCAACTCGCACAGCTGAGCCAGGATCGCGTGAACTGACCCGGTCCTGACCCGACCGGTTAGAGTCATTCGCTATCCCATTTGCGCAGGCGACGATGACTCCAAGGAAGAGCACCCAATGACAGCTCGGCCGGAACCGCCCACTGGCGGAGCCGCCCGGCCTGCTGCGGCTGCCTCGCCGGGCCGGACGCGAACGACCAAGCTGAGCCGAGACGCGATCGTGAACGCCGCGCTGACGTTCCTGGATCGCGAGGGCTGGGACGCGCTGACCATCAACGCGCTCGCCACCCAGCTGGGGACCAAGGGACCGTCGCTGTACAACCACGTCGACAGCCTCGAAGACCTGCGCCGCACGGTGCGAATGCGGGTCGTCGGGGACATCATCGGCATGCTCAACACCGTGGGTGATGGGCGCACCCGCGACGACGCGGTGGTCAGCATGGCCAGCGCTTATCGCAGCTACGCGCACCACCATCCGGGCCGGTATTCGGCCTTCACCCGAATGCCGCTCGGTGGCGACGACCCCGAGTACACGGAGGCGACCCGCGCGGCGGCCGGGCCGGTGATCGCCGTGCTCGGCTCCTACGGCCTCGACGGGGAGAGCGCGTTCTACGCCGCACTCGAATTCTGGTCGGCCATGCACGGATTCGTGCTTCTGGAGATGACCGGAGTGATGAACGGCATCGACACCGACGCCGTGTTCACGGACATGGTGGTGAGGCTGGCGGCCGGCATGGAGCGGCGATGAGCATTTGGGACGAATCGCCGAATGACCGGCGGTTCCGGGCCTGGCTCGTCGCGGATGGAAGACTCGCTGCGAGAAGTCGGGCGCGGTCCGCGAGGTGGGCCTCATCACCTGGGACGATGGCGGCTCTGACGCGCTTTGACCTGCGCCACCGCGGGCGGGTATTGTGGTCGCTCGTGCCTGGTTAAGGCGCTTGCGGTTGATGTTCTACTCGTAAGCACGCCTGCGCGCCGGGCCAATTCGCATGTCCACGACGCATCGACGAGGTCGATGTTCCGGGTGCCTGCGACACGCCCGGTCGCGGGGTACGCGAGCGGGTGAAAACCGCAGTACACAGACTTGAAAACCACGAAGTAACCAAAAGCAACACAGGAAGCCGGTACATGCCAACCATCAACCAGCTGGTCCGCAAGGGTCGTCGCGACAAGATCGCCAAGGTCAAGACCGCGGCCCTCAAGGGCAGCCCGCAGCGTCGCGGTGTGTGCACTCGCGTGTACACCACCACTCCGAAGAAGCCGAACTCGGCGCTTCGGAAGGTCGCGCGCGTCAAGCTGACCAGCCAGGTCGAGGTCACCGCCTACATTCCGGGCGAAGGTCACAACCTGCAGGAGCACTCGATGGTGCTGGTGCGTGGTGGTCGTGTGAAGGACCTCCCCGGTGTGCGCTACAAGATCATCCGCGGCTCGCTCGACACACAGGGTGTCAAGTCCCGCAAGCAAGCCCGTAGCAAGTACGGCGCCAAGAAGGAGAAGAGCTAATGCCGCGCAAGGGCCCCGCACCCAAGCGACCGCTGGTCAGTGACCCGGTCTACGGGTCGCAGCTGGTGACTCAGCTCGTCAACAAAGTCCTGCTCGACGGGAAGAAATCTCTGGCCGAACGCATTGTCTATGGTGCGCTCGAACAAGCCCGGGAGAAGACTGGTACCGATCCGGTCGTCACCCTCAAGCGCGCCCTCGACAACGTCAAGCCCGCCCTCGAGGTGCGTAGCCGCCGCGTCGGCGGCGCCACCTACCAGGTTCCCGTCGAGGTCCGCCCGGAGCGGTCGACCACGCTGGCCCTGCGTTGGTTGGTGACCTTCTCGAAGCAGCGCCGAGAGAAGACGATGGTCGAGCGTCTCGCGAACGAGCTGCTCGACGCCAGCAATGGCCTGGGTGCCGCCGTCAAGCGACGCGAGGACACCCACAAGATGGCCGAGGCGAACCGGGCCTTCGCGCACTACCGCTGGTGACCAACGCGCCGGTCGCGCCGGAGCCGCTGGCCGCGACATTGGGCACCGTGGCCCAGGCGTAACGACAACAGCAACCAAGCAAGCGAAAGAGTGGGAATTTAGCCGTGGCACAGGACGTGCTGACCGACCTCACGAAGGTCCGCAACATCGGCATCATGGCGCACATCGACGCCGGCAAGACGACGACTACCGAGCGCATCCTCTACTACACCGGTATCAGCTACAAGATCGGTGAAGTGCACGACGGTGCCGCCACGATGGACTGGATGGAGCAGGAGCAGGAGCGGGGGATCACCATCACCTCCGCCGCTACCACCTGCTTCTGGAACGACAACCAGATCAACATCATCGACACCCCTGGCCACGTCGACTTCACCGTCGAGGTGGAGCGCAGCCTGCGCGTGCTCGACGGCGCCGTCGCCGTCTTCGACGGCAAGGAAGGCGTCGAGCCGCAGTCCGAGCAGGTCTGGCGGCAGGCCGACAAGTACGACGTGCCCCGCATCTGCTTCGTCAACAAGATGGACAAGGTCGGCGCCGACTTCTACTTCACCGTGCGCACCATCGAGGAGCGCCTCGGCGCCAGGGCGCTGCCGATCCAGCTTCCGATCGGTTCCGAGGGTGACTTCGAGGGCATCGTCGACCTGGTCGAGATGAAGGCCAAGGTCTGGCGCGGCGAGACCAAGCTCGGCGAGACCTACGAGACCATCGACATCCCCGCGGAACTCCAGGAGAAGGCCGACGAGTACCGGACCAAGCTGCTCGAGACGGTCGCAGAGACCGACGAGACGCTGCTGGAGAAGTACTTCGGCGGCGAGGAGCTCACGGTCGAGGAGATCAAGGGCGCGATCCGCAAGCTGACGATCAACTCCGAGATCTACCCGGTGTTGTGTGGCAGCGCGTTCAAGAACAAGGGCGTGCAGCCCATGCTCGACGCCGTCATCGACTACCTCCCGACGCCGCTGGACGTGGCCGCGGCGGTCGGTCACGCGCCCGGCAAGGAAGACGTCGAGGTCGTGCGCAAGCCGTCGACCGACGAGCCGTTCTCCGCGCTGGCGTTCAAGGTCGCCACGCACCCGTTCTTCGGCAAGCTGACCTATGTCCGGGTGTACTCCGGCAAGGTCGACTCCGGCGCACAGGTCATCAACGCCACCAAGGGCAAGAAGGAACGGCTCGGCAAGCTGTTCCAGATGCACTCCAACAAGGAGAACCCGGTGGAGACCGCGTCGGCGGGCCACATCTACGCGGTGATCGGCCTCAAGGACACCACCACCGGTGACACCCTGAGCGATCCCAACCAGCAGGTCGTGCTCGAGTCGATGACCTTCCCCGATCCCGTGATCGAGGTGGCCATCGAGCCCAAGACCAAGAGCGACCAAGAGAAGCTGAGCCTCTCGATCCAGAAGCTCGCCGAGGAAGACCCCACCTTCAAGGTGCACCAGGACAACGAGACCGGCCAGACCGTCATCGGCGGCATGGGCGAGCTCCACCTGGACATCCTCGTGGACCGCATGCGCCGCGAGTTCAAGGTCGAGGCCAACGTCGGCAAGCCGCAGGTGGCCTACAAGGAGACCATCAAGCGCGCGGTCGAGAAGGTCGAGTTCACGCACAAGAAGCAGACCGGCGGTTCAGGCCAGTTCGCGAAGGTACTCGTCAACCTCGAGCCGTTCAGCGGCGAGGACGGCGCGACATACGAGTTCGAGAACAAAGTCACCGGCGGCCGCATCCCCCGGGAGTACATCCCGTCGGTGGACGCCGGTGCGCAGGACGCCATGCAGTACGGCGTGCTGGCTGGCTACCCGTTGGTGAACCTGAAGCTCACCCTGATCGACGGCGCGTACCACGACGTCGACTCCTCGGAAATGGCGTTCAAGATCGCCGGCTCCCAGGTGCTCAAGAAGGCTGCGGCACAAGCGCAGCCGGTCATCCTGGAACCGATCATGGCCGTCGAGGTCACCACGCCCGAGGACTACATGGGCGACGTGATCGGCGACCTGAACTCTCGCCGTGGCCAGATCCAGGCCATGGAGGAGCGCAGCGGTGCCCGCGTCGTTCGGGCTCACGTGCCGCTGTCGGAGATGTTCGGCTACGTCGGTGACCTTCGGTCGCGGACCCAGGGCCGGGCGAACTACTCCATGGTTTTCGATTCGTACGCCGAAGTCCCGACGAACGTGTCGAAGGAGATCATCGCGAAGGCGACGGGTCAGTGAGAATCGAGGCCCCCTGGGGCCGAGGCTCGGAGGTGACCCGGAGTCGAGCAATCGACTGCGCGAAGGCGACGGGTCAGTGAACGAAGTGAACGACCCCATCGGGTCTGCCCAGTAAAACCGGACCCCGTCGCCTGGCGGGACCACACAACTGAAAACATCAACACTGCTTTAACCGAGCACCAACACAAGTCCAGGAGGACACAGAAGTGGCGAAGGAGAAGTTCGAGCGGACCAAGCCGCACGTGAACATCGGGACCATCGGTCACGTTGACCACGGCAAGACCACTCTTACGGCGGCAATCACCAAGGTTCTGCACGACAAGTACCCCACTCTCAATGAGTCGCGTGCGTTCGATCAGATCGACAACGCTCCCGAGGAGCGTGAGCGCGGCATCACGATCAACATCTCGCACGTCGAGTACCAGACCGAGAAGCGTCACTACGCACACGTCGACGCTCCCGGCCACGCCGACTACATCAAGAACATGATCACCGGCGCGGCCCAGATGGACGGCGCCATCCTCGTGGTCGCCGCCACCGACGGCCCGATGCCGCAGACGCGTGAGCACGTGCTGCTCGCCCGCCAGGTCGGCGTGCCCTACATCCTGGTCGCGCTGAACAAGTCGGACGCGGTCGATGACGAGGAGCTGCTCGAGCTCGTCGAGCTCGAGGTCCGCGAGCTGCTGGCTGCCCAGGAGTTCGACGAGGACGCCCCGGTCATCCAGGTTTCGGCGCTCAAGGCGCTCGAGGGTGACCCGAAGTGGGTCAAGTCCGTCGAGGACCTCATGGATGCGGTCGACGAGTCGATCCCGGATCCGGTTCGCGAGACCGAGAAGCCGTTCCTCATGCCCGTCGAGGACGTGTTCACCATCACCGGCCGCGGCACCGTCGTGACCGGTCGTGTCGAGCGCGGCATCATCAAGGTCAACGAGGACGTCGAGATCGTCGGCATCCGTCCCGGCACCACCAAGACCACGGTCACCGGTGTCGAGATGTTCCGCAAGCTGCTCGACGAGGGCCAGGCGGGTGACAACGTCGGTCTGCTGATCCGCGGTGTCAAGCGTGAGGACGTCGAGCGCGGCCAGGTCGTCGTGAAGCCCGGCACCACCACTCCGCACACGGAGTTCGAGGGCAGCGTCTACATCCTGTCGAAGGAAGAGGGCGGCCGTCACAAGCCGTTCTTCACCAACTACCGTCCGCAGTTCTACTTCCGTACCACGGACGTAACCGGTGTGGTGACGCTTCCGGACGGCACCGACATGGTGATGCCCGGCGACAACGTCGACATCAACGTCAAGCTGATCCAGCCCGTCGCCATGGATGACGGCCTGCGCTTCGCCATCCGCGAAGGCGGCAAGACCGTCGGCGCCGGCCGGGTCACCAAGATCATCAAGTGATCTGATCCATCAGTCGCACGAAGCGGCGCTCACCCTGCGGGGTGGGCGCCGCTTTCGTTTGGTGCACAGGCACTTTCGGGTAGCGCTCACGACGAACGGCACGCACCGCGCCGCGTGGCGCGCGCCAGCTCAACGGCGCGGCTAGCTCACGCAGACGTGCTCAGCCGGTACCTCCTCGCGAAGACGGAGGCAGGTACGGGCCAGCATTCGCCGGTCTCGTTGCGCACCAACCAATCACCGGCGACGCCGGTCGCCACGCCTTCGAGGGTCTCGACGGCGAAGGGTTCGTCGAGCTGCACCGCCGTCACCGTCGCGGTCTTGCGGTAGGTCTCGTCGCCCACGGGTGCGTAGGTAGCGGCGAAGACCTCCGCCGATACCGACCACCTGTCGTCACCGTCGATGACCCACCAGTCTCCCGCCTCGGCGTTGAGCCGATCGCCGTGGTCGGTGTTCCAGCCGGAATCCTGCGTCACCGGGACCGCCCGCACCACCAACCCTGAGCCGTAGGTCTTACCTGCGGCGAGCAGAGCGTCGAGTCTCTCGGGGCTGAGCGTCTGAGGCATCGCTACGAACGTACTACCACGGTGGCCGTCCGAGAACCGCGTGAACGCGTTGGCTCGGCCGGGAAGATCTGCGACGGGGCGGGGCGACGATGCGGAATGATGGACCGCACTGGCAGGAGGTGTCGTGGCCGATGGAATGACGTGGACAGTGCACGGGGATCGTGGGACTGGTCCGACCGCTGACGGCCGGGGTTGGCCCGAGCCGGCGCCCATCGGTCGCGATCCGGCGGTGGCGTCGGGCGGTGGGCGGTGAGCCGCTTCCGCGTGCTGGCCTTCACGGACGTGGGGCTTCGCAGGAAGCGCAACGAGGATGCCGTCTTGGTGGCGGGTTGGGTATGTCAGACACTCGACGGTGCGCTCGTCGCAATGGATTTCGAGCCCACGGTTCCGTTCGTCTGCGTGGTGGCCGACGGCATGGGTGGCCACGCGGGCGGCAACATAGCAAGCAAGACGGCGCTGAACGTGATCGCCGAGGGGGCGCCGCAATGGCGGACCGTCGACGACGTGGCCTCGACGATTACGTTGGCCAACGACCACGTCCGCGGCGTCGGCGCCGAGACCGAGCTCGAGGGGCTGGGTACCACCGTGGCCGGGCTGTGTCTCAGCGGCGACGGGATCATCGTCTTCAACGTCGGTGACAGCCGCGTGTACTCCATCACCGGCGGTCGGCCGCAACAGCTTTCGCGCGACGACGCGGTGCTCGACGCGGCCGGGAACCCCACCAACGTCATCACCCAGTCGCTCGGCCAATCGGGACCCGTCCAAACCCACGTGACGACGCTGCCGTGGCAACCCAGCACGTACCTGCTGTGCTCCGACGGCGTCAGCGGCATGCTGAGCACGGCCGACATGACGGCCGCACTCGCAGGCTCCGACCTCGCCGCATGCGCCGCCAACATCATTGCGACCACGCGGCGCAACGGCGCCGAGGACAACTTCTCGTTCGTCATCCTGGACATCCCGGACCTGGACTCGCCCGATACGCGGCCGCGCCACATCGAGTCCGCCGCGCTCGCGCCACCCGGCTTCGCCCCACCGCCGGGCACGCCGTCGGGTGCGCCGCCCCGGACCCCTGGTCCACCGCCTCGGCAGTGGGCGCCGGTGGGTCACCCTCGCTGACCGTTCCGAAGTCGCGGTACGACGCCTGGCGCGTAGCTGCGCCGACAGCCTCTCCACATGTTCCAAGACAATTCCAAGAGGGCTGGTATTCGCTTAGTCTGACCTTCACACCGCTACGAGCCAGGGGGCAAACAGATGCTCATGCGCTACCTCAAGTGTCAACTGATGGTGCTGGTATTCGGTGGCATCGTCGGTCCGATCTTCCTCGCGATCGGTTTGGCCGGGGTGCCCGTCGTCGGGACGATGTTCCTGTGGATGGGCCTGTTCATCACCATCATCGACGTGGTGGTGGCGATCGTCTGGGCGAATTATGGAGCCAAGTCGGCCGCCAAGACGCAAGCCCTCGAAACCACTGGCGTGCTCGGGCTGGGTCGCATCATGGGCATGGGGGAGACGGGAACCCGGATCAACGACGTGCCCTTGGTGAAGCTGAGGCTCCGCGTGGAGGGACCCGGCATCACCCCGTTCGACACCGAGGATTCGGTGTTGGCCCAAGCGACCCGGATGCCGATCCTGTCCCGTGGCCACGTCGTCGTCCTCGTCGACCCTGCGACGAGCGAGTACCAAATCGACTGGAGCCGGAGCGCATTGGTCAGTGGCATGGTGCCCGCGCAGTTCACGCTCGCCGAGGACAACAGGACTTACGACCTGTCCGGCCAAGTGGGTCCGTTGATGGAGATCATGCAGATCCTCAAGGCCAACGGCGTGCCGATGGACGGCACCATCGACATCAGATCCAATCCGGTTGTGCGTCAACAGGTGATGAACGTGGTCCGCCGCGCCGCCCAGCAGGGTCAGGGTCAGGCTCCGATGGCGCCACCGGCGTCCGCGGCGCCGCAGCAGTATGCGGTCGCGGCCCCGCCTCAGCCCTCGGTTTCGCAACGCCTGCAGGAATTGGAGACCTTGCGGGCCACCGGGACGATCTCGGAGGCCGAGTACACCGCCAAGCGCCAACAGATCCTCGCCGGCCTGTAGCTAACACACCGGCGCTCGGGGGCCGCCTCCCAAGGGGCTCACGCGCTCTTCGTCGCCGCCAAACAAATCCTCAACATCGGCGGTTGGGTGCCGTCAGTCGTCTAGGGTTTCACTGGATTCGAGATCGCCGAATCGTTCTCGTCGAGGAAGCCGGGGCCGAATCATGACCACCACCGAGACGTCCATTGACTGCCACCGTCCTCGGATTCCTCAGCGTGCTCAGGGTCGCGATTCTTGGCTCGCACCAATAAGAATGGTGCACCGGTGACCGCGCTGGTGACGGCTGCCGCCCTGATCCAACTGTTGCTAGCCGTACTGATATTTGCCTCCAACGCACTGGATTTCATGCCCGACCTGACCGTCGCGCCGTCGTTGGTCCCGTATCTCTTGGCTGCTGGACATGCACCGAAACCAACGATCACGCGAGAGACCTATCCGAACCGCAAATCGTTGGTGGCGACATGATCATCGCCGCGGTGGCGACGGCCTACATGTTGTTCGTGATCGTCTAGCCGACTGAAAGGCATGTCATGACCAAACCGTCCGCCGAATACGGCGTCCATTCCGAGGTCGGCACGCTGCGCAAGGTGCTGGTGTGCTCGCCGGGCCTAGCGCACGAGCGGCTCACGCCCACCAACTGTGACGACCTCTTGTTCGACGACGTGCTGTGGGTGCAGAACGCGCGACGCGACCACTTCGACTTCATGGACAAGATGCGGGACCGCGGCGCCGACGTCGTCGAGTTGCACGAGGTGCTCGCCGAAACGATGCGCCACTCGGCCGCCAAGGCGTGGCTGCTCGACCGCAAGATCGTGGCGAACGAGGTGGGGCTCGGACTCGTCGACGACACCCGGGCCTTCCTCGAATCGTTGGCGCCGCCGAGGCTGGCCGAACTGTTGATCGGAGGCATGTCCACGCGCGACCTGCCCACCGAACTGAAGACCGGATACCGCGCACTGGCCCGCGAGGACAGTGGGGTGACGGAGTACCTGATGCCGCCGCTGCCCAACACGCTCTACACCCGCGACACGACCTGCTGGATCTACGGCGGGTTGACGCTGAATCCGCTGTTCTGGCCGGCCCGGCACGATGAGACGTTGCTGATGAAGGCGATCTACGAGTTCCATCCCGACTACGTGGGTTCGAAGGTCTGGTGGGGCGATCCGGAGGAGTCTTGGGGGATAGCCACCATCGAGGGTGGCGACGTGCTGGTGCCGGGCAACGGCGTCGTGATCATCGGGATGAGCGAACGCACGTCGCGCCAGGCCGTCACCCAGGTGGCCGCCAAGCTGTTCGCCGAGGGCGCCGCCGAGAAGGTGATCGTCGCCGGGATGCCGAAGCTGCGCGCCGCGATGCATCTCGACACCGTGTTCACCTTCGCCGACCGCGACGTCGTGACGATCTACCCCGACATCGTCGACGGCATTGCACCCTTCACGTTGCTGCCCAGCGATACCGCCCCCGGTGTCGAGGTGATCGAGGAGAGCAAGACGTTCATCGAAGTGGTCGCCGCCGCACTGGGTTTGGCAGAGCTGCGCGTGGTGGAGACCGGAGGCAGCAAGTACGACTCCGAGCGCCAGCAGTGGGACAGCGGCAACAATCTGGTCGCCGTGGAACCGGGCGTGGTGTTCGCCTACGACCGCAACACCCACACCAACTCGTTGCTGCGCAAGGCCGGCATCGAGGTCATCACGATCGTCGGGGCCGAACTGGGCCGCGGTCGTGGCGGTGGGCACTGCATGACGTGCCCGATCATCCGCGACTCCGTCGACTACTAGCTCCCGCGAGCCACCAAACTGCGGTGAGATCGTGATTTCGCGACGATTTTCGATCTCACCGCAGGCTGGACGATCAGGCTCACCGCAACCTAGACGATCAGGCTCACCGCAAGCCTGGACGATCAGGCCAGCCGGCATTACTAGAACACGTTTCAGTTCGGCTGCTAGCCTGGGCGCTGGTTCCCCGCCAGCGTGCGTGTCCGCACGCGACACGCCGTGAAGAAGCGGCCCGACATGCACGCTCACGCGCGGCAGCTTTGACGAAAGGACTGGCAATGGTGGCAGGCAACGGATCGCTCGAGGGGCGGGTCGCATACATCACCGGCGCCGCCCGCGGCCAGGGTCGCGCGCATGCCGTGCGGCTGGCCTCCGAGGGCGCCGACATCATCGCCATCGACATCTGCGGACCCATCACGGACACCGTGACCTATCCGATGCCCACGTCGGAGGACCTGGCGGAGACGGTGCGGCTGGTAGAGGCGACCGGGCGCAAGGTGCTCGCCCGTGAGGTCGACATCCGCGACCTCGCCGCCCAGCAGCAGGTGGTCGCCGACGGCATCGAGCAGTTCGGCAGGCTCGACGTCGTGGTCGCCAACGCCGGGATCCTCAGTTGGGGCCGGATGTTCGAGATGTCCGAGGAGCAGTGGGACACCGTCATCGACGTCAACCTCAACGGGACGTGGCGCACCATCCGCGCTGCGGTGCCCGCGATGATCGAGGCAGGCAACGGCGGGTCGATCATCATCGTCAGTTCGTCTGCCGGAACGAAGGCCACGCCGGGCAACGGACACTACTCGGCGTCCAAGCACGGGCTGGTCGCGATCACCAACGCGCTGGCGATCGAGGTGGGGGAGTTCGGCATTCGCGTCAACTCGATCCACCCCTACTCGATCGACACGCCGATGGTCGAGAAGGAGGCCATGATGGACGTCTTCGCAAAGTGGCCGAGCTTCCTGCACAGCTTCGCACCGATGCCGTACAAGCCCGTCAACCATCAGGGCAAGAAGGGCCTACAGGAATTCATGACGCCCGAAGAGGTTTCGGACGTGGTGGCCTGGCTGGCCAGCGACGGATCGGCGACGATCTCTGGTTCCCAGATCTCCGTCGACCGCGGCACCGCCAAGTACTAAGCGCGCAGCGAACGGCGTATCGCGCGGCCGGACGCCATGGTTACGTTCTGGGCATGACTTCGCCCACCGTGTTGCCGTTCGACTACGCCCACGACGGAATCGACTTCGACGGCGTCATCGTCTCCGTCGAAGAAGCCAACGCCCCGACGGTGCTGGTGTTCCACGGCATGGAGGGCCGTAGCGACGCGCAACTCGCGTTCTGTCACCGGCTGGCCGACCTCGGCTACCGCGCCGTCGCCGTCGACCTGTTCGGACGCGCCGCCACCCTTGCAGGCCCCGACTCGTGCGCCGCCGCGATGGCCAGCCTGATCGAGAATCGGGAGATGATGCGCGACAGGCTCATTGGCGTGGTGGAGATCCTCTCGGCCCTGCCAAACGTCCGGCGCGACGCGATGGCGGCCATCGGGTTCTGCTTCGGCGGGCTCTGCATGCTCGATCTGGCGCGCCACGGCACGCACCTGGCCGCCGTCGCCAGCTTCCACGGCCTCGTCACCCCGCTGCCGCAACCGCCCACCACACCGATCTCCACCAAGGTCACCGTCTTCCACGGCTGGGACGATCCCTTCGCGCCGCCACACGAGATGCTCGCGCTCGCCACCGAGTTGACCGAACGCGGGGCCGACTGGCAGTTGCACGCCTACGGCCACGCGTTGCACGCGTTCATGGCGCCGTTCGCCGACGCGCCCGAACGCGGCATCCAGTACAGCGAGAAGACCGCCCGGCGGGCGTGGGAGAGCCTCGTCGACTTCCTGCGGGAGACCTTCGGCTAGATCCCCTGAAACGCCGCCCTGGTTCCAAGCAGTCGGTCACGCTTGATGCGGTATCGGCGCGATCGGCGAGGGGTGCGGCAATGCGGGTGTTGGTCACCGGCGCGACCGGCTTCGTCGGCTCGCACAGTGTGCGCGCGCTGCGGTCGGCCGGGCATGACGTGCGGTTGCTGGTACGCAGTCGAGACAAGGCCGAGGCGGCCTTCGGGAATGCGTGTCCCGCGGAGGTGATGGTTGGTGACGTCGTCGATCCGAACGCGGTGGCCGCAGCGCTGACTGGTATCGACTCCGTCGTCCACTGTGCTGCGGTGGTCTCCACCCAGGCTCGTCGTGCGCGCGAGGTACTCGATACGAATGTGCG
Source organism: uncultured Actinomycetota bacterium (assembly GCA_963791215.1). Lineage (GTDB taxonomy): Bacteria > Actinomycetota > Actinomycetes > Mycobacteriales > Mycobacteriaceae > Mycobacterium. Next base: position 343,304 of record CAWBRR010000011.1, on the reverse strand, counting down.
TGCGGTGGAACTCGTGGTCGGCGGGGCCGCGCATCGCGGCGTCGGCAGCATCATCCACATCTCTAGTGTTGCTGCACTTTTCGCGCCTGGTCGTCCAATTGACGAGCGGGCGCAGTTGGGTGTCACGCACAGCGCATACGCGAAATCGAAGGCGGACGGTGAACGCTTCGTGCGCGGACTCCAAGAACGAGGGGCGCCGATCTGCACCCTCTATCCACCTGGCGTGATCGGGCCCGACGACACCGGCCTGTCCGAATGCAATCATGCGGTCCGGGCGTTTCTCACGCAGCTGATGCTCGACACCTCGACGGGATTCGAAGTCGTCGATGTGCGCGATCTGGCCAAGGTCATCGCGGCGTTCGTTGCCCAGGGCCAGTCCGGACGTCACATCGTGTCCGGCCACTATCTGCCGTGGTCTGAGCTCATCGCGTTGTTTGACAGCCTCACGGGACGTCGCGTACGTCGGGTGCGCCTCGATGGCGCTCGGCTGCGCGCGTTGGGAGGTCTCGGTGATCAGATCAAGAAGGTGGTGCCGTTCGACTTTCCACTGTCGCGCGAGGCGATGGAATACGCCACGCAGTGGCCTGGCACGGTGGGCTCTCCGATGGTCGACGCGGCAGGGCTGAAGTTCCGCTCGGCTCGAGACATCTACGCCGACACCATCCGGTGGCTGTACCGGGCACGTCACATCACTGCCCGCCAAGCGGGCCTACTGGCGGGCTAGCCGCGCCACGGCAGGGTTAGCCGCCGGCTACCGGTGGAGATAGCCGCATGATGGGGATGGTTCGACCGAGGAGCTCAGTGCGCATGCGATAGTCGGCGAACCCTCCGTAATACCGTTCGGCGACATCGTAAAGCCTTGAGTACTCGGCCTTGTCGGTCACTTCGCGGGCTTCGAACTGCTCGCCGCCCAGAGTGCAGGCGGGGTGCGCGACGAGGTTGTAGTACCAGCCGGGATGATTCGCCCCACCAAAGTTCGACGCGATCGCGACCACGTCCTCGTTGTCGTGAAAATACGCGATCTGGACCTGGCGGGGTTCGCCCGACCTCGCCCCGATCGTGTGGAGCGTCGCCGACGGTACGTTGAACATCCCCCAATTCAGACGCCCGGACGATACTCGGCCCAGCCAGATGTCGGTCCTGGCCGCCACGTGTCTGGCGAACAATTGGCCCGCCCGCGACCGACCAAACCTCATCAACGCCCGGTTCGCCATGTTCGCGGGACGCGATGGGTCGACGTATCGCAGCGCCATTCATGTGATGCTAGGTCTTCGCGTTGAAGTAGTCGCTGGTTGATTCTGATTGGGTAGCACGACCACCGGCACCGGGCTGTGCCGCACGATCTTGGTGCCCTTCGAGCCGAGGAACACCCGCGCGATCGCCAGGCCGTCAACCTTCAGCTTGGCCAACGTCTCTCGAGAGTGCGACGCCCAGCTAGGCGGTGCCTTGGGCGAGCGCGTCAGTCAGTACGTCGGCGAACCGGTCGACGGCCCAGTCGATCTCCGCCTCGGTGATCACCAAAGGTGGCGCGAAACGCAGGGTTGACCCGTGCGTGTCCTTCACGAGGACACCGCGTTCGGCCAGGCGCAAGCTGAGTTGCTTGCCTGAGCCGATGGTCGGGTCAATGTCGACGCCTGCCCACAGCCCCAGCCCACGTACGGCGAGCACGCCGTGACCGATGAGGCCACGCAGCCGAGCGTGCAGGTGTTCGCCGAGTTCGGTTGAGCGGGCCTGGTATTCACCGCGCTGCAGCATCGCTACGACGGTGGTGCCGATGGCCGCGGCCAGCGGGTTCCCGCCGAACGTCGAACCATGCTCGCCCGGATGCAGCACGCCGAGCACGTCGCGGTTGGCCACCACTGCCGACAGCGGGACCACACCGCCGCCGAGTGCCTTGCCGAGCAGATAGACGTCCGGCACCACGTCCCAATGCTCGCAGGCGAACGTCCGGCCGGTGCGCGCCAGACCCGACTGGATCTCGTCGGCGATCATCAGCACGTTGCGCTCGGTGCACAGCGCCCGCACGCGGGGCAGGAAGTCGTCGGGCGGCACGATGATGCCTGCCTCGCCCTGGATGGGCTCGAGCAGCACGGCCACGGTGTGATCGTCGATCGCCGCCGCCACCGCGTCGGCGTCGCCGAACGGCACCGACCGGAATCCTGGCGTGTAGGGACCGAAGCCGCGACGCGCGGTCTCGTCGTCGGAGAAGCTGATGATCGTCGTCGTTCGACCGTGGAAGTTGTTGCGCGCCACCACGATGTTGGACTCACCCGCGGGGACGCCCTTGACGTCGGTGCCCCACTTGCGCGCGACCTTCAGCCCACTCTCGACGGCCTCGGCGCCGCTGTTCATCGGCAGCACCATGTCCTTGCCGCATAGCGCCGCCAGGGCGGCGCAGAACGGACCCAACCGGTCGGAGTGGAAGGCGCGGCTCACCAGCGTCACGCTGTCGAGTTGCGCGTGCGCGGTTGCCGTGACCTCGGGATTGCGGTGTCCGAAGTTCACCGCGGAGTAGGCGGCCAGGCAGTCCAGGTAGCGGCGGCCCTCCACGTCGGTGATCCAGACGCCCTCGGCGGAGCTGGCGACGATGGGCAGCGGGGAGTAGTTGTGCGCGGCGAAGCGGTCGTCCAACGCGATGGCCGCCGCGGTGGCCGAGTTTATTGCGGAACCCGAAGGAGCCGTCACGGTATCCAGGATGGTCACGGATGTACCTCCAGCGTGCAGCATTTGACGGATCCGCCGCCCTTGAGCAGCTCGGACAGGTCCACGCCGATCGGCTCGAAGCCGGCCTCGGTCAATTGCTTGGCAAATCCGGTCGCCGCCACGGGGAGGACGACGTGCAGGCCGTCGGACACGGCGTTGAGCCCGAGCACGTATGCGTCGGCGGTCGTGACCTCGATGGCAGCTGGGGAAGATTGCCTGCAGCCGCGCACGGGCATCGTCGCTGAAGGCCGGCGGGTAGTAGGCGATGGTCTCGTCGTCCAGTACGGCGAGCGCGGTGTCGAGATGGTAGAAGCGCGGGTCGACCAACTCGAGGCTGATGACGGGCATCCCGACGAGCTTGGCCACCTCGTCGTGTGCGCTGCGGTCGGTCCGAAAGCCGTAGCCGGCCAACACCGTTGACCCGACGACCAGCAGATCGCCCTGGCCCTCGTTGACGTGCCTGGTGTGCAGCGGCTCGAAGCCGTGGTCGGTCATCCACTGCGCGTAGGCGATGGCCTCGCCTGCCCGTTGCGGATAGGCGAACCGAGCGACGACTGCCTTGCCGTCGACGATCAGTCCACCGTTCGCGGCGTAGACCATGTCGGGCAACCCGGCGACGGGCTCGACGAGCTCGACGGTGTGGCCGAGTGAGCGGTACACGTCCAACAGACGTTCCCACTGGCGAACGGCGACAGCGGTGTCGACCGGGGTAGAGGTGTCCATCCACGGGTTGATCGCGTACTCGACGGTGAAGTGCGCCGGTGGGGTCATGGCGTAGTGGCGGAGTCGTGCGGATCGGGATCGCTGCGTCGTTGCGGCGACATCAAATTCCGGGGTGGCCGGCGCCGACGGTGCGGCGAAATCTGAAATCGTCATGAATCAACGATATGGAGCGGCGTTCGCGCAAGCAATCACCACTCATTGCGTGTCCAGGCGTGATCCATTGTGTCAGGCGTAGAATTGCGGCGATTTCTTGCGTAGCGACGGACTGGAGTGTGACGTGGACCGGCTGGACGAGACCGACGAGCGGATTCTGGCCGAGCTGGCGGAGCACGCGAGGGCGACCTTCGCCGAGATCGGGCAGCGGGTGAACCTGTCCGCCCCAGCCGTCAAACGCCGGGTCGACAAGATGCTCGACAACGGGGTGATCCGCGGGTTCACCACCGTGATCGACCGCAATGCGTTGGGCTGGAACACGGAGGCCTACGTGCAGGTGTTCCGCCACGGCACGGTCGCTCCCGACGAGCTGCGCAAGGCGTGGATCGACATCCCGGAGGTGGTCAGTGCCGCGACCGTCACCGGAACGGCGGACGCGATGCTGCACGTACTGGCTCGCGACATGCGCCACCTGGAGGAGGCGCTCGAGCGCATCCGGTCGGCGGCCGACGTCGAGCGCAGCGAAAGCATCGTGGTGTTGACGAACATCATCGACCGAATGCGGGGCTGATGAGCGCTTGCGCGAAGAAGAGACCGCGGCGATGAGCGCTTGCGCGAAGAAGAGACCGCGCTGAGCGCCCAACCCCAGGGTGGCGGACCTTCTTTTGGGGCCATCGTGTAAGAAAGCCCACGTGACTACTAGTGGGGGCATCGTCATCGTCGGCGGCGGACTCGCGGCTGCGCGCACGGCCGAGCAGCTGCGTCGCGCCGAGTACGCCGGCGCGATCACGATCGTCAGCGACGAGGAACATCTGCCGTACGACCGGCCACCGCTGTCGAAGGAAGTGCTGCGCGCCGAGGCGGACGACGTCTTCCTCCAGCCTGCGGCGTTCTACGACGAGAACGACATCACCGTCCGGCTGGGCTCTGGCGTGACGACGTTGGACACCGCGGCAAAGACGGTGTCGCTGGCCAACGGCGACGTCGTCTCCTATGACGAACTGATCATCGCGACCGGGCTGGTGCCCAAGCGCATTCCGTCGCTGCCCGACCTCGAGGGCATCCGTACGCTCCGGACCTTCGACGACAGCATCGCCATGCGCGAGCATGCGGGCTCCGCGTCGCGGGCCGTGATCATCGGTGCTGGTTTCATCGGCTGCGAGGTGGCCGCGAGCCTGCGCAAGCTCGGTGTCGAGGTGACGATCGTGGAACCGCAGCCGACGCCGCTTGCGTCGGTGCTCGGTGAGCAGATCGGCGAGCTCGTCGCGCGACTGCACCGCGCCGAGGGTGTCGACGTGCGCTGCGGCATCGGCGTGTCAGGCGTTACGGGTACCGAGCACGTCGAGAAGGTGATGCTTTCGGACGGTACGGAGCTCGACGCCGACCTGGTGGTCGTCGGCATCGGGTCCCGCCCGTCGACCGACTGGCTGGACGGCACCGGCATCGAGGTCGACAACGGTGTCGTCTGTGACGATGCGGGCCGCGCGTCCGCGCCGAACGTATGGGCGATCGGCGACGTTGCCTCCTGGCGTCGTGTTACGGGACATCAAGTGCGCGTGGAGCATTGGAGTAACGTCGCCGAGCAGGCCCGCGTCCTCGTGCCCACGATGCTCGGTGCGGAGGTGGCCGCAACGGTTACGGTGCCGTACTTCTGGAGCGACCAGTACGACGTCAAGATCCAGTGCCTCGGCGAACCCGAGGCCGATGACGTCGTGCACGTCGTCGAGGACGACGGTCGCAAGTTCCTGGCCTACTACGAGCGCGACGGCGTCGTCGTCGGCGTGGTCGGTGGCGGCATGCCGGGCAAGGTGATGAAGGCGCGGAACAAGATCGCCAACGGCGCCCCGATCGCCGACGTGCTCCCCACTGCCTAGGCGATTCGGCGCGCAAACCTGCGCTCAGTGCCTGCCGTGGGGTGTCCCGAAGCCCGAATACTCTGTCACAGCATGTTCGTTGGTCGGAATCGCTAGAGCTCGCCGAGGTAGAAGCGGGTGCCCTGGTCGTCGGTGCACAGTGCAGAGCGGCCGTAGGACTGCTGTGACGGCTCGTCGATGACGGTGCCGCCCGCCTCGCGCACGCGGTCGACGGCCGCCTCGATGTCGGCGACCGTCCACATCGGCACGGTCACGCGTTGGGTGTGGCCACCCGCGACGCCGGCCATCGGGTGGGTCTGCGTGATCTGCCAGCCGTCGTCGACGCGGCCCGGCTCGTATGACCAGAACAACGCCCGGCTGTAGAAGGACCGGAAGGCCGACGAGTCAGTCACCTCGTAGGTGATGTACGAAAGATCGCCTGGCCCGGCGCCGTTGAGCTCCGGGCGGGGCTCGTCGGGCTGCGGCTGGTAGACCGCGAACGGCGCACCAGAAGGATCCGTTGCATCGAGCACGGTGCCGAAGTCGAACTGCTCGACTCCGCCGACCTGGCCGCCGCCGTCGAGAATCGACTGCCGCGCCCCCGCCAGGTCGGTGACCGCGTAGCAGCAGACCATCGTCGGCGGACCGGGCACCGAGAACAGCCCGATGCGCTGGCTGGCGTTGGTCACCTGATGGCTGGCCGCATCGTAGGTCCACCCGAGCACGTGACCGTAGAACGCGGCGGCGCGGTCGGCGTCCGGCGTCCGCACCGACACGTAGCCGACGTCGCCGTGTTGGATGGGGACGAGTGCCCCGGTCACCGGACCGGAGAGCATCCACCGGTGCCCGAACGGGTCGATGATGGCGGCACTGCGCGAACCGTAGTTCTCGTAGGGCTCGCGCTGCACCTCGGCGCCCTTGGCCCGGGCGCGCTCGAGCGCCTGGTCGGTATCGGCGACCGACAGCATCAAGCTCACCGAAACCGCCTGTGGCGCGGGCGCCCTCAGTCCGATCTCGGGGTACTCGTCGGCCAGGTAGAGCACGCCACCGCCGAGCGCCAGTTCGGCGTGGCCGATGCGCCCGTCGTCCATGACGATCGGCTCGCCGACGACCGTTGCGCCGAGCGCGGCGACGTACCAGTCGATGGCGTCCCGCGCGCCTGCGACGGTGAGGTACGGCAGCGCGGCGGGTCGGGGCACGGTGGATTCGGCCACCGTCGGGCTGTCGTTCAATTCCGCGATCGCGGTGTCGATGCCACTCATCACAACTCCTTCTGTTCGATTCGGCAGGGAGAGAGCGGATTCCAGTCGCGAGCGCAGCCGCGCGGCGAACTCGGGATCCGGAGTCACCGGAAGGTCGCCGTCACGCAGCACGGACAGTGGGTCGTGATCGTTGACTGGGATATCCCCCGTCGCTCCGCTCGCCCCCTGGTCCGTCATGACGTTCCCCCTTCCGGATACTCCTTCTTGAATGCGCGCCGCGCGCGCACCAGTAGCGCTTCGGTGGCGTGCACGGTGCGGCCGATCAACTCGGCGCACTCGGGCACCGAACAGTCGTCCAGGTAGCGCAGCGACAACACCGTGCGGTGCTGTTCGGGCAGTCTGGCCAGCACGCTCTCGGCGACCATGCGGTCGAGTTCGGCGTCCCACTGGTCGAGCGGTTCGACGGCCTCGGGCAAGTCGGCCATCGGTACGTTCATGCGGTCGTGGCGGCGGCGGTAGTGATCGGCCAGTTTGTGGCGGGCCACCCCGATCAGCCAGGGCAGCGTCATCGGGGGCGGAGACTCCTTGCGCGCGGCGTCCATGGCGGCAAGGAACGTCTCGGACGTCAGGTCCTCTGCGGTGGCCCGGTCGGCGCACCTCCGCACGAAGTACCCATACACCGAAGGAAGCGCGTCGTCGTACATGGCCAGCAGCGCGGCGGGCGCGTGCTGGGAGTCCGATGAAGCGCTCACACCCCTATCGTCGCCATCGCGGACCGAACTCCGACGCCCGATCGCGAACTATTTTGGCGATTTGCATGTTGAAACCCGCGCTCACCGCGGCTGCGCGTGCACAAATCGCCAATCAGAGGCCGGCCAGTCCAGCGCTGACCGTGTCGAATGCGGCGCCGAGTGCGCGCTGCAGCGACTGCGGGCCCGTCCCGCCGGTGGCGGTCGATCCGTCGGCGAGCCAGTGCTCGTAGGCCGAGAGCGCGACGCCCAGCATGGTCCAGGCGGTGGTCTGGGGCACCAGGTCCGTCGGCGGGACTCCGAGTCTGCGGGCCACGTACTCGGAGACGACGCCGCGCCACCCCGCATACATCGTCATCGAGTGCGCCTGAAGCGCGTCGGTCTCCAGGATCACCCGCATGCGTTGGCGGTGTCGGGCCGTCTCGGCCTCGTCGAAGCGGTTGAACGCCAACAGCGCGGAGCGCAGCGCCGCGCTGACGGGCACGTCGTCGGGCACCTCGTCGAGCAGGTTGCGCATGTGGTCGAGGTGCGCGTCGAAGTCTCCCCACGGGATGGCGTTCTTCGACGAGTAGTACCTGAAGAGCGTGCGCCTGGCGATTCCGGCGGCGCGCGCGACGTCGTCGACGCTGACTTCGTCGAAGCCGCGACTGGCGAACAGGTCGAGCGCGACGTCGGTGATGTGGTCCTGTGTGGTCGAGCGCCGACGGCCCAGGCGGGCGGATTCACGTCCCATCGCACCCGCCCTTCCATTTCGGCACTCGATGCCATATTCTTGCGATCTCGATCACATTTGTGCAAGACCCACGTCGGAGAAAGGTGAAACACATGGAGCCGAACCAGCAGGCTGAGGTCGCCGAAGAGCTCGTCGCCGAGATCCTCGTCGAAGAGGTTTCGATCGACGGCATGTGCGGGGTCTACTGACGGTGACGGCGCCCGCCAAGGATTCCGTGATGGATGCGGCGGCGTTCGATCCCGATCGCGGCTGGAGGCTGCACCCCCAGGTGGCGGTGCGGCCCGAGTCGTTCGGTGCGCTGCTGTATCACTTTGGCACCCGCAAGCTCTCGTTTCTGAAGAACACGACGATCTTGACGGTGGTCAACTCGCTCGAGGATCACCCCGACGCCCGTTCGGCGTTGCGTGCCGCGGGGATCGACGACGATCGGCAGGCGCCCTATCTGCACGCGCTCGGCGTGCTCGTTTCGTCCAACATGCTGGTCCGCAAGGAGATGCCATGACACCGTCCACGTCGATGATGCAGCCGGTGCCCAGGCTGGTCGACCAGTTCGAGCGCGGCCTCGACGCGCCGATCTGCCTGACGTGGGAACTGACCTACGCCTGCAACCTGTCGTGCGTGCACTGCCTGTCCTCGTCAGGCAAGCGCGACCCACGTGAGCTCTCGACGCGTCAGTGCATGGACATCATCGACGAGTTGGAACGCATGCAGGTGTTCTACGTGAACATCGGCGGCGGCGAACCGACTGTGCGACCGGACTTCTGGGAGCTCGTCGACTACGCCACGGCCCATCACGTCGGTGTCAAGTTCTCCACCAACGGCGTGCGCATCACGCCGGAGGTGGCGGCGAAGCTGGCCGCGAGCGATTACGTCGACGTCCAGATCTCCCTCGACGGCGCCACTGCAGAGGTCAACGACGAAGTCCGGGGTCCCGGCTCCTTCGCCATGGCCGTCCGCGCGCTGGAGAATCTCGCGGCAGCGGGATTCAGGGACGCCAAGATCTCCGTCGTCGTCACCCGGCACAACGTCGACCAACTCGACCACTTCAAGGCGCTGGCCGACCAGTACGGAGCCACGCTTCGCATCACCCGGCTCCGCCCGTCCGGGCGGGGTGCCGACGTCTGGGACGAGCTGCACCCGACCTCCGCTCAGCAGGTCCAGCTCTACGACTGGCTGGTTGCGCACGGTGAGCGTGTGCTCACCGGCGACTCGTTCTTCCACCTTTCGGGCCTCGGCGAGCCGGGTGCGTTGGCCGGCCTGAACCTGTGCGGCGCAGGCCGCGTGGTGTGCCTCATCGACCCCGTCGGTGACGTCTATGCCTGCCCATTTGCCATTCACGACAAGTTCCTGGCCGGAAACATTCTGCGCGACGGCGGTTTCGACCGCGTATGGAAGCACGCGCCGCTCTTCCGTGAACTGCGCGAGCCGCAGTCCGCGGGCGCCTGCTCCAGCTGCAACCACTACGACAGCTGCCGCGGAGGCTGCATGGCGGCGAAGTTCTTCACCGGTCTGCCACTCGACGGGCCCGACCCGGAGTGCGTGCAGGGCTACGGTGAGCCCGCACTGGCCGCCGAGCGCGACAAGCCCCGCTCGAGCGTCGACCACTCCCGCAGCGGTGGCCGCAAGGCGCCCATCCCACTGAAGCTCCTGACGATCCCTCCCAAGAAGTTCTGCAACGAAAGTCCCGTCTGAACATGGCCCGCGACAAATGGTTCGAAACCGTCGCCATCGCGCAGGAACGCGCGAAGAAGCGACTGCCCAAGTCCGTCTACGCCGCGCTCATCGCCGGCAGCGAGAAGGGGCTCACGGTCAACGGCAACGTCGACGCGTTCGGTGAGCTCGGATTCGCCCCTCACGTGATCGGCGCGCTGGAAAAGCGTGACATGGCGACCACCGTGATGGGACAAGATCTTTCGCTGCCGGTGCTGATCTCGCCGACCGGCGTGCAGGCCGTGCACCCGGACGGGGAGGTCGCGGTGGCGCGGGCTGCCGCCGCCCGTGGCACCGCGATGGGATTGTCCTCGTTTGCGAGCAAGCCCATCGAAGAGGTCATCGCGGCCAACCCGAAGCTGTTCTTCCAGGTCTACTGGCTGGGCAGCCGGGACGACATCGCCGCGCGGGTCGAGCGCGCGCGCGCCGCGGGTGCCGTCGGCCTCATCGTCACCACCGACTGGAGCTTCTCGCACGGCCGCGACTGGGGCAGCCCGAAGATCCCCGAGCAGATGGATCTGCGCACCACCGTGCGGATGATGCCCGAGGGGCTGACCAGGCCGCGGTGGCTGCTGCAGTGGGCCAAGACGATGCGTCCGCCGAACCTGCAGGTGCCCAACCAGGGCGCCGCAGGCGAGGAGGGCCCGCCGTTCTTCGCGGCGTACGGCGAGTGGATGGGCACCCCGCCTCCCACGTGGGAGGACATCGCCTGGCTGCGCGAGCTCTGGGGCGGACCGTTCATGCTCAAGGGCGTGATTCGCGTCGATGACGCCAAACGCGCTGTGGATGCTGGTGTTACGGCCATCTCGGTGTCCAATCACGGAGGCAACAACATCGACGGCACACCCGCGTCGATCCGCGCGCTGCCCGCCATCGCCGACGCCGTCGGCGACCAGGTCGAGGTGTTGCTGGACGGTGGGGTGCGCCGCGGCAGCGACGTGGTCAAGGCCCTCGCGCTGGGTGCTCGCGCCGTCATGATCGGTCGGGCGTATCTGTGGGGGCTGGCTGCCGAGGGGCAGGCCGGCGTGGAGAACGTGCTCGACATCATGCACGGCGGCATCGACTCGACGTTGAGGGGACTCGGCAAGGCGTCGGTGCACGATCTTGTTGCTGACGACGTTCTGGTGCCTGCCGGCTTCGTCCGGGCGCTCGGGGTGCCAAACGGTCAGGACTCCTGACAGTCGGCCGTCGACTCAGCGCCATCGGGATGGGACAGACGTGGCTGACGAGACTGGCGTGATAGCGCGCTGACGTCAAGTGGGGGATGTGCGGAAATCAATTGCTGCGCATACGCCAACAACTGGCGCACGCCAGGTGAATTCGGCCTACCATCGGCGGGTGGCTTTTCCCAGTGCGCTCGGGAACTCGACGACGAGGCAGCTGCACAACTTGTCGCCCGCGTTGATTGTCCCGCTCGGCTCGACCGAGCAACACGGTCCGCACCTTCCGTTGGACACCGATACGCGCATTGCCACCGCCGTTTCCAGTGCCGTTGCTGAGCGACTCACCGGCGACTGGCTACTTGCGCCGGCCATTGGTTACGGTGCCAGCGGTGAGCACGAGGGCTTCCCGGGCACAGTGTCGATCGGCAACGCTGCGCTGCAGCTCCTGCTCGTCGAGTTCGGCCGCTCGGCCTGCAACTGGGCCTCCAGGCTGGTGTTCGTGAACGGCCACGGTGGCAACGTCGATGCCGTTGCTGAGGCAACCACTTTGCTCCGCGAGGAAGGGCGCGACGTCGCCTGGTGCTCCTGCACGGCGGCGGGCGCCGACGCCCACGCGGGCCACACCGAAACCTCTGTATTGCTACATATTTCGCCGCAGGACGTCTGGATCGACGAATGCGCACCCGGAAACGAAGCGCCGCTGGCCGAGTTGATGCCGCGACTTCGGCGAGGTGGCGTGGCAGCCGTCAGTCCGGGCGGAGTGCTCGGGAACCCGACCACGGCGTCGGCCGCCGAGGGGGCCCGGATATTCTCCGAGATGGTCGAGGGCTGCGCGCGCCGCGTCGCGGCGTGGAGTCCGGACCGCGGGGGGAAGCTGCAGTGACGGGAGCATCACGGGGGGACGCGGCAGTGGACGCGGCAGTGACGGGACCGAGGCTGCCCGACGGGTTCGCCGTCCAGGTGGACCGTCGCGTGAAGGTACTGGGCGAGGGCTCGGCCCTGCTCGGCGGATCGCCCACCAGACTGCTTCGGCTGGCGCCCGCGGCGCAGACGATGCTCAGCGGCGGCCGCCTCGAGGTGCACGACGCCCAGAGCGCCCAACTCGCCAGGACGCTGCTCGACGCCACGGTGGCCCATCCCCGGCCCCCGAGTGGACCGTCGCACCGTGACGTCACCGTCGTGATTCCCGTGAAGGACAACGCAATCGGGCTGAACCGGTTGGTCCGCTCGCTGCGCGGAATGCGCGTCGTGATCGTGGACGACGGGTCGACGGTCGCGGTCCGGGAAGTGCGACTTCGGCGGTATGCACTGCGACGTCCGGGTGATCCGGCACCCGCGGAGCAAGGGTCCGTCGGCCGCACGCAACACCGGCCTGGCCGCCTGCGAGACCGACTTCGTCGCATTCCTCGACTCCGACGTGGTGCCCCGCCGCGGCTGGCTGGAGGCCCTGCTCGGCCACTTCTGCGATCCCACCGTGGCGCTGGTCGCGCCGCGGATCATTGGGCTGCGCGAACCCGAGAGTCTGGTAGCGCGCTACGAAGCGGTGCGCTCGTCGCTGGACCTCGGCCAGCGCGAGGCGCCCGTGGTGCCCTACGGCACCGTCTCCTACGTGCCGAGTGCTGCGATCATCTGTCGCCGCGGCGTGCTCAAGGACGTCGGCGGCTTCGACGAGACGTTGATCGCTGGCGAGGACGTCGACCTCTGCTGGAGGTTCATCGAGGCCGGCGCGCGGCTGCGCTACGAGCCCATCGCGCTGGTAGGCCACGATCATCGGACTCAACTCCGAGAGTGGTTCGTGCGCAAGGCATTCTACGGTTCGTCTGCTGCCCCGCTGTCGGTACGACATCCGGGCAAGACCGCTCCGCTGGTGATCTCCGGGTGGACGCTGCTGGTGTGGGTGCTGCTGGCGATGGGCTCCGGCGTCGGCTACTTCGCGTCCACCGTCGTGGCCGCCATCACCGGCCGCCGGATCGCCAACTCGCTGAAGTCCGTCGACACCGAACCCAAGGAAGTGGCCGCGGTGGCCGCCCACGGGCTGTGGGCCGCGGCGCTGCAACTCGCCTCCGCGATATGCCGGCACTATTGGCCCGTGGCGCTGATCGCCGCAGTGCTGTTCCGCCGCTGTCGACAGGTGGTGCTGGTGGCCGCCGTGGTCGACGGCGTCGTCGACTGGGCCAGCCGTGACCGCAACGCCGACGAAGACGCGAAGCCGGTCGGTCTGCTCGCCTACCTCGTGCTCAAGCGCCTCGACGACATCGCCTATGGATTGGGACTGTGGAGCGGCGTCGTCCGCGAACGTAACCTGGGTGCGCTCAAGCCGCAGATCCGGACGTAAGCACACATTGTCGAAGGACGTGCTGATCGTCGGCGCGGGTAGCGCTGGCTGCGTGCTCGCCGAACGCCTTGCGGCGGACCCGAACTGCCACGTTGCCCTGATCGAGGCAGGACCAGATCCGTCCGACCCACACGTCCACGCGCAGATCAGCGACGGGCTGCGGCTCCCGCTCGGCGATGCCAGCTCGGTGGTGCGCCGATATCAGACGACGCTGACCGACGCGCCGCAGCGAAGCGCCGTGATCATGCGGGGTGCGGTGGTCGGAGGGTCGGGCGCCGTCAACGGTGGCTACTTCTGCCGCGGCTTGCCCACGGACTTCGACTCGTGGGGCCTCCCGGGCTGGACGTGGGCCGACGTGCTACCGCACTTCCTGGCGATCGAGACCGACATGGACTTCGACGGTCCGCTGCACGGCTCCGACGGTCCGATGACCATTCGCCGCATCACCGAATTCGAAGAGGGTGCAAGGGCATTCATCGGAGCGGCGCGCGAACTGGGGTACGCGTGGATCGAAGACCTCAACGGTGCTGATGGCGCGATGCCCGGCGTCGGTGCGGTACCGCTGAACATCGACGGCGGCACCCGCGTCGGGCCGGGCAGTGCGTTTCTCGGGCGGGCGAGGGGCCGGCCGAACCTGACGGTGGTGGAGAAGACGCGGGTGGTCGGAATTCGGATCGCCGACGGCAGGGCGGTCGGCGTCGACTGTGTCGGGCCATCCGGGTCCGAGTTTCGCGCGTCGGATCGGATCGTGTTGTCCGCCGGTGCCATTGGCTCAGCACAGTTGCTCATGGTGTCCGGCGTTGGGCCGGCATCGGAGTTGAGCGCGTTGGGAATCCCCGTGCGGGTGGATCTGCCGGTCGGTACCCGAAGTGCCGATCACCCCGAGTGGGTGTTGCCGGTCGACTGGCCGGCGGCGCCGGGGCGCCCACCGCTCGAGGCGGTGCTGACCACGTCGGACGGGCTCGAGATCAGGTGCTACACCGCCGGATTCGGCGCGATGACCGGGGAGCCCGGAGCGGATCCGGCCGACCGGCCTCACCTCGGAGTCACCCTGATGCGTCCGCGAAGCCGGGGCCGCGTCACGTTGGCGTCGGCCGACCCGTCCGTGCCACCGGTGATCGAGCATCGGTACGACAGCGAGCCCGGGCGACGTCGCCGCGTTGGAGGCGGCCGCGGCACTCGCGCACGACCTGGCCGGCACGGGCTACGAAGTGCGCGAGTCGTTCTGGTCGACGTCGCAGCATCTCAGCGGCACGGTGCCGATGGGCCCCGACGACGGCGATTCCGCGCTGGACGAGCAGTGCCGCGTCCGGGGCGTCGATGGCCTGTGGGTGGTCGACGGGTCGATCATGCCGAGCATCACCAGCCGCGGGCCGCACGCGACCATCGTCATGATCGGCCACCGCGCGGCGGAGTTCATTCTGCGCTGAGGCCGTTCAGCTTGACCAGGGCCTCGGCGAGCAGCGTCGCCGCGACGACGCCGTCGATCACGGGCACGCGGAGGCGTTGAGTGAGCGGCACGGCGAACTTCGCCATTGCGGCGCAACCCAAGACGATGGCGCGGCTGCGGTCCTCGGCCAGCGCCCGTTCGCACAGGTCGCCGATGGGTCCGATGGTGGAGGCGTCGGAGTCGATGGTCAGTACCGGGATGTCGCAGGTGTACACCCCGAGGCATTGATGGGGCGTGTACGTCTTGGCAAGTTCCCAGGCGCGCGGCACCGTGGCCGACATCGAGGTCACGACGGAGAATCCCCCTGCGGTCAGCGCCGCGGCGTGCATCGCGGCTTGCGCGATGCCCAGCACCGGGACGTCGACCAGGGTGCGGGCCTGGTCCAGTCCGGGGTCGCCGAAGCACGCGATGACGTAGCCGTCGGGTCGGTTGCCCTCGCGCGCGGCGGCCGCCTCGATTTCGCTGAGAAGGTGTGGTACGCAGCGGTGTTCGTCATCGTCGCTCTCGATGCTGGCCGGGCCGACCGTGGGATTGATGGCCTCGACGACGGTATCGGCGCTCGCCGCGCCACGGGCGTTCGCCTCGATGTCGCGGGTCATCGAAGCGGTCGTGTTCGGGTTGACGAACAGCAGGTGCACGCCGTCAGCCTAAGTCCGGGTCAGCCCCGGTGCCGACCGGACGATCGTGAGGTGCGGAGCCGACGCACGATCCGGAACTGTTGGCCGTCGCGCCCCGGTGCCCAGAGCCCGATCAACACGGCACAGCCTCCTACCAGTCCGGCGAGTACGAGGAGGGACCAGGCCATGGCGTCGATGAATGCCACCTTGCTGAGTTCGCCGAGCTGATCGCCGCCGGGGCCGAGTCGGCGAGCGACCTCCAGCGCCTGCCCCAGTGAGTTCGCCGCGGCGTCGCGTACCGACGCTGGATAAGCCGCAAGTCGTGGTGCGAGGGTGTTGGCATAGTGGCTGGCCAACATCGACCCGGCCAGCGCGATGCCAAGTGCGGCGCCGATCTCGCGGGTGGTGTCGTTGACGGCCGATGCCACCCCCTGCTTGTCATCGGGGGCGGTGGTCATGATGACTGAAGTCGTTGGGGCGGTGCACAATCCAATGCCCGTACTCATCACGATCATTGGCCATGCCACATCCCAGTACGTGGACCCCAACTTGACGCCGAGGAGGCATACCAGTCCGGCTGAGATCAACGTCAGGCCAGAAATGACGACGACGCGCAGCCCGAGCCGCGGCAAATACCAGAACGACAGCACCGACAACATCAACATCGGCCCCATGATGGGGCTGAGCGCGAACGCAGTCTTGATTGCGCTGTAGCCAAGGATCAGCTGCATGTACTGCATCAAGAGGAACATGTATCCGAACATCGAGATGAAGAAGACGGTGATCGTCGCGGCTCCGGTTGCGAAGGCGGGGACACCGAACAGGCGAACGTCGAGCAGCGGGTAGGGGCGGCGCAACTCGACCGCGCCGAACGCGATGGCGAGTGTTATGCCGACGGCCAGGCAGCCGAGTACCAGTGGGTGCGTCCATCCGCGTGTCGGCGCCTCGAGAATGCCGAAGACCAAGGTGGCTACCGCGCCGCCGATCACCAGCGCACCCGCCCAGTCCAAGGGCTTTGAAACGGCCTCCTTCGACGTGGCGATGGTCAGCGCCAGTACGGCGATGGACAGCGCCGATACGGCGAATGCCCAGAAGATGGACTGCCACGACCAGAAGTGAAGCAAGGCTCCTGAGCCGAGCATTCCCAGCACGGCTCCGCATCCCGCGACACCCGCCCAGATACCAACTGCCTTGTTGCGCTGATCCTTTGGGTAGGCGGCGGTGATCAGCGACAAGGTCGCAGGCATGACGAACGCAGCGCCCGCCCCCGCCGCACCGCGCGCGACGATGATGTACATCGGATCCGACCAGATCGCAGGCACCACCGACGCCACGCCGAACATCGTGAGTCCGACCACCATCGCTCCGCGCCTGCCGTACCGGTCGCCGAGCGCGCCAGCGGGCAGCAGCAAGCAGGCCAGCACCAGCGTGTAGCTGTCGACGATCCACGTGAGCTCGGTCTGGGTGGCGGACGTCACCGTGGCGATGTCGGGCAGCGCGGTGTTGAGCGCGACCATCGAGGCGATGACCAGTAGGACGCCGAAACATGCGACGACGAGCGTCCACACCCGGGCTCTGGCGGACAGGCGCGCCAAGGTGGGGTCGGTAGGCTGACCTGGCCGGGTGAGGGTGTCGACCACGCGGCACTCCTATTGACGGTTACGATATTTTCGAGACCTATCGTCTCCAACCGAGACTAACAGTCTCGTTTTCCCGGGTGGAGGTATTTCAAACCATGGCGACGGTGCGTACCGATCCGCGACCCGCCCGGTCGCGCGCGCGCTTGCTCGAAGCGGCCACGACGTTGTTGCGCTCAGGCGGACCCAGTGCGGTCACCGTCGATGCGGTCACCCGCGCGTCCAACGTTGCGCGAGCCACTCTCTACCGCCACTTTCCGAGCGGAAATGACCTGTTGGCAGCGGCCTTTCACGCCCTGATCCCGCCGGCGCCGATTCCGCCCGACGAGGGATCGCTGCGCGACCGCCTGATAGCGGCGCTGAACGGGTTCTCCGACCTGGTCGCCGAGACGCCCATCAGCCTCGCGGCGATGTCCTGGCTCGCGCTGGGCGGAGACTTGGAGCAGATGCGATGGGGCAACGACAAGGGAGCACCCGAGAGCACCGAGGTGCGGACGCTGCGGGAACGAGTCGCCGAGCAGTACGCCGCCCCGTTCGACGCGATCTTCAGCAGCGCCGATGCCATCGCCGCACTCGGCGAGCTCGACCGTACCCGCGCGGTGTCTTTGCTGCTCGGCCCGATCGTGTTGGGCAAGCTCAGCACGTTGCCGAACTTCGACTATCGAGAGATCGCCGAGGTCGCGGTCGACGGATTCCTTTCCACGCACCTCAAGTACCCAGGCGTAATCACCTCAGCGAGTAGCGAATCGGAAGGTGCTTGAGTCCACCGACGAACGTCGTTGCGCTGAGTTCCGGCTTGCCTGCCAGTTCGATCGACTCCAAGCGACTCAACAACTCGGTGAAGAGGCTCGTCATCTCCATGCGGGCCAGCGCGGCGCCTAGACAGAAGTGGATGCCGTATCCGAAGGCCACGTGCTTGTTCGGGTCGCGTGTCACGTCGAAGCGGAACGGGTCGGTGAACACCTCCTCGTCGCGGTTGCCCGAGACATAGGCCAGGTACACGGAGTCGCCCTTGGCGACGTCGACGCCGCGGATCGTGGTGTCGGCGGTGGCGGTGCGCATGAATTCCTTGACGGGAGTGGACCAGCGGATCATCTCCTCCACTGCGGTGCCCATCAGACCCGGGTCGTTGCGCAACCGCGCGAGTTCGTCGGGGTTCTCGATCAACGCGTGCAGCCCGCCGGAGATCGCGTCCTTGGTGGTGTCGTGGCCGGCGCTGGCGACGATCACGTAGTAGGACGCGGTGTCGACGTCCGACAGCGGCTCGCCGTCGATGCGGCCGTTGGCGATCGCCGAGGCGAGGTCGTCGGTCGGCTGCTCGCGGCGGGATGCGGTGAGCTTGGAGAAGTATGCGAAGAAGTCCAGCAGCACGGCGAGCTGATCCTCGAGCGAGCCACTGTCGCGCTTGTACTCGTCGTCGTCGCCGCCGAACATCTCCTGGGTCAGCATGTGCATGCGTCCGAAGTCCGACTCGGGCAGGCCGAGCAGCGACATGATGACGTAGAGCGGGAAGTCCACCGCGACGTCGGTCACGAAGTCGCACTCTGGGCCGATGTCGGCCATCTTGTCGACGTAGCGCTTGGCCAGTTCGTCGACGCGGACCTTGAGATCGCGCATGGCCTTGGGGCGGAACCAGTCGGCCCCGATTGTCCGCACCTTGCGGTGGTGAGGGTCGTCCATGTGGATCAGCGTGCGCAAACCCATGCCCGCTTCGAGCTGTTCCTTGGCCAGATCGTCGGCCGCGGCGGTGGCCAGCAGCGGCCGGGGCTCGCTGATGAAGAGCTCGTTGTCCCGTTCGACAGCCATGATGTCGGCGTGTTTGGTGATCGCCCAGAACGGCCGGTACGGCGGATTGTCTACCCACACAACGGGATTGTTGGCCCGCAGATGGGTGAGCGCCGCATGCAGCCGGGCGTCGTCGGCGTAAGCCTTCGGGTCGGCCAGCACCTTGGCGGCATCGTCCATCGGCGGCGTGCTCATCCGGGCTCCTTTCTGCGAATTGACGGGTGTCAAGTAGCAGTTTAGGTGGGGCCGGACCACTCGATGGTCAGATTGCTGGATCCCGTCATCAGTAGGCTCGATCGCCATGCGACCCCCGTCGGTCCGGCGACTCGTCCGGAGTGCGTTCGCGCTGACCGCCGTCGCGACCCTGACGCTCGGCTGTGCGCGCGGCGATGGCGAGGCACCGGCGACGGCTGCGCCACCTGCCGACCCGACGGTGGTCCAGACGGCGACGGGCGCCGTTCGCGGGCGTCGTCACCGCCGATCACCGGCTGTTCGCCGGGATCCCGTACGCCGCGCCGCCCGTCGGCCCGCTGCGCTGGCAGCCGCCAGCGCCCGCGGTGGCGTGGCCGGGCGTGCGCGACGCCACCAGGTTCGGACCGCGCTGCCTCCAGGACGACAGTGACCTCGAACTCGGCAGGCAGACCGACGAGGACTGCCTGAGCTTGAACGTGTGGACCCCGCGGCCGTCGAACGAGCTTCGGCCCGTGATGGTCTGGATCCACGGCGGTGCGTTCGTCAACGGAAGCGGTGGCATCTACGACGCGCGCTGGCTGGCCGGGCGCGGGGACATCGTGGTCGTCACGCTGAACTATCGCCTCGGTGCCCTAGGCTTTCTCGCGCACCCGGCGCTGGGCCCGGCGGGCGCCGTGGGCAACTACGGCCTCCAGGACCAGCAGGCGGCGCTGCGCTGGGTGCGCGACAACATCGCAGGTTTCGGCGGCGATCCCGACGAGGTGACCATCGCAGGCGAGTCGGCCGGTGGCATGTCGGTGTGCGATCACCTCGTCGCGCCCGGATCGGCCGGGTTGTTCCGGGCGGCCATCATGCAGAGCGCACCGTGCCAGGCGCAGCTCGCGCTCCCCGACGCGGAGCGGATCAGCGTCGACTATGCCCGCGACGCCGGCTGCGGCGATCCGGCGACGGCGGCCGAGTGTCTGCGCGCGCTGCCCGCGGATAAACTACGAAAACCCGTGTGGTACGCCCGTTTTGGGGACGACACGCTCAGCGGGCCGATCACCGGCACCGCGGTGTTGCCCGTCGATCCCATGACCGCCTTCGGCTCGGGCGGCGCGGCGAAGGTGCCGATGATGATCGGCAGCAATCACGACGAGTTCACCCTCTTCGTGGCGCTGCAGTACCTGAGGTTCGGCAAGCGGTTCACCGCCCAGGATTACCCCGAGCTGCTGTCCAACACGTTCGGAGCCGACGCGGGCGCAGTCTCCGCCCGCTACCCTCTCGAGCGCTACGACGGCAGTGCGGCGCTGGCGTATTCGGCCGCCGTGACGGACGGCATGTTCGCGTGCGTCGCCGACAGGATGGCCGCCGAACTGGCCGGAAGCAACTCGGTGTACGCCTACGAGTTCAACGACCGCTGCCCCGCCGACGCCGGACCCCTTGCGTACGTTGCCGTTTCCGATCGGTGCGAGCCACTCGCTGGAACTGCGCTACCTCTTCGACGTCGGCGGTGCGCCGCCGCTGGACCCCGCCCAGCAGGAGCTGTCGAACCAGATGATCGACTACTGGAGCAAGTTCGTCGCGACGGGTGCGCCGGACGTCGATGGACAGCCCAAGTGGCCGGCATTCGACGACGGCCCGGGGTCGGAAAATCGATTGTCGCTTCAGCCCGACGGCAGCAGGCTGGTCAACGATTTCGACGACGCGCACCAGTGCGCGTTCTGGGCAGGCCTGAAGAGGTGACGGACGTGCCGACCTCTGGACAAGGAGACCTTCGCCGATGCCTGGGTGAAGGCGTGGTTGCGCCCATGACCGGCTGACTTCCCGGTTGGCAAACGTCGGCTCAGCCGACCGGCGTCACCCACGTGGTGATGTCGGCATGGACGACCTCCACGCCGTTGCGATCGGTGACGCTGACGGGCACGACGAGCTCGGCGCCGTCGGTGATGGAGGTGAAGTCGGGCGGATCGATTCGTGCGGTGGCGCGCAACGACGTCGTGGCCTTCTGGAGGTACTGCACGTTCATCGCCTTCGGGATCCAGCGATGGCTCGTCGGCACGGTGGCCTCCATGAGCATGCCCATCGCGATCTCGGCAGCGTTGCACGACGCGATGGCATGCACGGTGTGCAGATGGTTGTGCACGAAGAACCACTTGGGCACGTCGACCTCGGCCAGCCCCGGCTCCATCCGCCTGACGTGCGGTAGCACCGAGGCGAAGTAGGGCACCCGGGCCATCGCGGCGGCGGAGAACAGCCGGCTGCCGGCGGGAAGGCCGTCGAGGCGCTTCCACATCCGGTAGGTGGTCGTCGCAGAGGTCACCGGGTCGATCTTACTCTTGAGTAAGATCGTGATGGTCGAGCGAGCCGTCGTGCGCTAGGGCTTTTTGGCCCACACCGCAAGATCTGGGCCCGCTATCACTACGGGGTCGGGGCCGCACTCGAGGACGACACGGTCGGTGAACGTGTCGATGTCGATCTCCTCCTCGGTCGCGATACCGAACGAGGTCAGCACACCGGTGATGCCCCGCATCAGCGTGTTCATGTGTTCCGGTACCGCGCTGCCGGTATACACCGGGCCCGTCAGCTCATACGGTGGCTGGGGCTCAAGACCAACCGACCGCAGCAGCGACGGCAAGCGGGTCCCCATCCGCTCTTGGACTCCAAGTGCACGAAATCCCTCGTCCATCCATGCGATGAGCCTGTCGACAGTCGGGCTACGGGGCCACATCATCACCCCAGCAGATGGCACGTGTTCGTATTCCATGAATGCCATGACGCCGCCGGGTGCGAGGCAACCGGTGAGAGCCCGCAGGGCGGCGTCGATGTCGGCCTGGTACATCAACACCAAACGGCCGACGATCGCATCGAACGGTCCTGGGGGCGGTGATGAAATGTCCGCCGTTTCGAATCGGACATGCGTCAACCCGATGTCCTTCACCCGGCGGTTTGCGGCGTCGACTTGACCGGAGTCGCGGTCGATGCCGAGCACTTCCCCAGAAGGAGTCACCAATTCCGCAGCGATGATCGAAACGTCGCCGCCACCTGACCCACAATCAAGCACCCGGGCACCGGGACCGATGCCGGCGGCGCGGAACAGCCGTTCCGTCGCAGGGCGCAGCGCGTCTCCTTGACTCGCGAGCCGTTCGCGTTCGCGCGCTGTGTTCGACCAGGCGTACTGGTTCTCCACGATCAAGATCGTTCCACAAAGTGCTGCTCGAAAACTCGTTGGAAGAAAAGTGTCCGAGTGGGTGCTTCGGGTTGCTCCTAGCTGACGAACGCAGCCCATCCCGGGGACGGCGACAACGTCAAGGAGATCGAAATGAACACCTCAACCACCCGCAAGCTGACCCGCTTCCAGTACGCCGCGACGCTCTTCGGCGCCCTGGCCATCGCCGCCTTGGCCCCGGCGACCGCCCACGCCACCGACAACGAGCCCACTGGTCCCGGCGGCGGGTGCACCTACACCGACGCGGACGGTTACCCCATCCCGATCGACAACGGTCAGGACGTCTTCGTCGACGGGAAGATCGTGTCCTGCCGCGACGGGAAGACCATCGTCACCACGGCGCCGAAGCGCGGCGTCGGCAACGTGCGGCCGGACCGTGTCCCCAATGGATCGGTCTTCGCCGACGCGACGCTGCACTCGCCGCTGATCACCGCGAACGCGCCGGCCGCGCAGGCACCCTAACGTCGTCGACGATCAGTCGGGCCGCCACCCCGAGAGGGTGGCGGCCCGAACCATGTGTCGGGAGCCATGGGTGGCCAGGGCCACGGCGGGTGCAGCGGTGGCAGTTGTGGCGGGGGCGGCGGCGATTGACGAAGGGCGGCGAAACCCCTCGAGTTCAGAGCGGTCCGTCGTGATTGCACACTCGGTCGGCGCTGATGGGGCGCGTAGCCTTGAAGGCAACTCGAACCACGACTGACCACGCCCTATCCCCGTTGACGTGGGATTTGGAGGAGGCCCGTATCTAGGGCATACTGTTCGGGTTGCCTTGAGCCGGGTTCGCCTGGCCGAGGCATGCGACCAGTGCCCTTACGGGCGCATCCGGTCCCACCTCGATCGTCGCGGATTTTTCGGCGCGGACGAGTGTGCGTGAGGGCGACACACCCGAGCGCGGGGGTCGGTGAACCACAGACAGGTAAACAGCGGCGGCATAGCCAGCGCGCGCCTCGCGGGGAAACCCGATGCGTGCGTACGACGCACGAAGGCTATCCAGGCCCAAGCATGGGCCCGTTAGTAGTGAGGTAGGAGAAGCGTGGCGGGACAAAAGATCCGCATCAGGCTCAAGGCCTACGACCACGAGGCAATTGATGCCTCGGCGCGCAAGATCGTCGAGACGGTCACCCGTACGGGCGCCAGCGTGGTCGGCCCGGTGCCGCTGCCGACCGAGAAGAACATCTACTGCGTCATCCGGTCCCCGCACAAGTACAAGGACTCGCGGGAGCACTTCGAGATGCGCACTCACAAGCGGCTGATCGACATCCTCGACCCGACGCCGAAGACCGTTGACGCTCTCATGCGCATCGATCTGCCGGCGAGCGTCGACGTCAACATCCAGTAGGAGACCCGAAACAAATGGCTAGAAAAGGCATTTTGGGCACCAAGCTGGGCATGACGCAGGTGTTCGACGAGAACAACAAGGTCGTCCCGGTCACGGTCGTCAAGGCCGGCCCCAACGTGGTGACCCGCATCCGCACCCCGGAGCGCGACGGCTACAGCGCCGTGCAGCTCGCCTACGGCGAGATCAGCCCGCGCAAGGTGAACAAGCCGGTCACCGGTCAGTTCGCCGCCGCTGGTGTCAACCCCCGCCGGCACCTCGCCGAGTTCCGGCTCGACGACGAGGCCGCCGCAGCCGAGTACGAGGTCGGCCAGGAGCTGACCGCCGAGATCTTCGCCGACGGCAGCTACGTCGACGTGACGGGGACCTCCAAGGGCAAGGGCTTCGCCGGCACCATGAAGCGTCACGGCTTCAAGGGCCAGGGCGCCGCCCACGGTGCACAGGCCGTGCACCGCCGGCCCGGCTCGATCGGTGGCTGCGCCACCCCGGGCCGCGTCTTCAAGGGCACGCGCATGTCGGGCCGCATGGGCAGCGACCGCATCACCACCCAGAACCTGGTGGTGCACAAGGTCGACGCCGAGAACGGCGTGCTGCTGATCAAGGGCGCCATCCCCGGCCGCAACGGCGGACTCGTCGATGGTTCGCAGCGCGATCAAACGAGGTGAGAAGTAATGGCTGCGAAGACGATTGACGTTCGCACGCCGGACGGCAAGAAGACGGCAACGTCGAGTTGCCCGCCGAGCTGTTCGACGTCGAGCCCAACATCGCGTTGATGCACCAGGTGGTCACCGCTCAGTTGGCGGCCAAGCGTCAGGGCACGCACTCGACCAAGACCCGCGGTGAGGTCTCCGGCGGCGGCAAGAAGCCGTACCGCCAGAAGGGCACCGGCCGCGCTCGTCAGGGTTCGACGCGTGCACCGCAGTTCACCGGCGGTGGCGTCGTGCACGGCCCCAAGCCGCGTGACTACAGCCAGCGGACCCCGAAGAAGATGATCGCCGCCGCCCTGCGCAGCGCGCTGTCGGACCGGGCCCGCAACGACCGGATCCACGCGATCACCGAGCTGATCAGCGGCCAGACGCCGTCGACCAAGGACGCCAAGACGTTCCTCGGCACGCTGACCGACCGCCGCAAGGTGTTGGTCGTCATCGGCCGCAGCGACGAGGTCGGCGCCAAGAGCGTGCGCAATCTGCCTGGCGTGCACGTGATCTCGCCGGATCAGCTCAACACCTACGACGTGCTCGACGCCGACGACCTGGTGTTCAGCGTCGAGGCGCTGGATGCCTACATCTCGGCGAACACGCAAGAACGACGAGGAGGTGTCGGCCTGATGGCTACCGTGACTGACCCCCGCGACATCATCCTGGCTCCGGTCATCTCCGAGAAGTCCTACGGACTGATCGAGGACAACATGTACACGTTCGTCGTGCACCCCGACTCGAACAAGACGCAGATCAAGATCGCGATCGAGAAGATCTTCAGCGTCAAGGTCGACTCCGTGAACACCGTCAACCGGCCAGGGCAAGCGCAAGCGCACCCGCTCCGGCTACGGCCAGCGCAAGAGCACCAAGCGCGCGATCGTCACGTTGTCCGCGGGCAGCAAGCCGATCGACCTGTTCGGAGCACCGGCCTGACCGGCGCCGGAAGCGGCGATGAGCGCTCGCGCGAAGAGCAAATAGGCACAGAGGACTTAGACAGACATGGCTATTCGCAAGTACAAGCCGACGACCCCGGGTCGTCGCGGCTCCAGCGTCTCCGACTTCGCCGAGATCACTCGGTCGACGCCGGAGAAGTCGCTGGTTCGCCCGCTGCACAGCACGGGCGGCCGCAACGCGCACGGACGCATCACCACCCGGCACAAGGGTGGTGGCCACAAGCGCGCCTACCGCGTGATCGACTTCCGTCGCCACGACAAGGACGGCGTCAACGCCAAGGTCGCGCACATCGAGTACGACCCCAACCGCACCGCGAACATCGCGCTGCTGCACTACGTCGACGGCGAGAAGCGCTACATCATCGCGCCGCAGGGAATTTCGCAGGGCGACGTGATCGAGCAGGGGCCGAACGCCGACATCAAGCCCGGCAACAACCTGCCGCTGCGCAACATCCCCGCCGGCACCGTCATCCACGCCGTGGAGCTGCGGCCAGGCGGCGGCGCCAAGATGGCCCGCTCTGCCGGTGTCAGCATCCAGCTGCTCGGCAAGGAAGGCACCTACGCCTCGCTGCGCATGCCCAGTCCGGTGAGATCCGCCGCGTCGACGTGCGCTGCCGCGCCACCGTCGGCGAGGTCGGCAACGCCGAGCAGGCGAACATCAACTGGGGCAAGGCCGGCCGCATGCGGTGGAAGGGCAAGCGTCCCACCGTCCGTGGTGTCGTGATGAACCCGGTCGACCACCCGCACGGTGGTGGTGAGGGCAAGACCTCCGGTGGTCGCCACCCGGTCAGCCCGTGGGGCAAGCCCGAGGGCCGTACCCGCAAGCCGAACAAGCCGAGCGACAAGCTCATCGTCCGCCGCCGTCGCACCGGCAAGAACAAGCGCTAGGAGTACCCAGCGATGCCACGCAGCCTCAAGAAGGGTCCGTTCGTCGACGACCATCTGCTCAAGAAGGTCGACGTTCAGAACGAGAAGAACACCAAGCAGGTCATCAAGACCTGGTCGCGTCGTTCGACCATCATTCCTGACTTCATCGGTCACACCTTCGCCGTCCACGACGGTCGCAAGCACGTGCCGGTGTTCGTCACCGAGTCGATGGTCGGGCACAAGCTGGGCGAGTTCGCCCCGACCCGCACGTTCAAGGGTCACATCAAGGATGACCGGAAGGCGAAGCGGCGATGACCGCTAGCGCGGCGATGAGCCTCTCGGGCGAAGAGCCAAAGACCAAGAGCAGAGGGAACTGCTAAATGACTACGACGACTGAATATCCGTCCGCGACGGCGAAGGCGCGCTTCGTGCGCGTCTCGGCGAGCAAGGCGCGCCGGGTCATCGACCTGGTGCGCGGCAAGTCCGTGACCGAGGCGCTCGACATCCTGCGGTGGGCACCGCAGGACGCGAGCGAACCGGTCGCCAAGGTCATCGCCAGTGCAGCGGCCAACGCGCAGAACAACGACGGGCTCGACCCCTCCACGCTGGTGGTCGCCACCATCCACGCCGACGAGGGCCCGACCGCCAAGCGCATCCGGCCGCGCGCCCAGGGGCGTGCGTTCCGGATCCGCAAGCGCACCAGCCACATCACGGTGATCGTCGAGAGCCGTCCGACGAAGGACGCAGGCGCCAAGGGCGCTTCGGCCAGCGCCGCCCGCGCGCGTCGCGCCCAGGGCAGCAAGGCCGCCGCCACCAAGGCGCCGGCCAAGAAGGCGCCAGCCAAGAAGGCGCCAGCCAAGAGCGCCGAAACGGCTGCTGAGACCTCTGACTCGAAGGGAGGCTCGGAGTAGTGGGCCAGAAGATCAACCCCCACGGCTTCCGCCTCGGCATCACGACCGACTGGAAGTCGCGTTGGTACGCGGACAAGCAGTACAGGGACTACGTCAAGGAAGACGTGGCGATTCGTCGTCGGCTCTTCGAGCCCTTCGTGATCCCGGATTCCCCGCGGTCCGTCGAGCTCGAGCGGGCCGGCGTGGCGAAGGTGGAGATCGAGCGCACCCGTGACCGGGTTCGCGTTGACATCCACACCGCCCGTCCCGGCATCGTCATCGGCCAGCGCGGCAAGGCTGCCGACGCCATCCGCGCGGCGCTGGAGAAGCTGACCGGCAAGCAGGTTCAGCTGAACATCCTCGAGGTCAAGAACCCCGAGTCGGTGGCTCAGTTGGTGGCGCAGGGCGTCGCCGAGCAGCTGTCCAACCGCGTCGCGTTCCGGCGGGCCATGCGCAAGGCGATCCAGTCGGCCATGCGGCAGCCCAGCGTCAAGGGCATCCGGGTGCAGTGCTCGGGTCGCCTGGGCGGCGCCGAGATGAGCCGGTCGGAGTTCTACCGCGAAGGTCGGGTGCCGCTGCACACGCTGCGCGCCGACATCGACTACGGCCTCTACGAGGCCAAGACCACCTTCGGCCGTATCGGCGTGAAGGTGTGGATCTACAAGGGTGACGTCGTCGGTGGCAAGCGCGAGCTCGCCGCTGCGGCCGTGCCCGCGACCGCCGATCGGCCGCGTCGCGATCGTCCTTCGGGCACGCGTCCGCGCCGCAGCGGTTCCGCAGGCACGACGGCGACGAGCACCGAAGCCGGCCGGGCCGCCAGCGAGGAAGCGCCTGCCGATACGTCGGCCGCCGCCACCGAGGCTGCGCCGGCTGCAGAGAGCACGGAGAGCTAGTCATGTTGATTCCCCGCAAGGTCAAGCACCGCAAGCAGCACCACCCGCGTCAGCGCGGGATCGCCAGCGGTGGCACGACAGTGTCCTTCGGTGACTACGGCATTCAGGCCCTGGGCCACGCCTACATCACCAACCGGCAGATCGAGTCCGCTCGTATCGCCATCAACCGGCACATCAAGCGTGGCGGCAAGGTGTGGATCAACATCTTCCCGGACCGTCCGCTGACCAAGAAGCCCGCCGAAACCCGCATGGGTTCGGGTAAGGGTTCGCCGGAGTGGTGGGTGGCCAACGTCAAGCCGGGCCGTGTGCTGTTCGAGCTGAGCTATCCCGACGAGAAGATCGCCCGCGAGGCGCTGACCCGCGCGATCCACAAGTTGCCGATCAAGGCTCGCATCGTGACCAGAGAGGAGCAGTTCTGATGGCAGTGGGAACTTCGCCCGGCGAGCTGCGCGAGCTGACCGACGAAGAGCTGACCAGCCGGCTGCGCGAGTCGAAGGAAGAGTTGTTCAACCTTCGCTTCCAGATGGCGACCGGCCAGTTGGCCAACAACCGCCGGCTGCGCGTGGTGCGGCAGGAGATCGCACGTGTGTACACCGTGCTTCGTGAACGTGAATTGGGTCTGGCCTCCGGACCCGTTGGTGAGGATTCGTAATGGCAGACCAGACTGAGGCAAAGACCAAAGGCCCCAAGCACACTCCGCGCACCGAGAAGCCGCGCGGCCGCCGCAAGACGGTCATCGGCTACGTGGTGAGCGACAAGATGCAGAAGACCATCGTCGTCGAGCTCGAAGACCGCGTGAAGCACCCGCTGTACGACAAGATCATCCGTACGAGCAAGCGAGTCAAGGCGCACGACGAGAACGGTGACGCAGGCATCGGCGACCGCGTGTCGCTGATGGAGACCCGACCGCTGTCGGCCACCAAGCGCTGGCGCCTCGTCGAGATCCTCGAGAAGGCCAAGTAGCACTTCGGTTACCGACCGCACCATCCCCCGCACGCTCGCCAAGGGCGTCGGGGGATTTTGCGTTTCTGGGTGTCTACGCGACCGGGCTCCCTCGTCAGGTCCCGGGCTCGTTCCTGCTTCGTAGATAGATCACGCTGGATCCGACCAGCAAGACAGCGGCGACACCCACGCCGATCAACCAGTAGTTGCCCGAATTTCGCTGCTGCAGTTGTGGTTTCGGCTGCGACGCGGGCTCGGCTGTGACGGTGACGGGCTCCTGGTCTTGCGGCGCGATCACCGCGGTGCCCTTCAGTCGGTCCCAACGTTTCGGGTCCGCGTTGAGCCAGTCCAGTAGCACGTCGAGTTGAGCGGCGGACCCGTTGGACGTCGCGACCAGCACCGTTCGGCCGCCCGTGTACACGGTCTGCAACGAACCGAATCGAAGCCCGGGATCCAAGGTCAGCGAGAGGGGTTTACCCGAACCATCCTGTGCCCCCAGCCGAACGGCGTCTTTGGCGTCTTTGGAGACTGCGACCGGGAGCGTCAGCTGGTCATCCTTCCAGGCGTTGGCCGAGATGAGGATCGCGGAATTGGGTGAGGTGGCGGCTTCCTCGAGCGACGTGACCGAGGGGTCGAGGGGTAGCGCGCTGAGCCGCTGCAGGCCCGCGACGATTTTGGCCGCCCGCACCGTGTCGGCGAACGCATCGTCGGTGATGCCGATTTCGACCTTCGGCATGAACGCCTGCGGGATCGACTGGAAGCCACGTGGAACCGGTGGACTGGCCACGGTGCTAGAGATGGTGGTGTCACCGTCGATCGTCAACGTGACCGGTTGCGACTCGCCGCACCCACCGGTGTGGCCCGCTGCGTCGATGGCCACCTCGAGGTGGGTGTTGCGCTGTAGCAGCCGGTCGGGAATCGCGACCGCGCGGTCGATGGCGCCATTCGGGTCGGCCGGCCACCGGTCGATGGTCTCACCGTTGACCGATACGACGAGTTGGCCGCTGAGGTTGGACGGCAGTGGCGTGTAGAACCCCTGGAGGTGGACTCGAACGTCGTGGGCGGCCCTGCCGAATCGCGTCTGGTCGACGTCGATGTTGACGTGCGGATTGGCCAAGGCGGTGGCATGCCGCTCGGGCTGGCCGATGTCCCGAAGCGCCGTCTGATCGGCAGCGAGTTGCGGGCCGTCCTGCACTGGCCCGGCCACCGCCTTCGAGCCCAACGCCAGCCGGAGCGGGTTTCCGCTGGACATCAGCCGCGCCTGATTGAGCAGATCATCCCCTGGCCCCGTGATGAGCAGTGCGGGCACGCCGCTGGTGCCTTCGAGTTCAACTGTGGGAGTGGCACTTTCGCGGATGATGAGTTGACGCTCGAACGGCTGGGCCTGCGGCAGGGGCGCGTCGCCGTCCAGTCGCGCGACGGTCACAGCGGTGGGTTGAGCGCCGTAGTTGGCGACGACGCCCGCGGTCAGGCGCACTGCCGCGTCCGACTCCGCGCGGGTCGGTCGGGCAGGCAGGAAGATGGTCAGCCGCTGCAGCACCGGGGGAAGGAAATCGGCGACGGTGGCCGGCGCCCGCTCCGTTCCGGTGAACTCGACTGCTACGCCGTTGAGCCGAAGTGGCGTCGACCCGTCGGCGATGCAATAGCCCTCCGGCGGTAGCAGATTGGTGCGGATCGACACGGCGACGGCGTTGTCGCGCACCTCTGCGCCAGTGAGCGGAAGCCTGATCGGCCCGTTGTCGGCCCCAGGCAGATCGACTCGGGAGATCGTGCGGCCGTTCTGGAGCACCGTGAAGCTTCCCACTGGCGGGTCGAAGGGAAGCTCCCTTCGTAGCGTGAAGGGAAGCTCCACCGACGCGGTCAGCGCGGCGGGCGCGACGCCTTGCGGTACGGGGATCACCAGTGACTGCGTGCCCTCCAAGCCGTAGAAGGACAGCGTCGGGTCCACGCCGAGGTCGCGCAGTCCGAGTGTCGGATCGGCCGCCACCTGACCGCTGCCCACGGGATCCGCCAGCGCCGACGGCGTCGTGACGCCCATCGCGATGAATGCTGCGAGGATCAAACTTGCCGGCCGGCGTACTCGAAGTGTCATGGCCCCCACCTCGCGAATATCGCGATCACTGCGTGAAACGTCTCGAGTCGGGTTCGGTCAACGCAGCGCCGTGGGTCCAGAGCGGGAGCCGAACGTGATTCGTAGACGAGTCCGATTATGTTGGTGCACCGCACGAATCATGTCTTCTCGGGCCCGAGGGTAGCGCTCCTTGCCGCGGGATGCCAATTCCCCTGGTGTGGTGGGTGAAGCCTCGGGGACTTACTTCTTCTTCTCGCGCCACCCGCGCTCGAACGGCAGTCGCCACGCGTTTGGGGCGATCAGTTGGTGTATCGCGTTGGGACCCCACGTCCCGGGCGCGTACCCCTTGACTGCCGGTGGATCGTGCAGCAGCTGCTCCGAACGCTCCCAGAGCGATTCGATGCCCTCGGCGGTGGTGAACAACGTGTGGTCACCGCGCATCGCGTCGAGGATCAGTCGTTCGTAAGCCTCCAGCACGTCGCCGACGGAGTCGACCTCCTGAGTGGAGAACTGCATGGACAGCTTGTCGAGCTTCATGCCCGGCCCGGGTCGCTTGCCGTAGAACGACAGCGAGACCTTGGAGGCGTCGGCCAGGTCGAACGTCAGGTGGTCCGGGCCCTGGGCACCGACGCCGGATCCGGGCGGGAACATCGTGCGCGGCGCCTCCTTGAACGCGATCGAGATGATGCGCATGCCTTCTGCCATCTTCTTGCCGGTGCGGAGATAGATGGGGACGCCAGCCCAGCGCCAGTTGTCGATGCCGACCTTCAACGCGATGAACGTCTCGGTATCGGAATCCCGTGCCACGCCGTCCAATTCGCGATAACCGGTGAATTGGCCTCGCACCACGTCGGAACACTTGACCGGCAGCATCGACCGGAAGACCTTGTTCTTCTCCTCGCTGATCGCACGGGGCTCCAGCGCGGTCGGCGGCTCCATGACTACGAAGGCCATCACCTGGAACAGATGCGTGACCACCATGTCCTTGTAGGCGCCGGTGCTCTCGTAGAAATTCGCCCGTTGATCGAGGCCGAGGGTCTCGGGGATGTCGATCTGGATGTGGTCGATGAAGTTTCGGTTCCAGATGGGTTCGAAGAGGCCGTTGGCGAACCGGAACGCGAGGATGTTCTGCGCCGCTTCCTTGCCGAGGAAGTGGTCGATGCGGAAGATCTGTCGCTCCTTGAAGGTCTCGTGCACGAAGCCGTTGAGCGCGACCGCACTGGCGAGGTCGGTGCCGAACGGCTTCTCCATCACGACGCGCGAACGCTCCACCAGGTTCGCCTCGCGCAGCATCGTGATGACGGCGCGGGCGGCCTTCGGTGGCACCGAGAGGTAGTGAAGGCGTCGAACGTCGGGTCCGAGAGCGGCCTC
The DNA here is from genome assembly GCA_963791215.1 of uncultured Actinomycetota bacterium. GTDB lineage: Bacteria > Actinomycetota > Actinomycetes > Mycobacteriales > Mycobacteriaceae > Mycobacterium. The sequence continues at coordinate 311,073 of CAWBRR010000011.1, read as the reverse complement.
CGCTTTGGCGACTGCGGCGGCCAACGCCTCGGGCCCGGCGCCTTGCGGCACGTACGTGAGTGATTCGGCGAAGCGTGCCCACTGTTCCTTGGTGAACTTGTGACTGCCGAACGCGTCGACGGCTTCCTTGGCCAGTGCGTGGAACTGGTCGTCGGTCAGGTTCTCCAGCGACGTTCCGATGATCTGAATGTTCGGGGCCAGGTCGGACTGGTCGAGGTAGGCCAGCCCCGGCAGGAGCTTCCGCTTGGCCAAATCGCCGGTCGCTCCGAACAGCACGATGACGTGCGGACCGACCGCGGAGTCGTCGTATCGGTGCGGACGGCCTTCGGGCGCGGGATAGGCGATGGTCTGGGCACTGTCGGTCGACACCCCCGCATACTTCCACCGACTGAAGATCGGCGCAGGGTGCACGGCTCGACCGTCACCGCGAACTCGTGCTCGCGTCGTCTTCACGTCACCTTCGGCGGTCGTCCGCCTCCGATGTCGCGACCTCGCCCGCGATCCCGTCGAGCAGTCGCCTCAAGCCCGAGTCGAGCCCGGCGCGGGGATCCTCGGCGTCGTCGAACACACCGTCTGCGAGGGCGGCGGACAACGCCGGGAACCGGGTGGGTTCCACCAAGCGGGTCAGCAGGTCGGGGTAGCGGGTCGCGTCGAGTGCGCCTGCGTCGAGGCTCAACGCCGCCGTGCCACGCACGAAGTACAGCACCGACATGACGGCGGCGAGTTTCGCTCGTTCGGTGAGGGGGGTGCCCGCCAGCGTGGCCAGTCCGGCGTCGAGCCATGCCAGTTGACCGGGATCGGCGGGCAGCCCCGACGAAGCGGTCTGCAGTATCCAGGGGTGGGCGTGGTAGACGTCCCACAGGCCGTTGGCCCAATTTCGAAGCCCATCATGCCAATTCGAGCCACCGACGGGATCGGGTGGTGGGCCGGGCGCGGCCGATGCCATGAACACGACCAGCTCGTCCTTGTTGGCGACGTGCCGGTACAGCGACATCGTGCCGCAGCCCAACCGCTCGGCCAGTCGAGCCATCGACAGCGCGCCCAGCCCGGCGGCGTCGGCCAGTTCGATGGCGACGGCGACGATGCGGTCGCGGTTGAGTCCGGGCCGGGGCGGCGCCGACTCCTGCCAGAGCAGTTCGAGCGCGCGGGGGAGTGGCGGCTCGTCGGCGGGGTGGCTCACGAGCGATCAGCGTATCGCAAGACAGCGGCCTTGCGTATGCCATACGCTTATGCGTATGACATACGCACATCGCTGGTCGATCGCACTGACCCTCGTCGTCGCGGGTTTCCTCGCGTTCTCGCTGCCGCCCTACTTCACCGCGGACCCCGGGCGGTCGCGCGTGCCTGCGACCTTCCCGCTGCACTACCCGGTGCTCGTCGGCCACGTCATGTTGGCCAGCATCGCCATGGTGGCCGTCGTGATCCAGTGCTGGCCAGGGTTGCGAGCGCGCCGCCCTGGCGTGGCATCGCCGCGTGGGACGGGTGTACGTCGCGACGGCGCTACCCGCGGCGGGCTGCGCGATGGTCATCGGAGTCGCGACGCCGTTCGGGCCGATCCTCGCGGTCAGCAACATCGTGCTCGCGGCGTTATGGCTGTGGTTCACCGCCAACGGCTACCTCGCCGGCAGGCGGCGACACGTCGGCGCGCATCGTCGCAGCATGATCTTCAGCGCGACGTTGGCGCTGTCCGTCATCGCCAACCGGATCTGGTCCCCGGTGCTATATCTTTCGTTGCAACCGTTGCAGGACAGTCTCTTTGGTGGAAACGAGCAGCACTACCTCTGGATGGTGGCCGGCCTGAGTGGCTGGATGGGTTGGACGCTTCCGCTGTTCACGGTGTGGTGGTGGCAACGTCGCCGGATGGAAATGGCGACACCCACAATTTCTCAGCTGGGGCACACATCGCGGGTGTAACCTCCGGGCCACGGCGGTCGGGTCACCGGGACGAGGTATGCAATGGCAACAGAGTTCAAGGGCAAGATCGACGTCGACATCCGCGACTCGGAGGCCGACTGGGGTCCGTACGCGGCGCCGACCGCGCCCAAGGATGCACCGAACATCCTGTACCTGGTGTGGGACGACACGGGCATCGCCACGTGGGACTGCTTCGGCGGCCTCGTCGAGATGCCCGCCATGACCCGACTCGCCGAACGTGGCGTGCGGCTCTCGCAGTTCCACACCACCGCGCTGTGCTCGCCGACCAGGGCCTCGTTGCTCACCGGTCGCAATGCCACCACCGTCGGGATGGCCACCATCGAGGAGTTCACCGACGGCTTCCCCAACTGCAACGGCCGGATTCCGGCCGACACCGCGCTGCTGTCGGAGGTGCTCGCCGAGCGCGGCTACAACACCTACTGCGTGGGCAAGTGGCACCTCACTCCGCTCGAAGAGGCCAACCTCGCTGCCACCAAACGTCATTGGCCGCTGAGCCGTGGTTTCGAGCGGTTCTACGGCTTCATGGGCGGCGAAACCGACCAGTGGTACCCCGACCTGGTGTACGACAACCATCCGGTCGCCCCGCCCGCCACCCCGGAGGAGGGCTACCACCTGTCGAAGGACCTGGCGGACAAGACCATCGAGTTCATCCGCGACGCCAAGGTGATCGCGCCCGACAAACCCTGGTTCAGCTACGTCTGCCCGGGCGCAGGCCACGCACCGCACCACGTATTCAAGGAGTGGGCTGACAAGTACGCGGGCACGTTCGACATGGGCTACGAGCGCTACCGAGAAATCGTGCTGGAGAACCAGAAGGCGCTCGGCATCGTCCCGCCGGACACCGAATTGTCGCCCGTCAACCCGTATCTCGACGTCAAGGGGCCCAACGGGGAGGCCTGGCCGTTCCAGGACACCGTGCGGCCGTGGGACACGTTGAACGACGAGGAGAAGCGGTTGTTCAGCCGGATGGCCGAGGTGTTCGCCGGCTTCCTGTCCTACACCGACGCCCAGATCGGCCGAATCCTGGACTATCTCGAGGAGTCCGGGCAGCTCGACAACACCATCATCGTCACCATCTCCGACAACGGCGCCAGCGGTGAGGGCGGACCCAACGGTTCGGTCAACGAAGTCAAGTTCTTCAACGGTTACATCGACACCGTCGAGGAGAGCATGCGGTTCTACGACCACCTCGGTGCGCCGGACACCTACAACCACTATCCGATCGGCTGGGCGATGGCCTTCAACACGCCCTACAAGTTGTTCAAGCGCTACGCCTCCCACGAGGGCGGCATCGCCGACACCGCGATCATCAGCTGGCCCAACGGTATCGAGGCTCACGGCGAAGTCCGGGACAACTACGTCAACGTCTGCGACGTCACCCCAACCATCTACGACCTGCTCGGCGTCACCCCGCCCGACGAGGTCGCGGGCATCGCCCAGAAGCCGCTCGACGGCGTGAGTTTCAAAGCCGCGCTTGATGATTCGACCGCCGACACCGGCAAGGACACCCAGTTCTACACGATGCTCGGCACCCGCGGCATCTGGCATGACGGCTGGTTCGCCAACACCGTGCACGCGGCCAGTCCCGCGGGCTGGTCGCACTTCGACAAGGACCGGTGGGAGCTCTTCCACATCGAGACCGACCGCAGCCAGTGCCACGACTTGGCGGCCGAGCAGCCGGACAAGCTCGAGGAGCTCAAGAAGCTGTGGTTCGCCGAGGCCGACAAGTACAACGGGTTGCCGCTGGGCGACCTCGACATCTTCGAGACCATGCTGCGCGAACGGCCCTACCTGGTTCGGGACCGCACGAACTTCACGTACTACCCGGATTCCGCCGAGGTGGGCGTCGGCGCCGCGGTCGAGGTTCGCGGACAGTCGTTTTCGATCCTGGCGGAGGTCACCATCGACACCACCGGCGCCGAGGGCGTGCTCTACAAGCAGGGCGCGGGCCACGGTGGGCACGTGCTGTTCGTCCAGGACAGCAGGCTTCACTACGTCTACAACTTCATGGGCGAGGAAGAGCAGACGGTGTCCGCGCCGGACGCTGTTCCGTTGGGCAGCCACCTCTTCGGCGTGCGCTACGAGCGGACCGGCACCGTCGAAGGCAGCCATACGCCGGTCGGTGACATCTCGTTGTTCATCGACGGCGACGCAGTGGCCACGCGTTCCGGTGTCCGGACCCACCCCGGGAGCTTCGGACTGGCAGGCGGCGGGATCGCCGTTGGCCGAAACTCCGGTCAGGCGGTGTCGACCAGCTACACAGCGCCATACCCCTTCACCGGCGGTTCCATCGCTAAGGTGGTCGTCGACACCTCGGGCACGCCCTACCTGGACGTTGAACGAGAACTTGCGCAGGCATTCTCGAAGGACTGATGAACCTCACGCGAACGACGGTCTTGGTCACCGCATGTGCCGCGGCGGTCCTGGCGACCGCCTGCGTGCGGACCAGCGCCGGCGTTCCCGTCGCGGATCCGTCCGCGTCGTCGTCCTCGCCGTCACGTTCGATCAACCCGCGTCCGAGCGGCCAGCTCGATCAGGGGCCGCCCGGCATCCAGCCGACCCTGCAGGTGCCGATTCCCGCGAACGCGGTGACGTGCGCCCCGGCCAACAAACCACCCGTTTCGGTGGTGACCGCGGTCGACGACCCCATGGCCCCGCGGGTCACCGTCGGCGTACCGGAGGGGTGGAGCACGTCGAAGGGCTCCGGTGAGGTGGGGGTGCGCATGCAGGGCCCCGACGGCATGACGGCGTTCGTGTCGGTCGCCGCGACGACGCTCGACCCCGAGGCGGCGTTCCGCGACTACACGGACAAGATCATGGCCCAGTCCGCGGTCAGCAGCGTCAGCGTGCTGCCCGCCGAGCTCTGTCAGTACAGCGGGCAGAAGCTGATGGGCGCCTGGTCGGACACGCCGCAGAACGCGGTCGAGTTCTTCGACCGCGTCGCGCACGTCTGGACCAATACGACGAACTATCTGGTCGCGATTCACGTCGAGGCGCCCACCGGCGTCGACGCACTCGACGCCGCCAGTGCGGCCATCACCGACGACGTCGAGATCACGATCCCCTGACACCATGAACCGATGCTGACCGACCTGGTCGCGCTGCCCGGCGGAGCGTTCCGGATGGGCTCGACGCACTTCTATCCAGAAGAGGCGCCGGTTCACACCGCGACGGTCGGCGCGTTCGCGATCGAACGCCATCCCGTCACCAATGCGCAGTTCGCCGAGTTCGTCGCCGACACCGGCTACGTCACCGTCGCCGAGCGCCCACTCGACCCCGCGCAGTACCCGGGCGTCACCGAGCAGGACCTGCAGCCGGGGACCCTGGTGTTCCGCCCCACGGCGGGTCCGGTCGACCTGAACGACTGGCGCCAATGGTGGGACTGGGTGCCCGGCGCATCCTGGCGTCGCCCGTTCGGCCCGGGCGAACCCGTCGATGCGGTGCGGGACCGCCCCGACCACCCCGTCGTGCAGGTCGCGTACACCGACGCGGCGGCCTACGCGCGATGGGCGGGCCGCCGGCTGCCGAACGAAGCCGAGTGGGAGTACGCCGCGCGAGGCGGGGCGGCGACGACGTACGCGTGGGGCGACGTGGTCCGACCCGGCGGCCGACTGATGGCCAACACCTGGCAGGGCCGCTTCCCGTACCGCAACGACGGCGCGCTGGGCTGGAAGGGCACGTCGCCCGTCGGCACCTTCCCCCCGAACGGGTTCGGGTTGGTCGACATGATCGGCAACGTGTGGGAATGGACGACGACGCGCTACGAAACCCACCACCAGACCGACGGCGTGAAGGGCTGCTGCACGCCGCCCTCGAACCCAGATCCCAGCGTCAACCAGACACTGAAGGGCGGGTCGCATCTGTGCGCGCCGGAGTACTGCCACCGCTACCGGCCCGCCGCGCGGTCGTCGCAGTCCCAGGACAGCGCGGCCACCCACATCGGCTTCCGCTGCGTCGTCTCCGAGTCCCCTTAACCGCGAGCGTGCGTGTCCGCGGGCGACACGCCGCGACGAGTCAGGAGTTTGCGCACGTTCACCGTCGCCGAATGTCGGTACGTCTGGTTATGCGGGTCTGCAGGCCAATCGCGGGCACGAAGTCGCGAGCGGTCTTAACGCTTTGCGAGCGTGAACTTGCAGACGTCGGTATAGCCGTCGCGGAACAGGTCGGCGCAGCCCGTCAGGTACTTCATGTACCGCTCGTAGACCTCTTCGGACTGGACCGCAATGGCCTCGGCCTTGTTGGTCGACAGACTGGCCGCCCAGATGTCGAGTGTTCGTGGGTAGTGAGGCCGTAGCGACTGCACCAGGTCGACCTCGAAACCACACTTGACCGCATGCTCCTCGACAATCTCCACCGCTGGCAGCCGGCCGCCGGGGAAGATCTCACGCATGATGAATCCGATGAACCGCAGAAGGGGCATCGTCACCGGCAGATTGCGCTCAGCCCACTCCTGCTTGCTTGGCAGAAGGCTCGTTTGGAGCAGCATCGTGCCCCCGGGCGGCATCGCCGCGTAGGCCATCTTGAAGAAGTCGTCGTAGCGCTCGAGGCCGAAGTGCTCGAACGCCTCGATCGAGACGATCCGGTCCACCGGCTCGTGGAATTGCTGCCAGCTCTGCAGCAGCACTCGCTTTGAGCGAGGGCTATCCGACGTGGCGAAGAGTTGCTCGACGTGGGCCTGCTGGTTCTTGCTCAAGGTCAGACCCACGACGTCGACGTCATACTTTTCGATCGCGCGCATCATCGTGGCGCCCCAGCCGCAACCGACGTCGAGCAGCTTCATGCCCGGCCTCAGCTCAAGGCTGTCGAGTGCGAGGTCGATCTTCGCAAGCTGTGCCTCTTCGAGCGTCATATCGTCGCGCTCGTAGTACGCACAGCTGTAGGTCCGAGTCGGATCCAGGAAGAGTGAGAAGAATTCGTTGGACAGGTCGTAATGGGACTGGACGTCCTCGACCTGGGTTTTAAGGTCAGGCGTTGAAGGGCGCTCCTTTGGCAATGTTCGTCCTGTCCGTCGGCATGGTACGGATCACAGCCGATGTCCCTGTGGCAGTTCCGCACTTGGCTGGGTTGCTCTGATAGTACAAAATGCGCGGGCGAGCAAGCCCGTGAGCCTTGCGCGGCCTACCGCAGTGACGAGATCCGACTGCGCGCGGTCGGGCGAGCCACGGTCGCTCGGGGTGGGCCGACGGCCGAACGGTTCGCGAGCTAGCGCGGTCCAGCGCCCAAGTCGACGCCGGGGCGCGTCCCGCGAGTGACGCACTCGCGCAGGAGTCCGCGGAGCCGAACGGTCGATCGCCATGGGAATCGGGTTGAACCGATGTCGGCGGGATTTCGTGTTCCAGGTGAGGTGTGCAGGCAACGGCGCACCGCGGTCGGTTCGCTTGGGGACGGCCCGGCCGATAAGCGGTTCAGCAATCAGCCGCGATTTCACGTTTTTCGATACGGAGAGACTGGGGAGGACGGCCGTGGCGAATGAGCGGCGTTTCACACCGGGACGCACACGGAATTACGGATCGCAGGCACTAGACACTCTCGGGCGCCAGCAGTGGCTGGATCGCCCCAGTACCGGCTGGAACACGTCCTGACGCTGATCTTCGCTGCGTTTGGTCGCCGTCGGGAGCGCGTTAGCAACGCTCTGCACGGGACGTGGTTGGGGCATCCGCTACACCCGGCGTTGACGGCCCTTCCGACCGGCGCAGTCGCAACGGCACTGACAATGGACGTCGCCAGCGTGCTACCCCGCCATGCCGCCGCCATGCGCGACGCGTCGAGGCTGGCGCTTGGCGTGGGAATCGTCGGGAGTCTGGGCGCCGCGGCGACTGGCGCGACAGACTGGCAGCACACCCACGACGAGTCTCGCCGGATCGGGATAGTGCACGGTCTGTTGAACGTCGTCGCTACCGCTTTGTATGTGGTGTCGTGGTGGGACCGTCGACGCGGTCGTCAGCTCCGTGGAATGGCGGGGACCGCGCTGGGCTACGGCCTGACCGCGGGAAGCGGCTACTTGGGTGGTGCGCTGGTGTATGGGTCTGGTGTCGGTGTCGATCGGTCTGGTCCCCGATTGGAGGTCGACGACTGGACGCCGGCGCTGCCGGTGACGGCGTTGGACGGTCGACCACAGCGGGTGGAGATCGACGGCGTCGGTGTGGTGTTCCATCGAGACGGCGACGACGTCCTGGCCGTCGGCGAGTACTGTCCCCACCTGGGCGCGCCGATGTCAGACGGTTGGGTCGATCGTGGCCGTGTCGTATGTCCTTGGCACGGTTCACGATTCGAATGTCGGTCGGGCGACGTATTGAAGGGGCCGGCCACGGCATCGCTGCCGAGCTATCCGACCCGAATTCGCAACGGAGTCGTCGAGGTACGCGCTTCGGAGGAGGTCGTCACGCGATGAATGCCTTTGATGTGTTGTTCGACCACCACAACACGTTGCGCGGGATGTGCAAGAAGATCACGGCGTTGCCGCCCACGTCGGACGAACGTCAGAACTGCCTTGACGAGCTGTTGGTGGAGTTGGACATTCACATGCACATCGAGGACGAATTGTTCTATCCGGCGGTGCAGGCGGCGAGCAAGCTCGTCGCGATTGCGCATGCCGAGCACCGGCAGGTCTTCGATCAACTGGCCGTCGTGTTGAGGACACCGACCGACGCGCCCGGGTATCAAGAAGAATGGGAATCCTTCGTCATGGTCTTGGACGCACACGCCGCCGAAGAGGAGCGTGATCTGTGCCCGCCGCCGGTGGAGATGAGTGACGACGAACTGAACGAACTCGGTGAGAAAATGCGCGAGCGGATCGCCGAACTACATGACTCGACGATCGAGAAGCTCCACATCAAGGGTCGGGCCTCACTGCTGCGCGTGATGTAGCCGATCTGCGTCCACATCTCAAGACGATGAACTGCGTGGCCCGCGCGAACGGGATGACGGGTAAGCCGGAGGTCACGCGGCCCCGACATGGTTCGGCCCGCCGCAGGCAGTGGCGGGCCGAACGGGAAACAGGACTGCGGAGGCGTGCTACCCGGCTCTTACTTTCGATTCGCCGTCGGTCAACCGTGCGGCTGCAGCAGCGATTCGGTGGTGCGCGGTGAGCAGGACGTTGGTTGCGTTGCGTTGCCTTAGTGGAGGCTGCGCCGTGCACAACTCGACCAAGTCCCCGCGGATCTGCTCGGCGATGAGACGGAGCTTGATGTTGTGCTGCTGGGACTGCTGGCGCAGCATCTGAAATGCTGCGGCGTCGTCGATGCCGTAGACAAGCATCAGCATGCCCTTGGTCTGTTCAATGACGGCGCGACCTTCGATGATGGCCCGAACATCTGCGCTGAATCGCTGCGCTTGGTTCTCCACGATGTCGCCGAAGTCTGAATGCTCCGCGCACATATCCTTCACTCCCGCCGGGGTCCGGGGCTGGAATGAAGCTCATTTTTCACCCCGTCGTCGGTAGCGTCAATCTCACAAAACTGCTCGCTGACAGGGAGCATCAGTAATTGGGAGCAGTACGGCCCACCCCCGGGAGAGCGAGGGCGGCGTGCGGTGGCTTGGGGTGACCGCGCTGCGGGATCGGTGGTTCATCGGAACCGAATCTCGGCTCAACACCGTGTTCGACCCGCTCCGTCAGCTGGTGTTCGGCACCGAACGGCGCCAAGGCAACCTGTTGGATGAGGTCGTCGACTGGCGGAGCCTAATCACCGACTCCGGTCAGGGCCGTAGCTTCCAAGCCTTCTACGACCTCCTACTGTCGAAGCGGCGGTCGGCGCGCTCAGGTAGTCGTGAGCGTGCGTGAAGTCAGGCTGCAATTCGGCGTGTCGCCCGCAGACACGCACACTCGCGGCGCGATGTGCACAAACCGCTGATGGGAGCGATTTGGAGCATTGCCTGAGGTCACCTACTATGTAGGGGTTGCCTTGGGCAGACCTCGGTTGTCGACTCAGATGATGCTCTTCACGCAAGCGCTCATCAGCGAGAACCCTGCGTGCCCTTCGGTGACGAAGACCGCGTACGTCGAGCTATTTTGTGCTGCCCGCCGTGCTTGAAATGTGTAAGGAACCGAGGAGATCGAGTGATTCAGCAGGAATCGCGGCTCAAGGTCGCCGACAACACTGGTGCCAAGGAGATCTTGTGCATCCGCGTGCTCGGTGGCTCGTCGCGGCGCTATGCCGGCATCGGCGATGTCATCGTGGCGACGGTGAAGGAAGCCATTCCCGGTGGCAACGTCAAGCGTGGCGAGGTCGTCAAGGCCGTCGTGGTGCGCACCGTCAAGGAGCGTCGCCGCGCCGATGGCAGCTACATCAAGTTCGACGAGAACGCCGCCGTCATCATCAAGCCCGACAACGACCCCCGTGGCACCCGCATCTTCGGGCCCGTCGGTCGTGAGTTGCGCGAGAAGCGCTTCATGAAGATCGTCTCGCTGGCCCCGGAGGTGCTGTAAATGAAGGTGCACAAGGGCGACACCGTCCTCGTCATCTCGGGTAAGGACAAGGGCGCCAAGGGCAAGGTCCTGGTGGCCTACCCCGAACGCGACAAGGTGCTGGTCGAGGGCGTCAACCGGATCAAGAAGCACACCCCCGTTTCGCGTACCGAGCGTGGTGCGTCCTCTGGCGGCATCGTCACCCAGGAGGCGCCCATCCACGTGAGCAACGTGATGGTCATCGACTCCGACGGCAACCCCACCCGGATCGGTTACCGCGAGGACGAAGCGACCGGCAAGAAGGTCCGTTTCTCCAAGCGCAATGGCGAGGAAGTCTGACATGACCACTGAGACTCATCCCGGCGCTTCGCTTGCCCAGGAAGAAACCACCAAAGTGCTTCCGCGCCTGAAGCAGCGCTACCGCGAAGAGATCAAGGACGCGCTGAACAAGGAGTTCAGCTACGACAACGTCATGCAGATCCCCGGCGTGGTGAAGGTCGTCGTGAACATGGGCGTCGGTGACGCCGCTCGCGACGCCAAGCTCATCAACGGCGCGGTCAACGACCTGGCGCTGATCACCGGCCAGAAGCCGGAGATCCGCAAGGCCCGCAAGTCGATCGCACAGTTCAAGCTGCGCGAGGGCATGCCGATTGGCGCCCGCGTCACGCTGCGCGGCGACCGCATGTGGGAGTTCCTGGACCGCCTGGTCTCGATCAGCCTCCCGCGTATCCGCGACTTCCGCGGCCTGTCGCCCAAGCAGTTCGACGGCAGCGGCAACTACACCTTCGGACTGACGGAGCAGTCGGTGTTCCACGAGATCGACGTGGACAGTATCGACCGGCCCCGAGGCATGGACATCACCGTCGTCACGTCGGCGACGAACGACGACGAAGGCCGCGCGCTGCTGCGTGCACTTGGCTTCCCGTTCAAGGAGAACTGAGCAGATGGCAAAGAAGGCTCTGGTCAACAAGGCCAACAAGAAGCCGAAGTTCAAGGTTCGCGGCTACACGCGCTGCAACAAGTGCGGACGTCCGCACGCCGTCTACCGCAAGTTCGGCCTGTGCCGAATCTGCTTGCGTGAGATGGCGCATGCCGGCGAACTGCCGGGTGTGCAGAAGTCCAGCTGGTAACCCAAAGTCCAACAGACCCATAAAAGTATTGCGGTAGGCCCCAGAGGGATTCCATCCCAGTGGGAACCGCCGCGAGGAAGGTGAGCCGGTTGTCATGACGATGACTGACCCGATCGCAGACTTCTTGACGCGTCTGCGCAACGCCAATTCGGCGTACCACGACGAGGTGTCCCTGCCGCACAGCAAGATCAAGGCCAACATCGCCGAGATCCTGAAGTCCGAGGGATACATCAGCGACTACCGCACCGAGGATGCCCGCGTGGGCAAGGCCCTCGTGGTGCAGCTGAAGTACGGCCCGACCCGCGAGCGCAGCATCGCTGGCATCAAGCGGGTCAGCAAGCCCGGTCTGCGGGTGTACGCAAAGTCCACCAATCTGCCGCGGGTGCTCGGAGGCCTGGGCGTGGCGATCATCTCCACGTCCGGTGGTCTGCTGACCGACCGCCAGGCGGCCCGACAAGGCGTGGGCGGCGAAGTCCTCGCCTACGTCTGGTAGGGGAGATTTAGACATGTCGCGCATTGGTAAGCAGCCGGTCCTGGTTCCGTCCGGGGTCGACGTCACGATCGACGGACAGAACGTGTCCGTCAAGGGCCCAAAGGGCTCGCTGGAACTCGCGGTCGCCGAGCCGATTTCGGTCGCCCGCAACGACGATGGCGCCATCGTGGTGACCCGCCCCAACGACGAGCGGCTCAACCGCTCGCTGCACGGGCTGTCCCGCACGCTGGTGGCCAACCTCATCACCGGCGTCACCGAGGGCTACACCACGAAGATGGAGATCTTCGGCGTCGGCTACCGCGTCGCACTCAAGGGCACAACCCTCGAATTCGCGCTCGGATACAGCCATCCCGTCGTGATCGAGGCTCCCGAGGGCATCGCCTTCGCGGTGGAGACGCCCACCAAGTTCTCGATCACCGGCATCGACAAGCAGAAGGTCGGTCAGATCTCGGCGAACATCCGCCGCCTGCGTCGCCCAGACCCGTACAAGGGCAAGGGCGTTCGCTACGAGGGTGAGCAGATCCGCCGCAAGGTCGGAAAGACAGGTAAGTAAGACATGGCTGCGACTAAGAACGACGAAGCGTCCGCCAAGCGGACGACGGTCGGGCAGAACATCTCCGAGACCCGTCGGGTGGCTCGGCTGCGCAGGCACGCCCGGCTCCGCAAGAAGGTCGCGGGCACGGCGCAGACCCCTCGCCTGGTGGTGAACCGCTCCTCGCGGCACATCCACGTGCAGCTGGTCGACGACCAGGACGGCGTCACGCTGGCCGCGGCGTCGTCCATCGAGGCCGACGTGCGTGCGGTCGACGGCGACAAGAAGGCCCACAGCGTCCGGGTCGGACAGCTGATCGCCGAGCGCGCCAAGGCCGCAGGTATCGAGACCGTGGTGTTCGACCGCGGTGGGTACACCTATGGCGGACGGATCGCAGCGCTGGCTGACGCCGCGCGCGAAGGCGGGCTCAAATTCTGATGATGAAGACTTACGGAAGGACTGCATGATGGCCGAGCAGGCTAGTGGAGCCGGGCCGTCGAGCACGGACAACCGGGACAACCGCGACAACCGCGGTGGCGGCCGTGGCCGTCGCGACGACCGCGGTGGCCGTGGCGGTCGCGACTCCGGTGAGAAGAGCAACCTCATCGAGCGGATGGTCACGATCAACCGCGTCTCCAAGGTGGTCAAGGGTGGCCGCCGGTTCAGCTTCACCGCACTGATGGTGGTGGGCGACGGAAACGGCATGGTCGGTGTCGGCTACGGCAAGGCCAAGGAAGTTCCTGCCGCGATCGCCAAGGGCGTAGAGGAAGCTCGGAAGAACTTCTTCCGCGTTCCGCTCATCGGCGGCACCATCGTCCACCCGGTTCAGGGTGAGGCGTCCGCGGGAGTCGTGCTGCTGCGTCCCGCCAGCCCGGGTACCGGCGTCATCGCCGGCGGCGCGGTCCGCGCGGTGCTGGAAGCCGCAGGCGTGCACGACGTGCTGGCCAAGTCGCTCGGCAGTGACAACGCGATCAACGTGGTGCACGCCACCGTTGCCGCGCTGAAGCAGATCCAGCGTCCCGAGGAGGTGGCCGCGCGTCGTGGGCTGCCCATCGAGGACGTCGCGCCGCCGAGCATGCTCAGGGCGCGCCGCGAGGCCGACGCGGTGGCCGCCGCGGCCGCACGTGAAGGAAGCGCATAACCATGGCCGAACTCAAGATCACCCAGACGCGTAGCACCGTTGGTGCGCGCTGGAAGCAGCGGGAAAGCCTGCGGACGTTGGGACTGCGCAAGATTCGCCAGTCCGTCGTCCGGGAGGACAACCCGCAGACCCGCGGCCTGCTCGCCGTGGTCAACCACCTCGTCGTGGTTGAGGAGGTTTAGGGACAACATGAGTGTCATCAAATTGCACGATCTGAAGCCCGCCCCCGGGTCGAAGACCACCAAGACCCGCGTGGGTCGCGGCGAGGGCTCGAAGGGCAAGACCGCGGGCCGCGGCACCAAGGGCACCAAGGCCCGCAAGAACGTCCCGGTGACGTTCGAGGGCGGCCAGATGCCGATCCACATGCGGCTGCCGAAGCTCAAGGGCTTCAAGAACCGCTTCCGCACCTCCTACGAGGTCGTCAACGTCGGCGACATCGACAGGCTGTTCCCCAAGGGTGGCACCGTCGGCATCGACGAGTTGGTGGCCGCCGGCGCGGTTCGCAAGAACTCCCTGGTGAAGGTGCTCGGCGACGGCAAGATCACCGTCAAGGTCGACGTCACCGCGCACAAGTTCAGTGGCAGCGCACGCGAGAAGATCTCCGCCGCAGGCGGATCCGCGACCGAAGCCTGATCGCTCGGCACGACACGAAGCCCCGCACGCTCACGCGTGCGGGGCTTTCGTGTCAGTCCTCGGTCAAGGGGTCACTGGCCCCACTCGAAGCAGCCGTAGCCGGGCACGCAACCGCCGCCGCCCAGGGGACCGCCGTGACCGCACATGCCTTCTGCCGTGCAGCCGCCGCCGCCAAGGGGACCACCGGTACCGCACGTGCCGTCGGTGGTACAACCGCCGCCACCCTGGGGGCCGCCGGTGCCACAGACGCCGTTGACACAGCCGTCGCCGCCAGGAGCCTGGGGGAACTGACCGATGGAATTCCCCGCGACTGCGTAGGACTCGGCAACCGCGACCGGTGCCGCGGCGATCGCCATCGCCGCTGCACTCGACATGATCATGACGTTCAGGAACCTGAGTGCTTTCTTCATGATTCCGAACTACCACTGTTTTGATCATGGGTAAACCGGGCTTGAAGGCAATCTCCATCACAGTTTCTAGCCCAGCTACCTACGATGCCTCACGTGGCACGGGCCGGGCCGACGGCGGCTCGATCGGTAGGCTCACAGGATGTTCAGCCTTCTCTCCGGCATCCCCGGCACCGACGAGCTATGCGCCATCGTCCGCAAGGTCGACACCGCCCGCCACCACGGCGTGCCGGACGGCACCGTGCTCGAACTCGACCTTCAAACGGTGCCCCCGGAGTCGAGCAACTTCCACCCCCTGGCCCTAGTCACGGGTGCGGGCAAACCGATGCTGCTCCGCGAGGCCATTGCGGGGATCCACCGGGCCGCCGACGACGACCGTGTCGTCGGGCTCATCGCACGGGTCCAGCTGACCGCCGCCCCGGCAGGCCCGGTACAGGAACTACGCACGGCAATCTCGGCCTTCAGTGACGTCAAGCCATCGCTGGCGTGGGCGGAGACGTACCCGGGCACGCTGTCGTACTACCTGGCGTCGGCGTGCCGGGAAGTGTGGATGCAGCCGTCTGGCACGGTGGCCCTGGTCGGCTTTGCCACCAGTGCCCTGTTCCTGCGCGACGCGCTCGAGAAGGCGGGCATCCAGGCTCAGTTCATCGCGCGCGGCGAGTACAAGTCGGCGGCGAACCTCTTCACCCAGGGCAGCTACACCGAGCCCCACCGGGAAGCCGACAGCCGGCTCATCGAGAGCCTGCACGCGCAGGTGCTCGCCGCGGTCGCCGCCGCGCGTCACCTGGAGCCCGCCGAGCTCGACGCGCTCGTCGACAAGGCCCCACTGCTGCGCGACGACGCGGTGGCGGGCAGGCTCGTCGACCGCATCGGGTTCCGCGACGAGGCCTACGCCCGCATCGCCGAGCTCGTCGGCGCGGACGCATCGTCGGTCGATCCTGACGACCCCGACGCGCCGCCGCGGCTCTACCTGTCGCGGTATGCGCGCGCCGGGGCGGGCCGGCCGACGCCTCCGCTACCCGGCCGCAAGTCGAAGCCGACCGTCGCCGTCGTCACCCTGGCCGGACCCATCGTCAGTGGGCGCGGCGGACGCCAGCTGCCCCCGCTGGGCACCTCGTCGGCAGGGGGCGACACCATCGCCGCCGCGCTGCGCGAGGCCGCGGCGGACGACGACGTCTCGGCCGTCGTACTGCGCGTGGACAGTCCCGGCGGGTCCGTCACCGCCTCGGAGACCATCTGGCGTGAAGTCGTTCGGCTGCGCGAGGCCGGGAAGCCCGTCGTGGCGTCGATGGGCGCCGTCGCCGCGTCCGGCGGCTACTACGTTTCGATGGCAGCGGACGCGATCGTGGCCAACCCCGGCACCATCACCGGCTCCATCGGCGTGATGACCGGCAAGCTCGTCGCGCGGGACCTCAAGGACAAGCTCGGCGTCGGCTCGGACTCCGTGCGTACCAACGCGAATGCCGACGCGTGGTCGGTGAACAAGCCCTTCACCGATGAGCAGCACGCGCACGTCGAGGCCGAGGCCGACCTGTTCTACACGGACTTCGTGGCGCGCGTGGCCGAGGGCCGCGACATGACCACCGAGGCCGTCGACGCGGTGGCGCGGGGACGGGTGTGGACCGGTGCCGACGCCAAGGAGCGCGGCCTGGTCGACGAACTCGGCGGACTGCGCACGGCGATCGACCGGGCGAAGGTGCTCGCCGGGTTCGACGCCGACACCGAGGTGAAGCTGGTCGCGCTGCCCGGATCGGGGCTGATGGACATGCTCCGGCCCAAGCAATCGTCGCAGCCTGCGGCGGCCTCGCTGTCGGACGCCGTCGGTGCGCTGCTCGGACAGTCGATCGCGGGCCTGTTCGGGCAGGTCGAGCGGACTCTGGCCGGGGCGAACGCAGTCTGGTTGGGGGAGCACCGCTTCTAGCCCCAGCCGCCTCACGCCCCACACTCGAGCTTCAGCCGAGGGTCGCGCTGACGTAGACGATCTCGCCCATCGGGCCTTCGTCACTCAGATCAGGAACGTTGAACCCGGCTTCGGTGAACAGTTCGGTGGTCGAGACACCGGTCACCTGCCAGCCCAGCCCGCCCAGGTACTCCATCACGTGGCTGCGTTCCCCGGCGTAGACCAACGACGACATGTCGATGTCGAGTCCGCGCTCGCGCATGGGCTCCGACATGGTGCGCGCCTTGGTGTGGTCGAAGTCGCGGATGCCCGGAACGTATTCGGTGGCAACCCAACTGCCCGCCGCGGACAGCCCGGTGATCCGGTCGAAGAGCCGGTCCTGCGCCTCGGGTGGCAGATAGATCAGCAGCCCCTCGGCGACCCAGGCGGTGGGGGCGGCCGGATCGAAGCCGGCCGCGCGCAATGCGGCAGGCCAGTCCTCCCTCAGATCGATGCCCACCGTGCGGCGGGATGCGGTCGGTTCGGCTCCGAGGTCGGCCAGCGTCTTCGTCTTGAACTCGATCACCTGAGGCTGGTCGACTTCGTAGACGACGGTGCCGACGGCCATGGCAAGCGATAGGCGCGGGAGTCCAGCCCGGAGGCCAGGATCACTGCTTGGCGCACACCGGCTTTCGTGGACGACGCGAAGTAGTCGTCGAAGAACTTGGTGCGGACCGCCATCGTGTTGATCATCGCCTGAACCCGTTCGGGCGACCCCTCGGGGAAGTCCGACGGGTCGAACTCGCCGTCGAGCATCTGGGTGAAGAACTCGATGCCGACCGCGCGAACCAGGGGATCGGCGAACGGATCGTTGATCAGTCCATGCGGGTCGGCGCTGACGATCGCGCGACCGGCCGCCACCAACGTCGCGGTGGCGCCGACGCTGGACGCCAGGTCCCAGGTGTCCTTCTCGGTGCGCGCCATCACGCCTCCGGAGTCAACGTCGCCGACAGATACCCGGAGTTGTCGCCCTCGAAGCCTGCGAGCTCGTCGTCGGGCAGCTCGAACCCTTGCGCCGCGAACGCATCGGCGGTCCTGCAGACCTCCACCTGCCATCCGTGGGACGACAGATAGGACCCAGCGCTATGGCGTTCGCCCATATAGAACAATCCGGCCAGGTCGATGTTCGACCCGATGCGGCGCGACCGCTGCGTCAGCTTCTCGGCCCAGTCCTTCGGCAGGTCGTCCATGTCCATCTGCTCGGTGGCGATCCGGCTACCGGGCGCCGACAGCGCGGTGATGTCGTCCAACAGCTTGTCCTGCGCGGCCGGGGGCAGGTAGATCAGCAGCCCCTCGGCGATCCACGCCGTCGGTCGGGTGGGATCGAACCCGGCTGCCTTCAGTGCGGACGACCAGTCCTCCCGGAGGTCTATCCCGACGGTCTGGCGCCGGACCGTGGGCTCGGCGCCGAGCTCGGCCAGCGTGCGGCTCTTGAACGCGATGACCTCGGGCTGATCTATCTCGAACACGACGGAGTCCGACGGCCACGGCAGCCGATACGCCCGCGTATCGAGTCCGGAGGCCAGGATGACGGCCTGTCGAATGCCGGAATCGGTTGCTGTGGTGAAGAAGTCGTCGAAGTACCGCGTGCGCACGGTGATCTGTTCGTTCATCGTCTGGCGATTCAGCAGCGGGTCGTCGATCTCACGGTCGCCGTCGACGAGCTTGACGAAGACGTCGATGCCGACCGCGCGCACCAGCGGCTCGGCGAAGGGATCGTGAAGCAGTGCATCGGGGCCTCGGCTCGCCATTGCGCGCGAGGCGGCCACGGCGGTCGCCGTCGCGCCCACGCTCGAGGCGAGGTCCCAGGTGTCTCCGTCATATCTCGAGGCGGTATTCGTCATTTACGTGGTTTCCTATCGACGCGTGGCGGTGACGGACAGTGAATTACGCATCGGCGCAAGGCTTTCCGGTTCTTGAGGGAAGTGGCGGCCGTAGTGGGCGAACACCTCGGGCCTGGTGTTGGCGTGCACCTGCCAGCCGTGGCCGGTGAGGTAGTCGACGACGGGTTGGCGCTCGCCCGCGTAAAACAGGTCGGACAGGTCGACGCGGAAACCGTGATCGCCCCAGGCGTCGTTGATGGCGCCCGCGCGTTCGCTGAGGCTGGCTCCGCCGTCCGGGTGATATTCCGTGGCCAGTTGGCTGCCCGGCGCCGACAGTGCAGTGAGCTCGTCGAACAACCGGTCCTGCGCTTCTGGTGGCAGGTACACCAGCAGCCCCTCCGCAGTCCACGCGGTTGGCGCAGAACGATCGAACCCACTGCGGCGCAACGCCTCTGGCCAGTCGTCGCGAAGATCGACGGCGACGGCGCGGCGGTCGCAGGTCGGCGTGGCACCGATCGCCGTCATGGTCGCGGTCTTCGCCTCGATCACCGCGGGCTGGTCGAGTTCATAGACGACCGTGCCGTCCGGCCACGGCAACCGGTACGCCCGGGAGTCCAGCCCCGACGCCAGGATCACCGCCTGGCGGATGCCCGCCGTGCCGGATGTCGCCGCCGGGGCGGCTCCCTGGGTCGCCGCGAGGAAGAAGTCGTCGAAGAAGCGAGTGCGGACCGCCATGATCGAGGTCATCAGTTTGGCCGCTCCGCCGTCGTCGGCCGCATCCGTGGACACGACCCCGTCGACCAGCTTGGTGAAGAAGTCGATACCCACCGCCCTGACCAACGGCGCGGCGAAGGGGTCGGAGATCAGTGGATTCGGTTCCTGGGACGCCAACGCCCGCGCCGCGGCCACCATCGTCGCCGTCGCGCCGACACTGGAGCCGAGGTCCCAGCTGTCGGCCTCCGAGCGCGTCACCGGTCGGTTCCGAGCGTGCCCGCGACGTATCGCACGTCTGCGAAGCCACCCAACGCCTCGTCGTCGAGCGGCGCGATGCCGTGGGCGTCGAACAGCTCGCGGATGGTGCTCCCGGTCAACCGCCAGCCATGGGTGGCGAGGTAGGCCTCCGCCTCGTTGCGGTCGCCGAAGTACACCAGGTCGGCGAGGTTCAGATCGAACCCGTGCTCGCGCCAGTGGTCGGCGATCGACTGCATGCGCTCCCGCATGACGTCCTCGTTGCCTGGGTCCGGGGTGGGCGAACTCTCGGTGGCGAACCGGCTGCCCGGTGCCGACAGCGCGGTGATGGTGTCGAGCAAGCGGTCCTGGGCGTCCGGTGGAAGATAGCCGAGCAGGCCCTCGGCGCTCCACGCCGTCGGCGTGGCCGGGTCGAAGCCTTCGGCCGCCAAGGCGGCGGGCCAGTCGTCACGCAGGTCGACTGCGACCGTGCGCCGTTGCGCGGTCGGCTCGGCGCCCAGTTCGGCGAGGGTCCCCGTCTTGAACGCGATCACGTCGGGCTGGTCGACCTCGAACACCGTAGTCCGCTCGGGCCACGGCAGCCGGTACGCCCGGGAGTCCAACCCTGCCGCCAGGATGACCGCCTGGGTCAGCCCCGCCTCGGTCGCGTCGAGGAAGAAGTCATCGAAGAACATCGTCCGCACGGCCATGCTGTCGGCCATGCGCTGCATGCCCGTTCCGGCGCCCTCGCCTAACTCGTCGGGGGTGACGTCGCCTGCGGCCAGCCGGCTCAGCAGGTCGACGCCGACCGCGCGGACCAGCGGCTCGGCGAACGGATCGGAGATCAGCGGGTGCTCCGCGCGGCTCGCGACGGCGCGGGCCGCGGCGACCAACGTCGCCGTCGCGCCGACACTAGACGCCAGGTCCCAGGTGTCGTCATCAGTGCGCGCCACGATAGGCCCCAATCATTAGTTAGGTGATGTAAGCAGTTGCTCCGACTGTACGCTTCGATCCTGAACGACCGAGCGGGCGTGGTCACGCCGATCGGATGCCGAAGCTTGGCGAGCGGGCGAAGCGGGGGTGGGAAGTGACCGGAGCGCCAACTGTTACTCTCGTAGACTGTTTGACACGCGACGTCGCTGGTTGTGGGCATGCCCGCGAACCCGTGCACGGAACGCGCAAGACTTAACCAAACGCTGGTCGATCCAGCCCCAATTGGCACGCCGCGACAAGTGCTCGGCTGCGCAGGAGGAAGAGTGCTTTCGGCTTTCATCTCGTCGTTGCGGACGGCCGACCTCAGGCGCAAGATCCTCTTCACGCTTGGCATCGTCATCCTCTATCGGGTCGGCGCCTCGGTGCCGTCCCCCGGCGTCAACTACCCCAACGTGCAGAAGTGCATCGAGCAGGTCAGCGGCGGTGACTCGGCGCAGATCTACTCCCTGATCAACCTGTTCTCAGGTGGCGCGCTGCTGAAGCTGTCGGTGTTCGCGGTCGGGGTCATGCCCTACATCACCGCCAGCATCATCGTGCAGCTGCTGACCGTGGTGATCCCGCGCTTCGAACAGCTGCGCAAGGAAGGCCAGTCCGGCCAGGCCAAGATGACGCAGTACACGCGTTATCTCGCGGTCGCCCTGGCGCTGCTGCAGGGCACGTCGATCGTGGCGCTGGCCGCCAACGGCGGACTCCTGCAGGGCTGCTCGCTCGACATCCTCCAGAGCTCGGGGATCTTCGCCCTGAGCGTCATCGTGCTGGTGCTGACGGCAGGCGCGGCACTGGTGATGTGGATGGGCGAGCTCGTCACCGAGCGCGGCATCGGCAACGGCATGTCGCTGCTGATCTTCGCCGGCATCGCCGCCCGCATCCCGTCCGAGGGCAAGACCATCCTGGACAGCCGCGGTGGCGTCGTCTTCGCCGCGGTGTGCGTCGCCGCGCTGATCATCATCGTCGGCGTCGTGTTCGTCGAGCAGGGTCAACGCCGCATCCCGGTGCAGTACGCCAAGCGCATGGTCGGACGTCGCATGTACGGCGGCACGTCCACCTATCTGCCGCTCAAGGTGAACCAGGCCGGCGTCATCCCCGTCATCTTCGCGTCGTCGCTCATCTACATTCCGCACCTGATCACCCAGCTGATCACCAGCGGCAAGCCCGACGCAGCCAACGGGTGGTGGAGCAAGTTCGTCGCGAACTACCTGACCAACCCGGCCAGCCCGGCGTACATCGCGATCTACTTCGGACTCATCGTGTTCTTCACGTACTTCTACGTGTCCATCACGTTCAACCCCGACGAGCGCGCCGACGAGATGAAGAAGTTCGGCGGCTTCATCCCCGGTATACGGCCAGGTAAGCCGACGGCCGACTACCTGCGATATGTGCTGAGTCGCATTACGCTTCCGGGATCGATCTACTTGGGCGTGATCGCTGTGTTGCCGAACCTCTTCTTGGAGATCGGCAACTCCGGATCCGTACAGAACCTGCCGTTCGGCGGCACTGCGGTGCTGATCATGATTGGCGTCGGTCTGGACACCGTCAAGCAGATCGAGAGCCAGCTGATGCAGCGCAACTACGAAGGGTTCCTCAAGTGAGAATCGTTTTGCTGGGGCCGCCAGGCGCGGGCAAGGGCACCCAGGCCGAGAAGCTGGCCCAGAAGCTCAACATTCCGCACGTCTCCACTGGAGACCTCTTCCGCTACAACATCCGCAACAAGACCGAACTGGGCCTCGAGGCCAAGAAGTACCTCGACGCCGGTGACCTGGTGCCCGCCACTCTCACAAACGCGCTGGTCGACGACCGGCTCGACAACGCCGATGCGACAGACGGCTTCATTCTCGACGGCTACCCGCGCTCGGTGGAACAGGCCGAGGCGCTGCGCGCCATGCTCGCCAAGCGGGACCTGAAACTGGACGCGGTCGTCGAGTTCCGTGTCTCCGAGCAGGAGCTGCTGAACCGGCTGAAGAGCCGTGGCCGCGCCGACGACACCGAGGACGTCATCCTCAACCGCATGAAGGTCTACCGCGACGAGACTGCGCCGCTGCTGGACTACTTCCAGGGCGAACTCAAGACCGTCGACGCCGTCGGCAGCCTCGACGAGGTCTTCGCACGCGCCCTGCAGGCGCTCGGCAAGTAGATGGTCAGCCTGCCCGGGCTGCGCCACCGCAGGGTCGTCGCCACACGTAGCGACGGCGAACTCGACGCCATGGCCGCCGCAGGCGCCTTGGTGGCCGCGGCCCTCAAGGCGGTCCGCGCCGCCGCCACCCCCGGGGTGTCCACGCTCGACCTCGACCTGGTCGCCGAGACCGTCATCCGCGACGGCGGAGGCACACCGTCGTTCCTCGGGTACCACGGGTTCCCCGCCAGCATCTGCTCGTCGATCAACGATCGCGTGGTGCACGGCATCCCGTCGGCCGCCGAGCTGTTGGCGTCCGGGGACCTGGTGTCCATCGACTGCGGCGCGATCCTCGACGGCTGGCATGGCGACTCCGCGTTCACCTTCGGCGTCGGACCCCTGATCCCCGCCGACGAGATGTTGTCGGAGGCCACCCGGCTGTCGATGGAGGCGGGCATCGCCGCGATGGTGCCGGGCAACCGGCTCACCGACGTCTCCCACGCGATCGAAACCGGCACCCACGCCGCGGAGCGCCAGCACGACCGCAGGTACGGGATCGTCGCAGGCTACGGCGGCCACGGCATCGGTCGCCAGATGCACATGGACCCATTCCTGCCCAACGAGGGCGCTCCCGGCCGCGGCCCGTACCTGGCCCCCGGCTCCGTGCTGGCGATCGAGCCGATGCTGACGCTGGGCACCACGAACACCAAGGTGCTTGCCGACGAGTGGACCGTCGTGACCGCCGACGGGTCCCGCGCCGCCCACTGGGAACACACCGTGGCCGCCACCGAAGACGGCCCCCGAATCCTCACGCTCTAGCCCTGGTCCAGTGGGTTCGACCGGCCCCGAGGGCGCAGAAATGCGAGTTACCGACACCACTGATATCGGGTCGGAGAAGATTGCGGCATTGAACTTCCTAGTCGCGCATTGCGTGTTAACTGTGGAGGTTGGGAATGGACGATCCGGAGGCCGCCATGATGCGGGTTCTCTACGACGAGCATGCCGCCGCCCTCTGGCGCTACGTCCTTCGGCTGACCGGAGACGCAGCACGCGCCGAGGACGTCGTGCAGGAAACGCTGCTGCGGGCGTGGCGGCATCCCGAGGTGACCTATGACGCCGACCGATCCGCACGTGCGTGGCTATTCACGGTCGCGCGCAATCAGATCATCGACGAGCGTCGCAGTGCGAGGTTTCGCAATGAGACCCGCACCGCCGACGTCGAAGCGGTCGCCGACCATGCCGGCCCAGACGAGGTAGACGGAACCTTGGACCGACTGTTGCTCAGCACCGCGATGAGCGAACTCTCTCAAGACCACAGGAACGTGATCCTCCGTGCCTACTACCAGGGCCACAGCGTCGCGCAGATCGCCAACGACCTGCAGATCGCCGAAGGCACGGTGAAGTCGCGCCTCCACTACGCGGTGCGTGCGCTGCGGCTCAACTTGCAGGAAATGGGGGTGACACGATGACTCAGACTGGAGGCCCCCGGAACCTGGAAGCGGTTGACGGGGACCGATACACAACGTGGGATGCCGCGTACGTGCTCGGCTCGCTGTCCAGCGCCGAGCGACGCGAGTACGAGGCGCACCTCGAAACGTGCGATCGCTGCCGGGCGGCCGTCACCGACATCAGCGGCATGCCCGCGCTGCTGGCCATGCTCGACGTCGACGACGTCCGGGCACTGGACAAGGAACAGTCCGAGCCCCCGCTGCCGCCGCAGGTTCGTCAGCAGGTGTTGGACAAGGTGCGCTGGAGGCGCCGCCGGTCGCGACTGCTGACCTCGGTCGCCGTCGGCATGGCCGCCGCGCTGCTGGCCGTCGGCCTGGTGATCGCGATACGTCCCGGCATCGTCGGTTTGCAGAGCGGAACGCAGGAGACGACGGCGCAAGAACTTCCGATGGACAAGCTGGAGCCGACGCCGTTCAGCGCCACCATCGCGCTGAACAGCTTCGCCTGGGGCACGCGCATCGACATGGCGTGCACCTACGGCCAGTGGTCCAGTGGCGGAGGCGCGCCGCCCAGCAACCTGGGCATGGTCGTCGTCGGACGTGACGGAAGTCACTCGCAGATCGCCACGTGGCTCGGCCTGTCCGGCGCCACCGCGCTGCCCAGCGGAAACACGCCGATGCCGGTCAACGAAATCGCCTCCGTGCAACTGGTTTCCGTCGATTCGGGGGCGGTGCTGCTCGAACGCAAGCTGTGACTTCCCGCCTGCCGTGAACCCGCACGCCACCCGCGTCGTGTCACTAGCAGGAACCGGGAAGAGGGTGAGCGACAGTGAGCAAGCACAGGGTAGTCGACCACATCGTCGACCAACTCGCGGCCTCCGGTGTCGAATTCGTGTTCGGCGTCGACGGTGCCAACATCGAGGACCTGTACGACGCGCTGCACTTCCACCCCGGGATCACAGGCGTGCTGGCCAAGCACGAGTTCTCCGCGGCGACGATGGCCGATGGCTTCAGCCGGGCCTCGTCGGGCTTGGGTGTCGTGGCGGCGACGTCAGGCGGCGGCTCGCTGAATCTGATTGCGGGGCTGGGGGAGTCATACACCAGCCGGGTCCCCGTGCTGGCGCTGGTCGGCCAGCCACCCATCGCGATGGACGGTCGTGGCAGCTTTCAGGACACCAGCGGGCTGGCCGGCTCGCTGGACGCGGTCGCGCTGTTCTCGGCGGTGTCCGTGTACTGCCGACGGTTGGTCGAACCCGCCGACGTCGGCTGGGCCCTGCCGGAGGCCATCGCCGCCGCGCGCGAGGGCGGGCCTGCGGTGCTACTGCTGCCAAAGGACGTGCAGCAGAGCCTGATCGGTGCGTTGCGGCCACCTACGATCGCGCCCTTCCGCCGGGTCGACGACCCGCGGCCCGTCGTCGACGTGCTGCGGCGCACGCACGGCCCCGTCACCATCATCGCCGGCGAACAGGTCGCGCGTGACGATGCGCGCGGGCAGCTTCGCAGCCTCGGTCGTGCGCTCGGCGCCTGCGTGGCCACCGTGCCCGACGCCAAGGACGTTGCCCAGACGACGTTGGTGACCGGCGTGATGGGCCATCCCGGCGTGGAGGCGGCGATCAGGGCGAGTGCCGTCTGTCTGCTCGTCGGCACCCGGTTGTCGGTCACCGCCCGCGCTGGACTGGATGAGGCGCTGGCCGCGACCCGCACCATCTCGATTGGATCGACACCGCCGTTCGTGCCCAGTGAGCACGTCCACTCCGACGATCTGCGCCGGACACTCGGGGACGTCGCCGAGGCCGTTAAGGGTCGCAGGACGGAAAAACTGGAGTCGTTGTTGCGCAGCGAGTTACGGCCGCCGGAGCACGACGGCGCGGGCGTGCGATACCGCGACGCGATGACCGCCCTCGACCGCTTGATGCCCGCCGACGCCGACGTCGTCGTCGACGCAGGGAACAGTGGCGCGGCGGCCATCCACCACCTACCGGTGAGGCGCTTTGGCCGATTCATCGTCGCGCTCGGCATGGGCGGCATGGGCTACAGCTTCGGGGCTGCGATCGGCATGTGCTTCGCGAGACGACGGCGCACAGTCGTGATCGCGGGCGACGGGTCGTTCTTCATGCACGGGCTGGAACTGCACACCGCGGTCCAGTACCGGCTGCCGATCACCTTCGTGCTGTTCAACAACAACGCCCACGCGATGTGCGTCACCCGCGAACAACTCTTCTACGACGACCGGTACAGCTACAACCGCTTCACGCCGAGCCGGCTCGGAGCCGGGCTGGCCGCAATGTTCCCTGGGCTGCCGTCGGTCGACGTCGAAGACGCCGCGACGCTGCCCGGTGCGTTGCGCGACGCCTTTGCGCATGACGGACCGTCGGTGGTCAGCGTCGAGTGCTCGGCCGACGAGATACCGCCGTTCGCTCCCTTCCTCCAATCCGTACAACGCCTTTCGACCACTGAGGAGATGACGCACGATGTCGCTGCCCGCGCTTGACGACATAACCACACCGATCGACGGGGTGATCCGCATCGAGACGTCGCCGCGTGAGCAGGCGACCCCGATCATCATGGAAATGATGCGGTCGGTGTATCCGCACGACCAGGTGTTCGGCGAGTACTGCACCGTCAACGACTACGTCGACTGTCCGCCCGACGAACTGTTCGAATACCTGACCGACACCCGAAGCCTCGAGGAGTGGACCTACAGCCTGCGCGGGTTCACCCCAACCGACGAACCCGGCCTGTGGCTCGCCTACGACCGGCTTGGCTCGGAGACCGAGATCTACACGCGCACAGTTGCAAACCGCGAAGCGCGCACCGTCGACTACCACTGCGCGTGGGATCAGGGCAAGCACCTCTGGATGGTCTACCTGATGCGGGTGGTCGATGCACAGGTGGTACTCGACAAGCCCGGCTCGGTGGTGCTCTGGACCAACTGCCACCACCCGTTCTACGACGAGAACCCATATCCAGAGACGGCACCGAAGGAACGGCCGGTGTGGGTCGGCGACTTCTGGGACATGTTCGGCGCGGGCCATCTGCTCGAGCTCAGGAACCTGAAGGCGATCGCCGAGTACCGGCATCGCAATGGCCTGCCGGTCAGCCCGGCCTGGATGAGATGAGCGCCTGATGACCGTACCCACTTCCCGAGTCGCTGCGCTCCTGCCCGCCGTCAGCCTGATCGACGTCTCCACGTATCTGCCCGGTCGGCCGATCAGTGCCGACTACTACGCCCAGTTCGCCGACTCCGATGACCTGCGCGACAACCTGATGTTCCGGGCGCCGCGCTTCCGACATCACGTCGCGGAGGACGAGACCGCGATCGACATGGTCGAACGGGCCGCGGCGGGGCTGGTGGACCGGCACGGCACCGACACGCTCGCCGAGGTCGACGTCCTGATTACCCATACCCAGATGCCGGACATGCCGTTCTACGGCGGAGGCGGGGGCATGGCGCACCGGCTTGGCATGAAACCCGGCACGGTCATCGATCTGCACAACGGTGGTTGCGCAGCATTCGTGTTGGGGCTCAAGCTGGCTCGCACACTTCTCGAGGCCGGCGAGGGGCGGACGGCGCTGATCGCCGTCGCGCAGAACTCCGCAGGGACTGCCTTCGATCAGCCGACCGTGAGGCGCAAGGCGCAGGCCTCGGTGCCGGGCGACGGGGCTGCAGTGGGTCTGGTCACCGTGTCCGACGAATCGCCGATCCTCGACGTCGAATGCCGCACCTACGGTGAGTACGCGGGGGACATGACGCTCGCCATCGACCCCCCGCGCAAGTGGTGGCAGGCGGGCCCGGGCGAGGCCTGCATCGGGTTCACCGAAAGCAAGATCACCAAGGTGCTGGCCAGAGGCAACCGGCAGGTGCCCGAGGTCGCGTACGCGGTGTGCGACCGAATCGGCATGGCGCCAAGGGAACTGGACCTGCTCGTCACGAACCAGCCGAACCGGGTGTTCCTACGCAACTGGCGCGAGGCGCTGGAGCTACCCGCCGAGCGGCACGTCGACACGTTCGACCAATGCGGAAACCTGTTCGCCGCCGGCATCCCGGTCAACCTCGATCGGGCCATCACCGAGGGCCAGTTGAACAAGGGCGACGTGGTGTTGATGGCGGCGTTCGCGCACGCCGGCGACTTCGCGGGGGCCGCCGCCGTCAAGTGGGGAGGTCGCACCGCATGACCGCGCGAGGCGCGTCGATGCAAGCAGTGGAGACGCTGGCGCCTGCGGTGAACCCGTTCGCGTTGTCGCTCAACGAGAATCCGTTCCCGCCGCTGCCGTCGGTCCGCTCCGCACTGGCTGCCTCGCTCGAAACCGTCAACCGCTATCCCGAGTTCCTGCCCGAGCGGTTGCGGACGTTGATCGCGGGCCGCGTGGGGGTGCGCGACGAGCAGGTGGTGATCGGCGCGGGCGCCACCGGCGTCGTCGTGCAGGTGCTGCACGCCGTCACCAGCCCCGGCGACACCATCGTGATGACCTCGCCGACGTTCGACGGGTACCCGATCTTCGCGCAGATGGCGCGGCTTCGTTCGGTGACCGTGGCGCTGGACCGGCACGGCCACCACGACCTGGACACCATGGCCGACGCCGCGCAGTCCGCCCGCGTCGTCGTGCTGTGCCGGCCGCACAATCCGACCGGCACCATCGAGTCCGCCGACGAGGTCGAACGGTTCCTGCGCCGCGTGCCATCGGACACCGTCGTGTTGCTCGACGAGGCGTACGTCGAGTTCCTGTCACCCGAGCACCGGATCGATGCGCCTGCGCTGGTCGAGCGGTACCCCAATGTCGTGGTGCTGCGCACCTTTTCGAAGGCGTACGGGTTGGCCGGGCTCCGCGTCGGATACGGCTTCTGCGCCCCGGACCTGGCTCGCCGCTTGTGGACCATGCAGCTGCCGTTCGGCATCGCGTCCACGGGACTGGTTGGCGTCGCGGCCTCCTACGATGCGGAAGCCGAACTGCAGCAACGCATCCGCGCGATCGGCGCCGAGGGACGATACCTGCGGGCCCGGTTGCGGACCATGGGGGTCTACAGCACCGACAGCCACGCCAACTTCGTCTACCTGCCCACGCGTGCCCGACCATGGCGCGAGGTCTTCGCCGACACGGGGCTGCGGGTGCGCAACTATGCCGACGGCGGAGTGCGGATCAGCGTGGGCAACCGCGCGTCGTCGCGGGCGGTACTGGCGGCCGTGGCTCAGGCTTGACACGAAGCTGATCGACGTCCCTGGATTGCCGCATGGGCAGCGCGAGTGCGGTATGAAGAGGCGTGCCCACCGAGGAGAACTCGCCACCCGGCAAACCCGATCCGATTGCGCTGGCACGCGCCAACTGGGAGCGGGCCGGGTGGGGTGAGGTGGCCGACGGCATGGTCGCCGTGACGTCGGTGATGCGCG
This sequence comes from uncultured Actinomycetota bacterium, assembly GCA_963791215.1. Classification (GTDB taxonomy): domain Bacteria; phylum Actinomycetota; class Actinomycetes; order Mycobacteriales; family Mycobacteriaceae; genus Mycobacterium. Next base: position 281,750 of record CAWBRR010000011.1, on the reverse strand, counting down.
CGCACCAGATTCTGCTGGCCCGGGTCGAGGCCGCGCTACGGCCCTACGATCTGAGCTTCTCCCGTTACGAACTGCTGCGGCTGTTGGCGTTCAGCAGTTCCGGCGCATTGCCGATCACCAAGGCGTCCGACCGACTTCAGGTGCACGTCACCAGCGTCACGCACGCGATCCGCAGACTCGAGAGCGACGGCCTCGTCGAGCGCATCCCGCACCCCACCGATGGGCGCACCACGCTGGTGCAGCTGACCGAGCTGGGCCGCTCGACCGTCGAGGACGCCACCGTCACGCTGAACAAGGAAGTGTTCGCCGACGTCGGCATGACCGACGCGGACTCCCGCACACTCGCGGCCGCCATCAACACGCTGCGACACAACTCCGGCGACTTTTGACCCGTCGTGTTCCGCCGAAACCGTCGTCCCTGTCGTTAACTCGCCGACTTAGCGACCCGGAATGCGGTTTCGGCGATTGGTTGGTGCCTAGTCGGCGGGCGTCGACGGGAGCGGGATCGTCGCCGTCACGGCGGTACCGGAACCCGGCCGCGACTTGATGTTCAGCCGGCCGCCGACGATCTCGGCGCGTTCGGCCATCGAGAGCAGGCCGTAGCCACCCATCTCGTCGCCGCCGAGCGGTTTCTCGAATGTGTCGAAACCGACGCCGTTGTCGATGATGTCGAGCCGCGCGTGTTCGTCGCCGACCGAGAACGTGAGTTTCGCGTTGGTGGCATGGGCGTGCTTGACGACGTTCTGCAGACACTCCTGCGCGATCCGGTACAGCGCGATCTCGATGTGGTCGGGCAGCCGGGCGTCGGCGAGGTCGACGTCGATCTCGACGTCCGGGATGGACCGGGCCAGGCTGGCCAACCCGCCGGTCAATCCGAGATCGTCCAGCACCGGTGGCCGCAGCCCGTTGATTGCCGCGCGGGCCTCGCCAAGCGTCAGGTCGACGAGTTCCCTGGCCAGCGTCAATTGTTCAGCGGCCGTGGCGGAGTCGTCGCCGACCGCGCGGCTGGCCGCATCCAACCGGTACGACAGCGTGACCAGCCGCTGGCTGATGCCGTCGTGGATGTCGCCCGCCAGCCGACGCCGCTCGAGCTCCTGCGCCTGGATGACCTGCTCGACGAAGTTCTCGTGCGCCCGATCGCGGGCCACCAGCTGGCGGTGCAGCCGGGCCTGGTGCATGGCGCCCGCGATCAGTTGGCCGATCACCAGCAGCAGGGCGACGTCGCGGTCGGTGAACTCACGGCGCGCGACGGTGTGCACGTTGAGCACGCCGACCAGCCCGCCCGGATCGGTCTCCATCGGCACGGACACCATCGAGGTGAAGTCCGACCCGCGCAGCGACTCGAACGGCAGGTACCGCGGGTCGGATTCCTTGTCGTGGATGATGACGACCGGCTCGCGGTGGCTGGCCACCCAGCCGGACACGCCCTGACCCAACGGAAGTCGGATCTTGCCGACCTCCCTGTCGAACGGCGGCGTAGCCCCGGTCAGCGTCAGGGAGCGTTCGGTGTCGTCGAGCACGTGGACGAAGCAGACGTCGGTGGCGGTCGCAGCGGTGATCATGCGGGCCGCAGCGGCCGCGAGCGGCTCCACGCCGGGGCCGCTCGACGCGGCCTGGATCAGTTCGCGCAACAGGGCGAGTTCGCGGTCGGCGTCGACGAGATCGCGCACCGCGTTGGGTTTGGCGGGGAGTGCCCTTTCCCGGGTCGCTTCGCTCCTGCCCTGCGGTGTTTTCTCCCGGGTCACTTCGCTCCTGCCCTGCGGTGTTTTCTCCCGGGTCGCTTCGCTCCTGCCCTCCGTCACTGGTAGATACCTTCCCGCAACGCCGTCGCCACGGCACCCGTGCGGTCGGCCACTCCCAGCTTGCGGTAGATCGAGCGCAGGTGCGTCTTCACGGTTTCGTCGCCGATCACCAGCTTGTTGGCGATGCCCTTGTTCGACAGCCCGCTGACGACGCACGAAAGGATCTCGCTCTCGCGCTGCGTCAGCCCCTGGCGGGCGCCGGGCCAGAACTCGTCGCGCTGCAGCCGCGCCGCGGTGTCGACGGCCCGTGCGGCCATGCCGGGGTCGATGGCCGTCTCGCCGCGGTGCACCAGCTCCAGCTGGCGGACGAGCTCGTCGCTGCTGATGCTCTTCAGCAGATACCCCGACGCGCCGACCCGCAGCGCCTGGAAGAGGTACTGCTCGTCGTCGTACACGGACAGCATCACGACCTTGCGGTCCGGTTCCCGCCCACGCAGGTCCGCGCACAGGTCCAGCCCGCTGGACCCCTGCATGCGGACGTCGCAGAGCACGATGTCGGGATCGAGGTCGGCGATGACGCCGAGCGCCCGCTCGGCACCCACGGCCTGGCCGACTACCTCCACCCGGTCATCGAACGCCGCCAGCATCGCCTTGAGCCCCTCGATGACCATCTCGTGGTCGTCTACCAGCACCAACCGCACGGGCTGCATGCCATCACCTTAGGTTCATCGGCCGCCGTCGTTGCGCAAGATGGCCATGCGAATCCCCCAGATGGGGGAGGTCGACGAGGTGTGACCTGGGACACCCTTCTAAGCATGTCGGTTACGTGTGGAGAGCGGATGTATTGGTGGGACGCCGGGCGACCGGCTGACGCCTCCCTCGAGCCGCTCGGTGCCGTCATCTTCGACGTCGACGGCGCGCTCGCAGACGTCGAGCGCGACGGGCAACGGCGGGCGTTCAACGCGGCCTTCGCCGAGCACGGACTCGACATCAACTGGTCGGTCGAGGAGTACGGCAGGCTGGTCTGCATCGCCGACGAACAGCGGCGCATCGCCTCAGCCCTGCGTCGGCGCGGATTCGGCCGCGTCAGTGCCGAGATCGCCGCCCACGTCTACCGAACCAAGAACGACCTGTTCGAGGAGTCGGTGTTGGCCGGCGACGTCACCCCGCGCGCGGGCCTCGACGATCTGGTGAACAGCCTGTACTTCGCGGGAGTGCCTGTCGCGGTGGTCAGCAAGGGCGCCCGTCGATGGGTCGCCCCTCTGGTCCGGCAGCTGATGGGCGACGGGATCGCCGAAACGATCGTCACGCCCGACGACCTGACTCGTCCCGGGCGCGAGCCCGACCTCCACGGCCACGCGCTGTGGGAGTTGGGGCTGGCCCCGGAAGCCGCGCTGGCGGTGGCAGGAACGCCGCGGGGCCTTCGGGCGGCGCGGGCGGCGAAGCTGGCGACGCTGGTGGTCACCACCGGCTACTCGATCGGCGGCGACTTCACCGGGGCGGCCGAGGTGCGCTCCTGCTACGACGGGCTGTTGGCCGGCGGGTGCGAGCAGCTGCACCGTAGGTGGCAGGCCGGCCGCTAGCCATTGCGGCGCGGTCGCGTCGGCGGGCACCCTGACCGTCATCCAATACTTCCCGACACCGCGGGACCTCGAGGCGTTGCGCGCCATGGAGGATCAAATGGCCGTGGAAGTCGGCTTCCACCTGAAGCGCTGCGATCGCGGTGGGGACGACGCGGCGTAGTCGTGGTGGTCGATGCCAGCCATCGTCGGATGGCTTGGCTGCGTTGACAACTCGCATTCACACCATGGTTTGCCTGCGCCGACTGGGGTGTACTCGGGTATGGCGCGTGGGACTGACGGTGTTCGAGTTTCGACCGTCTGTCGGCGAACCCGAGACTACGATCGTCCCATCCGGGGCGGCACGCGAGCCCTCATTGGGCAATGGAAGCAGGCCATGGCGAAGGAAGTGACAACCGCGACCGATACCGTCTGCGGCGACGTGGACGAGGGTTACGGGAGGGTCGCCGACGCCTTCCGACGCAATCTCAGCAGTGGCCATGAGATTGGGGCCGCCGTGACCGTCTATCGCGACGGCCGCAAGGTGGTGGATCTCTGGGGTGGTTATCGCAACGGGCACACCCGAGCGCCTTGGCAGCAGGACACCCTCGTCAACGTGTTCTCGACGACGAAAGGCGTTTCCTCGCTCGCGGTAGCGCTCGCGGTGTCGCGCGGCTTGCTCGACTACGACACCAGGGTGGCCGAGTATTGGCCGGAGTTCGCGCAGGCCGGAAAGGGCGCCATCACCGTTCGCCAATTACTCGGCCACCAGGCCGGTCTCGTCCGGATAACACCGCCACTCACGCTTGCCGACATCGCCGATCCTGCAAGACTTTCGGAGAGAATCGCGGCGCAGTCGCCCGCCTGGGTCCCCGGCACGAGGCATGGCTACCACGCTGTCACCCTCGGTTGGTACGAGTCCGAACTCATCCGTCAGGTCGACCCCCGAGCACGCACCATCGGCCGATTCCTAGCTGACGAGATCGCAGGGCCATTGGACTTGGACTTCCACATCGGGCTGCCCGCCTCAGTGGACCGAAACCGCGTGGCGCACTTGCACACATTCCCGAAGAGCGCACCGTTGTTGCATCTCAACGCTTTTCCGCCGCGGTTGGTGGCGGCCTTATTCAACCCGCGCAGCCTCTCTGCGCAGGCTTTTACGGTTGCGAAGGGAGTCTCCGAGGCGGGGGAGCTCAACAAGGACGAAATGCGAGTCCTCGAGATACCTGCAGGCAATGGCACGGGGACAGCGCGTTCAGTCGCCAAACTCTATGGCAGCGCCGCCACCGGCGACGCGCAACTGGGTTTGACTCAGGCCGTCCGCGACGCCTTGCAGGCTCCTGCCGTGGCGCCAGCGATGGGAGTGCGGGACAAGGTTGCTTACATGGACACGTCGTATTCGCTGGGCTTCGGCAAGCCCACGCCCACGTTCATGTTCGGTTCGTCGGACAAGGCGTTCGGCTGGCCCGGATTCGGCGGTTCGATCGGCTTCGCCGATCCGGACACCGGCATCGGATTCGCGTACGTGATGAACAAGTTGGGCTACAACTCCTTCAACGACTCGCGACAGGTCGCCCTACGCCAAGCTCTGTTCCGCGACGTGTTGGGGGCTCGGACTCAGGTTTGAGTCACCCGCGGATCAGTTCGATGACCGCGCTGAAGTCCTTGTCGGCGTGGTCGGCGGCGAATTTGGCGTAGATCTCGGCCGCGTGGCTGCCCAGTGGGGCCGCCGACCCGGTCGAACCGACCGCGGCCATCGCCAACCCGAGGTCCTTGTTCATCAGTGCCGTGGCGAAGCCCGGTTTGAAGTCGTTGTTGGCCGGCGACGTCGGTACCGGGCCTGGTACTGGGCAATTCGTGTGCACCGCCCAGCAGTTCCCGGTGGCGCCGGTGATCACGTCGAACAGCGACTGGGCGGGCAGGCCCAGCTTCTCGGCCAGCACGAACGCCTCACCGATGGCGATCTGCTGCACGGCGAGCACCATGTTGTTGCACAGCTTGGCCGCCTGGCCCGCACCGGACGCGCCGCAGTGAATGACCTTGCCCGCCAAGGGTTCCAGCACCGGCTTGGCCCGCTCGACCGCGGCATCCTCCCCGCCGAGCATGAAGGCCAGCGTGCCTGCCGTGGCACCCTTGATGCCGCCGGACACGGGTGCGTCGAGTTGGTCGAACCCTGCCGCGACGGCGTCGCCGTGGATCTCGCGGGCGTCGTCGACGGAGATGGTCGACGTGTCGATGAACAGTGCGCCGGACTTGGCGGCAGGCAGCACCTCGGCGTAACACCGCTTGACGACCTCGCCGTTGGGTAGCGAGGTGATCACCACGTCGGCGTCGGCGACCGCCTCAGCACCACTGCCGAACACGTTGGCGCCCTTGGCCTCCGCGGCCGACGCGAGCGCCGCCACGGGGTCGAAGCCGCGCACGGTGTGTCCCGCCGCGACCAGGTTGACCGCCATCGGGCCGCCCATGTTGCCCAGCCCCAAGAACGCGATCGTCGCCATCTGCAGTGCCTCCTCCAGTTATGACGCGCGGACCCGGGCGGCTTCGGCCCGACCGATGACCACGCGCATGATTTCGTTGGTTCCCTCGAGAATGCGATGCACCCGCAGATCGCGGACGATCTTCTCCAGCCCGTACTCGCGCAGGTATCCGTACCCGCCGTGCAGTTGCAGCGCCTGATCGGCCACCGTGAAGCAGGCATCGGTGACGTAGCGCTTGGCCATTGCGCAGAGCTCAACCTTGTCGGGGTGATCGGCGTCCAGCGCGGACGCCGCCCGCCACAACAGGTTTCGCGACGCCTCGAGCGTGGTGGCCATGTCGGCGAGCGTGAACCGGATGGTGGGTTCGTCGAGCAGTCGCATGCCGAACGCCTCGCGATCGGCGAGGTAGGCGACCGACTTGTCGTAGGCGGCTTGCGCTCCGCCCAACGAGCAGGCCGCGATGTTGATGCGCCCGCCGTTGAGCCCGTTCATCGCGATGCCGAACCCGGTGCCCTCGCCGTCGGCGCCGCCGAGCATCGCGTCGAGCGGGATCCGGGCACCCTCGAACACCACCTGGGCGGTGGGCTGGGCGTTCCAGCCCATCTTGTACTCGTCGGCGCCGAAACTGACTCCCGGCGTGTCCTTCTCGACGATGAACGCCGAGATGCCGCGTGGGCCGTCCCCGCCGGTGCGGGCCATGACGACGTACACGTCGGAGGCACCCGCTCCGGAGATGAACTGCTTGACGCCGTCCAGTACGTAGTGCTCGCCGTCCCGAACGGCCCTGGTGCGCAAGGCGCCTGCGTCGGAGCCGGCGTCCGGTTCGGTCAGGCAGTAGCTCGCGATGAGTTCCATCGACGCCAGCCGTGGCACCAACTTCATGCGTTGCTCGTCGGTGCCGTAGGTGTCGACCATCCACGTGCACATGTTGTGGATCGACAGGAACGCGGCCACTGGTCGGGTCGGCGACGGCGAGCTGCTCGAAGATCCGCACGCCGTCCAGGCGGCTCAGCCCGCTACCGCCCGCGTCCTCCTGACAGTAGATCGCCGCCATGCCCAACTCGGCGGCCTCGCGCAACACGTCGATGGGGAAGTGCTTGGTGGCGTCCCACTCCAACGCGTGCGGCGTGATGCGCTTCTCGGCGAACTCGGCCGCCGTCTCGGCGATCACGCGCGCGTCGTCGTCGAGGCCGAAGTAATCCATGGGAAGCTTCAGCCTTATTTCATTGTGGGGATGGAGAACTCGGCGCCATCCTTGATGCCCGACGGCCAGCGCTGCGTGACCGTCTTGGTCTTGGTGTAGAACAGAATCGAATGCGGTCCGTGCTGGTTGAGGTCACCAAAGCCCGAGCGCTTCCAACCGCCAAACGTGTGGTAGGACACCGGAACCGGGATCGGCACGTTCACGCCGACCATACCGACCTGCACGCGGGAGACGAAGTCGCGGGCCGTGTCGCCGTCGCGGGTGAAGATCGCGACGCCGTTGCCGTACTCGTGCTCGGTCGGAAGCCTCAGGGCTTCCTCGTAGTCGTGCGCGCGGACGATGCACAGCACCGGCCCGAAGATCTCGTCGGTGTAGATCGACATCTCCGGCGTGACGTGGTCGAAGAGCGTCGGGCCGATGAAGTAGCCACCTTCGAGGCTGGCGTCGTCGAAGGTCAGTTCGTCGCTGGCGCGTTCGCGGCCGTCGACCACCGCCTCGGCGCCGGCTTCGATGCCCTGACCGATGTAGTCACGCACCCGCTTGAGCGCGGCCTCGGTGACCAGCGGCCCGTAGTCGGCCTTGGGGTCCAGGCTGTGTCCGACGCGGAGTTCGTTGACGCGCTCGACGAGCCTGGCGCGCAACCGGTTTGCAGTCTCCTCGCCGACCGGCACCGCGACGCTGATCGCCATGCAGCGCTCGCCTGCGCTGCCGTAGCCCGCACCGATGAGCGCGTCGACCGCCTGGTCGAGGTCGGCGTCGGGCATCACGATCATGTGGTTCTTGGCGCCACCGAAGCACTGCGAACGCTTCCCGTTCGCCGCGGCGGTGGAGTAGATGTACTGCGCGATGTCGGAGCTGCCGACGAAGCCGATGGCCTGGATGTCGGGGTGATGCAGGATGGCGTCGACGGCCTCCTTGTCTCCCTGCACCACCTGGAAGACGCCCGGTGGCAGTCCCGCTTCGAGGAAGAGTTCGGCCAGCCGCACCGGAACCGACGGGTCGCGCTCGGAGGGCTTGAGGATGAAGGCGTTGCCGCACGCCAGTGCGGGCCCGGCCTTCCACAGCGGGATCATGGCGGGAAAGTTGAACGGCGTGATTCCCGCCACGACGCCGAGCGGCTGCCGCAGCGAGTAGACGTCGATGCCGCCGCCCGCGCCCTCGGTGTACTCGCCCTTCAGTAGGTGCGGGATGCCGATGGCGAACTCGATGACCTCGATGCCGCGCTGGATGTCGCCCTTCGAGTCGGCGACGGTCTTGCCGTGCTCGAGTGACAGGAGTTCAGCGAGCTCTTCGATGTTCTGGTTGACCAGGTCGACGAACTTCATCATCACGCGGGCCCGGCGTTGGGGGTTGTACGCGGCCCAGTCCTTCTGCGCCTCGACGGCGGAGGCGACGGCGGCGTCGACGTCAGCCGCGGAGGCCAAGACGACCTGCGCCTGCACCTGGCCGGTGCTGGGGTTGAGCACGTCGGCCGTGCGGGTGGACGAGCCGTTGGTGCGCTGGCCGCCGATGAAGTGGGGAATCTGTGTGGTCATGAGGACCCCTCGAAGGGAAGACGGTTACCGAAGAAGAAACTTACTAGGACATCCTAGTAACTTCGATCGGCCGCGCGCAAGTGGCCTCTTGACGGCACCTGCCGACGGCTCTCGTCGTCCGCTCGGCCGACCGGACTGTGAACGTGCTGGGAATCGCGGCCGTCCGACCACAGCGAGGGGACGACGGTGTTTCGCTGAGCTTCTCGGGGGTTGTAACCCGGTCCCCTAGCTATGTGCGCACGGCCTCCCAACCCAGAACAGGCGACACGTTGACGGCACAACGCGACCCCACCCACCCGCGACCCCTGCGGGTGGTGTCGTCCGATGGCCGCTATCCGGATTGGGAGGCCGTGTACCAGGACAACGCGACCTGGGTCTACCGCACGATCTTCGCCAGAGTCGGCAACAAGGCCGACGCCGAGGACCTCACCGCCGAGGTCTTCCTCGCCGCGCTCCGTCCGCTGCGGCTGACCGCCAGCGTCGCGGAGGTGCGCGCGTACCTGCGCAACACCGCGCGCACGGTGCTCGCCGCGCACTGGCGCCAGACCATGGGTCGCGAGATCACCGAGATCGAGGACGACATAGCCGCACCACCCGAGGCCGAGAAGGCGATCAGCACGGCGCCCCAACGTGTCGCCGCCGTCATGGAAACCCTTCCCGACAACTACCGCCGCATACTGGACTTGCGCTTCCTGCAGGGCAGGTCGGTCAAGGACTCGGCCGCGGAGCTCGGCGTGAGCGTGGCCAACGCGAAGGTGCTCCAGCACCGGGCGCTTCGCTTGGCGGCGCAGGTCAACGAGAAGGGCGGCTCATGAACGCGCGAGGGCTACGCAGGTATGTCGAGGACCTGCAGCGCGGACGGCGCCCGAAGGGGTTCACTCCCGACGACTTCGAAGCCGCGCAGATGCGCACCGCCATCGACCTCACCGCTTCCCGTGAAGGCGCGGACGAGCCGAGTCCGGACTTCCTCAACGAGCTCCGCAACAGGCTTGCCGCTCAGATGGACGACGCCGCGCCCGCGCCGCCGAAGCCGACCTGGCTGCAGGCCAATCGCCGTCAGGTCATCGTCGGCACGTCGGCGGCCGCCACCGCCGCCGCGGCGGGCGTGACCGTCGACCGATTCCTGCTCGGCGGCAACACCTCCGGCGAAACCACCGACGCATCGGCGGAGCTCACGCCCACCGACGGGTCGTGGCAACGCGTTGCCGCCAGTGCCGACGTGGCAGAGGGAGGCATGCACCCCTTCGACCTCGGTTCGGTCGTCGGCTTCGTGCGCCGCGTCGACGGCACGGCGGAGGGTGTGTCCGGGGTGTGTACCCATCAGGGCTGCCGACTCTGGTTCGATGCGCCCGATGACCGGCTGCGCTGCCCGTGTCACTCGACGTCCTTCTCGAAGGAGGGTCAGGTGCTCAGCCACCAGCTGCCGATCGCTCCGAAGCCGTTGCCCAAGTTGGAGGTTCGTGAGGTCGACGGCGTGATCGAAGTGTTCGCACCCCCGAGTCCGACCGAGCGGACCTAAGGATGTAACCCGCCTGCCTATCCATTGACGGGAGTTCGCGATCCGCGCACTCGTCAATCGACAACGGAGGTAACCGTCGTGTCCCGACGAAATCAGCGTCCGGTGCTCGCGCTGGTGATGGCGGCCCAGGCGGCCGCTCTGGTCCTTGCCGCCTGCACCACCGCGAATCCACCACAGGCTCAGCCGAATCCAACGTTCAGTACCGATGTGAGCGGCACCCCGGGGATGAGCCCGATGCCAGGCATGTCCCGCACCAGCGGGATGCCGATGACGCCGCCCTCGCAGGGCGGAGACACGGCCAACGCACAGGAGCCGATGGGTCCGAATGCCGTCAACATCGCCGGATTCGCCTTCTTCCCAGCCACGTTGACCGTCAAGGCAGGCACCACGGTGACGTGGACCAACAAGGACGAGGATCCGCACACCGTCGTCGCCGACGGCGGGGCGTTCCGCTCCCAGGCGCTGGGCTCCGGCGGCACGTACTCCTTCACCTTTCCCGCGGCAGGCACGTTCGACTACGTGTGCTCGATCCACCCGTTCATGCACGGCAACGTGGTGGTGACGTCATGACCGAGGACCGCGACCCCAGCATCATGACCCGGCGCCAACTCATCAGGCACAGTGCGTGGTTCGGCGCCGCCGTCGGGCTCGCCGTCGTCGGCGGCGAGGTGATCTCGCACATCGCCGGAACCGGGACCGGGACCGCCGCCGAGACCCGCCCGACGTTGCGCTTTGCCCAGGTCAGCGACAGCCACATCGGCTTCACCGGGCCCGCCAACCCCGACGTCACCGCCTCCTTCGGCCACGCCATCGATCAGCTCAACGGCCTCGGCTACACCCCCGACTTCGTCATCCACACAGGCGATCTCACGCACCTCGCCACTCCCGAGCAGTTCGACCAGGTGAAGCAGCAGCTCAACGGACTCCGCACGCCGCACGTGTTCACCGTGCCCGGCGAGCACGACTCCGTCGACGACGCGGGACAGAAGTACCGCAAGGTGTTCGGTGCGGGCACGCGCGGAGCCGGCTGGTACAGCTTCGACGTCGCAGGCGTCCACGTCATCGCGTTGGTCAACACGCTGAACCTCACCAAGCTCGGTCACCTCGGGCAGGACCAGCTGGACTTCGTGAAGAACGACGTGACGTCGCTGTCGAATGACACCCCGATCATCGTGTTCAGCCACATCCCGCTCTTCGCCATGTACCCGGACTGGGGCTGGGGCACCGACGACTCCATGCAGGCGTTGTCGTACTTGCGTCGGTTCTCATCGGTCACCTGCCTCAACGGTCATGTACACCAAGTGTTCTCGAAGACCGAGGGCAACGTGACGTTCTTCTCGGCGACCACCACCGCATACCCACTGCCGCACCCCGGCGACGGGCCCGCGCCCAAGCCGCTGACGCTGCCCGCAGGCAAGCTCCACGATGCGCTTGGCGTGCGCGAGGTCAGCTACACCAAGGGCCAGCAGGCGCTCGCACTCAAGGAGAGCACACTGTCATGAAAGCTCTGGCCCTGCGTGTCGTGATCGCCGCCGGCTTGGTGATCGGCGGCGCCAGCCACGCCTACCTGTATCTCCACGGCTACGGTCAGGTCCCGACGATCGGGCCCGCCTTCTTGATCCAGGCCAGCGTTTCGTTCGCGGCCGCGATGCTGATCCTGGCCGGCGGACCGGACTGGCTCATCTGGGGTGCCGGTGCGCTGGCGCTCGGTTCGCTTGGCGCCTTTGCGATGTCGCGCACCATCGGCCTCGCGGGCTTCGTCGAACGCGGATGGCAGCCCGCGCCGCACGCGCTCGTCAGCGTGGTGGCCGAAGCTGTCACTGCGCTGGCGTGCGGGGCGTGGGCGCTTGGGGCCGCGCGGGCGCGCGGACGGTCAGCACGTCGACGGCAGTCCGAACGCACTGAACACCGCCGGGTCGCGGAAGACGGTGATGCCTGCGATCGTCCCCGACCCGTCCTCGGGTGAGCACGCGCTCGCCGCCGAAGGATTGCGGAGCCAGGGCTACGGCTAACCCTGGCCTAACCCTTCAGCCCCAGCGGTCCGGCCAGCTCGGCGAGCGTCGGAAGCAACTTGTCCCAACCGCCGAGCACCTGAATCGTCACGGTGTCGGCACCTGCGTCAAGGTGCTCGTTCAACCGGGCCGCGACGGCCTCGGGGGTGCCGTGGGCGACCACCGCGTCGATCAACTTGTCGCTGCCCGGCTTGGCGATGTCGTCGTCAGTGAAGCCCAGCCGCTTCCAGTTGTTCAGGTAGTTGCTGAGATTCAGGTAGAAGTCGACCGTGTCGCGCCCGATCTTGCGCGCCTCTTCGGCGTCGGTGGTCAGCACGACCTTGTGCTCGGGCGCCAGATACACCGTGTTGCCGACGATGTTGCGGGCCTGCCCGGTGTGCTCCGGCGTGGTCAAGTACGGATGCGCGCCCGCGCTGCGGGCGGCCGAGAGCTTGAGCACCTTGGGTCCCAACGCGGCGATCACCCTGCGGCTGGTCGGCACCTTGGCGACGTCCAACGCGTCGAGGTACTCGACGAGCACGTCGTACGGCTTGCGGTACTCCTCGGTGTGCTCGGGATGCCCGATCCCGACGCCGAGCAGGAATCGGCCCGGATATGCCTGCTCCACACGGTGATAGGCCTCGGCGACCTCCTGGGCCTTCACCGTCCAGACGTTGATGATGCCGGTGGCCACCTGCAGCGTCTCGGTGGCCTCCAGGATCGGCTCGACGTACTTCAGGTCGCCTGCCGGCGAACCGCCGATCCATACCGCGCCATAGCCCAGCTTCTCGATCTCGACGGCCTGGTCCGGCTTGGGCGCCCCAAACGTCCACACCCCGAATCGGCCAAGGTTGGGCTTGAGGTCGACGGCTTCGGTCATGCGCGATCTCGCTTCGCTTCTCGCTGATGGGTCATGGCGGTTCCCTTCGGTGTGACGGTCAGGTCGCGAATCAGGTCACTGCAGGCCGAGCGGCCCAGCGAGGTCTGCGAGTGCAGCCACCAGCTTGTCAGTACCCGTCAACACCTGAACGGGAACATGGTTGGCGCCTGCGTCGAGGTGCTGCTTGAGTCGCGCGGCGATGGCTTCGGTGCTGCCGTGGGCGACGACGGCATCCACCAGGGCGTCGCTGCCCGGCTTGGCGACGTCGGCATCGGTGAACCCCAGCCGCTTCCAGTTGTTGAGGTAGTTCGCGAGGTTCAGGTAGATCTCCAGAGCCTTGCGGCCCACGGCGCGGGCCTGTGCGGCGTCGGTGGTCAGCACCACCTTGTGCTCTGGCGCGAGGAACGCCTCCGGCCCGATGAGCTCGCGTGCCTGCGCGGTGTGCTCCGGGGTGGTCAGGTAGGGGTGGGCGCCCGCGCTACGGCGGGCCGACAGCTTGAGCACCTGCGGGCCCAGTGCGGCGACCACGCGACGGTCCTTGGGCACGCCGTACTCGTCGAGTTTGTCGAGGTATTCGGTGAGCGCGTCGTACGGCTTCTTGTACTCGGTATGCGCCTCGGGATGGCCGACGCCGATCCCGAGCAGGAACCGGCCGGGATAGGCGGCCTCGATGCGGTGGAACGACTCGCTGGTCGGGCCTGCCTCCGCGGTCCAGACGTTGACGATGCCAGTGGCGAGCTGCAAGTTCTCGGTCGCACCCAGGATGGGCTCGATCCAGTCGAGTTCGGCGGGTGGAGAGCCGCCTGCCCAGATGGCTCCGTAGCCGAGGGATTCGACTTCCTGAAGCTGCGCGGCGGAAAGCTGCTTCCACAGTGAGTAGTGCCCGAATACGCCGTACTTGCCGAGATTGGGTTGTGTCATGGTTGCGTCAACCTTGCCCGCTGGACGGCCTATTCCAAAGCGCTCAGTCTGATCCGAACGAGGCCGCGGCGTGCTCGCCTTCGGTGACCAGTTCCTCGGGCGGCCGGGGCGCCACCAAGGGCAACACGATGATGAACCGGGTGTCGCCGGGCTTCGACTCGACCCTGATGTTGCCGTGGTGCTTCTTGACCACGATCTGCCAGGCGAAGTCCAGTCCGATCCCGGTGCCCTTGCCCAGCGGCTTGGTGGTGAAGAACGGGGTGAAGATGCGGTCGACGATCTCTGAGGGGATTCCGGGACCGTCGTCGCAGATCTCGACGCGCACCGAGTCGTCGCCTTCGCGCATGGTGCGAAGCGTGAGCGTGCCGTGGCCGTCCATGGCCTGGATGGCGTTGTCGATGATGTTGGTCCACACCTGATTGAGATCGCCTGGGTAGCAAGAGATTTGGGGGATCGTGCGGTCACAGTCCTTGACCAGGGCGATGGGCTTGTCCTTGCCGACGCGGTCGCCGAAGATCGTCTTGAGCGTGCTGTGCAGGCCCTCGTGAATGTCGGCGGTCTGGTATTCGGCGCGGTCCATCTGCGAGTACTGCTTGGCGCCGGCGAGCAGATCGGAGATGCGCTTGCTGGCGTCGGCGATCTCGTTCATGAGCAGTTCGGTCTCGATGGTGTACTTCAGCCACCCGATGGCGCTCTGAAGCGACGCGGTCGCGTCGACGTCGTCGACCGACGCCGAGATGCGCTCCAGCCAGTCGATGTCGAGGCCGGCCTCGACGAACGTCGGTGCGAAGTCCCACGCGGCGTCGATGCCGTGGTCGTCGAGCCATTCGCCCATGGTGTCCTCGCGGTCGGATGTCTCCATCGCGCTGAGTTCGACGGACTTCGACTTGGCCACCTGCTCGGCCACCTGCTCCTGAATGCTGACCAGGACCCGTAGCGCCTCGGGGGTGAACTTGCCGTCGGCGAGCATCGACAGCTTGTGCCGCATCTTGCCGACCCGGTCACGCAGGTCGGCGACGGCGCGCGCGTTGGCTCCCGCCGGGTTGTTCAACTGATGGGTGAGCCCCGCGGTGAGGGTGCCCAGCGCCAGCAGCTTCTCGCGCTGATCGATGATCTTGCGGGTTTGCATGCCGCCGACCTTGTGGCCCTCGAGCAGGTGCACCGCCATCGGGAACTCGGTCTGGACGAACCAACCGAAGGCCTCGGCGTCGAGCACGAAGAACCTCGACGGACGCGTCACGCGGACCGACGCCTCGTAGAGGTGGTCCTCGTTGGGGTCGAACGCGCTCCACGCCCCGCAGTACACGCCGCGTTGCGACGTCCGGTTGGTCACGATGTCGTCCCCGCCGGAGCGCTTGGACATCACCAGTTCACCGTCGATCAGCACGTAGAAGCACGTCGCAGGCTCACCCTCGATGCAGATGGGACCCGGTTCGTAGGTGGCGATGTGGCCGTGTTCGCACAGCGTCGCCAGCTGCTCGTCGCTCAATTTTTCGAAAAGGAACAACGTCCGGAGCTCGTCGGGAAGGCACTTGTCGCCCATCGTCGTTCCTCTCAGGCCTCGGCCAAGTATCGGTGCACCAACATCACCGCCATCGACCCTTCGCCGACGGCGGCCGCCACACGCTTGGCGGACTCGGAACGCACATCTCCTGCAACGAAGACACCCGGCACACTTGTTTCCAGGTGGTGCGGCGGACGGTCGAGCGTCCACCCGACCTTCTCGCGAAGGTCGGGTCCCGACAGGATGAAGCCGTAGTCGTCGCGGGCTATTCCCGCTTCCTCCAACCACTCGGTGCGCGGCGTCGCTCCGATGAAGCAGCACATCCGATCGCAGGTGACGGTCTCGGTCTCCCCGGTTCGCTTGTCGAGCAGCACCAGCCCCGACAGGTGGTCGTCCGTGGCGACGGTGTCGATGACCTCCGTGCACGTCCGAACGGTGATGTTCTCGGTCTTGGTGACCCGGTCGACGAGGTACTGCGACATGCCCGCCTCCAGCGACGGCCCGCGGATCAGCATCGTCACCGAGCGCGCCTTCGCCGACATGTACATCGCGGCCTGGCCCGCCGAGTTGGCGCCTCCCACGATGAAGACGTCCTCGCCCGCACATTCGTTGTTATCGGACACCGAAGCGCCGTAGTAGACGCCACGGCCGATGTAGTTGGGGAGGGTGTCCTCGGGGTTGTCGAAACACCCGGAGATCTCCAGCTGGCGGTAGTCGACGCCGGTGGCCAGGATGACGGCGCGGGCGCCGATGGTGTTGCCCTCCGTGAACTTGATCGAGTGGGCCGCGCCGACGCCGTTGACGTCGAGCCTGCCCGCCTCCCTCGTCGTGATGACCTCGGCGCCGAAGCGTTCGGCCTGCCGTCGCGCGGACGTGGTGAGCTCGGCACCCGAGATCCCGGTCGGAAAGCCCAGGTAGTTCTCGATCTTCGAGCTGCGACCCGCCTGCCCACCCGTGGTGGCCTTCTCGATGAGGACCGTCTTGAGGCCTTCGGACGCGCCGTACACCGCCGCGGCGAGCCCGGCCGGACCACCGCCGATCACCGCCAGGTCGTACATCTCCAGCTGCGGACTCGTCGACAGGCCGAGCATCGTGGCGAGCTCGACGTCCGTCGGATCGACCAGCGTCTCGCCCTTCTCGGTGATGACGACGGGCAGCGTGCTGCCGTCCAGACTCGCAGCGTCGAGCAGCTGCTTGCCCTTGGTCTCGTCGGCCATGAACGCGCGGAACGAATACTCATTTCGCGCGAGGAACTGCCGCACTTCCCAGGAGCGCTGGTTCCAGCGGTGGCCGATCACCTTGGTGAACGGCATCGCCCGGTCGCCGACCGCCCGCCACTCCTCAAGCAGGCCGTCGATCACCGGGTAGAGCTTCTCCTCGGGCGGATCCCATGGCTTGAGCAGGTAGTGGTCGAGGTCGACGACGTTGATGGCGTCGATCGCGGCGTGGGTGTCGGCGTATGCGGTCAACAACACCCGGCGTGCTAGCGGAAAGAAGTCCATCGCCTTCTCGAGGAACTCGATGCCGCTCATGCCGGGCATCCGGTAGTCGGCGACGAACACGGCGACGGTGTCGCCGCGCAGCTTCAGTTCCTTGAGCGTCTCGATCGCGTCGGCGCCGGACTCGGCGCGGACGATGCGGTACCGCTCGCCGTAGTGCTTGCGAAGGTCGCGGGCGACGGCGCGCGACACTGCGGGGTCGTCATCGACGGTGAGGATTGCGGGTTTACGGGGCTGGTGATCAGGTCCAGTCATCACTTCCAATTATGCGCTGCCAGTCCAGTGGATATCGGGTCAGTGGCTGGGTTGTCGGGGTGCCTAGACTCCGGGGGTGTGACCGATCTCGAATACGCGGACTCGATCCTCATTGCGCGCGACCCCGAGGCGACGTACGCCATGGTTTCCGACGTCACCCGGATGGGCGAGTGGAGCCCCGTCTGCCGGGCGTGTTGGTGGGACGACGGCGAAGGTCCGCACGTGGGGGCATGGTTCACTGGTCGCAACCAGAATGCCGAGCGGACGTGGGAGACGCGCAGCCAGGTGGTGGCCGCCGACCCGGGGCGCGAGTTCGCCTGGGAGGTCAACGACGGTTGGGTCCGCTGGGGGTTCGCGCTCGAGCCGGCGGACGGTTCGGCGGGCAGGAGCGAAGCGACCGGGGCGGCAAGCCCGAGCACCCGACTGACCCAATCGTGGAAGTTCCTGCCCAAGGGCATCGCCGGGTTCCGCGACCGCTACGGCGAGCGGGCCGACGACGAGATCGCAGCGCGCAGCGCGGCCGCCAAGAGCGGCATCCCCGAGACGCTCGCCGCGATCAAGGCGTCGGCCGAAACCACCTGAGCCCCGGCCGCCCCATCGGGTGACCCACGGCCGACGCATGCCCTGGCGTTGCACCGAGATCGCTCATAGAGTGATCGGTGACCTGCGCGGGTCGGAGCTCGAGCCGATCCCCGCACCCCGTCGCGGAGCCAGGTGCCGACGATTTTGGGGCGGGCCCTCCGAGCGAGTACCATGGACCAACGGTGCGGCTTCCGCGCCGACTTTCTGCGTGTTTTGTCTCGGACCATTGGGAATTTCTCCCGATCCGGCCCACGTTCTTAGTCGGATCGAAGGTTGCGCTGCAGCGGGCGTAAACACATACGAAACCAAAAGCAAGGATCGCCAGACAGCATGGCCAAGAAAGACGGTGCCATCGAGGTCGAGGGCCGCGTGGTCGAGCCTCTGCCCAATGCGATGTTCCGCATTGAGCTGGAGAACGGACACAAGGTGCTCGCCCATATCAGCGGCAAGATGCGGCAGCACTACATCCGCATCCTGCCCGAGGACCGCGTCGTCGTGGAGCTCTCTCCATACGACCTGTCCCGGGGCCGCATCGTGTACCGGTACAAGTAACTCAGTCCCAAACGCAGAACCACTCCAAGACCCAAAGACCAGCGTTCGCGCGAGTCTGAAGAACTACAGCTAGAAGGATCGAACAGCCGTGAAGGTGAACCCGAGCGTCAAGCCGATCTGCGATAAGTGCAGGGTGATCCGCCGGCACGGGCGGGTCATGGTGATCTGCTCTGATCCGCGCCACAAGCAGCGTCAGGGCTAGTCCCAGGGCGTCACGGCGCGACCCGTAGCACCACCCACAACTGAATGCAGACCTCCCAGTACCAGTGAGCGGATTGGCCGCTCATCAGCGATGAGCGCTCGCGCGAGCGAGCAAACATCCACGTCCGGCACGGAGGCCGGACCCCGCCAGAGGCGGGAACGGACTGGGACAAGACCTCCGCATAGAGAAGGAATAACTGCCTGATGGCACGTCTCATGGGTGTCGATCTCCCGCGCGACAAGCGCATGGAGATCGCGCTGACCTACATCTACGGCATCGGCCGTACCCGTTCCCAGGAGATCCTGGACGGCACCGGCATCGACCGGGACCTGCGCACGAAGGACCTGACCGACGATCAGGTCTCCCAGCTGCGCGACTTCATCGAAGGCAATCTCAAGGTCGAGGGTGACCTGCGCCGCGAGGTGCAGGCCGACATCCGTCGCAAGATCGAGATCGGCTGCTACCAGGGCCTGCGGCATCGTCGCGGCCTGCCCGTGCGCGGCCAGCGCACCAAGACCAACGCGCGCACCCGCAAGGGCCCGAAGCGCACCATCGCCGGCAAGAAGAAGGCCAGGTAACCCCGGATGCCACCAGCAAAGAAGGCAACAGGCTCTGCCCCCAAGAAGGGGCAGAAGACCCGCCGCAAGGAAAAGAAGAACGTTCCTCACGGCGCCGCACACATCAAGAGCACGTTCAACAACACGATCGTCTCGATCACCGATCCGCAGGGCAACGTCATCGCCTGGGCGTCCTCGGGCCACGTCGGCTTCAAGGGTTCGCGCAAGTCGACGCCGTTCGCCGCGCAGCTGGCCGCCGAGAACGCGGCCCGCAAGGCGCAGGAGCACGGCGTCAAGAAGGTCGACGTGTTCGTCAAGGGCCCGGGCTCGGGCCGCGAGACCGCAATCCGCTCGCTGCAGGCCGCAGGCCTTGAAGTTGGCGCGATTTCCGATGTCACCCCGCAGCCGCACAACGGCTGCCGCCCGCCCAAGCGGCGCCGGGTCTAGGGAGGATCTAGAAACTCATGGCTCGTTACACCGGACCCGTCACCCGCAAGTCGCGCCGCCTCGGCGTCGACCTCGTCGGTGGGGATCAAGCATTCGAGAAGCGCCCCTACCCGCCCGGCCAGCACGGCCGCGCGCGGATCAAGGAGAGCGAATACCGCGACCAGCTGCAGGAGAAGCAGAAGGCCCGCTTCACCTACGGCGTCATGGAGAAGCAGTTCCGCCGCTACTACGAAGAGGCCAACCGCGTCTCGGGCAAGACCGGCGAGAACCTGCTCCAGATCCTGGAGAGTCGGCTCGACAACGTCGTGTACCGCGCCGGGCTCGCCCGCACGCGTCGCATGGCCCGTCAGCTGGTCAGCCACGGCCACTTCACCGTCAACGGCGTGAAGGTCGACATCCCCAGCTACCGCGTCTCGCAGTACGACATCGTCGACGTGCGTGACACGTCGCTGAACACCGACCCGTTCGTGATCGCGCGCGCCGTCGCGGGTGAACGTCCGATTCCGGCATGGCTGCAGGTGGTGGGGGAGCGTCAGCGCATCCTCATCCACCAACTGCCCGAGCGGGCACAGATCGACGTGCCGCTCTCGGAGCAGCTGATCGTCGAGTTCTACTCGAAGTAACAAGACCCCTGCCCCCGCCACCGGCGGGCACGCAGGCGCCTGGAGCCGCCCCGCGGACACCAGGGTCACATGACCGGCATCAAATAGCGGGTGCCGAGAAGGAGATGGAAGAACATGCTGATTTCTCAGCGGCCCACCCTGTCCGAGGAGTCCTTGGCCGAGAACCGGTCCAAGTTCGTCATCGAGCCCCTGGAGCCGGGATTCGGTTACACCCTTGGCAATTCGCTTCGGCGCACCCTGCTGTCGTCCATCCCGGGCGCCGCAGTCACCAGCATCCGCATCGACGGCGTGCTGCACGAGTTCACCACCGTCCCCGGGGTGAAGGAAGACGTCACCGACATCATCCTGAACCTCAAGGGCCTGGTCGTGTCGTCCGAGGAGGACGAGCCCGTCACCATGTACCTGCGCAAGCAGGGCCCGGGTTCGGTCACCGCCGGTGACATCGTTCCGCCTGCCGGCGTGACGGTGCACAACCCCGACATGCACATCGCGACGCTGAACGACAAGGGCAAGCTCGAGGTCGAGCTCGTCGTCGAGCGCGGCCGTGGCTACGTCCCCGCCGTGCAGAACAAGGCCTCGGGCGCTGAAATCGGCCGCATCCCGGTCGATTCCATCTACAGCCCGGTGCTGAAGGTCACCTACAAGGTGGAGGCCACCCGCGTCGAGCAGCGCACCGACTTCGACAAGCTGATCCTCGACGTCGAGAGCAAGAACTCGATCAGCCCGCGCGACGCGCTGGCATCGGCGGGCAAGACCCTGGTCGAGTTGTTCGGTCTGGCCCGGGAACTCAACGACCAGGCCGAGGGCATCGAGATCGGCCCGTCGCCAGCGGAGGCCGACCACATCGCGTCGTTCGCGCTGCCCATCGACGACCTCGAGCTGACGGTGCGTTCGTACAACTGCCTCAAGCGCGAAGGCGTGCACACGGTGGGCGAGCTCGTCTCGCGTACCGAGTCCGACCTGCTGGACATCCGCAACTTCGGCCAGAAGTCCATCGACGAGGTGAAGATCAAGCTGCACCAGCTGGGGCTCTCGCTGAAGGACAGCCCGGCCACGTTCGACCCGTCGGAGGTCGCCGGCTACGACGTCGCCACCGGCACCTGGAACAGCGATGCCAGCTACGACCTGGACGACAACCAGGACTTCGCCGAAACCGAACAGCTCTAACCAATCCGTCCCGGTCCTACCTGATACGGGGACCGGCCCCATTTAGGAGATAGTCGCAATGCCCAAGCCCACCAAGGGTCCCCGCCTCGGCGGGTCGTCCTCGCACCAGAAGGCGCTGCTGGCCAACCTGGCCACGTCGCTCTTCGAGCACGGCCGGATCAAGACGACCGAGCCAAAGGCACGGGCGTTGCGGCCCTACGCGGAGAAGCTCATCACCCACGCCAAGAAGGGCACGCTGCACAACCGGCGTGAGGTGATGAAGAAGATCCGCGACAAGGACATCGTCCACGTCCTGTTCGCCGAGATCGGCCCGTTCTTCGCCGACCGCGAGGGCGGCTACACCCGCATCATCAAGGTGGAGGCACGCAAGGGCGACAACGCCCCGATGGCCGTCATCGAGTTGGTGCGGGAGAAGACCGCGACGAACGAAGCCGACCGGGCCCGCCGCGCCGCGGGTTCGAAGGCCGCCACCAAGGCCGCTCCGGCGGTCGAGGAGGCTCCGGCCGATCCCGTCGAGGAGACCGTCGACGAGGTCGAGGCTGAGGATGCCGCGAGCGAGGACGCTCAGGAAGCCGCCGACGAGGCCGCGGCCGAGGAGCAGCCTGCTGAGGTCGCCGAGGCCGAGGCCGACGACAAGGCTGACGACGCCAAGTCGTAACGGTTCCTAGGCTCTTCGCGCAAGCGCTCATCGAAACCATGAACGTGCCCGCCATCGACTCCGGTGGCGGGCACGTTCGTCTTCGCCTCGACATCGCCTACGACGGAACCGAATTCGCGGGCTGGGCCGCACAGACCGGGCAGCGGACGGTGGCAGGCGTGCTCGACGAGGCGTTGTCGACCGTGTTCCGGGTGCCGGTGGCCGTGCGCGCGGCCGGGCGTACGGACACCGGCGTGCACGCCACCGGGCAGGTCGCGCACGTCGACGTGCCCGGCGAGGCGCTCGTTCACGCGCAGCCGCGCACCCCGCGTCCCCACGATCCGGAATTTCTGCCGTTGGTGCGCAGGCTCGGGCGGTTTCTGCCGACCGACGTCCGAGTGTTCGACGTCGCGCGTGCCCCGGCCGGTTTCGACGCGCGGTTCTCGGCGCTGCGCAGGCACTACGAGTACCGGCTCTCCACCGCGCCGTATGGCGTCGAGCCGCGACTCGCCCGCTACGTGACGACCTGGCCGCGCCCGCTGGACGTGGAGGCCATGGCCGAAGCGTCCCGACGGTTGGTGGGATTGCACGACTTCGCGGCGTTCTGCCGACATCGCGAGGGCGCCACCACCATCCGCGACCTGCAGCGGTTGGACTGGGCATGCGAAGGGGATCGGATCACCGCGTACGTCAGCGCGGATGCGTTCTGTTGGTCGATGGTGCGATCGTTGGTCGGCGCGCTCCTCGCGGTGGGCGAGGGCCGTCGCGAACCGGGTTGGTGTGCAGCGCTACTCACGTCGGCGGCGCGGTCCAGCGAGTTCACTGCCGCGCCGGCGCGGGGGCTGACGCTCGTCAGGGTCGACTATCCGGACGACTCCGAGCTCGCGGCTCGCACCAGGGTGACGCGCGACGTGCGGTCCGTAACCGAACTGGGCTGAGTTTCCGTCGAACGTGACGCCAGCGCGAAGTATCCGCTCGAAAGTCGCACTGGCGTCACGTTCGACGCGCGTCAGACCCGGCCCGCGGCGAAGTCGGCGGCCTGGTTAACCATGCCGGCATCGATGTACGCCTTGGCCAGATGATCCGACCAGTTGTTCTCCCACGTGTTCGGATCCGCGGGATTGCAGATCGGATCAGCGCCGTGGCACAACTCGATGGTGCGCTCGCTGTAGGTCGGGTTGAAGTTCGTGATCGGTCCGGCCCACGCGCTGCCGTTGCCGAACAGGGCGACCGCGGCGATGTGCTGATCGGCGCCGGGTGGCAACGGCTCCTTGAATCCGAAGAAATCGAACGGCACGGCCAGCACGACGTCGGTGACGGCGGCGCCCAGCGAGTACCCGCCGAGCACGATCCGGGTGTCGGGGCAGTTGGCCATGGTGCTCTGGACGCGTCGGCTCATGTCGTTGGCGCCGACGTCGATCTGATTGTCGGCGGGGTACTGCACCGCGTAGAGGTTGACGTTCTTGCCCGACTTCTGGCGAAGCCCGCTGACGAACGTGTTGCCGATCTGCCCGGCGCCTGCGGCCTCCAGGCGACCGCGAGCGAAGATCACCTCGACCGGCGGGCAAGCCGCGGAGGCCGATGGAATGCCGACGGTGGTGACTGCGGGAGCCACCACCACCGCAGTTGCCGTGAATGCCGTGACGGCAGCTGTGACGATGAACCTGCGAAGCGGGCGACGGATCACGAGGTGATGTTAGCCGAACGCATCGACGTCACGTAGGCCGAAACCGGTTGTGGATTTAGAGCAGCCCCGCGATGAAGCCCGCGGCTTGATCGGTGGGTCCAGGCGCATAGGCCCGGTGCGCGGGCACGTTCTGGCCGTCGGTCTGACAGACGGGGTCATCAGCGTTGCACAGGTCGATGGACCGGCCGCCCCACACCGGGCTGGTGGTCAGCGGCAGGCCCAGCTTGGCTGACGGGTTGCCGAAAACGGCGATGCCGGCCACGAAGTCGGGCGTGTTGGGCGGTAGCGGGTTGTTGAATCCGATGGCGGGAACAGGCACCGCAGCGATGACGTCCATGACGGCCGCGCCCTGCGAGTAGCCGCCGAGCACCAGCCTGGTGTTGGGGCAGGCACCCATCATGAACTGAACGTGGCCGCTGGCGTCGTTGGCGCCGCCGGCGGCGGCCAGGAAGTCGTACGACGCGGGGTAGTTCACGGCGTACGCGCCGACGGAACGTCCTCCGACCTTGTTGCGCAACGAGTCGACGAAGGCTCCGCCGATGCGCCCCAGGCCCGGGGCTTCGTCCGTGCCACGGGCGAAGACGACCTCGATGTCGGGACAGTCGGCCGACGCGGTGCCGAGCCCACCAACGGCCGACGGCGATATCACGGGAATCAGCAGGGCGGCGGAGGCGGCGAGCGTGGCGGTTGCGCAGGCAACGGCCAAGCGGCGCACTCTGTTGAACGGCACGCCAAATGATAACCGGAAGCCCGGCTAAATGAACCCGCCGACGTAATTCGCGGCCTGTTGGGCGAGGCCGGCGGTCACGTAGTCACTGTGTGCGAAGGGGTTGCGGCCGCGCGAGCAGATCGGGTCGCCGTCCTTGCACAGGTCGATTGCCCGGCCCCCCCAGACCGAGTTCGTGAGCGGCAGCGAGAACTTCGCAGACGGGTTGCCGAACACCGCGACCGCGGCGATGGATTGCTGCAGACCCGGGTCCAGCGGGGGCGCCGAGCCGATGTCACCGATCCTGTTGCCGAGCGGTGGAACACCGGCCAGCATGTCGACCACGGCGGCGCCCTGCGAGTAACCACCGAGCACGAGTCGGGTCGAGGGGCACTGCGCCACCATCTGGGCGATGCGAACGGCCGCGTCGTTGGCGCCGTCGGCCGCCGTGAGGAAGTCGAAGTCGGCGGGGTAGTTGACCGCGTAGCCGGTGACGGTGCGGCCGCCGACCAACGGGCGCAGCCCGTCGATGAAGGCCTGGCCGACGCGGCCCACTCCCGGGGCGTCGTTGGTACCGCGAGCGAAGATCACCTCGATGTCGGGGCACGGACCCTCGGCGACCGCGGGTGCCGCGGTGAACAAGGTGGCACTGCAGACGAGCGCCGATGCGATCGCGCCCAGTCGGGCCGCCGTTTTCAGCAAGTTCACGTAGGCCATCTTCACATACGAAACTCAGCGACGACCAATCGTTTACTCGGAGCACGCCCCGTCGACCGGAGCCTCCGGCCAGCCGGCCTGCGCGACCTTCTCGCTGCGATCGCCCTGGCGCGCGAGCGTTAGTCCAGCGAGCACCACCGCGCCACCCACGGCCTGGATCGGCGTCATCGCCTCCCCGAGCAGGGCCCACGCTGCGAGCACCGCGAACAGCACCTCGGCGAGCCCGACGAGGGAGGCGAACCGCGGCCGCAGGCGGGCGATGCCCATGATGCCGAGCGTGTAGGCGATCGCCGTGGGCACCAAGGCCAGCGCGATGACCGGGACGACCCAGGACGTCGTCCAGCCGGCGATGACGGCGTCGTTCGTGGCGAATGTCAGCGGCATCACGCCGGTGAGGCCGAGTGCCGCGACCGCGACCGCGCCGACGATCAGTCCGCCCGCGGCGAGCGTGACGGAGTTCAGCCCGCTGCCGTCGGCGGTGACTTCGTCGGACATGACGAAGTAGCACGCCGCGCAGACGGCAGCGGCCAGGCCCCAGCCGACGCCTGCCAGGTTGACGTGCGCGCCGGAGAATCCACCGCTTTGAAAGACACCGAGTACCAACATGATTCCCGCGACGGCGAGCACGACGCCTGCCATCGTGAGATTGCTCGGACGGTGCCGGGTGGTGGCCCACAGCCAACCCACGACGAGCAGCGGGGCGGTGTATTCGAGCAGGAGGGCGACGCCGACCGACAGGTGCGAGACGGCGTTGTAGTAGCAGAGCTGCGCGCCCGCGATCGGGACCAGGCCGTAGGCCACGACGGTCTTCGCGTGCGCCAGCGCCTCGCGGACCCAGTCGGGCTTCATGACCGTGGCGAACAGCGCCATCGCCAGTGCGCCGCCTGCCAGCCGCGCGGTGACAGCTGCGGTCGGGCTCCAGCCGGCTTCCATCAGCGACTTGGCCAGGGGCCCGGACAACCCGAAGCTGAACGCAGAGGCGATCGCGAAGAGCAGTCCCAGCCGGAAGTGGTCGACCGTGGCAGGCGTCTTGTCCAGCTGCGCAGTCATGTGGCACCTCCAGGCATGTAATGAGTAAAATAGAAGTTGGTCATGACGCTACCGCTGAAGGGAGTCATGAGTCAAATGATTTTCAGTCATGACACGGAGCTCACGTTGCGGGCCGCATGTGTCCTGATCAACACCGATCGCGTCGACGGCGAGCAACTGGGCGACATGTCGAAGCTCGACGAGTACCTCAACGCTTTCGGGTGGACGGGGCGCCGCGACAGGGACGCCGCCGAACTCGAGTCCGTGCACCGACTGCGCGACCGACTCGGCAAGATCTGGGCTACGGCCGACGACGAGGAGCGCGTCGTCGGTCAGGTCAACGCCCTGCTGAGCGACACCCGCGCCATGCCGTGGCTGACCCGGCACGCGGAGATGCCCGAATGGCACCTGCACCTCGCGTCGATCCACGACCCGCTCTGGCAGCGCATGGGCGCCGAGATGGCGATGTCACTGGCCGACCTCATCCGCGCGGGTGAGCTGCGGCGGCTCAAGACGTGCGCGGCGCCCGACTGCGAGGCGGTGCTGACGGACCTGTCGCGCAACCGATCCCGCATGTTCTGCGACACCGGAAACTGCGGAAACCGTCAGCACGTGGCCGCGTATCGCGAGCGGCGCGCGAAGGACGAGGGCTGAACACCGTTTCCGAACGTTGAGCACCGGCCCGGGTGACGGCGCTCGGGTAGCCTCAGTCGCCATGGGGGCCGGGCAGCGTGACCTCGACGTCGTGCTTCTCGGAGCCACCGGAGTGGCAGGCAAGCTGACCGCACGGCACCTGGCGCGAAGCGGCACCGGAATCAGAGTGGCGTTGGCCGGCCGATCCGCCGAACGGCTCGAAAGCGTGCGACGGGCGTTGCCCGAGAGTGCCCACGGATGGCCGCTCATCGTGATCGATACCCACCAGCCGGGCGTGCTGGACCAGGTCGCCGCCCGAACCCGCGTGGTGGTCAGCACCGTGGGTCCCTATGGGGCGAACGGTCTGCCGGTCGTCGCCGCGTGCGCGGCGGCCGGAACGGACTACGTCGACCTCGCAGCGGAGGTTCCGTTCGTACGGCAAAGCATCGACATGCACCACCGGCGGGCCGTCGAAACCGGCGCCCGCATCGTGCACTCCTGCGGATTCGACTCCATCCCTTCGGATTTGACCGTTTATGCACTGCACCAACGAGCGATTGCCGACGGGGCGGGCGAATTGGGCGAAACCACGTTCGTCCTGCGGACCGCGAACTATGCGTTCGGCTTCTCGCGAGGGACGGTCGAAACGATGGTCGAGCTAGTGCGTGCCGGCTCCGGTGATCCCGAAGCGCGGCGAATGCTCGACGATCCCTACAGCCTCAGTCCCGACCGTGCGGCCGAGCCCGATCTCGGCCCGCAGCCGGACGTGTCGTTGCACAGGGGCGTCGAGCTCGCCCCCGAACTGGCGGGGATCTGGACCAGCGGCTACCTGATGGCGCTGTACAACACGCGATGTGTCCGACGGTCCAACGCACTACTCGACTGGCGCTACGGCCGCCGGTTCCGCTACGTGGAAACCGCGAGCATGGGTTCCTCCGTCGCCGCGCCCGCCATGGCGGCCATGACCAACGCGACCATCGCCGGGGCCTCCCGACTCGGCGGCCCGTACCTGCGGATGTTTCCCCCTGGGCTGCTCGAGAGCTCTCACTTCGCGGCCGAACATTGATGACGAGCACCTTTCGCGTGGCCACTACAGGGTCGAGACGTATACGACGACGACCCTTGGGATGCGGTACGTGGCCTCGATGGCTCAGCAGGGTGACCCCGGCTACGCGGCGACGGCCGTGCTCCTTGGCGAGAGTGCGCTCGCCTTGGCGGTCGATCGGGATCGGCTGTCCGATCGGAGCGGCGTGTTGACGCCTGCTACGGCGATGGGTGACGCGCTGTTGGCGCGGCTCCCCGCGGCTGGGGTGACGCTCGACGTCGCCCGGCTCGGCTGACCGTCAGGGCATGTAGAAACCGCGGATGCGATAGCGGTGGCCTCGACCAAGCAGTGCGTTGGCCGCTTGCAGGCCCGACATGACAGCGGCCTCGATGCATCCGGCGTTGAAGCCGGAATCGGTCCAGTCGCCCGCCAGAACCAGGTTGTCGTAACCACTTTCGTCCGACCGGAGTCGAAACTTGTCAGATCCCGGAACCGATTGGACGTAGCGGTCCGAGGGGTCGATGTTCACGCTCACGTACTGGGTCTCCAAGGCAGCTGCGCCACGGTGGCCGTTGACGCCAGTGAGCAGGTGCCAGGCGAAGCCGTGCTCGGTTACCGCTCCGGGGAGGTAGAGCCCGACGTGGTCGTCGAGGTACGCGACCGCGTCGGCAAGCACCTTCGCACGGCACTGGGCAACGTATTCCTCGGGGTCCTCGGCGTTGGGCCACAACGCATTCAGCGCTCCGCAGAAATACGCCACGGTCTGTGGGTGGTCGTCGTCGGGCCACTGTTCGGCCCACAGGGTCTGTGGCATCGACGCCCAGGTGTCGAAGGGTGCGACGTATCCGCTGGTGGTCACGCCGGGGCAGCCCCAACCCAGGGACTTCTCATCGGGGCGGAGCCACAGTTGAAATGCCTGGGTGGCCACCGTGCGCAGGTGCGTCGTCATGTCACGCCATTGCGGGCTGTCGGCGATCAGCTCTCCTGCCACGAGTTCGACCATGCCAAGCGAGGCGGCCAACACGACGTGGTCGAAGTCGACGCCCCTGCGCAGCAACCGGGTTTCGACGTCCGCGCGCTCACCGAAGTGCGACTCCAGCTCGCGGACCTTCGCCCCCTCGTAGAGCTGCTCCGTAAGCGGGCGGTCCGGGAATACCGGCAGCCCCCCGATGGTGGTCAGCGGTTCGTACTCATCGACCTCGTCGGCGAGTCGGACCTGGCGTCCCACGGTGATCGCCTCGACGGCCTGGTGCCGGTCGTCCAGATGCAGTGCGTCGACGCGGTGGAAGAACTCGAACTCGACTCCGCGTCGGCGTAGCGCTTGGTACAGCGGGGCGATGACGACGTCCCCCATCCCCGCCGTCATCTTCCAGAAGAAGGCGCCCTTGTACTGGAAAAGGGCGATTCCGGTGAGGAGTAGGGCTACTCCGGCGGCCAATGCCCGGCGCTCGACATCGCCGTCCTCGTATCCGAAGACCATGTCGTAGAGCCCGCGAACCAGCGGAAACTCCACCACGTCGGGATGAGCGCCGTGGCGGAGAATCCACGCGCAGAAGTCCTCTTCGTTGATCGCGCGGAAGCCGCGTGGGTCGGTGACCAGATTGTCGGAGATGATTCCGCGTACCGTGGCCGTCTCGAGCGACAGGAACAACCAGAAGCGCCGGTGATCGGGCCGGTGCTCGTAGTCGAGCGCCTCGCGGATCGCGTCAAGTGGTCGGCTCAACGCATCGGCCCGAATTGCGTCTACCGCCGGTGGTTTGGCCAATATCGCCAACGCTTCCACGACACCCCGCCGCACCACGTCGAGCCATCCGGTCGTCGAGTCGGAGGCGTCCGGCCCTCCGTGGGCATCGTCGCCTGAATCGGCCAACGAGTCGGCGAACTGAAGCACCAGCTGCAACGCGCGTCGAACGAATTCGACAGCCGTGAACTCGCGGCCCGTCGAGTTTGGTTCGCCCGGCAGCTCATCGTTGCCGGCAAGGCCGCCGGTCCAAATCAACCATTCATCGCCGACCAGATCCGCGATGCCGAGACTGTCGGCGGGGATCAACGCCTGATCCCAACTCCTGATGGGCGCCTCCGGATCCGTTGTGGGACGGTCGAGTTCGGCATAGCACTCGCGGAGCAGCGCAAACGCGTTGTCGTAGCAGCCCAGCCAGACGTGCAGGCCGTGCTCCTCAATACGTCCGTGTGGTCCGCGGCTCGAGGCCGCCTTGCCGCCAAGACGCCACCCGCGCTGATAGACGGTGATCGAATCGAATCGGTCGCGCCAACCCGCTTCACTCAGCCGCCACGCTGCGCTCAGTCCGGCCATCCCTCCGCCGAGGATGGCCACTCGGCCACTATTGCGGGTCACTCCAGCAGTACTCGCGCGCGCGCCAGGTCGGGCCACGTCTGGTCAGCGGGCAGCCGACGGGAGGCTTCGAGCAACGCCGCTCGCGCGGGTTCGCCGACGAGTTCGAAATCGTCGGCGGCCGCCCGCAACTCGAAGATGTGGGCACCTTGCTGCTGGGCCAGCTCGATTGCGTCGCGGAAGTGCTGGTGCCGTCTTTCGTGGTCGCCGAACGTATGGGCACGCAAGCGCAACAATTCGGCGTCGTAGAACTGAATCCAGGTGTCCTGACCCATCTTCAGGGCGAGATCCAGGTGTCGCCGCGCCGCTTCTGGATCACCCGCGGCGGTGAGCAGCCGAGCCAGGACACCGTCGTAGAACGCCAGGAACGTCTTCACCTCGAACGTGCGCCACGTCTGCACGACAGTGGTCATGGTCTCGATGTGTGGTGCCAGCGTGGCCGGATCGGTCTCGCCTGCGGCCAGCGTCGCCAACGCCCGTCCGGCGCTCTCCTCGCTCCACCCCACCATCACCCACTCGTCGAAATCGTAATGCCTTGCTAGAGAACTGAGTTCGGCAGCGACCTCGACACCGCGGTCGGGTTCGCCTGCTTCGACGCGAAGCAACGCCTCGATCGATCGTCCGTAGCACAAACTGAAGGCGCCTTGCGGAAAGCCTGCGGCGTGGCTTCGAGCTTCCATCTGCCGTAGTGCCGTCTCGGCCTCGCGCAGCTCGCCTTGGACGAACCGGACGAACGCGAGCCAGGAGTACGTGCCCCCGAGGGGGTCGTTCGGCCCGTAATAGGTCTTCTCCTCCGTCCCGGAGCCGTCTTCGGCACCGGCCGCGGCCCGCTCCAAGTCGTCGCGTGCAGTGCGGAAGTCTCCCCGGAAGCCGGCCAGAATCCCCGCGGTGGCGGCGGTGCCCATCTTGAAGCCGGGCACGTGTGCCAGCTTCGCCCGGAGCGTCTCCGCCAGCTGGGTGCCTCGGCGCAGATCGCCACGGGCGGTGTAGAAGATCCACAGCGCATTCAGGGTGGCGTAGAGCTCCGGGGTCGGATCGGTTCCGATGAGTTGCAGGCAGCGTTCGAACTCAGCGGCTGCCTCCGCGCTTGCGTGGCCCAACGCAGCCGACGCGAGGAAGCCGGCCTCCAATCGTGCTGTGATCTCGCGGCGGTCGCGCGCGGGACCGGGAGTGCTGCGTGCGATGTTCTCCAACGCTCGGTTGAGGTACGCCCGCGCCTCGTTCAGTGCGCCGCGCCGTCGGGCCTCCGCCGAGGCTTGTTGGTGGGCATTTGCGGCCTCGTCGAACCGCTGTGCCGATTCGTAGTGACGTGCAACCAGCGGCCATTCGGGGTTCCCGTCGGCAGAGGCGGCGACAAGGGCGTCGGCGATTCGGCTGTGCAGCCGACGGCGAACGGTGGGGGGTGAGACTTCCGCCGCGACCTCTCGCAGGAGTTCGTGGTGGAAACGCCAGCTGCCCTCGTCGATCGGTTCGAACACCCGGACCCGGGTGAGTTCGTCGAGCAGTCCGTCGATCTCACGGGCGTCCATGTTCACCACTGAGGACAGCAGCGCGCGATCGAAGCGGCTGCCGATGAGCGCGGCCGCCTCGACGACCGGGAGCGTGTTGATCCCGGACCGCAGTCGTGCGAACAAGGTCTCGTAAAGAGTATCGGGAACCTGCGATGATTCGCCGCCACCGGACGCTTGCTCCTTGAGCTTGGCCACCACCTCTTCGATGTAGAGCGGGATCCCATCGCAGCGGTCCCGTACTTCGTTGCGCGCCTTGCGCTTCAGATTCGGGTGTAGGGCGAGCACCAGCTCGTCGGCATCGGCGTCGCTCAGCGGCCTGACCTGGAACACCCTGGTGGTGTCGGCGAACGGCGGAAGCTTGCGCCCGGTGATCACCACCATCAGTCGGCCACTCGTCTCGCGCAGCAGCGCCTGGACTACCTCGACGGTGTCCTCGTCGAACCAGTGCACGTCGTCGATGAAGACGAGTGCGGGTCCGGAGCCGAGGCACGCAAGTAGGTAGTCGTGGATGCCTCCGGCGATCCGCCCGTACAACTTGGGACCTTCGGCTCTTGCCGGCTGATAGCCGCTCTCGGAGCTGATGCCGAGCACGGGCGCCAACAGCGGGACCATCGCGGCCGGGTCGAGTGAGCGCAGCGTGACCTCGGCTTGCAGCTTGCGGAGTCGCTCAGCCGGATCGGAGTCTCGCTTGATGCCGCACCGGCGTTCCAACAGCCGCCGGACGGGTCGGAGCCCGACGTCGGCATAGAAGGGTGATCCGAACATGCCGATCACCGCCGCACCGTCCTGCTGAGCCATGTCGACTGCGGCGTACGCCAGCCGGGTCTTGCCGATACCCCCCTCGCCCTCGAATGCGACCCCCGGCGTGGTGAGCGTCCCCTCCATCGCCTGCGTCCAGCTCCTTTGGAGATACTCGAGCTCGACATTGCGGCCGACCAGCGGCCCCCCAGCGGTCGTCAGGGCGTCGCCTTCGCCTACGGCGCGGTACAGGACGATCGGATCGTCCACGCCCTTGACGGTCTGTGGAAGCATCCGCTCGAGCTCGAAGGTGTCGCGGACGACCCGCTCGATCGTCTCGGAGACGGCGACGGTGCCGGGGTCGGCGGCGCCGCAGACACGGGCGGCGAAGTTCGCGCCCAGCCCATAGACGTCGTCCTGGGCGGTGTCGAGATAGACGAGTCCGCGGTGAATCCCCACCCGGACGCTGATGTCGAACCCGAACTGTCCCTTCACCCTGCCGCTCAGCGCGGCGATGGCGCGGGTGATGTCGAGCCCGGCGTACACCGCACGGTGCGCGTCGTTCTCGTGGGCCGTGGGATGACCGAACACCGCGAGCAGCCCGTCGCCCTTGGTGGAGCCGATGTGGCCCTCGTAATGGTTGACGAATCGGGAGACCTCGTCGCGATAACGACCGACCACGGTGCGGTAGACCTCCACGTCGATGCGGGTCGACAGCGCAGTCGAATCGACCAGATCGGCGAAGAGCATTGTCAGGCGGCGGATTTCACCGTGACCACCTGGAGCGGCGAGCAGATCCTCCGCGTCGGAGTTGCCGCCGTCGACGGCGAGCACCTGTCCGGCGAGCGCGTCTGCCGTCTCCCGGTCTCCACGGTTGATGGCGTGGACCGCGCGGTCGAGCAGACTCGTCGATCGTCGGTTGTACTTCGAAGTTGCTCACAATCCGACGATGACGACCTGCTCGTCGGGAGCCGGGCCGCTCGCTGCGGTGGGCTCGCCCGTGAGCACGACAGTGCCGGTGTAGTTGGCGCCTACGAAGCGAAATTCCTTGAGGTGGATCTGAAACTCGGTCTCGTTGGCGTCGAGGACTTCCGGTGTGAAGGCGATGCAGGACCGAGGAATGGTCCTTTTGTCGAGGCCGACGCGCGTGAAGGGGCCCTTGGCTTCGAGCCTGCGCGCATAGGGCTGAGCCGGCACGACGACAACCTCGGACGGCAAGGGCTCAGACGCTCGCAACGTGCTTATACCCGACTGCCCCGCCTCGGTTCCGCCGCGTGGTCCTGCGAGCAGCGCCTGCAACAGCGCAACATTTCCCTTCACCCATAGGTCCACGAGACCGTGGACCAGCTGGATCCGCCCGTCGATGCCCAGCCCCTCGGCGGAGTCGCTCTGGTCGGCGGCCTCCGTCCACAGGGAACTCGCCTCACCGACCAACTGTTGCGCGACTTGCTGAACGGCGGCCCCACGCTGTTGAAGCGGCGTGTTGGGGTTGGTCATGCGCCACCTCCCTTGGGTCGGCTGACGGCCTGCAGGAACTTGAACGGATCGCTTGCGAGGCGTGCGCTGACCTGGCTGCTGTAGTCGGCGACGTCCTGCAACGTCAGCTTGCCCGACAACCACAAGTCGGCCAGGTCGAGATTCATCACGGACATGTCCTCGGCATACTCGACCGCCATCCGGAAGGCCGTCGATGCGACCGAGTGATGCGACGGGCTCGATGGTCTCGCTGAACTGCCCAAGGTCGACGGGGCGCGGTCCTCCTCGTCCGCCCACGAGTAGTAGTCGAAGGTCGGGTCGGGGTTCATCGCGGGACCGAAGAGCATTTCCCTGGCTCCGGTCGTGTACCCGAAGATGAACGCGAAACGCGCCTGCGTCTCGGGCTTGATCCCGTTGATGTGCGCGACCTTTCGGGTGCGCACCACGACACCGCTCTGATCCGGTTCGCCCGTCGCGCGCATGTTGATGAAGCCGCGATCGACGTCGATCTGTCGATCACCCTGCGCGTCGGGACACGGGTCGTTGAGGTCGTAGTCGAGCCGGGCTTCGTAGCGCCCCGGCGCGTTGAGCTCACTCTTGTAGAACTTCAGATGGGTCCGAAGCCGACGGGAACCGGGCACCGCGGCGACGCCGACGGTCTCGAGGACGCGTCGCCAGTCGTCGGGGCGCCGGCCCGTGGGATCCATCTCGCAGAAGAAGGCTGGAAAGTTGTTGTGCCAGTTGCGCGGATCCACGACGGCTTTCAACGCGTTCAAGGACACTTGGTCCGAGGCGAACTCGGTGTCGATGACGAGCGAAGGGATCCCGTCGACGGTGACGACCGTTGCGTGCTCGATCGGCGCGTCCGCGATTCGTTGGTCGATCAGTCCGTCGGCCGCCAGCTGCGTCGCGACGGCGCTGAACGCTTCGCGGCTGTTGAACTGCGTCGCGAACATATTCACGACGGAATCGAGACTCGAATCGAGCCGAGCACGGGTCTCGTTGACGTCGTTGAGCCCGCGCACGCCGGGCGTCCCGACCGTCGGGGCGGCGAGGTCGAGCGCGTCGAGGAGCAGTGTCCGCGTATCGCTCTCGGCGTTGGCGTCCAACCAGTTGTAGTCCTCCGGGCCGCCGCGGGTCGCCGTGTGGTTGACCCGGATGAGCGCACCCACGCCGTAGACCAGCCGGGAGAGTTCGGGCACGGAGAGCGTCTCACCGCCTTCGCGAACCGACGAATTCAGTTCCCGCAGTGCCCGGGCCGCGTTCGGCTCCGTTCGAGTCGCCCTCAGGTCGGGGTCGGCTTGCGACGAATCGCCGTCCGGGAACATGAACTGTTCGAGCTCTCGATACCAGCCCCCGTCGCCGGCCGGCCCAGGAAGCAACTGCTCGGCAACGTCACGTGTGCTCGCGTCGCGCGACCGCGTGATCTCGGAATCCAACGAGCCGTAGAGCTCCAGTAGCGCACGCTGAGTCGACATGGCCCCTCCCTCGCGCCGTTTGCCCAGCTAGCATACCGTGGTGCGGACATGAACGCGCGTAGTTATCGGGAGGGTAAGCCGCGTGGACGAGGCGAACGAGGGCGGTTCCAGCAACGAATTGCCATGGTCGGCGGTATTCAATCCCGCGGCCAACGTTCGTGCCTTTAGTGCGATTCAGGCGGCCGGCTTCCGCGCCGCCAGCGAACTCGTCGAACGCTTCGTGAGGATTGCGTCGACCGAGTTGGACAACAGCGGCGGATTCGCGGCAGGCGCGGCGCCCGTGTCCGACGAACGGGGCGCAGACCTCTTCGGCGCGACCGGTCTGCAGCCGCTGGTGAGCTCGTGGTGGACCATGGCCGACCAATTCCTTCGGGTCTCCGCTCCGCGCGGTGACGAACCAGCGCGCGCAACGGCGGTGACGTTGGACTTCGTGACCTCGACGGCCACGGGAGCGTTGCAGCTCGAGGCCACGGCGCCGTGCACGGCGACCACCGAGGTGTGGCTACACAACGGCGGGTCGACCGATCTTGGCAAGGTTCGGCTGCGGTGCAGCGAGCTGCTCGCCCACGATGGTGCGGTGGTGCCGGCTGGCGAGCTACGGTTCGAGCCCGACATCGTCCCGCTGCCCGCCCGCAGTAGTCGAGGGGTGACCGTCGAGGTCGAGATCGGCCAAGACGTGGCACCAGGCAGCTATCGCGGGACGCTCCTCGTCGACGGCTACCCGGACCTTTGGGTGCCGATCGAACTCGCGATCACGCCGCCACGCGTCGTGACCAGTACGGCAGGACGCGCCGGACCTGGTCGCCGAGGTCGAGGACCACCTGCGAAAGGTCGCAAAGGTGGTGCGCCGAGCGATGCTCGACGCCATACCCGACGGTGAACCGGTGCAATGGCTCTACGGGCCGATGCGGGAGTACCCATCGCGCCCCGGAAAGGCTTTGCGGCCTGCGCTTTGCCTGTCCGCCAGCCGCGCGTTCGGGGGCGAACCCGAGGGCGTGCTCGGCATCGCCGTGGCAATCGAGTTGCTACACAACGCGTTTCTGGTCCATGACGACGTTGCGGACGGCAGCGAGATGCGGCGTGGCCGACCGACACTTGCGGCGACGCACGGGATGGCGGCCGCGCTCAACGCCGGTGACGGGCTCGCAATCGTGTCGGGCCAGGTGCTGAGAAGCGCAACCCGCAGGCTCGATGGTGAACTCGCCGACATGGTGTGGCAGGAGTTCGACACCATGGCGATGCGGACCCTGGAAGGCCAGGCCATCGAAGTCGGTTGGCAGGCTCGACAACGTCGAGGACCTGCGACCGGAGGACTACCTCGAACTGATCATGCACAAGACGTGCTGGTACACGACGATTCACCCGCTGCGCGTCGGCGCACTCGTCGGCTCGGGAGGCAAGGTCGACCTGGCGCCCTTGGTGCGCTTCGGATTCCACTTCGGTGCCGCATTCCAGATCCGCGACGACCTGCTCAATCTGATCGGCGACGAGCGAACCTACGGCAAGGAGATCCTCGGCGACCTGTACGAGGGGAAGCGCACCCTGACGTTGATGCACCTGCTGTCGACGGCGACCGGCGCGGACCGAACGCTGCTCAGCGACTACCTGCGCCGCGACAGGCTCGAGCGCTCGGACGACATGGTCGCGCACCGTGCGCCGCCTGATGGACTCCTACGGCAGCGTCGACTTCACCCGCGAATACGCCGAAGGCATCCTCTTGGCCGCCGAGGAGTACTTCGAACAAGCCTTCGTCGACGCCCGTCCAGGACCCGACCTCGACTTCCTCCGCTCGCTCGTGCCGTACGTGTGGGCGCGCTGGCGCTGACGATCGCTGCGTTGGGCGGCCTGCATCAGCGCTTAGGCTCATTGCCGGGGGACGAACATGACTCGGCAACCGGCGAAGCGACTTCAGCTCAGCGCACAACGCTTTCTGGGTCGTCGCATGGAACACGCCTTGGTGCGCAGGGACGTCGCAATGGACGACGACCCGATGCGCGCGCAATCCCGGGCCCTTGCCGCGGGATGCGTGCTCACCGCGATCTTGTTTGGCGGGTGCGCGGTGCTGGCGCTCGTGAGACCTCAAGGGGCGCCCGGTGATGCGCTGATCGTGATGGCGCGGGAGTCGGGCGCGGTGTACGTGCGAATCGGCGATGCGCTGCACCCGACGTTCAACCTCGCGTCGGCCCGCCTCGTCACCCGTACCGACGCCAACCCGGTCGTGGTGGGGGAGGCGTCGATCGCGAGGGTGAAGCGAGGTCCGCGAGTCGGCATTCCCGCAGCTCCGGGCGCGATCGGGCGGCCGCTTGGCGACGCGCCGTGGACGGTGTGCGACGCCGAGCGCACCGTCGTCAGCGTGGGGCAGCCGCTCCCGCCGCTCGACCCGTCGCGCTCGGTGCTCGTCACGCCCCGCGCGGAGAGCGTTGCGACGACGTATCTGCTATACGACGGGTGGCGGGCCGAGGTCGACCTGCGCGAACGTGCGGTCGCCCGCGCGCTGAGCCTCGACGGCGTTGCCCCGCTTCCGGTTTCGCGCGCGCTGCTCGACACGGTGCCCGAGGCACCCGCGGTGACCGTGCCGCACATCGCCGGAGCGGGCGCGGCAGGCCCGCCGTCGTTGAGCGGGCTGGCCGTCGGCACCGTGGTGCGTGTGGCCCGGGCCGACGTCGACGACTTCTACGTCGTGCTCGCCGAAGGGGTTCAGCGCATCGGCGAAGTCGCCGCGGACGTCATCCGGTTCGCATACGGAGGAATGGGGGAAATCCCGACGGTCACTCCCTCGACCATCGCCACGGCAATGTCGGTCGAGACGTTGCCCGTCGGCACCTTTCCGCGCCGAACGCGGGCACCGATGGGGGCACGCGACGCCGCGCTCGTGTGCGCGCAGTGGCGGCGGGACGGTGCCGCGGGTCGGTCGAACACCGTTGTGCTGACGGGTTATCGGCGGACGCTGGATGCCGTCGACGTCACTGGACTGGCACAGGCCGATGGCGACGGGCCGCACGTCGATGCCGTCGCCATCCCGGGTGGACTCAGCGCGTTCGTCCGTTCGGTGCCCATCCTCGGCGACGTGGGCGACGCCGGGCCGCGTTTCCTCGTCACCGACTCGGGTGTCGTCTTCGGGATCCGAGACGACGACGCGGCGTCGTATCTGGGTCTCGGCGGATCGCCTCAACCTGCGCCGTGGTCGATCCTGAGGCAGCTACCCGGTGGGCCCGAGCTCAGCACCGAAGCAGCCTCAGTCGTGCGTGACGGGCTCTCGTCTGCGCCGTAGCCAACCTGTAGACAGCGTCACTGCGGCCGTGGCCACCGCGAGGCAGGCGGCGGCGCCGCCCAACGCCACGGTCCGGACCCGAGGATCGACGGGTTCGGCGTCGACGGGTCGTGGGACCGCGGGCGCCGCAGGGTGTCCGGGGGCCTGCGGCTCGCCGTCCGCACTGAGCGCCGCCAGCGGGTCCACGACGCCGAATCCGACCAACGGATCCCACCCGGCGGGCGGATGGTGGGCCGTGTCCTCGATGCGGCGCATGACCTGTCGCGCCGTCAGATACGGTGCGCGGGCGCGAATCAAGGCCGCAACGCCCGAGACGACGGGCGCGGCGTAGCTGGTTCCCGCGATCGGTTTCGCATCACCGGATCCCGCGACCGTGTCGACGAGCCCGTCGCCCTCCGTGCTCAGGGAGACCACCGACTCGCCGGGCGCGGCGACGTCCACCCAGGGCCCGGCCAACGTGAACGGTGATGGATGACCATCGGGTCCGATCGATCCGACGGTGAGCACGTAGTCGTCGTACCAGGCCGGACTCACCACGACGGTGACGTCGTCCCAGTCCGGACGACCTGTGCGCGTGGGATCGGGCGTCCCGTTCTGCTGGGCGCACTGCCCGGAGCCGCCGACGTTGCCCGCCGCGGAGACGACGACCACGTTCTTGACGTCGACGGCGTAGGCCAGCGCCGCGCCGAGTGCACCGTCGAAGAGCCCGTCCGTCGCGGACCCGCACGCCACGGAGGAGATGTTGATGACCGTCGCCCCTAGGTCGGCCGCCGTGCGCACGGCCATCGCCAGCGTGTCGACGTCACCGACGCCGGGAGCCGAACCGCCGTCGGAACGACGAAACTGATTGCTGGACTGACGGATCGCGATGATGCCCGCATCGGGGGCGATACCGCCGAAGGCGTCCGCGGCGTCATCGACGGGCACGGCCGCGATGATCCCCGCCACGATCGTGCCGTGGCCGTCGCAGTCCTGGGTACCGTCGCCGGTCGCGACGTAGTCACCGCCCGCCGTCAGACGGGGGAGCAACCGGTGTCTGGCCACACCTGTGTCGATGACGGCAACGGTCTGACCCGACCCACGGGACAAGGGTCGCAGGGTCGGGATGCCGAGGGTCGTGAGCTGCATCGGGCCGGACGACCGGCCTGCGTGGGCGACGGGATGGCAGGCCCCGATCGGCTCGGTGGCGGCGGGCGGTGCGGGCGAGCTCGGTGGGGGCAAGAGCGAGTGGTCGACTGCCGGCGGCGTCACGGCGCCCGCCACCGGCGCCGTCCAGGTGCCCATCGCAACCGACAGGACCGCGGTGCCGATCCGAAGCCCCCGCCCGGCCGTCGGCGTCATGTGAGCTGCCAACCGCGGGCCATCCCGTACACCCCGAACACCCAGCCGGCCAATGGGACGACGGCGGTCAGTGCTGCGTAGTCGAGCAGGTCTGCGCATCGGCTGGTGAACGGCGTTGGGCCTGCGCCTCGGCACGCCCCGAGTCCGACCGCGATCAGGCCGACCGTGACCAAACCCGCCCGGTCGGGCGCGGCTGCGCACACGACGCTGAAGGCCGCAGTGACGCTGAGCAATCCACCTGCGACCAGCGCGACACGGCGTGATGGGTCGACGTAGGTGCGAGTCCGCAGCAGCAGCACCATGCCGGCCACCAATCCGAACGCGCCGCCCGCGAACGGAGACGTCTCGGCGCGAATGCATCCGACGGCCGTCAGGAGCGTCCCCGCGGCAACTGCGGCAGCGCACCCCGCGACCGCGCCCGTCAACGTGGTGTGGCCGGTGCGCGCGCGGGCCTCGAATGCCTCATCGGGTTCGGCATCGCGCCGCGGTCCCAACCCGGCCAGCAGGGTCGTCAGCCGTGGTGCCACAGCCAACAGGCCCAGCGCGCCCGTCACGAGCACGGCGCCCAGCGTCGCCGGAGGTAGCGCGGCGAACACGGCGACGCCCGTGCTGATCGCCGTCACGGCGGCGCAGCACGCCGTCGCCGTCAGCACTGCGTTTGGGTGCCCTAACAGTCGCGTCATGACCAGCGCCGCCGCGAATACCGCCGTGGCGGAGAGGAAGACGTTCGCAGCACCGGGTCCGGAAGGCACCGTGAGAAAGCCCGTCGTCGCGACGAACGCGCAGCCCGCCATCGCCACCGCAGCGCTGCGGGTGGTGACCGCCGTCCAACAGACCGCACCCGCGGCGCAGGCCGCCACGATGAGGTGTCCGACCGCTCCCGTCGCCACTCCCGTCCACGCCAACGCCGCCGCGGCCACGACCAACGTTGCCGCGCACGCTGAATCACGAAGCCGGCCTGCGGATTCCACGGGAGGCGAGCCGACCGAGGCGACCGTGCGCTCCGAACTCGCGGGGCCCGGCCCGAGCATCGGAGCGTGCGACGTGGTGAGCACGAGCAGTTCGCCGTCGTGAATGTCGTTGTCCGTCAATGATAAGGACTCGTCGAGTGGAGGTCCGACCGCCCGGTCGAGCCGCCACCCCCGGACTACGTCGAGTGTCGAGGCCTGCCCGAGCACGTCGGTGATCGCAGGCAGCAGCGCACCCACGGGCGTTCGTGCGGAGACTGCCATATCCACCGCCCGGCCGTTGTCGTGCTCCAGCTGAATGGAGATTCGGCACACCGACACCGCCACCACCTCCCGCAAGGCCGATACCGTGGAAGTCAGCGTAATCGCGGTCTGAGTACGTCTGGCGCACCAAAGTTTTCGCAATCGGGACGGAACCAGGGACGCCGCTGCGACGTCGTACTCACCGATGGACTTCGTACGAGCAACGCGTTTGCCTGCCCCGCCGATCGACACCATGGCGGTCGTCGTCGAGTGCCCACCCGAGCTTCCGAACCCGAGCCCGACCAGTCCGCTGATGCGGCTGCTGCCGATCGCGATGGTCGTCGCGACGGCGGGCATGATGGCGCTGTACTTCGCCTCGGGGGTTGGGATCCCCCGCAACCCCGCGTACCTGCTCTTTCCGGTGATGATGCTGGCGTCGGCACTCGGGTCACTGGCGTACGGGGCACGCGGCAACCACCGCACCGAGCTCGACGGAGGTCGCCGCGAGTACTTGCGCTACCTCGACGAGGTCGACGACACGGCCGCGAGGACCGCTGACGCACAACACCGGTCGGCATTCTGGAACCATCCGGAACCCGGGGCACTGTGGACGCTGGCCGGCACCGCGCGCATGTGGGAACGCCGTCCCGGTGACGCCGACTTCGGAACCGTCCGGGTCGGGCTTGGCAGGCAACCGCTGTCCACGCCGCTCGTCGGAGCCGAGCTCGGCGGCACCGAGGCCCACGACCCCGTCACCGCCGACGCGCTCGACCGATTGCTGGGCGAACGGTCGACCGTCCCGCGGCTGCCGGTCACCGTGGAGCTACCGCCGCACGCCATGGTGGTGGTCGACGGTGAGCTCGGCCGTGCGCGCGGCGTCGTCCGCGCGATGGTGTGTCAGCTCGCGGTACTTCACGGCCCCGCGCACGTCGCCATCGCCGCCGTGGTCGGACGGTCGGCCGCATCGGACTGGGATTGGCTGAAATGGCTTCCGCACCACCGGCTGTCGTCGTCGTCTGATGACGCAGGGTCGGCGCGGCTGACGTACCGCAACCTGCGCGACGTCCCGAACGCCGCGGTGGCGCACACGGTGGTGATCCTCGACGGAGCGGAGGTCCCGGCGCCGCCCGGTCCCGTCGACGGAATGACCGTGGTGACGGTCGGAGAGGTCCCGGCCGCCCTGGCGGCACTGGCCAGCGTGCAGATCGGTGAGGACCCGCTCATCGACCACCTCGACACCATGACGATGACGCAGGCGGTCGTCTGCGCCAGGCGGTTGGCGAGGTTTACCGACCACGAGGCGGTCGGTGGCGTCCACCGCAGCGCAGGCGCATGGGGCGAGCTGATGGGCGTGGGCGAGCTGGACCGGATCACGCCGGAACGGCTCTGGCGACCGCGCGCCGACGGAGCGCGGCTACGCGTACCGATCGGCGTCGACGACCTCGGTGAGCCGGTGGAGCTGGATCTCAAGGAGGCGGCCTACGGCGGCATGGGGCCGCACGGACTGTGCGTCGGAGCGACGGGTTCGGGGAAGTCGGAGTTCCTGCGCACGCTGACCCTCGGCCTCGTCGCGGCCCATCCGCCCGAGGCGCTGAACCTGGTGCTCGTCGACTTCAAGGGTGGGGCGACCTTTCTCGGCTTCGAGCGGCTCAATCACGTGGCTGCAGTCATCACCAACCTGGCCGATGAAGCGCACCTGGTGGTCCGCATGCGCGACGCCCTGTCCGGAGAGTTGAACCGCAGACAGGAGCTGCTTCGCGCGGCGGGAAACGTCGCCAACACGGCGGACTACGAGACGGCGCGCAGACGGGGTGCGGTGCTCCCACCGCTCCCGACGTTGTTGATCGTGGTCGACGAGTTCTCCGAACTGCTCAGTCAGCACCCCGACTTCGTCGATTTGTTCGTCGCCATCGGCCGGCTGGGCCGATCGTTGGGCATGCACCTGTTGCTCGGCAGCCAGCGACTTGAGGAGGGCAGGTTGCGGGGCTTGGAGACCCACCTCTCGTACCGGATCTGCCTGAAGACGTTCTCCGCCAGCGAGTCCCGCGCCGTACTCGGATCCACCGACGCCTTCGACCTGCCGAACACGCCTGGTGTGGCATACCTGAAGACCGCATCCGGAGCGCTGATGCGCTTCCGGTCCGCCTACGTGTCCGGCCCTGTGGCCACGAAGGCCGCCGAGTCGACGCAGCAGCTGCGCACCGTCGCAGCGGCCGCGTTCACCGCCTTCCCGGTGGGGCGCACGACGACGGTCGAAGCCACCGCGGGCGGCGGTGGACCCACCGTGCTGGACGTCGTGTTGAGCGGCCTCGCGGGCCGGGGCGTGCCCGCGCATCGCGTGTGGCTGCCGCCGCTCGTCACCCCGCCGGCCCTCGCCGACGTGCTCGACCACGCGTCAGCAGGTCCGGGCCTCACCGTGCCGATCGGATTGGTGGACAACGCGTTCAAGCAACGGCGCTCACCACTCGTCGCCGACCTTCGCGGGGCGGCCGGAAACGTAGCCGTCGTGGGCGGGCCCCGCAGTGGCAAGTCGACGACGTTGCAGACGCTCGTCCTGGCACTGGCGGCCACCCACGACCCCGGCGCCGTGCAGATCTACGGTCTCGACTTCGGAGGCGGCGCGCTCTCGAAGGTGCGGTTGCTGCCACACGTGGGTGCGGTCGCGGGACGGTCCGAGCGCGAACTCGTCGAGCGGGTCGTGGCCCGGCTACAGGCCGTGGTGCGCCGCCGCGAAACCGCGCGCCGTCGTGGCGCGGGGTCGGCGGGAGGCGCCGACGGGTATGGCGACGTATTCCTGGTGATCGACGGCTGGGCCGTGGCCCGGCAGGAGTTCGACGGACTCGAGGAGGCGGTCACCGCCCTCGCTGCGCAAGGGCTTTCGGTGGGCGTCCACGTCATGATCGCGGCCGCCCGATGGGCTGAACTCCGGCCGGCACTGAAGGATCAACTCGGCACCCGCATCGAACTACGTCTTGGTGACGCCGCAGAGTCGGAGTTCGACAGGAAGCGGGCCCGGCTACTGGTTGACCGCCCAGCTGGGCATGGCATCACGCGCGACGGCCTGGAGCTGGTCATCGCGAGTCCGCGGCTGCTGCCTGGGACGCCCGTCCGCGACGACGACGAATCCTGGCGCGCGGCAGCGGAGGCGATCCGCAACCGCCATCCGGGACTGAGCGCGCCTGTCGTCGCGTCCTTGCCGACCGTGGTCGGCTACGACGCCGTCGTCGCGCAGTCACCCGCTGGCCTCGTGCTCGGCGTCGGTGGCGACGAGGTCGAGCCGATTGCCGTCGACTTCACCGCAACCCCGCACGCCCTGATCGTCGGCGAGGCGCACTGCGGCAAGACCGCTGCGTTGCGCACGATCTGCCGGGAACTGTTGCGGACCAACGACTCCCGCAGCGCACAGCTGGTCCTCGTCGACCTCCGGCGAACCCTGCTCGGCGTGGTCGAGACCGATCACCTGCGCGGCTATGCGATGTCCGTTGGCGACGCCGAGGTTCAGCTGGGCACGCTCGCCGCCGAACTGCGTGCGCGGCTGCCGCACGGCGCCGTCACCCAAGGGCAACTGCGCGACCGTTCTTGGTGGTCCGGCCCCGACGTGTACGTCGTCGTCGACGACTACGAGCTGGTGTCGGGT
The DNA here is from genome assembly GCA_963791215.1 of uncultured Actinomycetota bacterium. GTDB lineage: Bacteria > Actinomycetota > Actinomycetes > Mycobacteriales > Mycobacteriaceae > Mycobacterium. Next base: position 237,061 of record CAWBRR010000011.1, on the reverse strand, counting down.
GCGTCGGTGAATCCGCTGTCCGCGCTAGTCGAGCTGGTGCCGTACGCGAAGGACGTGGGCCTGCACCTCATCGTCGCGCGCACGTCGAGCGGCGCCACCCGCGCCATGTTCGATCCCGTGCTCGCGGCGCTGCGCGACGCCGGCCCCTTTGGACTCGTGATGAGCGCCAGCCCCGACGAGGGAGTGCTACTCGGTTCGGCGCGCCCGTCGCCGCTACCGCCGGGGCGCGGCATCGCGATTCGGCGTGGACAGCCCGACGGCCACGTTCAGGTGGCGTGGACGGATCCCCCGTGAGCGAAGCCGTCATGGTGATCGGTCCGAGCGCGGTGCGCGGGCCCGGAGCCGCCGACCCCGCGCTGGTGTCGGTCGCGCTCGAGTGCGTCGACGAGCGACTGGCGGTGTACGACGATCGCATCGTCGCCGTGCGGCGGCTTTGGTGCGACGTCGTGCAGGCCGTGTGCCCGGAAGGATGCGAGTCGGTGGTGCTCGTCGTGCCGACGTGGTGGCCGGGATCACGCGTCGAGTTCGTCGAGGACGTGCTGATCGACGTCTGTGCGCGGGTCGTCGTGCTGCGCCGCGGTGGCGCGTTGTGCTCCGGCGGATCCACCGTCGTCGAACTCGGCCCGGATTGCGTGGTGGTGCAGTCCCCGGACGGCGAGCGGTCCGTCGTATCGCGCTCCGACCGAGCGGAGTTCGTCGTGGAGGCCGTGCTCGCGACGCTGTCTGCGATCGCGTCGGTGGTGATCGACGTGCCGGGCGGGCTCGGCGGTGCCGAGCAGCTGGCCGAGGAACTGGCCCGAAGGCTGCGTCGCAGGAACGTCGAGGTGTCGTTGGTGGACGACGACGCGGTGCGGTGCGCCGTGGATGCCGACCGTCGAGTTGACTTCGTCCCGTCGCCGCGGCGCCGCGCGCGCGTGGACCGGCGTCGGCTGGCGGTGGTGGCTGGCGCGCTGGTGACCGTGGCAGCGCTGTCTGGCGCTGCGGCGGCAACGGGTGTCGGTGCGTCGGACGACGTCGACGTGGCATGGGTGATCGAAGGTCGGCTCGCGGTCGAGGTACCCGCCGACTGGACGGTCGAGCGGGTCACTGTCGGACCGGGTTCGGCTCGGGTACGGGTGATTTCAGCCATGGACGAACGCTTCGCGGTTCACGTCACGCAAGCGAGGGTGCCGGGCCACGAGACGATGCAAGCCACCGCGGAGACGCTGAAGGCTGCCCTCGATGCGCAGCCCGACGGCGTCTTCGCGGACTTCGTCGCGGACGACCGCAAAGCCGACAGGCCTGCGGTCACGTACACCGAGGTGCGTTCCGAGGTGGCCGTCGACTGGGTGGTGGTGCTCGACCGTGGCTTGCGGATCGCCATCGGCTGCCAACATCCGCGCGCCGAACCCGCCATCGGCCCCATCTGTGAGCGGGCTGTCCGCACCGCCCACGCGATCCCGTGAAATTGTTTCGCGGACAAGGGAACCGAATCCGACCCCGCTACGTCCTATCTACACATCGACTAAGACATTCCGCGAAAGGATTGCGATGACGACACCCACCGGTGGTGCGCTCAACACCGACTTCGAGTTGATGACCGCCGTCGCAGGCAAGATAGACACCCGCAACGACGAGGTGCGCGCCATGCTCCGCGCGTTCATCGGTCAGATGACCAGCGTGCCGTCGACGGTGTGGGGAGGCGTGGCGGCCGCCCGGTTCCGCGAAGTCGTCGACCGGTGGGATGCCGAGTCGATGCGGCTGTACGCCGCGCTGCAGCGCATCGCCGAGACCATCAGGCACAACGAGCGCACGCTGCGCGAGGTGGCCGACGCCCATTCGCACAGCATCGCCACCACCACCAGCACCCTGTAAACCAAGTCCGCCACACCGAATGGAGCTTCCATGGAACCGGTTCTGTCCTATGACTTCGACGCGATCGAGTACACCGTCCGTCAGCAGATACACGCCACGTCGGCCCGCTTCAACGCGGCCCTGGATGAGCTGCGGGCGCAGATAGCGCCGCTGCAGGCCACCTGGACGCGCGAGGCGGCCGAGGCCTATCGCATCGAGCAGGCGCACTGGGACCGGTCGGCCGCGACACTCAACGACATCCTGTTCCGGCTGGGCAACGCCGTTCGCGACGGCGCGGCCGACGTCGCCGAGACGGACCGGCGCGCGGCAGGGGCGTGGGGCTAGTAGCGACCCACACAGACTCTGTGCGGTCCCGCCTGGGGAGAGGCCAGCGGGACCGCACAGTCACGTCCGGACGCGTCAGTCTCCGCGCGGCACGCCCAACTTCGCGTACCGGTCCCGTTCACGCTCGGAGAAGCAGCAGAACACCACCCGCTGAATCGAAGGGTGTTCGGGGAGTGTGTCTTTCACCGTACTCAGCGCCAGCTTGGCGGCTTGGTCGACGGGATAGCGGTACGCACCGATGCTGATGCATGGGAACGCGATCGACGCGAGGTCGTGCTCACCCGCGACCTCCAACGACCGCCGGTACGCGGACGCCAACAGCTCCTGCTCACCGTGGAAGCCGCCGTCCCACACCGGCCCGACGGTGTGGATGACGAAGCGTGCGGGCAGCCGGTAACCGCGGGTCAGCTTCGCGTCACCGGTGTCGCAGCCGCCGAGTGTTCGGCACTCGGCCAGGAGATCGGGCCCCGCGGCGCGGTGGATGGCGCCGTCGACTCCGCCTCCGCCGAGCAGCGACCGGTTGGCGGCATTGACGATGGCGTCGACCTGGAGCTTGGTGATGTCCGCCGTGATCGTTTCGAGAGCCTGCTGCCATGACTCACCGTAATGCGGGTAGGCGTTCCGGATCGGGCTTCCTGGCGACGCCGTTGCCGCTCCACCTCAGCAGTGGGTCGCGGGCCTTGTGCAGATGCGACCAGTGCCCGGCCAGCCGTGTCCGCTCATTGCGGTAGTTGGCGGGCAACCAGGCCGCCTCGAAGACCTCGCCCGCGCGGTGGGCACGCGCGGTGCGCCGCCACTCGCGCTCGTTGAGGAATGCCAGCCGCCAGGCGAAGAACGGTCCGAGCAGCCGACCCAAGAGCCAGTCGTACGCGGCCGCGGTGAACGTCAGCGTCCAGGCGACGGCCCGGTGCAGGCCGGCGCGATAGTCGGCGTGCCGGACCCGGTGGGCCCCCTTGCGTGCCTCGGCACGCCAGTCGACGTGGACGTGGGCGCCGGCCAGCACGGTGTTCACCGCGGCCAGGGTGCTCATCGACCCGCCGTGGGCGGCGTCGCGGACGTCGGCCGCCCGGGCGAATACGTCTTCGACGCTGAGCGCCGGCGCCTTCGCAAGAAGCTCGGTGCGCGGCCGAACCAGCCCGACCGGCGCGCCGAAGTACTCGAAGAGTTCCCGCGCGACGCCGTCGTCGCGTCCGAAGTTGAGCCAGGCCCGCTCGAACCACAGCGCCGCGACCGCGATGACCCCGAGCCCGATGAGCAGGCCAAGCAGGGACGCATCGCGCCACCAGGCGACGAGTAGCCGAGGACGCTGAGCGCAACGAAAGCCCCGATCAGGACCACGTGGCCGACTTCGCGGCCGCGCTGCGGGTAGTGCGCCGCGTAGGCCACGCGCAGCGTCTGCCGGTCGATGTCGCGGGCGATGGCCGCCGCACCAAGTGCGCCCGGCGGCAGCTTCTCGGCCATCAGCAGCGTCGCGTAGAGCCGCGTCTGCAGCCGACTCTTGGAGGCCAGGTCACCGTGGCCGCTCAGCAGGCCGACGACGGCAGGAAACGTCACCGCAACCGGTGCGCACAGGGCAATGACGTCGACCAGCATCGAAAGTGAAGTCTATGGCCAGGACCGCGGTCGGTCGCCGATCTCGACGAGCGTTTTGACCTGCACTGACGCCCCCGGTAAGCTGCCTCGTTGGCGTGCGGTACGCCGGGTGTTCGGGTCTACGTCGGTCGCCGAGCTTCCATCCCAGCCGCAAACGCCAAGACCGGCAGCCCGGGTCACCGGGATCACACCCGAGAGAAGAAGGTAACGCTGTGCCTACGTACACGCCGAAGGCAGGTGACACCACGCGTTCGTGGTACGTCATCGACGCCACCGACGTGGTGCTCGGCCGGCTCGCCGTTGAAGCAGCGAAGTTGCTGCGCGGCAAGCACAAGCCGACATTCACGCCCAATGTCGATGGTGGCGACTTCGTCATCGTCATCAATGCGGACAAGGTCGCCATCAGCGGCGACAAGCTCAAGAACAAGTTCCTGCACCGCCACTCGGGTTTCCCCGGCGGCCTGCGCTCGCGCGCGCTCGGTGACGAGCTCGCCAAGCACGCCGACCGCGTCGTCGAGAAGGCGATCGTCGGCATGCTGCCGCACAACAAGCTAAGCCGTCAGGTGCAGAAGAAGCTGAGGGTCTACGTGGGTGCCGAGCATCCCCACACCGCTCAGCAGCCGATTCCTTACGAGATCAAGCAGGTGGCCCAGTGACCGAACCGACTGACGTGACGGAACCGACCGAGGTGGAAGAAGTGACCGAGGTTGCCGAGGTCACCCCAGAGGGCGCCGAGGTCGTCGAGGTGACCGAGCCGGTCGCCGCCGAGGAGTCCGCGCCGCGCGAGCCGATCATCATCGACCGCCCCATTCAGACCGTCGGCCGCCGCAAGGAAGCCGTGGTGCGAGTGCGCCTGGTACCGGGCACCGGCAAGTTCGAACTGGACGGCCGCAGCCTCGAGGCCTACTTCCCCAACAAGGTCCACCAGCAGCTGATCAAGGCTCCGCTGGTCACCGTCGACCGGCTGGACACCGTCGACATCTACGCCCACCTCGACGGCGGCGGGCCGTCCGGGCAGGCCGGCGCGCTGCGTCTGGCCATCGCGCGTGCGCTGATCATCGTGCAGCCCGAGGACCGTCCGGCGCTGAAGAAGGCCGGCTTCCTCACGCGTGACCCCCGCGCCATCGAGCGCAAGAAGTACGGCCTCAAGAAGGCCCGCAAGGCGCCTCAGTACAGCAAGCGCTGATCCACCGGTCACCAACTCGTCGCGAGCGCGCGTCACCGCGCGTTTTTGCGGTGTGTCGCTACGACAAACCCGCGCGCTCGCGGCGAGAGTGGAAATAGGAGGGTGCGCATGGGTCGCCTGTTCGGAACCGACGGAGTCCGCGGCGTCGCCAATCTCGACCTGACGGCCGAGTTGGCGCTGGCGCTAGGGTCCGCTGCCGCCCGGCTGGGCACGTCGCCCGCAGACCGGCGGGTGGCCGTCGTCGGCCGCGATCCGCGGGCCAGCGGCGAGATGCTCGAGGCCGCCGTCATCGCCGGGCTCACCAGCGAGGGCGTGGACGTGTTGCGCGTCGGCGTGCTGCCGACTCCCGCCGTCGCCCATCTGACCGGGGCCTATGACGCCGAGTTCGGCATCATGATCTCGGCGTCGCACAACCCGATGCCCGACAACGGCATCAAGATCTTCGGTCGCGGTGGGCACAAGCTCGACGACGCCACCGAGGACCGCATCGAAGACCTAGTCAGCACCGGTCCTGGACGACGTCCAGTCGGCCGGGACATCGGTCGCGTGCGCGACGCCGACGATGCGCTGGACCGCTATCTGAGCCACGTCGCCGGGGCGGTCACCACTCCTGCCCGCGGGCTGACCGTCGTGGTCGACTGCGCACACGGCGCCGCATCGACCGCCGCGCCGCTGGCCTACCGCGCCGCGGGCGCCACCGTCATCGCCATCAATGACGAACCCAACGGACTCAACATCAACGACGGGTGCGGCTCCACCCACCTGGACGTCCTACAGCGAGCCGTCGTCGCGCACGGCGCCGATCTCGGCCTGGCCCACGACGGCGACGCCGACCGCTGCCTAGCCGTCGACGCGAACGGCAGGATCGTCGACGGCGACGCGATCATGGTGGTGCTCGCGCTGGCGATGCGCGACCTGGGCGAGCTCGCGTCGAACACTCTGGTGGCGACGATCATGAGCAACCTGGGCCTGCACATCGCGATGAGGGCGGCGTCCATCGAGGTCCGCACCACCGGCGTGGGCGACCGCTACGTGCTCGAAGAACTGCGCGCGGGCGAGTACTCGCTCGGCGGCGAACAGTCCGGGCACATCGTCATGCCGTCATTCGGCACCACGGGGGACGGCATCGTCACCGCCTTGCGGCTCCTGTCGCGGATGGCGCAGACGGGCTCCTCGCTGGCGGCCCTCGCCGAACCGATGCGGACGCTGCCGCAGGTGTTGATCAACGTCGCGGTCGCCGACAAGGCCACCGTCGCCGAGGCGCCGTCGGTGCGCACCGCGGTCGCCGAAGCCGAGGCCGAACTGGGCGACACGGGTCGTATCCTGTTGCGGCCCTCGGGAACCGAACAGGTGGTTCGCGTCATGGTGGAGGCCGCCGACGAGGACACCGCGCGGATCCTGGCGTCGCGGGTCGCGGAATCCGTGAGTTCGCAGGACTGATCGCGGAACCGGTCGGACGGCTAGCGCGTCCTACCTTCCATGAGAGAACGTGACGCCGCGCGCGTCGACGCGGGAGTGCTGCTCGACGTCGCAGGCCGGTACGACGCGCTGGCCGATGCCCTCGACGGCGCCGCGCGAACACATTTGGCTCAGCTGACCTTCGGCGGCACCGTCGCAGGCCGCACGCATGCCGCGGCGGGGGAGGCGTTGCGCAGTGCTGTCGACGCGCTCTCCGGGGGCGTTGCCACGTGGGCGCGGTCGCACGTCGAGATCGCCTCCGCGATAAGGGTTTCCGTTGACCACTACCTGGCTGCCGAAGCGCGCGGCGCCGCGCGGTTGGGGTGAGCGTGGCAGGCGAGTACGACGTCGACGCCCGGCTGGCGCAGGGCGGGCCCGTCGTCGACGACATCGGTGAGTACGTCAGGGCCTGCCAGCAGTTGGGCTATCACCATCCGGACCTGACCGCGGATCCCGCGCAGGTGCGCGACTGGTACACCGGCGAGGCCGGGTTGCGGCTGGATGCGCTTGGGCGTGACGCGGCCGCGTTGACGGCGGTGGCCACCGCGGCCGACGACGCCGTGCGACGCCAGGACGAACTGCTGGCGACGTTGTCGGGGGCGTGGGCGGGCCAGGGGGCGGGCGTGGCGCTGGACTTCCTCGACCGTCACCAGCGGGCCGCCGCGACGGTGAGCGCCGCCGTCCGCGAGGCGGCCGACGCCTGCACCGCGCTCCGCGAGGAGCTCTGGCGGGCGGTCGACGCCAAGGTCGCAGCGACGCTGGCCGTCGACGCGAGTCACCGAGGCCAGCGAGCGGCCTGGCTGGCAGCCGCGCGCACCGTATCCACCGGTGCGGGGGACCGTGCGACCGCTAGCGAACTCATCGATCAGCAGGTGAAGCCATTCGTGGACAACGGGATTGGGATCGAATGGGTGGGTGCGATGCGCGCGGCCGGAACGGGGGTCGACGCCGCCTACGACGACGCGATCGCCCGCGTGCGGGCCGCCCCGGATGCGGTGTTCGAGGTACCCGGTGGCCTGGGTCCGCAGTGGACTGCACCGGTCGGGCAGGACAGGCAGGGGGACGGTGGCGGTGCCGAGGTGAGGCCCGCAGGGTTCGCGGCTCCCGATCCGCTGCCGTCGTCGGGTGGTGGCCCGGCCGGGTCACCGCCCGCTGTCGCGCCTACCTTCGCGACACCGCCTGCGCCGTCCGTCGCCCCCGCCGCACCGCCGCTTCCGGCCGCCGCCGAGGCTCCGCTGGCGGCGCCCGCTGCGCCGTCGCTGCCCAGCTCGCCGCTCGGCGACCTCGGCGGCATGCCGTCCATGGGAACGGGGTCTTCGGGGTCGGGTCTGGCTGGCTTCGGTCAACAGCTGGCCGACCTCATCGGCGGGCTCACCGGCTCAGCCGACGATGCGGGGCCGGAAAGCGACCAACCCGGCCTCGCCGACGACCAGCCGTTCGACGTAGCGGAGTCCGACAAGGCCGACGATCCCGACGACTCGGATCCCGACGGCGACGAGAAGGAAGCACCCGACACCGAGCCGGAGCCGACCGACCCGGCCGACACCGCGTCGACCGACCCCACTGCGCCCGAGGATCCAGCCGCCGCCGAACCTGAGGTGACTTCCGAACCACCACCGGCGTCAACGCCCGTCCCACCGCCGGTGCCGGAGCCTCCGCCGGCGCAGGACGTCGCCGCGGTACCGCCCGCGCCGACGCCGTGCGAGATTGCCGCGGACGAGCTTCCGCAGGTCGGGGAGTAGCGTCCGTCCGTCCGGGGTTGCACATGCCCAACCCGCGCACCATCGTCACCGTCAGGCAGGGCACTGGGGGAATCGCGGCTTCGACTCCGCCAACATGAACCGGGCGTCCTCCTACGTCTACTGCATGGAGCAGAAGTTCGGCACCGGCATCGTGCTCACCGTGGACGGCGGCACGCTGTTGGTCTAACGACCGCGCGAGCCACCGGTGTGGGTGGAAGACGACGTGTGCGTGCGGGGCTGTCCGCCGCCACGCTGTCCGCCGCGCGAGCGGTTTCCGCGTTGGCCGCGGTTGCCCGCGTGAGGGTTCGACGCCGAGCGGCCATCGCCATTGCCGCGGTTGCGCGGCCGCTGCTGTTGCGGTGCGGGAGTGTCGAATACCACGGGATTGCCGAACTTGCGCACGCCCGGCGCGATCTCCTGCAGCACCGGGTGCGTGGCACCGCGGAAGCGGGTGATGGTCGGCTTGATGCCGGCCTTGCGGGTGAGGTCGCGCACGTCGGACACCTGAGCGTCGTGCATAAGGGTCACGACGGTGCCCTCGTTGCCCGCGCGGGCGGTGCGGCCCGACCGGTGCAGGTATGCCTTGTGCTCGACTGGCGGATCGGCATGCACCACCAGGTTCACGTCGTCGACGTGGATGCCGCGGGCGGCGATGTCGGTCGCCACCATCACCGAGGCGGTGCCGTCGGAGAACGCCGCGAGGTTGCGGGTGCGCGCGTTCTGAGACAGGTTGCCGTGCAACTCGACTGCCGCGACGCCACGCGAATTGAGTTGGCGTGTCAGGTTCTTCGCGCCGTGCTTGGTGCGCGCGAACACGATGGTGCGACCCGGCGACGCGGCCAGGTCGGTCAGCACGTTCACGCGGGCACTGCTGTCCACGTGCAAGACGTGGTGGACCATCGCGGACACCGGCGACTGCGCCGAGTCGACGCTGTGCGTCACGGGGTCGTGCAGGTAGCGCTTCACCAGCACGTCGACGCCGTTGTCCAGCGTGGCTGAGAACAGCATCCGCTGACCATGTTTCGGCGTGCGGTCCAGCAGCCGCTTGACGCCGGGCAGGAAGCCGAGGTCGGCCATGTGGTCGGCCTCGTCGAGGATGGTGATCTCGATGGCGGACAGGTCGGCGTGCCGCGAGCTCGACGTGATCCTCGAGCCTGCCGGGGCATGCGATGACGATGTCGACGCCTTGACGCAGCTTCTGAATCTGCGGCTGCGCGCCGACGCCACCGAAGATGGTGACCGAGCGCAGGTTCATGACGGAGGCCAAAGGCGCCAGCGCGGCGTCGATCTGGGCGACGAGTTCACGCGTGGGGGCCAGGATCAGCGCCCGCGGACGGCCAGCGGCGCGCGGGGTCTTGCTTTCGGCCAGCCGGGCGACCAGCGGCAGCAGGAACGCATAGGTCTTGCCGGAGCCGGTGCGGCCGCGGCCGAGCACGTCGCGGCCCGCCAATGAATCCGGCAGCGTTGCAGCCTGAATGGGGAATGGGGTATCGACGCCGTTGGCGGCGAGGGTGTTGACGATGGCCTCGGGCAGGCCGAGGTCGGCGAAGGTGGGCACGGTGGACCCACCAGGCATGGTGACAGACAAGGGTGAAACTCCGAAGATTTGAAAGGTCGTCCTGCCCGGCGCGGGTGAATCCCGCGGCGCTCGGTATGACGATCGAGAAGCGACAAGAGGCAGAACAGAAAATGCCGCTGTGCGCAGTCTATCGGACGATCGGCGAATGTCAGAACAATGAGGCGTGCATCACCCCGGCTCAGGACGTCAGCGCCACCAATTCCTCGACGTAGCGCACCTGTTCGGCCGACTCCGCGGCCAGTGGGTGCACCAGCAGGGTGGTGACGCCCGCCTCGGCGTAGGCCGCCAGGCGCTCCTTGACGAACCCGCGCGGCCCGACCAGCGAGGTGTTGCGCACCAGCTCGTCGGGCACGGCCGCGATGGCCTCGGTCTTCTTGCCCGCCAGGTACAGGTCTTGGATGTGGTTGGCGACCTCGCCGAACCCGTACCGGGTGGCGAGGTTGTGATAGAAGTTCTTGCCGCGCGCGCCCATGCCGCCGATGTACAGCGCCAATTGGGGTTTCGCCCACGCCAGCCGGTCGTCGACGTCGTCGCCGATCGCCAGGCTCGCCGAGACCATGACGTCCAGCGGGCCGAGTTCGGGGGCGCGCTTGGCGGAACCGGCGCGTAGGGAGTCGCCCCACACCGAGTCGGCCTTCTCGGGGTAGTAGAACACCGGCTGCCAGCCCTCGGCAATCTCGGCGGTGAGTTCGACGTTCTGGGGGCCGAGCGCGGCGATGGTGATCGGAATGCGTTCGCGCACAGGGTGATTGATGAGATGCAGCGGCTTGCCCAGCCCGGTGCCGCGGTCGGCGGGCAGTGGTATCTGGTAGTGCTTCCCGTCGTGCTGCACGTTCTCGCGGCGCCACACCTGTCGGCAGATCTCGACGACCTCGCGGGTGCGGCCCATCGGCGCGTCAAACGGAACGCCGTGGAAGCCTTCCATCACCTGCGGTCCCGACGTGCCGATGCCGAGGCGGAAGCGGCCGTCGGACACGTAGTCCAGGCCAGCCGCCGTCATCGCGAGCAGTGTCGGAGTGCGGACGTAGATCGGCACGACGCCGGTGCCCAGTTCGATGGTCGACGTCTTGGCCGCCAGGTAGCCGAGCTGGCTGATCGCGTCGTACGAGTAGGCCTCGGCGACGAGGGCGATGTCGACTCCGCACTTCTCGAGTTCGACCACCTGGTCGGCGGCCTCGCGGAAACCGCCGGCGTAGCTGAGGAAGATTCCGGTGCGCATGGAGGGCCCAGTAGTCACCCGACAAGTTATACACCCAACCGGTTGGTTGGGACACGTGCGGGGGTTCAGCGCTTCAGCAGCGCGACGACCTTGTCTTCCAGGCTGACGGGCGGCGCATCCGGATCCGGAGCGACGGTTCGCGGCAGCGTCGCCTCCGGGTCGCTGAACTCCTTGTAGGCCTTGTCGCCGGCCAGCGTGTGCAGCAGGAAGCCGGTCAACAGGGCCCGGGTGGTCTTCTGCGTGCGGCGATCGGCACCGGGCAGGCCGACCACCCGGATGAGCCGGAAGCCCTCGACGAGCCCGCCGGGCTCGGCCTTCGCGACGGTGCGCAGCGTCGCACTCTTCCAGGCCACGTTCAGCGCGGTCACGTTCGACTTGATGGACGACGTGTGGTCGGGGGCGGCGAGGATGAGCCCGGGCACCCGTAGGCCGGCCGCGGGCTCCTCTGCGGGCGGCTGGCTGACCGACGGAAAGAGGGCGGCGGCGGCCTTCACCTTGTCGGCCAGGCCTGCGGCGGTGAACACGGCCGCCGAGCCGCCGAAACCGTGACCAACGACACCCAACTTCGTCGGATGGACGCTGATGTTGCCGGTGCCCAGCCGCACGCCGGAGATGATGTCCAGCGTCGAGCCCAGGTCGAAGGCCATGCTGAGCACCGACGGAGCAACGCCGGTCTCGGTATCGGGCGCCGCCGCGACGATGCCCCACGACGCCAGGTGCTCGAGAGTGCCCTCGTAGCGGTCCGCTCCGGCCAGCCAGTCGTGGCCAAACGCCACACCGGGCAGATTCTTGCCCGATTCGGGGGTGTAGACGACGCCCGCCAGACCGGCAAAGGCCAGGTCACCGCGGAGCACGCGGTGCGGGCCGCGGCGCGTCAAGGAAGCGAAGAGCTTCTTCGTCCTAGCCACCCGATGACCGTAGCTCACCGGTGTTCGCAGCGGCGGCTGCACTACCCTGAATGCTCATGTGCGGAATCGTCGGCTACGTCGGGCAGCGTCCTGCGCGCGACATCGTCGTCGACGCGCTGCGGCGGATGGAGTACCGCGGCTATGACTCCTCGGGCATCGCGGTGGTCGACGGCAATGGCGGACTGACGGTCCGCAGGCGCGCGGGCCGCCTCGCCAACCTGGAGGCGGCGCTCGACGAGGCCGATGCCGATGCGTTCGAGGGCAGCACGGGCATGGGCCACACCCGGTGGGCCACGCACGGCCGCCCCACCGATCGCAACGCCCATCCGCACCGCGACGCGTCCGGCAAGCTCGCCGTCGTCCACAACGGCATCATCGAGAACTTCGCCATGCTGCGCGCCGAACTCGAGGCCACCGGCGTCGAGTTCGCCAGCGACACCGACACCGAGGCGGCCGTCCACCTGGTGTCGTGGCAGTACCACCACGGTCCCACCGCGGGTGACTTCGTCGGCTCCGTGCTGGCCGTGCTGCCCCGCCTCGAAGGGCACTTCACCCTCGTCTTCGCCAACGCGGACGATCCGGGCACCATCGTTGCCGCGCGTCGGTCCACGCCGCTGGTGGTCGGCATCGGGGACGGCGAGATGTTCCTCGGCTCAGACGTCGCCGCGTTCATCGAGCACACCCGCAACGCCGTGGAGCTCGGCCAGGACCAGGCCGTCGTGATCACCGCCGACGGCTACGAGATCTATGACTTCCAAGGCAATCGTGATGACGCGAGTGCCCGGCCCTTCCATATCGACTGGGATCTCTCGGCCGCCGAAAAGGGCGGCTACGAGTACTTCATGCTCAAGGAGATCGCCGAGCAGCCCACCGCCGTCGCCGACACCCTGCTCGGGCACTTCGTCGACGGCCGCGTCGTGCTCGACGAACAACGGCTGAGCGATCAGGAGCTGCGCGAGGTCGACAAGGTCTTCATCGTCGCGTGCGGCACGGCCTATCACTCCGGGCTGCTGGCCAAGTACGCCATCGAGCACTGGACCCGACTGCCCGTCGAAGTGGAGCTCGCGAGTGAATTTCGGTACCGGGACCCCGTTTTGGACCGCAGCACGCTGGTGATCGCCATCTCGCAGTCCGGCGAGACCGCCGACACGTTGGAGGCCGTCCGGCACGCCAAGGAGCAGAAGGCCAAGGTGCTGGCGATCTGCAACACCAACGGTTCGCAGATCCCGCGGGAGGCCGACGCGGTGCTCTACACGCGGGCCGGGCCGGAGATCGGCGTCGCCTCCACCAAGACGTTCCTTGCCCAGGTCGCGGCCAACTACCTCGTCGGGCTGGCGTTGGCGCAGGCGCGCGGGACCAAGTACCCCGACGAGGTCGAGCGCGAGTACACCGAACTCGAGACCATGCCGGATCAGGTCGCTCGGGTGCTGGCGTGCATGGAACCGGTCACCGAACTCGCGCGCCGGTTCGCGTCGTCGTCGACGGTGCTGTTCCTCGGCCGCCACGTCGGGTATCCGGTGGCGCTGGAGGGCGCGCTCAAACTCAAGGAACTGGCCTACATGCACGCCGAGGGCTTCGCCGCCGGCGAGCTCAAGCACGGGCCGATCGCCTTGATCGAGGACGGCCTTCCCGTGATCGTGGTGATGCCGTCGCCGAAGAACGCCGCGACGTTGCACAGCAAGCTGCTGAGCAACATCATGGAGGTCCAGGCCCGCGGGGCGATCACCATCGTCATCGCCGAGGAGGGTGACGAGACCGTTCGTCCATACGCCGACCATCTGATCGAAATCCCCGCGGTGTCAACACTTTTCCAGCCGCTCCTGTCGACGATCCCGCTACAGGTGTTCGCCGCGGGCGTCGCCCGCGCCCGCGGGTACGACGTCGACAAGCCCCGTAATCTGGCCAAGTCGGTCACCGTCGAATAGGTCGTCGTCGGCCTGCTGTAGGGGCGCGCGGTCTATTCCGTCGACCTGCTCGGCAGAGCCGGACCTTTCGGTGCCCCCGGTCGCATCGCCCAACGCGCACAACGCTTTTGGGACGCGGTAGACGACTAGGCTCGTCCGGTTAGCCCGCCGATGGCGCGAAGACCGGGAAGTACACCGTGTCCGCCCCCACGTCCTGGCGCTCGAAGCGCACCTCGACGGGCAGTCCGATGTTCACCGAGTCCGGTTCGCAGTCGACGATGTTCGTGGCGATACGCAGGTCGTCCTGCTCCTCCAACTGCACGAGCGCAATGACGTACGGAGGCGGGACGGCCGGGTTGAACGGGTGGTGGTTGACGGTATAGGTGAAGACCTCGCCGCGGCCGGACACCGGTTGGGGCTCGAGTCCACCGCCGCAGTCCGGGCAGTCGACGGCGGGTGGATGCACCCACAGCGAACAACTCGTGCACCGCTGGATCAGCAGCCGCCCGCCACCACCACCGGTCCAGAAGGCTCGATTGTGTTCCTGGAGTTCGGGAATGATCCTCGCGGGGGTGGCCGGATCCGCCTCACCTGGCATGACGGCTAACGTACAGTCAATTCGCTCGCAATACTAAGCAACCAGCCCAACCGGACGGTGGCGTGACCAACTTCGAGAAGAACGCGATCATCAGCGGCCTCGGCATCTCGACCATCGGGCGCCGCACCGGCATCCCCGGCCTGGACCTGACGCTCGAGTCCACCCGCGCCGCGATCGCCGACGCCGGGCTGAGCCCATCGGACATCGACGGTGTCGGAACCCTCGGCGACGTTCCGCGCACCCAGCTGACGGCGGCGCTCGGCATCGACGTGCCCAATCTGGGCATCGGATTCGACACCGGGGGACTGCTCAGCCCGGTGATGTCGGCGATGCTCGCGGTGTCCGAGGGGCGCGCGCGTCACGTGCTGGTGTACCGCACCGTGCAGATGCTGGGCGGCTCGATGCTCCAAGGTGGGCACGCCCCCGCGGAGCCGAACGCACTGACGTCGCCGCCGGTGGAGCCCCGCGAACCCGGGACCAGGCGCAAGATCGGTGCCATCGACGACATGAGCGAACTGCTGGCCGCCCATGCCTATTCGGCGTCGAACTGGGTGGCCATGCACTGTCGTCGCCACATGGAGACTGTACGGCACCACGAAGGAGCAGCTGGGCTGGCTGGCCATCAACACCCGGCGCAACGCGGCACTGAATCCGCGTGCGGTGTATCGCGACCCGATGGCGATGGACGACTACCTGGCGGCGCGGCCCGTGTCGACGCCGTTGGGACTCTTCGACTGCGATGCGCCCGTGGACGGTTCGATCGCACTCGTCGTCTCGCACGCCGACTACGCGCCCGACTGCCCGAGCCGGCCGGTATCCGTCGAGGCGATCGGCGGTACCTACGGCTCCGGCGGCTGGATTCACCGCGACGACTTTCCGAAGATGGCGTCGGTCGAGGCGGCCGCGCAACTGTGGTCTCGAACGGACCTGACACCAGCCGACGTCGACGTCGCCGAACTGTACGACGGCTTCACGTTTCTGACCTTCGCGTGGCTCGAGGCGCTCGGGTTGTGCGGGGATGGCGAAGCGGGCCCGTTCGTGGAGGGGGCGTCGCGGATCGCGCTCGACGGCGCGCTGCCGCTGAACACCTACGGCGGGCAGCTGTCGGCGGGCCGTATGCACGGCTATTGGCTACTGCACGAGGCGTGCCTTCAGTTGCGCGGCGACGCTGGCGAGCGGCAGTTGGCCCGACGCCCCGAGGTCGCCGTCGCCGCGACGGGCGGCGGAACGATCGCCGGGTGCATGCTGCTCACCAGCTGAGCTTCGGCGGCCCCGGATATCAGCCGATCACTTGGGTCTGTTGGTACAGCGCGAGCCGCCAACCGGTGTCGGTGCGGTGATAGACCGACGACATCGCGCCGACGAACGGTTCGTCGAGCTCCCTCCCGCCAGCCCTTGCCGGTGTAGACCAGCGCCGCGGTGTCCGTGCCGACGTCGATCAGAAGGGCGTCGGTGATCTCGTAGCGCTGCCACGGCGGCGCCTGCGCCAGGGCCTCGGTCACCTCGGCGCGAGTCATGACCGCTCCGTTGGCGAGCACCATCACGCCGTCGGCGGCCATCACGTCGCCGTAGAACTGCGCTGCGGTGCCTCCGCACAGCGCCTTCCACCCGTCGTGTTCGAGTTCGAGCAGTTCGTCGAGGATGTCGCTCTCAGCGATTGTCTTGGACATGGGCTACGAATACCCAGTTGGAGTCCGCCTTTATCCACGCCGCACCGCGTAACGTTGGTTCGCGACAGCACCGAGCCTCGAAGGACGACGAAGACTCTCCGATGCGGCACTACTACACGGCCGACGCGATCCGCGCGGCAGAGGCGCCGCTGCTGCAGAGCCTGCCGGACGGCGCCCTCATGCGGCGCGCCGCCTACGGGCTGGCGACCGCCATCGCCGACGAACTTCGTGCCGGCACCGGAGGCATCGCCGGTCGGCGCGTGTGTGCGGTCGTCGGGTCCGGCGACAACGGCGGGGACGCGTTGTGGGCGGCAACGTTCCTGCGCAGGCGCGGTGTCGCCGTCACTGCAGTGGTGCTCAATCCGGAGCGGGTGCACGAGGATGGCCTGGCGGGGTTCCGGCGGGCCGGCGGCCGCGTCGTCGAAAGCGTCCCGCAGGCAACCGATCTGGTGATCGACGGGGTGGTGGGGATATCCGCGTCGGGCTCCTTGCGGCCCGCCGCCGCCGAGGTGTTCGCGGCCGTCGACGACGCGGGCATCCCGGTGGTCGCCGTGGACATCCCCAGCGGCGTCGACGTCCAGACCGGGGCGGCGGAGGGGCCGCACGTGCACGCCGCGCTGACGGTGACCTTCGGTGGGCTCAAACCCGTTCACGCCCTTGGCGATTGTGGCCGGGTGAAGCTCGTCGACATCGGACTCGACCTGCCGAGCACCGACGTTCACGGGTTGGAGGCCGCCGACGTCGCTGCCCGCTGGCCGGTTCCGGGTCCGAACGACGACAAGTACACCCAGGGCGTGACCGGCGTGCTGGCCGGGTCGGCGACCTACCCCGGCGCGGCCATTCTGTGCACCGGCGCGGCCGTTGCCGCCACCTCCGGCATGGTCCGCTACGCCGGTAGCGCCGCATCCGAAGTCGTCACGCACTGGCCGGAAGTCGTGGCCGCGCCCACCGTCGGGGCCGTGGGCCGGGTGCAGGCCTGGGTGGTCGGGCCGGGCCTCGGCACCGACGAGGCCGGAGCCGCTGCGCTGTGGTTCGCCCTCGACACCGACCTTCCGGTGATCGTCGACGCCGATGCGCTGACGATCCTGGCCGCGCACCCCGACCTGGTCGCCGGCCGCAGTGCGCCGACCGTGCTGACCCCGCACGCGGGCGAGTTCGCCCGGTTGGCGGGCCACCCGCCCGGCCCCGACCGGGTGGCCGCCGCGCAACGCCTGGCCGCCCAGTTCGGGGCGACCGTGCTGCTGAAGGGCAACGTCACCGTCGTCGCCGAGCCCGACGGCGAGACCTACCTGAACCCGGCGGGGCAGTCCTGGGCGGCCACCGCCGGCTCCGGCGACGTGCTGTCGGGCGTCGTCGGCGCGCTGCTGGCCGCGGGCCTGCCGCCCGGCGAGGCTGCGGCGATGGCGGCCTTCGTCCATGCCCGCGCGGCAGCCCTTGCGGCCGCGGCCCCCGGTCCACGCCCCGCGCCGACGTCGGCGTCGGGCATTCTCGGTCAGCTCCGCGCCTCGATAGCCAACCTCTAGAAAGGGACGACACATGTCACTCAGGCACAAGTCGGCTCCGTCGATTGCGCCCGCCTACACCGGGCGGTTCTCGATGGCGCCGGTACCCACGCTGCGGATGCCCGACGAGTGCATGGAGGCGGCGGCGGCGTACCGGTTCATCCACGACGAACTCATGCTCGACGGCAGCTCGCGGTTGAACCTCGCGACGTTCGTGACGACGTGGATGGACCCCGAGGCCGAGAAGCTGATGGCCGAGACGTTCGACAAGAACATGATCGACAAGGACGAGTACCCCGCCACCGCGGCGATCGAGCAGCGTTGCGTGTGCATGGTGGCCGACCTGTTCCACGCCGAAGATCTGCGCGACGACGACCCGAGCAGCGCGATCGGCGCGTCGACCGTGGGCTCCAGCGAGGCCGTCATGCTGGCCGGGCTCGCGATGAGCTGGCGGTGGCGCGCGAAGATCGGAAAGGACTGGCGCAAGCGCACTCCCAACCTGGTGCTCGGCTCCAACGTTCAGGTGGTCTGGGAGAAGTTCTGCAAGTACTTCGACGTCGAACCCATCTATCTGCCCATGGAGGAGGGCCGCTACGTCATCACGCCCGAGCAGGTGGTCGAGGCCGTCGACGAGGACACCATCGGCGTGGTCGCCATCCTGGGCACCACCTACACCGGTGAGCTCGAACCGATCGCCGAGATCTGCGCGGCCCTGGACAAGGTCGCAGCGGACGGCGGTCCCGACGTCCCCGTGCACGTCGACGCGGCCAGCGGCGGCTTCGTGGTGCCGTTCCTGCACCCCGACCTGGTCTGGGACTTCCGGCTACCGCGGGTGGTGTCGATCAACGTCAGCGGGCACAAGTACGGATTGACTTATCCGGGAGTCGGTTTCGTGGTGTGGCGCAGCGCCGAGCACCTACCCGAGGACCTGGTGTTCCGGGTGAACTACCTCGGCGGCGACATGCCGACGTTCACGCTGAACTTCTCCAAGGGCGGCAACCAGGTCATCGGTCAGTACTACAACTTCCTGCGGTTGGGTCGCAGCGGCTACACCCAGGTGATGACGTCTCTGTCGCAGACCGCGCGGTGGCTGGGTGATCAACTCCGCGAAAGCGAGCACTTCGAGGTGATCACGGACGGCTCGGCAATCCCGGTGATCGCCTTCCGGCTCACCGGTGACCGGGGCTACACCGAGTTCGACGTGTCGCACGCCCTGCGCGCGTTCGGGTGGCAGGTGCCCGCGTACACGATGCCCGACAATGCGACCAACGTCACCGTGCTGCGCGTCGTGGTGCGGGAGGGCTTCTCGGCCGACCTGGCCAGGGCGCTCAAGGACGACATCATCACCGTGCTGAAGAGCCTCGACGAGCTCAAGCCCAACGGGCACTTCGACACGCTGCAGCCCTTCGCGCACTGAGCACGCGGGTAGCCCGACCGTCCCATTTGTGTCGTTTTGTTGCGGCGAAGTGCGAATATGCGCCGCAACAAACGACACAAATGAAGGACCGGGGCGGGTTCTGGGACAATCGACGTGTCATGACCGTGCACCCGACCGACCTCACCACCACCGCCGCTACTGCCGTGGTCGACCTCGACGCCATCGCGCACAACGTGCGGTTGCTCCAGGAACACGCCGGATCAGCCCAGGTCATGGCGGTCGTGAAGGCCGACGGGTACGGGCACGGCGCCGCCCAGGTGGCCCGGGCCGCGCTGGCCGCGGGGGCCGCCGAACTGGGCGTCGCCACCCTCGACGAGGCGCTGGCCGTGCGCCGCGACGGGGTCACCGCGCCGGTGCTGGCGTGGCTGCACGCGCCGGGCACCGACTTCGCCCCCGCGCTGTCCGCCGACGTCGCACTCGGGGTGTCGTCGGTGCGTCAACTCGGCGAAGTGCTCGACGCGGTCGACCGCACCGGCCGCACCGCCGAGCTCACCGTCAAGGTCGACACCGGACTGAACCGCAACGGGGTGAGCGCGGGCGAGTTCCCGGCACTGCTCGACGCGTTGCGTCGCGCCGCTGCCGCCGACGCGATCCGGCTGCGCGGCATCATGTCGCACCTGGCGTGCGGTGACGATCCCGACAGCCCGGTCAACGACGTTCAGGCCCAACGCTTCTCGGAGTTACGGGCGCAGGCCCGCGCCGCGGGCGTCGAGTTCGAGGTTGCGCACCTGTGCAACTCGCCCGCCGCGATGACCCGACCCGACCTGGCCTTCGACATGGTGCGGCCTGGCATCGCCGTCTACGGCCAGACGCCGATCCCGGCCCGCGGCGACATGGGCCTGCGCCCAGCGATGACGTTGAAATGTGCCGTCGCCATGGTCCGTTCGATCAAGGCGGGCGACGGGGTGTCCTACGGGCACACCTGGATCGCCGACCGCGACACCACGGTGGCGCTGCTGCCGATCGGATATGCCGACGGGGTGTTCCGGAACCTCAGCGACCGCATCGACGTGTTGATCAACGGGCGTCGCCGACCCAGAGTCGGCCGGATCTGCATGGATCAGTTCGTCGTCGACCTCGGACCCGGTCCCGTCGACGTCACCGAAGGCGACGACGCGATCCTGTTCGGTCCCGGCGACGACGGTGAGCCGACTACGCAGGACTGGGCGGACCTGCTCGGCACCATCAACTACGAGATCGTCACCAGCCCGCGGGGCCGGGTCACGCGGGTGTACCGCGGTGGAGCCGCCCCGGCGGCATTCGGTTCGGCCGGACCGACGGGGCAAGGCCGTTGACTGACCTGGAACCCCGGCGCCGCGCCCGGATTCGCAACGCGCGCTGGATGGCGGGCGTGGCTGGACTGGCCGCCGTCGGCGGACTCGCGGGCACGTCGGCAGCGCGATCGCTGACCCGACGGGTGACCGACGACGACCCGTACGCCGACGAAGACTTCTACCTGCTCGACGCCGACCGCAGCTCGGTGGTCACCACCCCCGACGGCGTTCCGCTCGCCGTCCGCGAAGTCGGACCCCAGAATGCCCCGCTGACGGTCGTGTTCGCGCACGGCTTCTGTCTTCGCATGGGCGCCTTCCACTTTCAGCGCGTCCGACTCACCGAACAGTGGGGCGCGCAGGTCCGCATGGTGTTCTACGACCAGCGTGGCCACGGCCAGTCCGGGGACGCGCCGCCGGAGTCGTTCACCGTCCCGCAACTCGGCAAGGACCTCGAGACCGTGCTGGCGGTCATGGCGCCGCGCGGCCCGGTGGTGCTCGTCGGACACTCCATGGGCGGCATGACGGTGCTGTCCCACGCCCGCCAGTTCCCGCAGCGCTATCCCACCCGCATCGTCGGCGTCGCGTTGATCTCCACGGCGGCCGAGGGAGTGGCGCGGTCACCGCTGGGCGAGGTCCTCAAGAACCCGATGCTGGAGGCGGCCCGCTTCGCTGCGCGCTACACGCCAAAGACGGTGCACCGCACCAGGGGAGTGGCGCGTTCGGTCATCGGGCCCGTGCTGCGCGCGGCGTCCTACGGCGACGAGAAGATCAGCCCCAGCGTCGTCGCGTTCTCCGAGCGGATGATGCACGACACGCCCATCGCCACGCTCGTCGGATTCCTGCACGCGCTCGAAGTGCACGACGAGACGGCGGGACTCACCACACTGGCCAAGGTGCCCACCTTGATCGTGTGCGGCGACCGCGACCTGCTCACCCCGAAGGAATCGTCCGAGTCCATGGCCGAGGCGCTGCCGAAGTCCGAGCTCCTGATCATCGGCGGCGCAGGGCATCTCGTTCAACTGGAGCAGCCCGAGATCGTCGACGACGCCCTGGTGCGGCTGGTCGAACGCTCGACGCCGTCCAAGCTCGTCGCGATGACGCGACGCCTGCGCGAACGGGCCCGTCACCATGGCTGATCGGCGCACCTACCTGCTCGAGGGCACCGCGGAGCTGTCGACCGCCGCGGACACCGTCGCGCTCGGCGCTCAACTCGGCGCCCAGCTGCGCGCCGGTGACGTCGTGGTGCTGTCCGGACCGCTCGGTGCCGGAAAGACGGTGCTGGCCAAGGGGATTGCCCAGGCCATGGACGTCGACGGGCCGGTGACGTCGCCGACGTTCGTGTTGGCCCGCGTTCATCCGCCGCGTACGCCGGGGAATCCCGCCATGGTGCACGTCGACGTGTACCGGCTGCTCGACCACCCGGGTGTCGACCTGCTCGGCGAGCTCGACTCGCTGGACCTCGACACCGAACTCGACGACGCGGTCGTGGTGGTCGAGTGGGGCGAGGGACTCGCGGAACGCTTGTCGGAACATCACCTCGACATCCGGCTCGAACGCGCGCGTGACACCGAGGTGCGCACCGCGGTGTGGCGATGGAGCCAACCGTGACGTCCGTCGTGCTGGCGATCGACACCGCCACCCCGGCCGTCACCGCGGGAGTGGTGCGTCGCGGCCCCTCCGGTGTCGAGGTGCTCGCCGAGCGGGTGACCCTCGACGCCCGCGCCCACGCCGAACAACTCACGCCGAACGTGTTGGGCGCCTTGGCCGATGCCGAGCTCGACATGGCGGACCTCGAGGCCGTCGTCGTCGGGTGCGGTCCCGGTCCATTCACCGGGCTGCGCGTGGGCATGGCCACCGCCGCCGCGTACGGTCACGCGCTCGACATCCCCGTATACGGGGTGTGCAGTCTCGACGCCATCGGAGTCGACACCGAGGGTGAGACGCTGGTGGTCACCGACGCCCGTCGCCGCGAGGTGTACTGGGCGCGGTACCGCGCGGGAGTGCGGGTGGACGGTCCGGCGGTTGCGGCACCCCACGACGTTCCCGTCGACGCGGATGCGGTCGCGGGAGCTCCCGATCATGCTGCGCTGTTCGACCTTCCGCGCCTTGCGCCGACCTATCCGACGGCGTCCGGGTTGGTGCGCGCCGTCGACTGGGCGGCGGAGCCCGGCGCGTTGGTGCCGCTGTATCTGCGCCGCCCGGACGCCAAGCCTGCCAGTGAACGAGCCCGCTCGTGACCATCACCTACGACGGACTGTTCGTCGGGGACGCCGACCGTTGCGCCGAACTCGAGGCGCAGCTGTTCCCGGGCGACGATCCGTGGCCCGCAGTGGCGTTCATCCGAGAACTCGAATCGGAGCACAACCACTACGTCGCGGCCCGAGCGGACGGCGCGCTCATCGGGTACGCGGGCATCACCCGGCTGGGCCGAAGGCCGCCCTTCGAGTACGAGATCCACACCATCGGCGTCGACAAGGCGTTCCAGGGCGAGGGCATCGGCCGTGCCCTACTCGACCAGCTGCTGGAGATCGCGGGCGGTGACGTCGTGTTCCTGGAAGTGCGCACGGACAACGCCGCGGCCATCGGTCTGTACGAGAGCGTCGGGTTCACCAGAGTCGGGGTGCGCAAGCGGTACTACCGCGTCAGCGGGGCCGATGCCTACACGATGCGTCGGGACGCAAAGGACCGCACACCATGACGATCATCCTGGCCATCGAGAGCTCCTGCGACGAGACCGGAGTCGGCATCTGCGAACTCGCCGCCGACGGCACCGTCACGCTGCTGGCCGACGAGGTCGCCTCCAGCGTCGACGAGCACGCCCGCTTCGGCGGCGTCGTGCCCGAGATCGCCTCGCGCGCACACCTCGAGGCGCTCGGACCGACGATGCGGCGTGCGCTGTCCACTGCCGGGGTGACGAAGCCCGACGTCGTCGCGGCCACCATCGGACCGGGGCTGGCCGGCGCGCTGCTGGTCGGAGTGGCTGCGGCCAAGGCGTATTCGGCGGCCTGGGGCGTGCCGTTCTATGCCGTCAACCACCTCGGTGGACATCTGGCCGCCGACGTCTACGAGCACGGACCGCTGCCCGAGAGCGTCGGGCTGCTGGTCTCCGGCGGGCACACCAACCTGCTGCACGTGCGATCGCTCGGGTCACCCATCGAGGAGTTGGGCAGCACCGTCGACGACGCCGCGGGCGAGGCCTACGACAAGATGGCCCGGCTGCTGGGGCTTGGCTATCCCGGTGGCAAGCCGCTCGACGACCTCGCCCGCACCGGCGACCGCGACGCGATCGTCTTCCCGCGCGGCATGACCGGCCCGCGCGACGAGTCCACGCGTTCAGCTTCTCTGGGCTCAAGACCGCCGTGGCCCGCTACGTGGAGAGCAACCCGGACGCCGCCACCGCCGACGTCGCCGCGGGCTTCCAGGAGGCGGTCGCCGACGTGCTGACGTTCAAGGCCGTGCGTGCCGCGACGCAGCTCGGCGTGTCGACGCTGTTGATCGCCGGTGGCGTCGCCGCCAACTCCCGGCTGCGCGAGCTCGCCGAAGAGCGTTGTGCTGCAGCCGGTTTGACGTTGCGGATCCCCAAGCCGCGGCTGTGCACCGACAATGGGGCGATGATCGCGTCGTTCGCCGCCCACCTGATCGCGGCGGGTGCGCCGCCGTCGCCGCTGGACGTGGCCAGCGACCCCGGGCTGCCGGTGGTGAAGGGACAGGTCCACTCGACACCTGGTGCTGAACCCCATCGTCGAACTGGGTGAAGAGGGGAACGGGCAGCGGACGGCCTCCGCGAGGTCCACCTTCTGCGTCGTCCAGAACACCGAATCCGTCCCGCTTCAGCCGATCGTCGTCGGGCGCTACGTCGACGCTTTCGCGCGCGATGGAGCTGGCTGGTATTTCACCGAGCGCAAACTCGACGTCGAGATGGTCGGCGACGTGTCGACCCACTTGAACGTGGACCCGCAGCAGTACGGCCAGTGAGTCTCAGCAGGGCGGCGGTGCGTCGCCTTCGGCGACGTGGTCGTCGTTGAGTGCGCGTTCGGCTTTGATGCGGTCGGCGCGGGTGAGGGCGTAAACCGCGTTGCGGGTCGACGCAGGTCTGCTCATTTGCGGTCACCGGCCGGGGCGAGGCGGGCCATCCCGCGCAGGTGCTACCCACGGTGCCCGTCCGGCCATCATCTCCAAGGCCCGGTCCGAGCGGCGCATCACGGTCCGACGGCTGAGCGTCAGCATTGATGCCGGAGCTGCCCTCGGCCGTCCCCGCCCGCGCGCCATGGTGATCCACCGCCAGCAGTTGCCAGGTGCCGGGCACGCCACGCAGCTCGACGCTGCCGCGGTCCGCTCGGCCGGTGCCCGAGCCGACGACCAGGTCACGCACGGTGCGGGAGGCACAAGGATTTCACCGGCAGACGCGTGGCCGAGGATCCGCGCCGCGATGTGTACTGCAATGCCCCCGATGTCGTTGTCCAGCAGTTCGCATTCGCCGGTGTGGAATGCCCGGCGCGGATCTCGACGCCCAGTGTCTCGGCGTCAGCACGCAGGGCCTCGGCGCAGCGGATGGCCTGCGTCGGGCCGTCGAAGGTGGCGAGGTGGCCGTCACCGGTGCTCTTACCACGGTGCCGCCGAACCTTGCGTGAGGTCGGCGGTGACCTCACCAAGGCGGTGCAGCACCGCGCGCCACCGCTCGTCGCCGGTCGCCGCGGCGTGTTCGGTCGACGCGACGATATCGGTGAATAGCACCGTCCGCAGGGCGCGACGTGACTGTGCCGGTGCGGCATCGGCTGCGGTGAGGAACTCCTCGATCCCGGTCAGGATCTTGTCGGGCTCGGTAAACCAGGGCGCGTGCGCCGCGCCGTCGACCTCGAGGTACCGCGCGCCAGGGATGTGGTCGGCGAGGTAGCGGCCGCCCTGCACTGGCATGAGGTCCTCGCGGGCATGGATGACCAGGGTGGGCGCGATGAGCGTCGGCAGGATCGGTCGCACGTCGATTCGGAGGGCCGATTCCATTGTCGCTTGCAGCATCCCCGGGCTCGCGCACATGCGCTCGACCATTCCAAGCTGGCGCATCGAGCGGACCGACGGGAACCAACACTTGACTGTTGCGCCGCTGCCCCACGCCGAGCGCGCGGCGCGGGCCATTTCCTGTATGCGGCCGATCTGCTTCGTCGACGGCGTGTAGTCCTCACCCAGTTCGGGCGCCAGGCGCGCCCGCAGCTCGGCCGGATCGTGATCCAAGTCGTCCCAGCTGGCGCCGGGCACGGCCGCGAACGAGCCGTAGAGGATCAGCGCCCGCGTTCGCTCCGGCCGTTTTGCCGCAAACACGATGGCCTGTGGGCCGCCCTCGCTCATACCGAAGACGGCCGCTTTTCCGAAGCCGACGGCGTCCATGACGGCCTCGATCTCGTCGGCCCGCTCTTCGAGCAATCGAACTTTCGGGATGGGGTCCGATAGCCCGACCCCAGCCTTGTCGAACAAGAGGACGCGACAGAATGTGGCGAGCTGGTCGAAGTAGGCCTTGAATTCGGGCATGGTCCAGAACAGACTCGACGTGGCTGACCATCGGCCCGACGAAGACGAGTTCGACCGGCCCGTCGCCGAACACCTGATACGCCAGGCTCAGATCGCCGCACTTGGCGTAGAACGTCTCCGCCACGGCATTGAGCGTACGGCTGCCGGGCGCTAGCCGTACCGGATCCACTGCGTCGGCCCGGGCAACCGACAACGCGCCATTTCCGCCCGTCTAGAAGTCTGCCGAGCGCTGATCCGCCCGGCCGCTCTGTAGCAGCAGGGTCAGTCGGCCGGGCGGGCGGCGATGACATGGCGGTGGGTTTCGGCGAAGCACATTTCGCCTGCCGTGAGGGCTTGTGCGCACGCTCGTCGCGCACTAAATCCGGCCCCTGCGGGCAGCCCGAGGAGTCGGACGCAGAACCCCACCCTTGAGTGCTAGCACTCGCGTGTATAGAGTGCTAGGTGGCAGGCAGCCAACCTCCTGCGCCGGCACCCGCGACGACGGCGCAACGAGCACGGATGCGTGCCGAACACCTGTAATCAGCACACAGGTCCGGGGTATGCCCGGGCCTAACACACGAACTAAGTGGAGGGCTCCATCGTGGCGAGCGTGAACATCAAGCCACTCGAGGACAAGATCCTCGTTCAGGCCAACGAGGCCGAGACCACGACCGCATCTGGTCTGGTCATTCCCGACACCGCCAAGGAGAAGCCGCAAGAAGGCACCGTCGTCGCAGTTGGCCCCGGCCGCTGGGACGAGGATGGCGAGAAGCGCATCCCCCTGGACGTTGCCGAAGGCGACACCGTCATCTACAGCAAGTACGGCGGCACCGAGATCAAGTACGGCGGCGAGGAGTACCTGATCCTCTCGGCCCGCGACGTGCTGGCTGTCGTCAACAAGTAAGTACCTGTGTCCCGCCCCGGAGCTCCCCGTATCGACGGGTGAGTTCCGGGGCGGCACTCGTTTCGAGTCAGAAAGACATTCATGAGCAAGCAGATTGAGTTCAACGAAACTGCGCGCCGGGCAATGGAAGCCGGCGTCGACAAGCTCGCCGACGCCGTCCGCATCACGCTGGGGCCGCGCGGCCGCCACGTGGTGTTGGCCAAGGCGTACGGCGGTCCGGTGGTAACCAATGACGGCGTCACCGTCGCGCGCGAGATCGACCTGGAAGACCCGTTCGAAAACCTCGGCGCTCAGCTGGTGAAGTCGGTGGCCACCAAGACCAACGACGTCGCCGGAGACGGCACCACCACGGCGACCGTGCTGGCACAGGCCATCATCAAGGCCGGGCTGCGGCAAGTCGCCGCGGGTGCCAACCCCATCGAGCTGGGACTGGGCATCAGCAAGGCCGCCGACGCGGTGTCCGAGGCGCTGCTCGCCGCGGCGACACCGGTCAGTGACAAGAAGAGCATCGCCCAGGTCGCCACGGTGTCATCGCGCGACGAGCAGGTCGGCGAACTCGTCGGCGAGGCGATGACCACGGTGGGTCACGACGGCGTCGTCACCGTCGAGGAGTCCTCGACGCTGAACACCGAGCTCGAGGTCACCGAGGGCGTCGGCTTCGACAAGGGCTACATCTCCGCGTACTTCATCACCGACTTCGACGCTCAGGAAGCGGTGCTCGAGGACGCGGTGGTGCTGCTGCACCGCGAGAAGATCAGCTCGCTGCCCGACCTGCTTCCGCTGTTGGAGAAGGTGGCCGAGGCAGGCAAGCCGCTGCTGATCATCGCCGAGGACGTCGAGGGCGAACCCCTTTCGACGTTGGTGGTCAACGCGATTCGCAAGACGCTCAAGGCCGTTGCCGTCAAGGCGCCGTTCTTCGGGGACCGTCGCAAGGCGTTCCTCGACGACCTCGCGGTCGTGACGGGCGGTCAGGTCGTCAACCCCGACGTCGGTCTGGTGCTTCGTGAGGTCGGCCTGGAGGTGCTGGGTTCGGCCCGCCGCGTCGTGGTCGACAAGGACAGCACCGTCATCGTCGACG
This sequence comes from uncultured Actinomycetota bacterium, assembly GCA_963791215.1. Lineage (GTDB taxonomy): Bacteria > Actinomycetota > Actinomycetes > Mycobacteriales > Mycobacteriaceae > Mycobacterium. The sequence goes on along the minus strand of CAWBRR010000011.1, from coordinate 209,328 downwards.
GCGGCGGCACCCAGGACGCCATCGACGGGCGCAAGGCTCAGCTGCGCGCCGAGATCGAGGCCACCGATTCGGACTGGGATCGCGAGAAGCTCGAGGAGCGGCTGGCCAAGCTGTCCGGCGGCGTCGCCGTCATCAAGGTCGGCGCGGCCACCGAGACCGACCTCAAGAAGCGCAAGGAAGCGGTCGAGGACGCCGTCTCGGCGGCCAAGGCGGCCGTGGAGGAGGGCATCGTCACCGGTGGTGGCGCCGCGCTCATCCAGGCCGGGTCAGTGCTGAAGGCGCTGCGGGAGTCGCTCAAGGGCGATGAGGCCCTTGGCGTCGGCGTGTTCGCATCGGCGCTCTCGGCACCGCTCTACTGGATCGCCGCCAACGCCGGGCTCGACGGCTCCGTGGTGGTCAACAAGGTCGCCGGGCTGCCCGCCGGGCAGGGCTTCAACGCGGCAACGCTGACCTACGGCGACCTGCTCGCCGACGGCATCGTCGATCCGGTCAAGGTGACCCGCTCGGCAGTGCTCAACGCCGCGTCGGTGGCGCGCATGATCCTGACCACGGAGACTGCGATCGTCGAAAGGCCGGCCGAGGAGGCCGACGACCACGGCCATGGCCACGGTCACGCGCACTAGGTAACAGAACCAAACGAAGCACCCCCGGTCCTAGGGCCGGGGGTGTTTTGGTTCTTCAGCGCGAAGCGTGTGCCGCGGCAACTCAGGCGTTGGGATCGCCTCGTAGTAGACGTGGCGCTCCGATCTATGTCACTCGTGAACAGGGACACCCTGGACAATCTCCCAGTCATTCGGGGAGTTACTAGAGATGCAACGACATTCCGAGGCGCCTCGACTGTGGGGCTTATGTGCGAAATCCCAAACGATTTTCGTGCACAAGCCCCACAGTCGGCATCTGCACCCAAGAATTGCTGGGCGCCTAGTCAGGTGTTTCGACGGCCGTGTCGTCGTTGTCATCGGAACCCATCCACTCATGGAGTTCGCGTCGAATCTGCTCGCGTTCGTTGCGTCGCCGTGCTTCCCCGATCGGACCTCCGAAGACGATCGCGCCGACCATCTCGTCCATCCGCGCTTGCCCGGCAAGGCGAAGACCCAAATGGGACTCGCGGGCGGTGTTAGCGTCCGAAGGACGTCGGCTGCCGGGCTCCGGACGTTCTGCCTGACGCAAGCAGTGCAGCCGCACTGAATGAGGTCACCGCGATGGACGAACCGCTGCTGCTGCAACACCGCGACGAGCGCGGCGTCGTCACGCTGACGCTGAACCGCCCCGGGGCCTTCAACGCGCTGTCCGAGGCGATGCTCGCAGCGCTCGGTGACGCCGTCGACGCGCTCGCCGAGGACGAGTCGGTGCGCGCCGTCGTGCTCGGGGCTTCCGGCAAGGCCTTCTGCGCCGGCCACGATCTGAAGGAGATGCGGGCCGAGCCTTCGCTCGCGTATTACCAGCGCCTGTTCGCGCAGTGCACCGCCGTGATGCTTGCGATCCAGGGCCTGCCGGTGCCGGTGATCGCGCGTGTCCACGGTCTCGCGACCGCGGCCGGCTGCCAGCTCGTCGCGATGTGCGACCTCGCGGTGGCGAGCCACGACGCACGCTTTGCGGTCAGCGGAGTCAACGTCGGGCTCTTCTGCGCGACACCGGGAGTGGCGCTCTCGCGCAACGTGCCACGCAAGGCGGCCTTCGAGATGCTCGTAACCGGCGATTTCGTATCCGCTGAGCAGGCCCGCGTGTTGGGGCTGGTCAACAGGGTGGCGGCGACAGAGGCGCTGGACGATGAGGTTGAGGCGCTGGTCGCGAGCATCGTGGCGAAGCCGCGCGTCGCCCTCGCAGTGGGGAAGGCGGTGTTCTACCGCCAGCTCGAAGTCGGCATCGAGTCCGCCTATGAGGACGCAGGTGCGACGATGGCCTGCAACATGATGGATCCGAGCGCGCTAGAGGGCGTGCAGGCCTTCATCGAGAAGCGCCCGCCCGACTGGGCGGCGGCGCAGCCGTCGACGACGTCGGCGCTGTAATTCAACGTCGCGAACACGCCGGTCGAGGCTGGCGACCACGGTCATGGACACAGGCCTCGAGGGATGTAAATCGTTTCACGAAGTTGGCCTAACCGACACCTCTGACCTGCTGTCTCATCGTCTTGACACCTGTCAATTCTTGTGACGAGACACACGTTGACGGCCGCGTCGGACGGCTTCAGGATCATTAGCGTGCTTAAGAAGACTGAGTCAGACCTTATCGACGAGATCGAGCGGCGACTCGTGGGCAAGTTCGCTCCGTTGCCCGCGGGCCTGATCGCAACCGCCGTCGAAGATGCCTACGTGCGTTTTGAAGACAGCCTGATCCGCGACTACGTGCCGCTGTTGGTCGAACGCCGGGCGCACAACGAGTTGGCTCGCCTTGCCCTGGATCACGATCCATCGATTGAGTTGGCCCGGCGGGCCGCGGACGCGGATCTGACGATGGAGTTGGCTGAGCTCGCCTCGGATGCCGAGTTAGCGGTGGAGCTGACCCCGACCCACTGACCGGGTGGCTCCGTCCTAGCCTTGGAACACCACGGCCACCCCGTTTCGGTCGTTGGCGCTGCCGTGGCGCACATGCGGTGCAAACTGAAGGCCTCGGAACCCAGGGGGCCACAATGACCGATCTGGTTGGCATCGACTTCTTCAGCGATGCCTCTGTCGTAGCGAACCCGTATCCCTACTTCGAACGCATCCGTCAGGAGTGCCCAGCGTTTCGAGAGCCGCATCACGGTGTGGTGGCCGTGACCGGATACGCCGACGTGCTGGACGTCTATCGCGATACGGAGTCGTTCTCGTCGGTCAACGCGGCAGTCGGGCCCTTCCCACCGCTACCGTTCGCACCGCAGGGCGACGACATCTCGGCGCTCATCGAAGCTCACCGCCACAAATTTCCTTGGGGTGCCGAGAACATCGTCTGCTTCGACCCACCGGAGCACGGTCGGCATCGCGCGCTGCTCAATGGGCTGTTCACTCCCAGGCGGCTCGAGCAGAATGAAGACTTCATGTCGAGGTTGGCCGACCGACTCCTCGACGAGTTCGTCGCCGACGGACGCTGTGACTTCGTCCAGGCCTACGGCAGGCCCTTCCCTCTGCTGGTCATCGCCGATCTCTTGGGAGTGCCTGAGGCGGATCACCCGATGTTCCGCCAATGGTTTGGCGCCGACATGGGGTCACGCCAGGGCCAGGACGGCACGATCGTGATCAACCCGTCGGCCGAGCTCGACACGTGGTTCAGCACCTACCTCGAAGAGCGTCGCCGGGAACCGCGAAACGACATGCTGACCGAGTTGGCGACGGCGACCTTCCCCGACGGTTCGGTACCGGAGGTCGAGGACATCGTGAACCTGGCCACCTCCGTCTTCTTCGCCGGACACGAAACGACCGTGCGCCTGCTTGCCGCTTCGCTGCGCCTTCTGGCGGAGCAGCCCGAGCTGCAAGCCACGCTGCGCGGCCATCGTGAGGGCATCCCCAACTTCGTCGAAGAGATGCTGCGGATCGAGAGTCCGATCAAGAGCCATTTTCGGCTGACCCGCGTCGCCACATCGATTGGCGGCGTGGAGCTTTCGCCGGGGACCACGGTGATGCTGTTGCCTGGGGCCGCCAATCGCGACCCCAGCCGGTTCGAATGCCCTGCGGAGTTTCGGGCCGATCGTCCCAACGCCCGCCAGCATCTCGCCTTCGGGCGGGGCGCACACAGTTGTCCGGGCGGCCCGCTGGCGCGGATCGAGGCCCGCGTAAGCCTCGAACGCATCCTCGATCGCATTACCGACATTCGGATCTCCGAGGCACACCACGGCCCGGACGTCGATCGCCACTACGAGTATTCCCCCGACTACATCCTGCGCGGGCTGACGGCGCTGCACCTGGAGTTCACCCCGCGGGCGAGCTAGGGGGAAGCACTCCCGCTCAACGACGACGATGAACGGACGGGCCGGGGATCGTCGGTTGGATCGGATGGGAACTCGGGCGGTGCGGCGGCTGCCCCGCTTGAGCAGTAGTTCGCGTTCGGACTCGGACAGCCCCAGATGGGATCAAGTCAATAGACCAGCTGTGCCAGGTGTTTCTGCGCGTAGCCGCGTACGGCGTCCGGGTCGTCGGTGTCTAGAACCGAAGTGCTGACTTGCGCCAAAGAAGACGCCATCCGAATGTGCAGTTCGGCCACCGCAGTCAGATCCGGGTCGGCCATGGTGGCGCCTGCGGCGCGCAAGGCTTTGGCCATTGTCGTGGAGGCACTCTCGAGGAACTGAGCGGCCGCCTCCCGCATCCCGGCGGATACGGTGATGTCGCCGTCGATCTGCAGGAATCGACGCATGGTCGGCTCTGTGGTGAGGATGTTCAGTCCTTCGCAGAAGCAGGCGACGGCAGCCTCGCGGGGTCCCGAGTCAACGTCCACGGTTTGCAGTCTGGCCATGGCCAAGGCAAACGTTCGGCGGCCGAGTTCGGTGATGAGCGTGTCGCGGCTTGGGAACCTGCGGTACAGAGTGCTCCGGCTGACGCCGGCTTGGCGCGCGATCACGTCCAGGCTCAGCCGGCCGATGCCGACGAGGGAGACCTCCTCGGCGGCGGCCTTCAGAATTGCAGCCTCTTGCTCTTCGGGCGAGACGCGAGTGCGCTCGTGTCGCATTGCGCAGGTCCTTACTGCCACTGATGTCGACCACCATGGTAAAGGGCACGATGAATCAACCGACTGGGCATTGACCTGGCGGGGCGAATGAGTCCAAGGCGACGGAGCGGTGCAGCCTGACGATCTTCTCGTACTCGAGTCGGTTGCGCGCCAGGGGCACCAATAGCAACCGGTCGGGAAGTAGGCGCCAGAGCAGTTGCAGCCCTTGGGTATACAGCGCGAACTCGCGATCATGCCTCGGGCTCCAGTGGAAGTCAGTCACCTGGCGAATTCCCGGATGCATGATGCCGAAGGAGCAGATCTTGATGACGCGCCCGACGGCCCGGCGCACGATCAGCCACAGCGGGCTGATCGCCAACGCAAGGGGCTTGGGCAGGAGAAGTGTTGGCAGTGGCAGCTTTTCGAGCCTTTCCACTGACCGATCCAGAAATGCGTTGGACTGCGCGCGCGTGGTGACCATGTCGTCGTAGTAGCGCTTGGCGTCTGCGTAGGTCGGCGGTAATGCCGAGGAGCGACCGGGCAGCCGCAGAATCTCGAAAGCATCCAGGAGCTGTCGGTACGCGGCTTCCTCCTCGTCGGCGGATAACGCGATCCCGGTGCTCGGGGTGAAGGAGTGCAGGATCAGAAACATCCCGCTCACCGCGATCCAGTTCCACAACACGGGGTCTAGTGCGCTGTAACGGACGTCGGCGAAATCGTTGCCGCCGATCCCATGAACTTCGCGGTGCAGGTGCTTGAGTCGCTGAGCCTCGGCGGCGCGGTCCTCGGCGTCGCCCCAAAGCGCCAACGTCGACGAGAATCCGCCGCGCAGCGAGCGGTCGGTGAAGTTCTCGTCGAAACGGCCCGTCTTGTCCACCGCCGCGGCGACAGCGGGAATCGCGACCTCGTCGTACGCGGCTGCACCGAAGAAGCCCGGAAGGGCGCTGCCGGAGTATCTGCGGAATTGGGCAAGCACGCGGTGTCGTACGGCTGCTTCATCGCCTGTGGTGGGGGTGCTCGATGTCGTTCCGAGAGTCGTCATGCTCTTCTCCAGTGTTGACACAAAGAAACAACTAGTGTGTCAACGTAGCACAGAGACGCGGGTGATGCTGGCCGTTGAGCTGCACGACAGTACCGCGACCGGCTCGATTAAGTTAATGATCGTTTTGCGCTATTCCAGCCGCTTCAGGTCGACCGCTAGTTGACGACCCGGGCCTGTGCGGCGCCTCGGCAGAGGCCGGCTCGAGTCGGGACTGCCTGGCGGTCGGGTAGGTACATGTTCATAACAAGCATCTTTTGCGGACTACGCTGGGGAAAGCGCGATACTCCGTTGTTTGAGAGCACGCGGTGGCAACCGTGCCAAAGGCCTGGATCTGCGTGTGCTCGCCGCGTTGCAACTGGAGCTAAGTTACTGCTAATTCGTAAAAAACATTGACGACGCGAGCTGGCCGACTATACGGTGTCGAGCGGCAGCGAAGGGCTTTGTCGAGCGTTGCTGGCCTTGTGGGCCGTATCTATTGGGGGTTAGCGACGTTTTGCGTATCCGGCTTCTGAGTGCGAGACGATGACCGCGACACATGGGCGCGCGTCAGATCGTGTCGTTCCGCGAGACGGCGTCGGCGCGATGGACCACTGGGTTTCCGGATACGTCCAGCGCCATCCGCTGGCCTCACTTAGAACGGTCGGCGATCAATTCATCGTCGGTCTACGCACCATCCAATACCTGTTCGTCGACTTGGTGACCGGTGAGTTCCAGTGGCAGGAGTTCGTTCGGCAGGGGGCTTTCATGGCCGGGACGGCGGTGCTGCCGACCGTCCTGGTGGCATTGCCGATCGGCGTCACCCTGTCAATTCAGTTCGCCCTACTGGCGGGCCAGGTGGGAGCGACCTCCCTGGCGGGGGCGGCGAGCGGACTCGCGGTGATCCGGCAGGCCGCCTCGCTGACTGCCGCGATCCTGATGGCGGCGGCGGTGGGGTCGGCGATCACGGCGGACCTGGGTTCACGAACGATGCGCGAAGAGATCGACGCCATGGAAGTAATGGGCGTATCGGTGATTCGGCGCCTGGTCGTACCGAGATTCGCGGCCGCCGTCATGATCGGCGTCGCGCTCACCGGCGTCGTGTGCTTCGTCGGCTTCCTAGCGAGCTATCTGTTCAACGTGTACTTCCAGAACGGTGCACCGGGTAGTTTCGTAGCGACGTTCGCCTCGTTCGCCACGACGGGAGACATGGTTGTGGCGTTGGTGAAGGCCGTCATATTCGGCGCCATCGTCGCCGTAGTGTCTTGCCAGAAGGGCTTTTCGACCGTCGGTGGGCCGACGGGCGTCGCGAACTCGGTGAACGCAGCCGTGGTGGAATCAATCCTGGTTCTGATGGTTGTCAACGTCGCCATCAGCCAGCTCCTACATCATGCTGTTCCCCCGGGTGGGGCTGTAAATGGCGGCGTCAACCTACCTCCCGCCCCTCGTCGCCCCAGGGGTCCGGCTGTACCGGAGGGCTTCCGCGCCGGTCATCCAACTCGGCCACATGCTGGTGTTCTTCGTGCGTGCCATCGCGGCAATACCCATTGTGTTGCGTCAATACCGCAGCGAGTTCGTCCGGTTGCTGTCCGATATCGCCTGGGGTAACGGTTCCCTGGTGGTCGGCGGTGGAACCGCCGGTGTCGCAGTCGTTCTCGGCATCACGGTGGGCGCCCTCGTCGGCATCGAGGGATACAACTTTCTCGATCTGCTCGGCCTGGGGCCCGCGACGGGAATCATCTCCTCACTGGTGAACACCCGCGAGCTGGCACCGATCGCGGCATCGCTCGCCTTCGCGACTCAAGCCGGTTGCCGATTCACCGCACAACTCGGGTCCATGCGCATCGCAGAAGAGATCGACGCCTTGGATGCGGTGGCGGTCCGCCCCATCCCGTACCTGGTGACCACGCGGTTGATGGCCTCGGTCGTCGCGGTGGTTCCACTGTATGTGGCATGCCTGGCGGTGAGCTACCTGACGACCCAAGGCGTGGTGCATCTGATCAGTGGCGGTTCGACGGGCTCCTATCTGCATTACTTCACGCTGATGCTGGCCGGCCAGGACATCGTCTACTCCCTGATCAAAACCATCATCTTCGTGTGGATCGCGTCGACCGTGCAGTGCTACTACGGGTTCTACGCCTCCGGTGGACCCGAAGGCGTGGGAGTTGCTGCGGGACATGCCATGCGGGCCAGCATCACCGTGGTGATCGTGGTCAACATGCTGCTCACCATGGCCCTGTGGACGGTCGACTCCGGGGCGCGGTTCGGGGGATAGATGGCGAATTCCCTTGAGCCAGACGGACGGGGCGTGTCGGACGGCCAATTGCTCGGCTGTGGCATCGCCCTGCTGCTGGTGGCGGCGCTCGTCACGGCAGTTCTCCTGACCAAGGCCACCGGGCGACTCGACCCGTCCGTCCGCGTGGTCGCAAGCCTGATCAACGTGGGCGACGGACTGCCGCAGCGATCAGACGTCAAATACCACGGTGTGTTGGTCGGGATGGTGAAGGACGTGACCCCGGCGGCCAACGGTGAGCCGAACTACGTACAAATCGATCTCAATCCCATCTACGCCCTGTCGATCCCCGCGTCGGTGACCGCACGGGTGGTGCCTAGCAATGTATTTGCGGTGTCCTCGGTCCAGTTGGTCGACCGCGGGCCCGGTCCTGCGATCCGTGCCGGGGCGAAGATCCTCGAGGACGCCGAGCTACCGACGGTGCTGTTCCAGACCACGATCAGCAAGCTGCGCGACATCCTCGCCGCGACGGGCCGCGGTCGCGAGGACAAGACGGTGGGAATCCTGGCCGCCGTCAATGCAGCCACCGAGAATCGCCGCACCGAACTGCTCGCCACCGGTGCTCAGTTGAACCGGCTCGTCGACGAACTCGACGCGATCGTAGCCACCGAGCCCGGACCGACGACGGTCTCCGCGCTGATCGACGCCACTCGCGGGCTACAACGAACCGCGCCGGAACTGGTGGACGCACTGCATGAAGCCGTACAGCCGATGCAGACCCTGGTACAGCAGCGCGCGCAGCTCACCGCACTGATCGACGGCGGCGTGCACACCATCGGTGCGACGCAGATCGCGTTGAACAATCACACCGACCGGCTGGTGAAGATCACCGGGAACCTCACCCCCGTCGTGGCTCAGCTGGCGGACACCTCGCAGCACTGGGTTCCCGCCTTCGTCAAGCTGAACCAGCTGGTGGACAAGTTCTTCAACGAGGTGTGGATTCACGATCGCGATATCGGCAACATGCGGGTGAACCTGTCGTTCACGCCCACCTACACCTACACCCGCGCCGACTGCCCGCAGTACGCCGGCCTCAAGGGCCCAAGCTGCTTCACGGCCCCGCTGGTGCCGACGCGCCCCGAGCTGCCCGATGTGCTTCTGCCGCAGAACTATCAACCGCCCAAGGACCTGGCTCCGCCTCCGGGAACCATTCTCGGGCCCAATGGGAACCTCGTCGCAGTCGGCCCCCCGTACCTGGACCCGAACCCGAGCCTCGCCGATCCGAATCCGCCACTGCCGCCGGGGATGTCGCCCTCACCCCCGGTGCCGGGGACGGCCAACCCCGCGTTGATCCCCGTCCCGCCGCCGCCGGTGCCGCTGTCACCTCCCGCACCGGTGGCACCGAAGCCGGGTGATCCGCCGTTTCCCGCCGAAGCCGCGCCTGCCTCGTTCGGTGGCAACGTCGGTCCGGTCGGTAGTGAGCAGGAACGTCGCCAGCTCGGCTACATCACCGGGCAACCCGCGTCGACGGCCACCCAACTGCTGCTCGGCCCGGTCGCACGGGGGATGACCGTGGCCGTGGCAGAACCGATTTCGACGGGAAGCACCAGATGACATACCGCGGCGCAATGGTCGGACTCTCGCTGTTCATGGTGGCGGCGGTGACGTTGACCTGGTTGGTCTACGTCACGCTGCGCCGCGACGTGGCCGGGCAGACGGTCCCGTATGCGGCGGTGTTCTCCGACGTGTTCGGCCTCCGCGAGGGCGATGACGTACGGATGGCCGGCGTGCGCGTCGGACGCGTCGAGAAGATCGAACTACAGGGCGGTCTGGCCAAGGTGTCGTTCGTGGTGCAGAACGATCAGCAGCTGTTGGGAACCACCGTCGCATCGGTGACCTACCAGAACATCGTCGGTCAGCGATACCTGGGACTGTCGCTCGGCGACATCGGCGAGCCTGGGCCGCTGAAGGCTGGGAGCGTGATCCCCATCGAGCGCACCGACCCTTCGTTCGACGTCGGGGCGATGCTCAATGGTTTCGAGCCGTTGTTCAGCGTGCTCAACCCCCGCGACGCCGACAACCTCACCAAGGGCGTGATCCAGTCGCTGCAGGGCGATGACGCATCGATCGTCGGCCTGGTCGACCAGACGTCGCGGCTCACCGAATCCTTCGCAGGCAAGGACGGGCAACTCGGCGAGGTCATCACCGATTTGAACGTGGTCGTCGACAACCTGGCCCGGCACAACGACAGCCTCGACGAGATCATCAGTCAGACCCGCGACGCTGTGTCCACCTTCGATGCGCGCCGCCCCGAGCTGGTGTCGTCGCTGGGGTCGATCTCCCGTGTGGTGCGGCAACTCTCGACGATCGCGGACGAGGTCCATCCCGCTCTCGACGAACTCGTGCTCCGCGAGCCTGGTTTCGCCGAGCACATGGCCGGCATCGAGCCGCAGCTGGCTTTCACGGGCGCGAATCTTCCGTTGCTGCTGAAGGGTTTCGCACGCATCACCAACGAAGGCGCATATGCCAACGCCTATGCGTGCGACCTGAATGCCACCGGCTTCTTCCCCGGCCTCAACGACGTGGTGCCGATCATCGTCGACGCCGCAACCCCCGGAAACAAGGCGTGGTACACGCCGAGATGCAGGAACATGGGCAATGGCTGATTCAGCTGATCGAACCCCCACGCACCCGCGCAGGCGCCGGCCTCTGGAGAGCTACCACAAGGCGTGGCTCGGCTTCGGCGCGATCGCCGTGGTGGCCGTCCTCATCGGAGCGATGCTGTTGGTCAAGGTCGCCGACGTGGGATACCGGCACTACACGGCGCGGTTCCTGCAAGCTGCGGCGCTCCAGACGGGCAACCCGATCACGATCGCCGGGATACCGGTCGGCGAGGTGACGAGCATGAAGCTGGCAGGCGATCACGTCGAAGCCGGCCTCAAGGTCAGCAAGAACGTGATCCTCGGGGAGGACTCCAGAGCGATCATCAAGGTCACCACCATCCTGGGGTCCCGGTATCTGGCACTGGAACCCGAAGGCCCGGGTTCGTTGCCCGACAACACGTTCCAAGTCAGTCAGACCGAGGTGCCCTACGACCTCCAAGAGGCGTTGGCCGACGTCACCACGACCTACGAACAGGTCGACTCCGACAAGTTCGCGGAGACACTCGGCATCCTCGGCAAGGAGTTGGAAGGCCTTCCCGCGGTGCTGCCGCAGGCGCTGGAGAACACCCGTACCCTGTCGACGATCATCGCCGACCGGCGCGATCAACTCGGCACGCTGCTGCAGACGACGGAGTTGGTCAGCAACACGCTGCGCCGCCAGCAGTCGAACATCGGCAGCCTGATCAACCAGGGGAACGATCTGATCGGAGAGTTCGTCAGCCGGCGCGAATCGTTCCAAACCATGATGAACGCGCTGACCAACCTCGTCCAGACGCTCAGCGGCATCGTCATCGATGACCGGCCGGAGCTGGAGAAGCTGCTGGTCAACATTCGCGAGCTGTCCGACATGCTCGGCAAGCACGACGACCTGCTGCGCAGTACGCTGCAGGCCGGCCCGCCGGCGCTGCGGGGGCTGGCGAACGCCACCGGCACCGGCAACGCGGTGGACCTCAACGCGAGCAACGGTCTGCTGGTGGACTCCTGGATGTGCGCAATCAGCGGCCGGGCGAAGCAGTTCGGGATGATCGAGTACTACCAGGACTGCAAGTGAGCCGCTCCCGGAGGAAGGTATTCGCCCTCGTTGCAGCGGCTCTGGTGCTGGCCGTGGTGGTGGCGGCCGTCGGCTGGTCGTTCGTCGAGGACACGATCAACAGCATCAGTGTGACCGCCCAATTCGACAGTGCCGCCGGACTGTACGAGGGCAACACGGTCGCGGTGCTCGGCATGCCGGTCGGCAAGGTCACCACGATCACTCCGAAGGGCGGATACGTCGAAGTCGAGTTCACGGTGGACAAGGACGTTGCGGTCCCTGCCGACGCGCAGGCGGTGACCATCTCGAACTCGATCCTGACCGACCGCCAGATCGAACTCACGCCGCCGTATCGCGGCGGCCCGACACTGAAGAACCACGACACCATCGGGCTGACCCGCACCAAGACTCCGGTCGAGTTCGCCCGCGTGCTCGACGTTCTCGACAAACTGTCCGGTTCGCTGCGCGGTGACGGAGCAGGCAATGGTCCCGTCGCCGACCTCGTCAACGCCAGTGCGTCGATCGCCGACGGGAACGGCCAGGACATGAAGGACGCCCTAGGCGAGCTGTCGAATGCCTTGCGGCTGAGCGCCGATCGCGGCGCGGTCACCAGGGACCAGTTGACCACCATCATGCGCAACCTCAGCTCACTGTTGGATGCCGCCGCCGCCAATGACGCGACGTTGCGTGAGTTCGGATCGACTGTCCGTACGCTCAGTCAGATCCTGGCCGACGAGAACCTCGGCACCGGCACGACCGGCAAGAAACTCACCGAGGTGATCACCACGGTCGGCGAGGTCCTCGACGCCCATCGCGAGGAGATCAAGCAGATCGTCGCCAACGGCGACACCGCGCTGAAGACGACGGTCGACCATCAGCGTGATCTCGCCGAGTTCCTCGATCTCACACCGATGACGCTGGACAACCTCTACAACGCCATCGATCAGAACAACGGGTCCGTCCGCGTCCACGTGCTCGTCGACAAGGTCCTGTTCGAGACCCAGACGGTGAAGGAGGTCTGCAACATGATGGGCCTGCGGCAGCTCGGCTGCAGCACCGGCACGTTGCAGGACTTCGGACCAGACTTCGGAGTGTCGTACATGCTCGACGGCCTTACGGCGATGGGGCAGAAGTGATGGCCATGCACCGGAAACACGTTCTGCCCCTTGCGTTGTCGATATGCCTGACGGCAGCCGGATGCGGCACCGAAGGTCTGGCCAGCCTGCCGCTGCCCGCTCCGGGGGTCGGCTCCGGTGGGTACCCCCTGACTGCGGTGTTCTCCAATGCGCTGAACCTGCCGGCCAATGCCAAGGTGAAGCTGGCCGGCGCCGACGTGGGCGAACTCGAATCGATGGTGGCGCGCAACTACACCGCTGTGACGACACTGCGCATCATGGACGGTGTCCAGCTGCCGCGGGGCAGCACCGCCGAACTACGCTCCGCTACTCCCCTCGGCGACGTGTTCGTGGCACTGAAGCCGCCCAGCCAACCGGCTCCGGGCACTCCGTTGCTGAAGGCGGGCGACAGCATCGAGCTGGAATCGACGACGGCGGCGGCGACGGTCGAGTCGGTGCTCAGTTCGGCGGCGATCCTGGTCAACGGCGGTGCGGTGCGCAACTTCACCAACATCGTCAACGGTCTGGGCAAGGCAACCGGTGACCAGGGTCAGGCCTTCGGCGATCTGATCCGCAAGACCAACCACACGCTGGGCACGCTCAATGCACGCTCCGATGAGATCTCGACCGCGCTGACTGAGACGTCGGCGCTCGTCGCTGCAGATCGAGTCCAAGAACGACCAGCTCGGCGAACTGATGTCGGAAGCCGGACCGGCCACCGAGACACTGGCCGCCCACACCACGCAGATCGCCGACCTCATCCAACAGATCGGTGACACCAGCGAACAGCTCCGTAAGTTCCCGTCGATCGCGGGCACCGATACCAGCGGGCGAAGCGTCATCGCCGATGCCAACCGGGTGGCCGGCGCGTGGAATGACGTCGCGCTGACTCCGGACGCCACGCTGTTCGCGCTCAACAGGTTGATGCCACCTCTCGTGAAATCAACTGCGGGTGCGGCGATCTCGACACGGGTGAGCATCGACCGACTGATTCTTGGATCGATACCGGATATCGGCTTCGGCGGTGACCCGGGGCTGCACGGCCCGAAGCGATACAACTGGCAGCAGATGGTCGGCTCCATCAAATACACGCTGTTGCGTCTACAGGAGCGAATCGTCGGGAAGGGGCCCGGCGTACCGCAGGTTCCGGTGATACCCAGCCTGACCGATCCGGGACAGGTAGAGGTCGTCCCGCCGGCGCCCGGCGCACCTGCCGTCCCGCCACCGGCGAACGGACTGCCCGTGCCACCGCCGCTGCCAGCGGAGGCGCCGCGATGATCACCGCCGCCGCAGACACCATCGTCACGATTGTCCGCGCGGGCCACCGCCGGCGCTCCTGGCTGTCGGCGGCTGCACTGATCCTCACGCTGGTCGTGGCGAGCGGATACCTGTTCCTCGGTGCGCTACGGGTCAATCCGCTCGCGTCGAGCTATCGGATCACCGTCGCGCTGCCGGACTCCGCCGGGCTGTTGCCGAATCAGGACGTGACGCTGCGTGGCGTGCCCATCGGCCGGGTGGAGCGACTCGACATCACGCCCGCCGGTGTGAACGCCTTGGTCAACGTGAAGTCGACGGTCCCGGTACCGGTTTCGAGCGAAGTGCGGGTGTCGGGGCTGTCGCCGGCAGGCGAGCAGTACATCGACTTCACCGCCGACTCCGATGCAGGGCCCTATCTCAGCGATGGAGCCGTCATCGCGCAGGGCAAGGCCACCGTGCCGGTCAGCCTGGCGGAACTACTGGCCCATGCCGATGGTGCACTGGCCCAGGTCGACACGTCCAAGCTCGAGCTCATCAAGAAGGAACTGAGCCTGAGCGACCAGGGGCCGCAGAAGCTGGCCGACATCATCGACGGCGGCACCTTCCTGTTGTCGACGCTGGATTCGGTGCTTCCAGAGACGACCAGTGTGCTGAGGACCAGCCGGATCGTGCTCACGATGGCCGCGGACAAGAGCGACGGAATCTCGGTCGCCGCAGACAATCTCAGCTCGACCTTCGACGGCATCACCAAGATGCGGGACGGCTACCGCAGGCTCACCGACGAGGCGCCGGGCACCCTGACTGCGATCGACAACCTGTTCACCGACAACTCCGACACCATGGTGCAACTGCTCGGGAGCCTGACGACAACCTCTCAGCTGCTGTACCTGCGGGTGCCTGCGTTGAACGCGCTCTTCCCCGATTACCGCACCTCCGCGCTCGACGCCATCGGAAGTGTCATGCACGACAACGGGTTGTGGGCGACCGGAGACATCTACCCCCGGTACGCGTGCGAGTACGGAAATCCGCGCAGGCCACCGTCAGCGGCGGACTACCCCGAGCCGTTCATGTACGGCTACTGCCGCGACGACCACCCGGGTGTGCTGGTCCGCGGCGCCAAGAACGCGCCGCGGCCCGCCACCGATGACACCGCGGGTCCGCCCCCGGGCGCGGACCTCGGCCGAACCACGGATCCGACCCCGAGGGGCCGGTACACGATTCCCACGCCGTACGGCGGTCCGGTCTTGCCGATCGAGCCACCACGCTGAAAACCGACCCACTTCGAGGAGATGACGATGACAGTAATGAGCGACAAGAGGGCTGATCCGGCCGACGAGAAGACGGAACCCGCGGACGAAAGCACCTCGGCTGCGGACGAATCCGATGCCGCGAGTGACGCCACTGACACCGCACCCGAAGCCGATGAGCAGGCTCCGGCGACCGATGCCGACGCAGACACCGACGAGGGGGAGCGTAGACCGCGGTCGTGGCTGCGCCGCGTGCTCGTCGGTGCGGTCGCCGTCGTCTTCGTTGCCGCACTTGCCGGCTCGGGAGTTCTGGGATGGATGCTGTGGCAGGACCGGGAGGTGACCCGGGCGGGGGAGCAGGCCCAGCAGGCCGCGGTCGCATACGCGCAGACCCTGACCAGCATCGACTCGAACAAGGTCGACGAGAACTTCAACCAGGTGCTCGACGGCGCGACCGGTGAGTTCAAGGACATGTATTCGCAGTCCAGCGTCCAGCTTCGCCAGCTGCTCATCGACAACAAGGCGTCCGCCCACGGGGTCGTGGTGGAGTCGGCGATCCAGTCAGCGTCCAAGGACAAGGTCGTCGTGCTGCTCTTCGTCGATCAGTCGGTGTCGAATACCAACGTTCCCGACCCGCGCATCGACCGCAGCAGGATCAAGATGACGATGGAGTTCGTCGACGGGCGTTGGCGGGCAAGCGAAGTCACGTTGCCTTGAGGATCGGAGAACTGACGTGAGGATGAGCCCGCTCGCTGTCGTGGTGGCCGCCGTCGTGGCGTCCACCACCAGCTCGCCGATCGCCGCGGCGTCGGCACCGTCGTTCTGTGACGAGTTGGGTGGCCAATGGATCGGCCAGTACTGCCACACCTCGGTGCGTTCGGAACGCAACGCGGTGCGCGACATCAAGGTGGCCATTCCTGCCGAGCTCGTCGACGACCCCCTAGCGGGACCCGTTGTGCGCGAGTACCTGACGACCCTGGTCGACAACTGGAAGCGGGTTGGCGTCAGCATGGTCGCCGACAGTTTCGGCGAAGGAAACTACGAGCTCTTCCGTCGGGGCAACACGTTGTCGGCGGTGTTCCGCGAGACCTATCACGCGGACGGTCCGGACTTCAACAACGCCTACCGCACCTTCACCTTCGACATTTCGGCCGGTCGACGGCTGCAGCTGTCGGATCTGACGAAGCCCGGCGTCGACCCGCTCGCCGCGATTCCTCCGCTGGCGCAACCGTTCGTCGAGCACGCGCTGGACCAGGCGCCGCCCCCGCACCAACCCCGTACCTACCCCTTCGTGGCGGAGCGGTGGATGCCGGACAAGGTCTACTCGGGGGCCTACAAGGCGTGGGCACTCACCCCCGACGAACTCGTCCTCTACATGCCGGACTACCCGGTGGCGCGGGACACCCCGCTCGACTTCACCCCGGCTTTGATGAAGTGGTCGATGGACGGCGGCACCGTCGTGGCGCACATTCCGCTCACTGCGCTGAGCCCGATATTGCGGCCAGAGTTCGGCGGCGACTAGGCCGGCGCGGCGGTGCAAATTGGCATGACATTCACTGCGCACCAAGGACTTCCGTCCGAGACCACGGCAAGGGGTGGCAATCCGAATGAGGTACGCAGCGGTCCGCTGGTGCGACGCTGACGTTAGGCTGGTGACATGTCGACTGCGTCCACCGTGAGTACGGAGCGCCGTCGCCGACCGAGAGACCGAAAGGCGCAGATCGCCCGAGTTTCAGCCGAAGCGTTCAGCGAGCTCGGCTACCACGGTGTCAGCATGGAGGACATCGCCGGCCGGATCGGAGTGACGGCCACCTCGCTGTACCGCCATTACTCCGGAAAGTACGACCTCTTCCAGGCGGCCGTGCTGGGCCTGGGACAACACTTGGTCGACTGCACGGCGTTCATCGACACGGTGGATGCGGATCCGCAGCACGCGTGGGACCGGGCAGTCTCGGCATTGATCGACACCGCGCTGACGAACCGAACCAGCGGCGGGCTCTATCGGTGGGAGGGTCGCTACCTCGACCGTGGTGACCAGTTGGTACTGAACGAGCAGATCAATATTGTGAATCGCAGACTGCGACTGCTGATTTCACAGTTGCGCCCAGACCTTGGCTCGCGGCAACGCTGGATCCTCGCCACGGCGGTACTCAGCGTCATCGGCAGCGTCACCGATCATCACGCCAAACTCGCCACTAATCGGATCCATGCGACCTTGGCCAAGATTGCGCGCGACGTGCGCGACACCGACCTGCCGCAAGTGGCGGCAACGGTGGATCGCACCCCGATCCGAGTCACAGTCGGCGCCGAAGCAGGCGAGTACGAGCAGATCCTGCACTCGGCGATGCTGTTGTTCAACGAGCGTGGATACCGGGACACCGGGATGGAAGACATCGCCGCTGCGGTCGATGTCTCCACGACGCGCATCTACCGACTCTTCTCCGGGAAGGGGGCGATCCTCGCGGCGGTGTTTCGGCGCGCCGCCGACCGGGTGTCCGGTGATCTCTCTTCCATCCTCGCCACTGCTGATCGCCCCCGGGATGCAGTCGGTCAGCTGGTAGAAGCCTACGTGCGGAGGTCCTTCGCCAATCCGGAACTTGCTTACGTGTACTACGCGGAGCGCATGAACGTGCCCGCCGAAGATCAGGTCGTGCTACACAACATCCAACGCGCGACGGTGGATGCGTGGGCACGCCAGGTGGCCGCCGTGATGCAGGAGATGTCGGCAGACGAAGCGCGTTTCGCGGTTCACGCCGGCTTCGCCCTCGTGGTCGACCTAGGCCGATTCGTGCGTTACGCCCCCTCGGAGTCAGCACTTGCGGTGGTCCGCCACTTGGTACTCACGACGTTGATAGGCGATGGCAGTCCGCGCACGAGCTAGCCAGGGCAGCAAGAGGCCCATTCCCGCGGACGGGAATGGGCCTCTTGCCTGGTCTCTTGGTCAGGCGGTGCGGCGGATGCCCCGCTTGAGCAGTAGTTCGCGTTCGGACTCGGACAGCCCGCCCCAGATGCCGTACGGCTCGCCGACGGCGAGCGCATGGGAACGGCACTGAGCGATCACCGGGCAACTCCGGCACATCTCCTTGGCGCGCATCTCGCGCTGGGCGCGGGCCCGGCCACGCTCGCCGTCGGGGTGGAAGAACATCGATGAATCAACGCCCCGGCAAAGGCCGGCCATCTGCCAATCCCAGATGTCGGCGTTGGGTCCGGGTAGCTGCTGCGGCTGTGGCATTGGGAAAACCCCTCTCTACACACCCCTTTTCGTGGAGCAAGGGGAGCGCGTGAGTCGTGGAACCGATCCGAGCACATGTCGCCGATGACTACTCGTGCACACAACGTAGAAGGGCTCAGGAATCCCCGTCAATAGCCGGTACGTGTGCTCAACCACATAACAGCAGCGTGAGAATTTACATCACGTTCATCATTGCGACCCGCGGGCAACGAGCAAGGTGGTCACGAAATGCCAGCCATACGATGTCGACTCCCGTATCGCCTGTTCGCCGTAAACGAACTTACGTCAATCTTTTCTAGCGCTCAGTAGGCAGTTGACATGCCGTTAACATCATGACCACGAACTGTTAACGAATGTTGGATTGGCAACACTTTCGTCGTCTTCGGCCGTCAATATCGGGGTCTCGCGGTGGTGATCTTGAACAGGGAAGACGTGATCTTGACCGTTGATAGCGTCCCCAATCCATGAACACCATGGCCGACGCAGCCTTCGGTGCGCACCCTGGGCGCTGGCCACTGCCGCCCGCGCAGGTCGAACCACACTGGCACCGCGCCGTCGCCGCAGGCGGTCAGGGCCGATACGCCGTCGCACTGGCCGACCTCGACGCCATCGACCGGGCACCGGGCGGCCCCGTCCCGTCGCTGGCCCTCAGCACCCGGGCGTCGTTCCTCCGGCAGCTCGGACGGCACGTCGATGCGCGCGGCTGGGATGGCCGCGCCCTGGCGGTCGCGGGCGGCAACGCCGACGCGCGCGCCGATGCGCTGATCGGGCTCGCCGCCGACGCACTCGGTGTCGGGCGGTTCGCGCTCTCGGCGCGGTTGCTGGCGCGCGCCGCGGACGTCGTCGACGATGCCGCGTCCGCGCGATTGCCTGTGCGGTTCGCCTGGGTGTCGGCCGAGCTTGGCGATGTTCACGGGGCACGGCGCGGCCGCGGTCGGCCACGCCGAGCGCGCGGTCGCGTCGGCAGCCCAGCTGGGCTCGGTGCGACACGCCGTCAAGTCGGACGTCGTGCTGGCCGCCGCGTTCTGCAGCGCGGGCTTCGCCGAGCGCTCGAGGCAGGTTGCCGACGCCGCGCTGGAGGCCACCGAGCGACCGGGCTGGTGCCGTTGACGTGGGCCCTGGCCTGCCTCCTCGGCGACATCGGAAGCGCCTCGCGCAGCCCCGACGCCATCGCCGCACTGCGCGCGTCGTGCGCCGATACCGTGCGCGATCGAGGTGGCGTGTGGTCGAGTCGCTGACCCATGCAAGACCGCTTGATCATTAGTCTTTAGCTGACACATCCACTTGGGGTGTGCCCCATCCGTAACGCTGGAGATGCTGCCCACGATGACAATTTCGGGAGAAGGTCTCGATGCTGTCGTTGCTGAGGCAGTGGCGGGCGATCGAGACGCACTCCGGAACGTGCTGGAGACCATCCGGCCGATCATCGTCCGGTACTGCCGGGCGAGGATCGGGACGGCGGAGCGAAGCGGGCTCTCAGCAGACGACGTTGCTCAGGAGGTGTGCTTGGCCGCCATCACGGCGCTGCCGCGCTACAAGGATCAGGGACGACCGTTCCTGGCCTTCGTCTACGGCATCGCCGCCCACAAGGTTGCCGACGCACATCGTGCCGCCGGACGAAACCAGATCCGACGCCACCGACACCCTCCCCGAGCGTGCGTCGGGCGAGGCGGGTCCCGAGCAGCTCGCGATCGACTCCGACGCGGCCGCCCGCATGAACAGGCTGCTGCAGTCCTGCCCGAGAAGCAGCGAGAGATCCTCATCCTGCGCGTCGTCGTCGGCATGAGCGCCGAGGAGACCGCCGAAGCGGTCGGCAGCACGGCGGGCGCGGTCCGGGTCGCACAGCACCGCGCCCTGGCGCGACTCAAGACGGAGATCGCGGACGGAGGCGCGACCATGCCTGATTTCGGTCGCTGGACGTCCAACGGTGGAGATCCGTCGCTCAACGAGATCAACCGCGCCGACCGGTTCCTCGACGCGCTCGGCGCGAAGCAGCCGGTGTACGCCACCGATCATGGCGAGGCCGAACTGGCGTTCCTGCTCGCGGACTGGCGTGACGACATTCGCGACACCCCGGTGACGGCGCTCGTCACGACGCGCGACGCCGCCATGGCGCTGCAGGTGGCGTCACCGCCGCAAGCGCAGCCGCACGTCGCTGGCCCTGGTCGGTTCGGTCGCAGCCGCGGTGCTGTGCATCGGTGGATTCGGCGCGGCCGTGCTGGGCTCGGGCCCGGGTGACGCGTTCTACGGGATGCGCACCATGATGTTCGGTGAGGAACCGGTCCGCGACGAGCAGGTGGCCCTGGCCTCACAGCAGCTGCAGCAGGTGCAGCAGCTGATCGATCAGGGTGACTGGCAGCAGGCGCAGGACAAGCTGGTCGCGCTCAGCGCCACGGTGCAGGACGTCGAGCGCCAGGAGCAGAAGCAGGAGCTGATCCAGCAATGGAATGCGTTGACGTACAAGGTCGTCAGCGGATCCGGCCGCCACGCTGCCACCTCCGGGTGAGCCGTTGCCAGTCCTGCCCCGACTCGCCGCTGACGCTGATGCCGCTGCCGGTGATCGAGACCACGACCTCCTCGTCGTCGACGACGTCCACGTCGACCGACACCTCGTCGTCGGAGACGCCTGGGCCGAGTCCGTGCCGCCGACGAGCCCGACGAGTCGGCAGACCTCGTCGCCGACGAGTCGACGAGTCCGCCGAGACCTCCTCGCCGACGAGTCGACCACCACCACGACGAGCGTCCGACCACCACCACGACGACGACGACGACCATCGCGCGACGCCGAGTCCGCGAGTGACGTCGGTCACGTCTGCGCCTCAGCCGTCGTTCCGGCTCCGTCGACGTCAGCGCGCCGCCGGTGGCCGCCAGCGTTCCGCCGCCGCAACCCGGTAGCGCCCAGTTCGCCCACGCTGCGCCGCCGCCTCCGGCTCAACCGGCGCCGCGCCCCCCGCCGAGAAGTCATCCGCCCCGGCGTCCGTCGCGCCGAGTCAGGCGGAGCCGACCACGGACACGCGGCACCGCCGACGAGCCGAGCGAGCAGCCAGATGGTGACGACGACGACGACGACGATCGAGGCGCCGCGCTGAGCGGAATTCAGCCGTCAGCGATATCCGTCGGACTCCGACGCCGCCTCGTTGAGCGAGGCGTCGGCGTATCCGCGGCAGTAGTCCCACGTGACGTAGGCGTCGGGTTCCGGATCGTAGGCCGGCTCGTGCGGGCGCACGGTGCCGTCGACCAGCAGCTGCAGCAGGTTGGCGCGCAGCATGTCCCAGTCGTGGTAGTGATCCTGCTGGCAGTCGTCGCAGCAGACGACGAGACCGCGGATTCCCTTGTGCGCCAGCAGCGCCTCGTACACGGCCAGATCGGCCAGATCGGCCTCGACGGCGATGCGCTCCTGCGGGTCCAGTGGCTGGCCCGGCTCGATGCGCATCGAGCGCCGCCGACGGATCGCAGGGGTCGTCGGCGAACGGGTCCGGCGGCAAACCCGGCGGCAGGTGGTCGCGCACGGCTCCACAGTACGCAGCGCGCCCGGGTATCGCGCCAGCGGTCCACGCCGTACGCCCACGGTTCTCGTCGGCCCGCACGCTCAGCGATTCAAGGTGTGCGGCAACCAGACAACGGGGATAGGTCCCAGATAGGATGAGTGCCTTGAGAGACTGCGTCCTGCGCCCTACCGGAGGCCTCACCCATGTCGATCGCCTGAAAGCAGCATTCCCATCGCCGTTCCGGTGCCCACCGGCGGTGACGATCCGACCAAGGTCGCGATGCTGGGGCTCACGTTCGACGACGTCCTGCTGCTGCCCGCCGCCTCGGATGTGATCCCCGCCAATGTCGACACCTCCAGCCAGCTGACCAGCGACATCCGGCTGCGAGGTGCCGCTGGTCAGCTCCGCGATGGACACCGTCACCGAGTCGCGGATGGCCATCGCGATGGCCCGCGCCGGCGGCATGGGCGTGCTGCACCGCAACCTGCCGGTCGGCCGAGCAGGCCGGCCAGGTCGAGACGGTCAAGCGGTCCGAGGCCGGCATGGTCACCGATCCGGTCACCTGCTCGCCGGACAACACCCTCGCCGAGGTCGACGCGATGTGTGCGCGGTTCCGGATCTCCGGGCTGCCGGTCGTCGATCGCGGACGGCCAGCTCGTCGGCATCATCACCAACCGCGACATGCGCTTCGAGGTCGACCAGAACAAGCCGGTCGCCGAGGTGATGACCAAGGCGCCGCTGATCACCGCGCAGGCGGGCGTCTCGGCCGAGGCGGCGCTGGGGCTGTTGCGCCGCCACAAGATCGAGAAGCTGCCGATCGTCGACGGCCACGGCCGGCTGACCGGGCTCATCACGGTCAAGGACTTCGTCAAGACCGAGCAGTTCCCCCTGGCCACCAAGGACAGCGACGGCCGGCTGCTGGTCGGTGCCGCGGTCGGTGTCGGTGATGACGCGCGCGAGCGGGCGATGACGCTCGTCGACGCCGGAGTCGACGTGCTCATCGTCGACACCGCGCACGCGCACAACCGCGGCGTGCTGGAGATGGTGTCCGGGCTCAAGGTCGATGAGCGCCGAACGCGTCGAGGTGATCGGCGGCAACGTCGCCACCCGCACGGCGGCGGCCGCGCTGGTCGAGGCCGGCGCCGACGCGGTCAAGGTCGGTGTCGGTCCCGGCTCCATCTGCACCACCCGCGTCGTCGCCGGTGTCGGCGCCCCGCAGATCACCGCGATCCTCGAGGCCGTCGCGGCGTGCGCGCCGCCGGAGTGCCGGTGATCGCCGACGGTGGGCTGCAGTACTCCGGCGACATCGCCAAGGCGCTGGCCGCGGGCGCCTCGACCGCCATGCTCGGCTCGCTGCTGGCCGGTACCGCCGAGTCGCCCGGCGAGCTGATCTTCGTCAACGGCAAGCAGTTCAAGAGCTACCGCGGCATGGGCTCGCTCGGCGCGATGCAGGGCCGCGGGCCCGCCAAGTAGCTACTCGAAGGACCGCTACTTCCAGGACGACGTGCTCTCCGAGGACAAGCTGGTGCCCGAGGGCATCGAGGGCCGGGTGCCGTTCCGCGGTCCGCTGTCGACCGTCATCCACCAGCTGACCGGCGGACTGCGCGCCGCGATGGGCTACACCGGTTCGGCCACCATCGAGCAGCTGCAGCAGGCGCAGTTCGTCCAGATCACCGCGGCCGGGCTCAAGGAGAGCCACCCGCACGACATCACGATGACCGTCGAAGCGCCGAACTACTACGCTCGCTGAGGCTAAGACGAACATGTCGCCCTGTCGGGGTCAGTCAACGCGCCGAGGTCCACGTTTGGCGGCGTCGACTCGAACTTCCTCTACAAAACGTGGATTCGGCGACGGGGCAAGGAGCTAGCGCATGCGCGACATGGTCGAAATCGGCATGGGCCGAACCGCCCGCCGCACCTACGAACTCGGCGACATCAACATCGTGCCGTCGCGGCGGACCCGCTCCTCGAAGGACGTGTCGACGACCTGGCAGCTCGACGCCTACCGCTTCGAGATCCCGGTCGTCGCGCACCCCACCGACGCGCTGGTGTCGCCGGAGTTCGCGATCGAGCTCGGCAGGCTCGGCGGGCTCGGCGTGCTCAACGGCGAGGGCCTGATCGGCAGGCACGCCGACGTCGAGGCGAAGATCGCCCAAGTCGTCGAGGCCGCCGAGAAGGAACCCGAGCCGTCCGCCGCCATCCGGCTGCTGCAGCAGCTGCACTCGGCGCCGCTCGATCCCGAACTGCTCGGGGCGGCCGTGGCGCGCATCCGCGACGCCGGCGTCACCACCGCGGTGCGGGTCAGCCCGCAGAACGCCCAGGCGCTGACGCCCGCGCTGGTCGCCGCCGGCATCGACCTGCTGGTCATCCAGGGCACGATCATCTCCGCCGAGCGCGTCGCGCAGGACGGCGAGCCGCTCAACCTCAAGACGTTCATCTCCGAACTCGACGTCCCGGTGGTCGCGGGCGGCGTGCTCGACCACCGCACCGCGCTGCACCTGATGCGCACCGGCGCGGCCGGGGTGATCGTCGGCTACGGCTCCACCTGGGGCGTCACCACCAGCGACGAGGTGCTCGGCATCAGCGTGCCGATGGCCACCGCGATCGCCGACGCCGCCGCGGCGCGTCGCGAATACCTCGACGAGACCGGCGGCCGCTACGTGCACGTGCTCGCCGACGGCGACATCCACACCTCCGGCGAGCTGGCCAAGGCCATCGCCTGCGGCGCCGACGCCGTCGTGCTCGGCACGCCGCTGGCCGTCGCGGCGGAGGCGCTCGGGCGACGGCTGGTTCTGGCCGTCGGCGGCCGCGCACCCGTCGCTGCCGCGCGGCGCCCTGCTGCAGGTCGCGCTCGGGGAGCGGCCGTCGCTGGAGCAGGTGCTCGACGGGCCGTCCGACGACCCGTTCGGCTCGCTGAACCTGGTCGGCGGTCTGCGCCGATCGATGGCCAAGGCCGGCTACTGCGACCTCAAGGAGTTCCAGAAGGTCGGACTGACCGTCGGCTCCTGAGCCGTTCCGTTGTTGGGATCGGTAGCCGTCCCCGCCTGCTGTACTCGGTGCATGGAGCGAACACTGATCACGGGACTGGCGGCCGCGGCCCGCCACCGTCGCCGTTCAACGTGCCGTTCTTCGCCCCCTCGGAATGCGGCGGGGTCTAGTCAGCGAACGCGGCCAACGGCCCGCACTTAGGGTGGCCTGTCTAGCTTGTTACCGGCCGGTAAGTTCATAATCGACTGATGGAGCCTGACTACGACGTCCTGATCATCGGCTCGGGGTTCGGCGGCAGCGTCAGCGCGCTGCGGCTCACCGAGAAGGGCTACCGCGTCGGCGTGCTCGAGGCGGGTCGACGGTTCGCCGACGACGAGTTCGCCAAGACCTCGCTGGAACCTGCGCAAGTTCCTGTGGGCGCCGCAGTTCGGCATGTACGGCATCCAGCGCATCCACCTGCTGCGCAACGTGATGATCCTGGCCGGCGCGGGTGTCGGCGGCGGCTCGCTCAACTACGCCAACACGCTGTACGTGCCGCCGGACCCGTTCTTCAACGACCCGCAGTGGAAGCGACATCACCGACTGGCGCGACGAGCTCATGCCGCACTACGACCAGGCGCAGCGGATGCTCGGCGTCGTCACCAACCCGACGTTCACCGACGCCGACCGGATCATGAAGGAGGTCGCCGACGACATGGGTGTCGGTGACACGTTCGTCCCGACCCCGTCGGCGTGTTCTTCGGCCCCGACGGTGAGAAGGCCCCGGGCAAGACCGTCCCCGACCCGTACTTCGGCGGCGCCGGCCCGGCGCGCACCGGCTGCATCGAGTGCGGCTCGTGCATGACCGGCTGCCGGTACGGCGCCAAGAACACCCTGCTGAAGAACTACCTCGGGCTTGGCGGAATCGGCTGGCGCGCAGGTGCATCCGCTGACCACGGTGACCGGTTTCGAGCAGCGTGCCGACGGGATGTGGGAGGTCCACACGGCGCGCACCGGCGGCAAGCTGCGCCGGAGGCGCAAGACGTTCACGGCGCGCCACGTCGATCCTCGCGGCCGGCACGTACGGCACCCAGAAGCTGCTGTTCAAGATGCGCGACAAGGGCAAGCTGCCGAAGCTGTCCGACAAGCTCGGCGTGCTGACCCGCACCAACTCGGAGTCCATCGTCGGCGCGGGCCGGCTGAAGGTGTCCGACGACCTCGACCTCACCCACGGCGTGGCGATCACGTCGTCGATCCACCCGACCGCCGACACCCACGTCGAACCGGTCCGCTACGGCAAGGGCTCCAACGCGATGGGGCTGCTGCAGACGCTGATGACCGACGGCGCCGGACCCGAGGGCACCGACGTGCCGCGCTGGAAGCAGCTGTTCCAGAACGCGGAGACCGACCCGAAGGGCACGCTGCGGCTGCTCAACCCGCGGCGGTGGAGCGAGCGCACGATGATCGCGCTGGTGATGCAGCACCTGGACAACTCGATCACCACGTTCACCAGGAAGACCAAGTTCGGCTTCCGGATGCATGGACAGCAAGCAGGGCCACGGCGAGCCGAACCCGACGTGGATCCCGGCGGGCAACGAGGTCACCCGGCGCATCGCCGAGAAGATCGACGGCGTCGCGGGCGGCACCTGGGGCGAGCTGTTCAACATCCCGCTGACCGCGCACTTCCTCGGCGGCGCCGCCATCGGTGACAGCCGCCGAGCACGGCGTCATCGACCCGTACCACCGGGTGTACGGCTATCCCGACGCTGAGCGTCATGGACGGCGCGGCGATCTCGGCGAACCTCGGTGTCAACCCGTCGCTGTCGATCACCGCGCAGGCCGAGCGCGCGGCGTCGCTGTGGCCGAACAAGGGCGAGGACGATCTGCGCCCGGCGCAGGGCGAGCCCTACCGGCGGCTCGCACCGATTCGCCCGGAGCATCCCGTGGTGCCCGCCGACGCGCCCGCCGCGCTGCGTCGGCTGCCGATCGAGCCGGTCACCTCGGCGGGGTGACTGGTTCCGGCTAGCCGGCTTCCGAGCCGATGGAGCCGATCAGGATTTTCGCAGCTTGGGCGTCGTCGGAAGTCACCTGCACGGGATTCCAAGCAGCTCACGGCATGTCGGTGTTGTGGCGGGCGAACGCCTGAGCGGCCCGCCACTAGACTGAACCAGTGGAAACGTCGATCACCCGCGGCCCGTTCTGGTGGTCGACTTCGGCGCCCAGTACGCGCAGCTGATCGCGCGGCGGGTCCGCGAGGCACGGGTGTACTCGGAGGTCATCCCGCACACCGCGACCGTCGACGAGATCAAGGCCAAGGATCCCGCAGGCCATCGTGCTGTCCGGCGGACCGGCCAGCGTGTACGCCGACGGCGCACCGCAACTCGATCCGGCGGTCTTCGACCTCGGACGTGCCGGTGTTCGGCATCTGCTACGGATTCCAGGCGATGGCGCAGGCGCTCGGCGGCACCGTCGCGCGCACCGGCACCAGTGAGTACGGCCGCACCGAGCTGAAAGTGCACTGGCGGTCAGCTCCATTCGGATCTACCCGTCACTCAGCCGGTGTGGATGAGCCACGGCGACGCGGTCACCGAGGCGCCCGAGGGGTTCGACGTCGTCGCGATCAGTGCGGGCGCCCCCGTCGCCGCGTTCGAGGACCGGGCCCGGCGCCTGGCGGGCGTCCAGTACCACCCCGAGGTGCTGCACACCCCGCACGGCCAGCAGGTGCTCAGCCGGTTCCTGCACGAGTTCGCCGGGCATCGGCGCCACGTGGACGGCGGCCAACATCGCCGACGCGCTGGTCGAGCAGGTCCGCGCCCAGGTCGGCGACGGCCGCGCGATCTGCGGGCTCTCCGGCGGCGTCGACTCGGCGGTCGCCGCGGCGCTGGTGCAGCGCGCCATCGGCGACCAGCTGACGTGCGTGTTCGTCGACCACGGGTCTGCTGCGGGCGGGCGAGCGTGGTCAGGTCCAGCGCGACTTCGTCGCCGCCACCGGCGCCAAGCTGGTCACCGTCGATGCCGAGGCGCGCTTCCTCGAGGCGCTGGCCGGAGTCACCAACCCGGAGGGCAAGCGCAAGATCATCGGCCGCGAGTTCATCCGCGCGTTCGAGGGTGCGGTGCGAGACGTCGTCGGGCGGACGGCGGATCCGAGGTCGACTTCCTGGTGCAGGGCACGTTGTACCCCGACGTCGTGGAGTCCGGCGGCGGCACCGGCGCGGCGAACATCAAGAGCCACCACAACGTCGGCGGGCTGCCCGACGACCTGAAGTTCAAGCTCGTCGAGCCGCTGCGGCTGCTGTTCAAGGACGAGGTCCGCGCGGTCGGCCGCGAACTCGGGCTGCCCGAGGAAATCGTTGCGCGCCAACCGTTCCCCGGGCCCGGGCTGGCCATCCGAATCGTCGGCGAGGTCACCGCGGCGCGGCTGGACACCTTGCGTCGCGCGGACGCGATCGCCCGCGAGGAGCTGACCGCGGCCGGGCTGGACCACCAGATCTGGCAGTGCCCGGTGGTGCTGCTGGCCGACGTCCGCTCGGTGGGCGTGCAGGGCGACGGCCGCACCTACGGCCATCCGATCGTGCTGCGGCCGGTGTCCAGTGAGGACGCCATGACCGCGGACTGGACGCGGGTGCCCTACGAAGTGCTCGAACGGATCTCGACGCGCATCACCAACGAGGTGGCGCGAGGTCAACCGGGTGGTGCTCGACGTGACGAGCAAGCCGCCGGGCACCATCGAGTGGGAGTGACCTCTTAGTCGGGGTCCTTCTCGGCTTCCTTGTCGATGAAGTCGGTCAGGATTTTCTCGACGACCGGTGCGGTGCCGAATGCGGGCTTCTTCTACGTCGATCGCCTGGTGGTAATCCACGTTCGGCCAACGGTGGAGCTCAGCGCAGTGGGTCGCCGCGCCAGGTGAAGCTGTTGACGTATTTGCCCATGTCAAGGGCGAGCTGCAGGTTGGCGGCGGACGGCTTGCCGGATCCGAACTCCGGGCTGAACGCGTGGTACGGCCCCGCCGCCCCGGCCACCAGCGCGAGGTCGCCCTTGATGGCCACCATGACGATCACGCGCATCCGCGAGTAGCTCGCCGTCGCGGCCTGCGGCCAACAATCGGCGACCAGGCCGTAACCCGGCTGATAGCCGACCATGGCGTTGGGGATCTCGTATGCGGTCTTGGTGTCGGGGAAGGTCTTGTTCACCAGCTCGGTTGCGATCTGCTTGGGGGTACGTCCGGCGGCGGGCTGGCTGAACAGGCGCATGGTGCCGCCGTCGCCTGCGATCAGATCGGCGGTGACGCCGTCGGCGGCCGTGGTGACCTTGTATGCCGAGCCCTCGGAGGGGTACGAGACCGAGAACGCGCCGTCCGCCGAGGTGAACCGGGGGTTGGCCGTCACCGGCTCGCCGATCGGCGGGCGCCCGCAGTCGGGCGGGCAGACGTAGCGCGCGGACGGCTTCTCCAGCGCACCAGACAGCGTGACGAGTCCGGCCGCGACGACGGCGATGGCCAGCACCCAGACGACGATGAGGTGACGGTGCGACGTCTTCTTCACGGCTGGTGCGGTGTACGTGCCCGAGAAGTACGTGTGGCCGGGAACGACGGTCGTCATTGCGGATCGGGCTCCCCCTCGGCGAGCACCGGCCGGGAGTCTCGACGCGACTGCCGCGACGACCGCGACGCAGCGCGGGTCGACGCCCCGCACGCCACGCAGAAGGCCATGTCCGGGACGACGTGGCCGCAGTGCGGACACAAGATGGGCTCGTCCTCGTTAACTTCGTCGTGTTCTTCGTGGATCAGCGCGAGGTGCACGCCGACGCGCAGCGTGAGCAGTGCGATGGCGGCCATCGTCAAATGCACTGCCAGCTGCAGGTATTGGGGCACCCGCGCAACGTCGACGAGTCCGAGCGCGGCGTACATCGTGATCACGACGACCGCCAAGACGCCGAGCATCATCCGCACGTAGTTGCGGCCCTGCTGCTTTCGGTCAGAGGGCCGGGTGAACCACAGCGCCGTTCCGACCAGCCCACCCACGCACGCCGCCGTGAGCGGCACCGCGATGCCCCGGATGCCTGCCTCGACCATCAGGCTACCCATCGGACGAGACTTGGCGATCATGCCCGTGGTGAACTGGGGCGCCAGCCTGGTGAGCGTCGCCGCGGCGGTGAACATCAGGGCGCCGAGCGCGCCAAGCGCGAACCCGTCCAATGCCTCTCGCGGGCCGGGTCGGATGAACCGTACCAGCACGGCGGGTACCAGCATCAGCAGCATGCCGCCGACGGGGACGCCAAGTCCGTCGCGGAGGAGCCGCGATCCGCTGATGCCCGCACCCAGCGGCACTCCGTAGGAACGGGCGGCGGCTGCTCCGGTCAGCAGCACCCAGCCCACCCCGATGCAAATGCCCAATGCGGCCGTCAGCACCAGTGTGCCGGAAGGGATGTCGCGATGAACGTCGGCTTCCTGCAGGTAGATCAGGAACAGTAGGGGGAGCCCGAGCGCGGCGACGGTGATCAGCGCGGCGGGAAGTCGGAAGAGGGTGGCGGCCACCAAGGCGGCGAGGAGCAGCCCGAGCCCGATCAGGAAGACGATCCGCGAGGCCGGGGGCAGGTGCGGGAACAACGAGCTTCCGATGTTCGGAGTCAGCAGGTGCTCACCCGGCGACGCGCTGAATGCGTTGATCCGCAACCACTTCGGACCCTTGCGCTTCGATTCGTCGAGTTGGTCTCCGCACCACCCGCAGAATTCGCCTGCAGGTACGTCCATCTCGCACTTCGAGCACTCCACCATGGGGCGTGACTCATCGGTGGCTCCGGTGTCGCTTCCGTCGGTGGTCATGGGTTCGTCCTTTGGAGGAGGAGGATGTTGTGCACCAGGTTGTTGACGTCGGGGGTGCCGAGTCCAGTGACCAGGTCGTAGCCGGGACCCGCATTGTCGACCGCGTTCCCGCCGAGTACGACGTCGCGGAACGCGGGCAGCGGAGCGCCCTGTGCGATGCGGTACAGCACCGGATTGATGTCACCGATGAGCCCGCCGCCGTTGGCGAGGAGGTACTGGTTCATCACTGCGGCCAGCGCGGCCCAGATCGGCGCCGACTGGGAGGTCCCGCCGCCGATCGCCGGTTGGCCGTCCAGCAGGATCTTCACCCCGGTGAACGGATCCGCGACGGCCGCGATGTCCGGTGTCATGCGCTTGCCGTTGTTCCGTTCCGGGGCAACGGTTTCAGTGATTCCGCGCTGCCACGGCGGCAGCTCGAACAATGCCGAGACCCCACCGCCGGTGCCTTGGGACAGCGGGACGTCGAACCAGGCCTGCTCGGAGAGCCAGACGCCCTTCGCGTCGGTGGAGAGCGTGGTGCCGCCGACGTTGGTCATCTCCGGCATCGACGCCACCGAGTCCAGTCCGATGTCATTCGGGCCGGGTGGGGAGTCCCAGTCGTCGCCGCCCTTGCACTCGAAGCCGGCGAGGTCGCCGCTCGCGTCGAAGGCCGTCGTGCCGCGTTCCTGCGCGGCGGCCAACGCGAACCGGACGGGGGCCAGATCTGCGGCCGTGATCAACTTGTCGCAGCCCCAGCCGATTGAAAAGCTCCACACCGCACCGGGGAAACGGCGTTCGGTGTCCTCGAGCATCTTGCCGATCTTGGCGTAAGCGCCCTCACCCTCGACGGTCGGACGCGCGTTGACGACGACCTTCTGCGCGTCAGGCGCAATCGCATGGGCCACTTCGAGATCCATCGTGGTTTCGCCATACGGCTGAGGCAACTGGTTGCCGACGAGGGTGGGGGTGAACTTGGGCAGCCCCGACGTCGTTGCGTACGCGTCGAGGTCGGCCTGGTCGAACCCGTTGAACGCGAAGATCACGATGGTCTGACCCTTGCCGGTGTAACCGTCCCTGGCGAGCTTTTCGGCGTTGTACGTCGTCAGCAAGGCAGCGGGGCTCAATCCGCGATCGGGGACTTCGAGCGGTGGAAGTGGCGGTTGCGAGGTGTGATGCGGTGTGTAACTGAGGATTCGGCCGACTTCGACGACCTCGTCGCGGAGTTGTCTTGGTACCACGGGCTGTTGGGGGGACGCGTAGAACTCCTGCCCCTTCTTGCCGCGGTAGTCGTGGATCTCCACGCCGAAGGCGCTCGCCACGTCATGCGGGGTGCCCTCGACGATCGCCCAGTCGTCGCCGGGTCGCCAGCGCACCGAGATGTGCTGCTCGTCGGCCCAACCGATCAACCCGTCCGGGTGCGCCGCCGCCTTGAGCTTTGCCGTGAGCTGGACGTGATCGCCGCGTGCGGGGCCGAGATCGGTCGAGTCGGCGAGCAACGACGCGAAGGGCCCGTCGATCTCCTTGGGCGCATCGGAGTCCGGTACGCGAAGGCAGGAAGCGAGTGTCAGAACCACTGCGGTGACAAGCACCAGCAGCCAGTGCACGGGGGTGATGTGCCCGCCGCGCGCCATCACGGTCGACGGCCGCCAAATCATCTCAGAGGATTGATCTTGCGGTGTCCCGGGAGCCGCCACCGCTCGGTGTCATGGCTCCCGGGACAGCACGACGTCAGTTGTCGCCAGGAGGGGCGGTCGGTGCCGGCGGAGCCTTGACCGGAGGCGTGAACAGGTTGCCACCGGTGGGGTTGATCGACTTCTCCGTCGGGGACACCGACGGGGAAGTCGTCGATGACGGCGTGGTGGTGGACGTTTCGGGGGCCTTCTCCCCGCCACCGCAGGCCGCGGTCAGACCGACCATTGCGACGATCGCGGTACCGCCTACAGCCGCCGCGATACGACGAGCCAGACGATTCGACTTCATGTGCAGTCCTTACTATCCCCGAGTAGCGAACACGTGGTCTTCGGCGAACCGCCAGGCGATTCCGCACGCCCCGCGTTAGCTCAGGGTCGTACACCAGTCCCATTCCGAAGCGAGTTCTGGTGATCGCACTGTAGCTCAACGCCCAATCGGACGCACAGCCGTTTCGCAGTCGGCGTACTCCTGACCAGCCACCCAAGGTGGGCTTGCGCTTGACGATTGTCGGAGGGCGCGTGTTTACTCATCTCATCGAACAAATGTTCGAATGAACTGGTGATTCGGATGGTGCGGGAGGTGCTGTTGTGACAGCGGTTATGAACCTGTATCGGGACCGTTCCAACCGTGCTGAGCAGGTAGAACACCTACGCCGCAAGATCGCAGGCATGTCTGGGAAGGCGTCCG
Organism: uncultured Actinomycetota bacterium; assembly: GCA_963791215.1. Taxonomy (GTDB): domain Bacteria; phylum Actinomycetota; class Actinomycetes; order Mycobacteriales; family Mycobacteriaceae; genus Mycobacterium. The sequence continues at coordinate 176,282 of CAWBRR010000011.1, read as the reverse complement.
GGGCAGGGGGCTCGTCGTGGCGCGGCTCAGCGTCCCCGGAAACCGTACTACCCGACTCGGAGACTTTGCTGCCGCTCCCCGAGCCTCTGGCCGGGCAGCTTCCTGGCGCGTTGCCCCGCGGTTCGGTGGCGGTGCTGTCGGGGGCGCGGTCGCTGGTGCTGCAGATGGTGGCCGCGATCACCGCGGCAGGTGGGCACGCCGCCATCGTCGGTCAACCCGACGTGGGGTTGTTGGCTGCCGTCGAGATGGGGGCGGATCTGAGCCGGCTTGCCGTCGTCCCCGATCCAGGGGTCGATCCGGTCGAGGTGGCCGCCGTGCTGATGGACGGGATGGATCTGGTGGTGTTGGAGTTGGGCGGACGGTCGATACCGCCCACTCGGGCCAGAGCGGTAACGGCGCGGGCTCGGCAGAAGGGGTGCACCCTTCTGGTCACCGGAGGCGACTGGCCGGGGGCATCCACCCGATTCGACGCCCGGGTCTGCGGTTACGAGGTCGTCGGCGCGGGGGTGGGCGCGCCCACACCCGGGTGTGGGCGGATCAGTCGGGTGCGGTTGGACGCCAGGGCGCGCGGGCGGCTCGCCCGCCCCGTTCACGCAGTGGGCGAATGACGTGTCCGATCGATCCGTGGGGTCCGGGGTGCTGGCCATCTGGTGCATGGATTGGCCCGCGGTGGCCGCGGCGGCGGCAGCGGGGCTGCCCGCGACGGACCCCATAGCGGTCACGTTGGCCAACCGCGTCGTGGCATGTTCGGCGGCGGCCCGCGCGGTCGGTGTGCGGCGTGGGTTGCGGCGCCGGGAGGCTCAGGCGCGTTGTCCGCAGTTGCACGTCATCACCGCCGATCCGGCACGCGATGCCCGCCACTTCGAGGTCGTGACGGCCGCGGTCGACGACGTCGTGCCGCGGGCCGAGGTGCTGCGCCCGGGGCTGTTGGTGCTGTCGGTTCGTGGGGTCGCCCGCTACTTCGGGTCGGAACAGGCCGCCGCGGAACGGATCGTCGACGCGGTGGCCGCAGCAGGGGCCGAATGTCAGGTGGGCATCGCCGACCAGCTGCCCACCGCAGTGTTCGCCGCCCGCGCGGGACGCATCGTCGAGCCGGGAGGGGACGCGCAGTTCCTGTCCGCACTGTCGATCCGGCAGACTCGCAGGAGAACCCAGCCTGGCCGGGCCAGGTCGGACGGAGCTGGCAGACCTGTTGTGGCGCTTGGGCATCCGCACCGTTGGCAAGTTCGCGGCGCTGTCGCGGAGCGACGTGGCCTCCCGGTTCGGTGCCGACGCGATCGTCGCGCACCGCTTCGCCCGCGGTGAGTCCGTCCGGGGGCCGTCGGGGCGCGAACTACCACCGGAGCTCGACGCCGTGATGAGCTGCGACCCACCGGTGGACCGAGTGGACGCCGCGGCGTTCGCGGGACGATCGTTGGCTGCGGAACTGCACCGCAGCCTGGAGGCTGCCGGTATCGGCTGCACTCGGCTGGCCATTCACGCCATCACGGCCAACGGTGAAGAACTGCAACGGGTGTGGCGCTGTGCCGAACCGCTGACGGAGGACGCCACGGCCGATCGGGTGCGGTGGCAGCTCGATGGCTGGCTCAACCGGCGAAGAGACGACCGGCCCACCGCGCCGATCACCACGCTGAGCCTGCATCCGGTGGAGGTGGTGTCGGCCGCGGCACTGCAGCTGCCGTTGTGGGGATCCTCAGGCGACGACGACCGGCTGCGTGCCCGGCGGGCCCTGGTGCGGGTCCAAGGCCTCCTCGGACCGGAGGCGGTTCAGGTGCCGGTGCTCAGTGGCGGCCGTGGGCCAGCCGAACGCATCACCTTCACCCCCCTTGGGGACGAGCCGGTGCCGCGGGCCGATCCGAGCCAGCCCTGGCCAGGTCAGCTGCCCGAGCCTTCGCCGACCGTGCTGCTCGACGATCCCATCGAGCTGCTCGACGCCGACGGCAACCCCGTGCGGGTGACCAGTCGGGGGCTCTTCTCCGCCGATCCGGCCCGCCTGGCCTCCGGTTCCGTTGCCTCGCCAGGCCTCACCCGTAAGCAGGGCACGTCCCCATCGCCTTCCCCGGCGGCCGGGAGCTATCCCCTCCCCGTGGGCGCGGGTGAGCTGAGTTGGTGGGCTGGACCGTGGCCCGTCGACGAAAGGTGGTGGGATCCAGAGGTTCCGGAGGGTGGGAGCGTAGCGACCCGGGGAATGGGCCTGGTTACGAACGGACGGACGGCCAGGGCGCAGGTGCTGCTCGACGGCGGCGGTCCGGCCATGCTGCTGTGCTACCGGCAACGGAGGTGGTACCTGGAGGGGGTGTACGAGTAGTCAGTGCAAGTGGGCGGCGAAAGGACCCACCCGCTCGATGAACCGCTCGAAGAACGCAGCGGGGTCTACCTCGACGCCGATGTTCGCGTTGGGTAGCCGGCCCCAGTGCCCACGCCAGTCGGCGACCGTCATACCGCGTGTCAAGGTGCCGGTCAGTTCGACGTCGACGGTGGCTTGTCGATAGCGCACCAGGTGGGGGTCCAGCGCGACCGCTGCGGCCAGCGGGTCGTGCAGGTGGGCCAGATACCCCTCGCCCTGGTCGAAGTGGAACTCGAAGTAGAACCGCATGGCATCTTCGAGCAGACGGATCAGCGGGTTGGCCGCCACTGACCGGGTGCCCCTGTCGTCGAGCACGCTCATGGGGGTCGTCGCCGAGCCGGCCGCGGCCGCGAGTCGACTCAGGATGGCCGGGGTCATGGCCGCGCGCTCAGTCAGGTTGAGTCCCAAGATGATCGGCAGATGCGTCGGTGGCTCGAGTCCCCACGCCGCGCTCCAGATCGCGAACACCTCGGCGGCGGACTCCGGGTCGACGCTGATGTTCCACTCGGCGACGGGGGTGGTGTTGCCGCCATAGCCGAACGCGCCACCCATGATCACCAACCGACGCAGCAGTCGGGGGAGCGCAGGCTCCATGCGCATCGCCAGCGCCAGATTGGTCAGCGGTCCGGTGACCAGCCCGATCGAGCTCGCCGGGCTGGTCGTGCGCGGCGAGCACCCACGCCTCGGCAGCGTCGTACTCGGTGAGCTCGCGACCCCCGTCGGTGAGCGACGCATACCCGAGTCCGGTGGGGCCATGGGTGTCCTCGGCGGTACGCAACGGCGCCATCAGTGGGCGAGCGGAGCCCTTGGACACCGGAATGTCGGGTCTGCCGCACAGTTCGAGCAGGCCGAGGTTGTTGATGCACACCTGGTCGACTGGAACGTTGCCCGCCGTGGAGGCCAAGCCGACGAGTTCGGCGTCCTCACTGGCGAGCAGATACGCCAGCGCCATTGCGTCGTCCACGCCGGTGTCGACGTCCGCGAAGACGGGCAAGGCTTCATCCATGCGCTATGTGTTACCAGTGCACGCCGGGAACCAAGCGAACGGCCCGCTTGACCGGCCCCGGGACGCGGAGTTTCACGGCCGCGGAGCGAGCCGGTCGCTTGGGGTGCCGGGTCGGTGATTCCGTGACCGGAGCGGCGGGCACGACGCCGCGCGCCGCGGCCGAGTCGGGGTACCCGAGGTACAGCTGATGCAGCACGCGACGGGACAGCTTCGGGGTGAAGTACATGCCGACGTCCGCCAGCGTGCCCATCGGCGTGTCGATGCGCGCCGGCTTCTCCACCAGGCCGCGCACCACCATGGCCGCAGCGTGCTCGGCGCTGATCGGCGGGACCGGATTGAGCCGCCGCGACGGCGCGATCATCGGGGTCTCGACCAGCGGCATGTGGATGCTGGTGAAGGTGATGTGGTCCGAGAGTGTCTCAGTGCCAACCACTTCGGCGAACGCGTCGAGCGCCGCCTTGCTGGGAATGTAGGCGCTGTACTTGGGACTGCTCGCCTGCACGCCCGCGCTCGACACGTTGACGACGTGTCCGAATCGGCGCTCGCGCCAGTGGGGAAGCAGGGCCAGCACCATCCGCACCGCACCGAAGTAGTTGACCGCCATGACGCGTTCGTAGTCGTGCAGCCGATCGGTGGATGCGGAGACCGATCTGCGGATCGACCGGCCGGCGTTGTTCACCAGGTAGTCGACGTGACCGAACTGCCCCAGGATGTCCTTGACGGTGTGGTCCACCGATGCCGAGTCGGTCACGTCGCATGTGAATGCATAAGCGGTGCCGCCGAATTCGCGGATCTCGGCGATCAGGTCGTCGAGCGCCTCGGCATTGCGGGCCAGGGCGAACACCACTGCGCCGCGTTCGGCGACGGCGACGGCGGATGCGCGTCCGATGCCGCTGGAGGCGCCGGTGATGATGACGTGGCGGCCAACCAGTGGGCCTGCCGCGTCGTCGCGTCGGGCCCGGTCGGGATCGAGGTGCTCGGCCCAGTACCGCCACAGCTTGGGGGCGTACGTGGCGAACTCGGGCACGCTGATGCCCGTGCCCTGCAACGCCTCTGACGCATTGTCGGACGTGAACGTCGCGGCGAGGTCGACGACGTCGAGGATCTCCCCGGGAATGCCCAGCTGCGTGGCGGCCATGTTGCGCAGCACCTTCGCCCGTCCGGTGACCTTGAGGAACGGCGCCGCGGTTGCGCTCGGCAGCGTGCCGAGCAGCGGTGGCAGGCCGGCTTCGCGGGCGACGCCGCGGTATATGCCGCGCAGCCCGATCGTCTTCGGGGCGGTGAGGTGGAAGGTCTGCCCGTCGCGGCCGTCGACGTGCATCAACTCGACGAACGCGTCGACCACGTAGTCGACCGGAACGATGTTGGTGCGCCCGGTGTCCGGCAGCACGATCGGCGTGAGCTTGGGCAGCCGGGCGAGCTTCGCGAGGATCCCGAAGAAGTGGTACGGGCCGTCCACCTTGTCCATCTCGCCCGTTCGGGAGTCCCCGACGACCACCGACGGCCGGTAGATCCGATGGCGAAGCCCCACCGTCGTACGCACCAGCAGCTCGGCCTCGAACTTGGTCTGGTGATAAGGCGTCGGCAACTCCTGTGCGACGTCGAAGTCGTCCTCGGTGTACTCGCCGGAGAAGCTGCCCGCCACCGCGATCGACGACACGTGGTGCAGGGTGGCGTCCAGGCGCTTGGCCAGCCCGATTACCGCCCGGGTGCCGTCGACGTTGGCCGCGCGTTGGGCGTCGTCATCGGCGGTGATGTCGTAGACCGCACCGCAGTGCGCCACGTGGTCGACGGAGCCGAGCTCGCCGATGGTCTCGTCGCTGAGGGCGAGGTCGGGGGCGGTGAGGTCGCCGACCAGCGGTTTGGCTCGCTCACCCCACTCGGCGGCCAGGCGTTCGAACTTGGCGAGCGACCCGCGGCGCACCAGCACCCACACTTTTGCGTCGGCTTGGCGGGCCAGGAGCCCGGACACGACGCGGCGGCCAATGAACCCGGTACCGCCGGTAACGACATAGCGCATGCGAGCCATGGTCACCCCGTCCGAGGCAAAGGTCAACAAGGTAGACCTGTCGGTGACCGCCCATCCCGCGGCGGCTATCGTCCATCCCGTCGCTTCGCTCGCCCCGAGCCGTCCATCCCGTCGCTTCGCTCGCCCTGAGCCGTCTTTCCCGACGCTTTGCTCGGCCCGGCCGTCCGACGCGACCCGCTGAGCCGACGTCTGCAAGGAAGCGACCAATGCCGATCAACCCCAACGCCATCGGTGCCAAGACCGCACCGCAACCGTTCGAATGGACCGACCGCGAGACGCTGCTGTATGCGCTCGGCGTCGGCGCGGGCACCCAGGATCTCGCCTTCACCACCGAGAACAGTCACGACATCGAGCAGCAGGTGCTGCCGACGTACGCCGTCATCGCCTGCCCGGCGTGGGGCGCCGCGGCGGAGGTCGGCAACTTCAACTGGGCGATGCTGCTGCACGGCTCCCAGCAGATCCGGCTTCACCGGCCGTTGCCGCCGTCCGGCAAGCTCAACGTGTCCTCCGAGGTCGCCGACATTCAGGACAAGGGTGAGGGCAAGAACGCCATCCTGGTGCTGAAGGGCACGGGCACTGACCCGGAGACCGGCGAGGTGGTCGCGGAGTCGGTGTCGACGGCGGTGATCCGCGGCGAGGGCGGGTTCGGTGGGCAGCCGGGCGAGCGGCCCGTTGCGCCGACCTTCCCCGACCGCGAGCCCGATGCGAAGGTGGCGCTGGCCACCACCGAGGACCAGCCGCTCATCTACCGGCTGTCGGGTGACCGCAACCCATTGCACAGCGATCCCTGGTTCGCCCAGACCCTCGCCGGGTTCCCCAAGCCGATCCTGCACGGGCTGTGCACCTACGGCGTCGCGGGCCGCGTGCTGGTGGCCGAACTCGGCGGCGGCGACGCCACCAAGATTCGTGCCGTCGGGGCGCGGTTCACCTCCCCGGTGTTCCCCGGCGAGACGCTGACGACGTCGGTCTGGCGCACCGAACCGGGGTACGCGGTGTTCCGCACCGAAGCCGCCGAGGCCGACGGATCGAATTCCCGGCTGGTACTCGACGACGGCACCGTGGAGTTCCTCGACTGACGCGCGGATTACCTGCTGGGTAACCGATTTCGAGTGCGGCTTCGGCCACGGGGATCATCCGCTTCCCGGACGAGCGGGCTGCGGCGCGCTGGTACTCCTCGGCTCAGCTCACCAGGTCTGTTCGGCCGACCGGACGAGGATCTCGTTCACGGCGACGCGACGGTCCCGCGTCACGATGAACGTGACGGCCTCGGCGATGTCGCTCGGGATCAGCTTGACCATGCCCTCGTTCCGCCGGTCGAGGGCGTCGCGGTCGGCCTGCGGGAGATGGTTCGTGATCTCGGTCTGGACGGTGCCTGGTTCGACGAGGCTGACTCGGACGCGCTGACCCAGCATCTCCTGGCGGATGGCCTCCGAGAAGGCGCCGATGCCGAACTTCGTCAACGAGTACACCGCGGTGCCGGGCCGCGCGACGCGACCTCCGGTGGAGCTCGATGTTCACGACGTCGGCGACCCCGCGGGGCGAGTCGGCGGCCGCGGCGATCAGGTGCGGGAGGCTGGCCCGCGTGACGTACAGCACGCCGGACACATTGACCGAGATCATCTGGTCCCAGTCCGCCAGGTCGGCTTCGGCGGCCGGGCCGATCCGCATCAATCCGGCGTTGTTGACCACGGTATCGAGCCGACCCAGTTCCGCCACAACGGAATTCACTGCGGCGGCCGCCTGCTGCTGATCGGACACGTCGGCCTCGACGGCCAAGGCGCGACCGCCGGCGTCCTCGATGCGGCGGCGCAGCTCGTCGAGTCGGTCGCCGCGCCTGGCCAGCAGCGCCACCGTCGCGCCCTCGGCGGCGAGCCCAAGTGCCGTCGCCTCACCGATCCCGCTGCTGGCACCGGTGACCAGCGCGACCGTGTCCTCAAGTCGTGACGTCATGGCAGCCATCATCCGCCGCCGACCTGAATGCCGCCTGCGGGCTAGCGTCCCGTCACAGTGCGGTCCAGCGTCGCCAATGACGCCTCGATGAAGTCCTGACCGAACACGGGGACCCCGACCGTGTCCCGGAACTCCTGCGACGTTCTGCTCCAGTCGTAGGTGAGCGTGACGTCGGTGTCGGAACCGTTGGGCGCGAGGTCGTATCGCCACCACCAACCGCCTGGGCCGTGCTTGCCGGCCTCGTCGAGCTGTCCGGGAAGCCAGCCGATGGTCCGGTCCGGCTCGAAGTCGGTGACCAGGTTGTGGATGACGTAGTGACCGCCGGCCTGCTCCAGGAACATGTTCATCGCGAACATCTGGCCGGTGGCCGTGACGGGTTCGGTGTCGATCGCCTCGCGCACCCAGTCGCCGGGTTCGGTGTCCTTGTGGCGGGCCGGATTGGCGAGCACGGCGAAGATCTCGGCGGGGCTCGCGGCGATGGTGCGGGTGACGACGTAACGTCTCAGCCGTTGCGGTCGTCATAGGTCGCCCCCGCCCGTGCCGTAGGCCCGCGCGATGTCCGGGGAGTCGAGCCAGTTCGAGTAGGTAGGTGACTTCGGCCAACCCTCCGGGGAGTCCTGCCACTCCTCCTGGCGGCCCCACGGCAGCAGGTCGATCAACGCGAAGGAGTGGCTGAGTTGTTCGGTGCCCCGGCCGTCGGTGTGCCAGGTGCGGTACACCGTGTCGCCGTCGCGCAGGAACACGTTGACCGCGAAGCCCGCTCCGGGCGGCGCTCCGACGTCGGCCCCGAACGTGCTCTCCGACGACGAGTACCAGTCCATCTTGTTGCCGACCTTGGCCTTGTACGCCAAGGCCTCCCCGATCGGGCCGTTGGTGACGATGACGAAGCGGGCGTCGTAGTTCTCCAGGAACTCCAGCCGGGTGAACTGCGACGTGAATCCGGTGCAGCCGCCGCACTGCCACTCCGCGCCGTCCGACCACATGTGGTTGTAGACGATGAGCTGGCTGCGGCCGTCGAAGACGTCGGCCAACCGGACGGGTCCGTCCGCGCCGATCAGCGTGTAGTCCGGAAGCTCGACCATGGGCAGTCGGCGGCGCTGCGCGGCGATGGCGTCCAGTTCGCGGGTGGCGGCCTTCTCGCGACGGCGCAGTTCGTCGACTGCGGCGCGCCAGGTGTCGTGGTCGACCACCGGGGGCAGGGCGGTGGCGGTCTGCTGTTCGGTCACGAGTTCCTCCAGAGGTTGGGTCGGGACTGCTCTGTTGTGTTGACCGCAGGGGCGCGCGAAAGTCATCGCTTACCCGAACTTGGTCCTCGTCTTCGATCGGTAGCACTCGAACACTTGTTCGAGTAGATTCGATAGGGTGGGTTGGCACAACGGACCGCCGAGTTGGGGCGAGATGGAGCGCGTGCTCACCGGCAAGCCGCGCCGCGCAGGGTCGCGTCTACCCGAGCCCAACGCCGACGGCGGCGACAGTCCGGCCTGGTCACGGAAGCGCGGAAGCTACGAGCCGGTGGGGGAGGGGCGGGGCTCGTCATCGGTGCCGTACGCCGAACTGCACACCCATTCGGCGTACAGCTTCCTCGACGGGGCCAGCACGCCGGAGGAACTGATCGAAGAGGCCGCCCGGCTCGACCTGCGCGCCATCGCGCTGACCGATCACGACGGGCTCTACGGGGTAGTGCGGTTCGCCGAGGCGGCCAAGGAGTTGGACGTGGCCACGGTGTTCGGCGCCGAGCTCTCGCTGGGCAACAAGCCGCGCACCGAGGACCCCGACCCGCCGGGGCCGCATCTCCTGGTGCTGGCCCGTGGTCCCGAGGGTTACCGCCGGTTGTCCCGCGAGATCTCCTCGGCACACCTTGCTGGCGGGGAGAAGGGCAAGCCGCGCTACGACTTCGACGCGTTGACCGAAGCCGCGGGCGGGCACTGGCACGTCCTCACCGGGTGCCGCAAAGGGCATGTTCGCCAAGCACTTTCGGCCGGCGGCCCCGATGCCGCGGCCGCGGCGCTGGCCGATCTGGTCGACCGCTTCGGTCGGATGCGGGTCAGCATCGAACTGACCAAGCACGGCCATCCGCGCGACGACGAGGCCAACGCCGCGCTGGCCGCGCTGGCGCCACGCTTCGGAGTTGGCGTCGTCGCCACCACCGCCGCGCACTTCGCCGAACCGTCCCGCGGCCGGCTGGCGATGGCGATGGGGGCCATCCGGGCGCGCAACTCGATGGACGAGGCCGCGGGTTGGCTTGCGCCGCTGGGGGGTTCGCATCTGAGGTCGGGCGACGAGCTGGCCAGGCTGTTCTCGCACTGCCCGGAGGTGGTGACGGCCGCGGCCGAACTCGGCGAGCAGTGCGCCTTCGGGCTGTCGCTCATCGCCCCCCAACTGCCGCCGTTCGACGTGCCAGAAGGTCACACCGAGGACAGCTGGTTGCGTCACCTGGTGATGACCGGCGCCCGCAACCGGTACGGACCGCCGGAACGGGCTGCGCGGGCCTACGCCCAGCTCGAGCACGAACTGAAGGTCATCGCCCAGCTGAACTTTCCGGGCTACTTCCTGGTGGTCCACGACATCACCCGGTTCTGTCGGGACAACGACATCCTGGCTCAGGGCAGGGGCTCGGCGGCCAACTCGGCGGTCTGCTACGCGCTGGGCGTCACCAACGTCGACCCGATCGCCAACGACCTTCTGTTCGAACGGTTCCTGTCGCCGGCCCGCGACGGTCCGCCCGACATCGACATCGACATCGAATCGGATCTGCGGGAGCAGGTGATTCAGTACGTCTACGAACGCTACGGGCGCGACTACGCCGCACAGGTCGCCAACGTGATCACCTACCGCGGCCGCAGCGCGGTTCGCGACATGGCTCGCGCGTTGGGGTTCTCCCAGGGCCAGCAGGACGCGTGGAGCAAGCAGCTCAGCCGGTGGAACGGGCTGGCCGACTCGCCCGACGTCGAGGACGTCCCGGATTCGGTGATCGACCTGGCGCTGCAGATCAAGAATCTGCCACGGCACATGGGCATTCACTCCGGAGGCATGGTGATCTGCGATCGGCCCATCGCCGACGTGTGCCCGGTGGAGTGGGCCCGCATGGAGAACCGAAGCGTGCTGCAGTGGGACAAGGACGACTGTGCGGCAATCGGTTTGGTGAAGTTCGACCTGCTGGGCCTTGGCATGCTCTCGGCACTGCACTACGCCATCGACCTGATCGCCGAGCACAAGGGCATCGAGGTGGACCTGTCCAAGCTGGACCTGTCCGAGCAGGCGGTCTACGAGATGCTGCAGCGCGCCGACTCCGTTGGCGTGTTCCAGGTGGAGTCGCGTGCGCAGATGGCGACGCTGCCCCGGCTGAAGCCGCGGGTGTTCTACGACCTGGTGGTCGAGGTGGCCCTCATCCGGCCCGGGCCCATCCAGGGCGGCTCGGTGCACCCGTACATCAAGCGACGCAACGGGCAGGAGCCCGTCACCTACGAACACCCGTCGATGGAGCAGGCGCTGCGGAAGACGTTGGGCGTGCCGCTGTTTCAGGAACAACTCATGCAGCTGGCCGTCGACTGCGCGGGATTCTCCGCCGCCGAGGCCGATCAGCTGCGCCGGGCGATGGGCTCCAAGCGATCCACCGAGAAGATGCGCAGGCTGCGCGGGCGGTTCTACGACGGCATGCGCGCACGGCACGGCATCACCGGCGACGTGGCCGACCGGATCTACGAGAAGCTGGAGGCCTTCGCCAACTTCGGTTTCCCCGAGAGTCATTCGTTGTCGTTCGCGTCGCTGGTGTTCTACTCGTCGTGGTTCAAGCTGCACCATCCAGCGGTGTTCTGCGCGGCGCTGTTGCGAGCTCAGCCCATGGGGTTCTACTCGCCGCAGTCGTTGGTGGCCGACGCCCGTCGGCACGGTGTCGTCGTACACGGGCCGGACGTGAACGCCAGCCTGGCGCACGCCACGCTGGAGAACTCCGGTACCGAGGTTCGGCTGGGGTTGGGCAGCGTCCGCCACATCGGCCAGGAGTTGGCCGAGCGGATCGTCGACGACCGAACGGCCAACGGCCCGTTCGCCGACGCTGCTCGAATTGGCTGGTCGCGTACAGCTTTCCGTGCCGCAGACCGAGGCGCTGGCCACCGCGGGTGCGCTCGGCTGCTTCGGCGCGGCACGGCGGGAGGCGTTGTGGGCGGCCGGCGCCGCCGCTGGCCAGCGTCCGGACCGGTTGCCGGGTGTCGGGGCGTCCTCGCACGTGCCCGTGCTGCCGGGCATGACCGAGTTGGAGTTGGCCGCTGCCGACGTCTGGGCCACCGGCATCTCGCCGGACAGCTATCCCACGCAGTTCCTGCGCGAGCACCTGGATGCACTGGGCGTCGTCCCCGCCGACCGGCTGCTGTCGGTGCCGGACGGAACGCGGGTGCTGGTCGCCGGAGCGGTGACGCATCGGCAGCGGCCCGCCACCGCGCAGGGGGTGACGTTCATGAACCTCGAGGACGAGACGGGGATGGTCAACGTGCTGTGTTCGCAAGGGGTGTGGGCGCGTCATCGCAAGCTGGCGCAGACGGCGTCGGCGTTGGTGATCCGCGGCATCGTGCAGAACGCGACGGGCGCGGTCACGGTGATCGCCGACCGGATGAGGCCCGTCGACATGAAGGTGGCCTCGCGGTCGCGCGACTTCCAGTGAGCGAAGCGAACTGGAACGTCGGCTTCAGCCAGTGAGCGAAGCGAACTGGAACGTCGGCTTCAGCCAGTGAGCGAAGCGAACTGGAACGTCGGCTTCAGCCAGTGAGCGAAGCCGAACTGGACCGCCGGCGGTTCAGCCAGACTGCTAGCGCCCATCGCGATTAGGCCTGCCCCAAGCGCTGATGGTGGCGAACGGCGATGACTTGCGCGAGCGCAGTAGAGTCGTCAACGCGCAACCGCTCGACAGCCGAGATTCATTCCAGTAACGAAGGACCGGTGACGACCCCATGGCTCAGCTGACTAACGACAGCATCCACGACGTCACTTACGGCCTGCTCCGAGCAGCTGATGGTGGCGAACGGCGATGACTATGCAGCGAGCAGCGGCCATAGTCATTCGTCAACGGCGCAACCGCTCGCCAGCCAAGATTTATTCCACGAAGGACCGGTGAGACCAATGTCAGATGAGAAGACGATCCACGACGTCACTTACGAGCTACTCCGAAAGCTGGCAATCACCACGGTTTTCGGAAACCCAGGGTCCACGGAGCAGACGTTCCTACAGGACTTCCCCGAAGACTTCACCTACGTGCTCGCCTTGCAGGAGGCCTCCGCGTTGGCCATGGCCGACGGCTTCGCCCAGTCCACCGGCAAGCCCGCGCTGGTCAACCTGCACACCGCCGCAGGCACCGGCAACGCAATGGGCAGCCTAGTGGCCGCCTACCGGGCCAACACCCCGCTGATCGTCACCGCCGGTCAGCAGACCCGCGAGATGTCCATGACCGACCCCTACCTGAACAACCCGAACGCCACCGAATTTCCCAAGCCGTGGGTCAAGTGGTCGTACGAGCCGATGCGCGCCGAAGACGTGCCCGCTGCCTTCATGCAGGCCTACGCGGTCGCCATGCAGGAGCCGAAGGGTCCGGTGTTCCTGTCGATCCCGCTCGACGACTGGCAGAAGCCGGCACTCGGCCCGGCAGTGGTGAGAACAGTCAGCCAGCGCACCGCCCCGGACGCCGAGCGGCTCCGTGAGTTCGCCGACCGGATCAATAAGGCGCAGCGGCCGCTGCTGGTGCTTGGGCCCGAGGTCGACCGGGCCGATGGCTGGGACGCAGGCATCGCCTTCGCCGAGAAGCTTGGGGCTCCCGTCCACGGCAGCGCCCTGGCCGATCGGGCGTCGTTCCCGGAGGATCACCCGCTGTACGCAGGCCCGTTGCCGATGACCATCGCCGAGGTCAACCAGGTGCTGCAGGGTCATGATCTCGTCATCGTGATCGGCGCTCAGGTCTTCCGCTACTACCCGTACGTGGCTGGCGAATACCTGCCGGAAGGCACTGACCTGCTTCAGATTACGGTCGATCCGCATCTCTCGTCCGTCGCTCCGGTGGGCGACAGCCTGCTTGGTGACGTCCGGATCGCGCTGGAACAATTGGTCGATCTGATCGACGCGCCCACCGGTAGGCCGGCACCCGTGCCATTCGACCGGAACCGTGCCGTGCGGACGTCGGCGCCGTCGGAGCCGCTGACGGCCGACGAGGTGTACGCGACCTTGGCCACCGTCAAGCCCGATGATTCAGCAGTGGTGATGGAGTCCACGTCGACCATGGCCGCACTGGTGCAGTGGCTGCCCACCACGCGGTCGGGCAGCTACTTCGCCACCGGCAGCGGTGGCATCGGCTGGGGCGTTCCGGGAGCCGTGGGAATTGCGCTCGGCGACCGTGAGCGCGGAGTGGAGCGGCACATCGTCGCCACGATCGGCGACGGGTCGTTCCAGTACTCGATTCAGGCCATCTGGACGGCCGCGCAGCACAAGCTGCCGATCGTCTTCGTGGTGCTGCGCAACGGGGCGTACGAGGTGCTCAAGTCGTTCGCACTGTTGGAGCAGACCCCCGACGTTCCTGCGCTGGACCTGCCGGGCCTCGACATCACCTCGTTGGCAACCGGTTTCGGGTGCAATACGGCCGAGGTGAACACCACCGACGAGCTCGCGAACGAGTTCAAGCTGGCGTTGGACGCCGACGGGCCCACTGTCATTGTCGTCCACACCCAACCGGAGCTGCCGCATCTCGGCTGATGATCCAGCCAGCGGTCATCGGTGCTCGGCGGGGGCCACTAGCCCCCGCCGAGCCCTCATCATCAGGAGGAAGAAATGCCCGTATACACCTGCACCACAGTCGAATCCGTGCTCACTACCGACGTCAAGACCGGCCTGGCCGGCGAGCTGGCGCGCATCCACGCCGACATCAACCACGTGCCGAGCACCTACGTCAACGTCGTATTCCACGGACTGCCCGCCGACAGCGTGTACACCGATGGACATCATGCTTTGCCCCTGTTGATCAACGGTTGGGTTCGCCTAGGACATCCCGAAGCCGACGTGACGCGCCTCGCGTTGGAGATCGCCACAGCCGCGACGCGCGTTACCGGCATACCCGCCGATCGAGTGATGGTGGTGTTCGAAAGCAGCCCAGCGCATTTCGCCGTGGAAGCCGGGCGGGTGTTGCCGGAGCCCGGTCACGAAGCGGAGTGGGTCCATGCGAGCCAGTGAGGTCGCCCAGACCGGCGGCCCCGCGGTCTATGACGGCGAAGGGAAGGCGCGATGACCGGATGGTCGGAGTTCGCCGTCGTCACCGGTGGGGCTTCCGCGGCGTTGGTCGGTTTGTTGTTCGTGGCAGTGACCCTGCGGATCGACGCGATCTCGCGCGCGTCGGATTTGCGCAGCCGCGCCGCTCAGACCTTGACCCTGTTCGTGCTGGCGTTGGTCGTCGCGATCGTGCTCACCGTTCCGGATCAGCCCGCCTACGCGCTGGGGGCGGAACTCGTCGTCATCGCCGTCGTCGGGGGAGCCGCCATGCTCGTCTTGAATAGGCGCGCGGAGAAGGTGTCTCACCAGGATCCGATTGCCCGGGTGCTCGACAGGGTCGGGCCGAACGGTACGACGATCGTGCTCATCGCGGCGACCGGTGCGTTGACCGCGGTCGATGTGACGTGGGGCATCTACCTGTTGGTGCCGGCGGAGCTGGCGGCACTGGTCGGCGGCGTCATCAGCGCGTGGCTGTTCTTGATCAAGATCTCGGACACTTCGCCCGGCTGACGTCCAGGTCTGGCGGCGTCATCCCGAGGCACAGCACTTTCACCGGCGCGTCGGAAGTGGGTGACGCCGGCGGGCTCAGCTCCCCGTCGGCGCGGACCAAACCTTGCCGATGCTGATCTTCAGCCGCGTGCTGAATGCCGCGAGAAACTCCTTCGTCATACCCATGCTGGCGGCGTAGTCGCGGTACTTCGCCTGATATGGCTCGTCGGCGAGGGGATCGGCATCGACCTCATCGATCCTGGCCTCACCGGCGACGACGACAGTCCCTCTGCCGTTGCCGTCGGAGTCCAGGTTCAGGCTGACCAGCGGACGTGCCTTGATGTGGGCGAGCTTCGCCGCGTGTGGCATGGAGTAGATGGTGATCTCGCTGCCGTCGAAGAAGAACCACACCAGCCGGGGGACCGGCTGGCCGGACTTCGCGACCGTCGTCAACCACACGTACTTGTCGGTTGAGAGCCTGCTGGAAACGTCTTGCGTGAGTTCGACTGCCATGAATGCGAATGTAGTCTCACGAAATGTCCCTCGAACCTCTCCATCGATGAACTCCTGACCACGACCCGCTCGGTGCGAAAGCGGCTCGACTTCGACAAGCCGGTACCGCGCGAGGTGCTGATGGAGTGTCTCGAACTGGCGTTGCAGGCGCCGACCGGATCCAACGCTCAAGGTTGGCAGTTCGTGTTCGTCGACGACCCCGAGAAGAAGAAGGCGTTGGCCGACATCTACCGCGGTTTCGCCACGCCGTACCTGGCTTCTGAGAAGCCGACCTACGGTGACGCCCGCGACGAGCGCACGCCCCTGGTGATGGACTCGGCGAAGTACCTCAACGAGCACCTCCACGAGGTTCCGGTCATGCTCATCCCGTGCCTCGAGGGGAGGCCGGACGGTGCGCCCGCGGGCATGAGCGCAGGGTTCTGGGGATCGCTGCTGCCCGCCGCGTGGAGCTTCATGCTGGCACTGCGCTCGCGGGGCCTCGGCTCGGCTTGGACGACGCTGCACCTCGTCGGTGACGGCGAGAAGCGCGCGGCGGAGATCCTGGGCGTCCCGTTCGACAAGTACTCACAAGGCGGGCTCTTCCCGATCGCCTACACCAAGGGCACCGACTTCAAGCCGGCCAAGCGGCTACCCGCCGAGGAATTGACGCACTGGAACTCCTGGTGACGCTCTTCGCGCAAGCGCTCATCAGAAGGTAGATCAGACCGCGTCGGTGAAACCCTGCTGACGCCACGCCTCGTAGACCGCGACCGCGGCGGCGTTGGACAGGTTCAGCGACCGGCGGCCCGCCAGCATCGGAATGCGCACCTGCGACGTGATGTGCGGATCGGCGAGCGTCGCCGCATCCAGGCCCGTCGGCTCCGGCCCGAACATCAGCACGTCACCCGGCCGGTAGGAGACGTCGGCGAAGGACGACTGGGCGTGCGCCGTGAACGCGAACACCCTGGCCGGGCTCACCGCGTCCCAGGCCGCCGACAGGTCGGCGTGCACCGTCACGGAGGCCAGGTCGTGGTAGTCCAGTCCAGCCCTTCGTAACTTGGGTTCGGACAGGTCGAAGCCCAGCGGCTCGACCAGATGCAATTCGCAGCCCGTCGCGGCCACCATCCGGATCGCGTTGCCGGTGTTGGGTGCGATGCGGGGCGAGAAGAACATCACGCGGAACATTCCAAGATGATCTCAGTCGCGCTTCGGTATTTGCCCGTATAGCACACGGATTCGCAACGGCCCGGTCACGAACTCTGTCTGTTCAGTAAGAATTGTGGAAACGGCCGCGCATCGCTGTCATACTCGACCAATTGCCAGGCGGACTGGATCGTCCCGGGCCCGCGTAACGTGGGCAAAGAGCAGCAGAAAGCCTTATGAAAGACGCGCGATTAGTGAAATGCGGATCAGCGGCCCCTAGCACGGCCGGGTGGCGATGACGGCGTTCGCGCAGCAACCCCCTGCCCCAGCCGCTGCTGAATTCGAGAGCAATCTGGCGCAGCCTGCGAAGCGGCCGTCCCGATGGTCGATCAGCAATTGGCCCGTTCGCTGGAAAGTGTTTGCGATCGTTTTGGTGCCGCTGCTTTTGGCCGGCGCATTCGGCGGCTTGCGCATTTACTCGGGCTGGACCACCGCAGGCGACCTCCGGCTCGCGGCCGACCGCGCCCAGCTCGTCCCCGCGACCGACGAGTACGCGGCCGCGCTCGAAGCGGCGATGCTGGCGAACTCGACAGACGCGGATCCACAGGAGTCGCTCGCGGCATTCGACAGCAGCAAGCAGAAGCTGCAGCGACGGCTCGCGGACACCACCGACGTCCCGCCCGACGTGGCCAAGGGCGTCAACGCGCTGCTCGCGGGCGGGCAGGCCCTGTTGGACAAGGTCACCGCCAACAGCATCGGGCTACGCGACCGCATCACGGCCTACGCGCCAATCTTGCTGACGGCCGAGGACGTCGTAAACGGGTCGGCACGCGTCGACGACGCCAAGATTCGAAGCGACGCGCTAGGCCTCAGTCGCGCCATGGGTGCCCGCGGCCAGATGATGATGCAACAGCTGCTGGTGAACCGCGGCGGCGAGCTCGCCGAGCCCGACCTGCGGACGTCCATGATCACGCTGGCCGGTACCGAGCCGTCGACGCTATTCGGCATGAGCCAAGTACTCGGCGTCGGATCGCCGGACATGCAGAAGCTGCAGGCGGAGTACGTCAAGCGGACGGCGCATGATCTCCGATCCCGCGGTCCCTCTGGTGAACAACCCCGAGCTCAGTCAGTCGTTGCAGACCACCAACGAGATCGCCTCGTCTGTCATCGACTCCAACAAGGACGCGGTCGCGTCCGCGGTCGAGCAGGCGGCCAGCGCCAAGCGCACCGAGGCGATCCGGGACTCCGTGATCGTGGCCGCCGCGATCCTGCTTGCGCTCCTGATCGTCACGCTGGTGGCGCGCACGCTGATCCGCCCACTGCGACGGCTGCGCGACGGCGCCCTCAAGGTTGCTCACGAAGACCTTGCGCGCGAACTGGAACGCGTGCGTTCCGGAGGCGCCGTCGGCACCGTCGCACCGCTGCCGGTGAACACCACCGAGGAGATCGGTCAGGTCGCGCACGCCGTCGACGAACTCCACGAACAGGCCGTGCTGCTCGCCGGCGAGCAGGCCAGCCTCCAGATGCAGGTCGACGACATGTTCGAGACGTTGTCGCGGCGCAATCGCTCGCTGGTGGATCAGCAGCTCGCCCTCATCGACAACCTGGAGCGCAACGAAGAGGACCCCGAACGACTGGAGAGCCTTTTCCGCCTCGACCACCTGGCCGCACGGATGCGGCGAAACGGCGCCAACCTGCTGGTGCTGGCCGGTTCGAAGATCCCGCGTGAGCAGGCCGACCCGGTGCCTGTCGCCGCGCTCATCAACGCGGCGGCCTCGGAGGTCGAGGACTACGCGCGCATCGTCACCGCGACGGTCCCGGAGAGCGAAGTGCTCGGCGCCGTCGCCGGTGACCTGGTGCACCTGCTGGCCGAGGTGCTGGACAACGCGTTGCGGTATTCGCCGCCGATTTCCCAGGTGCGGGTGTCGGCCGTGCACACCTCCAACGGAGGGCTGGTCATCGAGGTCAGCGACATCGGCTTGGGCATGACGGACTCCGACCTGCGCGTGGCCAACGTGCGTCTGCAGTCCGGCGGCGAGGTCAATCCTTACACCGCGCGTCACATGGGGCTCTTCGTGGTCGGGCGGCTGGCCACCCAACACGGCCTCGTCGTCCGGTTGCGCAGCACCGTTGCGGGAGAACCGAATTCGGGCACCACCGCTGGGGTGTACATCCCCGCGGAGCTCATCGAGCACGCGGGCAGCTATGAGGAGAGCGGTCCGGACCATCCGGTCCCGGCCGACGCCCACGCGGGAATCGCCACGGCGCTCGCGCTCGACGCGCAGCCGGCCATCAACGGTCGCTACGACGATCACGACTACTACGACGAGCAGGACGAGCAGGACGAGCACCGGGCTGAACCTGCGCAGCCCGAATATCGCAACGGGCACGTCGACATCCCTGTTTCGCTGCTGCCGCAACGCAATCCGGGCGCAAGTGGAATCTCGGGCATTCCGTCGGTACCCGACGCGCCCGTCGCCGAACCCAAGCCGGACTGGCCGGAGGACGAGTGGCCCGAGGACTCGATGCCCGCCCATACGCCGCCGCGGGCACCCGAACAGCCGCCGCAGGACCGACCCGCCCCCACGAACACGTCGGCGTTCTTCGCCTCCCGTGATCAGGCGGCCAGCCAGCACCGGGAACCGAGCCATCCGGCGACCAACGACGTGCCGAGCCAACCCACCAACGGTGTCTCAAGTGAGCCGCCCGCCGGACCGCCGGAGCGCACCCAGCCGCCTGCGCCGACCGATGCCGCACCCACCGCAGCGCCACGCCAACCCGCCGACTCGGATGGATCGATCTTCTCGAAGATGTTGTCGGAGTGGCTGATCGATGATCCCGTTGAGCTGGCGGCCAGCACCGACCTCGACTGGCAGACGGTGTGGGACCAGGGTTGGTCGGCGGCCGCGGCAGCAGCCGAAGCGCCCGTCGAACAGCACACCGAACACGGGCTGCCGTTGCGCGAGCCCGGGGCACGACTGGTTCCAGGCGCCGCGGATGCACCGCCCGAACAGGGTCACGGATCCAACGGAACCAGCGACGCCAACAGACGGCAGCGGAGACGGTGACGCCGACGCAGAGGGTGACGCCGGGTCCGACGAGTTTCCGCACCGCGACCCCAACGCCGTACGCAGCACCATCAGCGATCACTTCGGCGGCGTCCACGCCGGACGCGCGCACGCACGGGACAGCAGGGAGGCAGACGAACAATGACCAGTTCGGGGGAACGCGAATCCCTGGACTGGCTGGTCTCCAAGTTCGCGCGAGAAGTACCAGGGGTGTCGCACGCCATCCTGGTGTCGGCCGACGGGCTGCTGATGGCCGCGAGCGAACACATGCCGATTGAACGCGCCGACCAACTGGCGGCCGTCTCATCCGGCATGGCCAGCCTGTCGGCGGGAGCCGCGCAGCTGTTCGACGGTGGCTACGTGATGCAGTCGATCGTCGAGATGGAGCACGGATACCTGCTGCTGATGCGGGTCGGCGATGGCTCGAACCTGGCCACCCTGGCCACCCGTTCCGGCGACATCGGTCAGATCGGGTACGAGATGGCGGTGCTGGTCGAGCAGGTGGGCACGGTGATCCAGTCGGCTCGCCGGCGCGCCGCCCGGTCTTCTTGAGGCGCCCGATGGACGGTCATCGCGACGTGTGGGAATCGGGCGCTTCGAGGGATCGGGCGAACCTCGTCCGGCCGTACATCTTGACGTCGGGCCGCACCGAGGCCCGCATCGAGCTGGCGCTCGAGGCGCCCATCAGGACGTTGGAATTCGGGCCTGCGCCGCGTTGGCCGCGGAGCGACGTCCGTGCCAAGATCGTGAGGCTGGGCGTCGAGAGCCCGTCGGTCGCCGAGATCGCCGCTCGCCTATCCTTGCCGCTCGGGGTCGCCCGTGTCCTGATCGGTGATCTGGTGATGCAGGGCTACCTTCAAGTACAGGACACCATCGGCGAGACATCGAGCACCAACGAACGACGCGAACTCATAGGGAGGACACTGCGTGGCCTACGGGCACTCTGAGCGGCGCTCTGCGTCCACCAAGCGCTCTGCGTCCACCAAGATCGTCATCTCGGGCGGCTTCGGCGCCGGTAAGACGACCTTCGTGGGCGCGGTCTCGGAGATCATGCCGCTGCGTACCGAGGCCCTGGTGACCAACGCGTCGCAGGGCCTCGACGGCCTCGACGCCACTCCCGACAAGAACACCACTACGGTCGCCATGGACTTCGGGCGCATCACGCTCGCCGAGGATCTGGTGCTGTACCTCTTCGGAACGCCGGGGCAGCGCCGGTTCTGGTTCATGTGGGACGACCTGGTTCGAGGCGCGATAGGGGCCGTCATCCTCGTCGACGTACGCAGGTTGCAGGACAGCTTCGCTGCGGTGGACTTCTTCGAAGCGCGGCGGTTGCCGTTCCTGGTTGCGGTCAACGAATTCGACGGTGGGCGAAAGTATCCGGCGCAGGCGGTGCGCAAGGCGCTCGCGCTGGCCGAGCACATTCCCATCGTGACCGTCGACGCACGCGACAGGCATTCGGCGCGCGCCGCGCTCATCGCGGTGACCGAGTACGCGCTGTTGAACCTCAGCTCGCTGCCCGGCTGACGGTGACCGACTCCGACGACGACTCCTGGGTGGACCGTGAGTATGTCGGCCACGACTTCCGCGACGACGACCTGAGCCGTATCCGCACCGAGCGGGTGGTGTTCACCGAATGTGACTTCAGCGGCGTCGACATGTCCGAGTCCGAGCACGTGGGCTCCGCGTTCCGCAACTGCACTTTTCGTCGAACTGCCCTGTTCCACAGCACGTTTCGGCACTGCAGCCTGCTTGGATCGGTGTTCACCGAGTGTCGGCTGCGGCCCGTCACGATGGTCGAGGTGGATCTGAGGCTCTCAGTGCTCGGCGGGTGCGACCTGCGCGGCATCGACTTGTCCGACTGCCGGCTCTCAGAGGCCGGGTTGGTGGGCGCAGACCTGCGCAAGGCCGTGCTGCGCGGCGCCGACCTCCGCGGCGCCCGCACGCAGAACGCGAAGTTCGACGAAGCGGATCTCCGTGGGGCACGGGTGGATCCGACGTTCTGGACGACCGCGGCGGTGCGTGCGGCGAAGATCGACGTCGACCAGGCGCTCGCCTACGCAGCGGCGCACGGGCTGGACATCAGCGGCGGCTAACGAGCTCGGGCCGAGCAGACGCAAAATCCGCCCGAACACTGGCGTGTCGGGGGATTTTGCGTCTGCTCGCGCAACGGACTGTGGGCGTCAACCGCCCTTGAGTCGGATCTTCCAGCGCACCAGGCTCAGGTAGCCGACGCAGATCGCCCCCTGCATGGCCATGTTGAACCACCACGCGCCAGCGGTGTGCTTCCAATGCGAGTCCTGCGGTGTCAGCGGGCCCGGTACCAGTCTGAGCAGATCGATCGTCGATGCCGTCGAGGCGAAGCCCCAGCGCGCCGGAGTGACCCAGGACATCTGGTCCAGCACGATGCGGCCGGTCACCGGGATCATGCCGCCCTGGAACACCAGCTGCGACATGATCGCGATCACCAGCAGCGGCATGATCTGCTCGTTCGACTTGGCCAGCGCCGACAGCGCCAGGCCGACCATCGCTGCGCCGACACAACACGCCGCAACGTCGACGTACAACTCCAGGGACCGGTTGGGTATCACCGCGCCGCTGGTGACGGCCCCGGGGCCCCACCCCTTCCCCAGGATGTTGATGCCGACGACGACCCCGGACTGCAGCAAGGCGAACGCGGCGAAGACGAAGACCTTGGCGAACATGTATGCGGTCGTGGACAATCCGACGGCCTGCTCACGCAGGAAGATCGCCCGCTCGCCGATGAGCGCCCGGATCGTCAGCGCGGTGCCCATGAAGATGGCGCCGACGTTGAGCAGCACCAGAATCTGTCCTGGTTCGTTCGGCGCTTCGCCGCCCTGGATCGCGGGGACGGGCACGCCGAAGCCGACGTCTCCGGGCACCGACAGTGACAGTGCGCCCATGATGAACGGCAAGAACGCCAGGAAGATGAAGTAGCCGCGATCCGAAATGATCAGTCGCATCTGGCGGCGAGAAATCGTGGAGAACTGTTTTCGCACGCTGGTGCGCGTCGGCGAGCCGAGGTCGGCCGGTTTTTGGGTGGCCGGCGGTGGCGGCGGCGGTCCGTGGCGTTCGAGATAGCGCCGCTTGGCGCTCTCGGGGTCGCCAGCGACGGTGCTGAAGATGTCCGCCCAGTTGGTGGTTCCGAGTTCAGGGCCGATCATGTTGGGCGGTCCGCGGAACGCCGTCTTGCCGCCCGGCGCCAGCAGCAGCACTTGGTCGCACACGTCGAGATAGGTCAGCGAATGCGTCACGACGAGCACGACGCGGCCCGCGTCGGCCAGCTGGCGCAGCATCGTCATGACC
Organism: uncultured Actinomycetota bacterium; assembly: GCA_963791215.1. Taxonomy (GTDB): domain Bacteria; phylum Actinomycetota; class Actinomycetes; order Mycobacteriales; family Mycobacteriaceae; genus Mycobacterium. The sequence goes on along the minus strand of CAWBRR010000011.1, from coordinate 153,195 downwards.
TGGCGGTCCAGCGCCGGGTCGAGACCCGACGTGGGCTCGTCGAGGATCAACAGCGACGGGCCGGTCAGCAGCTCGAGTGCGACGGAGGCGCGCTTGCGCTGGCCGCCGGAGAGTTTGTCGACGCGGGTGTCGAGGTGCTTGGTCATCTCGAGTTCTTCGAGCACCTCGTTGACGACCTGTTCGCGGTCGGCCTTGTTGGTGTCGGGTGGCAGCCGGAGTTCGGCGGCGTACATCAGGGCCTGCCGGACGGTGAGTTCACCGTGGACGACGTCGTCCTGGGGGACCATCCCGATTCTGGAGCGCAGCGATGCGTAGTCGGCGTGGACGTCGTGGCCTTCGAAGGACACCTGGCCCGAGCTCGGGTGGGTGTAGCCGGCCACCAGACGGGCGAGCGTCGACTTGCCCGCACCGGACGGACCGATGATGGCGGTCAGGGTGCCGGGGCGCGCGGACAGCGAGATGTTGTCCAGCAGCGTCTTGTTGCCCTCGATGGTCCAGGTGACGCCGTAGACGTCGAGTCCGCCGGTCCGGGTGGCGGCCTCGGTCTCCGTGCGCCGGGCGAGCGTGCCGCGCGAGAAGACGAGGTCGACGTTGCCGATGGTGACGACGTCGTTGTCGCGCAGCACCGCCGAGTCGACCCGTTGGCCGTTGACGAAGGTGCCGTTGATGCTCTTGTTGTCGCGGATCTCGGTGCCGCCGGGCGACGGGATCAGCGTCGCGTGGTGGCGCGACGCCAGCACGTCGGGAATGACGATGTCGTTGTCGGTGGCGCGTCCGATCTTGACCGACCCGGCGGGGACGTCGGTCCGGCCGGGCCGCAGGATCTTGAGCATGCTCGTCGCGAGGTTGCCCTCTTGCTGGCGAGGCACCGCGGACGGCCCGAGCGCGGTGGCCGGGTAGGCATCCGACCCGGGCGCGCTCGGCGGCGCATAGGAGTTGGTCCCGCTCGGCTTGCGCTGGAGGCCGCTCGGCGGCCCTTGGGGGGGCCCCGACGGATACCGGGGCTGCTGAGCCGACGGGTACATCGGCTGCGACCGCGACGGCGGAGGTGACGTGTGTGGGTAGGCCGACGGCGGCGGCGTCTGCGGATACGCGGGCTGCGGGGGAGCAGAGGGCCAAGAGGCACTGGGCCGCGCGGCGACGGGTATCGACGAGGTCTGCGGCGGCGTACCCACCGAACCCTGAACCCGGCCGACCTCGAACGTCAGCCGCGGCCCGTCCGGGTTGCCGATGTTGATGGCGAGCCCGTCGGTGATGTCGACCACCGGCACGCGCTGGTTGTTGACGTACATTCCGTTGAGGGAGCCGTTGTCGATGGCGAGCCATCGGCCTTGGTCGAAGCGCAGGATCAGGTGCGCCCGGGAGATCAGCGGGTGGGCCACACGGATGTCGGCGCGCAGGTCGCGGCCGACGACTACGTCGTTGCCCGCGGCGACGGTGCGGGCGGACCCTTCGTACCGAACGGTCAGCGCGGGCGGGGTGGGTCGCGTCATTGCGTCTGACTCTATCGGCACCCAGGCGGTGCGCGCCTTTGGTCCCGGCGGGCGCGTCGGCCGTGGCACCCCCAGCGTCCGGTGTCGGTGAGCTGTTGCAGCGCGGCGAGTGGCCCGAACCTCGAGCATGTCGCCCGGGCCGTGACGGGGAGCGCCGTTGCTCGGGCGGTCGGCCAATTGCATGGTTACCCCGACCGGTGGCGCACGGCGCTCATCGACGTCCCGGATGCCGTTGTGCGCCTTCACCTCGTTGCGGGGCAAACGGTGCCCCGTTCGGCCGACGACATCACAGGGGATTGTGTGCGAGCGTTGATTTCGGTGCGTTAACGATTCGGCCCCCGCATGGGCGAGGTACCCGACTATTCAGGCAATTCGTGGTCCAGTTACACCATGTCGACGAACGACGCCAGTGCCCGGCGGCCACGCGCCACGTTGCGCGCGGTGGTTGCGACACCGATCGTCGGCTTCGCGATGTTCGCCTCGCTGGCTACGAACGGCGCTTTGCCTTCGGCCGACGCGAAGCCGCCGGCCGTTCCAACCGACAGCCAGGGCTATCTCAACTCGCCTGCCCGCTGCGACGGCCTCCAAAGGGCGGTCGTGATCGGACGCACCCCGCTGTCACTCGTCGCGATCTGCCAGGACAAGGGTGGCGCCTACGTCGTCGCACCGGTGGTCAAGACCTCCGGGTAGCGGTCAGCCCGGCGAGCCGGTCACCACGCAGTGGGTGTGGCTGTAGATCGTGGGCATGCACTTGTTGCAGTGCGTGCACGCCGAGCGGACGGTGTGCGCGTCGCCGTCGGCCTTGATGCGATTGATCAGATCGGGTTCGGCGAGCAGCGCCCGGCCCATCGCGACGAAGTCGAACCCCTCGGCCATCGCCAGGTCCATGGTGTCGCGATTCGTGATGCCGCCCAACAGAATCAGCGGCATCTTGAGTTCGGCGCGGAACTGCTGGGCCTGCTCGAGCAGAAATGCCTCGCGGTACGGGTACTCGCGCAGGAACTTCTTGCCGGTCATCCGGATGCCCCACCGCAGCGGTGGCTTGAACGCGCCCGCGAACTCCTTGATCGGAGCGTCGCCGTGGAACAGGTACATCGGATTGACCAGTGAGCTCCCCGCGGTCAGCTCGAGGGCGTCCAGCCCGCCGTCCTGCTCGAGCCACTTGGCGGTCTGCAGCGACTCCCGAAGCGGGATGCCGCCACGCACGCCGTCGGACATGGTCAGCTTCGCGGTCACCGCGATTTGATCCTTCACCGCCTCGCGTACAGCCATCACCATGCGGCGCGCGATCTTGGCTCGGTTCTCCAGCGAGCCGCCGAACTCGTCGGTGCGACGGTTGAGCAGCGGACTGAGGAACGAGCTCGCGAAGTAGTTGTGACCGAGGTGGACCTCGACCGCGTCGAACCCCGCCTCGATGGCGAAGCGCGCGGCGTTCGCATGTGCCTTCACGACGTCGTCGATGTCGTCGCGCGTCGCCTTCCGCGCGAAGCGCATGCTCATCGGGTTGAAGAACCGCACGGGCGCGAGCGCCTTGGCCTTGTTCGACGCGGCGTTGGCGACGGGGCCGGCGTGGCCGATCTGCGCGCTGATGGCTGCGCCCTCGGCGTGGATGGCGTCGGTGAGTTGGCGCAGTCCGGGGATCGCCTCGGACCGCCAGTAGATCTGCTTTCCCTCGGTGCGCCCCCCTGGGGTGACCGCCAGGTAGGCGACCGTCGTCATGCCGACCCCGCCGGCGGCGGGCAGCCGGTGATAGTTGATCAGGTCCTCGGTGACCAGCGCGTTCGGCGTCGACGCCTCGAACGTCGCGGCCTTGATGATGCGGTTGCGCAGGGTCACCGGGCCTAGCTTGGCCTCGCCAAACACATCGGTGGTGACCTTGGGCTGAGCATTCTGCTCTTCGCCCGAGGGGCTCATCGCCGTGTCCATGGCTCTTGAGCTTGCCACGCGGATGGAACAATGACTGCCGTGGGAGCGATCACTTTGGACGGCAAGGCCACGCGCGACGAGATCTTCACCGATCTGAGCCAACGGGTGGCGAAGCTGACGGCGGAGGAACGGACGCCCGGATTGGGCACGATCCTCGTCGGTGACGATCCCGGGTCGCAGGCCTACGTGCGCGGCAAGCACGCCGACTGCGCGAAGGTGGGCATCACCTCGATCCGACGCGACCTGCCCGCCGACATCAGTCAGGCGACGCTCGACGAGACCATCGACGAACTGAACGCCAATCCCGAATGCACCGGATACATCGTGCAGCTGCCGCTGCCCAAGCATCTCGACGAGAACGCGGCATTGGAACGCGTGGACCCGGGCAAGGACGCCGACGGCCTGCATCCCACCAACCTCGGACGGCTGGTGCTCAATGAGCCCGCGCCGCTGCCGTGCACCCCGCGAGGCATCGTGCACCTGCTGCGGCGGTACGACGTCGAGCTCGCCGGTGCGCACGTCGTGGTGATCGGGCGAGGCGTGACCGTGGGCCGTCCGATGGGGCTACTGCTGACCCGACGGTCCGAGAACGCCACGGTCACCTTGTGTCACACCGGAACTCGCGACCTGCCCGCCCTTACCCGGCAGGCCGACATCGTCATCGCCGCGGTCGGGGTGCCGCACCTGGTTACCGCCGACATGGTCAAGCCAGGCGCCGCGGTCGTCGACGTCGGCGTCAGCCGTGACGAGGCAGGCAAACTGGTCGGCGACGTGCACCCCGACGTGTGGGACGTGGCAGGCCACGTCTCCCCGAACCCCGGCGGTGTCGGCCCCTTGACGCGTGCCTTCCTGCTGACCAACGTCGTCGAGCTCGAAGAGGCGAAGCGATGAGCGCTTGCGCGAATGAGCAGAAGGGGCAGCGATGAGCGCTTGCGCGAAGAGCAAAGGGGCAGCGATGAGCGCTTGCGCGAAGAGCAAAGGGGCAGCGATGAGCGCTTGCGCGAAGAGCAAAGGGGCACTGTGCCTTTGACGCCGAAGGAGTTGGCGCGGAAGGTGTTCCGGGGCCAGTGGCCGATCCTGACGGTGGGGTTGGTACTGATGGTCGCCTTCACCCTCGTCGTCGCGGGCTACTGGCGCCGTGGTGCGTTGGTGATGGCCATCGCGGTCGGGCTCGCCGCCGTGATGCGGCTCTCGATGACCGAGGAGCGGGCAGGCTTGCTCGTGGTCCGGTCCCGCGGCGTCGACTTCGCCACCACCGCGTCGGTCAGCGCCGTCATGCTGTACATCGCGTGGACCATCGACCCGTTGGGCACCAGCTGACGAACAGCTGACCGCAGTCAATGTGAGATGCGGTTGGGCAAAACGGCCGGCGGATCGTCGACCATCCGTACCCAGTACGGCTCTTGAACGGTGGCTTTGGCGATCCGGACGATATCGTCGTGCTAGCGAGCCGAGGTCATCGGCAAGGCGGGTCGGGACGAGACGGAGCGGACATGGCTGTGGCGAACGGGCCATCAGCGCGCGAAGCGAAGCGCTTGCAAACCAGGGAGCGACTGATGGGCGCCGCCATCGCCGAGTTCAAGCGATCGGGAATGGCCGAGGCCGACGTGGGCGCCGTCGTCGCGGCAGCGGGCGTCGCTCATGGCACGTTCTTCTTCCACTTCCCAACCAAGGAGCACGTCCTACTCGAGTTGGAGCGCCGCGAAGAGGATCGCATGGCCAAGCAGTTCGGCCTGTTCCTGCAGTCGAACGACGACCTCGCCGCCGCCCTCAACGAGTCCGTGCGTCTGGTGCTCGGCCTCGAGCGCCGGTTGGGCGACGTCTTGTTCAAAGACTTCCTGGCGCTGCACTTTTCGCAGACGCGTCCACCTGCGGAAGGCGGCCAGGACCACTCGCTGGTCGTCCTGCTCGCCAAGCAGATCGAGACCTTCAGGGCACGGGGTGACCTCGATGCAGAGGTCAATTCACTGAACAGTGCGGTGTTCTTCCTGCTCGGCCTGTACGCACTGGCCATCACCACCAACGATCCGATGCGCCGCGAGTTGCTCGACGATCTCGTCAAGCGGACTCTGCGCAGCATGGCGGTGCCCGGGAGGGCGTGACGGCCGCGCCCGCCGTGCCGCGTCTTCGACGATCGCCGCGATGCTAGCTCACAGACGAGGGCTTGGTTTCGCAAAAGTTGAGTGACTATAGTCAGCGACAACGACTCCGCAACGCGGTCGAGGTGGGCGTGGTGGGAATCGTGCCGTTCCCTCGGCCCGCTGGCTAGGAGGAGCATGAACCTGCCGACGTTGAGCCTGCGTCGCCGTCAAGGCGCGACGGGCGGTGCCGCAGAAGTGACCGACGCCGGCGACGAGATGTCCATCGACGACCACATGGAGCAGTCGCGGCTGGCGCAGCGGCGGGCCGACAAATGGCTCATCTCGGGAAGCTTTCTGATCGGCACCGCGGCGCTGGGGATCTTCGGCCTTCCGCTGTTCCTGCGCGGAGTCTGGTTGCTCCGCAAGGCGCAGCGGGACGGGCTCTCGGTGCGGCCCATGATGGTGACCCTGCTCGGCTATCTGGTGATCATCGACGCCGCGATCAACACGGTGGGCTGGGCGCTGGACCTGGTCGCCAACCACAGCCTTCTGGCGCGAGTGTTGTTGAACGGCTGGGGCAACATGTTCGACGCGGGCTACTTCTGGCACTACAACGAGCTGTGGCTCGGTGGCGCGGCCGGTCCCGGCGAGAAGGCCTTGGAGGTCGGGCTGATCCTGACGGTGTTCACGATGCGGATCGCCGCGGCCATCGGGTTCCTGCAAATGAAGCGATGGGGTCAGCAGTGGATGATCATCACCTGCTGGATGGGCGTGGTGATCTGGACCGGTTACGTGTTCAACATGACGATGTTCGCCGACGTGCGCTACGCCGGGGTGGTGTTCCCGGTCATCGGGTGGTGGCTCTACGACATCTTCTACATCACCCCCTTCCTGGCGATCCCGTACCTCCACACGGTGAACCGCGAGATCTTCACGGACTGAGCGCGACGCCAATCGAGGCCCTGCGATCGACTACCCGCCTTCGCAGCGCCACGACCAGACCGATGACGTGTATCAGCGACTTGGCTCGACGCTCTCTGCCAGGTGCATATGAATATCCCTCAACGACAGCTGGTTTCGCCTGTCTTAAACCTCAAACCAGGACACAACGAGCCAAATAGACATTGACTTGGGTCAGTCATTGGGTTAGAAATGACCCACCATGACGGCACAGGTCAAGCCGACGATGCGCGAATCGCGCCGGCTTCAGACGCGCGAGCGGATCCTGGGCGCCGCCATTGCGGAGTTCAAACGTTCCGGCACGGCCGCAGCCGAAGTGAGCGCCATCGTGACCGCCGCAGGCGTCGCACACGGCACCTTCTACTTTCACTTCCCCACCAAGGAGCACGTGCTGTTGGAGTTGGAGTGTCGCGAAGAGGCCCGCATGGCCGCGGAGTTCGCGCACTTCCTCGACGGCACGCGTGAACTCGCCGCGGCATTGACCAAGATCGCCGAGCTGGTGGCGGGGCTCGAGCGTCGGTTCGGCAGAGCACTCTTCAAGGAAGTACTGGCGCTTCACTTCCTACCTTCACGGCCGGAGCCCGACGACTGGACCGACCACCCCGTGATCGTGCTGCTCGTGGGTGAGATCGAGCGTGCGCTCGGCAACGGCGACGCCCATCCGGAAGCGGATGCGTGCTACAGCGCGACGTTCTTCCTGCTCGGCGTCTACGGCGTGTTTTGTACCACCGACGACGTCGCCACCCGGGACGCCATGCTCACCAAGCTGGTCGCTTCGGCGCTGCGTGGTCTGGAGGCTCGATGACCCCTCGGGCCCGTTGCCGCACGCACATTCCGCTTCACGAACCGTCAACGAGGAGGTCCGAGGATGGACTACGTCTGGGAAGTGCTTCGCTATGTTGCGGCGTGGGGCGGCACCGGGCTGATCATCTGGTTCTGGTACTGGATGTTCTCCAACATCGGCACCTTCTGAATGCTGTCGGCAGCCCCATCGGGCGGCCCCGGCCGAGGAGCGCGCCCGATGGCTGACCTCGCGGATGCGCCTGCGATGGAGCTCGAGCGAAGTTGTTCCCTCACGGCGGTGGCGCTCAGCGAGGAGCGCCGAGCCGGCGTGCGCCTGGTGACGGGCAGCCACCGCGGGTTCAGCCTGAACTCCGCAAGGACTTTCGTGCACGTTCCGTATCCGCCGCCTGGGCTGGACTGGACGCGGCGGACGCTGACATGCGGTGTGGCACTCCAGTGTTCGCCGTCGAAGGACCGGTTGGCGGCCTATCGTTTGAACGAGTTGTCGAGTCGCGAGCTCGCCGCGCTCACGCTCGTCGAAGCGCAGGTAGCAATCGGGTGGGTAGCGTCGAGCTGGCCCGGTCTGATGTCGGAGCTCCGCCGCCTGCTGCCCGACGTCGAGGCCTCTGACGGCGAGCTCGACGCCACGGCGATGCTGAGCCAAGCGATCGAATTGGCCAGAACGGGTGGAGCACTCGTCTGGCATCCCGTGCTTGGCCGGTTGCCCGCCGCCTACACCAGCCCCGACGGACTCGCCGACAAACTGCGGCGCCAGTTCGGCAGGATGCCCTGGACCACCACGCTCAAGCGGATGCCCCGGCCGTACTCGATTCCCGTCGGTGGCGACGGCGGCGTCCGCAACCCGAATCTTCCGCCGCCAAGCCGGCCGGAGGACAACGACGTCGACGTCACGCCGGAACACCGTCCCGGCATTCCCTATCCCGAATGGAACGCGTGGACGAAGCGCTTCATGCCAGCCCACGTGGCGGTGCTCGAACACGCGCGGGACACCCGCATCGGTGAATCGCAGACGTCGTCGACCGACCTCCGGAAGTGGTTCGAGGAACACACCCACCGCGCCATGACCAACCGACTCGAGGACGGATCCGACCTCGACGTCGACCAGTACGTGCGGCACTACCTCGACCTGCGCACCGGGGAAGCCGCCGAGCCGCGCCTGTTCCGCGAGCTGTTGCCGAGCAGCCGGGACGTCAGCACGGCACTGCTGCTCGACGGCAGTTCTTCCTTGGGAGTGCATGGCGGCCGGGTCTTTCGACTCGAACTGGCATGTGCCGACGCACTGTCGCGTGCGATGACCCACGCCCGCGAGCGGCACGGCATCTTCGTGTTCACCGGCAACACCCGGCATCGGGTCGAAGTGCGTTGCCTGAAGGACTTTCCCGATCCCAGGTTCATACCACCGAGCGGGCTCGGGCTGTTCACCGGCGGCTACACCCGGCTCGGCGCTCCCTTGCGCCACCTGACGAGCCGGCTGCTTGCGCAACCCTCCGAACGGCGGCTGCTGATCGTGATCGGCGACGGGTTGATCTCAGACGAGGGCTACGAGGGTCGCTACGCATGGGCCGACACTGCCCATGCCGTGGAAGAGGCCAACGACGCCGGGGTGTCGGTCTACTACGTCGGCGTCGGGCCTACCCGAGTCGATCCGCTGCCCGAGGTCTTCGGACCTCGTCGCTCTCAACGCATCCGACGCGTGGAGGAACTTCCGCGAGTGTTGGCGCACGTCCACCGCGAGTTGGTCAGCGCATGACCACCGAACATCCGACGGGACAGATGGCGACGCACAATGTCGCCGCCGGAGCGGCTCCGACGCACAATGTCGCCGCCGGAGCGGCTCCGACGGACAACGTCGCCGCCGGAGCGGCTCCGACGGACAAGGTCGTCGCCGGAGCGGCTCCGACGGACAAGGTCGTCACCTACTATTCGAACGGCAACGAGGTCCAGCTCTTCGAGCAGGCCTTCTACAGGAACCTGCCCGTGATGCTCACCGGACCAACGGGATGCGGCAAGACGCGCTTCGTCGAACACATGGGCTCACTGCTCGGACGGCCCGTTGTCACCATCAGCTGCCACGACGACTTGACGAGCTCGGATCTCGTCGGACGGTTCATGGTGACCGGCGGGGACGTCGTATGGACCGATGGCCCGCTCACCCGAGCCGTGAAGACCGGTGCGATCTGCTACCTCGACGAGGTCGTCGAGGCCCGCCACGACTCACTTGCCATCCTGCACTCGCTAACCGATCACCGCCGTGCCCTGTACCTGGACCGGGCGGGGGAGGTGGTCAGTGCACCAACGGAATTCATGCTGGTGTGTTCGTACAACCCCGCCTACCGTAGCTCGCTCAAGGAACTCAAGCCGTCGTTCCGGCAGCGGTTCGTCACCCTTCCGATGAGCTATCTGCCACCCGACCGCGAAGCCGAAGTGGTGGTCGCCGAGGCCGGTGTCGACTTGGCGAGCGCGCAGCGGCTGGTGCGCTGCGCGATCGCCATCCGCACCGCCGACCAAGCCTTCCACTTCGAGCCACCGTCCACCCGGGTGCTCGTCAACGCCGCCAACTTGATCGCCTCAGGCGCAAGCGAATTGGAAGCCGCACAGGCCTGCATTCTCGCGCCGCTGAGCACCGACGGCGCGATTGCAGACGGTCTCCGTGAAGTTGCGGCGGCCAGCCTGCTCACCGCAGCCGCCTCCAACGCGCGACCACTTTAAGGAAGGGAGTTCACTCGTGGTGGATTTGAAGGAGAAGAAGCGGAAGCGGGCGCTCATCGTCTTCCAGATCTTCATCTACGGCTACCTGCTGACGATGTTCGCAATCCAGCTCTACATGTCGTTCGCCAGGGGTTGGTGGGACCTGTGAACGTCCCGCTCCTCGGTCGCCGCAGCGTAAGCGGCAACGGGGACGGGGACATTCGCGAAGCCGGCCCTGGTGCGCCGGTCGGCCTCGACGACCACCACGACGAGTCGCGGCTGGCTCAACGCAGGGCCGACAAGTGGATGATCACCGGCGCGGCACTGATGGGGATGTGGGCGCCCGGCCTCATCGGTTTCCCGATCTTCATGCGCGGAGTCTGGCTGCAGCGCCAAGCCTTGCGCGCCGGCCTCTCCGTGCGACCGATGATCGTCACCCTGATCGGCTATCTCGTCTTGATCGACGGCGCCCTGAACAGCCTCGGGTGGGCGCTGGACCTGGTGGCCAACCACACGTTGATCAACCGGGTGCTGATGGTGGGCTGGGGCAACATGTTCGACGCGGGTTACTTCTGGCACTACAACGAATCGTGGGTCGGCGGCTCCGCGGGACCGGGCGAGAAGGCCTATGTCGCCGGGTTGATCCTCACCGTCTTCGCGATGCGTTGCGCGGCAGCCATCGGTTTCCTCCAGATGAAGCGCTGGGGGCACCAGTGGATGATCATCACCTGCTGGATGGGCGTGGTGATCTGGACCGGTCTACGTGTTCAACATGACGATGTTCGCCGACGTGCGCTACGCCGGCGTCGTCTTCCCGGTCATCGGGTGGTGGCTCTACGACATCTTCTACATCACCCCCTTCCTGGCGATCCCGTACCTCCACACGGTGAACCGCGAAATCTTCACCGACTGAACACCTCTCAAGGAGCCAACCGTGACCACCGCGTCGCCCACCGAGGCACAGAACGAGACCGACGACCTGCCACCGGGCACCACGCCGTACTACGCGCGCATGCACAAGTGGATCAAGCGCGCCGTGCTGGTGTGTCTGATCGCCCTCGTCATCGAGGGCGCCTTCACGCTGCCGTTCATGGCGGTCTACTACGGCTACCCGACGCTGAGCCTCACCGAGATCTGCAGCGAGCTGCTGAAGGTCCGCTACTCCGACGACACACTCGAGTGCAAGTACCCCTACCCGCCGCTCGGACCACCGGAGGGGGCCGAGGGCAAGGACACCGCGCGCGACGTGTGGGGTATCCAGCCGACGCCGAAGTACGACCGGCTGGGCTTCCGGGAACTGGTTCGCCGCCACGACGAGCGCCTGGCCCGTCAGGCGGCCGAACAACAAGCGCCGCATCCGTGACGCTTCGCGTGATCCAGTGGGCCACCGGCAACGTCGGCCGCCATGCGGTTGCCGCCGTGCACGCCCATCCAGACCTGGAGCTGGTCGGGGCCCGGGTGTACGACGAGGCCAAGGCCGGACGCGACGTCGGCGAGGTGTGTGGCATCGGTGACCTCGGCGTGGTCGCGACCACGGACGTCGACCAGATCCTTGCGACCGACGCCGACTGCGTGCTCTACATGGCCGAGGGAGAGTGGAATCCACCCGTTGCACTCGACGACGTCTGCCGGCTGCTGGCCTCGGGCAAGAACGTGGTGTCCACGGCGGTGACCGCCTGGATCTACCCGAAGAGCGCGGGCGACGAAGTGGTCGAGCGCTTGGAGGCAGCCTGTGCCGAGGGCCGGAGTTCGTTCCACGGCACCGGTATTCAGCCGGGCTGGGCCGCCGAAGTGCTGCCGTTGACGATGTCGGGGCTGTTTCGCCGGGTCGATTCGCTATTGGTCCAGGAGCTCATGGACTACACCACGTACGACGTCCCGTTCGTGCTGTTCGACGTCATGGGCTTCGGCAAACCCCCCGACGAGCGGGTGCCGATGGACGAGCCCGCGATCGGCGGACTGTCGTTCAAGGCGCCGCTGATGCTGCTGGCCGATGGCCTCGGCGCGACCATCGACGACTACGTCTGGGAGCGCGAGGTGGCCGTCACCGACCGGCCGATCGACGTCAAGGCAGGCCGCATCGAAGCGGGAACGGTATCCGCGCAGCGGTTTTCGTACACCGCCGTCATCGACGGTCGACACGCACTGACCGTCGAGCACATCACCCGACTGGGTTCCGACCAGGCGCCCGAGTGGCCGAATGGGCGCGGGTGGAAGGTGACCGTCGAGGGCCTACCGTCGATGGTGCTCGAGTCGCGCATCGCCATCCACGACGAGGACGACACCGATCAGGGTTGTCTGGGCACCGCCATGCACGCCGTACACGCGATCGCACCCGTGTGCGCAGCCGCCCCGGGCATCCGCACGTTCCTCGATCTCCCCACGATCGTGGGGCGTGGGGTGCTATCACGGTGATCGGGGTCGTGTCACCCGAAACCCCCGCCGCAGAACGTCGATCGAAAGGTGCACGATGCCCCAAAGGCCGTATCGAATCATCCAGTGGGTGACCGGTCACATCGGCACGATCGCATTGCGGCACTTCGCCGACAACCCGGTCTACGAGCTCGTCGGGCTGTTGGTGACCAACCCGGACAAGGTGGGCAAGGACGCAGGCGACATCGCCGGGATGGCGCCCACCGGGGTCCTCGCGACGAGTGACGTAGACGAGATTCTCGCGCTCGACGCCGATTGCGTCTTCTACACCCCGATGTATGGGGAAGTCGACGTGATCTGCCGCCTGCTCCGTTCGGGCAAGAACGTCGTCACGACGAGCGGCTACTTCCATCCGACGGCGGACTTCCGCGAGCACGGCGCGAAGATCGAGGCCGCCTGCCGGGTCGGTGGGACCAGCTTCCACGGCGGCGGCATCCATCCGGGCTATGCCGGTGACCTGCTGCCGCTCACGCTCGCCCGTGTCATGAGCAAGATCGACAAGATCCACGTCTACGAAGTCGTCAACATCCTGACCGATGCGCCGCTCGACCACGTCGAGCTCATGGGCTTCGGAAAGGGTGAGCAGGAGTTCCTCACCGAACCAACGCTCTTGGGCTTCGGAGTGCCGTTCTTCGCCCAATCGATGCACATGATCGCGGACGGTCTTGGCGTGGAGATAGCCGACTTGACCGTCGCGTTGAAGGCCGCCGTCGCCACCGAGGACATCCCGCATGACGCCGGCGTGATCGCCCGCGGAACCGTCGCCGCCCAGCACCACGAATGGACGGCGTGGGTAGACGGTCGACCGCTCATCGTCTTCCACGCGATCTACACTGCGGCCGGACCCGAAACCCGCGAGCCGGCCTGGGATTGGGGGAAGACCCGGTACCGCGTCGTGATCGAGGGCGATCCGCCCACCGAACTCACCCTCGAGGGTGGCGATCGGCCGGACGGCACGTTCTCCCACCCCGGCTACGACTGGACCGCAATGGGTGCCGTCAACGCGATCCCGGACGTGTGCGACGCCCCGCCGGGCTGGCTCACCCACCTGGACCTCGGGTTGGTCCAACCGCGCGGACTGGTCAGGCCGTGAGGGCGGGCCAGTCGCGACTCGTGGGGTTCGACCGGCGCTGACCGCAGGTCGAACTCCGCAGCTTGCTGTGGGGCCCGGAAAGGTGCCTATCGGGCAATCTTGCACGGTATGCAAGAAGTGGTACGGTGGCGGCATGGCCCGCGACCAGATGCTCGGACTGCGCGAACGCAAGAAGGCCGACACCCGCAGAGCGCTCAGTGACGCGGCGTTGGAGTTGGCCTTCGAGCACGGCTTCGACACGGTCACCCGCGAGGCGATCGCGAACCTGGCGGGGGTGTCGCTGCGGACGTTCAACAATTACTTCGCAGGCAAGTACGAGGCGCTGGCGTTCCGGTTGACCGAACGGATGCGGCGCAGCATCGCCGCGTTCCGTGAGCGTCCGGCCGACGAACCGCTGTGGACGTCCGTCACCGAAGCGCTGGTGGGCGCTCTCGAGGAGGACATGCGCGAGCTCGCCGGCGCCGTGCACGTCCCGGACCGGGAGGAGCTCGCCGAGGTCCGAAAGCTGTTGATGATGCCCCAGATCCGCACTGCGGTGCCAAGGGACCTGCTCGACGACTGGGTGCTGGCGATCGCGGAGAAGACGGGCACCGACCCGGAGCGCGACCTGTATCCGCGACTGGTGGCGGCCGTCGTCCGTGCCGTCGGCGACGCCGCGATGGAGGCGTACGCGAAGTCGGAACCACCGGTGGCGATCACCGACCTGCTGCGCTCGGGCCTGGCCGCGGTCGCCGCCGGACTCCCCGAACCCGACAGGAGGGGCAACCATGCCTGAAGACGTCGTCATCTCCGGTGCCGGTCCCAACGGGCTGATGCTGGCTTGCGAGCTCGCGCTCGCCGGCGTGCGACCCGTCGTGCTGGACAAGCTGCCCGCCCCGAGCGATGAACCGAAGGCGAACGGCCTTGTTGGACAAGTGATCCGACAACTCGACATGCGCGGGCTGTACCAGGAGTTCGGTGACGACCCCAATCCGCCGCGTCCCGCCTACGGGTGGCGTTTCGGCGGTCTGGATCTGAATTTCCTTGGTGTCGAGGACAATCCGATGTACCTGCTGTTGCTGCAGCAGCCGCGATTGGTTCGCCTCCTCGAGGGGCGGGCGCGCGAACTCGGCGTCGACGTTCGGTGGGGCCATGAGTTGGCGGCGCTAACCGCAGGCGAGGATGGGGTCGCGGTGACCGTGACGTGCGCCGAGGGCACGTACCGTCTCGAGGCCGCCTACCTGATCGGTGCGGACGGCGGGCGCAGCGCGGTCCGCAAGAGCACGGGTATCGGCTTTCCCGGCAGTATCGCTCCGACCGTCAGCAGGCTGGCGCATGTCCACCTGCACGACGAATTGCGCACGCCTGACGGCGGATACGAGGTCCCCGGTGGCGGCCGGATTCCACCGGGGCAGAGCAGGTTCGAGCACGGCAGCGTGATGCTGTTCCAGCTTCAGCCGGACCGGCCGATGCTGGGGACCGTCGAATACGGCTGGACGCCGGGCAGTGTCCTGGGACCGATGACCCTGGACGAGTTGCGGGACAGCTTGCGCCGGATCGTCGGATTCGACGTGCCGCTCGACCCGCCACGAGGCATCGGTCCCCACGCGATGCGCCGGCTCGACGGCCAGAACGCGCGCCAGGCCGAGCAGTACCGCAAGGGCCGCGTGCTCCTGCTGGGCGACGCCGCACATGTGCACTCGCCGATGGGCGGCCCAGGGTTGAACCTCGGCATGCAGGATGCCGTCAACCTCGGCTGGAAGCTGGCCGCCGTGGTCAACGGGTGGGCGCCGGAGGCGCTGCTCGACACCTACGAGTCGGAACGCTTCCCGGTGGGGGAGCGCGTGATGATGCACTCGCAGGCGCAGACGGCGCTGATGGCTCCGGGGCCCGAAGTCGACGCGTTGCGAGCACTTTTCAGCGAGTTGGCGCGCATCCCCGAAGTCGCCAGTCACATGGCGGGGCTGCTGGCCGGCTCCGACGTGCGCTACGAGGTCGGCGACGACCATCCCATGTCGGGGTTGATGGTTCCAGCGCTGGTGTTCGACGATGGCCGCCGCGTCGAGGAGCTGCTCCGTGCCGGCCGCCCCGTGCTGCTCGATCTGACCGGTGGCCTCGCGATGACGCACGACCGCGTCGACGTGGTGAACGGCTCCATGGCGGACCGTCCGGCCGCGGCGCTGCTGATCCGTCCCGACGGTTACGTCGCCTGGGCCGCGGACGACCTCGGCGCCGGTGCGCGGGCCCGACTCCGACGGGCGTTGTCCCGTTGGTGCGGCGCCGAGGCCGCACTCACTTCAGCTTGAGCGCGGCCGCCACGATCGAGCGCGCCCACGCCGGTGTCTTCGCCAGGTCTGACGGCCCGACGATTTCGCCCCGGACGACGTGGAGCACCAGAACCGGCTTCGGTGGGTCGCCCGCGGCGGGGTCGGCAGCCGTCGAGTTGTCGTAGACGCGCAGCTCGGCGAGTGCGGGGAGCAGCCGCACCAGGTTCATCCGGCTGTGGCGCCACCGCCGCCGGATGTCCTCCTCGGGGATGTCGTGGCCGCCCGCTTGAACGCGCCGACGCACCCGTTCGATGTGGAGTTCCGGACTGGCGAGTCCCACGTAGAAGATCCGCACCTCGAAACCGGCCGCCGCGGCCTCGGCCAGGATCCGGGTCATGGTGCCGCCGCCGAGCGTCGTCTCGAAGGCGAAGTCCAGCCGTTCGGCGACGGCACGCTCCAGCAGGCGCTTGCCCTGCCGCCAGGCCGCCGCGTTGGCCTTCACCTGTTCCAGACCGGGATTCGCCGCGATCAATGCCTTCGCTGCTTCGTCCGGGTTGTAGTAGTCGGCGCCGGACGCGCGGATCATCGCACCGCCGACGCTGCTCTTGCCTGCCCCGTTGACGCCGGCCAACACGTACAGCCGCGGTGCTGCCCGGCGGCTCATTCAGCGCGCGGGCGGCGTCGCTTCGGTCGGGCCGCCTTGACCGCCGCGCGGCCGAGCTCGTCGGGGGACGCGTCGAACGCCGCCGCCAGGCCAGCCCTGGTCTCGGCGGTCTGCATCCCCGCCAGCAGCGCGTCGAACTCGTCGTCGAGTTCGTCGAGTACCGGCGAACTCGCCTGCGTCAGCGCCTCGAACTCGGCGTACGACAGCAACACCGCCTTGGGGGTGTTGTGTTTGGTGATCGCGACGGCGCCGCCCAGCGCGGCCTGCTCGAAGATCGCGCCGAACTCGTTCTTGAATCGGGTGGCAGGCAACGGACGGCACGTCGACGAGCTCGCCGTCGCTGTTGCGGAAGGTCAATGTGGTCATATGTCCATAGTAGCCAAAATAGTCAAAACGGACATCATGCCATCCACTCGGCCACTGATCCGACGTTCGGCGAGCGTGTCGACGATCAGATGGCCTGATTTAGCGGCCGCGGCGAAGCGCGGTACGGAAAGCAACGGTCCCGGCAACTGTTGTTGCCGGGACCGTCATCAGCGTCTCCGCCGTTTAACTCGTATGTACAGTCGGGACTCGAACCCTGCCCATTATCGTAGAAGGAACCACTGAGGTGAAAACCAACGCCAACTCTGAACATGCACCAATGCTATTGACTGCGTAATCGACACTAGGTTGATCTCGACGTGGTGTCAAGGTGTATTCGGAGGCTTGTTATCGGATTTGGAGACGTAGTCTTTGTCGCCCGCTTTCGGTGTAGTGACCAAGGCCGCGCTGGCCTTTATCGCGACGTTGTCCGCCACCCGCCATATCGAACTCGGACCGTCGGTTTTGTTATTGAGGACGGAGAACCGTATGCCAGTGGTGAATCCAAACATGTGATTGCCGGTCACATTTCCCATGGCGCCGATGAATCCGTAAACGCGGATGCCTTCGATTTTCAGGCGATTCGCGGGCCCGACGGATTCACAGCTCAACTGATTGTTCTGGATGACCAGGCTTGTCGCATTGCCGACGAATATTCCGTGGCGCTCGACCGACGATTCGGCCATCAAAGCCACGGCTATGGTGTTGCCGTTGATGGCCACTCGGCCTGCGCTGTCGAAGACGGGGTTGTCTCCGGGATTGCGAATACGTTGTCTGCTCACACCGACATGGATCCCTTGCACGGTGTCGCGCACGGTGTTGTCGATTACTCGCACATCGGTGGCCACAGTGCCGGCGACGACGATGCCCTGGGCCGCGACCATTCGGATGTTCGTCGACGTGCGCCCGGTGAGGATCCCGTTCAAATAGTTCTTCACCTGCGGTGAGGAGTGGTTTCCGATCGTCCCCCCGCCGTAGACCAGATCTTCTGCGAGTTCATTGAGGAATTCGCGGACCACTTGGCGACTGAAGCGATTGGGGAATTTGCGCCACCCCACGATTGCCTGCCATGCGTCCCGCAATCTCCCTTGGCGGTTGGATCCAGTAGCTGTTCTGACCCGCGTGCAGGATGAGTGCGTCGGCGGGTGGAGCGGGCGAGTGGGGCGGCGGATTGCTCACCACGCCGTCGCCATACTTCAGCGCGCCTCGAAGCACTTGGCGATATTCCCTCTTCTGCAGCCAGTCACCGGGTATCGCTGCCGCCTCGTCGGGGTCGACGTGCACGAAGTTGTCGCGAATCGTGGATCGGGCATAGTTGACCACCGACAGTCCGACTTGATTGGCGCCGACGATCAATTCGCATCCTTCGACGCTGACCGATGACATCAGGGAGCGCCGATCGGTGAAGTCGGCGTAGGCCGCAATGCACGACGATGCTTTCGTGGGTGCCGACGGCGACCGTGCGACAACGTTCGCGATCCGAACGCGGTCGCAGTCGATCGTGGTGACGGCACCGGTGAGACGTGGTCTCACCGGGCCGGCCTGTGTCGCAGTGTCGGCGGTGACAGCGAGATCTGTGAGTTCGACGCTCTCGCATCCATTGAACTGCAACACGTTTTCGATGCCGGTGCCAAGTAGTCGACTGCCACGACCGTCACCGTGCACCCGAACATGCTTGTTGCGCAGCACGATTGTGGATGTGGTGATGTAGTCGCCGGGCGCGAAGCAGATGCAGATGTCGGCCAGTCCGGACAGTTCGTCGATCGTGTGCCGCCACGACGACCCGGGCGTGACGGTGACACAGCAGCCGCTGCCCGGTGCGGTCAGCGCGTTGAATGTATTGCGGCAATCGAATGTCGTGTGGGTGCCGTTGGGCATCCAATGAATCAGGCCGAGCGGTGCGTAGAACCGCCGTGTGCCTTCGGCCAGCCTGCCGGTCTCCAGCGACCACGGTACGACCTTTGCGGGGCTTTCCGGGCGGGCGGCGACGATCCAGTAGTCGCCGGGGTGGGTGGTCGTGCCCGTGATGGTGACGGTTAGTCCGGTCGTTCCCAGTGTCACGGGTGTGCCGATGGTGAAGGGGATCTCGGGCGGGGAGGCGACATCGTCGCCGCGGTCCCACACCCGAAGGTAGAAGTAGCTCGCCTGTGTGGAGCTGATGCCGTCGGCGTCGCTTCGGGACTGCCAGGCGGTTCCGAACGTGGCCGGTACGGCGGGCGACACCTTGATGGTTTGGGTGTTGGGGTCGTAAGCGGCGGTGACGTCGGCCAGAAATCCGCCGTCCGTTTCGGCGACCTTCTCGCCGTTGGGCAATACCGCAGACCAGGGAAGTAGCTCTACCACCTGGCCGGCCAGCGGCCAGTGCGCCTCGTCCTTCGGAAGCTGTAGGAAGCGGACGACCTGCGCCCCGGTGTTATCGGTCGTGACGATTACCCGGTAGAGCGGGGAGGCGTTGTCGAATCCCCACCGCAAAGTGTTGCCCACGCTGCCGATCTGCACCCGGATGGCTTGGTTCTCTGCCCCTAGGTAGCCGGATTGCACTGAGGGGCTGCATAAGTCGGTCGCCGGGGCGTTGTTCGGAAGGTAGCCGATCTGCAACGACGCGTCGTTCTTGCGTTCGCCGTCGGCGCCGAGTCCGACACTGGCGGTCACCTTGGCCCAGCCGTCGGCGCAGCTTTCGGAGCCGATGTTGGGGAGCACGTGCACGCGCCGCATGGTGCGCAGCCGCACTGATGTGTCGGGACCGCCGAGGGCGACTTCGCGTAGCTCGTCGTCCTCGGTCGAGGTCACGGGCTGCTGCCAGACCTCCAGGTACACCTGGTCGATGCGCTCGGCGTTGCCCAGCGCCGGACGATCGGCAGCGGCCTGTTGCAGCCAGTCCTTCTGCAACGAGAACGCCTCGGCCGCCTCAAGTGTCGTCCGCAGGCCACCGACATACATGGTGCCTGCCGACAGGTCGAAGTCGATCTGGGTGCCGTTCACCCGCGGATTGGAGATCTTGAATCCGTCGTCGGGCGAGCCGCTGGTACCGATGACGTCGGCGCGGGTCCGGCGGATGTCCTCCTTGGTGATGGCGTCGGCCTCGTTGAAGTCGTCGTCGGTGAGCAGTCGTCCCTGCTGGGCCAGCGCGCTGCTCCAATGCTTCGGCACGCGGACGTCGAAGGCAGAGCGGGTCAGATCCTGTGTCATGGCTACGTCTCCGTGATGAACAGTGGAATGAGGCCGAACGGGAGGAATTCCTCGACCTTGGCCCGGAGGCTGTCGAGCTTGACGGGGGTGAGCAGCGTCGTGAACGCGCCTATTTCCGTGCCGTTTTCGCCGCCGCGTGAAATCGTGGTCGGCGCGATCTCGCTGAGTTGGGCATAGCCCGGGTCGCCCAAGCGCGTGGAGGTGAACAGGCCACGGGTGTCGGTGAGTGTCAGCGAGCGGTAGGCGCGCGGCACCTGGCTGCCGTCGGCGAACGCCGAGAACCGGATGCATCCGGACTGCAGGTCGTCGACGTCGATCAGGCCGGTGCACAGCAACTCGGATGCTTCGAGCTGGTGGGCGTGGATGCCGCCCAGCACCGTGCAGCCGTCGATCTCGAGCAGTCCGCGCGGCTGCGTCAGCACCACGACAGTGGCCGGGTCGGTGGCCTGGACGATGGTGTTGCGCAATACCATCGTTTCGGCGAAACCGGTCTGGTCGAAGGTGATTGGGCCGACGATGCAGGACTCGATCGTCAGTGTGGTGACCGTCGATTCGATGGACAGCGTGACCGTACCGAGCGCATCGCCGCCGGCGTCGGTGCCACCCGGGTCGAAGGTGGCATGGGCGATGCTGACCGAGTCCCAGTGGCAGCCGGCGTCGGCGGTGAGGTGGACGGTGCGCGGCGCATGCGACCCGATCCATAGCCCGTCGAGCTTGAGCTTGCTGCCGGCGGTGGTGGTAGTGGCGTTGAACGTCCAGTCGCCGTCGAGTGCGAGATACGGGCGCTGCCCGTCGTGGGCTTGTACGAGCAGGCTGTCTCCGGATGCCAGGTCGGCGATAGGCCCGTAGGTGGCGCTGTCGGCGATTTCCAGCTGCACCTGCGCTGCGGCGGCCGGCGCGGCAAGGGCGCCGCCCCCGCTGTGCTGGTCGCCTGCGGCGACGGCGGTCAAGTCGGGCCTGGGATAGGTGCCCGCGCCGACACCGCCGGAAAAGCCGTAACTGTATGTGACGGAGAATCCGGCTGGCGGAGCGCCGTCGGTGAAGAAGCCGATGCCGTTTTCGGCGTCGATGACGAGCCGGGTGTCGTCGGGCTTCAGTGCCGCGACGCTGAGATTGCCGGCCCGGGTCAGTTCCCGCGGAATGGGCTGCAGGTTGCCTGCGACCGGCTCGGCGACAGACACCGACGACTTGTCACCCGTGACCGCTGCCGCGGGATTGCGCAACAGTGCGCCCTTACCGCAATCGGACACCAGCGAGTCGGCGATCAGCCGGTGAATCGCGGCCGTGCCCAGCGGCGGGTTGAAGAATGCGGCCAGTCGATTGCGGAAGGCGGCCTCGGACATCACCCGAAGGTTCCGAATCGAACGCAGCACGTCGGCCTGTGCGGGGGTGATCACGTTGTCATTGCTCCACCCGCTGATCAGCGTCTCGGTGACCACATACTCGGCGTTTCCGAGCACTTCGCACCGAATCGGGCCGGGTAGCTCCCACTCGCGCGCCGCCCGCCATTCGGTGTCGAAGTCTGGACGGCTGCTCCGTTGGAAGAGCGGGACGCTGCGGCCGGACGGATCGAATGTGAACTTCTGAGCCCCATCGGCGTCGGGAGCCAGCACGTGCGGAGTGGCGTTGGTGACGGTGAACGCCGACAGTCGGTAGAGGTGAAGCGCGAGCTTGGTGATGCCGTACCTGCCGTCGAGCCCGCCTGCGTTCTTGCGCGCGTCGGGTAGGTGTGCGTACTCGTCCCACGGCCCCCAGGTCAGCTGTGAGCCGCGCGGCCGACGCAGGTCGGGGAGGCCGTGTTCCGGTGTGCCGCTGACTCGGCCCACGCTCGGCGGACTCGGGTCGAGACCGTGCGGATGGCGCACGAGATGACGGAACTCTTCCACGACCGTGCCCTCCCAGCCGGTGACGGTCGCAGTGAGTCCTTCGAGGATCGCCAGCGTCCCGGCCCGGCGGCGGTAGTGGATTGTGTTGGCGACGTCGGCGCGGCGGCCACGGTCGTCGAGCGATGACACCATTCGCGTGCCGACAAGGTCGCCCAGGTAAGGCACCGCCCAGTCGTCGCAGAAGTCGATGAACTGGTCCTCCCAAAGCCGATCGATGCTGCGGCGCTCGACGGCGGCCTGCTCGGCGAGAATCTTGACCAGGGCGCGCAGTACGTCGCCGCCCTCCAGACCGTCGGAATCGCGGTAGACGGGGGGAATCAGCTCCCAGAGCTTCTCGAGGTAATAGCTCTCGAATTGATCGTTCGGTAGTTGAGCTTCCGGACTAGTCATGGTCGGCCTCCCTGGCGATGACGGTGGCCGTCACGTCGAACCACGCCCCTTCACCGGGCGTCGTGCCGTAGTCGGCGAAGGGCGCGCCCTGCCATATCAGGCTGTCGACCGCGGTCACCCCTGGTACCGCAAGAATCTCGGCAAGCAGTTGACTGCGGAAGACGGGGGCGCCGACGCCGATGACCTCGGGGACGAGCGGGCCGGTGTCGGGTTCGGTCAACGCGGCGAGGACCGCGTCCCGCACCAGCGTCACCTGGTGCGTGGGAGCGACGCGCACGGTGACATTCATCGCCACGGCCAACGCGGTGGCAGGCGTGGCCTTGATTGGCGTCGAGGGCGCGGTCGCCGCACGCAGACTCTGTTGGACCGCGGCGGCGATGCTGCCCGGCCCGTTGAACCAGATCTGGATCACGGGCTGCTGCATCTGCGCGTCCCAGCTCCAGCGCGCCTGCACCGCGCGCACCCCGGGCTGGCCCGCTGCCAGCGCCTCAATGTCCGCGATGGATACCGCGCGACCGAACAGCAACGCCGAGCGCGGGGCAATCCGACGTACCTGCGATGCCGGCTGCCGGTCGGCGCCCCCCGCCGCCGCGACCGGATTGATCACGGCAGCAACATCTTTGACGGGCTTTGCGAGTCGAGTGAGGCCGCCGGCGGGTGGGCTCACGGCGCCCGCCCCGAAGCGATAGCTGCAGACGACCACTGCGCCGCTGGGCAGCCGGGCGCCACGCGCCCCATCGCCGAAGGTGATCCTGGAGTCGCCCGCGTCATCCTGGCGTACGTGATAGACCGTGCTGGTTGCAGTGGCGCCGAAGAAGCTGCCGACCTCCTGCCACTCGACGCCGTCGACCCACACCCGCAAGGTGCTGCGCACGCCGCTTTGGTCGGCCGCCGTCGCCGGCGCCGTGGTGTAGGTCAGCGGGCTCTTCTTGAGCACGAACGACTGACTGGCCACCGAGGCGTCGCCAACGCCCAACGTCTCTGAGGGAACGGTTTCGCCGCGGCTGAAGTCGCCGATGTTGGCGTATGCGGTTGCCGGCGGGCGCAGGGCGCTCGGCAGAACGCTGGCCTGCGCGAGGTTCAAGGTACGGCTGCCGAAGTCGATGCCACCGGCCAGCTCGGCGGCGGTGGCGTCGGTATCGGCGACCAGGAACCGACCGGCATCGGTTCCGTCGGGCGGCTTTTCGATCGGCGGCAGCAGATGCAGGGTGGCATCGGCGGCGATGCGGTCGTCGAGTTCGGCGGTGAGCGCGCCCGCGTCCTGGAAGTTGTAGTCGATCGTGACGGTAGTGGGCGCCGTGCCCAGCGCCGCCGGCCACGACGGCGAGATCGTCACGGCTGTCACGGGCGCACGCACTTCGGGCGTGCTGACGGTGACCGGCGCGTTGGCGGGGGGAAGGTTGAACGTCGTGCCGGAGGCGAGCCGGCGGCTGCTCTGGCTGACGGCGGTCATCTGAAATGCGGCGCTGGCCGTGGCCGTGCGGGCGACGATCCAGCCCCCGACGCTGAGTGCGGTACGACGCCGGCCAAATGCAGCGTGGTGGTGCCGGTCGTCAGGACGAACGGGTCGGACGAGTTGGTCCACAGTGCGGTGGTGGCGGTCGACCGCAACAGCCGGGAACTGGCGATGGTCAACGGCGTCGCCAATTTCGGATCGATGTCGACGCGCACGTACTTGGCGCCGTCGTCGCCCGTGATCTTGGCGACCCCCGTTGCGGTGTGAACCGATCCTGTGGCCTGGCCGCCGCCGAGAATCAAAAGGTGGTCATCGACGCGCACCCTGGCGGTGTCCGGTGCGAGCAGAAGCTGCTGGGATCCCGTTCCGACTGTCGTGGCGCGGGTCGGTGCCAATTGCCACCCGTTGAGCAGCGGATGAACGCGGGTGTCGCCGTCGAGTTCGAACACCTGGGGTTTCTCGCTGCCGAACGCCGACGATCGCACGGCCATGCCGGCGGGCAGGTCGAGCGGGAGTCGCCCGGTGGCCTTGATCGCGAGTCGGACCCGCGCGGCGACCGCAGGGCGCGGTCGGTAGCCGAGTAGCCCGACGAGCATTCGCACCGACGGGTCGCGGCGCGCGGTGCGCAGGTAGCTTTCGTGGGCGATCGTCTCGTCGTAGAACCCGAGCACGTCGCAGACGTACGCCCACATCTCGATCAGCATCATGCCGAGGTCTTGGTCGCGGGGTCGCCATTGGTTCAGGGGTGGTTCGGTTGGGATCGCGGCGAGCATCGCGCGGCGAAAGTCGGCGAAGGTCGCGATCTGGCGAGGAATCGTGGCGAGTCCCGCGTCGATCGACAGCGGCTGCGGGTGCACGAATGTGTCACAGGGGCACTTAATTTCGTCTGTCATGCGCCACCGTCCGGCTTGAGTGCAATGGAGCCGCGGTCGGGATGGAGGGGATCGTTCTCGACGCGGACCACCTCATTTCGACCGGGCTGATAGGTGGCGGGCAGCGTGGTCCAGTCGAAGACACCTCGACGCCGGAAGGTGATGTCCTCGACCGCCCGGACTCCGGCGACGTTCTGGATCGCGGCCTCCAGGGCCGACCGGTAGAGCGGGGTGCCGAAGGTGAAGTTGTCGGCGGAGAAGAACGCCGGCTGTGTACCGCACAACGCCGCCCGCACTCGCCCGGTCACTTCGGAGGCGTACGCGGACTTCATCACGCAGAACCCGATGCGCAGGTCGAGGTCCGCGTAGCGGGGGTCGAGCGCATAGGCGGGCCTGCCCGCCTGCCGGAATCGGTCGAGCTGGCGGTCGAGGTCTGTGCGTTGGTCATCGGAGACCTGGACCGCTCCGCGCGGATCGGGTGTGACGAATGCAGTCAGCCACGATCCCGTCCAGCGGAATGCACAGCCCGCGCGCTGCACCCAGTCCAGCCGCTCGGCGGCCTCGGCGTAGTCCTCGGGCCGCACCGCGCGATAGGTCAACGACCGAAACGCTTCCGGCGCCAATTCCCTGATCTCGTCCGGTGTTTCGGGATCAACACCGGTGTCGATGGCGAACGGGTTCTCGATCGCCTCGATGGTGGGCGCCTGCGTCGCATCGAACCATCGCAACGCACCTGCGGGCAGGTTGCCGCGGCTGCCGTTGCCGACCAGGTAGTCGACTTGAAAGCGGGTGCCTGTCTTGGGCACGAGACCGAACTCCCCGTCGCCAAAGCGGATGGTGACGCCGCTACCGGACGCATAGTCGACGTGCACGACGTCACCTTCGGGGCGCCGGTACCCCACGACTCGGCGCCACATCCCGTCGTCGAGTCTGGAAGTCCTTCGCCAGCGGCAAGGAGGACGGCGCATCCAGCAGGTTGGTTTTCCACTTCCATGCGTCGCCGTCCTGGAAGCCGCCCCCGGGCTGGGGTATCTGCTCGACGAGCTTCAATTCCGCTGCGGCCGTGCGTGGATCGCCCTGTGTCTGCCCATCGGCGGTGGGGTCGGTGCGCCACACGAGTTGGTCGGTGTCGGTGCGGTCCAGGCTGAACAGATACTGCACCGAGTTACCGGCGCCGACCCGCTCGACTGCCTGCGCCACACTCGGGTCGGGGTCGGACCCGATGACGAACGTTTGAGTCAGGTGAAGTCCCGCGATCGCGGGGATGATGTTGCCGTACACGTGAAGGCAGGTCAGGTCGAATTCGGCGGGTAAGGCCTGCTCGGGTTCCCAACCGATGCGGGTGGTGTCTGTGTTCGTCAGTGGATCGTGCACGGGCTGGGCCTCGATCACCCTGACCAACTGACTGCGGATGGGTTGGGCGGGGTTGGCAGGCTGGGTTCGCAGCAGCAGCCACCGTCCATTTTCAGAATCCAGCTTTTGGCCATCGACCTTGAGCGCGTCACTGACGGC
The DNA here is from genome assembly GCA_963791215.1 of uncultured Actinomycetota bacterium. Taxonomy (GTDB): domain Bacteria; phylum Actinomycetota; class Actinomycetes; order Mycobacteriales; family Mycobacteriaceae; genus Mycobacterium. The sequence continues at coordinate 127,139 of CAWBRR010000011.1, read as the reverse complement.
CGTGCCGCCCTGCAACGACAACGCCGTCGTGCCTGCCGGCAGGCAAAGGTCACCGCTGTCCCATGCGTAGGGGACGAGTTGGGTGTCGTTGAGCAACGGGTCGACTTCGTACTTCGTTGCCTCCACTATCTCGTCGAGGTTTTTGCCGACCGAGTAGTCGACGCGGATGCCGTCCCTGATCGTCCACAGCGGGGTTCCGGCGGGAATCTTCCCCTTGGCCTTGGCCGTCACGTTGATCCACGTCGCGGCGCCGAGCCCGTCGTGGATCCGGTAGTCCACCAGCCGGGCGTGGCGGCGGATCGAGCGGCGCTGCGTCGCGGTTTCCAGATAGGCCTCACGGGCGAGCCTGTCCTGGTGGTAGGACAGCTCGTCGCCGAGTGCCGACATGGCCTCGACCAGCATGACCGCCGCGTCGGCTTCCAGTCGGTCAGCCCACTGCGGATAGCGCAACGACGCGAAGTCCAGCAGCGCCGTGCGAATGCTCCAGAAGTCGCGGGCCTGATAGTCGACCGGGAAGTCGACGGTGGGTTCGGCCGCGCACTGATGCGCGCCGTGGTCGCAGTCGACGTCGCTGTAGCACCCCGCCTTGAAGGAGAACTCGATGCTCGCGAAGTAGGGGTCGAGCAGTTGTTGCCCGTCTGGATCGGCGAGGCGCAAGGTGTAGCGCGTGAACGTCCCGACTATCGCGGTGTGTACACGCAGTACGACTTTGCTGTCCACGGAAGGGAATTCGATGCTCGCGACGGGCACGCCCGGAGCGTCGCCGTGCGCCGCGGTGATGGATACCTGATTGGCGCTCAGTGCGGCCTGCTGCGCCGCCGACGGTTCCTTGATGAAGTGGACGTCGAGCGCCGCTTGGGTGGCCGTGTCGACATAGAGGTAGTCGATGCCGATCACCGAGGGATTGGCGAGCAGCTGGCTGCGGCGGTCGATGGGGGGCGTCACGGGGTCACCTCGAGGTTGAGGTAGCGGCGTTCTCCACGAGCCTTGAGCACGTAAACGATTCGTACCTGCAACACTTCGGCGGCTGCCACGACATCGACGGCGTCGACCGTGATCACACTGTCCAGCCACCGTTCGAGGGATTGCTGCACCATGACCCGAAGCAGCTGCGCGGCGGCCGCAGAATTGGGGGCGAAAACCATTCGCCTTATGCCGCAACCGAAGTCGGGCCGGTTGATTCGCTCGCCGGGCGCGGTGAAGAGCACCTGCTTGATCATCTGTTCGACGTGCTGTGCGTAATCGGGTTCCTGCGCGAACCGGCCTGCGCCCGCGTCGATGCCGAACGGATAGCGGACGCTGGAGATCGGTGGGATGGCGGCGGTCATGATGTCACCGTCTGCGCTTGGGTGACCGAAACGCTCACCGGGCCTTGCGGAATGCCGGCCGCATTCGTGCACAGCCCGACCGAGGACGCGCTGAGCGTCGGGCCGCCCGCCTTCACCCGCGAGTCCGGGGTCGTCCACATCACCGACATGCACGGGCTGGGCTGGCCGTTGGGCAGGGTGAAGGCGCAGCCGGCGATTACGAACGCGTCGTTCACGGTCAGCACGTAGGCATCGGCTTTGGCGCGCACGTTCGCCGGTGACGCAGACACGGTTCCGCCGTGGGGGCACATCAGCGTGGACGCAGTTGTGAGCGCTTGACCGGCCATCAGCTGACCTCGAATGCGCCGCTGTTGATCGAGACCCCTGACTGCTGGACCTCGACTTTGCCAGAACCCATCTCGCCGGTGACTCCGTCGGTGCCGACGGTCAGCTTGGCCTGATCGCGCACCACTGCGACGTCGTCGCCGATGGTCACTTCGCCGGCGTCGACCACCGTCGCGCGGAGTTCCGGGGTGTCGTCGTTGAACACGATCGCCGTCTGCCCGGTGCGGATCACCTTGGTCGCGGCGGCCGTCGCTCCTTCGGGCAGCTGCTCGTCGGCCCAGAAGCACCCGGTCCAGATCGGCATCGAGATGTCGCCGCCCTCGAATTCGACCCATACTCCCGTGCCAGGTTCGGGCAGAAAGTAGAAGCCGACGTCCTTGCCGGCGTAGGGAACGCACGGCATGGCCCACAGCTGCAGGTCGCTCAGCGCGCCCTGCACGCGCACCTTCAGCCGCCCGCGCTTCGTCGGGTCGGCGTTGTCCACAACGGTGCCGCGGTACTTGCCGAAGCGGCGATTGCGTACCCAGTCGACCAACTGCTCGAGGGGATCGTTGTCCATGTCATCCTCCCCACGCGTTGCGTAGGAGTTCGAGTTCCATTCGGTAGGAGTCCGGATCGATGGTGTGGCGCACGGCGCCGACGAAGTATTTGCCGCTGTGCCGCTTGCCTGCTCCCTCCAGGTCGACCACGGTGTGTGCGCGGATGGGTGCCCCGGTCAGGTCGAGGGTGGTCTGTCCGGTTGCCTTGATGAAAAAGCACGAATCCACGAGAGCGCCGCTGGCGCGGGCGGCAAGATCGCCGCCGTCGTCTACAGGTGCACCAAGAAAGATCGAGCGGATATCGCCGGTGATGGCGGCCAGATCGCGGTCGGACAGCGGCGGCAGCGGGGCCTGCGAGGTCGAGCCGTCGATGTCGCCGAGTGTGTTGAAGTCGAGTTGGGTGGCGACCACACTGGTAGGTCGCTCGACGTCCCAGCGCAGGTCGAGGGCGTCGATGGTCGGTGTGGTGCGATTGACCTTGAGCGTCGCCGACGGAGCGTCTTCGACTGGCGGAGGCTTGAAATGAGCGGTTTCCAAACCTGAGCCGTCGGCGGTGACCCAGAAGGCGAAGCCATTGCGGCGGGCCAGGCGACGGACGAATGACAAGTCGCTTTCATGTTGCACCAGTGCGTGTTTGGCCTCGTAATGCCCGGCCTTGGTGGTGGCGACATCGGCGACGAAGCCAGCCGCGGTCAGGATGGCTTGGACGGCATCGCTGTCAGTGACGTCGGTCCAAATCGTCGACTTGGCTACGCGATCCAGCGCGATGGAGCCGTCGCTGCCGCCGACCTCGAGGTAGCTGCCCGACCCTCCGTGCTCGAAGTGGACACGCTGCGATCCGACCGGCCCCTTGACGAGACACTGGGTGCCGCTCGAGCCGGGGACCATGACCGAGAGGACGGAGCCGGCGTCGAGCCGCGCGTCGACCAACTGGTCGAAATCGTCAGAACCGATTTCGACCTCGTACCGGATGCGGTACGAGGTGGGTTCGCCGAGTCGTTCGTACACCTCGACCCAGGTGGCGCTGGCCAGCGATGGGTCGACGGTGCCGCCGACCGCGATGGCGGCACTGAGCGTCATCAGCGGCCCTTCATCGGAATCGCGGTTTCGGTTTGCTCGCTGAGCCATTCGGCCTGCATCGCATCGTTGGCCTCGGCCAGCCGCCAGAATCCCATCGGGTCGTCGAGGTACTGGGCCGCGAGGTGATCCGGTCGTTCGCCCTGGCGGCGCAAGTGAACTCCGGCCAGGGTTTGTGGCGGCGCTTGGGCCGGCGCGGTGACCGTGACGGTGCGACCGCGATGGTCCTGCACCTGGTAGCTCTCGACATCGAGGTACCGGCTCTTGGGGTCATAGGCGGGCATCGGCGTGCTCCTAGAACGGAAGGGTGGACAGGATGCTTTCAACGTTGTTGGCGACGTTCGCGGTAGCCAGCGTCTTCTTCTGCTTGAACGTGTAGCGGTATGCCGCCTGGGCCATGGTCTCGGCGGCGGTCAATGTCGTGCTTTCGGTGCGGCTGTTGAAGTAGTCCTCCGTCAGCACTTTGACGCCGACGGTGACCTTGGCCCGGATCGGGTAGAGCGCCTGATTGAAGGCCTGCTCCTCGACCGAGAAGCCGGTGATCTTCACCGGCATGACCCGGCCCGGCCCCCAGTCTCAACAGCACGATGGGTGCCTGACGGTATTTGGGAATCTCTGCGCCGCCGCCGATTCCGAGCGCGCCGGCCAGCGAGTCTGACCGCCGACGACAGCAGCGACGTCTCGTCGGACGGGTACATCAACATCTCCAGGGCCGCGATGCGGTCGGCGACGCCACTGACCATGGTGATGGGATGTTGCTCGGGGTGTTCGAGATCGTCCGTGGCGTCGAGTTCGACGACGACGTCCATTTCCTCTTCGGGGTCGTACGGCGCGGCGAGGGCGGACGGATTGGGCTTGTCATCCGTCTTTTCCTTGGCCGGCGGTTCGTAGGGCTTGAACTTTCTTGTCAGTGACTCCGGGTTGTATTGGAAGACAACGATTTGCGGCACGGCGCCGATGGCGGTCTCGTCGAGGCGGATGAAGGCACCCTTGAGAAGTACTGGAGCAAGCGGTGATTCGTTGGCCATGGCTACTCGCTGTCCTCAAGGTCGAGATCGCTTTGGTACTGGGGTAGAAACGCTGGATTCGTTAGAGTTTCGACGTGACGAGTCTCCTTGTGTGAGGTCATTTTGGGAGTCCGCTCTTCGCGTTCTGGAAGTCACTCTGGATCTGATGCCATCGGCTGGCGGCGTAATCGGCGAACTGGCCGACTGTCATGTTGCCGTTCGTCACGTCGCTAGGAAGTGGGCCGGTCACGAACATATTCATTCGCTCTTCGAGGTCGTCGGACGAGAGGCCGGTGACGTCGCCGGTGTACATAATCTGCGGTAGGTAGGCCAGCAGGGCGTCCACCCAGGCGGCTGGCTTCATGGACGCGGCGTTGTCAGTGAAGAATTTCTCGAGTGCGTCGTGGAAGGTGGAGGTTCCTTCGGTGATACCTCCGCCTACGCCGCGCTTTAGCTCACCACGCCGCCTGCCACGTGTCACCAGACCCTCGGCGCGGAACGTGGACTGGATGCGCTGACGGTCAGGGTCGAAGTACGCGGCGCCGGCGTGGGCTTTCGCATCTGGAATCTGCCTTTCCGCGACATCTCCGGGCGCCCGGATCACTGTGACCGGCAGGAAGCGGAGTTTGAAGATCACTGCATTGGTGGGGCTGCGCAGGCTACCCAATAGCCGAACCCAGCCGACGGCGCCCAACGTGTCTCCTTGAGAGTGCAGGTCCGCGGCGAACTCAAGGACCTCCATCATCGTGCTGCGTGGGATCCACTCGTGCTGCCCGAGCTGTACTCGGCGGAGTTCCTCCTTCATCCACTCGTACGACGAACGGCGGCCCTGAACTGCGACTTTGAGTTCGGCGAACGAGACACCGCTTACAGGACCTTGGACGATGGCTTCCAGGACAGCGATGAAATCCGCTCCGGCGAAAAGGCCCTTCACCAAAACCTCCAGCGGAGCGTGGAAGGGGTGGGTGAAGGTGCCGATGTCGAGGTCGGCGGTGAACGTGATGCTGGGGATCGCAGCCAGGAGCTCGTCCGCTGCGGTTTCAGCCAGTGCCCGGAGCGCGTCGCCGCGCATCTTGGCCGCCACCCGTCGGCCCATCCCGTTCAGGAAGGCGGCCCGCACCGGATGCCCGGCGCCGGGGTCCTCGAAGGCGAAGGCGGTGAACTGCGGTGACGGGATCGGGTGGTCGGCTCGCTTGAAGTAGGGCAGGAGAGATGTCTGGTTGTCACTCGACGCCAAGACCTCTGTCGGGCGGACGACTGAAGCATCGAAAGTTGCCGTATCCCAGACCGGGGACTCTTTGCCGTCAATGGGTTTGACACGGGGTACGCCGATCGTGTCCTGCCTCCAGCGAGCCATGACAGCCTCGCCGCGCCGAACTCCAGCGTCTGGTAGCGCGGCGCGGATCGCCTGCAGATTCTTCCGAACGTCGTCCTCGCCGAACAGCTCAAAGAGCCGGTCGAGCTTCGTGGCGATAAGTTGTTCTTTCGCCTCGACCTCCGAGTCGTCGGGTGGATGCTCCTTGTGTTCGGGGTCAGCGGCTGCGGCCTCGAACCCGGCAATGAGACCGGTGGCTGCCGACTCGGCTGCTCGGGTGGCAGGCCCCAGGCTCACCGATCAGGGACTCAGCCTCGGTGCGCTCGGGGCTATCTGGGGCTGGCTTGCCCTGGGCCAGCTTGGCCTGCCAACGCACGATCCACTCCGCGATCGTGGTCGGAGTGGACGCCACCATCAGGTGGGCGGAGTTACCCTCCTTCTGCACATAGAGAGAGTGGCTCTCACCTGCGGCGCTGAACCGAATGGTGCGTCCGAGTTCGGTGTCCTCGGCCGTCTTCTTCCTGTGGTCTTCCTTCCCACCGATGCCCAACGCCCGCATAATCTTTCGGCCCATCTCGACGAGCCACTTGATGACACTGCGCATCACGCCTTCGACCCAGGCCTGCATCCCCTTGACCGCGTTGGCGACCTTGCCGGGCAGCCCACCGAGGCCGAGATAGTCGGCGAGGAAGTCGATCACCGGCGCCACCAGCATGGCCAGCGCGGCCTCCACGGTCTTGGCGACCCCGCCGATGTTGCCGTTGAGGATGTCGGCTATCCCATTGACGATCGCCTCGACGAAGTGGAAGAGCTTGGCCGCGTTGGTGAATATCCATTTCAGCACGCGGTAGATCGCTTCGATCGCGGCATAGATCGCGCCCGCCGGGTTGAACATCAGCAGTATCTTCGCCGCGACCTTCACGATCAGCGTCTGGGTGATGTACTTGACCGCGACGTCGACGATCGTGTTGACGATGTTGTCCGGGTCGAGGAATTGCTTGATGTCGTCGAGGATTCCGCCGATGCCCTTCGAGAACAGGGTGGCGAACAGCCCGGCGGTCTTTTCCATTATCGCGACGGGCTTCTCGCCGAGCTGCTCGACCAGCAGCTTGCGGATGCGCGACCAGGAGACACCGAGCGGACTCGAGGAAGAACCCGATGACGCTCTTGACGGAGAACTCCTTGGGGACCTGGATCGGGATCCCTTCGTCTTTGAGGCCCGACAGCAGCCACTCCAGCAACCCCGTCACGAGGTGGATTCCGATGTTGTCGAAGAACAGAGAAAAGCCCTTCGCCACCCCGTCCATCAGGTTGTTGGCGAATCGTATTGGTGCGTCGACGATGTCGGTCAGCACCTTTTCGATCTTCTTGACGAGCGCCCAGAACGCGGGCGGAGAGATCCCGACCAGTTCGAGCAGCCCGTCGATGATGAACTTGACCGGGTCGTCGAGGAACCGGCCAACGGCATCGAGGAACCGCCCCCACAGGCCGCCGGCCTTCTTGCGAAGCTTCTGGATCTCTTCGCGCGCCGACTGAACGGCGCCGCCGGCGTTGTCGATCAGTTCCTTGTTGAACGACGTGCGAGTCTCCTCGGCCTTGTCGTGCAGCGCATCGAGCTTGTGGCCGAAGGCCTTTTCCTGTTCGGCCGCCCACGCGGCGTCCGCCTCGGGCAGCTCGGCTTTGAAGACGGCCGAGATCTCTTTGCGGGCATCGGCGATGATCTCGTCGGCGATCTTGATGATCTGATTGACGTAGACGGAGATTCCGGTGATCAACGTGCAAACGCTGTCGCCGAAGTCCTTCTCGGCCTTGTCGTAGGCATCGGTGGCCCAGTCCGGCAGTCCGGACACCGCGTCCCACCCCGCGACGAAGAATCCACCGACGCCGGAGTGGCGTTCGTCGACGCGATCGGCAACGACTTTCAGATCGGCCTTGAACTGCCGCGAGATCGGCGGGAGTCCCTTGGTCCACTTGTCCATGGCGGTGGTCGGGACGTCGCGAAGTAGGTCCTGAACGCGAGTCTGCGCACTGTCGTAGATACCTTGGGCCTTGTTCGACAGCCGGGTTCGGAGGTCTTCCGCCCCGCCTTTCAGTTCTTGTTGTTGAGTGCCGACCCCCGCGACGTGACCGGCTCGCGCGTCGCGTAACGACTGCAGAGCCTTCAGTTGCAACGCGGCCATGTTGGCGTCCGCGGTGGCCAGCGCCTCGTTCTGTTGCTTGATGGCCTCGGCGGGACCGTCTTTGGAGAGCTCGCCCATCTCGCCGCGGGCGGCCCGCGCTTCAGCGACGGGACCACCCTGAACCAGTTGCGCGGACTCCTTGTTCAGGCCGGCCTGATCGGCCTTTGCCTCCATCTGCTTGGTGTCACCGTCGAGGCTGACTTGTTCCGGTGGGACCGCGTCGGGTGTCGCCGCCTTGGCACTGACGTCAGCTGTCGGCGCCTGTGCGGGCAGCGGGTCCACTCCGGGTGGCTGCTGTGGTTGCGGTCCTTTCGGCGTCGAGTCGATCGGGCCGTACGAGCCCTTTGCGGAGTCGACGTTCTTGTTGACGTCGCCCGACACCGCACCACCTGCGGTGCTGGCCACTTCCTCTGGGCGACTGTCGATCACCCCCTCCTCGTCGGCGGGGCGCTTCTCGCGGATGAGCTTCTTGATGCGGTCGCACAGCGCCACGATCTCGACGCTCGGCTTAACGGTGTCGCCGAGCTCGGCGACAATCGCCTCGGCGGCTTGCGCGTTGCTCTCGGCCTGCGGCGTAGCGACGGCCTTTGCGGCGCTCGCGACGTCCTCGGTCGGTTGCGGCGCGGTGGCTGTCGACTTGGTTGTCGCCGCCGCTCGACCCTGAACGCCTGAGACCCGGCGCTTCTCGTCGGGTGACAGTGCGGTCTGCGGCTCGGGCATCAGTGGTATGTCGGCTGGCAGCGCGCCTTTCGGTGCCGCCTGGTCGATCGCGGCCGCGGCTTCGCCTTCGACGGCGACTTGTGATTCGGCGGCGGGGCCGACAGCGGCTTCTGGGACCGCGGTCCCGGTTTGGGTCGCCTGAGCCGTCGTGACGGCGGCGGGCGAAGTGGTCGGCGGGGCGGCCTGGTTGTCCGCGCCGGGCTGCGTTTCCTCGGTCTGCTTTTGAACCTGTTCCGCGGCAGGCTCTTCGGTGACCTGACGCGCGGCGTCATCGGCTTCGGCCTCGGTCGCCGTCTGCTCGGCCCCGACCGTGGCCCATCGGGCCGGCCGATGCAACCGGCCCAGCAGCGCCTGGCGGACGTGCACCAGTTCGTGGGCGATCAACGTATCGCCGCCGAGCGTTCCAGGCCGGTACTCACCGCCGGCGAAGTAGATGTCGACGCCGTCGGCGACCGCCCTGGCCTGCTGATGCTGCGCCCAGGCGTGCGCGTCGGTGCTGGTGTGCACCCGCGCGGCCTGTGTGGCCGCCGGCCCGACAATCGGTGCGAAGCGTTCCCGCTGCGCAGCCGAAAGGGGGTGTCCCGCCGCGCCAGTCGCTCGTCGCGGCGCCGGGATCGGGCCGGCCATCGTGTGGTTGGCGCGATGATGTGAAGCCTCGGCGGGCGTACTTCTGGCGCTCTGCGGACTTTGCGGTTTGGCCTGTTTCCGAGAGATCTTCGCTTCCGGTGAACGTTGGGCGAGGCCGCCCTGTCGTGGGGTGTTCATTTCAGCAACGCCTCGAGAATCCGGCGTGCCACCACGTCGACGAGTTCCTGCGTGCCGGCACCCTGGCGTAGCTCGAGACGGAGTTCGAGTGCGCCCAGCGAGCGCTTCGGCATGGCTGCGGCCACGCCGGCGCCCACGCGTTCTGCGACCTCGGCGGCGATTGCTCGGGCGGACTCCGTGCTCAACCCGGGCATTTGCAGGAACAGCTCTTCGATGATGATCCGGTCAGCGGCCACTTCCACCAACCTCTCGCGAAGCCGGACGTTGACCGGGCGTCCTTCCTTGGCGAGCTCGCGCTGCAGACCGCCCAAGAGGTGTTCGGGAGCGATCGCTTCGCAGCTTCGCCGGGAGGCGAATACGGCGGTCAACACGGCGAGCTTGATCTGTGCCCCGGACACTTCGACGCCGGACGCCAAGTGCTGCAGATCGATGTCGAGTCGTTCGGCATGGTCGGGACCGGCGAGCTCGAGCGACCAGGGTCTGCCACAATCGAAGCCGTTCGGACTCGCCCGGCACGGGAAAATCGAGCACGTAACGCAGCCGCCGGATGAAGGCCGTGTCGATGTCGCCCTTTCGATTCGTCGACAGCAGCGCGACGCCACGGTAACTCTCGATCGCCTGCAGCAGGAAGCCGGTATCGGTGTTCGCGAAGCGGTCGTTGGCTTGTTTGACGTCCGTACGCTTTCCGAAGAGTGCGTCAGCCTCGTCGAACATCAGCACGACGTCGAGGTCGGCGGCGCGCCGAAGGACTCGGTCGAGATTGCGCGACGTCTCGCCGACCCACTTGCTGACCACAGCCGCGAGATCGACACGGAACAGGTCCATGCCGAGGGTGGCCGCGATCACCTGCGCGGTCATGGTCTTTCCTGTTCCGGGCGGCCCGCTGAAAAGTGCCAACAACCCGCGGCCCTGTGGGAACAGTCGCCGGGCTTGCGGTTGTTCCCAGAACGCCACGCGGTCGTGCGCCTCGAACAGCAGATCGTCCAGGGTTGTGGAGACTCGGGCCGCGACGACGAGATCGTCACGGCGGAACGGACATTCGAGACGCTGCGCCAGTTCTCCCAGTGCGTCGCGAGCGGCCGCTCGCAGAAGGCCGCCGGTCTCCACGGGCGAGGTCTCACCGCGAAGCGCGATGCGGGCAATGTCACCGGGAAGCGCCCGGTGCTGATGCACCAGTGCGTCGAACTCGCTCGTAGACCAGGTGCCGGTCCATGGTGCATGGCGCTGCCACAACTCGCGTCGGTTGTCGACGGACGGTGGCGGCAGCGCCACCGCGTAGTCGACGGTGTCGGCGACGGGAGGAAGCGCGCGCTCGCTGTCGGTGAGGATGAATTGCAGCGCGACCGGCGGCGTGGTCGCTGGACTCGGCCGCATCCGGAAGGAGGCCGGCGCCAGCACGGCCAGCGCGCTTCCTTCCAACAGGGCCTGGCGTTTCGCTGTCAGTTCGACGGCCGGCCATTGCGCTTCATCCACATGTGTCGCGTCGACGGTGAGCAGTGCGCGTGCACACTGCCCGGCCACCAGCGCTGCAAATGTGCGTCGGCCACTTCCGCACGGCCCCACCACCTGTGTGCGGACGGCCACACTGGTTTGGTCGCCGAGCCAACGGGCGAGATCCTTGGCGGTCTCGGCAACGGGCCACCCGTCGAGCCGGTCCACGCCGTCCATGTGTTGTATACGGGAACCGATGTCTCCCAGTGCCGTCGGCAGCGCGTCTGAGCCTGTCGCCCAATCGAATACTGCGGGATCGACGCGGTACGCGACGGGCTCGGACGGTGGGGTGTCGTATGTTTCCACGAGCTTCCAGCGCACCAGCGGGGAATCGGCGTCGAGTCGAATGCTGCGTCCGTGACCGAACAGCCGGGCTACCAGCGTGCCGGTCACGTAGCAGCGGGCGGCGTGGTCCTGTAGGTAGGCATATACGCGTGTCAGTGTCGGGTCGAGCTCGCACGCTATGCACGCATGGACGATGTCCGTGTCGATCGTGCTCAGACCGAATGTGGAGCACAGTCGCGTCAACCGAGCCCCGGCTAGGCCGGCAAGTTCGCCCTCGATGGCCGCCAGCTCGGTCCATGCGTCGTCCAAGCCGTTGCTGTGCAGCCATTGTGCTTCATCGTTCGGATTGTCGAGATCTTCCAAACTGAGGTCGATCTCGGCGTGGGTGATAGCGCCTTCCGAAGGGGCCGTCGTGGCTGTACGCCACAGGTTGCGGAGCCACTCGGTCCGCAAACGCGCCCGCATGCGGACCCGGGCGAGGACCAGTTCCAAAGCGCGATCCGGTGGTGCGACGCGGCAGGTCATGGCGTGATCCATTGCACCGGTGACTCCGCGCCGACCACGAACAGGCGCACCGACACGGGTTGTCCGGCTACGGTGCCTGCGGGTAGCCGGAAGGAAATGGTCGTCGTGTCGAGGACACGAAACTGTCCCGGGTCCAGTGCCGGAGCTCCGGCGGGGGCAGGCACCCGTGCCAGCACCACCCCCCCGACGCACAGCTGGATGGCATCGGAGCCGAACGGTGCATCGTTCTGGTCCGGGTTGATGAAGACGTAACCGACGATCGTGCCGACATCGGCTGCCATGGTCAGGGCGTCGATGCGAGCGGCGATGGTGAAAGGCGTGTCGTTGGAAACCAATCCGAAATCTTTGGTGGTGCCGTCGGGGGCGGTCCTCCGCTTAGTCACGCGGGCGCGTGCGGAGTATTGGCCGGGGCTGATCGGTTGGCCGTCGACACTCTGCTGAATGGTGAACGATACGCGGTCGTTGGCGGCCAGCACTCCCCAGGCCGCGTCGAGCTGCCGCCTGTCGGGCCAGCCGAACCGCTGTATCAGGATGTCTGTGGCGTCGCCGGAGAGATCAGACCCGGTGAGTTCCACTTTCGCGCCGACCGGTGACTCGGCCGGGCGGGCGATGAGCGTTTGTGGCGCCAGGCCTGGAACTTGCACGGTCATGGTGTTCTGGCTGCCGTTCAGGCGGGGGCCGGCGCCGACGAAGCTCTGCAGGCCGTAGCTCATCACGCGACCGGACATCGTCGAGGGTTTCTCGGGTTCGAGCAATATGACGGATACTTGGTAGTACACGGCCAGCCGCGGAGCCAGGGACGAGGCATTCCAGAACGACTGCGCCTCCTGGTAGGCGACCGGTTGCAGGTTGATGCGCAGCTTGTTGCCTGCGCCGCTCAGGTCAACGCTGTCAAGAACTTTCAAGGGCGGGTTGCCGGAAGCGCGCGGCAATTCGGTGCCGTCGTCGATCACTGGATAGTCGTGCAACGCCTTCATGGCGGCGCCGATCAGCAGTTGCTCCTGAAGGTTCGCCAAGCCGTCGGCACCTTCGCCGACCGCGCTGAGCCTGGTAGAACAGCTGCAGCCCCATCGGTGTGAACCGCACCGGAGGGCTGTCGTTTCCCGCCGGCGGCTGATTCTTCAGATACGGGTCCTCGCATACATGATAGAGATGCACGCCAAGTGTCTTCGGCTGCAACTCGTCTGGCCGTTGCGCAGTTACGTTTGGGGGGTCCCCGCCCTGCCACGCCGAGGAATTGCCGATATGCACGGTCAGCAGATTGATCAGCGCCTTGGTCACCAGCGAGACATCCAACAGCGCCATGTCTATAGCTGTCCGATGCCGAATCGACTGGTAAATCGCGGTCCGGGGGCTGTGCGCGCGACGGCGACCGACGCGCGGCGGGCACTCGGTGGGCTGACCTGCGCCGGTTGGGAACGGGGAGATTCGACGACGACGGAGATTCGGCCGATCACAATCTGCGGTCGCTGCGGAGTCGGCGGTGGACTCGCGGGGGTTGACGGGGTTATCGGCGGTGCAAGCACTTCGGTTAATTGTGGCCGCAGGTGTGTCCGGTTTCCATCAGAGTCGGCGCGGGAGTCCGTGATCGTCGGCCTGAGTGGCGGCCACGTCAGGGGTCGTTGGTCGGCGACGGGTGCCGCCTCGATAAGCGAACCATCGCGGTCGCTGCGGGTAGTGGCTGCGGTTGGTGGGTTCTCTGCAGTGTTCGTCGGAGTATGCTGAGCGGCAACATATTCGACCGTTTGGGAGGTGCGGACCTCGGATGCGGACGGGTAAGGCCGCTGCGGTTGCGGTGCCTGACGACTCGTTGGTGTCGGGACCGCTGGCTCGAATTGGCCAGGCGAGTCAGTGCGTGTTGGCGAAGCAAGGTGCTTGATTGCCGGGGTGGCAGGCAAGCGTGGTCCCGCACCCGCAGTCGGGGCTTGGGTGTCGCCCGCCGGTATCGCCTGGGGGGTGGACGGGTTGTCGATCGGCGGGGCGATACCGAACGGCTCCGGCGCGCTCGTCCACCGGCGTGGCGCCACCGGTCGCACCACGTTCGGGGAGGGTGCGGCGGCGGTGCGGGACCGTACGCGGTGGAGGTATCGGCTCACGATGCCGGCCAAGTAAGGGGGGTCGCGTCATCGAGGATCGAAATGAACGCCCGACGTCGCCTGCGCGGCAATGCCATGATTTCGCCCAGTCCCCAGCGGTAGGCACCCGCGATGCGATGGACGTCGTCGGCGCGCGCGTGCCATTCGGCGACGATGGCGCCGAGGAGGTAGTCCTGCAGCTGGAATCGCATGACCAGCACCGCGCCACATTCGGCGCAGGCGGCATCGAAGTCGGTATCCAGGCCGCTGCCAACCTGTTCCATCGCCTTGAGGACAGTCGACGCGTCGGCTTCGGGGTCGCCGTCGACGACGCAGCGGGTCAACAGCGTCCGTTCGGCCGCGTCGTCGTCGAGGCCAAGCAGGGCGCGCTCGTCGTCGGCGGTGGGGAGTCGGAAGCGGATGCTCTCGGGGGTTGTGTAGATGCCCCTTTGACTTGGCAGTTGCGTTGTTGCGCTGCGCACGTGGTCAGCCAAATCGTCGAGATTGAAACCGAAGTCGAACGGTTGCTCGCAGGAGGCGCACGTGAGGGTGCCTGCGATGCGAGGGGTCCAGGCGGTGCGCCACACCTGCGCCAGCAGCAGATCGCGTTCGGGCAGGGTCAGCGTAGCTGCGTGACCCGGCGAGGCGTGGGTGCCTGGTTCGTCGACTAGCAGACGGTCGAGAAGCCGGACCGCGTCGTCGGTGGAGCGTCCGTCGACGCTTTCCTCGTCGACACCGCAAAGCTCGCGGATCACACCCCAGCGCTGTCCAGTTGCGTCGAGTGCGATCCTTCGCATCGCCCCGAACGCCCCCTTCATCATCGGATCACGTCTCCGTAGGCTCGCCTACGGCAACGTCGCGCGCCCAGCCTTCGTTCTGCAGGACGAGTTTCTGGATCGCGACGATGTGGGCGTTGGCGTCCAGTTCGGGCAGCGCGGTGTATTCGGATACCCAGCAGCGGTAGACGTTGTACACCAAGGCGACCTGGTTCGCCTCGTTGAGGACCTCGATCTTGATGTCCTTGCGAAAATTCTTCAACGACATCCCCGCATCGCCGCTCACGTCGTTCACGAGGTTGGTCCACGCCTCGAATTCCGGATCGTGGGTGACCCCGCGTTCCAGCGTCACCGGGTCGTATTTCCATGTGCTCGGCGAAAGTCGGGCGCTGCTGGCGCTGCCGCCTTCGCGGAACGACACCGCCTCGGTCGCGCGCTTGAGCGCGCTCACCTTCGATATCCCGGCAACGTACCGACCGTCCCACATCACCCGGAACTTGAAGTTCATGTACGGGGTAAAGCGCCAGGTGTTCACGCTGAACTCGGCCACTGATTCCTCCTTCTGCTGTGCAAGCGAGATCGTTCAAACAACGGTCTGGCCGGCCATCTGCTGCAGCTGCAGCACGACGAACTCGGCGGGCTTGAGCGGAGCGAAGCCGACCCAGATGTTGACGATTCCCTTGTTGCGATCATCCTGAGTGGTGGTCTCCGCATCGCAGCGCACGAAGTAGGCGTCGGACGACTTGGTGCCCTGAAATGCGCCCTGGGTGAAGAGCCCATGCATGAAAGTGCCTGCATTGAGCCGGATCTGACCCCACAGCGGTTCGTCGTTGGGTTCGAACACAACCCAATTAAGTCCGCGATACAGACTCTCTTCGAGGAACAGCGCCAGCCGTCGGATCGGAACGTACTTGTAGTCACCTGGATTGCTGTCGTCACCGTCCATGGTGCGCGCACCCCAGCAGACCGCGCCGGTGGGAAATACCCGCAGTGTGTTGATCGCCTTCGGGTTCAGCACGCCGTTTTCGGGGTCGGAGAAGCGTCGCTCCAGCCCCGTGACACCGCGAAGGTCGGCCTCGGTGCCGGCAGGGGCCTTCCACACCCCGCGTGCGCTGTCGATGCGTGCCATGAGCCCGGCGATCGCGCCCGCGGGGCCGACCTGCACCGGCAATCCGTTCTCGCTCACGGTGAGTCGCGGGAAGTACAGTGCCGCATGGTCTTTGACCAGTCCGATGCGCAGATTGCCGACCTGGCCCTGGGCGGCGCTGACGTCACTCCACACCGGAGCGTCCATCAGCAGGAACGCGCGTCGCTGCTGGCAGAACACACTCGCCGCGCCATACAGCTGCACGGGATCTACCCCATCGGCTTTCGGGAGCACGAGCAAGTTGAAGATGTCAACTTCGCGGTCGATGATCGGGTAGGCGTCGTCGTACGTCGACGGATTGGGAGGGTCGCCGTCGTCACCGGCGACCCCACCGGCTTGGTAGTCGCCGGTGCCCGTCGCCCCGAGTGCGTAGTACCGGACATTGTTATCGCGAGAGTTGGCATTGACGTTCCACGAGACGAAGGCCGGCACCGGGTTTGCGATCGCATTGTCGGTGTCGGCGTCGTCGTCGACGCGGAAGAAGTTCAGCCGGTAGCCCCAGGCGCTGGCCTTCCACTTGAAGTCGGTCGGGTGCGTCGCGGCGTAGTCTGCGACGGTCCGGACGATGTTCGCAAGCTTCTCTCGGATGCCGTCGTTGTTGTCGTTCGGAGTCACGGCGTACGCGTCGCGGTACATCGCCGGGTTTCCCGCGGCCGCGGTCTGAAGCCCCTTGGCACCGAACGGAATGGTCGCGCCGTCGATCGTCATTGACAGCACGGCCGTGGGGTCGAGGGCCGCGAAACGCGTCGTAACCGCGTTGCCAAACACCCCAGCGGGGAGGAGTGACATCCCCGTCGGTGCGGGACGGGCTCCGGCGTACGCGCCGACCTCCAGGCCACCTTGCGCGGTACCAAGCATCAACGCGACCGCACAGTCGTTGCTCAACGAGGGGCGGGCGAATACGTCGAGTGTCGGATGGGTGATCTGTATCCACTTCGGACTGTCAGGATCGCCGAAGGCCAACGGCGGGGCGTCTACGAGCTGCACGTCGATGTTCGTGGCGAGCTGGCCGGGCAGCGGGGTCAGTGCGGTGACGACTGCCTTTTTGAGTTCACTCTTGAGCGTCGTGTCGCTGGTGATTGTGGCGGGAGCCGGCATGGTCACCGTCACGTAGGGGCTACCTCCGACGCTGAGCTGGAAGGTCTTGTTCGCCGCGAGGGCATCCCAGGTTGCGCCGAAGGTGGCGAGCGCGAAGTCGAAGGGGCGACCGAACTGCGAGTATGCCTGGCCAGCGACGGGGGCGGCCGGGACGTCCGCGGTGATGAGCGCCGAATTCTGGGTGAGGAGGCTCGGGGCGTAGTTGGCTGACGTCGGGTTCATCGACAGGTTTCGCCACAGCTCGCTAGCCGTTTTCACTTGATGTCCGGTGGGGTCGGGTTGCCAACGGAACAGCTCGATGTTGAACGTGCCTTCCGGCTGTTCGGTGTCATAGGTGACGGTGGCTCTGATCTGGTCGCCACGTACGCCGGGGTTGCGCGCGATCAGTTTGAGCGCTGGCTGTTTTGCCTCATTGTTAAGCGTGATGGCCGAGTTGGCCTTGCCGTCGGCGATGCGCATGACGTAACACGTCGTCCCGCCGTTGAGGTAGAACAGCTTCACATACCGCGCCAGATCGGACTTCGAGGTGTCCTCGGAGAACGTCTTTGCGAATTCCGTATAGCTGAGGCACAGTGTCGGCTCGTCCATGGGGCCGTCCTGCGACGCACCGACGAAGACGGTCGTCGAGGTACTGACCCCGACGATTGTGCGCACTCCGCTGGGGACTTCCTGTACGTAAACCCCGGGGTACGTGGGAGCTATCGGCATGACACCCTCTTTCCTTTTGTGCCCGTTGCGACCGGGCCCGCGGACCTTCTGTTGGGGTCGCTAGTCATCAAGGTCTCGTTGAATCGGTTGACGGGTTGTGGTCTGGACGTCGTTGAGTGCCTCGCCGATCCAGCAACGCACCGCTTCGAGAAGTGCGGCGGGCTCACTGAACTGTTGTTGTCGCTGCGACAGGGGATCCACCAATGCACCCGAAAACCTCCCCTCGGCCTCGACCAAGAGGCGGATCACCACAACGAACTGTTGCTTCGCTGAGAGCAAGTCCGGATCCCCCCAGTCACTGGAGCCTTCGTTGTCTTGAGCAGACAACCAGTTGTAGTCGGGCCGTCTGAGCCGACGATGAGGTTTGGGTTCGGACCAGCGAGTTGTCGCTGATATCGCGATGAGGTTTCGATGAGCCGATTCGGATCCGGCTTCAGTTGGTCGGCTTCACACCTGATCCGGGTCAGTCCTAATGAGCGTGAAAAGTTGTTCGGTGGCTGGCTCGGGAATGGCGTCGAATTCGTAGCGAAGAATCGATCGGCAAACATTGTATTGGCGTAGCGCCTGTGCCCGTGCCCCCAAGCGGACGAATGCGCGCATCACCATTCGGTGGGCATCTTCGCGGCATAGATCTATTGCCAGCAACTTGAGGGCATTCTCCAAGGCTTGTTCGTAATTGGCGTTCTCGAAGTGCGCGTCGGCCAAGCGGGCCAAGGTGCCCAGGCAGGTGGCTCGGAGTCGCTCGCGCTCCAGCAGCTCGGATATGTCGGAGCCCCCCACCAGATCGCCTCGGTACAGAGACACCGCCAGTTCGTATGAGGAGATCGCGGCCACGACTGCTCCTGCCGTGAAATGGCGGTGCCCGTCGCGCACCGCGGATTCGAACTCCAGAATGTCCACTTCCAGTCCGCTCCCGAGATTGAGCATGTAGCGGCCTTGGCTGAGGACAATCGGGGCTGCTCCCCCGAGTCCATCGCAGAGTTGCATTTTGAGGGAATGCACCAGCGTGTTGAGGCATTGGCCGCCCAGCGCCGCGGATGCGTCGGGCCATATTCGCTCGACCAATGTTGCGCGGTGCACTCCGACGTTCGGGTGCGACGCAAGCCAACCGACCAGCTGTTCGGCCTTGCCCCCGGCGCGCAGCGAGACGGGCTCTCCCTTCTTCAGGATCTGAAAAGGCCCCAGAACGCGTATGAACACACCCGCATCCACGTCCGTGCCCTACGGCGCCACGAGTCGGAACGTGCGACGGACGCTTGCGGTCAACGGTCGATCGCGAGCCATCGGCAACCAATTCGGTCGCGTGCCTACCGTCTTCGATGTCCTGACCATCCTCGCTGCCCCCCGTTGACGCGATGGTGATTTCCAATTATCGCCATTCGTCGGCGAATGTCGACACGAATTCGGGATGTGATTTCTTGGCCGTCGCTGCGCTGTCGCCGAGGTTGATTGCAAGACGAACGCGCGCTGTGGCGAATTGCACAGCGGTAATTCTTCTACGACATATAGCTCGTGCGGAATCGGCAACTAGCACCGAGTTAGCCGATGCGGGCGACCGAAATGGCTGTCGTCCTATCCCGCTATTCCGGCGAGTACCCGAGCGTGGCCCGAATGCCCACCGTCACGTACGGCAGCGCCAGACCCGTCATGTTGACCAGCGCGGGGTGGGTGGCCAACAGTTCGCGCACCTCGTCGAGCGTGCGGGTGCGCACCTCGGCGGGCGAGGTGATGCAGTAGCTCCGCGACGCCACCAGGTCGATGAGGGCTTGCGGCGTAAGGTAACTCGTCCACTCGACCTGGTGACGCTCGACGTCGGTGAACGGGTGCGGCAGGGTGACCTCTTGGCTGAACGGGTCGCGCTCGTGGCCGATGATGCGGCCGAGGTCCTTTACCCAACCCAACCGTTCGTCGCGGGTGTTCCACACCAGCCCGAGTCGGCCGCCGGGCCGCAGCACCCGGGCCACCTCCTTGACGGCGCGGGCCGGGTCGAACCAATGCCAGGCCTGGGCCACCAGAACCGAGTCGACGCTGTCGTCGGGCAGCGGGATCTCTTCGGCGGTCCCGAGCAGCGCGGGGGTGTCCGGCAGCGAGCCGCTGAGCACCTCGAGCATCTCCTGGATGGGATCGACCGCGACGACCTCGAGACCGCGCTCGACCAGTCGGATCGTCAACTTGCCGGTGCCTGCGCCGAGGTCGAGCACGTCACGGGCCCCGGGCGGCAACAGCCAGTCGATGGCCTCCGGCGGGTACGACGGTCGGCCGCGCTCGTAGGCCGCCGCCTCCTCGCCGAACGACAGCGACCGCTGTTCCCGTGATCCCTCACTCACCGCGAGGCCACCTCGAGGGTCTGCCGGATGAGTTCACCGACGGCGTCGGTCTCGACGAGGAAACCGTCGTGGCCGAACTTGGAGTCGACGACGTTGAGTCCCGGACAACCTGGCAGGAGCGCGGCCAGTTCCTCCTGCAGGCGTAGCGGATACAGCCGGTCGGAGGTGATGCCGCCGACGATGACGGGCACCGTGCAGCTGCGCAGCGCCGTCCGCACCCCGCCGCGTCCGCGGCCGACGTCGTGACTGCTCAAGGCGTCGGTCAGGGCGACGTACGTACCTGCGTCGAAGCGGGCCGCCAGCTTGTCGCCCTGATGCTCCAGGTAGCTCTGCACGGCGTAGCGGCCACCTGCCGTCGGGTGCTCGTTGCCCTGCGCGTCGTTGCCGAACCGCTCGTCGAGTTCGGTCTCGCCGCGGTAGGTGAGGTGCGCGAAGCGGCGGGCGATCTCCATGCCGACGTGGGGCGTGCGCCCCGTGTCGTAGTAGTCGCCGTTGCACCAGTTCGGGTCGGCCTTGATCGCCGACACCTGAGCGCTCTGGGTGCCGATCTGATCGGCGGTGGCGCGCGCCCCGACGGCGAGCACCAACGCCGCCCGCACGGTGTCGGGGTGGCCGACGGCCCACTCCAGGGCCCGCGCGCCGCCCATGGACCCGCCGACGACGGCCGCGACCTGGGTGATGCCGAGCACCTTCAGCGCGGCGATGTCGGCGTTCACCTGATCGCGCACCGTGATCACGGGAAACCGTGAACCCCAAGGCTTTCCGTCCGGAGCGAGCGAACTCGGCCCGGTGGAGCCCCGGCACCCGCCCAGCACGTTGGTGGCGATGGCGCACCAGCTGTCGGTGTCGATGGGCGCACCCGGCCCGGCCACGCCGTCCCACCAGCCGGCGGTGGGGTGGTCCGGACCCGCGGAGCCGGTGACGTGAGAGTCACCGGTCAGCGCGTGCAGCACGACGACGACGTTGTCCCGGTTGGGGGACAGTTCACCCCACCGCTGCACCGCGATGGACACGTCGTCCAGTACGGCACCGTTCTCAAGCGTCAGCGACCCGATGCTCACCACCGTCACCTCGCCCTCGGCGGGCAACTGAGTGACCCCGGCCGAACACTCCTCGCGCGAGCGCTCGTCGGGGACATACTCCTCGCGCAAGCGCTCGTCGGCGCTCTCCAAGGTCGTCACACCGACACCGCGGTCTGCGGCACGCCGGAGAACGGCTTTGCGGCGGCGAAGCCCTGCTCGAGGTCGGCGAGGATGTCGTCGATGCCCTCGATGCCGACCGCCAGCCGGACCAGTCCGGGCGTCACGCCGGTGGCGAGCTGCTCCTCTGGGGAAAGCTGCGCGTGGGTGGTCGACGCGGGGTGGATCACGAGCGAGCGCACGTCGCCGATGTTCGCGACGTGGCTGTGCAGGGTGAGCGCGTTGACGAACGTCTTGCCCGCCTCGACGCCGCCGGCCAGTTCGAACGCCAGCACGGCGCCGGTGCCCTTGGGCGCCAGCTTCTGGCCGAGCTCGTACCACGGCGAGACTGGGCAGCCCGGCGTAGTTCACCGACACGACGCCGTCGTGGCTGACAGGAACTCGGCGACCTTCTGGGCGTTGGAGACGTGCCGTTCGATGCGCAGGCTCAGCGTCTCGAGGCCCTGGGCGATGAGGAACGCGTTGAACGGGGCCGCCGCCGAGCCGAGGTCGCGCAGCAACTGCACCCGCGCCTTGAGCGCGTACGCGGGCGGACCGAGCTCGGAGAACACGACGCCGTGGTAGCTCGGGTCGGGGGTGGTGAAGCCGGGGTGGCGGCCCTGGGTCCAGTCGAACTTGCCGCCGTCGACGATGACGCCGGCGATCGCCGTGCCGTGTCCGCCGAGGTACTTGGTGGCCGAGTGCACGACGATGTCGGCGCCGTGCGCGATCGGCTGGATCAGGTACGGCGTCGCGATCGTGTTGTCGACGATCAGCGGCACGCCGTTCTCGTGGGCCACCCCGGAGACGCCGGGGATGTCGAGGATGTCGATCTGCGGGTTGGAGATGGTCTCGCCGTAGAACGCCTTGGTGTTCGGGCGGACGGCGGCGCGCCAGGAGTCCAGGTCGTCGGGGTCGTCGACGAAAGTCGTCTCGATGCCGAGCTTGGGCAGCGTGTAGTGGAACAGGTTGTACGTGCCGCCGTACAGCCGCGGGCTGGACACGATGTGATCGCCTGCGGCCGCGAGGTTGAGGATCGCGAACGTCTCGGCGGCCTGACCGGACGACAGGAACAGGGCGGCCACGCCGCCTTCGAGTGCGGCGATGCGCTGCTCGACGACGTCCTGCGTCGGGTTCATGATGCGGGTGTAGATGTTGCCCGGCTCGGCCGAGGCCGAACAGCGCGGCCGCGTGGTCGGTGCTCGTCGAACGTGTACGACGTGGTCTGGTAGATCGGCAGCGCGCGGGCGTTGGTGGCGGTGTCCGGCGTCTGTCCGGCGTGGACCTGCTTGGTCTCGAACGCCCAGGCGGCGGTCGGGTCTTCGTCGGGAGTGGTCATGGGTTTCGTCTCCTAGGGAATGTGCGGCGTCGCAGTCGCGAACGCGCGCGAAACAATCGGGATCGCGAACAAGATCAACGGCACACACACATATGGGGCCTCCACATCAGGTTTCCCTGTCTCTCGGGGGGCCCGTACCTGCGGACCCGCGCTTGCCGTGCAGCTAGGTTCAGCTACTCAACCTGGTCAATCACCCGGGGCACCCCACCGCGGTTGGAGGGTTGCCGGCCAGCGAGCCGGGGCTTGACGCTGGCACTCATGACCGAAACGAAGCCTAGCTCACGACCGCGTATCGATGCCACTGAGTACTTCTGCGGCGGCCTTTCGGCGCCGGTTTGGCACTCGTCCTCCGTAGTGCCCGTCTCCTCTCGATCGCAGTTCGCCGTGCGTGCGGCCGTGCTCGAATTCTCGGCCGAGGACAGGGGCCGCGGCATGGGGCGAATGCCCCCATTTTCAGGCGTCTGAGAAAGCGACTGACCACCGGAAGGATGTCGGGGGAGCGTTCTCTGGACCCGTGTCCTACGCGTAGCGTGTCCGACGCGATACTGATGGCCGCCGCAACATCCGCGGAGCTCCACAGATTCTGACCGACCATGACGCCGGGAGAGTGCACATGAGTGCCAAGCAGCCAACCATCATCTACACGTTGACCGACGAGGCGCCGTTGCTTGCGACGTACGCGTTTCTGCCCGTGATCCGCACCTTCGCCGAAGCGGCCGGCATCGACGTCCAGACCAGTGACATCTCCGTGGCGGCGCGCATCCTGGCCGAGTTCGGCGACTACCTGACCGAAGAGCAGCGCGTGCCGGACAACCTGGCCGCGCTCGGCGAGCTGACGCAGTCTCCCGATACCAACATCATCAAGCTGCCGAACATCAGCGCCTCGGTGCCTCAGCTGCTGGCCGCCATCAAGGAACTCAAGGCCAAGGGCTACGACCTACCGGACTATCCGCAGGAGCTGAAGACCGACGAGGACAAGGCGCTCCGCGAGCGGTACTCCAAATGCCTGGGCAGCGCAGTGAACCCGGTGCTGCGCGAAGGAAACTCGGACCGGCGCGCCCCCAAGGCGGTCAAGGAGTACGCGAAGAAGCACCCGCACAGCATGAGTGAGTGGTCGCAGGCCTCGCGCACCCACGTGGCGACCATGAAGCACGGCGACTTCTACCACGGCGAGAAGTCGCTGACGCTGGACAAGGCCCGCAAGGTTCGGATGGAGCTCGTCACCAAGGGTGGCGAGACCATCGTGCTCAAGCCCGAGGTGAAGTTGGACGACGGCGACATCATCGACAGCATGTTCATGAGCAAGAAGGCCCTGTGCGAGTTCTACGAAGAGCAGATGGAGGACGCGTACAAGACCGGCGTGATGTTCTCGCTTCACGTCAAGGCGACGATGATGAAGGTGAGCCACCCCATCGTCTTCGGACACGCGGTGAAGGTCTTCTACAAGGACGCGTTCGCCAAGCATCAGGAGCTGTTCGACGAACTGGGCGTGAACGTCAACAACGGGCTGTCCGATCTGTACAGCAAGATCGAGTCGCTGCCGGCGTCGCAGCACGAAGAGATCGTCCGCGACCTGCATGCCTGCCACGAGCACCGGCCCGAGCTGGCGATGGTGGATTCGGCCAAGGGCATCTCGAACTTCCATTCCCCCAGTGACGTCATCGTGGACGCGTCGATGCCCGCCATGATTCGGCTGGGCGGCAAGATGTACGGCGCCGACGGACGCACCAAGGACACCAAGGCCGTGAACCCGGAGTCCACCTTCTCCCGCATCTACCAGGAGATCATCAACTTCTGTAAGACGCACGGGCAGTTCGACCCGACGACGATGGGCACCGTCCCCAACGTCGGCCTGATGGCCCAGCAGGCAGAGGAGTACGGCAGCCACGACAAGACGTTCGAGATCCCCGAGGACGGCGTCGCGAACATCGTCGACAACGAGACCGGTGAGGTGCTCCTGACGCAGAACGTGGAAGAAGGCGACATCTGGCGCATGCCCGTCGTCAAGGACGCGCCGATCCGCGACTGGGTGAAGCTGGCCGTCACCCGGGCGCGCGACTCCGGTATGCCGGTGGTGTTCTGGCTGGACCAGGAACGTCCGCACGAGAACGAGCTGCGCAAGAAGGTCAACACGTACCTCGCCGATCACGACACCGAGGGCCTCGACATCTCGACCATGTCGCAGGAACGGGCCATGCGGCACACCATCGAGCGCGCGATGCGCGGGCAGGACACCATCGCCGCGACCGGCAACATCCTGCGCGACTACCTGACCGACCTGTTCCCGATCCTGGAACTCGGCACCAGCGCCAAGATGCTGTCGATCGTGCCGCTGATGGCAGGCGGCGGACTGTACGAGACCGGGGCGGGCGGTTCGGCGCCCAAGCACGTCAGCCAGCTGGTGGAGGAGAACCACCTGCGCTGGGATTCGCTCGGTGAGTTCCTCGCGCTCGGCGGCCAGCCTGGAAGGCCTAGGCCTGAAGGAAGGCAACGAGCGGGCCAAGATTCTCGCCAAGGCGCTCGATGCCGCGACCGGAAAGCTGTTGGACAACAACAAGAACCCGTCGCGCAAGACCGGTGAGCTCGACAACCGCGGCAGCCAGTTCTACCTCGCCATGTACTGGGCCGAGGAGCTCGCCGCGCAGACCGAGGACAAGGAGCTGGCCGAACACTTCGCACCACTGGCCAAGACACTGGCCGACAACGAGGACACCATCGTTGCCGAGTTCAACGAGGTACAGGGTCACTCCGTCGACATCGGTGGCTACTACTACCCGGACAGTGAGAAGACCGTAGCCGTGATGCGTCCGAGCAAGACGTTCAACGGCGCGCTGGAGGCGGCCAAGGGCTGACGTCCTTGGCGGTCCGCCGTCACCCAACGCTACTGGTCAGTAGCCAAAGCTGGCCCTTCACACGATTAGTCGGCCTTGTAATGTCGAGCCCGGGGAATACGCTCAGGCTCGAGGAGGCGACGGACTCGCATGTCCAAGATCAAGGTCGAAGGCACGGTCGTAGAGCTCGATGGTGACGAGATGACTCGCATCATCTGGAAGCTGATCAAGGAGACGTTGATCCACCCGTACCTCGACGTGAACCTCGACTACTACGACCTCGGCATCGAGCACCGCGACGAGACCGACGATCAGGTGACCATCGATGCCGCCGAAGCCATCAAGAAGCACCACGTCGGCGTCAAGTGCGCCACCATCACGCCCGACGAGGCGCGCGTCAAGGAGTTCAACCTCAAGCAGATGTGGCTGTCGCCCAATGGCACCATCCGAAACATCCTCGGCGGCACCATCTTCCGGGCGCCGATCGTCATCGAGAACGTGCCTCGGTTGGTGCCCGGCTGGACCAAACCGATCATCATCGGCCGCCACGCGTTTGGCGACCAGTACCGCGCGTTCAACACGAAGGTCGACAGGCCCGGCACGTTCACGGTGACGTTCACCCCGGACGACGGCAGCGAGCCCATCGTGCACGACGTCGTCCAGATCCCCGAGGACGGCGGCGTCATCATGGGGATGTACAACTTCAAGAAGTCGATCCAGGACTTCGCACGGGCGTCGTTCAAGTATGGGCTGCAACAGAATTACCCGGTCTACCTGTCGACCAAGAACACGATCCTCAAGGGCTACGACGGCATGTTCAAGGACGAGTTCCAGCGCATCTTCGACGACGAGTTCAAAGAGGACTTCGACGCCAAGGGGCTGACCTACGAGCACCGCCTCATCGACGACATGGTGGCGTCCTGCCTGAAGTGGGAGGGCGGCTACGTCTGGGCGTGCAAGAACTATGACGGGGACGTCCAATCCGACACCGTCGCACAGGGTTACGGCTCGCTGGGGCTGATGACCTCGGTGCTGATGACGCCGGACGGCCAGACGGTCGAGGCGGAGGCCGCGCACGGCACCGTCACGCGGCACTACCGGCAGCATCAGGCGGGCAAGCCGACGTCGACCAACCCGATCGCCTCGATCTTCGCCTGGACCCGTGGCCTCGAGCACCGCGGCAAGCTCGACGACACGCCAGAGGTGATCGAGTTCGCGCAGACGCTCGAGGACGTCGTGATCGGCACCGTCGAGGAGGGCCACATGACGAAGGACCTCGCGCTGCTGATCGGACCCGAGCAGGGTTGGGAGACCAGCGAGGAGTACCTCGGCACCATCGCCGATCACCTCAAGCGGGCACTGCACTAACCCGCGGGCGGCGCGAGCCGTTCGGGTTCGGTGTGCGCGTCGATGAAGTCGGCGATCACCTCGGTGATGATCCCCGGCGCCTCCAGCATCGGGATGTGACCCAGGCCCTCGAGGCGGATCACCTGCGCGTCGGTCGGCAGGTTCTCGACGAAGTACTTCGTGCCCCGCGGGCTGGGGAAGACCCTGTCCTTCTCGCATAGCACCAGTTGGGTCGGCGCGGCGACGCCGGCGAGATCGAGCAGCCCGGGCAGTCGCAGCGTCTTCACCAGCAACTGGACGTACGCCGTGCAGTGGGTGGCGTCCTCGACGAGGTTGACGAGGTCGGGGTGGCTCGGCCCGTCGGCGGGACCGCTGACCGGCAGGGTCGCCAGCCGCCGCGCGAAGGGCAGTTCCAGGATCCGGGGGCCGAGCAGCCGCGCCGCGATCAATGCGGGGGCGCCGAGCAGGAACTTCAACACGGTCTCGTACTTCGTCGCCGTATGCTGGCCCCAGCCGCCCGCCGGGGAAATGGCCGTCAACGTGCGCGCCCGGCCGCGTCGCTCCAGTTCGAAGGCCACCCAGCCACCGAGCGAGTTGCCGACGATGTGCGCCGTCTGCCACCCGAGGTCGTCCATTCGCCGTTCGACGTCGTCGACCAGCGCCGCCGTGTGAAGGAACCACGATCCGGCGCTGCGTCCACCATGGTGGCCGATCATCGTCGGCGCGAACACCTCGAAGCGTCCGGTGTCGGCCAGCTGGCCCGCGACGGTGTTCCACACGTTCTGAGAGCACAGGAAGGGGTGCAGCAATACGATCGGTGCTCCGGAACCAGCATGAATCGGATCGCGTTCTGGCATGCGGCCGACACTAAGGTGATACCGCCGGTACCGCAAGGAGGCGCGGGCTGAGGGACGCGTCATGCTGCTGTGGGCCGTCAACAAACGTTGACGCTGCGCGGGACGAGGCGCACGCGTGGAGGTGAAGGGCCGCGGCCGCATTCAGTTCGTGTCGCAGGAACCGAGGTGCGTGTCGCAGGAACCGAGGTGCGTGTCGGAGGGGCGCGTCATGCTGCTGTGCGGCCGTCAACAAACGTTGACGCTGCGCGGCAGGAGGCGCATACGTGGAGGCAAAGGAACCGTGGTGGGTTTCCGATCCGATGCTTGCGGCAAAGCGCCGTCAAGTTCTGGAGGAGATCGAGCAAGCGCAGCGGCGGTCACCAGCGCCCGTGGGGCCCGACCCCGTCTTCGCCGACGTCGCCAGCGGCGCATGCCGGCGCGAACTCGCCGAGGCCCGCGACGACCTTCACCGCGCCCGAGTCCGGTATGCCGACGCGGTCCGGTCCGCCCGCGTCGCCGGATATTCCTGGGGTGAGCTCAGCCGCGTGCTCGGTGTGTCGAAGCAGGCGCTCCACCGCCGCTTCGGCGACCTTGGATAGCGGTCGATTAGTGTCTCGCGGTGATGAGTTCGATGATCGTGAGCACAATCAACGTCAACGGGATCCGCGCCGCGGTGAAGCAGCGCTCGACGGAGAATCTCGGCCTGCTGGCGTGGCTGAAGGAGACGGCCGCCGACGTGGTGTGTCTGCAGGAGACCCGTGCCGACGACGAGCAGCTCGCGGACGCCTTGGCGCCCGCGTTGGCCGATGGTTGGCAGCTCGCTTCCGCGGACCCACACCTGAAGGGACGCAATGGTGTTGCGGTTCTCAGCAGGCATTCCATCACCCGCGTGCAGATTGGCCCACGAGGCTAACGAGTTCGCCGCCCACGGGCGCTACCTCGAGGTCGACACCTGCGGCGCGACGGTCGCGAGCGTGTACTTCCCGACCGGAGAGGCCGAGACCGACCGGCAACTGGAGAAGGAGCGGTTCATGGCGGCCGTGTCCGCTCGCATGGCGGTGCTCCGGCGCAAGCGGCGCGACGCCGTGGTGTGCGGAGACTGGAATATCGGGCATACCGAACTCGACATCAAGGCGTGGAAGGCCAACCAGAAGAAGGCCGGCTTCCTGCCGAGCGAAAGGCAGTGGCTGACCGAACTTTTGGCGACTGGCTGGGTGGACGTCGTTCGTGTCCTGCACCCCGACGTTGCCGGGCCCGTACAGCTGGTGGTCGTGGCGCGGCAAGGCGTTCGACAACGACGCGGGGTGGCGTATCGACTACCAGCTCGCCACGTCCGGCCTTGCTGCGCGGGTGGTGTCGGCCCGGGTCGAACGCGCCGACGCCTATGCACTGCGGTGGTCCGACCACGCGCCGGTGACGGTGGAGTATTCCTAGACGGTGGCCGGCGCGCGCACGGCCGCAGGCCTCCGGCGCTCGGCGCTCATCGCCCGCGCCATGATCGCGGGACGCATGAGCCAGGGCGGCGCGTCCACCAACCAGGCGATCCGCATGAACGCCTCCATCGCGACCGGGTCGTATTCCGCCGCGGTCAACACCCGGTCCACGTACGGGTTGATGAGCTTCGTCGACAACGGGGGAGTGCCCTCGACCTCCGGCAGTGACAAGTCGTTGCCGATGACTTGTTGCCAGGCCTGCCGGATCGGCTTGGCGCCAGCGCGGTAGAAGCGGTGTGGCAGCTTCGCGGCTCCGTGCGACAGGCTGTCGCGCAGCGCGAGCACCTGGAGCGCTGCGACCGTCATGCCTTGCGCGTACACCGGATTGAAGCTGCACACCGCGTCGCCGATGGCGATCAGGCCCTCCGGCATTCGGCGTAGCCGGTCATAGCGATACCACCGGCTCGACGGGTACCGGTGCTCGGCCGTCGGACCAAGTGGGGTAGCCGTGCGGACCGCCGCGAGCGCGTGGTCGGGAAGCATGCCAGCGGCGAAGTCGCAGATCCCCTCGAAGGTGCCGGGCGGATCGTTGCCCATCATGCCCGCGGCCGTGAGCATCCACGTATCGTTCTCGCAGCGGGCCATCGCGAGCCCAGACGGCCTGCCTGCAACGGCCGTGACGAGTAAGACCACCTCGTGCAACGCATCCGGCGGCAGCCGAAACAGCTGGCTCGAGTACTTCAGGTGCACGGTCACCGAGTCCTCGAGCGGGCGCTGGTAGCCGAGGCGTTCGAGGATCGCCGGGGTGCGTGCGCCACGTCCGGACGCGTCGACGACGAGATCGGCACGCAGGTCCGACTTTTCACCGCCCTGGTGAGGGACGACGCGCACGCCGGTCACGCGGTCGTGAGACGGTGTCGACGTGACGTCGACCACGTCGTGAGCGTCGAGCAGCGTGACGCTGGCGAGGGCACGTACGCGACGTCGGATGTGGCTCTCGAGGAATGGTCGGCTAGGTCCGTAGATCGCCAGGCTCGGGGCATCACCGGTTCGAACGAGTACATGGCCGTTCATCGACATGTACATCCGCGACAGATCGGTGCCGTCGAAGTGCGAAGCGCCTGCGGCGACGAGCTCGTCGAGGATGCCAGGAAGCAGTTCGTCCAGGACCTGCGAGCCACGCATCAGCAGCCCGTGCAGATGCCGGCCTTGCGGCACGCCGCGCCGATTGTCCGGGGAATCGCTCAACTCGTCGCGTTCCACGACGGTGACGTGGTCGTAGTAATCGGCCAGCACCCTCGCCGCCAGTAGTCCGGTGATGCTCGCACCCAGTACCACCGCGTGCTTGCCCAATGTCGCCATGTGATTCCTCTCCGTATCGGTTCGATACTGAGGGCCACGCAACCGGCGGCATAGAGTAGTCGGCTACGCGATCTTGGTGTTCTCGCTGACCGCCCAGTCGGGGCGACGGCCGAGGTGGCGCATGATCCGCTCGAGATCCGTCCCGCCCGAGGTGTCGACTGCCGGCCCGAAGGGTGCCCCCGCGGAGGCCCGGAAGTCCCCGTCGGGGATGGCGAGCGCGAGCGGTAGCGCCGCGGCGACGACGCCTTCGGGCAGATCGTAGGGCATCGCCAGCGTTTCGGCGACGTCCCAACCGTGGACGACGTAGTCGATGAAGTGAAAGCCCATCGCGATGGCGCCGGGAAACGTCGCGCCGGGCCCGAACTCGGGGAGCGCGAACGTCGCGTCGGGCGCGGCGTCGTCGGCGAAGGACTCGACCACGTCGTGTGCCGCCGTGCGGTAGGTGCCCGCTGGATCGGCAATGACCGCGGCGAGCACCGTCTCGGGCCGCCAGACATCGAGCTCGTTCCCGTAACCCCTTGCGGCAGCCGCGAACCCTCGGTGTTGCACGGTCATGTGGGCAAGGAGGTCGATGAGTTTCCAGCCGGCGCAGGGCGTCGGTCGGTGCAAGTCTTCGAGCCGAACGGTGTCGACGAGTTCGATGGACGCCAGCACGGCGACGCGGTCGAAGGGGCGGAAGTCCTGAGAATCGGTACGCATAGGCATATGATAGGCGTACGCATACGATATGGCAACGCTTAGCATGTGCTCATGTCCGAGGCTCCCCGCCGCGATCTCGCCGCGATGCTGTCGCCGCTGCTGAGGGACATGATCGCCGCCGAGTTACCCGTGCTGGCCGCGCACGACGTCACCATGTGGGGATACGTCGTGCTGAACGCACTCGAGCGCTCGTCGATGCGCACGCAGGCCGCGCTGGCCGAAGCCATCGGGGCCGACAAGACCCGGATCATCCGCACTCTCGACGAACTCCAGCAGCAGGGTCACATCGTGCGACGTCCCGATCCCGACGATCGCCGCGTGCGACTGCTCGCGATCACCGAGTCGGGCCGCGCGGTGAAGACCGCCATCCAGGCCGAGATTCAGCGCGGAGAGGAGCGTTGGCTCGGCGAATTGAGCGACGACGAGCGTCAGGTGTTCCTCAGCGTGCTGCAGCGGTTGACCCGCAGAGCTATCGATTGAGTCGCAATGGGAAAATCGGACCATCATGACCACTGAAACCAATGGCGCGGAGCAGGTCGTCTTCTCCGGTGTTCAGCCCACCTCTGACTCCCTGCACCTCGGCAACGCGTTGGGGGCCGTCAGCCAGTGGGTGGGCCTGCAGGACGGCTATGACGCGTACTTCTGCGTCGTCGACCTGCACGCCATCACCCTGGCGCAGGATCCCACCACGCTGCGACAGCGCACCCTGGTCACCGCGGCGCAATACCTGGCGTTGGGCATCGATCCCGCCCGAGCCACCGTCTTCGTGCAGAGTCACGTGCCCGCCCACGCCGAATTGAGTTGGGTGCTGGGCTGTTTCACCGGCTTCGGGCAGGCGTCGCGGATGACGCAGTTCAAGGACAAGTCGCAGAAACAGGGCACGGACTCGACGACGGTGGGGCTCTTCACCTACCCCGTGCTGCAGGCCGCTGACGTGTTGCTCTACGACACGAATCTGGTTCCCGTCGGGGAGGATCAGCGTCAGCACCTCGAACTCGCCCGCGACATCGCACAGCGCTTCAACGCCCGGTTCCCCGATACGTTCGTGGTGCCCGACGTGATGATCCCGAAGGCCACCGCCAAGATCTTCGACCTCCAGGACCCGACCGCGAAGATGAGCAAGTCAGCGACGACGGACGCCGGGCTGATCAGCCTGCTGGACGATCCGGCGAAGACGGCCAAGAAGATCCGCTCCGCCGTCACCGACAGCGAGCGTGAGATCCGCTTCGACCCCGAGCTCAAGGCCGGGGTGTCCAACCTGCTGACCATTCAGTCCGCCGTCACCGGAACCGACGTCGACAAACTCGTCGAGGGTTACGCCGGTCGTGGCTACGGCGACCTCAAGAAGGACACCGCCGACGCGGTAGTGGAGTTCGTCACTCCGATCAAGACCAGAGTCGACGAACTGCTTGCCGACCCGACCGAATTGAACTCCGCGCTGGCGACCGGAGCCGAGCGCGCAAACAGGGTGGCTGGCGAGACCCTCAAGCGGGTATACGACCGATTAGGGTTTCTGCAAACTGCTCGA
Source organism: uncultured Actinomycetota bacterium (assembly GCA_963791215.1). Lineage (GTDB taxonomy): Bacteria > Actinomycetota > Actinomycetes > Mycobacteriales > Mycobacteriaceae > Mycobacterium. The sequence goes on along the minus strand of CAWBRR010000011.1, from coordinate 94,899 downwards.
TAGTCGCCTCGGGAGGCTGGGATGACCGAACCGGCCAAACCAGGCGTGCTCGACCGGTTGCGGGCGCGGTTCGGGTGGTTCGACCACGCGATGCGGGCTCAGGAGCGTTACAAGGACAGCAAGGGCGACTTCTACGCCGCGGGCATCACCTACTTCACGATCTTTGCGTTGTTCCCGCTGCTGATGGTCGGCTTCGCGGCGGGCGGGTTCGTGCTGGCCAGCCAGCCCGAACTGCTCGAGGCGCTCGCTGCGAAGATCAAGGGTGCCGTGTCCGGCGATCTCGGGCAGCAGCTGATCAGCCTGATGGACTCGGCGATCGCCTCCCGCACCTCGGTGGGCATCATCGGCCTGGCCACCGCCGCGTGGGCCGGGCTGGGCTGGATGGCCAACCTGCGCGAGGCGCTCAGCCAGATGTGGGGGCTTCAGCGTGGTGAGCCACCAGGATTCGTCAAGGCCAAGCTGTCCGACCTCGCCGCGCTGCTGTCGGCCTTCGCCGCCATCGTCATCACCATCGCGCTGACGGCACTCGGCAACGGCACCGTGATGCGCACCGTGCTCGACTGGATAGGCATTCCGGACTTTCCGGCGCTGGGCGTGCTGCTGCGCATCGCGTCGATCGTCGTGGCCCTTGGCATTTCGTGGTTGCTGTTCACTTGGATCATCGCCGGGCTGCCAAGGGAATCCGTGAGCCTGCGCAGCGCGGCCCGTGCGGGACTGCTTGCGGCGGTCGCCTTCGAGATCTTCAAGCAGGTGGGGTCCATCTACCTCAAGTCGGTGGTGACCGGTCCGGCAGGCGCGACGTTCGGGCCCGTCCTGGGCTTGATGGTGTTCGCGTACATCACTGCGCGGCTGATCCTGTTCGCCACCTGCTGGGCGGCGACGTCGAGCGAGAACATGGCGGCGGCACCCGTCGACGCGCCCCCTCCGGCGGAGATCACGACGCGCGTCGAGGTCCAGGAGGGCCTGGGAGTGGGCGGGACGATCGCGGCCGTCGCAGTGGGTGCCGTTGGTGCGCTTGGGCTTTCGCGACTCAGGCGGCGCTAGTGGCGTAACCGATACCGCCTGCTAGCGCCGGTGACGATGGCGGCCTTGCCCGACACGTGGAGATCCATGCTGGGTCCTCGAGCCTGGCCGGAGGTTTACGCTGTCAACAGGGCGCGGGACATCACGATGTGCTGAATTTGATTGGTGCCTTCGTAGATTTGGGTGATCTTGGCGTCGCGCATCATCCACTCGACCGGGAAGTCACGGATCCCACTGCGGAACACAGGAATTGGGGATTCGACACCTACGGCCAGGCGATCCTGAACGCACTGGACGCCGTCGAGAAGATCACTCAAACTGATCGTACGCATCTGCAGGCATCGTGCTCCGGGGGGATTCTCGCCGCGATGACGGCCGCGCATCTCAACGCGACGGGTGAGGGCGACAGGCTCGCCGGGCTGACGTTGATGGTGACGGTGCTCGACCAAAGGAAAGCCGGTTTCGCCGCCGCAGCCATCGACGAGGAAGCCGCGAACATCGCCATCGCGTTGTCGGCGCGCAAGGGTTATCTGGACGGCCGATCACTGGCGGAGGTATTCGCCTGGTTGCGGCCGACGGACCTGGTATGGCGCTACTGGGTGAACAATTACGTCGAGGGCAAGTCGCCTGCGGCCTTCGACGTCCTGTACTGGAATGCCGACACCACACGGATGGCCGCGGCGCTGCACCGCGACATGGTGACGATGGGTGTGCACAATTCGCTTGTCACACCGGGTGCCGTAAGCATGCTGCGCACGCCCGTGGATCTCAACCAATTGACCACGGACACCTACGTTGTCGCGGCGATCGCCGACCACATTTCACCGTGGCAAGCCTGTTTTCTCAGTGCCCGTCTGCTGGGAACCAAGAACCTCCGCTTCGTGCTGTCCTCCAGCGGGCACATCGCCTCTCTGGTGAACCCGCCGGGCAACCCGAGGGCGAGCTATCGGCTAGGCGACGTCGATGAGCCGGATCCAGAGTTTTGGGTGGAGTCCGCCGAGCCACACAAGGATCGTGGTGGCCGGACTTCGTCGCATGGCTCGGCGAGCGCAGCGGCGAGAAGAAGGACGCGCCCCAGTCGCTCGGTGGCGCGGGAATGGTGCCGTTGGAACCCGCCCCCGGCATGTACGTACTAGACCACTGATCATAGCGAGAGGCCTTGTATGACAACAGTTCTCGAAGAGCCAGCTGACCTGATCAAACTGGTCGGACAGCGACTTGGCACCACCGAGTGGATGAAGGTGACGCAGCAGCAAGTCGACCAGTTCGCCGAGGCGACAGGCGATCGCCAGTGGCTCCACATCGACCCTGACCGCGCGGCGAAGGGACCGTTCAGGGGCACCATCGTGCACGGCTACCTGACGCTCTCGCTTGCCCCCGCCGTAATCTCGCAGGTATTGGAGATCCGCGACCTGACGGCGGCGTTGAACTATGGGCTCAACAAGGTGCGATTCCCTTCTCCGATCAGGGTCGGCGCCCAGATCCGCGCTGCGGTCACCGTGATGAGTGCGCAGCAGAAGTCCTCCGGGGTCGAGTCGGTGTTCACGCTGACATACGAGATCGACGGCGAAGACCGCCCGGCGTGTGTTGCCGATGTCATCGTGTTGTACCCATGACCGCCGCGGCCTCAGAGAGGTTCTCCATGGAGGGCCTGCTCCCAGTGCTCGGACAACAGATCCGGGTGAGCGTCCGCGAGGGGACCGGAGTGCCACTGGTGTTGTGTAACGGCATCGGAGCCAGCCTCGAAGTGCTCGATCCGCTGGTGGAGCATCTGGATCCCGATACGACCGTGGTCCGTTTCGATGTCCCTGGGAGCGGTGGCTCGCCGAATTCGCCGCTACCGTACGGGTTTCCGTACTTGGCGGCCGTGCTCGGCCGAGTGCTCAAGAAGGTTGGATTCGACAGCGGGGTGGACGTTCTCGGGTTTTCGTGGGGCGGCGCGCTGGCTCAGCAGTTCGCGTTTCAGAACCCGCGTCGCTGCCGGCGGCTGATCCTGGTGTCCACCGGCACAGGTGCGCTCATGGTGCCTGGAGGGCCTGCCGTGCTGGCGAAGATGCTGACCCCACGCCGTTTCTTGGACCACGAATACGCTTCCGTTATCGCGGGTGCGCTCTACGGCGGCACTGTGCGCACCGATCCGTCCCTCGTCAAGCAGTTGTTCGACCGCCAGCTGGTGGCCGGTTCGCGAGTGGGTTACCTCCATCAGCTGCTTGCGGGAGCGGTCTGGACAAGCCTGTTTGCTTTGCCGCTGATCCGGCAGCAGACGCTGATCGTCGCCGGGCTCGACGACCCGATCATCCCCGTAGTGAACGCCAAGATGATGGCGCGGTTGTTGCCGCATGCGACGTTGCACATGCATGCCGGCGGCCACGTCGACCTGATCACCAACGCCGCCGAATTGGCGCCGGTGATCGAGAGTTATAGAGCTCAACCGGATTGACCACTAGCGCACGGGTCGGCGGTTGAGCGACCTGGCGCCGAGGATCAGGCCGAACACGACGACCCCGCCGATGACGCCGACGCCCACGCGCACGGGCGTCCCGTCGATGGACGGGAGGTCGGCCGCCAGGTCCTGGGTGCCGGGAGCGGCGCCGAGCGGGCTCGGGTCCTTCGCGATCAGCGACGGGTCGGGATCGATGAGCGAGCCCACCTTGGTGCCGGGAGCCGTGGCGAAACCGTAGTCGAGCAGGTGGGCAGCCTGCTCCCACGGTGCGATCGGCAGCCGGGTGCCGTGCAGCATCACCGCAACCAGCCGACGGCCGTCGCGGTTGGCCGCGCCGACGAACGTCTGGCCTGCGTCGTCGGTGTAGCCGGTCTTGCCGCCCATGGCGCCGGGGTAGTTGGCGAGCAGCTTGTTGTCGTTCTCGATGGGATAGCCGGCGTCACCGCGGCCTGGGAAGTCGAACGTGCGGGTGGACACGATGTCGGTGAAGACGGCGTTCTGCCAGGCGTACCGATAGAAGAGCCCGATGTCGTACGCCGAGGTGCTCATCCCTGGCCCATCGAGTCCCGACGGAGTCGCCGCGTGGGTGTCGTGTCCGCCGAGCTTGTCCGCCAGTGCGTTGATCTTGTTCAGCGCGGTGTCCATGCCACCAAGCTGCATGGCCAGCGCATGCGCGGCGTCGTTGCCGGAATGCATGAGCAGGCCATGCAGCAAGTCGTTGATCGAGTAGAAGCCCTTCTCACCGACGCCGACCCTGGTGCCCTCGGCGTTCGCGTCGTCCTGGGTACCGGCCACGACCTTGTGGATGGGCAGTTCCTTGATCGCCTGCATCGCGACGAGCACCTTGATGATGCTGGCGGGGCGGTGCCGCGCATGCGGATCTCGGGCCGCGATGACGTCACCGGTGTCGAGGTCGGCGACCAGCCATGCGTCGGCAGAGACGTCGTTGGGAACGGGTGGGGTGCCCGGTGCCGTGATGATGCCGCAACCGGACAGTGCGTCGCCGCCCAGCGGCGAGGCGGGCACGGGCAACGGTTGCGGCGGGTCGCCTGCAGTGGGGACCTCCGAGGAGTCGACCGCAGGAGGTGTCGTCACCCGGTACGGGCAAGTGTTCGCCTCGGGCGCGGCCTGTGGGTCGGCGGCTGCGACGGGCATGCCGACGAACGCCGGTGCGGTCAAGAGTGCAGCCGCCGCGGCCAGGCTGGCGAGGCGGCGCGACGCGGATCCGAAGGTAGCCATCGTGGTTGCAGGGTAGGAGATCGGGGGCCGATTTCCGGGTAGCCACGCTGTTACCAAAGTGACTATTGCTACCAATGAGGTCAGATGCCGGGGACGCTCCGCCAGATGTGCCGTCACGGCGGTGTTCCGAGCTCAATTTTTCGCCGCGGCTACACATTTAACGCTGTGGCTGCACAGTAAACGCCGTGGCTACACATTCAACGCTGTGGCTGCACAGTCAACGCCGTGGCGACATCCTCGGCGCGTTCACATTCTTGAGCTCGGCGTGGTCGTCCCGTGAGTACACCCCGCCCCACTTACAGATCGAAGTACGCGACGGTAGGTGATCCGATTCCCGCGAGCCACACCCGGTCGCCGTGTTGAACGACACCCGTCGACGCGCCGAAGGAGGGGTGCCGCTGGCGTAGCTGGGTCACCACGCGGCCGTCGTCGGGATCGAACGCGATGATCCACACCAGCGGCTTCAGGTCCGGCAGCGAGCCATACGGCAGCCGCCAAAGCAGCTTCCGCAGGGCGGGCGCCTTGGGGGCCAGGCGTTCCACGACGGCGTTGCGATCCGCGCACATCGCCACCCAAATGCGGCCGTCGGGCCCGGTCGAGATGTTGTCGGGATAGCCGGGCAGTTCTTCGGCCAGCGGTGTCACCGTCCCGGCCTGCGGTCCGGTCAGCCAGAACTTCGACACTCGCGCGCCCAGCGTCTCGGCGAACACCACCGCGGACTCGTCGGCGGTCAGCGTGACGCCGTTGGCGAAGTTGAGCCCGGAGGCCAGCGTCGCGACGGTGCCGTCGAGGTCGCGGCGGAACAGCGAACCCGACGCGCGTCCCTCCAAGCTGGCACCCTTGTAGAACTCGTAGTGGAACCGGTCGGTCGACTCGGTGAAGTACAGCGTGCCGTCCGACGATTCGACGACGTTGGAGCAGAACGTCAACGGGCGACCGTCGACCTCGTTCACCAACGTCTCGAGCTCGCCGGTGGCCCGATCCATGCGCAGCAGCCCGCGGTGGCTGTCGCACACCAGGAGTTTGCCGTCGCGCGCCACGGCCAGCCCGAGGGGCCGACCGCCGGTATCGGCGACCTCGGCATTGCTCCCGGTCTCGGCATCGATCCGGATGATCTTTCCGTCGGCGGCGCCCGTCCAGATGGCGCCGTCACCGTCGACGACGACGTCTTCCGGGCCGGGAGCGCCGACGAACACGATGCGAAGTCGGCGCTCGAGATCTGGCGACGGCAGTGGCCGCGAGGGTGGCGGCCGCCAGCGCACCGGGTCGATCGGGGGCTTGGACTCGGCACTCACCCGCGCGAGCGTACCGGGGAGCTACATCATGTTGCTCGCGCGACCCAGCACGTCGCTGAGGACGTCGTAGATCGCGTCGAACTCCTTCTGGCCGCTGATCAGCGGGGGAGCCAACTGCACCACTGGGTCGCCGCGGTCGTCGGCCCGGCAGTACAGCCCGGCCTCCCACAGCGCAGGAGTGAGGAAGCCGCGCAGCAGGCGCTCGGACTCGTCGTCGTCGAACGTCGCCTTGGTGGTCTTGTCCTTGACCAACTCGATGCCGTAGAAGAAGCCCTCGCCGCGGACGTCGCCGACGATCGGCAGCTCGAGCAGCTTCTCCAACGTGGCACGGAACGCCGGGGCGCTCTCCTTGACGTGGGCGTTGATGCCCTCGCGTTCGAAGATGTCCAGGTTGGCCAGAGCCACGGCCGACGACACCGGGTGCCCGCCGAACGTGTATCCGTGGCCGAACACCGTCTTGCCGTCGTTGAACGGCTCGAACAGCCGGTCGCTGGCGACCATCGCACCGAGCGGGGAGTACCCGGACGTCAGCCCCTTGGCGCAGGTGATGATGTCCGGGACGTAGCCGAAGTCGTTGCAGGCGAACATCGAACCGATCCGGCCGTAGGCGCAGATCACCTCGTCGGACACCAGCAGCACGTCGTACTCGTCGCAGATCTCGCGGACCCGCTCGAAGTACCCCGGCGGCGGCGGGAAGCAGCCGCCGGCGTTCTGCACCGGCTCGAGGAACACCGCGGCAACCGTGTCGGGGCCCTCGAACTCGATGGCCTCGGCGATCCGGTCCGCGCAGTACCGGCCGAACGCCTTCGGGTCGGTGCTGAACTGCTCGGGCGCGCGGTAGAAGTTCGTGTTGGGCACCCGGAAACCGCCGGGTACCAGCGGCTCGAAGGGCGCCTTGAACGCCGGGATGCCGGTGATGGACAGTGCGCCCTGCGGGGTGCCGTGGTAGGCGATCGCGCGCGAAACCACCTTGTGCTTACCGGGCTTGCCGGTCAGCTTGAAGTACTGCTTGGCCAGCTTCCAGGCGCTCTCGACGGCCTCGCCGCCGCCGGTGGTGAAGAACACCCGGTTCAAGTCGCCCGGAGCGTAGTTCGCGATGCGCTCGGCGAGTTCGATCGCCGGCGGTGTCGCGTATGACCACAGCGGGAAGAAGGCGAGCGTCTCGGCCTGCTTGGCGGCCGCCTCGGCGAGCTCCTTGCGGCCGTGTCCGACCTGCACCACGAACAGACCGGACAGCCCGTCGATGTACTTGCGGCCCTTGTCATCCCAGATGTGGACGCCTTCGCCGCGGGTGATGATGGGCGGGGTGATGCCCTCGCCATGGCGGGCGAAGTGCTGCCACAGGTGGCGGTTGGCCTTCGCGGCCAGGTCGGTGGTGGTGCTTGGTGCGATATCTGTAGTTGTCATCTCGTGCCCCAATTGTATTGCTGTTTAACTAATTTAAGGTAAACCAAAGTCTCGGTGGATATCACTCCTGGCACGGCGCGGATCTTCGTATTGAGCAGGTCGAGCAGTTCGCCGTCGTCCTCGCAGACCACCTCGACGATGGCGTCGAAGGACCCTGCGGTGAGCACGACGTAGTCGACGGACTCGATGGCCGAGAGCTTCTCGGCCACCTTGGTGGTGTCTCCGGTGCACCGGATGCCGATCATCGCCTGGCGCGCGAACCCCAACTGCATGGGATCGGTGACCGCGACGATCTGCATGACGCCGGCGTCGACCATGCGTTGCACCCGCTGGCGGACGGCCGCTTCGGACAGCCCGACGGCCTTGCCGATTCCCGCATACGATCGCCGCCCGTCCTGCTGCAGCTTGTCGATGATCGCCTTGGAGAGGTCGTCGAGTTGGAACGCCGCACCCGGTCGGGAATGGTTGATTCGCAACGAGACGGCTTGGATGCCGGGTTGTGCGTCCGGCTTCGACCATGCCCACGATTGTGCACGGAATTCGTCGATTGGAGGCAACCAATTATCGATGAAATCATTCGTTGGGAGCCGCTTGAACAGTGGGAATGCGTAGCCGAGTCTTCGGGGAATCGGCTAGCGTTGAAGCCATGACCGATGGCGAGCAGCTGGATCGACGGAACCGCGGTCGTGACCGGCGGCGATTCCCATCGAATCGTCGAACCCCGCGAACGGCGACGTCGTCGCCGAGTACGCGCTGGCGACCACCGGCGACGTCGACGCCGCCGTGGCGTCCGCACGCAAGGCCCTGCCGGGATGGGCCACCGCCACCCCGGCCGACCGGTCGACCGTACTCGCCAAGCTGGCCAAGTTGGCCGACGCGCAACGCCGACGCCCTGGTCGCCGAGGAGGTCAGCCAGACGGGCAAGCCGGTCCGGCTTGGCGACCGAGTTCGACGTGCCGGGCAGCGTCGACAACATCGACTTCTTCGCCGGTGCCGCCCGCCACCTGGAGGGCAAGGCCACCGCCGAGTACTCCGCCGACCACACCTCGAGCATCCGGCGCGAGGCCATCGGCGTCGTCGCGACGATCACGCCGTGGAACTACCCGCTGCAGATGGCCGTGTGGAAGGCGTTGCCGGCGTTGGCCGCAGGCTGCTCGGTGGTGATCAAGCCCGCCGAGATCACCCCGCTGACGACGTTGACGCTGGCGCGGTTGGCCAGCGAGGCGGGCCTGCCCGACGGCGTGCTCAATGTCGTCACCGGCGCGGGCCACGACGTCGGCACGGCGCTGGCCGGGCACCGCGACGTCGACCTGGTGACGTTCACCGGCTCGACGGCAGTGGGCCGTCGGGTGATGGCCGCCGCGGCGCAGCACGGACACCGCACGCAGCTGGAACTCGGCGGCAAGGCGCCGTTCGTGGTGTTCGACGACGCCGACCTCGACGCCGCCATCCAGGGCGCCGTCGCCGCGTCGCTGATCAACACGGGCCAGGACTGCACGGCGGCCACTCGGGCCATCGTTGCCCGCCCGCTCTACGACGACTTCGTCGCAGGCGTCGGCGAACTGATGGGCAAGATCGTCGTCGGCGAGTCCGCACGACCCCGACACCGACCTCGGGCCGCTGATCACGCCGGCGCACCGCGAGAAGGTCGCGGCCATGGTGGCCCGGGCGCCGGGTCAGGGCGGCCGGATCGTCACGGGCGGTGAGGCGCCGGACGGGCCGGGCTCGTTCTACCGCCCGACCCTGATCGCGGACGTCGACGAGCAGTCGGAGGTGTATCGCGACGAGATCTTCGGCCCTGTGCTGGTGGCCCGTTCGTTCACCGACGACGACGACGCGATCCGGCAGGCCAACGACACCGACTACGGGCTGGCCGCGTCGGCGTGGACGCGCGACGTCTACCGCGCGCAGCGGGCGTCGCGCGAGATCAAGGCCGGCTGCGTGTGGATCAACGACCACATCCCGATCATCAGCGAGATGCCGCACGGCGGCGTCGGCGCATCGGGCTTCGGCAAGGACATGAGCGACTACTCGTTCGAGGAGTACCTCACCATCAAGCACGTGATGAGCGACATCACCGCGGTGGCCGAAAAGGATTGGCACCGGATCATCTTCAGCAAGCGTTAGATTTCGCCGAAACCGTCGTCCCTGTCGTTGAGTGGCGCGGTTGACGACCCTGGGTGCGGTCTCGGCGCGGCATGAAGCCCGCTAGGGCGCGAGCTCCGCCCGGGTCGAGGCGCGCCGAAACCGCCGTCAGGGTCGTGAAGCGACGGAGTTCACGACCGGGACGACGGTTTCGGCGCGAAGCCTCAGCTGATGCGGATGAGCTTCTTGTTGACGAACTCGTCGATGCCGAAGCGGCCGAGCTCGCGACCGAAGCCCGGATCGCTTGACTCCGCCGAACGGCAACTCGACGCCCTCGGCGCCGACCGCGTTGACGAACACCATGCCCGCCTCGATCTTGTCGGCGACCCGACGGGCCTGCTCGTCGTCCGTGGTGAACACGTACGAGCCGAGGCCGAACGGGGTGTCGTTGGCCAGCTCGACCGCCTCTCCTCGGACGCCACCTTGTAGACGGTGGCGACGGGGCCGAACAGTTCCTCTTTGTAGCTCGGCGAGTCGGCGAGACCCCGGTCAGCACGCCTGGCGGGAAGAAGGCGCCCTTGCGCTCGCCCTCGGAGACCAGTGTGGCGCCGTCGGCGACGGCCCGCTTCACCTGGTCGTCGAGCCGCTCGGCGGCGGCGACCGACGACAGCGGCGCCAGCCCGTCGGCCTTCTCGAGCACCTTCTTGGTGAACCTGTCCAGGAAGTCGTCGTAGATGTCCTCGGCGACGATGAACCGCTTGGCGGCGTTGCACGCCTGCCCGGTGTTCTCGAAGCGGCCGTCGATCGCCGCCTCGACGGTCGCATCCAGATCATCGGAGACTGAGCACGATGAAGGGGTCCGAACCGCCGAGTTCCAGCACCACCTTCTTGAGGTTGCGGCCCGCGATCTCCGCGACCGCGGCACCGGCCCGCTCCGAGCCCGGTCAGCGAAACCCCTTGCACGCGTGGGTCGGCGATCGACGTCGGCGATCTGCTCGTTGGTGGCGTAGACGTTGACGTAGGCGCCCTCGGGGTAGCCGGCGTCGGTGAAGATCTGCTGAAGCGCCGCGGCCGACTCCGGGCACTGCGGGGCGTGCTTGAGCACGATCGTGTTGCCGAGCGTCAGGTTCGGACCGGCGAACCGGGCGACCTGGTAGTACGGGTAGTTCCACGGCATGATGCCGAGCAGCACGCCGACCGGGCCGCGGCGGATCAGCGCCGAGCCGTCGCCGTCGAGCAGCGTGATGGGCTCGTCGGCGAGGAACTTCTCGGCGTTGTCGGCGTAGTACTCGTAGATCGCCGCGCTGAAGTCGACCTCGCCCTCGGACTGGTCCAGCGGCTTGCCCATCTCGCGGTTGATGATCTTGGCCAGTTCGGCCTTGCGCTCGGTGTGCAGTTCGGCGACCTTGCGGATCAGTGCGGCCCGCTCGGCCACCGTCGGACTTTCGCGACCACTCGCGGTGCGCCTTCGTCGGCCGCCGCGACGGCCGCCTCGATCTGCTCGTCGGTGGCGGTCGGGTACTCCTTGACGGTCTCACCGGTCGACGGATCGACCACTGCGTACATCGACGTCGATGTGCTCATGATGCGCTACTCCTCCTGCGGAACGGAACACTCCGTCCGCGCTCGATTGCCGTGTCGTCGGAGCCGTCTGTCACGATCGGCTGCCGGGCTGGCACCAGCCGTCTGGCCGACGATGTTCGCCCTCCGCGCACATGTCGATCCTTCACGCAATCAGTCAACGTGCGCAACGGGCACGACGAATTTCGTGCAGCCAATCGGCGATTGCCGTCCGAATCGCAGCGTCACGTGGCGGTGGAAGTTGGTTCCGAGCCCCCACCGACACCCACTACGGCGACCGCACCGAAGCCGAGTCGAATCGCGGTGTCCTCACTACGCTGGGTGCGTGACCACCGCGCAGCGGGCGGATGAGTTCGAGCGACACCGCTCGCACCTGTTGTCTGTGGCCTACCGGCTGACGGGCACATTCGCCGACGCCGAGGATGCGGTCCAGGATGCCTGGTTGCGGTGGGATGCGCTCGGTGCGGGACGGGACGGCATCGCCGAGCCGCGCGCGTGGTTGACGACCGTGGTGAGCCGCATCGGGCTCGACCGGCTGCGTTCGGCGGCGCACCGACGCGAGGCCTACTTCGGTGAATGGCTACCCGAACCCGTCGTGACACCGCTCGATGGGTCCGATCCGCTCGCGGCCGTGGTCGCCGGGGAGGACGCCCGCTTCGCCGCGATGGTCGTGCTCGAAACACTGACGCCGGATCAACGGGTGGCCTTCGTGCTCCACGACGCGTTCGCCGTGCCGTTCCCAGAGATCGCCGACGTGCTCGGCACGACCGCCGCGGCCGCGCGCCAACTCGCGTCGCGGGCACGACGGGCGGTCGCAGGCGCGCCAGGCCCGGCGCGGGACGCATCGCACGACGAGGTCGTCGGCAAGCTGATGGCTGCGCTTGCCTCAGGCGACATGGCGGCCGTCGTCGCCCTCCTCCATCCGGACGTGACGTTCACCGGCGACTCGAATCGCAAGGCTCCCACCGCAGCCCGTGTCATCCACGGGCCGGACAAGGTGACCCGCTTCATCTTCGGGCTGGCCAAGCGGTACGGTCCGCGCTTCTTCGAAGTCGGCGAATTGGCCCTCGTCAACGGCGAACTGGGGCTCTACACCTCGGGCTTGGAGCCCACCGACGAGTGGCCGGAGATGCAGCCCCACATCCAGGCGCTCACCGTCCGGGACGGCAAGGTCTGCGCCATCTGGGACATCGCCAACCCGGACAAGTTCACGGCGTCGCCGCTCGGCGGGCGGGAGCGCAGCGACTCGGGGCGCTAGCGTGGCTCGCTAGCCTCGTCCGCCCACGGAATCCGGCACGCGTCACCGGAATTGAAGCCCTGCTCGGTGATGCCGAGCGCGGTGTTCATCCTGGCCCGCATGTTCTCGACGCCGATCTGGTACGTCAACTCCATCACGCCCTTGTCGCCGAACCGGCGGCGGAGGTCGGCCACCTGCTCGTCGGTGACGTTGTGCGGATCGGTGGTCATCGCGTCGGCGTAGGCGATGGCGGCACGCTCGTCCTCGGAGAAGTGCGGTGACGTCGCGTAGTCGTCGATCTCCTTGAGCCGTCAACATGTCCAGGCCGTCCATGCGCATCAGCATGGCAGCCGAAGTCGACGCACCAAGAGCAGCCGACGGTGCGGGCAGTCCAGTACACCGCGAGCTCGCGAATGTTGGCGGGCAGCGTCTTCGAGGCGCGTTCCAGCAGCTCTCGTGCACGGCCTGGCGACCAGCAGGCCCTGGTGGTGGGCGTAGACCGCGAACGGTTCCGGCACCTCACCGAAGCGACGCTTGGCGTAGCGGTACATCAACCGGGTCATCGGGCGGGCCTTGCTTCGGGGGACAGCGGTTCGATTCGTGAAGTGGTCATGTCTCTTGGACGAGTCAGCCCCTCGATGTGTGACAGTCTTTGGTCGGTCTTCGCCGGGCACGCGCTTCAACACGCAGATTCGCCGATCAGCCCTCGAGCGACGAGGTCGACCCCGGAGCTGGTGCTGTCGCCCTGGCGGTTCGCCGACGTTCCCGAGGTCAAGCTGCAACCACCCCGGCACCGCCGGGTTCAGCGGGCGAACATCAACGCGCGCTTGACTTCTTGGATGGCCTTGGTCACCTGGATGCCACGCGGGCACGCCTCGGTGCAGTTGAACGTGGTGCGGCAGCGCCAAACGCCGTCGACGTCGTTGAGGATGTCCAGCCGCTCGGCCGCCCCCTCGTCGCGGCTGTCGAAGATGAACCGGTGCGCGTTGACGATCGCGGCGGGCCCGAAGTACGACCCCTCGTTCCAGAACACCGGGCAGCTCGTCGTGCAGCACGCGCAGAGGATGCACTTGGTGGTGTCGTCGTAGCGGGCGCGGTCGGTCTGGCTCTGGATGCGTTCCTTGGTCGGCGGGTTGCCGCTGGTGATCAGGAACGGCTTGACGGCGCGGAACGCGTCGAAGAAGGGCTCCATGTCGACGACGAGGTCCTTCTCGACCGGCAGGCCGCGGATCGGCTCGACGGTGATGGTCAGCTGCTTGCCCGGCTTCTTGGGAAGCATGTCGCGCATCAGCACCTTGCAGGCCAGCCGGTTCACGCCGTTGATCCGCATGGCATCGGACCCGCACACGCCGTGCGCGCACGACCGCCGAAACGTCAACGTGCCGTCGAGGTACCACTTCACGTAGTGCAGCAGGTTCAGCAGCCGGTCACTGGGCAGGCACGGCACCTGAAAGCTCTGGAAGCCCGCATCGTCGGGCGCCTCGGGGTTGAACCGGGCGATCTTCATCGTGACCATGACGGCGCCGTCGGGGATCGGCGGCAGTTCGGGATCGCCGGCTTCGGGCTTGTCGATGGTGGGTGCGCTCACTTCTGACCTTCTCTCTTCGCGCAAGCGGCTCATCGCCGGCCTTCGCTCTTCGCGCAAGCGGCTCATCGCCGGCCTTCGCCTCGTTCGCGCAAGCGGCTCATCGCTAGTACTTCCGTTCCATCGGCTCGTACCGGGTCTGCACGACGGGCTTGTAGTCCAGCCTGATGTCGCTGAGCAGGTCGGCGGCTCTGGTCGATCCGCCGGTCGATCCCCAGTCGCTTCGCTCCTGCCCTCCGGAACGGTCGCTTCGCCGGTTTCCAGAACCTTGTAGGCCATGGTGTGCCGCATGTAGTTCGTGTCATCGCGGTTGGGGTAGTCCTCGCGGGCGTGGCCACCGCGCGACTCCTTGCGGTTCAGCGCGCCGACGACGGTGACCTCGGCCAGCTCCAGCAGGAAGCCCAGCTCGATGGCCTCGAGCAGGTCGCTGTTGTACCGCCTGCCCTTGTCGTGCACCGTGATTCGGGCGTAGCGCTCCTTGAGGGCGTGGATGTCGGTGAGCGCCTGCTTCAGCGTCTCCTCGGTGCGGAACACCGCGGCGTTGTTGTCCATCGACTGCTGCAGCGCGCCGCGGATGTCGGCCACCCGCTCGTTGCCGTGCTCGGACAGGATGTCGCCCACCCAACCGGTGACCATCTCGGTGGGCCGCTCGGGCATGTCCACGAAGTCATGTCCCAGTGCGTAATTCGCAGCCGCGATGCCTGCCCGGCGGCCGAACACGTTGATGTCGAGCAGCGAGTTGGTGCCGAGTCGGTTGGCGCCGTGCACCGACACGCACGCGCACTCGCCCGCGGCGTACAAGCCCGGGACGACGGAGGTGTTGTCGCGCAGCACCTGACCGTGGATTGTCGTCGGAATGCCGCCCATCACGTAGTGGCACGTCGGGTACACCGGCACCAGCTCGGTGACGGGGTCGACGCCCAGGTACGTGCGGGCGAACTCGGTGATGTCGGGCAGCTTGGCCTCGAGCACGTCGGCCCCGAGGTGCCGCACGTCGATGTAGACGTAGTCCTTGTTGGGACCCGCGCCGCGGCCCTCCAACACCTCGAGCACCATCGAGCGGGCGACGATGTCGCGCGGCGCCAGGTCGACGATGGTCGGGGCGTAGCGCTCCATGAACCGCTCGCCGTCGGCGTTCAGCAGCCGGCCGCCCTCACCGCGGACCGCTTCCGAGATGAGGATGCCGAGGCCAGCCAGGCCCGTCGGATGGAACTGGTGAAACTCCATGTCCTCCAACGGAAGTCCCTTGCGGAACACGATGCCGAGCCCGTCTCCGGTCAGGGTGTGCGCGTTGGAGGTGGTCTTGTACATCCGGCCCGAGCCGCCGGTGGCGAACACGATCGCCTTGGCGTGGAAGACGTGGATGTCGCCGGTGGCCAACTCGTAGGCGACGATCCCCGTCGCGACCGGGCCGCCCGGCGTCTCCGACAGCACCAGGTCAAGGGCGTAGAACTCGTTGAAGAACTCGACGTCGTGCTTGACGCAGTTCTGATACAGCGTCTGCAGGATCATGTGGCCGGTGCGGTCGGCGGCGTAGCAGGCCCGACGGACAGGAGCCTTTCCGTGGTCGCGGGTATGCCCGCCGAAGCGGCGCTGGTCGATGCGGCCCTCGGGAGTGCGGTTGAACGGCATCCCCATCTTCTCGAGGTCGAGCACCGCGTCGATGGCCTCGCGGCACATGATCTCGACGGCGTCCTGGTCGGCGAGGTAGTCGCCGCCCTTGACGGTGTCGAACGTGTGCCACTCCCAGTTGTCCTCTTCGACGTTGGCCAACGCGGCGCACATGCCGCCCTGGGCGGCGCCGGTGTGGCTACGGGTCGGGTAGAGCTTGGTCAGCACCGCGGTGCGCGCACGGGGGCCGGACTCGACGGCCGCCCGCATGCCGGCGCCACCGGCACCGACGATCACCACGTCGTAGCGGTGTTCGATCAACATGCTTGCAACTCCCGCCTTCTCATTTCCCGTCGCTCCGCTCGCCCCTCGCTCATTTCCCGTCGCTCCGCTCGCCTTATGAGATGTTCGCGTCGAACGTCATCAGCACGTATGAGCCCAACACGAGGGTGAACGACATCGACAGCGCCAAAAGGGTGTTGAGCCAGAACTTCGTCGAGTCCTTGCGGGTGTAGTCGGCGATGATCGTGCGCATCCCATTGCCGCCGTGCAGCTGGGCCAGCCACAGCAACAGCAGGTCCCAGGTCTGCCAGAACGGTGAGCGCCAGCGTTCGGCGACGTAGTTGAAGTCGATCCGATACACGCCGTTCTGCCACATCAGCATGACGAAGAGGTGGCCAAGGGCGAGAAAGACGAGGACGACACCAGACATTCGCATGAACAGCCAGGCGTACTTCTCGAAGTTGGGCATCCCGCCGCCCCTGCGTGGCGCGCGGGGGTTGTCCAAGGCGGCGGGGCGGTCGTAGTTGCGCTGCAAGACGGGGGCGGGACCGCCGCGCTCGCTGACGTGGTCGTACGGGTTCTCTGCCCGCACTCCCCGGGTCGCTTCGCTCCTGCCCTCCGAAGCGCTCACAGGAACTGCTCCGCCATGTGCATGCCGATGACGCCGAGTGCGGCGATGAAGACGGCGATCCAGACTCCGAGCACGATCCACAGCATCAACCGTTGGTACTTGGGCCCGTGCGCCCAGAAGTCGATGAGGATGATGCGGATGCCGTTGAGCGCGTGATAGAGCACCGCGGCCACCAGGCCCACCTCCATGAGGCCCACGATCGGGGTCTTGTAGGTGTCGATGACCTCGTTGTAGGCCTGCGGGCTGACTCGGACCAAGGCGGTGTCGAGCACGTGCACGAAGAGGAAGAAGAAGATCGTGGCGCCGGTGATCCGGTGCAGTACCCACGACCACATGCCCGGGTCGCCGCGGTAGAGCGTACGTCGCCGCCGCGATCGCGGGGCCGGTACGTCGGAAGCGACATTTGCCTGTGTCATGTCCGAGTGCTCATTCGATCTCCAACGCCATCGGTGGACGCTCGGGTTCGGCCGATGCCCGAACCTCGGGGCGACTCTAAACCCCGTTGTACTGCTAAACGAACTAGCGTTAGCGGACATTGCGCGAAAATCACCGAACTGAGGGTTACCTTCCTCACGCAGTCGGTTGTGGAACGGGAAGCTTCGGAATGCATTCAGAATCGATCCGGCGAGGTTGACATGACATCCGACATCGATTGGGAACTCCTGCGGGACAAGGCAATCGAGGTCTCGGGTCGGGCCTACGCGCCGTATTCGGGGTTCCCGGTCGGGGCGGCGGCACTGGTCGACGACGGGCGCATCGTCGTGGGGTGCAATGTGGAGAATGTCTCATATGGCCTTGGCCTCTGCGCCGAGGTCTCGGTGGCCTGCGCCCTACATTCCGAAGGTGGTGGTCGACTGCTCGCGCTCACGTGTGTCGACGGCTCGGGCACGTTGTTGATGCCGTGCGGCAGATGCCGTCAGGTGCTGTTGGAACACGGCGGCCCGGACATGTTGGTCGACCATCCGCGAGGCCCCGTGCCGATCTCCGTGCTGCTGCCCGACGCCTTCGGTCCCGACGACCTCGCGCGTGGGCAGAAGCCGTGACTCGGTTCGCATTCGACGCACCGACGGTCATCCGCACCAAGCGCGACGGCGGCGTGCTCACCGACGCTGCCATCGACTGGGTGATCGACGGCTACACCCACGGGCGGGTGCACGACGAGCAGATGTCGGCGCTGTTGATGGCGATCTTCCTGCGCGGCATGAACGGGGGCGAGATCGCCCGGTGGACGTCGGCGATGATCGCGTCGGGGGAGCGGTTCGACTTCAGCGACCTGCGCCGTGACGGCAAGCCACTGCGCCTGGTGGACAAGCACTCCACCGGCGGTGTCGGAGACAAGATCACGATCCCGTTGGTGCCCGTCGTGATGGCATGCGGTGCCGCCGTCCCTCAGGCCGCGGGGCGCGGGCTGGGCCATACGGGGGGCACGCTCGACAAACTGGAATCCATTGCGGGCTTCACCGCAGAACTCTCCCAAAACGCAGATCCGGCAACAACTTCAAGACATCGGCGCCGCCGTCTTCGCGGCAGGCGACCTGGCGCCCGCGGACCGCAAGATCTACGCGCTGCGCGACGTCACCGGCACCACGGAGTCGCTGCCGTTGATCGCCAGCTCGGTCATGAGCAAGAAGCTCGCCGAGGGCGCCGACGCGCTGGTGCTCGACACCAAGGTGGGCAAGGGCGCGTTCCTGAAGACCGAGGCCGAGTCGCGCGACCTCGCCCGCACCATGGTCGAATTGGGCGAGGCGCACGGCGTCTCGACCCGCGCCCTGCTGACGGACATGAACGTGCCGCTGGGCCGCGCGGTCGGCAACGCCGTCGAGGTCGCCGAGTCGCTGGACGTGCTGGCCGGCGGTGGCCCCGACGACGTCGTCGAACTGACGGTGGCGCTGGCCCGGGAGATGGTGGAAGCGGCGGGGCTCGACGGCCTCGACCCGGCCGACACGTTGGCCGACGGCTCGGCCATGGACTGCTTCCGCGCGCTCGTCGCCGCTCAAGGTGGCGACCTGTCGCAGCCGCTGCCGGTCGGTTCCCAAACCGAGACCGTGGTGGCACCTCACAGTGGCACGATGGGCGACATCGACGCGATGGCGGTGGGACTGGCGGTGTGGCGACTCGGGGCGGGGCGCGCGGCGCCTGGACATCAGGTGCAGTTCGGCGCCGGAGTGCGCATCCACCGGCGCCCCGGCGAGCCCGTCGCCGCGGGCGAGCCGCTCTTCACGCTAACCACTGACACCCCGGAGCGGTTCAGTGCCGCACTGGCCGAACTCGATGGCGGCTGGAGCGTCGGCGACTCGGCACCCCCGGTTCGTCCCCTCATCATCGATCGGATCACCGCCACGGACGTGAGGAGCAAGTAGGCGCATGACCACACCCTTGACGCTGGACATGATCAGGCAGGCGCCGAAGGCGCTGCTGCACGACCACCTCGACGGCGGGCTACGCCCTGCCACGGTGGTCGAATTGGCTGCCGAGACCGGCTACGACGAACTGCCCGCGACCGACGTCGACGAGCTCGCGAAGTGGTTCCGCACCCAGGCGCACAGCGGATCGCTGGTGCGGTATCTGGAGCCGTTCGCACACACCGTCGGCGTCATGCAGACGCCCGAGGCGCTGTACCGCGTTGCCTTCGAGTGCGCGGAGGACCTGGCCGCGGATTCCGTCGTCTACGCCGAGGTGCGGTTCGCGCCCGAGCTGCACATCGACGGTGGGCTGTCGCTCGACGGGGTGGTGGACGCCGTGCTTGCCGGGTTCGCCGACGGGGAGAAGGCGGCCAGCGGTGCCGGCCACACGATCACGATGCGCTGCCTGGTCACCGCGATGCGCCACGCCGCCCGATCACGGGAGATTGCCGAGCTGGCGATCCGCTTCCGCGACAAGGGCGTCGTCGGATTCGACATCGCAGGCGCCGAGGCGGGCTACCCGCCGACGCGCCACCTCGACGCATTCGAGTACATGCGGAACAACAACGCGCGCTTCACCATTCATGCGGGCGAGGCGTTCGGGCTGCCGTCCATTCACGAGGCCATCGCGTTCTGCGGTGCCGACCGGCTCGGGCACGGGGTACGGATCGTCGACGACATCGAGCGGATGCCGGACGGCGAGGTGCGGCTCGGCGCGTTGGCCGCGATCCTTCGGGACAAGCGCGTCCCATTCGAGATGTGCCCGAGCAGCAACGTGCAGACCGGTGCCGCTCCGAGCATCGCGGGCCACCCATTCGACCTGCTGGCCCGCTTGCGGTTCCGCGTCACCGTCAACACCGACAACCGGTTGATGAGCGACACCACGATGAGCCAGGAGATGCTGCGCCTGGTCGAGGCGTTCGACTACGGCTGGACCGATCTGCTGCGGTTCACCATCAACGCGATGAAGTCCGCGTTCATCCCGTTCGACGAACGACTGTCCTTGATCGACGACGTCATCAAGCCGCGCTACGCGGTGCTCATCGGCTGACCGACGGTCCCGCGAGCGTGCGTGCCGGTGCCCCACGCGCCGGGTTTGGGTGGGAGTTTGCGCACGCTCGTGCTGGTTGCAGCCGTCACCGAAGCGCAGCCGTGAGATGGGGGCTGATCGGCAGGTCCAGCACGCCGTACACGCCGGGTGCGGCGGCGCACACCGCGTCGATCGCGTTCACCACCCGCGCCGCGGTGGCGTCGACGCCGGGCAACGGACTCCCGGCGAGGGCCAGGTCGACGCTGACCGACGGCGTCCCGTCGATCGTGATTCGCGTCAGCCGAGGTGGACATCCTGGCGCAGGCCTCGGGTCCCAGTCGTCGACGGCATCGTCGCTCAAGGTCCACGCCTCCGAGATGACGAGTCGGGGCACGCCGCCGACGATGCCCTCGGCGACGACCCGCACGCTGATGATCGTCCCGGCGGAGACGTCACCGGCGGGGCAGGAGAAGTCACTGCGCGCCACCGCCACGTCCTTGCGGTCGCGGATCTCGTCGAGGCTCCATCCGAGGCCCTGCGCCATCAATCGGATGGGGCCGCCGAACATCGCGGCTCCGATTCCAGGTCGATACGCTCGCGCGTCGTCTTCCGGGGTAGTACCGAAGCCGAGCGCGGAGAAGAATCCGGCCCCCGTGAAGTCGCCACACAGGATGCGTTCGCTGACAAGGATTTTCGTCGGTGTGGCACATAGTGTAGCCAGCTGCACGGGCAGCACGTCCATCGCGAAGCCGGGGGCGATGCCCGCGCCTAGGAGGGAAGCGCCGCCTTCCTGGCACGCACGCTCCAGTCTCGCCAGCGGTGCCTCACCGACCGTCGGTGGATGTGTGAGTTCGCCGAGAGTGGCGACGACGTTCTTGCCGCTGGCGAGGAGCGCACAGACTTGGTCGACGACGTCGTCCACCGCGCGTCCGGCCCCCGTTGCCAGGTACGTGACGCAGTCGGCATCGAGGGCCAGCAGCGCGTCGAAGTCGTTGGTGGCCAACACCCCGACGACGGGCCGGTCGACGAGCTCGCCGGAGTCGCGGCCGACCTTGTCGGGGGAGTTGACGTAGTGCCCGACGAGCTCGAGGCCGGGCGTTTCGAGGACGAGCCGCAGCACGATCCGTCCCGTTCGGCCGGTGCCCACGTGCAGTACCCGCAGCCGTTGCGACATGAAATCACCCCCGCGCATGGTAGCCGCGGGCCACCGCCCCGCCGCGTGGTTTCGACACCTTGGCAGCGCGAGCGTGCGTGGAGTCCGATCGACGTGCGGCGTGTCGTAGTCAGACACGCACGGTCGCGCAGATTGCGATCAGGTGGTGAGCACTTCGCGCAGGCGGTCCGCGAAGTCGCCTGGGGCGGCCATGAAACCACCGTGGTCACCGGGGAACTCGGCCAGCACGGCGCCGAGGAGTTGTGCCGTCGCCCGCGACGTCGCGTCGGTCAGCAGCCGGCCGGATTCGACGCCGAGGCCGATGACCACCCGAGACGTGCTGGCCCTGAGCGCGGCGACGTCGGGCAGAAACTGGGTAGTTTCGCGGAGTTCGTGATCGAAGAACCGGGCCGCGTCGGCGTGTTGCTTGGCCTGCTGCTCGGCCGTCGGCTCCGGTCCGGGCGGGGGACCGGCGTTGGGGTCGTCGAGGTCGAAGCCGGCGTGCACCATGAACGCCCCCCAGGCCGCCTCCGGCCCGTCGCGGTGGAACGTCGCGATGATCTCCTCGGTGGCGGCTCGGTGCTGCTCGGCGTCGGGAAGCAGGTCCAGCAGCGGCGGCTCGTGCGCCACGAGGGTGCGCACACGGCCGGGGTGCCGGGCGACCAACGCCAGCCCGGTGACCGCGCCGCCGCTGGAACCGAACACGTCGGCCGATTCGGCGCCGAGCGCGTCGAGGATGGCGGTGACGTCGTCGGCGCGCAGGTCCGGGGTGGCGTCCTGGCTCGGGTCGTCGACGGTGCTGCCGGCCTGGCCGCGGGGATCGTAGGTGACGACCGTGTGGTCGAACGCGAGGGCGTGGGCCAAGGGGGCGAAGTCGGCTGACGCCATCGGCGAGCCGATGACGAACAGCAGCGGTCCGTTGCCTCGGACCTCGTAGTGCAGGCGTGCGCCGGGGACGTCGAGCGAGCGGGAGATGAGGCCGTCAGTGATGGTCATGCTCGGGTAGACCAGCGGGCGCCCCGAAACTCATCACTCCTGCCGCAACCGCGATTCGACGAAGGCCTCCAGCTGGTCCCACTGCTCGACGGCCTTGGCGTACGGCGTCGGCGGCTTGCCGACCTTGTCGGGGTTCAGCACGTGCGCGACGTACCTGCCGAGCGGCTGGTCGACGTCGAGTGCTTCCTCGACCGAGGTGTCCTCGGCGTATTCACTGACGTCCCTGAGCAACTCGACGGCGAGCTCCAGCTGGCCGGGGTCGACGGCGTCGGGGCCGTCGCCGATGTCGTCGGAGAGACCGCTCAGCACGTAGATGTTCTCGTCGATGACCTTGATCTGCAGCGAGCCGTCGGTGGCGGCGGTGCGGATGTCCTCGTAGGTGCTGAAGCCCGACAGATCGCTCTCGTGCTCGTCGGCCAGGTAGCGCGCCAGGGTCCGCTCCGAGGTGAACACGCTGATGCGACCGTTGCGACCGAGGAAGCGCGGCTCGTCGTTGAAGTAGCACCGCAGCGTGTAGTACGTGCCGGCACTGGTCATGATGCGGATCGGGTCGATGCCGACGTGCACCCAGAAGTCCTCGTCGCTGCCGAGCACCTGTTCCTCGGCCACCGCCGCGAGCGCGGTGGACTCCTCCTCGGTGTCGACGACGTCGTCGATCACCAAGTCGTCGGCCGCGTCGGTTGCGTCGGCCGCCTCGTCCGTCACGTCCTCTTCGGGCTCGGGAGCCGGCTCGGCCAGTTCGGCCTCGGCCGTCTCGGACGCGGTCTTGTCGACATCGGGGACGGTGATGATCTCGTCGATCGCGTCGATCACGCCGTCCCAGCTGCGTCCGATGATCGCCTCGATCTCGGACCAGCGCTTGCGGCCCGCGCGGCCGGCGAACGCGTCGATGCCGCCGCCCAGCGAACCCAGCACCGGGTTGCCGTTGAAGAACTTCGTGACCGCGAACAGGTCGCACACCGAGCCGATGGCCTGGACGACGGCCAGCGCCTGCAGCAGCGTCTCGACGGTCTCCTCGGTGGGCTTTTCGGCGACCAACTCGGGCACGCCGACCAGGTCGTGCTGGCGCCGCTCGGGCGGATCGAGCACGTGGGCGTTCGCCCCGGTCAGTGCCTCCCAGGCGGGGTGGTCGGTGAGGTCGTTGTCCTTGCTGGTGCGCACGAAGCCCACCAGGTCGGCCACCGACTCGAACGCGTATAGGTCCTCGTCCTTGCCGAGGAAGCCCTGCCATTCGTCCTCGGAGTCCCGCCAGAGCGGTGCCCACAATGTGTAGAGATCACCCTTGGTCAGCCCGAGGCGTACCGGCACGATGTCTGCAGCCATGCGGCACAGCCTAACGACGTCGTCTGGGCGGCTTCGATGGTCACCGCCCGAAACGCCATTCGATGCGGCTCTATCGAAGGGGTTCGCCCATCCGCAAGCTCCATGAGCGATTGCTGCGTGACCGCTACCGGGTGGGACGCAACGCCGTCAAGATCCCGAGTAGGGCGGCGTTTGGGCGGCCCATAGGTCGGGTCCGAAGACTTCGTAGCGGATTCGGGCCGGCGGCACGCCACGGTCGAGCAGCGTCGACCTGACGAGCCGCATGAACGGCAATGGGCCACACGTAAAGACCTGGATGTCGTCCGGGAGCGGAACGTCGGCCAAGTCCATGAGGCCTTGGCGCGACCGGGTGTCGCCCTCGTCGACGGTTTCGTACCAGGTGTAAGAGCTGAAGTCGTCGATTTCTCGACCGAGATGCAGCACGAGTTCGCGTAGAGCGTGATCTTGTGCCCTGCGATCAGCGTGCGCGACGATGACGGTCCGCTGCGGTTGGGTACGAGCGATGTGTTCGACGATCGGCAGCACCGTCGTGATGCCCGCACCAGCGCTGGCCAGCAACAGCGGCGCGTCTGTCGGCGTCAGCACGAAGTCACCGGCAGGCGCACTGACGTCGAGCACATCTTCGAGCTTGACGTGATCATGCAGATGGCTGGAGACGCGGCCGTCCGGGGCTCCGTTCGTTCCGCGGACCCGTCGCACGGTGATCTGCAGCCGGGTCCGTACCGCGGTGGAAGACACTGTGTACTGCCGGGGTTGCCGGTCACCGTCGGGTAAGTCGACGAAAACCGAGACGTACTGTCCGGGTGCGACGGCTGGGAGCCCACCGCCGTCTGCTGGTTCGAGGACGAGAGAAATGACGTCAGCGGTTTCCTCTATGCGGCGGACCACGCGGTAGGGGCGAGTCGGTTGTGAGGGGTCTACGCTCGCCTGCTGGTAGAACCGTGCTTCCTCAGCGACCAGCTGGAGCGCGAACAGCCAATAGACCTCGCTCCAGGCCGCGGCGATCTCGGGCGTGACGGCATCGCCGAGAACCTCGGCGACGGAAGCGATCAGGTTCTCCCCGACGATCGTGTACTGCTCGGGGCGGATGCCCAGGGACACGTGCTTGTAGGCGATGCGGCGCATGACGTGATCGAATGACGGCGCCTCGGGATCGATCAGTTGCACCGCGTACGCGACGACCGAGCCGGCCAGGGCTTTGCTCTGCTCGCCGGTGGCCTGGTTTCCCTGGTTGAAGACTCGCAGCAGTTCGGGATGGGCGGCGAACATGCGGGGGTAGAAGTGTGCGGTGATCTCGTCGGCGTGCGCTGCGACGACGGACGCGGTTGCCTGGACCACGCCCAGCGATTGGTCCGACAACAAGGACGGCCTCTGAGCTTCGGTGAGGTTTGACATGGTCTCTCCCTTCGCTGTTCGCCCACGAGGGCGTGGACGGGAGCGCCGATTCAGCCGAATGACCGAACACCCGCGCGGTGGGCGCGCCGTTGTCTACGAAACACCGTAGCGAGGGAACACGTGGGCTTTCGGCATGGATTCCGTGCAGACCGCGACGGATACCCGTGACGCTGAATACCGCAGGCGACCCTGACGACCCGACGAGAGCGCGGTTCGTGCCGACGCCTAACCTCTGCGACGTTCGTCCTCACGTCGCCCGGCGGCAGTTCCACGTCGAAGACCCTGGCTTCGACCTGAAGTCACCATCGGCTGTCAGCGTGCAGCATCCGGTGCGATGGGCAGTCCCGGACAGGCTTCGATGTAGTCAATGTCGGGCGAGACCCAGTCCCGCCACTGCTGGTGGCTCATGTTGGTGGTGAGCTTGGCGCACATCGCCGACGCGGGGTCGGGGTAGGTGGGCCACAGGCGCACCGTCCTGTCGCCGCGCGGAAACGATGCGTTGGCCGTCGGGACTGAACGCCACGCTGTTCACCCAGTCTGTGTGGCCGGTCAAGGGCTCGCCGAGGGGTTGGCCGGTGGCCGCGTCCCACAGCCGCACCGTCCGGTCGTGACTGCCGGAGACGATCCGTTTGCCGTCGGGGCTGAACGCCACACTGGTCACCGCGGTCATGTGTCCGGTCAGCGGTGGGCCGACGGGTTGGCCGGTGGCCGCGTCCCACAGCCGCACCGTCGTGTCGGCACTGCCGGAGACGATCCGTTTGCCGTCGGGGCTGAACGCCACACTGGTCACCGCGTCGGTGTGGCCGGTCAGCGGCGGCGCCGACGGGTTGGCCGCTGGCCGCGTCCCACAGCCGCACCGTCGTGTCGCCCGCCGGAGACGATCCGTTTGCCGTCGGGACTGAACGCCACGCTGGCCACTTCGTCGGTGTGGCCGGTGAGCGGGGCGCCGACGGGTTGGCCGGTGGCCGCGTCCCACAGCCGCACCGTCTTGTCGACGCTGCCCGAGACGATCCGTTTGCCGTCGGGGCTGAACGCCACACTCAGCACCCAGCCCGTGTGACCGGTCAGCGGCTGGCCGACGGGTTGGCCGGTGACCGCGTCCCACAGCCGCACCGTGTTGTCGTTGTCCCTGCCGCCCGAGACGATGTGCTTGCCGTCGGGGCTGAACGCGACACTGTTCACCCAGTCGATGTGGCCGGTGAGCGGTGGGCCGAGCGGGTGGCCCGTGGCCGCGTCCCACACCCGCACCGTCTTGGTCCCAACTGCCGGAGACGATGCGCTTGCCGTCGGGGCTGAACGCCACAGCTGGACACGATGTCGGTGTGTCCGGTGAGCGGCTGGCCGAGGGGATGGTCGACGGCCGCGTCCCACACCCGCACTGTCTTGTCGGCGCTGCCGGAGACGATGCGCTTGCCGTCGGGGCTGAACGCGACGCTCCACACCATGACGGTGTGGCCGGTGAGCGGCTGAGCCGATGGGTTGGCCGGTGGCCGCGTCCCACACCCGCACCGTCTTGTCGGCACTGCCGGAGGCGATGTGCTTGCCGTCGGGGCTGAACGCCACACTGGTCACCGAGTCCGTGTGGCCGGTCAGCGGCGAGCCGACGGCTGGCCGGTGGCCGCGTCCCACACCCGCACCGTCTTGTCCGAACTGCCGGAGACGATCCGCTTGCCGTCGGGGCTGAACGCCACACTGGTCACCGCGCTCGGTGTGGCCGGTCAGTGGCGGCGCCGACGGGTTGGCCGGTGGCCGCGTCCCACAGCCGCACCGTGTTGTCGGCACTGCCGGAGACGATCCGCTTGCCGTCGGGGCTGAACGCCACGCTGTTCACCGGTTCGGTGTGGCCGGTCAGCGGCGGCGCCGACGGGTTGGCCGGTGGCCGCGTCCCACACCCGCACCGTCTTGTCGTACCGCCGGAGACGATCCGCTTGCCGTCGGGGCTGAACGCCACGCTGTGCACCGCGTCGGTGTGGCCGGTCAGCGGCGGCGCCGACGGGTTGGCCGGTGGCCGCGTCCCACACCCGCACCGTCGTGTCGCACTGCCGGAGACGATGCGTTGGCCGTCGGGGCTGAACGCCACACTGTTCACCGAGCCGGTGTGGCCGGTGAGCGGGTCGCCGACGGGTTGGCCGGTGGCCGCGTCCCACACCCGCACCGTCTTGTCGTCGCCGCCGGAGACGATCCGCTTGCCGTCGGGGCTGAACGCCACGCTCGTCACGATGTCCGGCGCTCCGACGATCTTGATGAGGTTGACCATCTTCGGGCAGCGACATTGAGCAGGGGACCGTCATCGGGCGTTTGCGTTTGCGCAGTCGTCTTGCCGCGACCAGTTGTTCGAAGGCGCGCACATCGCCTCCGGAACGGGTACCGGCCAGCATCGGCTGCGCCTCGGAGACCAGCCGCAGGCTGGTTGCCTCGCGGAAACGCGCGTCGGCCTGCTGGCGAGCGACGTCAGCCTGCTTTCGCGCGTGGTCGGCCTGTACACCGAGGATCACCGCCACGACGGCGACCACGGCGGTGACCGCCAGCACGGTGATGAGGATTCGGGAGCGTTTCCGCAGCGCAGCGGCGTGCTGGTTGGCGGCTTCCAGTTCGGCTTCCTGGCGTTGCCTCTCGGCTTGGATGCGGTCGTCTTCCCGCGACCGGGAGGCGTGCAGGTAGTCGCGGGTGGGGTCGAGGCGGTCGCGGAAGCCGGGTTTGGCGGCCAGGGTTTCGGCGTCGGCCAGGCGGGTGCCTTCCAGCAGCCAGGAGTCGTTGCGGTCGCTGGCCTGCCAGTCGGCGGCGGCGCGCTCCAGAGTGTCGGCGTCCTTGAGGTCCTGGGCTTCGTCGCGCAGCCAGGCGGCCAGTTCGCGCCATTGGCGCAGCAGGCTTTCCAGGGCGACCTCGACCACGGTCTGCCCGTCGCGGGTGTCCTTGACCAGCAGCCGCTTCTCCACCATCGCCTGGATGAGGGGATGGCTGGCGGCGGGCAGGTCATCCCAGCGGGCCAGGCGGCGCATCGGCTGGTCGTTGTCGGGGTTGATGGTGGCCAGCCACGGGATGAACGCATCATGCAGGGTGTCGAGTTGGGCCTGGCGCTGCTCGGGGTCGGTGGCCAGCAGGCTGTCGACCTCGGTCTGCACCACCTGGGCCATCCCGCCCATCGCTCGTACTCGGCCACCGTCAGGTCGCCGTCGTCGCCGAAGTCGCGGTAGAGCCGCTCCAGCGTCAACGCCAACAGCGGCAGCGCATCGGCCCCCTCGGCGGTCTCGGCCAGCAGCCGCTCCACCAGCGCCGGTTCGACGGTCAGCCGCCGCCCGGCGGCGGTGGCGCGCCGGGCCGGGCCGGTGATGACCTCGGTGTACCCGGCGGGCGGCATGGGTTTGAGGTCGTCGAACATCGCGGGCATGCACCCCGGCCAACTCCGGGGCGGTCTGCAGCGGCTCGTAGCGGTCGGCGCGGATGGTGACCGCCACGACCATCGCCGGGGTCACCCCCGCCTCGTGCTGCACCAGCGCGGCCAGTAGCTCCAGGAAGCGCGCGGCCTCGGGTCCGGCGTCGGCGTTGAACAGTTCCTCGGCCTGATCCACCGGCAGCACCAGGGTGGGGGCGGGCTGCTCGGCGGCCACATCCAGCAGCCGGGCGCGGGCGACCTGGCGGGCCTCCTCCAGCCAGCCCCGCAGCCGCTCCACCGTCGGAGGCCAGGCAGGCGTTCTTGATCACCCCCAGCATCGGCTCGTGCAGACCCAGACTCGGTGCGCAGTTGGTGGATGGCGTGGGCCAGGCCGAGTTCGCCGGTCAGCACCGCGCGTTCGGGGCGCACGATCGGCATCGGCAGGAACGTCCGGTCGTCGCGGCGCAGCCTCGGCAGCAGCCCGGCCCGCAGAAACGACGACTTCCCGGCTCCGGACGGGCCGAGGATCACGAACAGCGACTCCACCCCGGCGGTGCGCATGCCGCGCAGCACATCCAGGCCGCGCAGAATCTGGGCGTCGCGCCCGAAGAACACCGCCGCATCGGCTTCCTCCAGCGGTGCCCACCCCCGATACGGGGCACGCTCCGGGTCGCCCGGCGGCGGCCACGGGAAGTACTCCGCCCCAATCCCCAACGCGCGCAGCCCATTCAGCAGCCGCTGCAAGCCCTCGGTGGCCAACACCACCGGCTCGCCGCCGTCAACCGAGATCGGTTGGTGGTGGGGCCGTCGCCGACGAACAGGTCGCAACGCTGCCACTCCGAGGTGATGTTGGTGTCGGGCACCGGCTCCAGCCGGGCCACCACGATCGCCTTGTTCAACGTCTCGGCGTACCGGAACTCGGTCTTGCACTCGGGCGGAGGCTTCCCAGTGCGTCGACAGCAGGCAGATCACCGCCTCACAGCGGGCATTGGCCTGCTGCAGCGCCTGCTTCCACCGTGTCCCCGGGCCGAATGCCGGTGTGCGGGTCCAGATCCAAGTAGATCTCGTCGGCCAGACCCGGCTCCTGCTCGATCAGCCACGCCTTGACCGCGATCGCCTGGCGGCTATCCCGGCTGGAATGACTCAAAAACACCCGCGACACCACTCACCCCCTCAGCGGGACTCGTCCGGTGCGATGGGCAGTCCCGGACAGACTTCGATGTAGTCGATGTCGGGCGACACCCAGTCCCGCCACTGCTGGTGGCTCATGTTGGTGGTGAGCTTGGCGCACAACGCCGACGCGGCGTCGGGGTAAGCGGGCCACAGCCGCACCGTGGTGTCGTCGCTGCCGGAGACGATGCGCTGTGCCGTCGGGGCTGAACGCCACGCTGGACACCGTGCCGGTGTGGCCGGTCAGTGGGTCGCCGATGGGTTGGCCGGTGTCGGCGTCCCACAGCCGCACGGTGTTGTCGCGAGCTGCCGGAGACGATGCGCGTGCCGTCGGGGCTGAACGCCACGCTGGTCACCGCGTCCGGTGTGGCCGGTCAGCGGCTGGCCGATCGGTTGGCCGGTGTCGGCGTCCCACAGCCGCACCGTGTTGTCGTCAGCTGCCGGAGGCGATGCGCTTGCCGTCGGGGCTGAACGCCACGCTGGACACCGCGTCCGTGTGGCCGGTCAGCGGCTGCGCCGATCGGTTGGCCGGTGTCGGCGTCCCACAGCCGCACCGTGTTGTCGCCACTGCCGGAGGCGATGCGCTTGCCGTCGGGGCTGAACGCCACGCTGGTCACACGCGTCCGTGTGGCCGGTCAGCGGCTGGCCGACGGGTTGGCCGGTGTCGGCGTCCCACAGCCGCACCGTGTTGTCGGCGCTGCCGGAGACGATGCGCGTGCCGTCGGGGCTGAACGCCACGCTGGTCACCGTGTCCGGTGTGGCCGGTCAGCGGCTGGCCGACGGGTTGGCCGGTGTCGGCGTCCCACAGCCGCACCGTGTTGTCGGCGCTGCCGGAGACGATGCGGTGCCCGTCGGGGCTGAACGCCACGCTGGACACCCCGTCGGTGTGGCCGGTCAGCGGCTGCGCCGACGGGTTGGCCGGTGGCCGCGTCCCACAGCCGCACCGTGTTGTCGGCGCTGCCGGAGACGATGCGCTTGCCGTCGGGGCTGAACGCCACGCTGGTCACCGCGTCCGTGTGGCCGGTCAGCGGCTGGCCGACGGGTTGGCCGGTGTCGGCGTCCCACACCCGCACGGTGTTGTCGGCAGCTGCCGGAGACGATGCGCGTGCCCGTCGGGGCTGAACGCCACGCTGCACACCGCGTCCGGTGTGGCCGGTCAGCGGCTCGCCGATCGGTTGGCCGGTGTCGGCGTCCCACAGCCGCACCGTGTTGTCGGCACTGCCGGAGACGATGCGCTTGCCGTCGGGGCTGAACGCCACGCTGGACACCGTGCTCGGTGTGGCCGGTCAGCGGCTGGCCGATGGGTTGGCCGGTGTCCGCGTCCCACAGCCGCACCGTGTTGTCGGCGCTGCCGGAGACGATGCGGTGCCGTCGGGGCTGAACGCCACGCTGATCACCGAGTCGGTGTGGCCGGTCAGCGGCTGCGCCGATCGGTTGGCCGGTGTCGGCGTCCCACAGCCGCACGGTGTTGTCGTAGACTGCCGGAGACGATGCGGTGGCCGTCGGGGCTGAACGCCACGCTGAACACCGCGTCGCGTGTGGCCGGTCAGCGGCTGCGCCGATCGGTTGGCCGGTGGCCGCGTCCCACAGCCGCACCGTGTTGTCGTGACTGCCGGAGACGATGCGCGTGCCGTCGGGGCTGAACGCCACGCTGGACACCGCGTCCGTGTGGCCGGTCAGCGGCTCGCCGATCGGTTGGCCGGTGTCCGCGTCCCACAGCCGCACCGTGCTTGTCGGCGCTGCCGGAGACGATCCGCTTGCCGTCGGGGCTGAACGCCACGCTGATCACCGAGTCCGGTGTGGCCGGTCAGCGGCTGCGCCGATCGGGTTGGCCGGTGTCCGCGTCCCACAGCCGCACCGTGTTGTCGGCGCTGCCGGAGACGATGCGCGTGCCGTCGGGGCTGAACGCCACGCTGTACACCGCCGACGGCGTCTCGATGATCTTGATTGTGTTGATCGTCTTGACCAGCGCATTGAGCAGTGGACCGTCATCGGCGTTTGCGCAAGTCGTCGTGCCGCGAGCAGTTGCTGGAAGGCGCGCACATCGCCACCGGAACGGGTACCGGCCAGCATCGACTGGGCCTCGGAGACCAGCCGCCGAGCTTCTGCCTCATTGCGTTGCTGCACGGCTTCTTGTCGTTGGCGATTCGCTTCTTGTTGTTTCACGACCGCGATCGCTGCGGCGGCGACCGCGATGACGGTCAGCATGACCAGGCCGATGATCGCGGCGCGGCGCAAGCGGCGGAATCGGCGCTGCTCGCGCACGTCATCGCTGGCCAGTTCGTACTTGGATTTGCCGTGGATCGGGGCGGCCAGGTCGGTGACCTTGTCGCGGAACGTCGGTGCCTGCGGGTCCCACGGCGCGTCCCCGCTGACGTCGACGTGGAGCGGTTCGGCGGCCAGCACCCCAGGCTCGGTCAGCACCGGCAACGCGGCGTCGGACCGATCCGGGTCAAACCGTTCGGTGGCTTCGTCGTAGTGCAGGTGGCCCTCGGCCAGCACGATCAACAGCTGGTCCGGCCCGCGCTGCTCCAGCCAGTAGGCGACTTCCTTGTTGACCCACTCAGAAGCCGCCGCCCGTGGGGACAGCACCACGATCAGGTAGCGGGAGCGGTCCATCGCGTCGGTGACCTTGCCCCACAGGTTCGGGATTGGCGGCCATGTCGGTGGTATCGCGAAACACCCGCAGCGCATTCAACTGGCCCATCCGGCGACCGATGCGGTGCAAGCCCTTCTGGATTCCGGCGGCGACGGCCCCGTCGTGGTGGTTGTAGGACAAGAAGGCGTCGTAGGTGAACGACGCTCCTTGACCCCGGGTGGGCGGCTCGGCGGCTACCGCGCTGTCGGCAGACATATCACCCCCACAAACACCCCATGTCAGCGAACGCTGAACAGCGTCGTGTGTGTATAAGGCTGCCTGCACCACCGTGGTGGCACAGCCGGAATCGCGAAATCACCAGGCGCTCTTAATCGCAGTCGCTCTCGGCCAAGTAGCCGTACACAGTGACGGGAGGCTCCCCGCATCTTCGCGATGTCAGTGGCCGTGATGCCCTTCTCCCGGAGACGGAGTTTGGCGGCGTCGGCATCGTCGACCTTTGCGGGGCGTCCATCCCTGCGCATCGGTTGAGCCGGGGGCGAGGATCATGCGGTACGCGCCTACCTGACCCCCTTTGGCACTAACGGCTTGCGGCCCAGGTCGAAGATCGCGACGGTGTGGATCTCCTGTTGCGGGTGCGCCGGAACTCGGGTCAGGTGATTGCGGGTGAGTTCGGTTCGGGTGCTTTGGGTTACACCGCCGTTGGTGAGCAGGTCGGGATGGCACAGCGGGTAACCGACCGTTACGCCGGGTGCGGTGATGCTCAGTGCGTCTACTGCACGACTGGTTGGTGATAGTGCAGCTCTGGGTGAACCGGAGTTGGTCCGCACCAAGGGTGCCGAGGAACCAGAGGGCGCCCATCGCCTGTTGGGCATGGGTGAACAGGATCGCGCCGTCGGGCGTGCTGCGGGCCCCTGGTATCGGTATGAGCCTTCTGGTGAGTGAGATTGCAGCGCTGGCGCGTCGACGAGGGGGTATCGAGCATCTCCTGTGAATCACATACCGTCCGCTGCCCTCGGGACCGCCGCCGCGCGATGGCCGCAAAACTGGGTTTCGAGAGTCACATGAAACGGGCCGAGGAGATGGCGTGAAGTCAGTCGCTACTCACGCCGTCGGCCGCCAGAAGCCCTGAAAACCCTGACCTGCGTTGGTCGTTCGGATCGGAGAAAGATGGATCGGGTCACCCGCTTCGGCAGGGTATCAATAGGGTTGCCAACACTGAACGCAGCCGAACGCACCTGACGTGAGCACCGAGGCCGCGCGCATGCATCGACCAATTTGCCTGCGGCTGAACGGTATTCAGACGCACTGGCGTCGAAAGTGCGGGTATCACCGTGCTCATGGCGTGTGCCGGGCTGGTGGTGTTTGAGGTGCACCGGGTTACCAAGGACAAGACGGGCTGGTGGCGGTGGCTTCCGATGACGGGGGCGCGCTGGGCGCGGGCCCTGTCGCGGCGGGCGCTACCGGTGTCGGTGCCATTGCGCTGGCCGCCATCGAGGGTGGCAAGAAGCTGTACGAGATGGCTGAGGAGTGGGATGACATCATCGACAGGATCACCGCCAAGACCGGCGTCATGGGTTGTCGAGGACGCCGTGCTCATGCTCACTCACGGTCGTCGTCGTCGTCCTCGCATTCGCAACCCCCACCATCCCAGTAGGCGCTGGCATCCCGAGCCTCGCGGCGCTCGCGATCCCGGCGATCTTGGTCGCGGTCGCGGATTATCTCCTTCTGTGTTCTCCATGCCATTGCTGACTCCTTACCGCGTTCCACCTGGCCCTTTGCCGCGCGGTGGAACACCTACAGTCTAGCTAGTCGGCGGCTGTTCGGTCGCTGACCACCCAGATCACGAACTACATCCGGCTCTACCCCGACGACCCGCTGAACGTCCGCGAGTTCATTCAGGCCATGCGCGAGTTCGACGCTCCGGCCAAAGAGTAGGGCGACAAGCTGGACACGCTGAACGAGGCTCCCAACATCTTCTGAGGTCGTCGTCGCCGAGATTCACCTCGCGGAACTCGGCCAGCGTGGTGGACTTGTTGGTCACCGCGATAGCACGTACCAGGTGTACGGGGAGGCGTGGCGGTGAGTGGGCGTGGGGAGAACGGGTGTGCGATGGACAAGGCATATGTGGAGTCGCTGGCGACCGGCGAGGTCATCGAGGTGCTGGACACGAGGAGCCAGACCGGCTACATAGCGGCGCGTGAGGCCGCGCGGCGCGACGGCGCGCCGTTACGGATTATGTGGCATCACGGGAAGCCGGTAAATCAGGCCCGTGTGGACGCCGGTGAGCTGGTCCACGACTGGTACGACTGGGGAGGCAAGAGGTACGTCTTCGTCTGTGATCACATGTGACGTGTCGCCCGATTGAGGCCGAGGTACTTTGCGATACCGTCCGCCATCGGGACCGCTACCGCGCGATGGCCGCAAAAACGGGGTTTCGAGAGTCACATGAAACGGGCCGAGGAGATGGTGTGAAGTCGGTCGCCACTCACGCCGTAGGCCGCCAGAAGCCTTGAAAACCCTGACCCGCGTTGGTCGTTCGGATCAGCGAAAGATGAATCGGATCACCCGCTTCGATCATCTGCCCGTTGCCTACGATCATCGCGACGTGACCGTCCCACACCGCCAGGTCGCCTGGGCGTAACGCCCCCTGAGTCACGGCCGCACCCACGTCCTGCTCCTGCGCCAGCCGTGGAAGATCCAGTCCCGCTTCGTGATACGCCCACTGCGTCAATCCGCTGCAATCGAGGCCGACGCCGGGCGTGGTGCCACCCCAGTCGTACGGCACGCCGAGTTGGGTGAGCGCGTGGCGCACGGCGTCTGCCGCGACGGCGTTCGGAGCGCTCGCCGTCGAGCCGTCGGGCAGTGCGATCGCGACACCGCTGCCGAACATCGCCGCGTCCGGTAACGGGCCAGCGGCCCGGTGAGTACCCAACCCGGCCCCGAAGTCCGACGAGCCGGCCGATGACGGGACTCCACCGCCAAACCCCGATCCGGTTCCACCGCCTAGCCCTGACCCCAGCCCGCCGCCGAGTCCCGACCCGAGGCCGCCGAGTCCGGAGCCGCCGCCGAGTTCCGACCGCACCGGCGATGCGGCCGGACCGCCGAACCCGGTCGCGCCCGTCGAGGCGGATGCGGGCCACGTGGCGGGGGAGGCCGGCTCGGCCGCCGCGGCGGCGTGCACGTCGAGCTCGGCCCGGAGTTCGTCGACCACGGCGGTGGCCTCGTCGAGCGCCCGCTGTGCCTGCGCCACCAACGCCGCCTCGGCGCCGGGTGCGTCGGGGTCCATCGCGGCGGCGCGCGCCTCGAAGTCGTCGATGATCCCCTGGAGCCGCGCCCGTGCCCGAGCCACCGCCTCGCCCGCCCGCGTCGTCACGACACCGAGCGCCTCTGCGCGAGCCGCGAGCGCTTCGACGGCGGCGACGGTCGCGCTACTGAACTCGCCAGCGGCGTCCGCTCCCGATCCCGTCCACCCCGCGCCCGCCACGCGCCACGACCCCGCGGCGCTCGACGAGACCCCGGAAAGCTGGTCGCGGACCGC
Source organism: uncultured Actinomycetota bacterium (assembly GCA_963791215.1). Classification (GTDB taxonomy): domain Bacteria; phylum Actinomycetota; class Actinomycetes; order Mycobacteriales; family Mycobacteriaceae; genus Mycobacterium. The sequence goes on along the minus strand of CAWBRR010000011.1, from coordinate 59,501 downwards.
CGCGAACACGGATGCGGGACCCTCGCCTGCTGCCCACCCCGGTCCCACCGTGGCGGCGAGTTCGTGAAGGGGCGCCGCCAGCGTCGCCGCCAACGCACTGGCCATGGCTACGTCCCGAGCTCCGCGATCGCCTGGCCGCCACCATGCTCGGCGGCAAGGTAGGCCGCGGCTGTGCGGTGTGCGACGCCGCCTGCTGTGGCCGCTCGCTCACTCAGCCGTCCGAGCAGGTCGGCTTGGTGCGAGACGGCGTCGGACAACGCCGCTACGAAGCGGGCGCCCACCGACCCGAGTGCATCGGACCCGAGTTGTCCGTGGACCGTCGCGAGCAGCGCGGCGATGGCGTCGAGTTGGGCGGCGTGGCCGGAATGGTCCGCGCCGAGGGCGTGGATGGTGGCGGTATCGGCGAGCATGCGGTTATGACGGCCGCCAGCGCGCTTCGGTTCCATTGGCGTCTCCGACGGCCGTGGTTCCACTAGGTTTTGCGCATGGACGTTCGCGTTGTCGATCACCCCCTCGCCGCGGCGCGGCTGACCGCCCTTCGCGACGAGCGGACCGACAACGCCGGTTTCCGGGCCGCGTTGCGCGACCTCACGCTGATGCTCGTCTACGAGGCCACTCGCGACGCCGCCACGGAATCCGTGCCGGTGCGCACCCCGCTCACCGACACCACCGGCTCCCGGCTGGCGTCACCGCCGCTGCTGGTTCCGGTGTTGAGGGCCGGGCTCGGCATGGTCGACCAGGCTCACGCTCTGATTCCCGAGGCTCGCGTCGGGTTCGTCGGGATCGCCCGCGACGAGGAAACCGCGCTTCCCACACAGTATTTGGAATCGCTGCCCGACGACCTGAGCGCTCAACCAGTCATGGTGCTCGACCCGATGCTGGCCACCGGCGGGTCGATGGCGCACACGATCGGCCTACTGCTCGCGCGCGGTGCCGTCGACATCACCGCCGTGTGCGTCGTTTGTGCGCCGGAGGGTATCGCCGCCGTCGAGCGGGTGGCACCGAACCTCCGGTTGTTCACCGCCACCATCGACGACGGACTCAACGACGTCGCCTACATCGTGCCGGGGCTCGGCGACGCGGGGGACCGTCAGTTCGGTCCGCGCTGAAGCAGGTCGACGGCCGCGGCCTTCGCGTCCTCGAGCCTGCCTTCCGCGAATTCGCGTACTGATTCCACGTCCTCCTGCACCGGCAGCCGAATCTCCAGGTAGGCCTTGACCTTCGGCTCGGTTCCGGACGGACGCACGGCGAGCCGGATCGTCTCACCCGTGTAGATCAATGCGTCCGTGCGCTCCTGACCCCGGCGGTCCAACAGGTCGACGACGGCCACGTCCTCGTCGGCGACCCGGGTCGGGGGGTCGGCGCGCAGCGCCGACATCACCGCGTCGGCGTCGATTTCCACCGACACTGCCGTCGTCATGTGCAGGCCGTATTTACGGGCGAGGTCGTCCAGCGCGTCGGACACCGTGCGGCCCTCGCGCCGAAGCGCCGCCACCAGGTCGCAGACCAACACCGCCGCGCTGATGCCGTCCTTGTCCCGCACGGCCGATGGATCGACGCAGTGCCCGATGGCCTCTTCGTAGGCGTACACCAGCGTCGCGCCAGGACGGCCGGCGTCGGCACGCGCCAACCACTTGAAGCCGGTCAGCGTCTCGACGTGTTCGGCTCCGTGACTGGCCGCGATGGCGGCCAGCATGCGTGAGGACACGATGGTGCTGGCCACAACGGTGCTGTCGGCCACGTCCGAGTCGAGTTGCGTCAAGATGTAATCACCCAACAGCCAACCCGTTTCGTCGCCGGTGAGCATGCGCCAACCCTCGACGGTCGGTACGCCCATCGCGCACCGGTCGGCGTCGGGGTCCAGCGCGATGGCGACGTCGGCGTCTGAGTACGCCGCCAGCGACAGCAGTAGATCCGTCGCGCCGGGCTCCTCCGGGTTGGGGAAGTCGACGGTGGGGAAGTCGGGGTCGGGTGCGAACTGTTCCTCGACGACGTGCACGTCCGTGATGCCGGCTTCGCGCAGGACCTGCACGGCGACCTCGCCGCCGACACCGTGCATCGGCGTCAGCGCCACGCGCACGTCCTCCGTGGTCCGGCGGACCGACGCCGCGCGGGCGATGTACTGCTCGACGATTTCGGTACTACTCGGTGAGACCGGCGCGCGGTCGATCGTCGCGGGGGCGGCGGCCATGGCCGATTCGATGTCGCGGTCGGTCGGCGGGACGATCTGCAGGCCCCCGTCGAAGTACACCTTGTAGCCGTTGTCCGTCGGCGGGTTGTGCGAGGCGGTGATCTGCACGCCCGCCGCCGCACGCATGTGCCGGACGGCGAACGCTACGACGGGTGTCGGTGCGGCGTCGGGCAGCAGCACGACGGAGAAGCCCTCGGCGACAAGCACTTCCGCGGCAGCCATGGCGAAGTCGTCGGACTGGTGGCGTGCGTCGCGCCCGACGACGACGGTCGAGCCACCCAAACACCGGTCCTTGAGCACCTTGGCAACGGCCCACGTCGCCCTCGTCACGGTGTCGACGTTCATGCCTCCTGGCCCGTCGCGCATCGGTCCGCGCAGGCCTGCGGTGCCGAACGTCAGGGGCGTCTCCGTCATGCGTTCATTGTGCTGGCTGGGTCGATCACTCTTCGCGCAAGCGCTCATCGGCCAGCTTGCGGATCACCGGTGCGACCAGCATCAGCAGGTTGAACTCGAGGTCGGTCAGGTGCTCGCGCATTGCCTCGTTGAGCCACTGATCCCGCTCGGCGCGGTCGGCCTCCAGAAGGGCCATTCCCTCGGCGGTCACCTCGATGAGTTGGCGGCGGCGGTCGTCGACGTCGGTTCGGCGCGCGATCAGGCCGCGCGCCTCCAGGTGTTGATGCCGTCGGTGAGCGACTGCACGCGCACGTGCATGCGCGTCGCCAGTTCGGCCGGGGTGGTCACTCCGGCGCGGCTGACCTCGCCGAGCACCTGCTGCTGGCTGAGGGTCAGTCCGTTGTCGCTGCGGTGCCTGCGAAGTTGGCGGGTCAGGGCCATGATCGACTCCCGCAACTCGGTTGCGCTCTCGACGGCCGTGACGGTGTTCGTGATCATTACCAAGTTATACCTTGGTATCTGCGTGATTATTGCCAGTTTGTGATCGATGTTTTAGCAAGTGCATACTTGCCTTATGTGGAAATGGGCTCTGCTGGTCGTGATCACGGTCGCAGTGACCGTGCCCCTGACGTACCTCGGCGTCCCGTCGGCTGCCCTGTTCGCGGCCCTGATCGTCGGCATCGCGCTCGCGCTGCTCTCGCTCGCACCCGACGGGGATGCCCCGCAAGGCAGGCATCGCCGCGCAGGGCGTGCTCGGCGTCTACATCGGCACGATGGTCCACCGCGACGCGCTGACGGCGCTTGGCTCGGACTGGCCGATCGTGCTCGGCGTCGCGATCGCGACGTTGGTGCTCAGCATCTTCGCCGGCGCGCTGCTCGGCCTGCACCGCGACGTCAGCCCGTTGACGGGGGCGCTCGCGCTGGTGGCAGGCGGCGCCTCCGGTCTGGTCGCCATCGCCCGCGAGCTCGGCGGTGACGACCGCGTCGTCGCCGTGGTCCAGTACCTGCGCGTCGCGCTCATCACCGCGTCGATGCCCGTCGTCGTCACCCTCGTCTACCACGCGGAGAAGACGTCCACGCGCACCGGTCACCATGCAAAGTGGTTCTGCCCCTTGGTACCTCAGCGTCGCGATGCTCGTCGTCATCGTGCTCGTCGGCGCCACCGGAGGTCGACTGATCCGCTTGCCCGGCGCCGGCCTGCTCGGCCCCATGGCCATCACGATCGCGCTCGAGCTCACCGGCTTCTCGTTCGGCCTGTGGGTGCCGATCGCGCTCGTCCAGCTCGGCTACGCCGTGATCGGCTGGCAGGCGGGCATCGCCTTCACCCGCGAATCGGTGCGGGCCATCGGGCGGGCACTACCCGCCGCGCTCGGACTCATCGTGTTCCTCAACGTCGCGTGTGCGGGCCTTGGCGTGCTTGCTGGCCCACGTCGCCGGGCTCACCCCGCTGGAGGGCTACCTGTCGACGAGCCCCGGCGGCATCTACGCAGTGCTGGCCACCGCCGTGGAGACCGGGTCGAACGTCACGTTCATCATCGCCGCCCAGGTGGTCCGGGTGCTCCTGATGCTGTTCGCCGCGCCGCTGATGGCCCGCGGGTTCGCCGCGCTCTCTGGGCGCGTCAGCAGGCGCAGGGCCTACAGGCGCGCGAGCACCTCGGCCAGCAGGGAACCCATCCGCGTCGCCGACTGACGGCCGGCCTCCAGCACCTCGGCGTGGCTCAGCGGCTCGCCCGTCATGCCCGCCGCCAGATTCGTCACCAGCGATACGCCCATCACGTCGGCGCCTGCCGCGCGCGCCGCGATCGTCTCGTGCACCGTCGACATGCCGACGAGGTCGGCGCCGAGCGTGCGCAGCATCCGGATCTCGGCGGGCGTCTCGTAGTGCGGCCCCGGCAGTCCCGCGTAGACCCCTTCGGCCAGGCTTGGATCGACCTCGCGGGCCAGCGCCCTCAGCCGCGGCGAGTACGCGTCCACGAGGTCGACGAACTGCGCCCCGACCAGCGGTGAGCGCGCGGTCAGGTTGAGGTGGTCGGCGATCAGCACCGGCTGGCCGACGGTGAAGTCCTCGCGCAACCCGCCCGCGGCGTTGGTCAGCACGACCGTGCGCACCCCGGCCGCGCACGCCGTGCGCACGGGGTGCACGACGTGGCGCAGGTCGTGACCTTCGTAGGCGTGGATGCGGCCGACGAGCGCCAGGACCCGCTTGTCGCCGACGCGGAGGACGAGCACCTGACCGCCGTGGCCTGCCGCCGTCGGCGGGGTGAACCCGGGCAGCTCGGCCATCGCAATGACGTGGCTTGGCGTGCCGAGTTCGGCGGCGGCAGGCGCCCAGCCCGAGCCGAGCACGACGGCGACGTCGAAGCCGTCGATGCCGGTGCGGTTGCGCAATTCGGCAGCGGCTGCGTCGGCGAGGGCCTGCGGATCGAGCGCACCGGTCACGAGGAAGCAGCCTACGTCGGTGACCGGTGGCGTGATGGAACGCGCGACGCCCGTTGAGTGAGTACTCAGCGTCACGAAGTTCGAGTGACGCTGACCACCAGCGCTATCTCAACGGGAAGGTATCGGGGAGGGCACCAGACGCCAAGGGGAACGCACCAGCGGACGGTGAGATACTGCGAGGATGTCCATCGCCACCGCGTCCGCCACCGTCGAGGAGGCGGTTATGCGCCGGCGTGGCGACCTGATCGAGTTGTCGCACTCGATTCACGCCGATCCGGAACTCGCCTTCGACGAACACCGCAGCTGCGCAAAGACGCAAGCGCTGGTCGCGGAACGCGGCTTCGAGATCACCGCCGCTCCCGGCGGATTGGATACCGCGTTCCGGGCGAGCTACGGAAGCGGGTCGCTGGTCATCGGGGTCTGCGCGGAGTACGACGCGCTCCCTGGCATCGGACACGCGTGCGGGCACAACATCATTGCGGCATCGGCGGTCGGCACGGCGCTGGCGTTGGCGGAGGTCGCCGACGAGCTCGGCCTCACCGTCGTACTGCTCGGCACGCCCGCCGAGGAGGCGGGTGGCGGAAAGGTGTTGCTGCTCAACGCCGGTGCGTTCGACGACGTCGCCGCCACGGTGATGCTGCACGCCGGTCCGCTCGACATCGCCCGCGCGCGGTCGCTGGCGCTCTCGCAGGTGGCGGTCAGCTACACGGGCCGCGAATCGCACGCCGCCGTCGCGCCGTATCTGGGGCTCAATGCCGCCGACGCCATCACCGTCGCGCAGGTGGCCATCGGCCTGCTGCGCCAACAGATGGAGCCCGGCCACATGATGCACGGCATCGTCACCGACGGCGGGCAGGCCACCAACGTCATTCCGGGGCACGCGCCGGATGGAGTACACGATGCGCGCCAACGATGCCGAATCGCTGCGCACGCTCGAGGGCCGGATGGCCGACTGCTTCCTCGCGGGCGCGATCGCGACGGGCTGCGACTACTCCGTCGCCGAGACCGAACCGTCGTACCTCGAACTGACTCCCGACACCTGGCTGGCCGAGACGTTCCGCAGCGAGATGGTGCGGCTCGGTCGCACCCCGGTCGGCGCCGACGTCGAGGCTTTGCTTCCGCTCGGCAGCACCGACATGGGCAACGTCACGCAGGTCATGCCCGGCATCCACCCGATCGTCGGCATCGACGCGAAGGGGGCCTCGATCCACCAGCCCGGCTTCGCCGCGGCGGCCGCCGGGCCCAGCGCCGACAAGGCCGTCGTCGAAGGGGCCGTCATGCTGGCCCGCACGGTCGTCAGCCTGGCCGAGACGTCCCGCAGAACGTGACCGCGTGCTCGACCTGCACGCCCGTCAGGGCGGCGTCATGAGCCTGCACGACTACACCGAGCGCTGGCTGGCCGCGCACCACGACGACCTGGTCGCTTGGCGTCGGCACATCCACGCGCACCCCGAACTGGGTCGCCAGGAGTTCGCGACCACCCAGTTCGTCGCGTCGCATCTGGCCGACGCCGGGCTCAACCCGAAGGTGCTGCCCGGCGGCACCGGGCTGACCTGCGACATCGGACCCGAGCATGGGCCGCGGGTGGCGCTGCGCGCGGACATGGACGCGCTACCAATGGCCGAGCGCAGCGGTGCGCCCTACGCGTCGACGGTGCCCGATGTGGCTCACGCGTGCGGGCACGACGGCCACACCGCAGTGCTGCTCGGCGCGGCGCTCGCGCTGGCGTCGGTGCCCGAACTTCCCGTCGGCGTTCGGCTGATCTTCCAGCCCGCCGAAGAGCTCATGCCCGGTGGCGCCATCGACGCCGTCGCCGCAGGCGCGCTCGCCGGGGTGTCGCGAATCTTCGCGCTGCACTGCGACCCGCGGCTGGAGGTCGGCAAGGTGGCCATCAAGGCGGGCCCGATCACGTCGGCGGCCGATCAGGTCGAGATCACGCTGCTCTCGCCGGGCGGGCACACGTCGCGACCGCATCTGACCGGCGACCTCGTCTACGCGCTCGGCACCCTGATCACCGGCGTGCCCGGGGTGTTGTCGCGGCGGCTCGATCCTCGCCACAGCACCGTCATGGTGTGGGGTGCGGTCAACGCGGGCGTGGCCGCCAACGCCATCCCGCAGACCGGTTCGGTGGCCGGGACCATCCGCACGGCCAGCCGGGAGGCCTGGGTCGCGATGGAGGACCTCGTCGGCGAGATCGTCTCGTCGCTGCTGGCGCCCCTGAACGTGGAGTACAGCGTGCAGTACCGCCGCGGTGTGCCGCCGGTGGTCAACGAGGAGATCTCCACGCGCATCCTCACTCACGCCATCGAGTCGGTCGGGCGTCGACGTGCTGACCGACACGCACCAGTCGGGCGGCGGCGAGGACTTCTCCTGGTACCTCGAAGAGGTACCCGGCGCGATGGCGCGCCTCGGCGTCTGGTCCGGCCGCGGCCCGCAACTGGACCTTCACCAGCCGACGTTCGATCTCGACGAGCGGGCGCTTGCGGTCGGGGTTCGGGTGATGGTCAACGTCGTCGAGCACTCCGCGGGAGTCTGACCCCCGCGACGCTCGCTACGTCCCGGGGCCGATGTTGCTCGCCGGCCGCGTCCGAAGGTCGTGCACGTATTCGGCAGGAGCACCGGCGATTTCGGCGGCGTCGGCCATCACGCCGAGGTAGCGCGCCGACGGGATGCCGCCCTCCCACGCGTCGACGACGTACAGCCACGCCAGCACCGGATCGGTGTCGGTGTCCGAGGACACGCGATGCACGCGGCATCGGATCTTCTTGTGGAAGCCGAGCTCCGCACCCTCCCAGCGGTCGAGGTTGGCCTCGTCCTCCTTGGTCATGTCGTAGAGCACGACGAACACCTTCGAGTCGGGGTCCTCGACGAGGGTGGCCAGCGCGCCCTCCCAGCCGATGTCCGCGCCGCCGAACGTCAGCCGCCAGCCGTGCAGCCACCCCGTTCCCGCCATCGGGGAATGGGGTGCGCGCTGCAGCATCTGCTCCGGATGCATGTTCGATCCGTAGGCGGCGTAGAGCGGCACGGGGGCAAGCCTAAGGGGTGGGTGCGGATTTCGGAGGGCAGGAGCGAAGCGACCCGACTTTTCCGCGACGGTACCAACGGGTTGGGTCGGTCACCGACGGCTAAGTTAGTCGCGTGGCTACCCGCATCGTGATCATCGGCGGCGGTCCCGCCGGCTACGAGGCCGCACTGGTCGCGGCGGCCCGTGGCCCGGACGTCGCGCAGGTCACCGTCGTGGACTCCGACGGCATCGGCGGAGCCTGTGTGCTCTTCGACTGCGTGCCGTCCAAGACGCTCATCGCGTCGACGGGCGTGCGCACCGAGCTGCGACGCGCCGACGGCCTCGGCTTCGACATCGCCATCGAGGACGCGAAGATCTCCATCGGACAGATCAACAACCGGGTCAAGACGCTTGCCCGGTCACAGTCCGCCGACATCGGCAGTCAACTGCTGCGCGACGGTGTCACCGTCGTTCAGGGCCGCGGTGAATTGGTCGACGACATCCCCGGCATGGCCCACCACCGAGTGAAGGTGACCACATCCGACGGCAAGATCGGCGTGCTCAAGGCCGACGTCGTGCTCATCGCCACCGGCGCGAGCCCGCGGGTGCTGCCGTCGGCGGTGCCCGACGGCGAGCGCATCCTCAACTGGCGCCAGCTCTACGACCTCACCGAGCTTCCCGAACATCTCGTGATCGTCGGGTCCGGCGTGACGGGCGCGGAGTTCTGCAACGCGTACACCGAACTCGGCATCAAGGTCACCGTGGTGGCCAGCCGCGACCAGATCCTGCCGCACGAGGACTCCGACGCCGCTGCCGTGCTGGAGGAGGCGTTCACCGAACGCGGGGTGTCCCTGGTCAAGAACGCCCGCGCGGATTCGGTGACGCGCACCGCCGACGGAGTCGCGTGTCGCGATGGCCGACGGCCGCGTCGTCGACGGCAGCCACGCGCTGATGACCGTCGGTTCGGTGCCGAACACCGGCGGACTGGGTCTCGAGAAGGTCGGCATCGAACTCGGTCCCGGCGGTTACCTTCCGGTGGACCGGGTTTCGCGCACGTCGGCGGCCGGGATCTATGCCGCGGGCGACTGCACCGGGCTACTTCCGCTGGCGTCGGTGGCCGCCATGCAGGGTCGCATCGCGATGTATCACGTGTTGGGCGAGGGGGTGTCGCCGATTCGGCTGCGCACCGTGGCCGCCGCGGTGTTCACCCGGCCGGAGATCGCCGCCGTCGGGGTGGCGCAGTCCGCGATCGACGACGGCACGGTGCCCGCACGCACGATGATGCTCCCGCTGACCACCAACGCACGGGCCAAGATGTCGTTGCTGCGACGCGGCTTCGTCAAGATCTTCTGCCGTCCGGCGACGGGCACCGTGATCGGTGGGGTGGTGGTCGCGCCGATCGCCTCGGAGCTGATCCTGCCGATCGCGCTGGCAGTGCAGAACAACCTCTCGGTGACCGACCTGGCCCAGACGCTTTCGGTGTACCCGTCGCTGTCGGGCTCGACCGTCGAGGCCGCCCGCCGACTGATGGCGCACGACGATCTCGACTGAGGCCGGTTAGGCTCGCAGGGGCAGCGCCTACCGACGAGTAACCCTAGGAGTCCTTGGCGTGAGTGACCCGATCCCCGGTCCGGGCAACGGGCAGACCCTGCTCGGCCCCCAGCAGCGCGCCGCCGCCTGGGAGCGGCTGGGCAGTGAGCAGTTCGACGTCGTCGTCATCGGCGGCGGCGTCGTCGGGGCCGGTGCCGCGCTCGATGCCGCCACCCGCGGGCTCAAGGTCGCCCTCGTCGAGGCCCGCGACTACGCGTCGGGCACGTCGAGCCGGTCGTCGAAGATGTTCCACGGGGGGCTGCGCTACCTCGAACAGCTGGAGTTCGGCCTGGTCCGGGAGGCCCTGCACGAGCGCGAACTGTCGCTGACCACGCTGGCGCCGCATCTGGTGAAGCCGCTGCCGTTCCTGTTTCCGCTGACCAAGCGCTGGTGGGAACGGCCCTACGTCGCGGCGGGCATCTTCCTCTACGACCAGCTCGGCGGGGCGAAATCCGTTCCCGCGCAGAAGCACTTCTTCAAGGCGGGCGCGCTGCGGCTGGCCCCCGGACTCAAGCGCAGTTCGCTGATCGGTGGCATCCGGTACTACGACACCGTCGTCGACGACGCCAGGCACACGATGACCGTCGCGCGCACCGCGGCGCACTACGGGGCGGTGGTACGAACGTCGAGCCAGGTGGTGGCACTGCTGCGCGAGGGCGATCGGGTCACCGGCGTGCGGGTGCGCGACTCCGAGGACGGTGCCGTCACCGAGGTGCACGGGCACGTCGTCGTCAACGCCACCGGCGTGTGGACCGACGAGATTCAAGCCCTGTCCAAGCAGCGTGGCCGCTTCCGGGTGCGCGCGTCCAAGGGCGTACACGTCGTGGTGCCCCGTGACCGCATCGTCAGCGAGGTGGCGATCATCCTGCGGACCGAGAAGTCGGTGCTGTTCGTGATCCCGTGGGGCACGCACTGGATCATCGGCACCACCGACACCGACTGGAACCTCGACCTGGCGCACCCGGCCGCGACGAAGGCCGACATCGACTACATCCTGGAAACGGTCAACACCGTGCTGGCCACCCCACTGACCTCCGACGACATCGACGGCGTCTACGCCGGCCTGCGTCCGCTGTTGGCGGGGGAGAGCGAGGAGACCTCCAAGCTGTCGCGCGAGCACGCGGTCGCCGTCCCCGCCCCTGGGTTGGTCGCGATCGCGGGCGGCAAGTACACCACCTACCGGGTGATGGCCGAGGACGCGATCGACGCGGCGGCCGAGTACGTCCCGACCCGGGTGGCGAAGTCGATCACCGAGAAGGTGCCGCTGATGGGCGCCGACGGGTACTTCGCGCTGATCAACCAGACCGAGCACGTCGGTGCCCACTACGGCCTGCACCCGTACCGGGTCCGGCATCTGTTGGACCGTTACGGGTCGCTGATCGGTGAGGTGCTGGCGATGGCGGAGGGCAAGCCCGACCTGCTGACACCGATCACCACGGCGCCGGTCTACCTGAAGGTCGAGGCGTGGTATGCCGCGATGGCCGAGGGTGCGCTGCATCTCGAGGACATCCTGGCGCGGCGCATGCGGGTCGCCATCGAGTATCCGCACCGCGGCGTGGATTGTGCTCGCGAGGTCGCGGAAGTCGTTGCGCCGGTGCTGGGTTGGAGCCCCGAGGACGTCGACCGAGAGGTGTCGACGTACATCGCCCGAGTCGAGGCCGAGGTGCAGTCGCAGCAGCAGCCCGACGACGAGTCCGCCGACGCGTTGCGTGCTGCGGCTCCCGAGGCCCGGGCCGAGATCCTCGAGCCGGTCCCACTGAATTGAGGCGAGCGGTGGGCAGGAGCGGAGCGACCCGGGAATGAAGAAACCTGCACCGCTTCCCGACCGCGACGGGCTCGGTCCGACGCGGGTGCGACTGCGGGGCGGTGCCGTCCTGGTGGAGCTGGCGGATCGGTTCGGCGAGGTTGCCGCGGCCAAGGTGTTCAACGGCGAGGTGGTTGCGGCCGACGGCAGCGTCGTCACCGCTTCGACTGTGTTGCAGCCGAATTCGTACGTCTACCTGTACCGTGATCTGCCGGATGAAGTGCCCGTTCCGTTCGACGTTCCGGTGCTGCACCGCGACGACGACATCGTCGTGGTGGACAAGCCGCACTTCCTGGCCACCATGCCGCGCGGCGGGCACGTCGCCCAGACCGCGACCGTCCGCTTGCGCCGTGAGCTCGACCTGCCGGAGCTCTCGCCCGCGCATCGGCTGGACCGACTGACGGCCGGGGTGCTGCTGTTCACGGTGCGGCCCGAGGTGCGGGGCGCTTACCAGATGCTGTTCGCGCGGGGCGAGGTGCGCAAGACTTATCTGGCGCGGGCGGGGGAGGATCCGGCGCTCGAGTTCCCGCTGACGTTGCGCAGCCGAATCATCAAGGAGCGCAGTCGACTACAGGCTTTCGAGGAGGCCGGGGAGCCGAACGCCGAAACATTCATCGAATATCTCGGCGAGGGGTTTTACCGCTTGACGCCGCGGACTGGGCGCACCCACCAGCTTCGAGTACACATGGCCTCACTGGGGCTACCGATCATCAACGACTCGCTCTACCCGGACGTGATCGACGTTGCGCCGGACGATTTCAGCCGACCGTTGCAGCTACTTGCGGATCGGCTCGAGTTCACCGATCCCCTCAGCGGTGCGCGAAGGGTGTTCACCGCGCAGCGGGAGCTGTCCGCCTAGCCCACTCATCTGTGCATCATCGGCACGACCGCGAAGCCACAACTCAGAAGCGACAGCGCGATCTGAATCACCAGGAGGTTGTGCGCGTGGTCGGCCTGCCCCTTGTTCGTCAAAGCGGCGGCTATGGCGGCGTCGTGCACGACGCCGGCGGATTTGCCCTTGATCGTGTCGCCGTCGACTGAGTCCTTGCGCTTCATGGCGATCAAGGCGAGCGTGATCGCCAACGCCAACAGCAGCGACGTACCGGCCGCGACGTCCCAGGGAAAGTTCGCCGTGTCCGCGACCGCGACCGAGAGAAATGTCGCCGCGAGTGTCGCCGAGAAAGTGCTGACCAACTTCGCATTTCCGATGACGTGACGCGAATGCGCTTCTTCTCGGTTGAGCCACCCGTGCACGGCGTGAAATCTGGCTTCGGCTTCGTCCATGCCGGCGACGCTAATTTCCACTCACGGGGCTTTCGGCGATCTGAAACATCTCCCAACCACTTCACAGGAACGCGGGTTCCGCGACGCCGAAGCGCATCGCGACGCACGATGAATGGATGGAGACACGGATCCTCGCAGGGTGCGGCGTGAGCGGCTGCGGGTAACGGCCATGGGCAGGCTGGAGCCGACTCCCGAGCAGTTCGCCGCGCTGGCGGCGCGGCCGGCTGACGTGCCGGTGGTGATGGTCAACCTGCTGACGTTCAAGGTCGACGGCGGTCGCGAGCGCTACATGCAGTACGCGCACGAAGTGGTGCCACACGTGCAGCGGGTCGGTGGGACAGTGCGTTACGCGGGCGAGGCGCCGATGGTGATCATCGGCCACGGCGAGCGCCCGGGCTGGGACGCGATTCTCATCGTCGAGTACCCGTCGCCGCAGGCGTTCATCGACATGGTGACCGACGCGGACTACCTCGCGGTGCACGAGCATCGCATCGCCGCGCTCGAACACGGTGACCTCATCGCCACCTCGACGTGGAGCATGGCCGACTGATGGTGCCGCAGCCGGGAATTCTCCTACCCGGCACGGCGCTGCTCTGACCATGTTCTTGATCACTGGCGCAGGCGGCGGGGTCGGCAGTGTCAGCCGATCCGTCGTCGAGGAGTTGCGCGCGCAGGGGCTCCCGGTGCGGGCCATGGTGCGCCGCGACGACGACCGTGCCGAACGCTTGCGCGACCTCGGAGCCGAAGTCGTGGTCGGTGACCTGACCTCACCGGTGGACGTCGCCAACGCGATCGACGGCGTCACGCGGATGTTCTTCAACATGAGCGTGGCCGCGGACTACCTCGAAGCGGCGGCCGTCGTGGCTGCCGTGGGCAAGGAGGTCGGTGCGCTCGACGTGCTCGTCAACATGTCGCAGATGACGGTGTCGCAGATGACGTTGACGAGCACCGAGGAGTCGCACCATCAGCGGCTGCACTGGTTGGCCGAACGCATCCTGAACTGGTCCGACCTGCCGGTGGTGCACGTACGCCCCACGGTGTTCCTCGACAACCCCTTGTTCACCGTGCTCGGCGCAGCCTCGGTGCGCGAGCGCGGGGTGCTGGCGCTGCCCTTCGGCGACGGGCACACCTCGCCCATCGCCGCGGCCGACGTCGCGCACGTGGTCGCGACCTTGTTGCGCGAACCGGAAGGCCGCCTGGGGCACGTGTACGAGTTGACCGGACCCCAGGTGCTCGACGTCGCGGGGCTCGCCGAACAGTACGGGCGCGCGCTGGGTCGACCGATCGGCGTCGAGGACATGCCGGGTGAGAAGCTGGGTGAGACGTTGGCGGCGGTGGGCCTTCCCGAGCATGTGGCACAACACATCTCGACGATGGCGCGACTGCACCGCGAGGACCGGTACAACCGCGCCACCGACGACGTGGAACGCATCACCGGTCGCCCGGGCCAGACCGTCGAACAGTACGTAGCGGGCCATCGCGACCTGTTCTCCTGACGCGAACTGCACAGGGGCTGAATTGGCGTCTCCGACACCGTGTTCTACTGACGGTCATGGACCGCGCAGCCTTCGACAGCCTCTTCGACATGACCGACCGCACCGTCATCGTGACGGGCGGCACCAGGGGCATCGGGCTCGCGCTCGCCGAGGGTTTCGTGCTCGCCGGCGCGCGGGTGGTGGTGTCCAGCCGCAAGGCCGACGCCTGCGACGAGGCGGCCAAGCACCTGCGCGACCTCGGTGGGCAGGCCATCGGCGTGCCCGCCCACGTCGGCAGCCTCAAGGACATCGACGCCCTCGTCGAGCGCACCGCCGCCGAATTCGGCGGCATCGACGTGGTGGTCAACAACGCCGCCAACGCCTTGGCCCAGCCGCTCGGCGAGATCACGGCCGAGGCGCTGTACGAAGTCCATACGAGGTGAACGTGCGTGGCCCAGTGTTCCTCGCGCAGCGGCGCTGCCGTACCTCAAGGCGAGCAAGCACGCCGCGGTGCTGAACATGGTGTCGGTGGGAGCGTTCAACTTCACTCCCACGATGTCGATCTACGGCTCGGTGAAGGCGGCGGTGATGTCCTTCACGCGCTCGATGTCGGCGGAGTTCGTCGGCCACGGCATCCGGGTCAACGCGATCGCGCCGGGTCCGGTCGACACGGACATGATGCGCAAGAACCCGCAGCAGGCCATCGATTACATGGTCAACGGGACGCTGATGAAGCGGCTGGCGTCACCCGACGAGATGGTGGGCGCCGCGCTGCTGTTGTGTTCGGACGCAGGCAGTTACATCACGGGCACGGTCGTCATCGTCGACGGTGGGGGGACGCCGCGCTAGATGTGCCGCCCGTTGCTCGCTCACGGCCGGTCGGGCTTGTCCGGGCAAAGCTTGACGTAATCCAAGTCAGGGTCTGAGGACACCCACTGCTTCCATTCGGCTTCGGTCGGGTTCGAGGCCAGTTTTGCGCAGAGCATTTCCGGCCACGCGGCAGGCCCCGGCACTTCCCAGATGCCCCCGCCACCCGTGTCGTCTGAGCGCCACGCACTGACGAACACGCGACGGTCGTCTTTGCTCAGCGCGACGTCCTGGATGTCGCGCGTGGTTGTCGCACGGACCGGCGTGCCCGTCGGGTCTCCGGTGCGGGCATCCCAAAATCGCAGCGTGGCGTCCATGCCTACAGATACCAGGTATCGGCCGTCCGAGTTGTATTCGATGTCGGTCGTGGAGCGAAGATGTCCCGGGACTTGCGGGCCAACCGGCTGGCCGCTCTCTGCATCCCATTGCTGAATGGTGGCGTCGCTCTCGACCGTGGCGATGCGCCGACCGTCGGGGCTAACGGCTGATGTCGTGAAGTACGAGCCTCGAATCGGCTTACCCACCTCCTGATGTGTCGTGGTATCCCAGACTCGGATCGAGTCTGAACTCATTGAGTACAGTCGCCGACCGTCTTTGCCGAAAGAGACTGTCTTGAGCCCCCTGTCGTGTCCGGTCATCGGATCACCGACCTGCCGTCCGGTCCGCCAATCCCACACCCTGACGGTCGTGTCTTCGCTGCCGCTGACGAGACTATTGCCGTCGGGACTAAACCCCACCTGTGTGACAGTGCCCTTGTGCCCCTTCATTGGGGCGCCGTGCAACCGTCCGGTCAGTGCGTCGATGACCCGGACGTCGTTGTCGGTCCCCGCGACTGCAAGCCACTTTCGGTCGGGACTGATGTCGAACTGGGCGATTCCACGCAACGCATCTGAGACAACGGTTGGGCCGATCTGATCGCCGGTGTCGATGTTCAGCCACCGCAGCGCGCTATCCCGGACTGTGGCGATTCGCAATCCTTCGTCGAGTACGTAGACCGCGAACGGTGTTTGGCCGTCGCCCAGGTGGGCTGCTCTACTTCCGCCGACTTCTGCCGCCAGCCCGTTCTGGCGGTTGCTGTCCACTACCTGCAGTGTTTGCGTGGAGGCGGTGACAACCCGGTCGCCACGTGCGTCGAACGCGACTTGCGACACCGGTGTCCGGAACTTTAGGGGCTCGCCGATTCGATGGCCCCGTGCATCCCACTGTTGCTCAGTCGTGTCGACGCCCGTGACGATGCGACTGCCATCTGGGCTGAACGCCACAGCTATAGCCGCGTTCTCATTGATCCCTTGCGCCGCGACAGTTTCGCCGTTGGACGTGTTCCAAATGCGCAACTGAGTTCCACCGGGACTGACGTCCGCCCCTGCAGCGATCGCGCTTCCGTCGGGGCTGAAGGAGACGCTTGAGGTATCTACCGTGCGTTGGCCACCTACCGCGCGAGGCCTGTCAACGGACGACATTTCGCGAACTACCTCACCATTGGTGCTATCCCACAGAGTGACAGTGCCGTCATCGGCTCCCGTAGCAAGTTGCAGGCCGTCACGGCTGAACGCCACCGCCGTAACCTGTTCGTCAGGCCGGGGTGACCGAAGTTTCTCCGACGTGCCGCTATCAACATCCCACAGCAGCACAGACTCCTTTATTGACTGTGGCCGCTCGGTGTCCATCCTCGGTGACCGCGGCTTGCCTGACGTAGAGTCCTTCGGCATCGTGCATTGGCTGGCCTATGGGCCGGCCGGAGTGCGAGTCCCACACTTGCGTCGTATTGTCGATGTCAACGACTGCGATATAGCGTCCGTCATAGCTGATTGCGGCAGGGGAATCGTGACCGGCGAAAGGCGCGCCTACCGCTTCGCCGGTCTCAGTGTCGAGCATTTGAATCCCGGACGGGGTTGTGGTTACCGCACGCTGGCCATCGCCGGTGAGGCGGCTCTTAGCGTCGATCACGTAGCTAAGTGGTCGGGTGACCACCAACGCCGTCAACTGACCGCCGATATTTGAGTCGGGCGAAATATGATGTGCTGCAAGTAGATCCGTCGATTGCTTCGAACTCGCTGCCAGAATAGTCGGTTAGCAGCATCACCTGCGCACGGGAGCTTAGCTCTTCGGCAAGGGCCGTGTGACTGCTATCATAGCGCCCTTTGTGCTGTTGCCGCTTTACTCCATCACATGCCATGACACCATAGCCAGCACGACTGCCACGACACCACCAATGCCAGGACGGCTGATAGCCTTCGCACGCTCGCCCCCCCGAATGTAGTCGCCACTCGACGCTCGCGATCGAGTTCTGCCTCACGCTCCATAGCGGCTTGCTCAAGAGCCTGTCGTTCCTGCTCGGCGTGGGCGGCCAGCGCCGCTTTCTCCTCTTCTGCGCGCCGGCGGTCGCGGTGTTCGCGTACCACCCCGGTGAGGACGTCGTGCGTCAGTTCGATCCGTTGCGCACCGTAGCGATCTTCGAGCCGCAACAGCCGAGAGGAAATCAGCTGCGCCAGTTCGTCTTCGGTGAGATGGGCTGGCACCGCGTCCTCGCGGACGTAGCTGTCGCGGAATCCCTTCTCGGTGATCAGTTCGGACTCGATGAACTCTGCGACGCGCGGCGGCAGCTCGCCCACGCATGACGAGTAGTAGTTCGACAAGATGTCCCGCTTGGCGTCTTCGACCAGATCCTCGTCGAAGTGCGACTGTCCGCGTCGTTTGCGTTCCTCGTTGAGCTCGCGGCAGAACAGGCTGAGCAGCGCGGGCTCGACTTCCTCGGTGCCATGGTCGCCGGAACAGGCGATCTCGGACGTTGCGGCGTGGCTGTCAAGGTGGAGGTCCTCGCCATCGATGATGTCCACCACTCGGCGAGCCAGCTCGTCGGTCATCAGGTGCCCAGCCGGTTTGCGCACCGCATCGAGTGCTTGCTCCGACTGCAGGGGAAGCAGCCGCACCCGCGAGCGTCCCAGCGCGGGAATGAGACGGCACCACTCTTCAAGGTGCGGAAGGAAATCCTCCCTCAGAGTGATCAGCAATTTGTAGTTGCGCGAGCGAAGGTTGAATCGTTCGGCGACCGCCGCGTCGGCGTCGATGCGAGCGGCGAGCTCGGCGGGGATGCGGTTCTCGGCGAGATCGCCGAGTTCGTCTCTGAAGGCGTGTACCCGACGTGAGACCCGCTCACCGAGTGTGAAGAGCTCTTCGAACTGGTCGAGCACGATCACCGGGGTCAGCGGATAGTTTTGTGCACTCCACAGCTCGAAGTCCTTGCCGTGCAGGTACTCCCAGAGCGATTCATCGTCGGAGGGCAGCACCGCATCGGGCACGTCGGCTCGAATCGAGTGGCGCACGGTTCGGTGTAGCTGGCGGAACAGAGGCGCTGCGCCGGGCTTTAGCGCGAAGCGCACGTAGACCGGCAGAAAGTCGCGGTCGCGCAGCTCGGGAAACAAGCCCGCTTGGAGAAGCGACGTCTTGCCCAGGCCGGAGCGTCCGTACAAGACCGTGACCGGGGCGTCGAGCACGTGAGTCAGCAAGGTTTGTGCTTCGCGATCGCGCCCGTAGAAGAACTCGTGCGCATTCTCTTTGAAGGACTCCAACCCCGGCCAGGGGTTCTCCTGGTCGAGGCTGAGTTGGTGCCGTTGTGGTGGTCATGCCGCATCGGTTCGCCGCATGGCACGGATTTCGGCGGTCAGCATCGCGAGCAGGTCCGTGTCCGGATCGCCGGCCGGCGCGCGACCGAATTGGAAGCGCTCGAAGTCGGGTTCGATCTGTCGATACCGGCTCGTGTCGCCGTCGTAGTCGTCGTCGATCACTACCGGCACGATGAATCGCCGACTGGGGATGGAGCGGGATCGATTGACCGCCTCTGCCCACTCGCGGAAGACGTAGCCTTCCTCTGCCCGTTCGGTGTTCGAGGAGATGACCGGAACGAACAAACGAACACTCCGGCGAATGCGGGTGAGCACCTCCGGCTCCCATTCATCGCCAGGACTGATCCGCCGCTCATCCAGCCACACGTCCCCGCCGAGACCGCTGATGGCATCGCTCAGCCGTCGGGCGGCGTCGATGTCTTCGCGTATGTAGCTGATGAAGATGGTCGGCGCGTCTGGAGCCGATGGGCAAGGGGTGGACACGTCCGGGCGTGGTCGTGTCGGGACCTGTTGCTGCCAACGCGTCGCAATTCCGCATACGAATGCTGAAGGTTCCATCTCCAGGTGCTGGACCGTCGTCTTCCGGCAGTACGTTTCGAAGAAGTCCGACAGCGACGGTTCCTGGGAGGATAAGCAACCGGCGAAGAAGAACTGGATGCGTTCAAGGGAGAGCCGAGTATTGCTGGACATCCGCACGAAGAACCGTCCGAGCCAGTCCGGTATCTCGCAGCCGATGAACAGCATCGGCTGATGCTTGAGCTGATAGTCGAGCCAGTCGGGAAGGCTCGCCGTATCGCTGACCAACGCGTGCAGCCACTCCAGCCGGTCTTCGTCGTGGATCGCGTACTGGGGTGTCGAGGCGGCCTGACCGAACAGATTGAGCACCACGGTGTCATTCGGTGCGGCCGGCTGCGCATTGCGCGACTGCTGACTGGTGGATTGATTCGGGGAGAACGACAGCTCACGGGTGGCCGCCTGGCCGTGAAAGCGAATATCGTTCACCGCCCTCGCGAGCAGGCGGTCGGGCGTCGTACTCACGAACAGGCGTAAGTCTTCGATCGCGGCGAGGTCGCGGAGCGCATCGCCGGGCTCGGGGTCGAGCTGCACGATCATGTCGTCGATCACGCGATACAACCGTTCGAGCTCATCTTGTCCGCGCTCGTGAAGGAATGCAGCCACCGCTTCGCCCATGGTCGTCACTCCAGGCGCGACGTTCAGGTCGTACCTCTCGGCGAGGCGTTGGCCGATGAGCGAAGAGAACGTCTGTTCGCCGTTGCCGACGTCGACCATTGCCAGGTCGGGTCCCACTACCGGCACCAGCATGCGTTGCCGGATGTGCGAGAGAAGGTCCTCCCAAAAGTCTTCGTTTCCGCTCATTCGCCTGCCCCTAATTACGCGAACGTCACTGCCTCACCAGTCTGACCGCTGGAATGGCCCATGAACAGTGGATTCGCACATTTATGGTGCGTCCTGACTTGGCGGCGGATTCGAGTAGTCGACTACTCGAATACTCGATTTAGGTCGCCATTGGTTTCAGCCGATCACGTCCGTAAGTGACGTACGACCTGTCGTCCAAAGGCGACTATCCGCGATGAACGTCGGTTGTCGGTGATCGGGCGTACGAATCGAATCGTGCGCGCGATTTGCACTGCCACCCTCGGTGTGGGTCCGTCATTTGATTCGGCAATTACTTCCGCGGCGAAATCGGGCTGCTCGCGTGATACCGCAATGGCGACGGCTACGCCCACCCAAGTTCTCGCATGGTGACGCCGTCGTTCCAGATCTTCGTCATGTGGCTGATCTTGTCGCCGTCGAAGTCCATGACGTACACGTAGTCGGCCTTGGCGCGCTTCCCGGTCGGCGGCACTGGCCCGCCTTCGCCGGTATGCGTCCCGGAGAAGACACCGAACGCAGCCACGTTGTGGCGCGCCTCGTCGACCGCGAACGACCGCACCTCCGCGCTGCCGTCCGGCAGCAGCACCAGCAGGCCCTTCATCCAATCGGTGTAGGCCTCCAGCGTCACCACCCCGTCCAGGGCGCCGGCCTGCGCGGTGAACGTCGCGTCGGGGTGGCAGTACTGCTCGCAGCCTGCCCAGCCCGCGCCGGTTTCGCAAGAATTGAAGAACCGCTCTGCGGTGTCTCTCATCGATGTCATCGGTCACTCCGCTCGACGGAGTTCTCACGGTATCGAGCGAGGTGGCGCGGTGGGTGCCTTTGGACGTGGGAGTACATCGGCGAAGCGGTCGGAAGCTGCTGAGCCCTAACCCTTCTTGCGGGTGGCGAACGCCGCGGCGGCCTCGTTGAGCTCGCCGCTGGTGGATGCCAGGATCTGGCTGCGGTTCTCCACGTGCAACGCCGCCTCGATGCCGGACGCCTCGAGGTTGGCCCACAGCACCTGCTTGGTGGACTCGACGCCGAACTTGCCGTAGCCGCATAGGGTTTCGGCGATCGCCAGTGCGTCGTCGACCACCGATCCGTCGGACAACCGCGACACCAGGCCGATCCGCAACGCTTCCTGCGCGTCCACCGTGCGCGCGGTGAGGATCAAGTCGAAGGCCTGCCCCGAGCCGACGACGCGCGGCAGCGTGTAGCTCACGCCGATGTCGCACCCGCCGAGCCCCAGCTTGATGAACTGCGTGCAGAACCGGGCCTCCGCCGCCGCGATCCGGATGTCGGAGGCCAGCGCCAGCGCGAAGCCGCCGCCGTACGCCGGTCCGTTGACGGCCGAGATCACCGGCTGCCGCAACCGGATCAACTTCGTCGTCAGGTCGGCGATCCGTTCCTGCCAGCGCATGCTCGCCCGCGGGAATTCCAGTCCGCGCTTCGCGTGGTCCGGAAACGGGTCGGTCAGGTCGAGTCCGGAACAGAACCCGCGGCCCGCGCCGGTGAGCACCACGACGCGGCAGTCGTCATCCCTGTCGAGTTCGTCGAGCGTGCGGTGCAGGTCCTCCACCAGGCCGTAGTTCAGCGCGTTGAGCTTCTCGGGCCGGTTGAGCGTGATGAGTGCGACGTCGGGACGCGGGCGGGTGAGTTCGAGCTGCGGCATGCGCCACACACTATTGGGCGGTTTGGCGCGAACTAGTCGCTACTGCGCCAATCCGCGATGCCGACGACGATCATCCGCAGTTGCTTCACGGCCGTGCCCTTGATCTCCTCGAGCGCAGTCGCATCGCTGGCGTCCTCGATGGCCTCGGCGATCGAGATCATCGCGTTCACGAACAGCGTGGACAGGATGTTGAGGTCTTCGGAACTCCAGGTCGTCAGGCCGGGAAAGCGGGCCAGGTCGATCGCGAGCTCGGAGGTGATGAGCCGGATCTCGGTGCGGATGGCGTAGCGCAGCACGGTGACGCCGCTGTTGCGTTCGCGCGCGATGAAGCGCCAGTGTTCGCGCCGCTCGTTGACGCCGGCGATCAGGATGTCGACAGACGACTCGATGATGCGGCTCGGGTCGAGCTTGCCTGCCCGAGCGACGCGCAGCATGTCCCGTAGTGCGCGGAACGAGTCGTCGATGAGCACTAGGCCGAGCGCTTCCATGGACTCGAAGTGTCGATAGAACGCCGCGGGCACGATCCCCGCCTCGCGGGTGACCTCGCGCAGGCTCAGGGCACTGAAGCTGCGCTGCTCCAGCAGGCGTAGGGCCGCGGCCACGATGGCCCGGCGCGTCGCCTCCTTGCGCTCCTCGCGGGACAGGCTGTCCCGGGAGCGGCTGCGCCCCGAACGTTCGGAGCGCGACGTTCGTGAACTAGGCGTACGACTGTTCACTTTGTGAAACCTAACACAACCAGGCCCGAAACCGTTGACGGATCGGGGGTAGTGAGCGCACGGTATACACATGTTCACTCAAACGCTGAAGCCGCGCCTCCGCGATCGAGTGCTGCGCTCCTCCCTCGTCGACCTGTTGACCGGACCCCACGGGGTCGACCGATACACCGAGCTCGTCGAGCCGACCTGGACACTGGGCGACGCCCGGGCCAAGGTCGTTGCCGTCCGCCGCGACACCCCGCGCAGCGTGACGCTGACGCTGGAACCGAACGCGGTGTTCACTGCCGGACCCGCACTGCGCGCCGGCCAGCACGTCAACCTGACCGTCGAGGTCGACGGCCGCAGGCAGACGCGGTGCTACTCGCCTGCGAACGCCGAGGGTGAGCACCTGATCGAACTGACCATCGGCCTGCACGACGGCGGCCTGGTCTCCCAGCACCTCTTCCGCAACGCCCGTCCCGGGCTCGTCGTCGGGCTGACCGTCGGCGGAGGCGACTTCGTACTCCCCGCTGAGCGGCCGCGCCGCATCCTCTTCGTCTCGGGCGGCAGCGGCATCACCCCCGTCATGTCGATGCTGCGCACGCTCGTCGCCGAGGGCTTCGACGGCGACGTCACCTTCGTGCACTACGCCCGCAGCGCGGACGAGGCGTGCTACGCCGCCGAGCTCGCTGCCATGCCCGGCGTGCGCGTGCTGCACGGCTACACGCGCGACGGCGTCGGCGACCTCACCGGCAAGTTCGACGCCGACCATCTGGCCGCGGCGATGCCGAACCCGGGACGGACCGCAGGAGCGAAGCGACCGGGGGCTGACACAGCGGTGTTCGTCTGCGGTCCGCCAGCCCTGGTCGACGCGGTCCGCGAGCAGTGCCCCGTCGCGCTCTCCGAGAGCTTCGTCCCGCCCGTCTTCGAGGTGCCGACCGAGGCTTCTGGCGGCACCGTGAGGTTCGCCGACAGCGGCGTCGACGTCACGGACGACGGACGCTCGTTGCTCGAGCAGGCCGAGGCCGCCGGCCTGGCGCCGCAGAGCGGATGCCGGATGGGCATCTGTCACACCTGCACCCGCCGCAAGACCAGCGGTGCGGTCAAGAACCTGATCACCGGCGCCGTCTCGACGACTGACGACGAAGACGTGCAGATCTGCGTCACCGCCCCCGTCGGCAACGTCGCCCTTTCGCTCTAACCCCACCCACCGAGAAGGAGTCCAACATGACCGCCATGCTCGAAAAGACCATCGACGACACGATCGTCGACCAGCCCTTCGCCGACGACGCGAACGTCGACGAGCCGCCCACCTCCGCGCCGACGCTCTCCAAGGTCGTCGGCGGCAAGACCGTCACCATGACCCCCGAGCAGGCCGACGCGTTCGGCCGTGAGATCGACGCCATCCGCGAGCGCGTGATCGCCGACCTCGGCGAGCGCGACTCCACCTACATCCGCCGCGTCATCAAGGCCCAGCGCGGCCTCGAAGTCGGCGGCCGCGCCCTGCTGTTCGCAGGCATCTTCCCGCCCGCCTGGCTGGCAGGCACGGCCATGCTGGCCGCGTCGAAGATCCTCGACAACATGGAGATCGGCCACAACGTCATGCACGGCCAGTACGACTGGATGGGCGATCCCGCCCTGACGGGCCGCAACTTCGAATGGGACTCGGCCTGCCCGAGCGACCAGTGGCGGCACTCGCACAACTACATGCACCACACCCACACCAACATCGTGGGCATGGACCGCGACGTGGGCTACGGCATCCTGCGCATGAGCGAGGACCAGCGCTGGGTGCCCTACTACCGCGGCAACCTGGTCTACGCGTTCCTGCTGATGGTGCTGTTCCAGTACGGCGTCGCGCTGCACGAGCTCGAGACCGAGCGCATCCGCTCCGGCGAGATCAGCATCACCGAAAAGAAGGAGATCCTGGCGGGCATCTGGAAGAAGGTGAAGCGCCAGACGCTGAAGGACTACGTGGCGTTCCCGCTGCTGGCCGGTCCCGTCGCACCGTGGGTGTTCGCGGGCAACATGACCGCCAACCTGATCCGCAACGTGTGGTCGTACGCGATCATCTTCTGCGGCCACTTTCCCGAGGGCGTCCAGGAGTTCTCCATCGAGGAGACGCAGAACGAGTCCCGCGGCCAGTGGTACTTCCGCCAGCTGCTCGGCTCGGCGAACCTGACCGGCGGCAAGCTCTTTCACATCATGAGCGGCAACCTGTCGTTCCAGATCGAGCACCACCTGTTCCCGGACGTGCCGGCGCACCGCCACGCCGAGCTCGCCGAAGAGGTCCAGGAGATCTGCGAGCGGTACGGCCTGCCCTACAACAAGGGCCCGCTGCCCAAGCAGTTCGCCACCGTCGTACGCAAGATCATCAAGCTGGCGCGCAAGCCCAAGGAACTGATCGGCGCCTGAGTCCCGAGCTCCCGCGAACAGACGCAAACTCCCCTCAATCGAGCCGATCGAGGGGAGTTTGTGTCTGTTCGCCGGGGAGGTGTCAGGTCTGGTCGCGGGGGAGGTGTCACGTCTGGTCGACGGGACACCAGAACGAAATGCGGTCGCCACTTCGATCCGATTCGATCAGCGTCCCGCAGCGTCGACACTCCTGCCCGGCCCGGCCGTAGACCCACAGGTCTCGGCCGGGTCTGGTGTCTCCGGTGGTAGTGCGATTGACGCGGGACCGGTTCAGCCACAGCATGTCTCGGGCCCGCTGCACCATCCGCAGCGGGTCCTTCACGTCACCGACGCGCCGGGTGGGCAGATACCCGGTGACGAAGCACAATTCGTTGGCGTACACATTTCCTACGCCTGCCATCACCCTTTGATCCAACAGCGCCTCGGCCAGCGGCCGGTCGGGGTCGGTCACCAGGTTCGCCGCGGCGATCCGGGGTTCCCAGTCGTCGTCGAGTAGGTCGGGCCCCAGCTGCGCGACGGCGTCCATGTCGTGGTCGCGCTCCAGGATCTCCAGAACTCCGAGGTCGACGCCTCCGACCCGAACGGGCTGGGCGCCTTCGCCGGCCTCCAGGATGATCCTGATCTTGTGCGGCTGCACCCGCCGCAGCTGCCCACCGACCAGCCAGGCCCCGTCCATCTTCAGATGTGAGTGGATGCTGGCCGCGCCGACCCTGATGAACAGGTGCTTGCCGCGACTGAGCACCTCGTCGACCCGCTGGCCGGTCAAGTCGACCGTCGCGAACCTGGGCACCCGAACATCGCAGCGGGTCAACGTCTTTCCGGCCAACGCCTCGCGCAGCTTGGCGGCGGTGCGGTAGACGGTATCGCCTTCGGGCATGGATCAACGCTACCCGGTGTGCGCGCGTGTGTCGGCGGTGAGCTCGTGACAACCGAAACGTATTCCGTCGATGGCAGCGACGCTTGGGCCGCTACGTGGCCGCTGTCGGCGCATCGAGCCGCGCACGGGCACCGTCGACCTGATCGACGCGCATCACGTTCTGCGGCAACGACTTCCCGTCGTCAACTGGTCATCGGTGATGACGCAGAAGCCATCGTTGACGCGGGAGGCGGCGGCCAAGAGTCACGTCGATTCCTACTCCGCGCACCCGTTGCCGCGCTAGCCGATCAGCTTCAGCGAAACATCCCACAGCCGTTCGGCATTCGCCGGATCGAGCGCGTATGGCGCGACCCCAGAGATGCCGAAGTCGTCGCGGTGATCCACCACCGTGGCCTCGTTGCAGTCCTCGAAGTAGCGTCCGCCGACACCATCCACTAGCGGTGATGCGGCGAGCAGCACCGATGTGGCCGCGCCCTGCTCGACCGTCTTGAGCCGACTGCCCGCACGCCGGAACCGCTCGTCGGCCCCGGCCTGGTACTCCTGCCCGAGGTGCCGCTGCAGCGCGGTCAGGATCCCGCCGGGCATCAGCGCGTTGGCAACGATGCCGTCGTCGGCCCAGCGTCGGGTGGCCTCGACGGCGAACAACACGTTCGCGGTCTTGGACTGGCCGTAGGCGGCGAACGGGTCGTACTCGCGGAATGCGAAGTCGAGGTCGTCGAAGATCACCGGCGAGCGCAGATGCCCGCTGGAACTGACCGACACGATGCGTGCGCCGCCCGCCGCGGCGAGCGCCTCGTGGAGGCAGATCGTCAGCGCGAAGTGGCCGAGATGATTCGTGGCGAACTGCAGTTCGTGACCGCTTGGCGCGATGACCAGGTCCTGCACCGCCATCACGCCGGCGTTGTTGACCAGGATGTCCAGGGGGCCGTTCCAGGCGGCGACGAAGTCGTCCACGCTGGACAGGTTGGACAGATCGAGTTGCGCGACCGACACTTTGCCGCCGATGTCTGCGGCGACCCGATCGCCTGCCGCGGTGTCGCGCACCGCCAACGTGACCTCGGCCCCTGCGCCCGCCAACGCCCGCGCGGTTTCGACGCCGATGCCGGATGCGCCGCCGGTCACGACGGCTCGCTTGCCGGACAGGTCGACGCCTGCGATGACGTCCGCCGCAGTCGACTGATGTCCGAAGCCAGTGGTGATGGGAGATTCGCTCACGACATCGTGCAACGCGGGTCAGCTGGGTGGTGTTCCCTCACCGAGCTGGGCATGCGCCGTGGAGATCGTCCGCGCCGCCTCGTCGACGATGCGTCCGAGGACCGCGCCTGCGGCGTCCCACTCGTTGATCAGGTCGACGGCCTCACCCGCCCAGATGGGTACGTAGTCGAGGTCACCCCGCGAGACGCCTTGTCGGAACTCGGCCTTCGCATCGGCGTCGACCCTCAACCCGTCCTCGTGGTCGTGCCAGATGTCGGTGAACCGGTTTCGCAGCGTTCGCGCGGTGAACCTGGCCGGCCAGGCGGAGCCGACGACGATGTCGAGCACCCGGTCGCGGGTGGTGTCGGCCGCGGTCGCGGCGACGATCGCCTTGAGCTCTTCGGCTCCGAGCAGCGCCTCGGTGGTCGCCTCGAACCGCGTGCCGACGAGCGCGCCCGCAGCGCCGAGCATCAGCGCGGCGGCGAGCCCGCGCCCGTCGGCGATTCCGCCTGCCGCCAGCACCGGCGTGCCCGTTGCCGCGTCGACCACCGCGGGCACGAACGTCAGCGTGGCCCGACCCTCCCCGTGGCCACCCGCCTCGGCGCCCTGAGCCACCACCACGTCGGCGCCGAGCTCGAACGCCCGCTTCGCGTCGTCCAGCGTCGTCACCTGAACTATGAGGGGGATGCCCGCGGCGCGTACCGCCGCGGCGAACGGAGTCGGATCACCGAAGGACAACATGATCGCCGCTGGGCGCTGCGCGATCGCCCGGTCGAGCGCAGGCTGGTCGATCGCCCACGTCAGGAGTCCGATGCCCCAAGGCTTCTCGGTGCGTGCGCGGGCGATACCGCACTCGCGGTCGAGCCACTCCGCTTCGCCGCCGCCGGCACCGACCATGCCAAGACCGCCGCCCTCGGAGACCGCTGCGGTCAGTGCGCCACCCGCGACACCGCCCATGGGCGCCAACACGATCGGATGCTCGATGCCGAACATCTTCGTCAGGGGGGTGGTCAGCGCAGCCATGTCTGAACTGTAGGCATGGCCGACCGTCGGCGGTCAGGCGGGAATGCTGTCCAAGCCCTTGGCCGCCTTCTGGTGACGGTGCTGACGCTCGGCGACGGCGAAGTAGAACGCGAAGGCGAATGCACAGCTGGTGAACAAGCTGATCACGAAGAACAACCACGGCTGGCGGATTCCGCGTCGGCGCCCGTCGACGATCGTGAACAGCGGCAGGAGGAGGACGTTGACGATGGTGTAGTCCTGGACTTGCGAGGAGGCCGCGGGATTGGTGTAACCCAGCGCGACGAAGTTCTGGTAGCTGGCCGGGCCGGAGAACAGGTTTCCGCCTGCCACCTGATACTCCATCACGAACTGTTGGTTGAAGTAGTAGCCCAGGGCCACCGACGCGATGCCGATGACGTAGTACACGAGTTCGAGCGATGAAAATAGCGCCCCGCCGTTCGGGCGCGCGAATATCCGAGGGTTCGCCTTGACCACCCAGGCGATCAACAGGACGCCGATGACGAAGTGAATGATGATCGAAGCCATGGGCTCAGTATCGTCAGGCCAGCCCAACGTTTTGTCATTTTTGCCAGATTTGGCGGGCTACATCGGGTTGATCTTGACCGCGTTCTCGGACTGCTGGCCCATCAGTGTGGTGAAGGCTTCGATGACGAGTTCGCCGTGCTCATTTGTGCAGACGTTCCTCGTCACGACGATGTCGGCACCGAATCGTTCGTCCACCGAGAAGATCTCCAGGCGAGCCCACAGTTTGTCGCCCGCCTGAATCGGCTTGTGATAGACGAATTTTTGATCGACCTGCACGATGTTCATCGTCTCGACGCCGACGTCGACATGCCGGAAGAAGTCCTGCTGGACGAGCAGCGCGAACACCGAGGCGAATGTCAGTGGCGCCACCAAGGCGTCGTGGCCTAGCTCGCTTGCCGGTTTCTCTTCGAGGCTTGCGGGATCGTCCGACTTGACGGCCTTGGCGTACTCGCGAACCTTCTCGCGGCCGACGACGAAGTAGTCGGGATATATGTGAACCATGCCACGGATGTCGGTCTTCAGTGCCACATCGAACTCCTGCGGATGTACGTGGGCGCGAGCACGGACGGACACCTCAACTCGGCATTGGGGCGCGACTGCGATTTGCGTTCTAGGTCAACGACCTTCACCCGCCCCATTCAACCAAATATCGCGCCGTCGCTCTCGTCGAGCAGTCCTGAGGTCAGCGAAGTCGCAGCCCACGCGGTGTGCGCGAGAACCCACTGCCGACGAGGGCGTCGAGCACCGACGCCCGATCGCCTTCGGCGCCCGGTTCGAGTACCGGCACACCGTTGACCCGTTCGACCAGCATCGTCTGCAGGCGTCTGCTGGAGACGAGTTCGGCAAGTGCGACTCCGGCGGCGGCGTGGGCCTCGGCGTCCGAGCTGAACGACAGCAATGTCCGGCCGCCACGCTCGAGGAACCACGTCAGTTCACCGTCGACCAACACCACGAGCGCGCCCGCCTTGCGCCCGGGTCGGTGTCCCGACTCTTCGGTGTCGGTTGGCCACGGCAGCGTCGTGCCGTAGGGATTGGCGGGGTCGGCGGCGGCCAGGGCGACGGCCTTGTACTCGCGGCGCTCGGCGTCGACGCCGTCCGAGTGGGCACGCAGCCGATCGACCGTCGACGCGACCGCGAACTGGGCCCCACCCAACGACTCGACGAAGTAGCCGCGTTGGCAGCGGCCCGCCTCCTCGAACGCCTTCAACACCTTGTAGAGCATCGCGAACCCGCCCGGCACGCCTTCGGCCGAACCCTTGGTCAGCACGCCGTAGCGGTTCATCAGAAGCTCGGCCGAGAAGTGGGCCCGGATGGTCGAGTCCGGCTCGGCGGCCGGCAGCGCCGACCAGCGGCCCGCGACGGTCGGATCGCTGGACCGGGTCTGCGCGTGGCTCACGCTGTAGCGGGACAGGCGTGGCGGCCGATGGCGCTGACGGTGAGCGCCGCCCCGGCGGCCCGGCCCGGCTAGCTGAGCCCGTACCGGGCCGAAGGTGTCGCCGGTGACCCAGCCCGCCCAGATAAGTTCCCACAGTGCAGCTTTCACGTTGGCATCAGAGAACGCGCCGCCGGTGAGTTGGCGGAAGAAGTAGCCGCCACCGTGTTCGAGGGCGGCCATCAGCTCGCGGTGCACGTCGGTGAACTCGAGTTCGGTGGCCTGCGCCAACGTCAGCGGCGCCGTGTCGGTTGGGTGAAAGGCGATCCACCCATCGCTGGAACCGAGCTGGCCGACTCCGGACCACGTGACCTCACCGGCGGCGAGCAGTTCGTCGAGCATCGCGGGTTGGTAGTCCCGGATGCGCTGGCCGAATACCAGCGGCTCGACCGCCGACGCCGGAATGGGCACGCCCGCAAGCTGATCGATGACCGCCATCAAGCCGTCGACGCCCGACGTCTTGGCCGCGCCGACGTGCTGCCACTCGGGAAGGAACCGTGCGTAGGCGTCGGTGCTGACGGGTTCGACCTGTGCCCGCAACGCGGCCAGAGACCGGCGTCGCAGGATCTTGAGCACGTCGGCGTCGCACCACTGATCGGTGTCGCCTGCCGCGAACTCGCCACGCACCAGCTTTCCGTCCGCCGCCATCCGCGCCAGCACGTCGCCCGCGACCCGCAGTCCCAGCCCGAAGCGCTCGGCGGCCTCGCGGGTGGTGAACGGCCCCCGCGTCCTGGCGTACCGACCGAGCAGTTCGCCCAGCGGATCGGTGACGGCATCCGTGAAGCTCGCCGAGATGCCGACCGGCACCGCGACGCCCACGCCGTCACGCAACAGGCCCATGTCCTCGACGGCCACCCACCACGTCTGGCCGGCGAACGTCACCGTCAGCGCGCGTCGTGCGGCGCGCAACCCGTCCAACCACGCCCCGACGTCCCCGGCCGTCGACCTGGCCGCCGCCTCGGACTCGGTCAGCGGCCCGAGCAACCGCAGCAGATCCGCGATGCCCTCCGCGTCGCGGGCCAACCGGTCCGGCGCGAGGTGTTGCAACTGGGCGACCGTCGACTCGATGACCGCGGGCTCCAGCAGTTCGCGCAGTTCGACGCGGCCCAGCAGCTCGGCGAGCAGCACGCTGTCGAGCGAAAGGGCCGCCGCACGGCGCTCCGCCAGCGGGCTGTCGCCCTCGTACATGAACGCCCCCACGTAGCCGAACAGCAGCGACGCGGCGAAGGGCGACGGCGTGGCCGTCTCGACCTCGAGCACCCGGATCCGGCGCTGGGCCACCCGCTTCATGACGTCGGTGAGCGTCGGCACGTCGTACACGTCCTGCAGACACTCCCGCACCGTCTCGAGCACGATGGGGAAGGCGGGGTACTTGCGCGCGATGTCGAGCAATTGCGCTGCGCGCTGGCGCTGATGCCACAGCGGCGACCGCTTGCCGGGATGGCGACGGGGTAGCAGCAGGGCGCGGGCAGCGCACTCCCGGAACCGCGAGGCGAACAGTGCCGATCCGCCGACCTCGTCGGTGACGATGGGTTCGAGTTCGTCGGCGTCGAAGACGAACAGCTCAGCGCCGGGCGCAGCCTCCTCGGTGTCGGGCAGCCGCACGATGATGCCGTCGTCGGAGGCCGTCGGCTTCTCGTCGATGCCGTACCGCTCGCGCAGCCTGCGGCCGACCGCCAAGGCCAGCGGCCCGTGCACGCGAAGCCCGTAGGGGGAGTGCAGGATCACCCGCCAGTCGCCCAGTTCGTCGCGGAAGCGCTCGACGATGAACGTGGTGTCGGTGGGCACGGTCCCGGTGGCCTGCTTCTGCTCGTCGAGCAGCTGCCAGAGGTTGTCGACGGCGTAGTCGTTGAAACCCATGGTGCGGCAACGCTCGTCGAACTCTGCGCGGGGCAGGGCGGCGAGCTTGCCGGTGAACGCGCCGATGGCCGCCCCCAGTTCGGCGGGCCGACCGACGCCGTCGCCGCGCCAGAACGGCAACCGGGCGGGTTCGCCCGGTGCAGGCAGCACGAGCACGCGATCGTGCGTGATCTCGGTGATGCGCCAGCTGGTGGCGCCAAGCGAGATGACGTCGCCCGGGCGGGACTCGTAGACCATCTCCTCATCGAGTTCACCTACGCGGGAAGGCTTTTCGGTATCCGCCGACGAGGCCAGGTAGACGGTGAACATACCGCGGTCGGGGATCGCGCCGCCCGAGGTGACCGCGAGCCGCTGTGCACCAGGCCGCGCGGTGAGCGTGCCCGCGTCGCGGTCGTAGACCAGTCTCGGCCGCAGTTCGGCGAACTCGGTGGACGGGTACTTGCCGCTCAGCAGGTCCAGCGTTGCCTCGAAGGCGCTGCGCGGCAACGTGGCAAAAGGCGCGCTGCGCCGGACCGCGTCGAACCAACGGTCGGCGTCGAGCGGTTCCAACGCCGAGGCGGCGACCGTGTGCTGGGCCAGCACGTCCAGCGGGTTGGCGGGCACCTTCATGGTCTCGATGTCACCGGACAGCATGCGCTGCACGGTCACCGCGCAGTCGATGAGATCGGTGCGATGCTTGGGGAACAGCACGCCCTGAGAGATCTCGCCGACCTGATGGCCCGCGCGACCCACGCGCTGCAGCCCGCTGGCCACCGACGGCGGCGCCTCCACCTGGATGACCAGATCGACGGCGCCCATGTCGATGCCCAACTCGAGGCTGGACGTCGCGACCACGGCCTTCAGGCGCCCGGTCTTCAGGTCGTCTTCGACCTGTGCCCGCTGTTCCTTGCTGACCGAGCCGTGGTGGGCGCGGGCCAGCAGCGGGTGCGCCCCGAACGCCTGGCCGCTGCCCATGATCTGGGCGGGCGATCCACCGCCGACCTGCCCGTTGCGCTCCTTCGGCAGGCTCGATCCCTGCGCGTTCGGCGTGAATCTCGTTGAGCCGCGACGTGAGTCGCTCGGCGAGGCGGCGTGAGTTGGCGAACACGATGGTGCTCTCGTGGGCCTCGATCAGGTCGACGATGCGCTCCTCGACGTCCGGCCAGATGGTGTTGTTCTCCAAGTTGGCCATGTCGGGCACGGGCACCTGAACCGACAGGTCGAACGTCTTGGCCGCCATCGGCGCAACGATGGTGGTGCGTGCCGACCCCGACAGGAACCGGGCGACCTCATCCGGCGGGCGGACCGTCGCCGACAGCCCGATCCGCTGGGCGGGGGTCTCGAGCATCTGGTCGAGCCGCTCCAACGACAGCGCCAGATGCGCGCCGCGCTTGGTACCCGCGACCGCGTGCACCTCGTCGACGATCACCGTCTGCACCGCGGCCAGCGACTCGCGGGCCGCCGACGTCAGCATGAGAAACAGTGACTCCGGCGTGGTGATCAGGATGTCGGGCGGCTTGCTGATCAGCTTCCTGCGTTGGGCGGGCAGGGTGTCGCCGGAGCGCACGCCGACGCTGATACTGGGCGCAGGCTGCCCGAGCCGCTCGGCCACCCGCGTGATGCCCGTCAGGGGCGTCGACAGGTTGCGTTCGACGTCGACTGCGAGCGCCTTCAGCGGCGACACGTAGAGCACGCGGGTCCCGGCCGTCGGCGCCTTGGGTTCGGCGGCGGCCAGCTGGTCGATGGCCCACAGGAACGCCGCCAGCGTCTTGCCCGAGCCGGTGGGCGCGATGACCAGCGTGTGGTCACCCCCGGCGATGGCCGCCCACGCCTCGGCCTGCGCGGCCGTGGGCGCGGCGAACGTGCCCGTGAACCACTCGCGCGTCAGCGTGCTGAACTGCGCCATGGGGTCGGCCGTGTTCTTCGGGTTACGGGCCATCTAGCCATCGTGCCCCCACCCACCGACAACCCTGCGATTCGGGCGCGCGCACCCGCGCTGAGCACGGGTTTCAACACACAAATCGCGAGGTCACGCGAGGGTCGGCAGGCCAGGGATGCGGGCGATGGCGTCGAGCAACGCGTGCGCGCAGGAGTCGGCGACGTTGCCCGCGTCGATCGACGGGTCGATGATGCGCTGGCGGCAGAGTTCGAACGTGAAGGCCAGCCAGCCGTAGACGATGACCTGCAGATCGCGCTCCAGCTTGCCGTCGAGCGGCTCGTCGACGGTCTGGAGGATTCTCGCGATGATGCGGTCGGCCTGCCGCCCGTTGTCGACGTCGTCGATGCCGCGCAGCACCGGGTCGGACCGCCCCATGCCCATGTAGGACGCCCACGCGCCGTGCGGGTGGGCCTCGTCGTACTCCAGGTAGGCGAGCACCCCTGCCCGCAGTTGCTCGAAGAGGCTCAGCCCCGGCTGCGGCGGGGTGTTCGTGGCCTCGAACAGCTTCTCGCCCTCGGCACGGACGACGGCTGCGAAGAAGGCCCGCTTGTCCGGGAAGTAGTGGTACATGAGGGCCCGGGAGACGCCGGCTCGTTCGGCGATCTCGTCGATGCGGACTTCGTCGTAGGGTCGGTGGCCGAACACCTCGGCGCCCAAGGCGAGCAGTTCGTTGCGCCGGTCGTCGGGGGAGAGTCGCCGGCGCGTTGCCGATGAGCCGCTTGCGCGAAGAGCATCAGGGTGGGCCATGAGGACATACTAATAGACACATGTGCAACAGCCGCGCAGCGGCAGGCACGTGGCCGCTCAGTTCAGCGTGCCCTGGTAGCGCCGCATCCCGGCCAGCCACCTGTCGTAGTCGGCACCCTTCTGGCGATACATGTCCAGCACCACGGGATGGGGCAGCACCAGGAACCGGCCCGCCTCGACGGCCTCGACCGTCAGTTCCGCAACACGGTCCGGGCTCATGACCTCGCCCGCGTTGGCGACCGCGGCGGCGGCCATGCGCGCAAGCGGATCGGCCGACGAGGTGATCCCGGTCAGCAGCGGCGTGTCGACACCCATCGGGCAGACGCACGAGACACCGATCCCCTTGTCGCCGTAAGTGATCGATAGCCACTCGGCGAACCCGACGGCGGCGTGCTTGGTCACCGAGTAGCCGGCCGCGCCGAGTTGGGTGAGCAGTCCGGCGGCCGACGCGACGCTGACGAAGTATCCCTTGCCGCGCTCAATCCACTCGGGCACCAGCGCCTTGGCCGCCCTGACGTGCGCACGCAGGTTGACCTCGATGATGCGGTCCCAGTCGGCCTCGTCGGCGCCAAGTCCCGGTGCCCCGATGATGCCCGCGTTGGCGACCCAGACGTCTACCGGGCCGAAGTCGTTGCCGGCCAGCGTGATCAATGCGCCGATGCCGTCGGTGGTGCTCGCATCCTCCACCGCGCCGACGGCTGCTCCACCTGCGGATCGGATCAGCTCCACGGTCTCGTCGGCGCCGGCTCCGTTGACGTCCCCGACGACGACCGAGGCGCCGGATGCGGCGAACGCGCTGGCCAGAGCCCTGCCGATGCCCGAACCGGCTCCCGTGACGACGACGACCGTGCCCTCGAACTGCATGCCGAACCCTAACCAATCCGGGAACGCGGCGACTGGGAACTCGAGCATGCTCCAGGCCTCGGCATCCCACGCACCACCCGACGTGACCTATTCTGGCTTTTGTGCGTGGAGTCTTCATCGTGATCGCGACGGCCGTGGCGGCCGCGTCGCTGGCTGTCGTCGGTCCTGCGCGCGCGGACTCGAACGACGACAGTTTCCTCGCGGTACTCAACGCCAACGGACTGGGCTGCGGCCAGGGGCCGATCACGTGCCCCATCGGAGACGACGACGTGATTCGGATGGGCCACACGATCTGCAGGCAACTGCACGGTGGAAACTCGCAGTTGTCGCTCGCACAAGCGATCATCCGGGCCAAACCTGGTGTCCAGCCCGCGCAAGCGGTCACGTTGGTATCAGCTGCGAAGGCGGCGTACTGCCCGTGAGCCCTATTGCGAAAGCCGCTCCCGCAGTTCGCGCTTGAGCACCTTGCCGTAACTGTTCTTGGGCAACTCGTCGATGTACAGGTAGCGCTTGGGTCGCTTGAACCGCGCGATGCGCTCCAGCAGATGCGCGTCGAGATCGGCTTCGGCGGCCGTACCCACGATGAACGCGACGACCACCTCGCCCCACTCCTCGTCCGGCGCGCCGACCACGCAGGCCTCGGCGACGTCGGGGTGGGTGATCAGCACCTCCTCCACCTCGCGGGGGTAGATGTTGCTTCCGCCGCTGATGACGACGTCCTTGCTGCGGTCGCGCAGTGTCAGGTAGCCGCGCGCGTCGAACGAACCCATGTCGCCGGTGTGCAACCAGCCGTGCTGCAGCGTGGCCGCGGTGGCGTCGGGGTTGTTCCAGTAACCCGACATGACGACGTCGCCGCGGCAGACGATCTCACCGACCTCGTCGATCGCGGCCGGATTGCCTTCGCCGTCAAGGACTGCGACGTCGACCCCCGACCGTGCGTAGCCGACGGAACCCAGGACCGCGTCGTCGGCGTCGAGGTGGTCGGCGCGGCGTAGCCCCGTGATCGTCATCGGCGCTTCACCCTGGCCGTACAGCTGCACGAAGATCGGGCCGAACGCCGCCATCGCCTTCTTGAGGCTGTCGACGTACATCGGACCGCCGCCATACACCACCGTGCGCAGGTTGTCCGGGCGCGGCCGTCCGGTCGCCACCAGGCGCTGCACCATCGTCGGAGCCAAGAAGCTGCTGCAGCCCGGATGGTGCTCGCAGAGGTCGAGGAACTCATCGGGCTCGAAGGCCGCCGACTCCGGGATCACCTGGCGCGCGCCGCGCAGCACGTACGGCGCGATGTATAGCCCGGAGCCGTGCGACATCGGCGCCCCGTGCACGAGGCTGCAGTCCGCATCGGGATCGTCGAAGTCCGCGAGGTGCGACACCGTCATCGCCATCAGGTTGCGGTGCGACAGCATGGCGCCCTTGGACTTTCCGGTGGTCCCACTGGTGTAGAACAGCCAGGCCAGCGTCGTGGGATCGGTGCCGCGCGGCACTTCTGCGGGCTCGCCCGTCAGCCTCCTCTGGTACGCGTCGTCGGAGATGACCTCGACGGGGCGTAGCGGTGTGCGAGCTTAGTACCGCGGCGATCTTGGGCGACGCGAAAACCATTGCCGCGCTGGAATCGTCGAGTGATCTGCACCATCTCGAGCGCGTGGAGCTTGTAGTTGATGGGTACGACGACGCACTCGGCTGCCCACGCCGCGAACATCAGTTCCACGATCTCGGGCCGGTTTTCGCTCGCGACGGCGATGCGCGTGCCCGCCGGGTTGGTGCGCCGGATGGAGGCCGCCAGCCGCAGCGCGCGGTCGCGCAGTTCAGCCCAGGTGTGCAACTGCTCGGTGCCGACGAAGACCGCCCCGCGGTCGTCGTGTCGGGCCGCCGTCTGGTCGAGCAGCGGCGAACAGGTTGTCATGCGCGATCCCGCTGCTCGCTCAACGCGCCACCCACTCCGAGTTCAGCGCGAAGTCCGACAGGTACTTCGTCGACGTCCAGCCACCGTCGACCACGATGGTCTGTCCGTTGATGAAACTGCCGCCGTCAGAACACAGGAACGCGATGGTGCTCGCCAAGTCCTCGACGCGGCCGAGCCGCGGATACGGCGTCATCTCGGTGTTGATCTTGCGGAACCGTTCGTCTTCCAGCCGGTGTTCGACCATCGGGGTGATGGTCACTCCGGGCGCCACCGCGTTGCAGCGGATGCCCTGCGGTCCGTACTGGCAGGCGATGTGAGTGGTCAACGCCGTCAGCCCGCCCTTGGCGGCTGAGTACGCGCCGCCGCGCAGCCCGCCGACCACGGCGAAGGTCGACGTCACGTTGATGATCGCTGAGCCCGACTGCATGTGCGGAATCACGTCGCGCGCCAACCGGAATGGGGCACGCAGCATGAGCCCGAGAAAGTAGTCGAGCGATTCGTCGTCGGTTTCGTGCAGCGGCTTGGGGCTGCCGACGCCGGCGTTGTTGACCAGGAAGTCGATGCGGCCCCACCGCTGCACGGCCGCGTCGACGACGCGGGCCGGAGCGTCGTCGGCCGTCAGGTCGACGGCCAGGGTGGCCAGCCGGTCCGGGGTGACGCCGGCATCCGTTGCGGCCTTGACGAATTCGGCGAGCCGGCCTTGGTCCCGCCCCGTGCCCAGCACCGCCATGCCGGTTTCGGCGAGCTTGACTGCGGTGCCGAAGCCGATGCCGCTACTGGCTCCCGTGACGATCGCTACCTGGGTCACCCGTCCACCTTCTCACTCGCCACCGCGTCGCTCGCCCCGTTTGCGAGGGCCGCCCTGATCTGATGCTTCAACACCTTGCCTGCGTCGTTCTTGGGTAGTGCATCCCAGATGGCCACGCACTCCGGCACTTTGAACCTCGCGACGCCGTGTCCCTCGAGGAACTCGCGCAGCGCTGCGACGTCCGGACCTGGCTTGCTCTTGGCGACGAGCACTGCGCAGGCTCGCTCGCCGGTCCGCGCATCGGGCAGCCCCACCACGGCCACCTCGGTGATGTCGGCATGGCCGATGAGGATGTCCTCGACTTCCTTGGGGGAGATGTTCTCCCCGTTGCGGATGATGATGTCCTTGGCCCGGCCGGTCACCACCAGCGCTTCTCCGGCCCACGTGCCGATGTCGCCGGTGCGGAAGTAGCCGTCGGCGTCGAACGATTCGGCTTCGTCCTCCGGATGCAGGTACCCGACGAGCATCTGCGCGCCACACGCGTGGATCTCCCCGGTCTGCCCACCCATGCCTCCGGGGTCGCGGGCGACGAGCCAGACGTCGGCGATGCCCGGCAGGCCGTCGGTGTCGGCTGCCGCGTCGGGGTCGGCGAGCGCGCCGACCGTCGTCACGGGCACCTCGGTGGATCCGTAGACCCTGCTGACCGCGGCGCGCTCGAAGTACGCGGTGGCCCTGCGGATCAGCGACGGCGGAACCGAAGCGCCACCGCAGATGAACACCTTCAGGTCGGGCAGTCGGGAACCCGCGCTCTCGGCGGCCGACAGCAGGTGCTGCAGGAACGGCGTCGCACCCGCCATGTGGGTGCAGTGGTGCTCGCGCATCAGGGCGACGGCACCGTCGGCGTTCCAGGTCTCCATCAACACGGCCGTCGTGCCGAGCAGCAGGGGCGTCTCGAAGGCGTAGATCGAGCCGCCGATGTGGGCGATGGGGGAGGGCACCAAGAAGGTGTCGCCGGCGTCGATGCGCCAGTGCCCGCCGAGCTGCCGGATCAGGGCGTGGATCGAATTGTGCGTGTGGAGTACGCCCTTGGGCCTTCCGGTGGTGCCCGACGTGTACATGATCATCCGGACGGAGTCCGGGTCGAGCGTCACGGCGGGCGCTTCCGAGCCGCCCCCGAACAGGTCGCCGTATGCCGTGTGCGGGCCAGGCGCCGCGCGCACCACCACGACCTCGGGCGGCGAGTCCAGTGCGTCGGTGACGCGGCTCAGCATCGCGGCGTAGTCGTGGCCGCGGAATTCCCCGGGCACGAAGATCATCCGGCTGTCGACGTCGTCGAGGATGAAGCGCAGTTCGTGGTCGCGCAGCGACGGAAGAATGGGGTTGACCACCATCCCGGCCAACGTCGCCCCGAGGTAGACGACGGCGGCCTCGTGCCAGTTCGGCAGCATGAACGACACCACGCTGCCAACCGGCATCCGGTCGCTCATCGACGCGGCCAAGGCCTGTGCCCGGCCGTGCAATTCGCGGCAATCCAGCTGGACGTCGCCGTCGATCACGAGCACGCGCCCGGGTGTGTCGCGCGCGGCGTCGCGCAGCGCGTCGGCCAGCGTGGAGTGCACCCAGTGGCCCTTCGCGTACGCTTCGGCGGCGCGGTCGTCGCTCCACCGGATGGACCGGCCGCCAACGGACTTCCGGTCGTTGCTGCCGCAGATCATGGTCGCCACGTCCGCCTACGCCTTCACTCGTCGCATGGTCATCGAGTACCGGAACCGCGACGACGGATGGGTGTTGATGGTGACCTGGGCGATCTCCCCGTCCGAAGTCGTGTAGGTGCGGCGCATCTCGAGTGCGGCGCTACCCGCGTCGACCTTCAGTTCGGCGGCGAGCTTCGCTGAGGCGACGACGGCCGCGATCTCCTGATGAACCTCGACGACGCTGACCCCGAACAGATCCTCGATGAGCGGGAAGATCGGTCCGTTGTGGCGTTGCAGCAGCCGTCCCACCGCGGCGAAGGCCCGGTTCACGTAGTACTCGGTGTGGCAGATCGGTTCCGGCTTGCCGTCGGCCCGCCTGCTGCCCCGCACGACGAGCCACTCCGAGCCGACGGGCAGCCCGGTGTGCGCCGCCGTCTCCTCATCGAGGGTCACCATGGCGTTGTACTCGATGTCGAACCTCGCGCCCGCTGCGAACGCCAGCAGATCGTTGATCGACATCACTTCCTGCGCATAGGAATTCGATGCCGCGCGGGCGATAACCATGGTGCCTGCCCGGGGCCGCGACGAGACCAGGTTGTCGTCACGCAGCCTGCGCAGGGCCTCCCGGACGGTGTACCTGCTGACGGCGAAGCGCTCGCACAACTCGTGCTCGGTGGGCAATTGCGTGCCGACCGGATACACCCCGTCGACGATCTCCTTGCGCAGGGTGCGCGCCAACTGCAGGTAGCGGTGGTCCGCCGGCGCCCCGACCTCTGCCGTCACGAGCGATCCCGCCGCAGCGCGAGCACGCTACCCTCGCCGTCGGCCGAAACGTACAGCGTGCCATCGGGACCCGCGGCGATGCCCGCAAAGGGACCTTGCGGGCCGGAGAACGGCGGCATGCCCTTCAGGGGCTTGGGCTCCACCCCGGGCGGCGGCCCGACCGGAAGGCCGGAGGCGATGGTGCTGCGCGCACCGGTGGCCGGATCGAAGGCGACGACGCGACTTCTCGCCCGCGTCGACGACGAACAGCGCTCCACCGGTCGCGAGGATGCCCTGCGGGCGGCCCAATCCGTCGATGACGGGCTCGGCGCCCGACGGCGTCAACCGAACCACCCGACCTGCGCCGGACTCCGCGACGAGCACATCGCCGTCTGCAGTGACCTCCACGCCCACGGGGTCGACCAGCCCGGAGCCGATCACCTCGACGTTGCCGTTGTCGTCCACCGACACCACCCGCCCGGTGCCCTGTTCGGCGGCGACGATGCCGCTCGGCGTGATCGCCACGCCGTACAGCTGGTCGAAACCGTCTGCCAGGAAGTCGGTTTCGCCGCGCCCCGGCCGGTAGCGGCCGATCTGCCCGCCGGAGGTGGTGACCACGAACTCGCCGGGCCCCGACGGCACCAGGCCGCGCAGGAAGCCCGGATAGCCGGGGGAGAAGAGCATGCCGACGGTCTCGAGCGACCCATCGTCGGTCACTGCGTAGAAGTAGGTGCCGTCCGCTACGTACAGCCGACCGTCGTGTCCGACCGCCAGATCCAGCGGCCAGTTCAGCGCGCCGGGCAGTGTGGTGCGCGTGGCGCCCACGCCGACGATCTCGGTGATCTCACCGGTGAAGTTCGAGACGAAGAGCCGTCCCCCGACGAAGGTGCAGTTGTCCAGCCCGGGGTTCAGCTGAGCCATCACCCGTTGTTCGCCGGTGCGCGGGTCGATGCGCAGCACCTGTCCACTGGCCACCTGGGTGGAGACGATGCAGCCCTCGGCGTCGAACTTGACCGAGTCGGGCACCCCGAGGCCGGTCGCGACGGTCTCGGGGACGCCGCCGTCGAGGTCGATGCGCCAGATCTCGTTGGCGCCCATCACCGGGAAGTAGAGCAGCCCGTCGGGTCCGACCTCCATTGCGTTGGGCGACGGCACGTTCTCGGCCAGGATGCGCGGCGGTCCGCCGTTGAGGTCGAACTCCATGAGCCGACCGCCTTCGCGGCACTCGCCGATGAACAGCCGGTCCCGATGGAACGTGATGCCGTTGGCCGACGGCACGTCGTCGCGCAGCACCCGGGTTCGGCCCGACGCGTCGCGCAGGCTGACCCGGCCGTCCATGACCTCCGTCGCGACGAGGTTGCCGCGGGAGTCGAAGGCGACGTCGTCGGGGGCGATGATGTCGCCGCCCTTGGCGCTGATGGTCTCGACGGTGCCGGTGTCGACGTCGAGCGCGCTGATCTGGCTGCCGGTGACCTGCGCGATGTAGATGCGGCCGTCGGGGCCGGTACGCAGGCCGTTGGCGCCGAACAGTCGACTTGGCGCGGTGAGGCGGTCACACCGCCAGCCCTCGGCCACCTGCGGTTGCTGGGCGGCGGGGTAGCGACTCTGCTGCGCCGATAGGGGGGTGCCAGTCGTCATCGCTGGGACCTTAGCAACTCCGATTAGTCCAGACAATAAATTTGCACGAATATTCGCAGCCGCTTGACGTGCGGCTTGCCTGTGGAGAATCATGCTCTCCAAATGATGCACATCACTATCTTGTCCGGACAATTGGCGGATTGGCGTGTGAGTTCAAAGGGTTCGCCCGAAGGTGGTTGCGATTCCCCGACGCCGGTGTGAGCGGCGGCGCGTCCAGCGTCCCGCTCGTCAATCCGGATCGTCGGAGGATCGCGACAAGAGAGAAAACGGAGAAATTCCACAGTGGCCGTCAAGGTTTACGAGCGAATCCTGCAGCTGTTCGAGGCTGAGGGCATCAACACGCTGTTCGGCATCCCCGACCCGAACTTCGTCCACATGTTCCAAGCCGCCGAGGAGCGTGGCTGGACGGTCGTGGCGCCGCATCACGAGGAGAACGCGCGGGTTCATGGCCGAAGCCGTGTCGCGCATGACCGGCAAGCCCGGACTGGCGATCGGCACCCTCGGACCCGGCCTGGCCAACCTCGCAGGCGCCATCATGTGCGCCAAGGTGGAGAACTCGCCGGTCATCTTCCTGGGCGGCCAGCGCGCCCGCATCACCGAGCAGCGGGTGCGCCGCGGCCGCATCCAGTTCGTGTCGCAGGCGCCGCTGCTGGCGCCGTCGGTGAAGTACTCGGCGAGCATCGAGTACGCCGACCAGACCGACGAGATCGTGCGCAACGCGCTGCGCATCGCGCAGACCGGCACCCCAGGCCCGGCCTACATCGAGTACCCGTCGCACGTGATTCTCGAGGAACTCGACGTTCCTGAGCCGCTGCCGCCCGAGGCCTACCGGCTGGTGCACCAGGGGGCCAGCGCGCAGATGATCGAGCGGGCCACCGAGCTCATCCGCAAGGCGGAGCAGCCGATCCTGCTCGTCGGGCACGCCGTTCACACCAACCGGGCAGGCGAATCCGTCGAGGCGCTGGCGAAGCTGGTGAACTGCCCCGTGATTCAGACCTCCGGCGGCACGTCGTTCATCAAGGGCCTGGAGGACCGCACCTTCCCGTACGGCTTCTCGCCGTCGGCCGTCGACGCGGTGGTCAAGTCCGACCTCGTCGTCGCGATCGGCACCGAACTCGGCGAGCCCGTGCACTACGGCCGCGGCAGGCACTGGCTGGCCAACGAGGCCAACCGCAAGTGGATCAGCATCGAACTCGATCCCACCGCCATCGGCGTCAAC
Organism: uncultured Actinomycetota bacterium; assembly: GCA_963791215.1. Lineage (GTDB taxonomy): Bacteria > Actinomycetota > Actinomycetes > Mycobacteriales > Mycobacteriaceae > Mycobacterium. The sequence goes on along the minus strand of CAWBRR010000011.1, from coordinate 16,268 downwards.
CGCCGCATCGACGTGCCCTTGGTAGGGGACCTGCGTGCGATCGTGCCGCAGCTCGTCGACGCGCTCAAGGACTCACCGCGTCAGGCCACGCCGGAGCTCGCGGGCTGGATCTCCGACGACGCGACCAGGATCACGGAACTCGCCGAGAGCGCGCCCGGCGGAACGCCTTTGCACACCGCGCGTTTCGTGGTGGAGGCCACCAAGGCGTTCCCGGAGGACGGCATCATGGTGCGCGACGGTGGCGCCACGGTGATCTTCCAGTGGACCTACTCGCAGGCCAAGCCTCACGACGTGGTGTGGAACCAGAACTTCGGACACATCGGCACCGGCCTGCCCTACGCGGTCGGGGCCTCGGTGGCCGACGGTCGCAAGAAGCCGGTGATGTTGCTGACCAGCGACTCGTCGTTCATGTTCGCCATTGCCGAGTTGGAAACCGCTGCGCGGCTCAACCTTCCGCTGGTGTGCGTGGTCGGTGTCGACAACCAGTGGGGCCTCGAGGTCGGCGTGTACAAGCGCACCTTCGGCCAGGGCTCGCTGGAGACCGGGGTGCACTGGAGCAAGGACGTGCGGTTCGACAAGATCGCCGAGGGCTTCGGTTGCCGCGGCGAATACGTCGACACGCCCGAGGAACTCGGGCCCGCGATCGAACGTGGCTTTGCGAGCGGCAAGGTCACCGTCATCCACGTTCCGATCGATCCGAAGGTCAACTCCGAGGAGATGCCGAGCTACGACGAGTTCCGCACCTGGTACGCGGAGGGGACCCAGTAGTGCGTGAGTATCTGAAGTTCTACATCGACGGTCAGTGGGTCGATCCGGTCGAACCGCGGACGGCTGACATCGAGAATCCCGCCACCGAGCACGTCGCAGGCCGCATCTCGATCGGCTCGGCTGCCGACGTGGACAAAGCGGTGAAGGCCGCCCGACGGGCTTTCGCCAGCTGGTCGGTCACGACGCGCGAGGAACGGCTCGAGGTGCTGGGTGCGATCCTGGCCGAATACCAGCGACGCGCAGGCGAACTCGCCGAGGCGGTCACCGAGGAGATGGGTGCGCCCGCGGGGCTGGCGTCCGGTCCACAGGTCGGGCTCGGCCTCGGCCACCTGACCACGGCCATCGAATCGCTGAAGAACTTCAGCTTCACCGAAGAACGCGGTGACACGACCATCGTCAAGGAACCGATCGGTGTCTGCGGGCTCATCACGCCGTGGAACTGGCCGTTGAACCAGATCTCGGTCAAGGTGTTCCCGGCCCTGGCGACGGGCTGCACGTCGGTGCTCAAACCGTCCGAGGTCGCGCCATTCTCGGCGCAGATCTTCGCCGAGATCCTGGACACCGCAGGCGTTCCCGCTGGTGTGTTCAACCTGATTCAGGGCGACGGCGCCGGGGTGGGCGTGGCACTGGCCAGCCACCCCGACATCGACATGGTGTCGTTCACGGGCTCCACCCGGGCGGGCATCGAGGTCGCGCGCAACGCCGCGCCAACCGTCAAGCGGGTGGCACAGGAGCTCGGCGGCAAGAGTCCGAACATCGTGCTCGACGACTCCGCCTTCGCGGACAGCGTCTCGTCCGGGGTGGTCACGATGATGGGCAACTCGGGCCAGACCTGCAGCGCCCCTTCGCGCATGCTCGTACCCGCCGCACGAATGGGGGAGGCCAAGGAGCTTGCCGCCGCCGCCGCGGCGTCCGTCACGGTCGGCGACCCGAACGGCGGCTCCACCGTCGGTCCCGTGGTATCGGGCACGCAGTACGAGAAGATCCAGGCGTTGATCCAGAAGGGCATCGACGAGGGCGCCACCTTGGTCGCGGGCGGCACCGGCAGGCCGGACGGGCTGGACACCGGGTACTACGTCAAGCCGACGGTGTTCGCCGACGTCACGAACGACATGACCGTCGCCCGGGAAGAGATCTTCGGTCCCGTGCTCGTGGTGATCGGCTACGACGATCTCGACGACGCCGTCGCGATCGCCAACGACACCGAGTACGGCCTCGCCGGCTACGTGTCGGGCGAGGACCTCGCCACGGCGCGGGGGGTCGCGAGCCGAATCCGGGCGGGTTGGGTGGCCATCAACAGTGCCTTCGACTTCAACTCGGCCTTCGGTGGCTACAAGCAGAGCGGAAACGGGCGCGAGTGGGGCGACATCGGCTTCCACGAGTACCTCGAGACGAAGTCGATCCTCGGGTACGGGGCGAGCGAAGCGACGGGAAATACCGTCGGGGCGGCGCACTAGATGGGTGACCTGCTGGACCTGAGCGGCCGCATCGTGGTGGTGTCGGGCGCCGGTGGCGGCGGCATCGGTACGACGGTGACCGCCATGGCTGCGCGGGCCGGTGCCACCGTTGTCGCCGTGAGCAGGCGGCAGGAGAACCTCGACGCACACGTGGCTCCGCTTGCCGACCAAGGGCTTTCAGTGATTCCGGTGTCGGCCGACGCGTCCACCGACGACGGCATCGCCACGGTGATGCAACACGTGGAGCGCACCTCCGATGCCACCAAGGCCCGGCTCTATGGACTGGTCAACATCGCTGGCGGCGCTGCGCCGGACACCTGGATGCCGTCCACGCGGGTGACCCGCGACGACTGGCGCGCACTGTTCACCGCCAACCTCGAGACGGCGTTCTTCACCAGTCAGGCCGTCGCCTCGAAACTCGTCGCGGACGGACTGCCCGGGTCGATCGTGTCGCTCTCGTCGATCAGCGGGATGAACACCGCGCCGTTTCACATCGCCTACGGCACGGCGAAAGCCGCCGTCGTCGCCATGACGCGGACCATGGCGGTCGAACTCGCCACGGCGGGCGTTCGGGTCAACGCCGTGGCGCCCGGTGTCACCGAGACCGCGGCGTCGGCGACCTACGTCGACGAGGACCCCGACCGTGACCGCACGGCGATCGCGATGGGCAGGCGAGGCACCCCCGAGGAACAGGCAGGCGCCGTCCTGTTCCTGCTGTCGGACCTGTCCGGCTACGTCACCGGCCAGACGCTGCTGGTCGACGGCGGCCTGAACCTGAAGTGGACGCATCTGGGCGCCGACAACACGTCCCTGTTCCTCAAGGACGAAGCCTTCCGTAGCAGCATCAGTCGGCTCTGAAAGGACTGTGTGAGATGACCGATATCGACAATCGCCCCGAGGCCGAGTCCGCGGAGGAGTTGTCCGAGCCGACCACCATCGGGGTGGAGGCTTACATCTCGGAGGAGTACGCCCGCAACGAGCGGGATCTGTTGTGGCGCAAGGTCTGGCAGCAGGCCGGCCGCGTCGAGGAGATCCCCGAGGTCGGCAGCTACCTGACCTACGACATCCTTGACGACTCGATCGTCGTCGTGCGCACCGGGCCGAACGAGTTCGCGGCCCACCACAACGTCTGCATGCACCGCGGCCGCAAGCTCGTCGACACGCCACCCGGTGCCAGGAACGCAGGCGGCAAGGCCCGCAAGTCGTTCATCTGCGGCTTCCACGGCTGGACGTACGGGCTGGACGGCGCGTGCACACACATCCGTGAACAGGACGACTGGAAGGGGGCGCTGACGCCGGAGAACACCCACCTGCGTCCCGTCCGGGTGGACACCTGGGGCGGCTGGCTGTTCATCAACATGGACCCCGACTGTGAACCGTTGGCGGACTACCTCTTTCCCGCCGCCAAGATCCTCGATCCGTTCGGCCTGGAGAACATGCGCTTCAAGTGGCGCAAGTGGTTGAACTTCGACTGCAACTGGAAAGTCGCGATGGAGGCGTTCAACGAGACCTACCACGTCTTCACCACGCATCCCGAGTTCAACAAGTTCGGCGAGTTCAAGGGCTGGGCCAAGGCGCAGGGCAAGCACTCCAACATCGGCTACGACGCGCCGAAGGGCATGGACGAGACGAAGTCCAAGATCCGGCTCGGCACCGGCGATCCCCGCATCTCAACCGCCGAGATGCAGATCTACACGATGGAAGAGACCAACGCCACCACCACGAACACGCTCGTGAATGCGGCCAAGCGGCTCGTCGACGAGCTGCCGGAGGGTACGCCCGCCGACGAGGTGCTCCAGCACTGGCTGACATCCGCCCGCAAGGAGGACGAGGCGCGCGGGGTGGTCTGGCCAACCATTCCCGCCGACATCCTCGGTCAGAGCGGTACGGCCTGGCAGATCTTCCCGAACTTCCAAGTGGGACAGGGACTCACGAGCGCGCTCTGCTACAGCGCGCGGCCCGACCCGAGCTACAACCCCGACAAGTGCATCTTCGAGGTGTCGGTGTTCGAGCTGTATCCGAAGGGGGGAGAGCCCGAGACGGAGTGGGTGTACACGCCGGTGGGTGATCCCAACTGGCGTTCAGTTTTGCCGCAGGACTTCTCGAACATGGCGGCTGTACAGCAAGGCATGAAGTCCCTCGGCTTCCCGGGCACCAAACCCAACCCGTACCGCGAGCGCAGCACGGTCAACCTGCACACCCAGTTGTCGAAATACATGGGCACCGGCGCGCCGCAACAGCTTCAAGAAGGAGATCAGGTATGACCACCGTGGAGAATCCCTGCGGCCCGACGGAGACCCCCGACGACTTCGACATCGACGCGCTGCGGGAGAAGTACGCCGCCGAGCGGGCCAAGCGTCTGCGGCCCGAGGGCGCCGATCAGTACCTGGAACTGGAAGGCGATTTCGCCGAGTTCTACGAGGTCGACCCGTACACGACGGCGACCGAGCGGGACCCCATCGTGGAGGACGCCGATGTCGTCATCCTCGGCGGCGGCTTCGCCGGCCTGCTGGCGGGGGCCTACTTGAAGAAGGCCGGCGTCGAGGGGATCCGCGTCATCGAGATGGCCGGCGACTTCGGTGGTGTTTGGTATTGGAACCGCTTCCCCGGAATCCAGTGCGACAATGACGCCTACTGCTACGTCCCACTGCTCGAAGAACTCGACTTCATGCCTTCGAAGAAGTTCGCCGACGGCGCCGAGATCTTCCAGCACTGCCGCAACATCGGCAAGCATTTCGGCCTCTATGACGGTGCTCTGTTCTCCACCCAGGTGCGCGAACTGCGTTGGGACGACGAGACGCAGCGCTGGCAGATCAGCACCGACCGGGGCGACGACATCCGGGCCCGGTTCGTGGTCATGGCGCAAGGTTCGTACAACCGCCCGAAACTTCCTGGCATCCCCGGCATCAAGGATTACCGGGATGCCGGAGGGCATGTGTTCCACTCCGCGCGCTGGGATTACGAATACACCGGCGGTGACGCCGACGGCGGCCTGCACAAACTGGCGGACAAGCGCGTCGCCCTCGTCGGCACCGGGGCGACCGGCATCCAGCTGGTACCGCACCTCGGCCGCGATGCCGAGCAGCTCTTCGTGTTTCAGCGGACGCCGTCGTCGGTCGACCAGCGTTCCAACCCGCCCACCGATCCGACCTGGTCCGCGTCCCTGCAGCCCGGGTGGCAGGAAGAACGAAAGCGCAACTTCCACAACTGGTCGCCATTCGTCGGCGTAGTGTTCGGTGAACCAGATCTGGTCTGCGACTTCTGGACTGAGCTCGGGCGCAACCTGACCGCCAGGATCGCGGGCAGCGATGACCCTGCATCGGTGACCATCGAGCAGATCATGGCGTATCGGGAAGAGGAAGACTACAAGATCATGGAGCGGCTGCGTCGCCGCGTCGCTGAGATCGTCGAGGATCCCGCCACCGCCGAGGCATTGAAGCCGTACTACCGCTTCATGTGCAAGCGGCCGTGTTCCAGTGAGCAGTATCTGGCCATGTTCAACCGTCCCAATGTGACGCTCGTCGACGTGTCGGCATCCAAGGGTGTGGAAAGGCTGACCGAGAAGGGGATCGTCGCCGACGGTGTCGAATACGAGGTCGACTGCGTGATCTTCGCGAGCGGCTTCGAGATCTCCACCGAGATCAGCCGCCGGTTCGCGATCGAGCGCATCGTCGGCCGCGACGGGCTGTCGTTGTTCGACTACTGGCAAAACGATTACAAGACGCTGCACGGCATCACCAGCCGCGGGTTCCCGAACCAGTTCTTCATGGGCTTCATCCAGGGCGGCGTCTCGGCCAACACCACGGCGATGTTCGAACAGCAGGCCAAGCACATCGCCTACATCATCGCCGAGGCCCAGAACCGTGGTGTCAACACGGTCGAACCCAGCCAGGAGGGGCAGGACGCCTGGGTCGCGGCAGTTCGTGAACTGTCGATCGACAACTCGGCATTCGAACTTTCCTGCACGCCCGGCTATTACAACAATGAGGGCCGCGGAGGCGCGGACCGCAACGGCTCCTTCCTTGGTGATTTCTACTCGCCCGGGTTCTACGCCTTCGACGAACTGATCGCCGAGTGGCGCGCCACAGGCGACCTCGAAGGACTGGAGTTGAAGAAGTGACGGCTGCGGCGACAACCCTTTCGGCAAGGAACCTCAGCGACCGGATCGGCGCCGAGATCACGGCCGACAAGGCCGCGCTGCTGTCCGGTGAGCACGCTGGCACCATCCGGGAGCTCTTGGAGGAGCGCGGTGTGCTGGTGTTCCCCAAGATCGACTTCACCAACGACGAACAGGTGGCGTTCACCGAGACGCTCGGCACGCTGGCGACCGAGATGAAGGGCGAGCAGGTCTACAACGTCACGCTCGACAAGACCGTCAACAAGGGTGCCGACTACCTGAAGGGCTCGCTGTACTGGCATCTTGACGGCACCATGAACGAGGTGCCGATCCTGGCCTCGTTGTTGTCGAGCAAGGTGCTGCCCAGCAACGGTGGTGGGGATACCGAATTCTGCAACACCTACGCCGCGTACGACGACCTTCCCGACGAGGACAAGCAACTGTACGAGCAACTGCGCGTGATGCATTCGACGTGGACCACACTGCTGTACTACGAACCCGAGCCCAAGCTGCGGATGTTGCAGCAGATGATGTCGATCGGCGAGCGTGAGCTGCCGCTGGTGTGGAAGCATCGCTCCGGACGCAAGTCGCTGGTGCTCGGCTGCACAGCGGGCCACGTCGTCGGCATGGACCGTGCCAAGAGCATCGAACTGCTTGTCCGCCTGCGGGAGTGGGCGACACAGCCGCAGTTCGTCTACCGCCACGTCTGGTCGGTCGGGGATCTGGTGATGTGGGACAACACCGGAACCATGCACCGTGCCCGGCCCTACGACCCGAACTCCGGACGACTGCTTCAGCGCACCAAGCTCGCGGGTGAGGAACCGTTCGCCTGACATGACCCCAACCGACCTGAGCTTCGATGGACGCGTCGCCGTCGTCACCGGCGGCGGACGCGGCCTGGGCCGTGAGTACGCGCTGCTGCTGGCGAGCAGGGGCGCAAGGGTTGTCGTCAACGACGTAGGCGGCAGCCTGACCGGCGACGGTGCCGACGAAGGTCCCGCCGCTGCGGTGGTGGACGAGATCCGCAGTGCCGGAGGTGATGCCGTCGCGAGCACCGACTCGGTGGCCACCGCCGCGGGTGGTCAGGCGGTAATCGATGTCGCGATGCAGCAGTTCGGTCGCGTCGACGTGCTGATCCACAACGCGGGCAACGTGCGGCGCGGATCGCTGCGGGAGATGTCCTTCGAGGACTTCGACGCGGTGTTGGACGTGCACTTGCGCGGCGCCTTCCACGTCGTGCGTCCCGCCTTCCCGCTGATGTGCGACGCAGGCTACGGCCGCATCGTGCTGACGTCGTCGATCGGCGGTCTGTACGGCAACCACGACGTCGCGAACTACGCCGCGGCAAAGGCCGGCATCATCGGGTTGACCAACGTCGTGGCGCTCGAGGGCGCCGCGGAGGGCGTGAGGTGCAACGCGATCGTTCCCGGCGCGGTGACGAGAATGGCTGAGGGACTTGACACCTCGGCGTACCCGCCCATGGGTTCCGACCTGGTGGCCCCCGCCGTCGGCTGGCTGGCTCACGAGACGTGCTCGGTCACCGGCGAGCTGTTCGTGGCGATCGCGGGCCGCATCGCACGGGCGTTCATCGCCGAAACTCCTGGCGTCTACCGACCGTCGTGGTCGATCGAGGATGTCGGCGAGCACCTCGACGAGATCCGGGACGACACGTCGCCGTTGGTGTTCCCCGCCGTTCCCGACGGGCACAACGACCACATCCGGTACAGCTTCGGGATGGCCGCCCAGGGGGTCGTCCATGGCTGAGTCCGAACCGCTCGGTCCGCTGCACGGCGTGCGCGTGGTCGATCTCACCGCGATGGTGATGGGACCGTACTGCACGCAGATCATGGCCGACATGGGCGCCGACGTCGTCAAGGTCGAGCCACCTGCCGGTGACAACACCCGATTCATCTCCGTCGGCCCAGCGCCAGGGATGAGCGGCGTCTTCGTCAATGTCAACCGCGGAAAGCGCAGCGTGGTACTGGATCTGCGTACGCCGGAGGGCGCTGAAGCATTGCGCGCGCTGATCGCTCATGCCGACGTGTTCATCCACTCGATGCGGGCCAAGGCGGTAGCCAAGCTCGGATTCGGCTACGACGACGTCGCCGCCATCAACCCGAACATCGTGTACACCAACTGCTATGGCTACGGCAGGCGCGGTCCGGAGGCCGACCGCCCCGCCTACGACGACACCATCCAGGCCGAGTGCGGCCTGCCGGCCGTGCAGGAGCAACTCACGGGTGAGGCCAACTACGTCGGAACGATCATGGCGGACAAGGTCGCCGGCCTCACCGCGCTGTACGCGACGATGATGGCGCTGTTCCACCGCGAGCGCACCGGCGAGGGGCAGGAGGTGGAGGTCAGCATGTTCGAGACGATGGCGTCCTTCATGCTCGTCGAGCACGCCAACGGCGCGATGTTCGATCCGCCGCTGGGGCCCGCGGTGTATCCGCGCACCGTGGCGCCGAACCGTAGGCCGTACCAGACCAAGGACGGCTCCATCGCCGCGCTGATCTACAACGACAAGCACTGGAACGCGTTCATCGCGGCCGTCCAACCCGCTTGGAACAGCGAGCTTTACGCCACACTGGAGCAGCGGGCCAAGCAGATCGACGTCGTTTACGGATTGATCGCGCAGACGTTGCTGGAACGGACGACCGCCGAGTGGTTGGAACTGTTCCGCGACCTCGAGATCCCTGCGGCGCCGATCCAGACGCCCGACGCTCTGTTCGACGACCCACACCTGAACGCCGTCGGGCTGTTCGAGACGGTGCAGACCAAGCACGGTCCGGTGCGCTTTCCCGGTGTGCCGACGTGGTTCTCGCGCACTCCGGGACGAGTCAGGGGTTACGCACCCGAGTTGGGCGCCGACACCGCCGAGGTGCTAGCCGAAGTGGACTCCCTGAGCGAGCGGGAGCTCGGAGCTGTAGTTGACGGTGTTGGTGGCACGCCGCATGTAGGCCTTCCACGAATCGGACCCTGATTCGCTGCGCTATACGGTCCGCGCCAATCGGTCGGCGAGCAGTGCCGCGAACCGCGCTGGATCATCCAACACACCGCCCTCAGCCAGAAGCGCTGTCCCGTACAGCAACTCGGCTGTCTCGGCCAGGCCGTCCGCTGGCGCGGAGTCGGTCAGTGCTTGCCGCAGACCGGTAACGAGTGGATGGTCGGGATTGAGCTCCAGGATCCGCTTGCCCACGGGTACCTCCTGACCCGAGGCGCGATACATGCGCGCCAGCTGCGGGGTGATGCCGAAGGTATCGGTGATCAGGCAGGCCGGCGACGACGTCAGCCGCGTCGACAGCCGCACTTCCTTGACCTGCTCGGCCAGCGTCTCCTGCAACCAGGTCAGCAGGTCGGCGAAATCCCCTTGAGCTGCCGATTCGGCTGAGTCGTCTCCTGCGCCGAGGTCGACCTCGCCCTTGGCCACCGACTGCAGCGCCTTGCCGTCGAACTCCGGCACCGACTCCACCCACACCTCGTCGACGGGATCGGTCAGCAGCAACACCTCGTAACCTCTGGCCTTGAACGCCTCCAGATGCGGCGAGCGTTCCAGCATCTGCCGCGACTCGCCCGTCGCGTAGAAGATCTGCTCCTGATCGTCCTTCATCCGGCCGACGTAGTCGGCGAGTGTCGTGGACCCGGTGCCTTCTCCCGTCGCTCCGCTCGCCCCGGATCGGTGAACGTCGACGCGAACGACGACAGCCCAAGCACGGTGTCGCGGTTGTCGGCGTCGGAGAGCAGACCCTCCTTGAACACTCGGCCGAACTGCGTCCAGAAGGTCGTGTAGTCGTCCGGACGACTCGACTGCAGGTCCTTGATTGCCGACAGCACCTTCTTGGTGAGGCTGCGACGGATCACCTTGATCTGGCGGTCCTGCTGCAGAATCTCGCGAGACACGTTGAGCGACATGTCCTGTGCATCGACGACACCTTTGACGAAGCGCAGGTACTCGGGCATCAGTTCGTCGCAGTCACCCATGATGAAGACGCGCTTGACGTACAGCTGGACGCCGACGTTCGCGTCACGGTTGAACAGGTCGAACGGCGCGTGCGACGGGATGAACAGCAGCGCCTGATACTCGAACGTGCCCTCGGCCTTCATCGCGATGACCTCGAGCGGCTCGTCCCAGGCGTGTGCGATGTGCTTGTAGAACTGCGAGTACTCCTCGTCGGACACCTCGCTCTTGGGCCTGGCCCACAGCGCAGTCCGCGAGTTGATCGTCTCGGTCTCGATGGTGACGGTCGGCTCGCCGCCTTCCTCGGCCGCTGTGACCTCTCCCGAGTCGCTTCGCTCCTGCCCGCCGGTGACCTCTCCCGAGTCGCTTCGCTCCTGCCCGCCGGTGACCTCTCCCGAGTCGCTTCGCTCCTGCCCGCCGGTGACGGTTTTCTCGACCTCCATTCGGATGGGCCAGGAGATGAAGTCGGAGTACTTCTTGACCAGCTCCCTGATCTTCCACGGCGCCGTGTAGTCGTGGAGGGCGTCGTCGGCGTCCTCGGGCTTCAGGTGAAGTTTCACCGACGTACCCTGCGGCGCGTCGTCCACGGCGACGATGGTGTAGGTGCCGTCGCCGCTGGATTCCCAACGTGTAGCGGAGCTTTCGCCCGCCTTACGGCTCACGAGTTCGACGGTGTCGGCCACCATGAACGTCGAGTAGAAACCGATGCCGAACTGACCGATTAGCTCTTCGACATCTCCCGCCCCGCTTCGCCCACCCGAAGTCTCACCCGCCCGCTTGGCCTCACTGAGCTTGTTGCGCAGCTCGGCGGTTCCGGACTTGGCGAGGGTGCCGATGAGGTCGACCACCTCGTCGCGTGTCATGCCGATGCCGTTGTCGCGGATGGTCAGCGTGCGGGCATCCTTGTCGACCTCGAGCTCGATGTGCAGATCCGAGGTGTCGACGTCCAGGTCCTTATTGCGGAACGCTTCGAGCCGAAGTTTGTCCAGTGCATCGGACGCGTTGGATATCAACTCCCGCAGGAAGGAATCCTTGTTGGAGTAGACGGAATGGACCATCAGCTGCAACAGCTGGCGGGCTTCCGCTTGAAATTCTCTCTGCTCGACCTGCTCGCTCACGCGGCGATACTACTAAGCGCCCGCTGAGCGTCGCGTTGACATCGACAATTCGCGTGGTGGTCGACGTCTTCTCGACGTTCGGCAATGCTGAGAAGTTCCTAGCCGAAGTGGACTCCCTGAGCGAGCGGGAGCTCGGAGCTGTAGTTGACGGTGTTGGTGGCACGCCGCATGTAGGCCTTCCACGAATCGGACCCTGATTCGCGGCCGCCGCCGGTCTGCTTCTCCCCGCCGAACGCACCACCGATCTCCGCACCCGACGTGCCGATGTTGACGTTGGCGATGCCGCAGTCCGATCCGTCGGCCGCCATGAACCGCTCGGCTTCGCGCATGTCGGTGGTGAAGATCGCCGACGAAAGCCCCTGTGGGACGGCATTGTTCAGCGCGATCGCCTCGTCGAGGTCGTCGTAGGTGAGCACGTAGAGGATGGGTGCGAACGTCTCGTCGTGCACCACCGCGGTCTGGGCGGGCATCCGGACCACCGCGGGCCTGACGTAGTAGGACCCCTCGCCGAGGTCCACATGGTCGCCACCGACGACGTCGCCGCCGTCGGCCTTGGCCTGCTCCAGCGCCCCGACCATGTCGCGGTAGGACCGTTCGTGGATCAGCGGACCCACCAGTGTGCCGTCGGACGAGGGGTCCCCGACGGGCAGGCTGCGGTACGCCCCGACGATCCGCTCCACCAGGGTGTCCACTACCGATCGGTGCGCGATCACCCGGCGCATGGTGGTGCAGCGCTGGCCCGCCGTGCCCGCCGCAGAGAACACGATGCCGCGCACCGCGAGGTCGAGGTCCGCTGACGGCGTCACGATCGCCGCGTTGTTGCCGCCGAGTTCGAGCAGCGCCTTGCCGAACCGCTGCGCGACGCGCGGGCCGACCTGCTGGCCCATGCGCACCGAACCAGTCGCGCTCACCAGCGCCACGCGCGGATCGTCGACCAGCTGCTCGCCGAGCTCGGCGAGCGCCCTGGACCAGTCGGCAGACGGCCTTGGGCGCGCCCACATCGTCGGCCGCCCGTTCGATGAGCGCCTGGCAGGCGATCGCCGTCAACGGGGTGAGCTCGGAGGGCTTCCACACCACGGTGTCGCCGCAGACCAGCGCGACCGCGGTGTTCCACGCCCACACCGCGACCGGGAAGTTGAAGGCGGTGATGACACCGACCACGCCCAGCGGGTGCCACGTCTCCATGAGCCGGTGACCCGGCCGCTCCGATGCGATGGTCTTTCCGTACAGCTGCCGGGACAGTCCGACGGCGAACTGGCAGATGTCGATCATCTCCTGCACCTCACCGAGCGCCTCGGAGGTGATCTTGCCCGCCTCGACCGTGACGAGCGTGCCGAGATCGGCCTTGTGCTCGACGAGGAGTTCACCGAGCCGCGCCACCAGAGCGCCCCGCACCGGCGCGGGCGTCACGCGCCACATGGTGAACGCCCGGGCGGCGTCGGCGATGGCCGCGTCGGTCTCCTCGGCGGTGGTTTCGGCGACGCTGAACAACACGTCACCAGTGATCGGGGTGCTCGCGGGCATACCTGGTGCTCCGGGCTCGCCGAACTCGACATGCGCCCCGATCGCATGCAGCGCGGCCTGTACCCGGTCGCGCAGCTCGTCGGCGGTGGGCAGGGTGGTGGTCTTCATGCTGGTCAAGATGCCGCCTTCTCGTAGAGGTCGTAAGGGTCGTGGATGTGGTGGCCGATGGCGCCGGCCATCCAGTCGAAGCTGTAGTCGGACTCGTCGGGCGCATCGACGGCGTCGGCGTCCCTATCGAGATTGGATCGGAAGATGCCCGCCGCCGAGGCTGGCAGGAAGTCTTCGTACACAACGGGTTTGGTCGGGTCTCCACCGCGGTAGTAGGCCAGCCCCTGCGTTGCGAGCTCGGCGTCGGTCGCGGGGAAGTGCTGCGCCCACACCGAGGCCGGGTGGACGGGATCCATCCCTGGGTCGCTGCGCTCCTGCCCCAGCACACTCATCGCCGCGTCGTAGCGGTCCCGGCCCTTGGGGGTGAGGGCCACCCCGCGAGCCTCGACCTCGCCGAACCGCACCCGCAGGCTGCCCTTGGTGACGGTGCCATCGGAATCGCGGAAGCAGCGCGGTTCGGCCAGCGCGCGGAACGACGTCTGACGCAGCAGCACGTCGGGACCGTTCACGCGGGGTGGCCCCTGGATGGCGTCGATCATCGTGACGCCCCGCGCCGTCATCCGGCGGTACAACTCGTCGATGTCCAGCGCCCGCGGGGTGAGGTGGTTGATGTGGGTGGAGCGGACCCCCGCGATGTCGGCGGCCACCGCGGAGACCGCGGCCAGCTCGTCGTACCAGGCGCGCTCGATCGGCTCTCGCGACAGTGCGAACGAGGCCGTCGCACGCGCGACGAAGTCGTCGGCTTCGGCGGGCGTGGCGCCACCTGCAGCGGCGATGCGGCGTGCATCGGCGATCAGCGCGGGGTCGAACAGTTGCCGGCCCATGAGGAAGTTCTCCACCCTGGCGCGCAGGTCAGCGTCGAAGAACCGCGCATCGGCGGTGGCGAGCATCGACGTGAACACGCGGAAGGGGTTGCGGTCCAACTCGATTGCATCGATGGGTCGAAACCCCGTGGACACCACGGGCACCGGAGACTCGGCTTCGCGCAGGTCGTAGTAGCCCACCGGATACATGCCGAACGCCGAGAAGAGGTCCGCTACGTCGGCGAGTTCGCGGGCGGTGCCCACCCGGATCGCCCCGTGTCGCTCCGCGGTGACCCGCTCAAGGGTGCCGAGCCGGTCATCGGACGCACACTGTCGGTTAACCTCGGTGCTGACGTCCACCAGGGTGGTGTAGGCCGGCACCTCGGCGCCGTACATCGCCGATAGCGCCGTGGCGAATCTCGCCCGGAGAAGCCAGGTTTGGACGTGCTGGCTCATACGCCGAACCCGCGATAGTCTCCGGCCATGACCGACTCGAGTGACGAGCTGGATGACGTCGATCGCACGCTCGCGCGGGAACTGGTCGCCGACGGGCGGGTCACACTGGCCCACCTCGCGGCGAAGGTCGGCCTGTCGGTATCGGCCGTGCAGTCGAGGGTGCGCAAGCTGGAGTCCCGCGGGGTGATCACGGGGTACCGGGCCAGGATCGACCCCGAGGCCGTCGGGAACATGCTGTCGGCGTTCGTCGCCATCACCCCTCTCGATCCGTCTCAACCCGATGATGCGCCCACGCGGCTCGAACACATCCAGGCCATCGAGTCGTGTCACTCGGTGGCGGGGGAGGAGAGTTACGTCCTCCTGGTGCGTGTCTCGACGTCGCGAGCGCTCGAAGACCTTCTGCAACAGATCCGGACGGCAGCCAACGTCCGGACCAGAAGCACCATAATATTACAGACTTTTTACGATGGACGCGACTTCATACCGTAGATAATCCTGTTTATGACTCGATAGACCGTAAATAATACGTTAGAATCGCGGCATGACCGCTGTCCTCTCACCCCGCACAGCCGATCCCGGCCTCGGCCCCGACGACGTCCACGCCGTGCTGCGCAGCAGCATCCTGGCCGACGGATTCGACTTCGTGCTCGACGTCGAGCGCTCGGCCGGGTCGTATCTGGTCGACGCCCGCACCGGCGAGCGCTACCTGGACATGTTCACGTTCTTCGCCTCGTCGGCGCTGGGCATGAACCACCCAGCGTTGGCCGACGACCCCGACTTCCTCGCCGAACTCGCGGCCGCAGCCGTCAACAAGCCGAGCAACTCGGACGTCTACAGCGTGCCGATGGCCCGGTTCGTCGACACGTTCAAGCGCGTGCTCGGGGACCCGGCACTCCCACACCTGTTCTTCGTCGACGGAGGTGCGCTCGCCGTGGAGAACGCGCTCAAGGTCGCGTTCGACTGGAAGAGCCGGCTCAACGAGTCCCGTGGCATCGATCCCGCGCTCGGCACCAAGGTGCTGCACCTGCGTGGCGCCTTCCACGGGCGCAGCGGCTACACGCTCTCGCTGACGAACACCGACCCGAACAAGGTGGCGCGGTTCCCGAAGTTCGACTGGCCCCGCATCGACGCGCCGTACCTGCGCCCCGGAGCCGACATCGACGCGCTCGAGGCCGAGTCGCTGCGGCAGGCCCGCGCGGCCTTCGAGGCGAACCCGCACGACATCGCATGCTTCATCGCCGAGCCGATCCAGGGCGAGGGCGGCGACCGGCACATCCGCGGCGAGTTCTTCGCCGCGATGCGCGAGCTGTGCGACGAGTTCGACGCGCTGCTGATCTTCGACGAGGTGCAGACTGGCTGCGGCATGACCGGAACCGCTTGGGCCTTCCAGCAATTGGGAGTAACCCCCGACGTCGTTGCGTTCGGCAAGAAGACCCAGGTATGCGGTGTGATGGCGGGCGGACGCGTCGACGAGGTCGCCGACAACGTGTTCGCCGTCAGTTCCCGCATCAACTCCACGTGGGGTGGGAGCCTCACCGACATGGTGCGGTCGCGCCGCATTCTCGAGGTCGTCGAGGCTGAAGGGCTGTTGCGTCACGCCGCCACGGCAGGGCGCCATCTGCTCGACCGGCTCGAGGAGTTGGCCGCCGAGTTCCCGACGCTGGTGCTCGACCCACGCGGGCGTGGGCTCATGTGCGCGTTCACCATGCCGACCGCCGAGCAGCGCGACGCGCTGGTGCGGAAGTTGTGGGATCAGCACGTGATCATGCTGGCGAGCGGACCCGACAGCGTCCGGTTCCGGCCTGCGCTGACCGCGTCGCGTGAGGAACTCGACGCCGCGGTCGACGCGGTGCGCGCCACGCTCAGCTGACGCGGGGATTCACCACTCGCCACTCTCGAGCGCGAGGGTGCGTGTCTGCGGGCGACACACCGTGCCGCGACACGACTTTGCGCACGCTC
>CAWBRR010000010.1:0-199248 GCA_963791215.1 uncultured Actinomycetota bacterium | reverse complement strand
CGCTGAATGACCAGTTCACAAGCGATGTAGAAGCAAGTGCCCGGGGGCTGAAGAGAGCTTTCGGCGAGATTCCGCTCTCGGTCCCGCGACGAGTACGGCGTGGGGGCGCCGGCCGTCGGACACGACATGTGTCCGAATGTATTGACATCCGGTCATCACATGTCCAGACTTCACCCACACGCCACGCCAGGACAGGTAAACGCCCTAGCATCGGTGCGTCGAACGGGTCCAAAACTCAGTCAACGGGTCTACGATTTACTAGAGCGCCCAATGGAGAATGCACGTGGCAGTCGCTGCAGCAAACAATCGGTCCGCTGAGTCCGGCGTGACTGACGATCGGGGGAGCAGCTACTATGCCCCCCGGCTGAGGGCGGCGATTGTGGGCACCGGTGGGATTTCCCGTATCCACGGCTGGCGTCTGCAGGATCTCGGCTCGACTGTGGTTGGCGTCTGTGGGCGCGATATCGGTAAGGCCCGCTCGGTGGCGGACGATTTCCGTCCCATTGGGCAGAGCGATGCTCACGGCAGCTCGGCGGTGGGTGCTTTCGATGATCTTGGCACGATGCTCGACCAGACTAGCCCCGAAGTCTTGCATGTCTGCAGTCCGCACGGTTTCCACGCGGCGCACGCGATCGAGGCGGTCAGGCGTGGAATCCACGTCATCATCGAGAAGCCGATGGCCACCGAGGAAGCCGAGGCGCAGGCCCTGGTCACCGCCGCAAAGGACGTCGGCGTCCACGCCGCCGTCTGTCTAACCAAGCGGTCGTACCCGATGGTCGCCGAGTTGCGCTCACGAATCCTGGGCGGCGAACTCGGCGAGGTCAATGCCATTCGCGGCGGGTTCATGTCCTGGGATTCGAATCACGACAACTGGGGTTGGGGATTCGACCCCAAGATCGCCGGAACCTCTTACGCCACAGCCGATCTCGGCGTGCACTGGCTCGACCTGGCCGAGCATGTGACCGACCGCCGGATCACCGAGGTCGATGCCCGGTTCTCCACCTTGCGGCCCCTCCGGTACCGCAACGGTCAGCCGATCAAGGTCGAAGCCGAGGACTACGTGCGGGTCTTCCTGGACTTCACCGGCGGCGCGGTCGGCTCCGCGACGTTCTCGGGCGTCACGGCCGGCGAGCCGAACGGTTGCTCCATCGATGTCGACGGCACCGACGGAGGCTTCCACTGGAAGGTCGATCGGCCCAACGAAATCGTCCATCGTCGCGCCGACGGATCGGTGGGAACCATCATTCGCAACCCGGACGCCATGGCCGCATCCGCCGCCCGCTTGTCGTTCTCGCCGGCCGGTCACGCCGAAGGCTTCGGCGATGCCTTCCGCAATCTGATCCGCGACGTCTACTCGGCCATCGGTGGAGCCGACGTCGGTTACCCAACTCTTGCCGACGGGTACCGCATGGTGTCCGTCGTCAAGGCAATCCAAACCAGTGCACAGATCCGAAGGGCGGTCAGCGTTGACTAGTATCCCGGTAGACAGACTCCCGGCGAATCCGGCGGGAAGTGCTACAGACCAACATAATTCGATCGAATTGCGTGGTATCGAGAAGCGTTACGGCGATGCGGTCGCGTTGCACCCGATCGACTTGGATATCCGGGACGGCGAGTTCTTCTGTCTGCTCGGGCCGTCCGGTTGCGGCAAGACGACGACGCTGAACATGATCGGTGGATTCGTCGAACCGTCCGGCGGCGTGGTGCGGATCGCCGGCACCGATGTGACCAAACTTCCGCCGAACCGGCGCCCGGTGAACACGGTCTTCCAGTCCTACGCGTTGTTCCCGCACTTGAATGTCATCGAGAACGTGTGCTTCGGCCTGCGGATGGCCCGGGTGCCCAAGGACGAACAGCGCAAGCGCGCAAAAGAATCCCTGGATCTCGTTGGGCTGGGAGCGTTTGCCGAGCGTCCGGTCGCCCAGCTGTCCGGTGGACAGGCACAGCGCGTTGCCATCGCTCGCGCGCTCGTGAACAAGCCACAGGTGCTGTTGCTCGACGAGCCGCTTGGTGCGCTGGATCTGAAACTGCGCAAGCGGCTGCAGACCGAACTCGCACTCATCCAGCGTCAGGTCGGTACGACGTTCGTGTTCGTCACACACGATCAGGAGGAGGCGATGGCCCTGGCCGACCGCATCTTGATCCTCAACGAGGGCCGCATCGAGCAGCTCGGGACACCTGAGGAGATCTACCGGCAGCCGGCCAGTCTGTTCGCCGCGGACTTCATCGGCGAATCGAACATCCTGCGCGGCAAGAAGGACGGAGACACGTTCGTGCTGGAAAACGGCGCCAGGGTACCGATCTCGGCGCAGGCGCCCGACGCGGTGTCCTCGGTCGTGATCCGGCCCGAGGCGCTGCGGATCGGCGAGGATGGATTCCTTGGCGCAGCAGTACTTTCGCGTGAGTATCTCGGCTCAATCACCCGCATGGTGATGCAACTCGAGAACTCAGATGCGCGTGTTGTGTCCTCCCTTAACGACCACGACATGCACGACCTTTCCGGGATCGGGCTAGAACCCGGTCAAAGCGTAAAGCTGTCTTGGAAAGAAAACGCAGCCCACCCACTCGTAGAAGCCCACTGAGAGTCAGGAAGTCGGCATGTCCAGAATCGCTGATATCAAGCTCAACCGCCGCTCGTTCGTCAAGGGATCGCTGATGCTGGGTGCGGCAAGCCCGTTGGTGTTGTCGGCGTGCTCCTCCGCAAGCAATTCCGGCGGCGGAGCGTCGGGCGGCGGCACCCTCAACTGGCTGACCTGGTCGGATCACTACTCCACCGACCAGCTCGCCAAGGTCGCCTCGAGCACCAAGATCACAGGTCGCCCGAAGCTGTTCTCCGACAACGCCGATGCGTTCCTGCAGCTCAAGCAGACTGGGCCGCAGTTCGACCAGGTGTCGGCCGACGCGCTGTGGGTCAAGAAGTACATGGAGAGCGGTCTCATTCAACCGTTCGACCTGAGTTCGATCGGCGCCAGCTCCGAGCTGTACTCGATGGCCAAGAACTTCGATTTCCTCAACGATCCGAAGGGCGCCATCGGATACCCGTTCTCGTGGTCCACCGTTCAGATCTACTACAACCCGGCCAAGGTCAAGACGCCGCCGACGACCTGGGAATCGCTGACCGATCCCCAATACAAGGGCCTGATCGTCGCCGAGAACATCCCGACCGACATGATGGCGATCGGCGGAATCGCAACCGGTTCCAAGTCTCCGTACGCGTTGACCCCCGATGAGATCTCGAAGGCGGCCGGCTGGCTGGCAGCGCTCAAGCCGAACATGATCAAGCTGGCGACGCAGAACAACGAGATCATCTCGATGATGGCCAGTGGCGAAGCCGCGATCGGCTTCACCAACCTGGGCACCGATATCCGCGTGAAGAACGCGGGTGGCCCTGAGCTGCAATCGGCGTACCCGCCGGAAGGAACGATCGGTTTCATCGACTCGGAGATGATCACCGCCAAGGGCAACAACTCGGCGCTGGTCAAGCCGTTCCTGGATGCGATGCAGCGCTCCGAGTTCATCGTGCAGAATTTCACGACCAACTGGCGCCCGCTGTTCAA
This sequence comes from uncultured Actinomycetota bacterium, assembly GCA_963791215.1. Classification (GTDB taxonomy): domain Bacteria; phylum Actinomycetota; class Actinomycetes; order Mycobacteriales; family Mycobacteriaceae; genus Mycobacterium. The sequence goes on along the minus strand of CAWBRR010000010.1, from coordinate 195,691 downwards.
CGAGAAGGCGGCGAAGGCGTTGACGGACGACCCGAAGACCGCCGACGCGGCGAAACGGCTATTCATGGACAACCCGGAAAAGGCGCTGAGCATGACCCTCAAGGGTCCGGCCCAGGATCAGCAGGCCTACACCGAGGCGTTCAACCGGGTGTTTGGAGCCTGACATGACGGCTGCCTCGACCGTCGGCGATGTTGGCGCGCCTCCGGGCAAGTCGGCACGTCGACGTGCTCACGACAAGCAGCAACGCCGAGATTGGCGTCAGTTCGTCGGGTTCGCTCCGGCCGCAATCCTGTTCGGGGTGTTCTTCATCGCTCCGTTGTGCCTGATCGTGGTCTATTCGTTCTGGCAGACCAAGAACTATGAATTGGTGCCGGGGTTCACGACGAAGAACTACCAGACGATCATCGGGACGAGTACCTATGTGAAGACGTTTGGCAAGACGGTGTTGATCGCTTTCTTGGCCACGATCACCACGCTGGGACTGGCGTTCCCGTTGTGCTATTGGCTCGTGCGCTATGTGCCCAAGAAGTTGCAGCGGGTGTCTGTTTCTTCTGGTGATCCTGCCATTCTGGACCAGCTATCTGCTCCGGGTGTACGCGTGGGTGGCGATCCTGGGCGACAACGGCGCGATCAACTCGCTGCTCAGGGTCCTGGGTCTGACCCACGAACCGATTCGGCTGTTCCTGTACGACAACCCCGGTGTGTACATCGTCTTGGTGTATCTGTACTTCCCGTTCGCGGCACTGACGCTGTACGCATCGCTGGAAAGGTTCGACTGGCGGCTGCTGCATGCCGCCGTCGACCTGGGCGCCATCGCCCATGCGGGCCATCATCACCACGTTGCTCCCGCAGATGCGGCTGGCGATGGTGACGGCCGGGATCTTCGTCTTCATTCCGATTCTGGGTGAGTACCTCGCTCCGGCGGCGATCGGCGGCACCAATGGCGTGATGATGGGCAACCTTGTTGCCAACTTCTTCTCCGGCTATCTGCTTCCGCTGGGATCGGCGGCCAGTGTGCTGATTGCCCTGGTGATCCTCATCGTGCTGATCATCTTCCGGCGCAGCCTCGACACGAAGGATATTTATGGCTGACGATCTGCGGGCCGTGAATCCGCGGGCCCGACTCTTCCAAACTATTTTGTCGGTATACGGCATCGGAATTTACATCTTCCTTTTCGCGCCGATCGCGGTGATGGTCCTACTGTCGTTCAACGCCTCCAGCGTGGTCGGGTTCCCGATGGCCGGCTTCACGACGGATTGGTATGCCATGCTGCCAAACGACAACGTCGTTCTCGACGCGCTGGCCAGGACGTTGCTGGTCGCCGTGTGGGTGTGCGTGCTCTCGACGCTCATCGGGACCACCGCAGCATTTCCGCTGGTGCGTGCCAACATCAAGAATCGCGGTGGCATGCGTGTTTTCATCACACTGCCGATCATGATGCCGGGTCTGCTGATCGGTGTGGCCATCTTGGTGCTGGCCTCCAATGTGCTGCACATCCAGCCCTCGCTGAAGGTCGCGATCATCGGGCAGACCGTACTGGCCACACCGTTCGTCATCTTGGTGGTGTCATCTCGGCTGGAGGCGCTGGACCGCAACTTCGAGCGCGCCGCGGCGGACCTCGGTGCCAGCCCCCTACAGCGACTTCTGTACGTGGTGCTACCGCTTGTCTATCCCGGAATCATTGCCGGTGCGTTGATAGCGGCCACCTTGTCTTTGGATGAGTTCGTCGTGACTAACTTCATTATCGGGGCGGATCAGACGCTGCCGATCTACATCTACAACCAGCTCAAGTTCGGGATCACGCCCGAGATAAACGCCTTGGCGACGATGATGCTGCTCGGCACGCTGGCGGTGGTCGGCGTGACATTCGGGGCGCTGCGTTTGGTCAAGGTGCTGGCGTCAGTGGCCAAGAAGAGCAAACAAGTCGAGGAAGTCGAAGAAGCAGAACAAGAGATAGCACGCACTCTGGTGCTTCCGAGGGCAAGGGATGTCTGATGTTGCAAGAGTGTGACGTGTCGGTAGTGCTCGAGGCCTTCCTCGACAATTCCCTTGATGAGGTGCTGACCTGGCTGAGTACACAAGCGGAGGAGGTCACCGCCATCGAAGTCGGTGCTGGCGGCTACGCGCCACACCCCCACCTGGATCCCGACGCGCTGCTTACCGACGCTTCGGCTCGTCAGGTGTGGCTTGGCAAACTCGCCGACCACGGGATCAAACTGGATGCGTTGAACGCGTGGGGCAACCCGCTGCACCCGGAGCAGGCGATCGCTGCCGATCACGATGCGGCGTTGCGCCGGGCTGTGCGATTGGCAGGCGAACTCGGCACCAACACCGTCGTCGCGATGGCAGGCGCTCCGGCGGCTGCCGTCGGCGACCATGCCGCGGTCTTCGGCGCCGGCGGCTGGCTACCGTATCTGGAGGGTGTCCACGACCGGCAGTGGGATGAGTCGGTTGTTCCGTACTGGACCGCGCTGTCCGAGTTCGCGGCCACCGAAAACCCCGACGTCAAGATCTGCATCGAGCTGCACCCGGGTACGACGGTCTACAACGTGGAGACTTTCGAAAAGTTCATCACGCTCGGCGAGAACCTTTATGCCAACTTGGATCCGAGCCATTTCTTCTGGATGCAGATGGACGCCGACCGAATTGTGGAGCGGATCATGCCCCGAATCGGCCATGTTCACGCCAAAGATGTGACGTTCAACGAGGACGCCCTTGGCCTCAACGGTCTGCTCGATCACCGCTGGCCGACGAGCCCCGAGAAGATGCCGTGGAACTTCTCGGTGCCGGGCCACGGCAAGGACGCCGCGTGGTGGCACCAGTTCATTGCCCGCTTCGAGGGCTCGAAGGTCCAGGCGTTCTCGATCGAGCACGAAGACCCGTTCGTCGATTCGAAGACCGGGGTGAAGGAGACCGCTGTTCTGATCAAGGCCGCGTTGGCCGGATCCAACTAAAACCAGCTTCTACTTATGTCAGCAACACCGAACACAGGAGATGCCCCAATGACTCGTCGACTCAAAGTAGGTGTCGTCGGCGCCGGCGTCATCGCCCAGGTCATGCACCTGAACTATCTGCGTGAACTGTCCGATCGCTTCGAAATCGCTGCGTTGTGCGACATCTCGGCCGAGAACGCCGCCAACAACGCGCAGCGGTACAACATCGCCAAGACCTTCAGTGATTGGCGGGAAATGGTCAAAGACGACGAGATCGACGCTGTCTTCATCCTGACGTCGGGTAGCCACGCACCGATCGCGGTCGAAGCGGCCAAGGCGGGCAAGCACATCCTGGTCGAGAAGCCGATGTGCTTCTCCGTCGCCGAAGGTCTGGAAATGAAGGCCGCCGCCGACGAGGCAGGCGTGACGTTGATGGTCGCGTACCCCAAGCGTTACGACCCGGCGTTCGAACGCTTCCGCGAGGTCGCATTGAATGTCGCCGAACCGCGACTCCTGCGGGTCACCACGTTCGAGTCGCCGTTCCTTCCCTATATCGGCCACTACTCGCTGGCGCCAGTCTCACCGATCCCGGACGAGGCAATCGCGAACTTCCGCGCCGAAACGGCGGCCAGCATCACCCGGGCCATCGGTGAGGCCACCCCGTTCCTGCGCGAGGAATACCACGCGGTCCTGCTGGACACCCTGGTCCACGAGCTCAACACCATCCGCGGTGTCCTCGGTGAGCCGACGAGTCTGGAATACGTCGACATGCAGAGCGGTCAGCTCACCGTCAACCTCAAGTTCGGCGAGCTGTCCGTGGCGATCCACTGGCTCGACCTGCCGGGTATCACCCGGTACGAAATGGAGTTCGCCTTCTACGGCCCGCACGAGCGCGTGACCCTGAGCTTCCCGTCGCCGTTCCTGCGCAGCGCACCGACCACCGTCGAGATCATCGAGGGCGAACCTGGTACGACCAAGTCGCGCAGCATCAGCGAGATCACCTCGTATGAAAGCGCTTTCAAGCTAGAACTCGAGGCGTTCCATGATGCTGTCGTCAACGGCAAACCGCCGCTGACCGACGCAGAAGACGCCATTCACGACCTCGCGCTGTGCGAGGCGATCATCCGGTTCGTTCAGGACCGGCGACCGATCACAGACCCGAGCGCGATCTCCGCGCTGGCGTCCGCCAACTAGAAAGAACACGAAACATGAGCCACGACAACGGAATCATCGTCGCCAACGCACCCGTCAGCTATGGCGCGTTCGAGGTCACCATCGGATTCGACCCGAATGTTCCGGACGGCGACGCCATCCTGGACCAGGTCAGTGCCGCCGGTTACGCGGGCATCGATCTCGGGCCGGTCGGCTATCTAGGTAGCACCGAAGACCTCGGCGGCAAGCTTGCCAAGCGTGGGCTGGGCCTGGCCGGTGCGTACCTGGAGCTGCCGTACGCGGACCCGGAATTGTTGGAGAAGACCCTTCCCGAACTCGACGCGATGCTGGACATCTTCGACTCGATCAAGTCGCTCAAGCTCGGACCCGACCCGCGCCCGACGCTCGCCGACCTGGGTGTCGGTGATGGCGCCGACTTCCGCCGCAACAACCCCGGTTCGGGCGCCCGGAACCCGGCCAGCGGATACACCGATGAACAGTGGGCGTCATTCGCCAAGGGCATGGCCGTCGTGGTCGACCGGTGCCGCTCACGTGGCTACCAGCCGGTGTTCCACAACGAGACGGGCACCTTTGTCGAGGCGCCTGCCGAGGTCGGCAGGATGCTGGAAGTCTCCGAAATCGGCCTATGCATGGACGCCGGCCATTTCCTGGTCGGCGGCGGCGATCCCGTCGAATACCTGAAGAAGTGGGCTGACCGGATCGACCATGTCCACATCAAGACCGCCGATCTGACGAAGTTCCAGCAGGTTGTCGATGAGGGCTCTGCCCACCAACGCGATCTGGGAGCGGGAGGTCTTCCCGAAGCTCGGCGAAGGCGCGCTCGATGTCGACGCGTTCCTGGCCGCGCTGCGCGAGATCGATTACGCCGGTTGGCTTGTCGTCGAGCAGGACATCTTCCCGACGACCGCCGAGAAGTTCGCCCAGGCCGCCGCCGACCAGCGGGCGAACCGGGAATTCCTCAAGGAGCGCGGCCTGTGAGCGCACCTTTCCGGCTGGGTCTGATCGGCGGCGGCCGGATGGGCCGCACCCACTTGCGGGCTCTGGAAGGTTCCGATCAGGTGACTGTCGTCGCGGTTGCCGAGCCGTTCGAAGCCGCGGCAGCGCAGCTGCGCGAGCAGGGCCTGGCCGTCTATCCGACGGTCGAGGAAATGTTCGCGAGTTCGGAACTCGATGGCGTGCTGATCGCGGTGCCGACACCGCAGCACATCGACACCGCCCGCAAGGCGCTTGAGGCCGGTCTGCCGGTGTTGTGTGAGAAGCCGTTCGGCCTGGTGCCCGAGGCGGCCCGGGAACTGGGCAAACTCGCCGACGACCGGGGCCTGGCGCTGCAGATCGCCTACTGGCGACGGTTCGTGCCGGAGCTGACATCGCTGCGCAGCGACCTGGCCGACGGCAAGTACGGCAATGCCCACATGCTGGTGTGCTCGCAGTGGGATGAGGCGCCGCCGCCGCTGGCTTTCCGTCGGGACAGCGGCGGTATCTACATCGACATGGGTGTACACGAGATCGACCAGACGTTGTGGCTGCTCGGCCAGGACTTCGCCGCGGTCAAGGCTCAGGTGTTCCCGACCACCGAAGATCCGGAGGCCGTCAATGATGTGGACAGCGCTCAAGCGCTGGTGATGCTCTCCGGTGGCACTTCGACCGTGTTGTCGCTCGGCCGGTTCTACGAGGGTGGCGACATCGTCAGCGTCGAGCTGTTCGGATCCAAGAGCCACACCCGTTTCGACGTGGTCTCACCGGAGACGGGGGAAGAACCGCAGCTGCACGCCCTGCGACTACAGGCGGAGGCTTTCGCCCGGCACGCACGCGGAGCAGCGCCGGAAGGTACGACCGCTGAGGAAGCCGCTCGCGTGCTGGAGCTGGCGCACCGGCTGACCGAAGCCGCCGGTATCGCGGTGCTCGGAGCGTCCCGATAGCTCGCAACCCAGAACCGGCGTCTCGTTCATGGGGCGCCGGTTTCTGCTGCCGCGCGGCGTGAGGCTAGAGCACTGCCAGCGTCGACTCCGCCGCGAGCTTGAGGGCCTGGTCCACCGGCAGCGTACGGTAGGACGTCGACAGGATCTCGACGCCCCAGGGCCCGTCGAAGCCGAGGCCGCGCAGCAGCTTCACCAGGCCGGTCAGGTCGAAACACCCTTTGCCGCAGAACATCCGGTTGTTGACGGTGTCCTCGAACAGGGTCCCGACGATGTCGGGCGCGGCATCGTCGAGCTCGACTCCGAAGACCATCTCCGGCGTCAGCGCGGCGCGCAGTTCGGCCAGGGTGGAGCCGGCTCGGAAGACATGCCAGGCGTCGATGAGCAGTCCCGCCGCCGGATGCCCGGCCGCAGAGACGATTTCGGCACCCATCGGCACCGTCGCGATGGCCGAGAACGGCATCGTCTCGATCGCCACCCGGGTTCCGTGGGTGGCGGCCTGCTCGGCGAGCTCGCGCAGCGGCGCGACGAGAGCCAGGGGATCCGAGGTCGCCGGCCCGTTCTCCGAGCCGATCTTGATCTGCACCGGTGTTAGAGCGTCGGCCGCTTCGAACAGCAGATCCCGCACATCGTAGGAGTGTCCGAGCTCGCCGCGCGGAATCCACCACCGCTCAAGCAGTTCGATCTCGACGTGTAACAGCCCGGCTTCGGAGATCAGTCCACGCAGCGCGTCGAACCCGATGCTGTCGCGGATCGCGACGAGGTCGTCGGCGATCAGCCCGAGTCCGCAGAAACCCGCGTCGGCAATGGCGGCCAGCCGTTCGGCGATGGGCACCGGGCTGGTCGCCGGGACCAGCATCGGGGAGGTGTCGCCGGCACTGGTCCAGGCGGTGGCGACGAGTCGGGGTCCGGTCACTGAGTCCTCCAGGCGTCGAGCGCGGGGGGTTGTGGCGAGAAACTGCGCGGAATCTCACCACAACCCACACCGTCGATGAGGCGCGGCGCTATTGGTTCTGCGGGAAGCCGAGTTCGATGCCGCCGTGGCTGGGGTCGAGCCAGCGGCTGGTGATGGCCTTCTGCCGGGTGAAGAACTGCACGCCGTCCATGCCGTGGGCGTGGCTGTCGCCGAACAGCGAGGCCTTCCAGCCGCCGAAGCTGTAGTAGGCCATCGGAACCGGGATGGGCACGTTGACGCCGATCATGCCGACCTGCACCTCGTTCTGGAAGCGCCGGGCGGCGCCGCCGTCGTTGGTGAAGATCGCGGTGCCATTGCCGTACGGGTTGGAGTTGACCAACTCGAGGGCCTCGTCGTAGGTCTCGACGCGGACGACCGAGAGCACGGGACCGAAGATCTCGTCGGTGTAGACGCTCATCTCGGGGGTGACCTGATCGATCAGGGTCGGGCCGAGCCAGAACCCGTCTTGGCCGCCGTTGGCCTGCACGTTGCGGCCGTCGACGACGATCTTGGCGCCGTCGGCCTCACCGGCGTCGATGTAGGAGGCCACCTTGTCGCGGTGGGCCTTGGTGACCAGCGGGCCCATGTCGGAGTCCTTGGTGCCGTCGCCGATCTTCAGCGGGGTGGTGCGCTCGGCGATCTTGGCGACCAGGTCGTCGGCGATCGGGCCGACGGCCACGCATGCCGAGATGGCCATGCAGCGCTCGCCTGCCGAGCCGAACCCGGCGTTGACCATGGCGTCGGCGGCCAGGTCGAGGTCGGCGTCGGGCAGGATCACCGCGTGGTTCTTGGCTCCGCCGAGGGCCTGGACGCGCTTGTCGTGCGCGGTGCCGGTGGCGTAGACGTACTGAGCGATCGGGGTGGATCCGACGAACGACACGGACTTGACCTTGGGGTTGGTCAGCAGTTCGTCGACCGCGGTCTTGTCGCCCTGCAGCACGTTGAAGACACCGGGCGGCAGGCCTGCTTCCTCCCACAGCTTGGCCATCCACAGCGATGCGCTCGGGTCCTTCTCCGAGGGCTTGAGCACGACGGTGTTGCCCGTGGCGATGGCGATCGGGAAGAACCACATCGGCACCATGGCGGGGAAGTTGAACGGGCTGATCACGCCGACCACGCCGAGCGGCTGGCGGATCGAGTAGACGTCGACCTTGGTCGAGGCGTTCTCGGTGAAGCCGCCCTTGAGCAGATGCGGTATGCCGCAGGCGAACTCGACGACTTCCTGGCCGCGGCTGACCTCGCCGAGGGCATCGGACACGACCTTGCCGTGCTCGCTGGTGATGATCTCGGCCAGCTCGCCCTTGCGCTCGTTGAGCAGCTCGCGGAACGTCGAACAGGATCTGGGTGCGCTTGGCCAGCGAGGTGTCCCGCCAGTCGGGGAACGCCGCCGCGGCGGCGTCGATCACCGCGCGGGCGTCCTCGACGGTGGCCAGGGCGACCTCACCGGTGACGGCACCGGTGGCCGGGTTGGTGACGGGTGCGGTGGCGCTGCTGGTGCCCGCGAATAGCTCGTTGTTCATCCAGTGCGGGATGGTCTTGGTCATTGTCATGTTCGTCTCACTTTCCGTACTTCGTGACGTATTCCGTCATGGTCTTCAGTTGGTAGCGCGACACCTCGTGCGCGTTCTCGTCCTCGGCGAACACCGACGACACCATCACGGTGTCGGGCCGGTCGTAGAAGCCGATTTCGGCCAGGCCGCCGAAGAACTCGTCCCAGTCGACGTCACCGTCACCGATCTTGAGGTGCTGATGCACCCGGACCGGGTTCCCCGGCGGGTTGGTGATGTAGCGCAGCCCGTGGCTGCGGTGGTGGTCCATGGTGTCGGCGACGTGCACCAGGCGCAGCTTGTCGCCGGCGGCGCGCATGATGTCGACCATGTTGCCGCCCATGTGGTAGGTGTGGCAGGCGACGTAGACCATGCCGATGTTGGGGGAGTTGACGCCGCGGATGATCCGCAGCGCCTCCATCCCGTCCTCGACGAAGTCGTCGGGGTGCGGGTCGATCCGGACGTCGATGCCTTCGCGTTCGAAGATCGGCACCAGTTCCTCCATGGACCGGAAGAACGCCCGTTCGGATTCCTCGGCCTTCTCGGGCCGGCCGGAGAACTCGGTGTTGATCACGTTGACGCCGAGGTCGACGGTGATCTGGACGACGCGCTTCCAGTTGCGCACCGCGGCTTCCCGGGCGTCCTCGTCCGGGCCCGGACCACCGCAGCACCGGCAGCACCGACGCGATGCCGACACCGGCGTCGGCGCACGCCTTGCGGAACTTGGCCACCAGGTCGTCGTCGGCACGCGGGTGGTTGAAGAACGGGATGAAGTCCCGGTGCGGCGTGAGTTGCAGGTACTCGTAACCCAGTTCGGCCACCAGCGCCGGGAACTCGAGCAGCTCGTAGTCGTGGTGAAACGGCGTGGGGTCGAGGGCGATCTTCATGTCACGCCCCCTTGATCGAGTCGCGCGCGACCATGTCGACGGCGACGGCCGCACCGGTTTCCAACGATCTGACCCCGGCGGCGCACACGGCCGCCGCGGCGTAGCCGTCCCACGCCCCCGGGCCGTCGGTGTAGTCGCCCGTGGCGTCGCCGGCCCTCGCGGCATTCACCCATCGCTGGATCTCGATGTCGTACGCCTGTCCGAACCGTTCCTTGAAGCTGGGGGTGATCTGCCCGCCCCAATGTCCAGGTGCGCTCTTGCGCAGGAGTCCGACGTCCAGGCCGATCATCGCGCTGCCCTTCTCGCCGACGACCTCGGTACGCACCTCGTAGGCCACGCCCGTCGTGACGAACACCTCGACGTCGACGTGCTTGCCCGACTCGGTGGCGAACACGGCAATCTGCGGATCTTGAAGACCTTCGGGCGCAGCGGGATTGGCTGCAGGCTTGATGATCTGAACCGACGTGATCTCCTCGTCGAACAGGAACCGCGTGACGTCGACCTCGTGGACCAACGAGTCCTTGACGATCATCGAGCTGTCGAAGTTCGGCGGTACGACGGGGTTGCGGTGCGCGCAGTGCATCACCAGCGGCCGGCCCAGCTCACCGCCGTCGAGGAGTGCCTTCAGCGCGCTGTACTCCTGGTCGAACCTGCGCATGAAGCCGACCTGGATCAGTCGCTTGCCGAGTTCGGCCTCGCGCTTGACCACCTCCAGCGAGGTCGCCACATCGGTGGTCAGTGGCTTCTCGCACATCACCGGCTTGCCGTACTCCAGGCACGCCAGCAGCTGCTTCTCGTGCGTCGGCCCCGGGGTGGCGAGCACGACGGCGTCGACGTCGGGATCGGCGATGGCGTCGAGCGGATCGGAGATGGCGCGGCACCCGGGAATGGTGGCGGCGAGTTGCTCGGCCTTCTCGGTGACGTAGTCGTTGACGACGGAGACCCGCGCGCCCGCGATCTTCTGCGAGATCCTGGCGACGTGGTCGGCGCCCATCATCCCAACGCCGAGGACCGCAATTCGTAGGTCAGACATGGCTTTTCGACTCCTCGATTCTGGTCAGTTGAAGCGAACGGACGGGACGCCGCAGGACCCGAGGTACTTCTGGGTGCGCTGGGCGATGGGCAGCGGAGCGTCGACCTCACACGGGTACATGTCCTGCTCGACGATGGCGAACACGTCGATGCCGAGTTTCTCGATCTCGGCCAGCAGCGGCGGCATGTCCGGAATGCCAAGCGGCGGTTCGATCATCGCGCCGAGCTTGACGGCCTCGCCGAACGGCAGGTCCTCGGCCTCGACCTTGGCGCGGACCTCGGGATCGACCTGCTTGAGGTGCAGGTATCCGATGCGCTCGGGCGCGCGCCGGATGATGGCGATGTTGTCGCCGCCGCAGTAGCTGATGTGACCGGTGTCCAGGCACAGGTTGACGAACTCCCCGTCGGTCCCGTCGAGGAAGCGGTAGACGTTCTCCTCGGTGTCGACGTGGCTGTCGGCGTGCGGGTGGTACTGCGCACGCACACCGTACTTCTCGAACATCGCCTTGCCGAGTTCGTTCATGCCCTCGGTCTTCTTCTTCCACTGCTCGGGCGTGAGGTTGCGGTCCTCGAGCACGGCGCCGGTGGCGGGATCACGCCACATCTCGGGGATGACGACGACGTGCTTGCCGCCCACGGCGGCGGTCAGCTTCGCGACGTCCTCGATCTGCTTCCACACCGCGTCCCATTCGCCGCGACCTCGTCCTGGTGCAGATGCTCGAAAACCGTTCCCGCCGAGAGCTTCAGGTTGCGGGCGGCGAGTTCGTCGGACAGCTGCTTGGGATCGGTCGGCAGATAGCCGAAGGGACCCAGCTCGATCCACTCGTAGCCCGACGCGGCGACCTCGTCGAGGAAGCGGGTGTACGGGGTCTGCTGGGGGTCGTCGGGAAACCACACGCCCCAGGAGTCGGGGGCGGACCCCACGAGGATCTTGCTCGAGCTGTTGCTCACGTGCGTTACCTTTCAGCTGTCGGAAGGGCGGAGGAACGGCCGCTGGATCTTCTTCCAGTCGGCGTACGTCTGGTAGGCGGCCTGGGTGGACTCCAGGGTGGAGGTCTCCGATACCGGTACGTCCCACCAGGATTCGCTGTCCGGTGCGGCGATCATCGGGTCGGTCTCGACGTGGATCACCGTGGTCCGGTCGCTGGCCTTGGCGACCTTGACCGCGTCGGTGAACTCGGCGGCGGTGACCACCCGGATGACGTCGGCGCCGAGGCTGGCGGCATTGGCGGCGAGGTCGACCGGGCAGCTTCGCACCGTCGAGCCGGCCGTCGTCGCTGCGGTAGCGGTACGAGGTGCCGAACCGCTGGGAGCCCAACGCCTCCGACAGCGAGCCGATCGAGGCGAAGCCGTGGTTCTGCACCAGGACGACGATCACCTTGACGTTCTCCTGCACCGCGGTGACCAGTTCGGTGGCCATCATCAGGTAGGAGCCGTCGCCGACCATGATGAACACGTCCCGGTCCGGTTCGGCCATCTTGGCGCCGATACCGCCGGCGACCTCGTAACCCATGCAGGAGAAGCCGTATTCGACGTGATAGCCCTTGCGGATCGCGGGTGCGCCACAGCTTGTGCAGGTCGCCCGGCATCGAGCCGGCCGCGCACACCACCACGTCGCGAGGATCGGACAGCGTATTGGCCAGGCCGATCACCTGGTTCTGGTTCAGTGCCGCTCCGTCGTCGAGGCGGTAGACGCCCGAGACGGTGTCGTCCCACTCCTGGGCGAGTTCGGCGGTGCGGGTGCGGTATTCGTCGCTCACCGAGTAGTCGGCCAGTGCGACGCCGAGTGCCTCGATCGCCTCGCGGGCGTCCGAGACGACGCTGACGCCGCCCTGCTTCACCGAGTCGAGCGACGCGACGTTGACGTTGACGAACCGCACGTCGGGGTTGTTGAAGGCGGTCCGCGACGCGCTGGTGAAATCGCTGTAGCGGGTGCCGATTCCGATGACCACGTCGGCCTCGGTGGCGAGCGCGTTGGCCGCGGTGGTTCCGGTCGAGCCGATGGCGCCGACGGATTGCGGATGGTCGTAGGCCAGTGACCCCTTGCCTGCCTGGCTCTGGCCGACGGGAATGCCGGTCTGCTCGCAGAAGGCGGCGAGCGCCTCGGTGGCGCCGGAGTAGATGACGCCGCCGCCGGCGACGATCAGCGGCTTCCGCGCGGAGCGGATGACCTCGGCTGCGCGGGCGATCACCGAGCGCTCCGGCAGCGGGCGGGCGACGTGCCAGGTGCGTTCGGCGAACAGGGATTCCGGCCAGTCGTGGGCCTCGGCCTGCACGTCCTGGGGGATCGAGACGGTGGCCGCGCCGGTCTCGACGGGGTCGGTGAGCACCCGCATCGCGCCGAGCAGTGCGGCGGGCAGCTGCTCGGGACGCCACACCCGGTCGAAGTACCGCGACACCGGCTTGAACGCGTCGTTGACGGTGACGTCGCCCGAGGACGGCAGTTCCAGTTCCTGCAGTACCGGAGCGCTGGCCCGGGTGGCGAACGTGTCGGCGGGCAGCAGCAGCACTGGCAACCGGTTGATGGTCGCCAGCGCCGCGCCGGTCAGCATGTTGGTGGAGCCGGGGCCGACGCTGGCGGTCACGGCCCAGGTCTGCAGTCGGTCCTTCTGCCGGGCGTAGGCGACGGCGCTGTGCACCATGGCCTGCTCGTTGCGGCCGAGCACGTAGCGCAGGGCGGGCTCGATGCCGGCCTCCAGCGAGGTGACCTCGTCCTGCAGCAGCGCCTGGCCGAGGCCGGCCACGTTGCCGTGTCCGAAGATGCCGAAGGCGCCCGCGAAGAACTTGGTGCGGTCGCCGTCGTGTTCGACGTACTGGTTGCCGAGGAACCGAATGGTGGCCTGCGCGACGGTGAGTCGCACGGTCGGCTCGGTGTCGGGGGTCTTCTCCGCCTTCTTCGGCGCGGTGGAAACCACGGTCAGGCTCCTCGGTTGGGTTGTGCGGGTGAGTGCAGGGGCAGTCGCGGATCGACGGCCTGGTCGTCCCAGGTGCCGCGGAGCCAGGCATGTTCGGGGTCGTCGACGATCTTCCAGGCCCGTTCGGCGCCCGGTCCGGCCATGACGTTCAGGTAGTACATGTGATAGCCGGGGGCGGCGACCGACGGGCCGTGGTAGCCGTGCGGGACCAGCACCACGTCGCCGGTGCGGACCTCTTCGAGCACCTCGATCGGGCGGTCCGGGGTGCCGTACACGCGGTGGTAGCCGAAGCCGCGGGATCCGTCGGGACCGGCGGCGATCTCGAAGTAGTAGATCTCCTCGAGCTCCGTCTGCGTCGGCGTGTTCTCGTCGTGCTTGTGTGCGGGATAGCTCGACCAGTTGCCGCCGGGCGTGATGACCTCACACGCGATCAGCGAGTCGGCCTCGAACGTGCCGGCGGTGCCGAAGTTGTGCACCTGGCGGCTGCAGTTGCCCGCGCCGCGCAGTTCGACGGACGACGTCGGCGGCGGCGACCCGCCGGTTGGGGAACGAGCGCTTGGCGCGGGCGCCGCAGATCGCGAATCGGCCCTCGCCGGAGATCGCGTAGGTCTGCTCGATGCCGAGGTAGACCATGTCGGCTGGACCGTCGAACACCGAAGCGCGCGGCGACAACTCGAACGTCTCGCCGTCGCACTCGACGGTGCCGCCGCCGGCCAGCGGCAGGATCATCACCTCGGTGTCGCCGGTGTGAGCTCCGCGCGCTGGCGTGTCGTCGAGTTCGAGCACCTGCAAGGATGACTCGGTCCAGCCGGCCGACTCGGGGGTGACGTCGACGGTGAACGGCAGGCGTCGCGCTGCGCGCGGGGATGTAGAGCTTGCTGTGCATGTCACCTCACCATCGACACGGCGGTGGCGACCGCGGAGCGACGTCGTCGTCGGCGCGGGTAGAGCAGGGTGCGGCCGACGATCAGTCCGCGCACCGACGGCAGCGCCGAGCGCCTTCTCCCAGCTGGCGAACGCTTCGTCCGGATCGGGGGGATCGCCGCCGAGCAGCAGCGTCGGCAGCGTCGTGGCCTCCATCACGCGGTCCATCTCGTCGACGACGGGCAGCTTCATCCACGTGTACGCCGACGTGGAGCCGAGCCCCTGGCCGATGTGGATCGACTTGATCACGGCGTCGGGGGAGAGGTCGTTGCGCACCTTGCCGTTGACGCGGCTCGACATGAACGGCTCGAGCATGGCGATCAGGCCGTGTGCGGCGAGCTCGTCGACGGCCTGTGCGCACGCCGTCGATGCGTCGCGACCGTGCCGGGATCGTCGAGAGCGATGCGGCACAACATCTTTCCGCCGTTCATCTTCGCCGCCGCGGTGGACGCGGCGGTGGCGGCCGTCATCCGGTCGTCGAGTTCGAAGCTCGCGCCTGCCAGCCCGCCCCGGTTGAACGAGGAGAACACCACCTTGTCCTCGAGCGCGCCGAGCAGCAGCAGGTCGTCGAGGATGTCCGACGTGGCGAGCACGCCGTCGACGCCGGGATCGGCGAGCGCGGCGCGCAGCCGGTCGAGCAGGTCGGTCCGGCTGTTCATCGCCGTCGGGCGGTTGCCGACCGCGAGCGCGCCGCGGGCCGGATGGTCGGCGGCGACGATCATCAGCCGGCCGTTGCCCCGGACGGTCGGGCGGGTGGTGCGGGCGCTCCAGGCCTTGGCGACGGCGCCCGGATCGGCGGCCCGCAGGTCGGTGACGTCGGTGTAGTCCGTAGCAGGTGGGCTTAGACATTCACGGCCTCCACGGCGGTCTGTTCGGCCAACTCGGCGACCTCGTGCGGCGGTCGGCATGGCGGTCGAGCATTCGAGCCGGGACGCCACGATGGCACCCGCGGCGTTGGCGTAGCGCAGGGTCTTCTCCAGCGGCCAGCCGCGCAGCAGACCGTGAATCAGGCTGCCGCCGAAGCTGTCTCCGGCGCCGAGGCCGTTGACGACGTCGACCGTCGTTGGGCGGAACGGTCACCGAGCTGTGCCTGGTCTTGCCGAGCACGCCGCGGGGCCCCTGCTTGACGATGGCCAGTTCGACGCCGAGGTCCAGCAACGCATCGGCGGCCTTGCGAGGGTTGGACTCGCCGACGGCGATCTCGCACTCCTCACGGTTGCCGACGGCGACGGTGACGTGGCCGAGCGCGCGCTGCACCTGCTCGGTGGCGGCCGTCGGGCGACTCCCAGAACATCGGGCGGTAGTCGAGG
The DNA here is from genome assembly GCA_963791215.1 of uncultured Actinomycetota bacterium. Lineage (GTDB taxonomy): Bacteria > Actinomycetota > Actinomycetes > Mycobacteriales > Mycobacteriaceae > Mycobacterium. The sequence continues at coordinate 180,097 of CAWBRR010000010.1, read as the reverse complement.
TCGAGCACGGTCAGCGGAGCCCGACCGCGTGCCTCCCACGCCGCGAAATGTGCACTGCGGCTCGGCTCCTCGGACAGCCCGGTCACCGTCGACCAGAACAGGCGGGCGGCCCGGACCGCGTCGACGTCGATCTCGTCCGGCGTGATCTGCAGGTCGGGAGCCGACGGCTTGCGGTAGAAGTACAGCGGAAAGTCGTCGGGCGGGAAGATCTCGCAGAACGTGACCGGCGTCGGGTACTCGTCGTGCACGGTGACGTAGCGGTTGTCGACGCCGAGTCGGGCGAGTTCCGCGCGGACGAACCTGCCGAACGGGTCGTCGCCGACGCCGGAGACCAGTGCGGTGCGATTGCCCAGTCGGGCAGCAGCGACCGCGACGTTGGCGGCGCTGCCGCCGAGAAACTTGCCGAACGTCTCGACGTCCTCGAGGCCGACGCCGTCTGAAGGGGATAGATGTCGACGCCGCTGCGCCCGATGGCGAGGACGTCGAACGGCTCCGTGCTGGCTTGTCTTTCAACGGGCACTGTGGCTCCCAAGGAATCGTGGGCGGGTACTTGCCTAAGACTGTGCCTCGCGTCACTCCGCCTGTCAATAGTTTGTCCTGACATTCTGACTTTCAGTCATTGTGGTGTTAGGGTGCAGCTACGCTTTCTGGTCAGTAGCCCGAGATCGGAGTGGACGTGCCCCTGGCCGTTGAGCTCGACAGGTCTAGCCCTGTCCCGCTCTACTATCAGCTTGCCCAGGCGATCGAAGCCGCCATCCGCAACGGCGATCTGGCCCCAGGCGACCGATTCGAGAACGAACTCGCGCTCGCCAGCCGGCTGACGTTGTCCCGGCCGACGACGCGGCGCGCCATCCAGGAACTGGTCGACAAGGGTCTGCTGGTGCGCAAGCGCGGCGTCGGCACCCAGGTCGTGCAGAATCCGGTCCACCGCCGGGTCGAGCTCACCAGCCTGTTCGACGACCTCGCGCGGGCCGGGCAGGAGCCCACCACCGAACTGCTCGAGTACCACGTCGGCCCTGCAGGCGAAGAGATCGCCAGCGAGTTGAACCTCAACCGCGACCACGAGGTCGTCACCATCCAGCGCCTTCGGTCGGCCAACGGCGAGCCGCTGGCGGTGATGACCAACTACCTGCCCGTCGAGCTGGCTCCCGACGCCGACGAGCTCGAGACCAGCGGGCTCTACCAGGCGCTTCGCGCGCGCGGCGTGCACATCCGGCTGGCGCGGCAACGCATCGGCGCGAAGCCGGCGACCAAGACGGAGGCCCGGCTGCTCGACGAGAAGGCCGGGGCGCCGCTGCTGACCATGAGCCGCACCGCCTTCGACGACTCGGGCCGGGCCGTCGAACTGGGCAACCACTGCTACCGCGCGTCTCGGTACTACTTCGAGACCACGCTCGTCGACCGCTAAGTTTTCTCCGGCGAGCAGACGCAAAGTCCCCTGACACAGCGTGTTTTAGGGAACTTTGCGTCTGCTCGCGGGAAAGGGTAGGTCAGCTGAAGGCCGCGCGAAACGCCTCGAGGGCGGCGTCGCTGTCGCCCGACGCCCAGCCCTCCAACCCGATGGTCCCGCCGAACCCGATGTCGCGCAACGCCTTCGCCACGGCGGGGTAGTAGATCTCGCCGGTGCCCGGTTCGCAGCGCCCGGGTACATCCGCCACCTGAACCTCACCGATCGCGTCACCGCAGCGGCGGACCAGCTCGACGAGGTTCCCCTCGCCGATCTGCGCGTGATACAGGTCGAGCATCATCTTGACGTTCGGATGATCGACCGCCTCGACCAACGCGAGCGTGTCCTTGGCGCGAGCCAGGGGCACCCCGGGGTGGTCGACGATCGTGTTGAGGTTCTCGACGCAGAAGGTGACGTCAGCCGCGGCGCCCAATTCGCCGATGCGTTGCAGCGCCCGCGCCGCCGTCAGCCACATCGCACCGGTCGCGCGTTGGCGGGGGCGCGCCGCCTGGCCGTCGATCAGTTCTGCGGTGTGCAGGTTCAGTCGCGGAACGCCGAGCGTCTCAGCGGCTTTGATGCTCAACTCGGCCGTGCGTACGACTTCGTCGGCGCCCTCCCGATCGATGAGGTCTCCGTGCAGGTAGCCGGTCATCGACGAGAACGTCGCGCCGGTGGCGGCCAGGGCATCCAGGTCCTTGTCATGCCAGCTCCAGATCTCGACGGCGAACCCGAGCTCGTCGATGCGCTTGACGCGGTCGAGGATCGGCAGGTCGGTGTAGACCATCTCCGACGACACCGCCAACTGGAAGCCCGTCATCGCAGCACCGCCGTCAGGACGACGGGTGCGCCGGTCTCCACCGATTCGCGCGCGGCGAGGGCGATCTCGAGCGCGACGCGCGCGTCGGCGCCCGTCACCGAGGGCTGAACGCCGGCGTGCACGCAGTCGACGAGGTGGGCGAACTGCGCCACGTACGCGTCGGCGAACAGTTCGACGTTGGCGCGCCCCGCCCGCTCGGGCGGGCGTCCCGCCAGCAGCACGCCGTCGGAGCCGAACGCCTCGCCGCGGATGTCGTAGCCGTACGCGGCCTGGAAGCTGGCCTCGGCCACCGCGAAGGCGCCGTTGTCGAAGCGGAGCTGTACCACCGAGGTGTCCAGGAAGCCCTGGTCGACGAACTGCGGGTGCACCAGCGCGTCGGCCTGTGCGAACACCTCGGTGACGCGCGCACCCGGATTGAGCCAGCACAACGTGTCGAAGTCGTGGATCAGCGTCTCGTTGAAGATCGTCCACGGCTTGACCCGCGCGGCGACCTCCGCGGAGATGCCGGGGTCGCGGGTCAGCGACCGCAGCAGCTGAGGCGTGCCGATCTCCCCGTCGACGATCCGGGCACGCATGTCGGCGAAGTCGTCCGCGAAGCGGCGGTTGAATCCGACCTGCAGCGCCACCCCTGCAGCCTGAGCGGCGTCGATGGCCCGGTCGGCGTCGTCGAGCGTCAGTGCCATCGGCTTCTCGCAGAACACGTGCTTGCCCGCCTGCGCAGCAGCGACCACGAGGTCGGCGTGGCTCGCGGCGGGCGAGCAGATCGCCACCGCCTCGACGGCCGGGTCGTCGATCAGTTCCAGCGGGTCTCGGTAGGCGCGCGGAGTCGAAAACCGTTCGGCCGCACCGGGTACGGGGTCGGCAACCGCGACGAGGCGGGCGTTCGGCAGGCGGCTGGCCAGGGTTTGGGCGTGGAAGCTGCCGATCCAGCCGGCTCCAATGAGTCCGAAGGAGAGGGGGGTGGGCATCGTTGACTCCGATCATTACTAGAACGTTCTAGTTCAAGGTAGGCGATATCGATGCATTCCGTCAACGGCTTGACTGGAACGATCTAGGCTGGGTTGGTGCAGCGCAGACCGACGCTCAACGACGTGGCCGAACGCGCCGGGGTTTCCCGTGCGCTGGTGTCGATCGTGATGCGCGACGCGCCTGGCGCGAGCGAACAGACGCGGGAGCGGGTGCGACGGGTGGCCGACGAGCTCGGTTACCGACCAGACCCGCGCGCCCGTCGCTTGCGCGAACACCACACGAAACTGCTCGGGGTCACGTTCGTCGCAGGCCAGGAGTTTCACGCCGACCTCGTCGACGGGGTCTACGTCGCCGCCGAAGGACTGGGCTACGACGTGGTGCTCAGCGGCGTCACCCCCCACCGCGACGAGCGCCGTGCGCTGCGCACGCTCGTCGACGACCGGTGCGACGGTCTCCTGCTGGTCGGTTCGGAGTTGCCTGCCCGTGAGCTGACCGAACTGGCCGCCCTCCTCCCACTCGTGGTGATGGCGCGGCGGGTCCGTGGCGTGGATGCCGTGCGCAGCGACGACGTCGTGGGCGCAGCGCTTGGCATGGACCACCTCATCGGGCTGGGGCATCGGCGGATTCTGTATCTCGACGGTGATCGGGCACCTGGGGCGGCCGAGCGTTACCGCGGCTACCGACGCGCAGCGCACGCGGCTGCGCTGGCCGAACTGACCCGGCCGGGTGGGCTGACCGAACGTGAGGGCGCCGCGGCGGCGGCGGCGATGCTCGAGTCAGAACCTTTGCCCACCGCGGTGTTCGCATTCAACGACCGCTGCGCACTGGGTGTGATGGATGTGCTGATCCGTGCTGGAATCAATGTCCCGCAACGTGTTTCGGTACTCGGCTTCGACGACAGTCCGTTGGCGGGGCTGGCGCACATCGATCTCACGACCATTCGCCAAGACTCCGCCAACCTGGCCCGGGCGGCGGTAGAGCGACTCGTCGCTCGCCTGCACGACGCCTCCGCGATCGGCGGCGCAGCCGACATCGTTCGTGAACCGACGCTGGTGGTGCGTGGATCCACAGCTCCACCGACTGACTAACTGACCTGCACGAACGAGGTTTTACATATGACGTGCAGTCCTAATGTCAGGACAAAGTATTGACTTTCCACTGTGAGCCGTATTACATCAGAGCCGAGGCGTTCCGTAGCGCACGGACCCATCGGTCAGTGACGACGGCGCGGCGATGTCTAGGACAAGGAGAACCAATGTCATTCAAGCGGCTCGCGGCATTGACCGGAGCGTGCGTACTAACGCTGGGGGTGGCGGCGTGTTCGTCCACCGGAGGCAAGCCCGCAGGATCGGGTGATGGAGGCGGCGGCGGCACCGTCGACACGCCGCGCATGACCGTCGCGATGATCACCCACGAGGTGCCGGGCGACTCGTTCTGGGACCTCATCCGCAAGGGGGCCGAGGCGGCCGCCAAGAAGGACAACATCGAACTGCGGTACTCCAACGATCCCGAGGCGCCGAGCCAGGCCAACCTGGTCCAGAGCGCCATCGACAGCGGCGTCGACGGAATCGCCGTCACCCTCGCCAAGCCCGACGCGATGGCGCCGGCGGTCAAGGCCGCCATCGACAAGGGCATCCCCGTGGTCGCGTTCAACTCCGGCTTCGACAACTTCAAGGCCATGGGCGTGCAGGAGTACTTCGGTCAGGACGAGAAGCTGGCCGGTGTTGCCGCAGGCGAGAAGCTCAACGCCGATGGCGCCAAGAAGATCATCTGCGTCATCCAGGAGCAGGGCCAGGTTGCACTAGAATCCCGTTGCGCCGGGGTCAAGCAGGGCTTCAAGGGCGAGAGCGAGATCCTGAACGTGAACAGCAAGGACATGCCGTCGGTCGACGCCACCATCACGGCCAAGCTGCAGCAGGACCCATCCATCGACCACATCGTCGCGCTCGGGGCACCGATCGCACTGACAGCGGTCAAGTCGGTGGGCGACTGCGGGGAGTTCGGCGAAGATCGTCACCTTCGACACCAACGCCGCGCTCGTGGATGCGATCAAGGCCGGTCAGGTGCAGTGGGCGGTTGATCAGCAGCCGTTCCTCCAGGGCTACCTCGCCGTCGATTCGCTCTGGCTGTTCAAGAACAACAAGAACCTGATCGGTGGTGGCCAGCCGACGTTGACCGGCCCGTCCTTCATCGACCAAGGCAACATCGACGCCGTCGCCGAATTGGCCAAGGCCGGAACCCGTTAGGGACACCAGGGCAAGGAGCAGAAATGACCACTCAAGCAGACCTGGACCTCGCCAGTCACAAGGTTGTCCACGACGAACGGGTGAAGGAACGGAATCGCATGCAGCGCATGCTCATTCGTCCCGAGATGGGCGCCTTGATCGGCGCGATCGCGATCTTCATCATCTTCATGATCGTGGCACCCCCGTTCCGCGAGGCCGCGTCACTGGCCACCGTGCTGTACGCCAGTTCCACGATCGGCATCATGGCGTGCGGCGTGGCGCTGTTGATGATCGGAGGCGAGTTCGACCTCTCGGCAGGCGTTGCCGTGACGTTCAGTTCGCTAGCGGCTTCGATGCTGGCCTACAACCTGCACCTCAGTCTCTGGGCTGGCGCGGGCCTGGCGTTGGTCCTCGCGTTGGCCGTCGGGTTTTTCAACGGGTTCCTCGTCATGAAGACCAAGATCCCAAGCTTCCTGATCACGCTGAGCTCGTTCTTCATGCTCGCAGGCATCAATCTCGCCGTGACGAAGCTGGTTTCGGGCCAGGTGGCCACCCAGAGTGTCAATGACATGCAGGGCTGGGCATCGGGGCAGTGGGTTTTCGCCCACGCATTCAACGTCTTCGGCGTGCAGGTGAAGATCACCGTGCTCTGGTGGCTGCTGTTCACCGCCGTGGCGACGTGGGTGTTGTTCAAGACCAAGATTGGCAACTGGATCTTCGCCGTCGGCGGTGATGCGGACAGCGCCCGCGCGGTGGGTGTGCCGGTGACCAAGGTCAAGATCGGGCTGTTCATGTTCGTCGCCTTCTGCGCTTGGTTCGTCGGCATGCATTTGTTGTTCAACTTCAACACCGTGCAGTCCGGACAGGGCATCGGCAACGAGTTCTTCTACATCATTGCCGCGGTCGTTGGCGGCTGCCTGCTCACCGGTGGCTACGGCACCGCGATCGGGGCGGCCATCGGTGCGTTCATCTTCGGTATGGCGAATCAGGGAATCGTCTACGCCGGTTGGGATCCCGACTGGTTCAAGTTCTTCCTTGGCGCCATGCTGTTGTTCGCGGTGATCGCCAACAACGCCTTCCGTAACTACGCAGCGAAGAGGTGACCGAATGACCGCAACAGTGGAACGTCCCGAACACGACGCGCCGTCCGGGGGCAACGTCCCGCTCGTCGAGCTGAAGAACGTCGGCAAGACGTACGGAAACATCACCGCGCTCAAGGACATCTGTCTTCGCGTGCACGCCGGCGAGGTCACCGGCATCCTGGGTGACAACGGCGCAGGCAAGTCCACGTTGATCAAGATCATCTCGGGTCTGCACCAGCAGACCGAAGGTGACCTTCTGGTGGACGGTGAGTCGACGAAGTTCGTGTCACCGGGGGATGCCCTCGGCAAGGGCATTGCCACGGTGTACCAGAACCTGGCGGTCGTGCCGTTGATGCCGGTATGGCGAAACTTCTTCCTGGGTCAGGAACTTCGGAAGTCTTCGTTCCCGTATTCGTTGGACGCCAACGGCATGCGGGCGACCACGCTGACCGAACTGCGGAAGATGGGCATCGAACTGCCCGACGTCGACGCTCCGATCGGTTCGCTGTCCGGCGGCCAGCGTCAGTGCGTGGCGATCGCCAGGGCCGTGTTCTTTGGGGCGCGGGTGCTGATCCTCGACGAGCCGACGGCCGCGTTGGGCGTCAAGCAGTCGGGGGTCGTGCTGAAGTACATCACCGCAGCCAAGGAGGCCGGCTTCGGCGTCGTGTTCATCACCCACAACCCGCACCATGCGTACATGGTCGGCGACCACTTCGTCCTGCTGAACCGTGGCAGGCAGAAGCTGGACTGCACGTATGACGAGATCAGCCTGGAGCACCTCACCCAGGAGATGGCAGGTGGCGACGAGCTCGAGGCGCTGAACCACGAGTTGGGTCGCAAGAGCGCCTGACGCACGCTCTGATTGGCGGGCACGTCCTTCGGGTATGTGCCCGCCATGAGCGATTCCACCGTCACTGAGATCGATGCAGGCCCACGCCGGGTCGCGCGTCGTGTCGTCGTCAATGCCCCCGCGTCGGAGGTGTTCGCCCTGCTCGCCGACCCGCACCGGCACCCCGAACTCGACGGCTCGGGCACGGTTCGCGACGTCGAGGTGAAGGGACCGCATCGGCTCGGGGTCGGCGACGAGTTCACCGTCGGGATGACCCAGTACGGGCTGCCGTACAAGATCACCTCGACGACCACCGCCGTCGAGGAGGACCGGCTGGTCGAGTGGCAGCATCCGTTGGGCCATCGATGGCGTTGGGAGGTCGACGAGACCGGCGCCGGTACCACGCAGGTCACCGAGACGTTCGATTACTCAACTGCCAAGGTGCCGTTCGTGATCGAGCTCCTCGGCTACCAGAAGAAGAACGCCAAGGGCATCACCTCGACGCTCGAGCGCCTCGCGGATCGCTTCGGCCGCTAGCGCGCCGAGCCGTCAGGAGCCGTCGAGCACGGCCTCACCGTCCGTGGGGATCGGTTCGGCGAGGTCGTCGACGCTCAGCTTGTTCGGGGCCCGTGGGTCGTGGACAACCGCTCGCGTGCTTGGCGGCAACTCCCGGCCTGGATCCGGACTCATTCCGCCGAGTCCCAGTTGGACGGCTGTTCACCATCACGACATCGACACGGGAGGGCTCGTCAAGTCGACAGATGCCGAGAAGGCCTCACAATGGAGCCGTGGACATCGAACGCGACGAATCTCCGGGCACGCCGCTCTGGCGTGATCCGCTGTCGCTCTCGTTCCGGGCACACCGCCAGGTCTTGTTGATCCGGCTGCGTTGGCATGCGCGCCGTGACTCGGTGACGGGCCGTCGGGGCCCGCTACGCGCGGGTCGAGGCGGACGGCTACACCCGTAGCTGCTAATCCAGTCGAAGACTGTCTCGACCGAATGAACATGGGCGCGGTGAGAGTGCGCGAAGTCCGACCAGTCATCGGTGTGTCACCCGCAGACGCGCACGCTCGCGAGGAATCGCTTCAGCGGGGGTTGAGCCCCGCCGCGCGGTAGGCCGCATCCACCAGGGCCATGTTGGCGACGGCGTCTACGGTGCCGAACGGCAGTGCGGAGCCATGTTCGACGTGGTCGGCGAAGGCCTCCAGCTGGTAGGTGTACGTCGACCGGGTGCCGAGTCGTTCGACGGTGGAACCGGCCGGGGTGCGCATGGTCAGCCGGTCGTCCCGATTCGGGCGGATGAAGTCGTGCACGAACAGCTCGCCGACCTTGCCGACGATGCGGATCGTGAACGAATAGTGGTCGGCCACCATCGAATTGGCCGACAGGCCGGTGGCTCCGTCGGGGAATCCGAGCTCGACGTCACACCAGGCGTCCACGTCGGGGCTGCGCTGCTCGGCGTGGGCCCGCGTGACGGACGGGCGGCCGCCAAGCCCGGGCACCGACAATCGGCCCAACGCGCGCATGACGTGCAGGCCGTAGCAGCCGAGGTCCATCAGCGCGCCGCCGGCCAAGTCGTACGACCAGCGGGGATCGCCGTCGTCCGGGGCAGGCATCGCCATCCGCACCTCGACGTGGGTGACCTCGCCGACCGCGCCGTCGGCGGCAAGCGCGAACGCGCGCTGAGTAACGGGGTGGAAGTAGTAGTGGAAGCCCTCGAATACGGTGACGCCTGCCGATTCGGCGGCCTCGGCGACGCGCCTCGCCTCGGATTGGTCACGGGCGAAGGGCTTCTCGCTGAGCACCGGTTTGCCCGCCGCGATGGCAGCGAGGTTCCACGGCGCGTGCAACGAATTCGCCAACGGGTTGTACACGACGTCCACTTCTGCGTCGTCGATCACGTCCTGGTACGACGCGACGACCCGCTCGACGCCGTACTTGTCGGCGAAGACTCCAGCCCGTTGGGGATCCCGTGCGGCCACTGCGACCAGTCGGTGCCCGAGTTCGGCGGCCGGTCGCACGATCGACGACTCGGCAATTCGGGAGGCGCCGAGCACCCCGATGCGGATGCTCATGCGCGAGCCCGCTCCGCTTCTCGCTGGCGGCTCATGCGCGATCCCGCTCCGCTTCTCGCTGGCGGCTCACGACGTCACGTCGTTGAGGTACCGCACGCTGGCCACCACGTCGCGCACCGGCCCCTCGTCGGTGGGCTCCCCGTCGAGAATGGTGTCCTGCTCGAGCACGAACCAGCCGTTGAAGCCGTTGTCCCGCAACACCGAGACGATGCCGGCAATGTCGACGTCGCCGGTGCCCAACGGCGTGTACATGCCCGCCGCGACCGCGTCGGTGTAGGTCAGCTCGCCGGACTGCACCTTGGCGGCCAGCGCGGCGTCGACGTCCTTGAGATGGGTGTGCGCGATGCGGTTCGGCACGGCCTTGGCGAGTTCCAGCGGATCCGTGCCACCAATCAGCAGGTGTCCGGTGTCCAGGCACAACGGGATCGACGATCCCGCCAGCACGCGTTCGACCTCGGCGCGGTTCTCGACCACGGTCCCGACGTGCGGGTGCAGCACCGCAAGTAGGCCGCGGTCCGCGACGATGCCTGCCAGTCGGTCCAGATTGGCGAGCAGCGTGGCCCATTGGCTCTCGTCGAGTACTGGTCGCGAGTCGTACCCGTCGGATCCCGTCGCCGCGGCGAGCACCACGACGCCTGCCCCTGCGGCGACCAACGACTCGAGCGGTCCAGCGAGGTCGTCGACGGGGTCGTGGTCGTCCTTGAAGAGCACGACGGGCACGAAGCCGCCGACGCATGCCAGCTCATTCTGGCGCAGGACCGATTTCAGCTCCTCGGTCTCCGTCGGAAGGAAACCCTCGGGTCCCAGTTCGGTGGCTGTCAGCCCGGCGCCGCGCATCTCGTTCAGCACGCGGTCGGGTGCCAGCTGGTAGCCCCAGCCGGGTACCTCGCAGACGCCCCACGAGATCGGTGCTCCCGCAATCTTGATGGTCGAGTCAATCCCCACGTCGCTTCGCCCCTGGCCGCCGGTCATGCTTCCCGTACCTCCGCGATCGTGACGGGCGCGCCTCGGCGCAGGGACTCGGTGGCGGCTTCGGCGAGCCAGGCCACCTCGACGGCGTCGGCGACCGTCGCGCCGGGGATCGCCTCACCCTGGGTCACGCGGACGAACGCGGCCAGCTCGGTACGGAACGCCTCGGTGAAGCGGTCCATGAAGAAGTGGTGTGCCGGTCCGGTGGGAAAGTCGTTCGCAGGGTCGGTGTTTCGCAATGGCACGCCTTGGTCCCAGCCGGCGGCGACGCTGTCGTCGAAGCCGTGGACCTCGAGCCGGCAGTCGTACCCGCGGGCGTTGTACCTGGCGTTGGACACCACCCCGAGCGCCCCGCCGTCGAACTTCACGATGACGGCGGCGGTGTCGACGTCCTGGTAGTCGGCGAACAGCGGGTCACCCTGGACGGTGCCCGTCGCGTACACCTCGACGGCGCGCTGGCCGGTGATCCAGTTGAGCACGTCGAAGTCGTGAACGGCGCAGTCGCGAAAGATGCCGCCGGAGCCCTTGATGTAGTCCATCGGCGGGGGAGCGGGATCCATCGTGGTGCTGCGCACGGTGTGCAGAATGCCGAGCGAACCGTCGTCGACGGCACGCTTGGCCGCGGCGAAGGCCGCGTCGAACCGGCGCTGGTAGCCGACCTGGACGGGCACTCCGGACTTGAGGATCACCTCGGCGACGCGGGCGCTCTCGGCGGCCGTTGAGGCGATGGGCTTCTCGCAGAACGTCGGGATGCCGCGCTCGACGGCGGCCAGGGTCAGCTCCGCGTGGGCGGGCGTGGCCGCGGCCACGACCACGCCGTCGACGCCGCAGGACAACAGCTCCTCGACGGTGTCGACGGCCTTCACGCCGAACTTGGCGGCCACGGCGGCCGCGACGTCGGTGCGCTCGTCGGTGATCACCAACCCGTCGAGACCATCGAGGCCGCTGAGGGTTTCGGTATGGAACGCGCCGATGCGGCCCAGTCCGATTACGCCGAGGGTGGTCATGGAATTCTCCGTTCGATTTGTTGCGCGAGTGCGACGTCGAGGGCTTCTGGGGCGAGTCCGTCGGCCAGGGCGGCCAGCACGGTGTCGACCTGGCTCGGCGGTGCCAGGCTGCCGATCGGTTGGTCCTGGTCGAGGTTGGTGGGGAACGCGTAGCCCTCGGCGGTCGCGTTGACGACGTTGGCGAGCTCCCGCTCGGAGCGACCCGCCGCCCGCATCGCCAGCAGGGCCGGGTAGACAGCGCGCACCATCGCCGTTCGATCGAGTGACTCCATGGCTCGACCGAACGGTGACGACACCTGCAGCAGGTTGGCCATCCGCCGGATATCGCTCGACGTGTTGGCGCCCGCGCCGTGGTAGAGCGCCGGGTTGAAGAACACGGCGTCGCCCTTGCAGAGCGGCACCTGGACGTGGTGATGGGCGAAGTACTCGATGAACTCGGGTCGGTAGAACGCCACGTATCCGCCGACGAAGCGCTGCGAATACGGCAAGAACATCGTCGGCCCGCTGGCCAGCGGCATGTCGCAGTGCGCCACCGCACCTTGCAGGGTCAGTGCCGCCGACATCCGGTGCAGATGGGCGGGATAGGCCGTCAACTGACCTTCGTCGACGAAGCCGAGGTGGTAGTCGCGGTGCGGAACCTGCGCTGCCCCACCGGGATTGACGACGTTGACCTGCGAGGTGACCTGGTACCGCGGGCCGAGCCAGGCCTGTGACACCAACGCGAGCGCGTCGGTGGCGTAGTAGTCGGCGAACACCTCGGGGGAGTGCATCGCCAGCTTCTGCGCGGCGTTCCAGATGCGGTCGTTGGCGCCTGCCTTGCCGAAGTGGTCACCCGCTGCGGCGCCCTCGGCGCGCTGAGCGTCGACGAGGGCCGTGAACGCCGCACTGGCCCGGTCCACGACGTCGCGGTCGAACGCGCCCTCGAACACCACGACGCCGGGGCCGTCGGTGAGGGCACGGATGAGTTCGCCCTGCAGCGCCCTGACGCTCGGCCGTGGCCACCGTGTCGGCGGAGTAGACGAGCACGTTCTCGCGGACCTCGCCCGCCAACGGGTAGTCGGCGAGTTGCGTATCGCAAGAGACCTGGGCGCGGAAGTCGTCGAGGTCGCTGTCCCGGGTCTCGATCCACGGCCCGCCGGTGGCGGTCATCGGTGCAGTCATGGTGGCAAGTCTCGTTGTGACTTGCACCGCAATCAACACCAAAAAACCATCAAAAAAACCTCACCGTTCTATGGTGAGCAGACGCAAACTCCCCTCGTTGGGTGCGATTGAGGGGAGTTTGCGTCTGCTCGGCGAGAGATATTTGGGGGACTTGGGCATGCCGCACCGCTACAAGGTCCGCGAGATCGCCCAGCAGTGCGGGCTGAGCGAGGCGACCGTCGACCGGGTGCTCAACGAGCGCCCCGGCGTCCGGGAGAACACCCGCGCCGAGGTCGTGCAGGCGATCGCCGATCTGGACAAACAGCGCGCGCAGTTGCGGCTCAACGGACGCCGCTATCTGATCGACGTGGTGATGCAGACGCCACAACGCTTCTCGGATGCGGTCCGGGCAGCGGTCGAAGCCGAATTGCCCGCGTTCGCGCCGGCAATGGTGCGGGCACGCTTCCATCTGTGGGAGTCGGGTTCGACGGCTCAGATGGTCGACGCGCTGGCGCGCATTCGCGGCAGCCACGGCGTCGTGCTCAAGGCGCAGGACGAACCCGAGGTGTCCGAGGTCGTCGACCGACTGGTCGAGGCCGGCGTTCCGGTGGTCACCTACGCCACCGACATCCCCACCAGTGCGCGTTCCGCGTACGTCGGAATCGACAACCACGGTGCCGGGCTGACGGCCGCGTACCTGGTGGACCAGTGGCTCGGAGCGGCGCAGTCGGACGTGCTGATCACGCTGAGCCGCACGGTCTTTCGCGGTGAGGGCGAGCGGGAGGTCGGCTTCCGCGCCGGTTTGCGAGGGTCGGGGCGAGGCATCGTCGAGGTGAGTGACAGCGACGGCATCGACGCCACCAATGAACGTCTGGTGTTCGATGCGCTGGAACGGCACCCAACGATCGAGGCCGTGTACTCGGCAGGCGGAGGCAACACGGCGACCGTCGCCGCCTTCGAGAAATTGGGTAGGCGGTGCCGGGTGTTCGTGGCGCACGACCTAGACGCCGACAACCGGCGCCTGCTTCGCGACGGCAGGATCTCAGTGGTGTTGCACAACGACCTGCGCGCCGACGCACGGCTCGCGATTCGCCTGATCCTGCAACAACACCGGGCGTTGCCCGCCGAACCCGCCCGAGCCACCCCCATTCAGGTGATCACCCCGTACAACCTGCCCGTATGACGCTCGTATCGGTGCTTTACCGCGATCCCGGTTACGATTTCCGCCCAAGGCGACGACTTCGCGCCGACACGAACCATGGGTAGACCGGAGACTCGATCGGTGCGGCGACAGCCTGTCAAGCTCGTTCACGGCGTGACCGTGCTGGGCAATTTGGCCATCGACGTCATCGACGGCGCGCCGAGAAGTCCCGGTGGTTGCGCGTCGTTCGCAGGAGTGGCGCTCGAGGCCGTGGGCGGACCCAGTCGAATCGTGGCGCTGGGCGCGGAGTCAGGACCATGCGCTCTTCGATCCGCTGCTCGAGCGATTCGGAGACCTGGTCCGGATCCTGCCGTCGGATCGGACGAGCGCGTTCCGGCTGGACTACGACGACGTGGACCACCGCCACATGTCGGTCGACGCGATCGGGCCGGCGTGGGGCGAGGTCGAGCTCGACGCGGCCGACGCCGACACCACCTGGGTGCACGTCGCACCGCTGCTGCGCACCGACTTTCCCGCGGAGACGCTGGCGCAGCTCGCGGCACGCGGCCATCGCGTCGCCTACGACGGGCAGGGTCTGGTCCGTGCCGACCGGCTGGGTCCACTGATCGAGGATCGGGACTTCGCGCCCGCCCTGCTCGCGCCCATCAGCATCCTCAAGCTCGCCGAGGACGAGGCGGTCGTGGTGGCCGACGGTGACTTCGACGCGACCACCGCGGAACGGCTCGGGGTGCCCGAGATCCTGGTCACCTTCGGCTCCGACGGCTGCGACATCTACACCGAGGAGTCGGTCATCCGCGTGCCCGCGGCATGGCGCGTCGAGGGTGTCCAAACCACGGGCGCAGGCGACATATTCACGGCCTGCTACGTGGCCAACCGCGCGGCGGGCGCCGATCCGCGACGGGCCGCCGAGGTGGCGAGCGCACTCGTCGCCCGCGAGCTCGAGAAGCGGCCCCAGGTCGGCTACACCCACCGGGTGTACAGCGGTCCAGGAAGTGCTAGCTAGGTGCTAACCCAGTGCTAGCTGGCTGCTACTGGCCAGTAACCGAATCCTTAGAGAACGTCGTTCTCAGAAACGTGACGAAAACCACAATTAAGTCACCCGACGGCAGAGTTCACGTGGTTGACCTGCACACTTCACTGTCCTTTACCTATCGGTAACCGGCGGGTCCTGACCAGGTCAGCCTAAGAGAAGTGCAATAATCGGTACTGCCAGTGACAGACAATAACCGGGTGGACGTCATTTCGGCGGCGCATCGTTCGTAGCAGCCTTCGATCGCGACGCGAAGTGACGCGACCTACCTGAACGTGAAAGGCAGGGGTCGTGGGATCTAACGGCAGCGCTGCATCCAACGGCGCCCCTACGACTTCAGCGCCGCGGCAGAAGCTCGAGAAGGTCGTCATCCGCTTTGCCGGTGACTCCGGTGACGGCATGCAGCTGACCGGCGACCGGTTCACCACCGAGGCCGCGCTCTTCGGCAATGACCTTGCGACGCAACCGAATTACCCCGCTGAGATCCGCGCACCACAGGGCACGCTGCCGGGCGTTTCGTCGTTCCAGATCCAGATCGCCGACTACGACATCCTCACCGCGGGCGACCGTCCCGACGTGCTCGTCGCGATGAACCCCGCGGCGCTCAAGGCCAACGTGGGCGACCTGCCGCGCGGCGGCCTGATCATCGCGAACTCCGACGAGTTCACCAAGCGCAACCTCGCCAAGGTCGGCTACGAGGCCAACCCGCTCGAGAGCGACGAGCTATCCGACTACGTCGTGCAGGCCGTCGCGATGACCACGCTGACGCTCGGCGCCGTCGAGGCCATCGGCGCGACCAAGAAGGACGGCCAGCGCGCCAAGAACATGTTCGCGCTCGGCCTGCTGTCGTGGATGTACGGTCGTGAGCTCGAGGCCAGCGAGGCGTTCATACGCGAGAAGTTCGCCCGCAAGCCCGAGATCGCCGAGGCCAACGTGCTGGCGCTCAAGGCCGGCTGGAACTACGGCGAGACCACCGAGGCGTTCGCCGTCACCTACGAGATTGCCCCCGCGAAGCTGAAGTCCGGTGAGTACCGGCAGATCTCGGGCAACACCGCGCTGGCCTACGGGCTGGTGACAGCCGGTCAGCTCGCCAAGACGCAGATCGTGCTGGGGACCTACCCGATCACGCCGGCATCGGACATCCTGCACGAGCTGTCCAAGCACAAGCACTTCAACGTGCTGACCTTCCAGGCCGAGGACGAGATCGCAGGCATCGGCGCGGCCATCGGCGCCTCGTATGGCGGCGCGCTCGGTGTCACGAGCACCTCGGGCCCGGGCATCTCGCTCAAGTCCGAGGCCATCGGTCTGGCCGTGATGACCGAACTACCGCTGATCGTCGTCGACGTGCAGCGCGGTGGGCCTTCGACTGGCCTGCCCACCAAGACCGAGCAGGCCGATCTACTGCAGGTGCTCTACGGCCGCAACGGGGAGTCACCTGTCGCGGTGCTCGCGCCCGCATCGCCGTCGGACTGCTTCGACATCTCCGTGGAGGCCGTGCGCATCGCGTTGACCTACCGCACCCCGGTGGTCATCTTGTCCGACGGCGCGATCGCCAACGGCTCCGAGCCGTGGCGCATCCCCGATGTCGCGTCCTACGCGCCGATCGACCACACCTTCGCCAAGCCCGACGAGCCGTTCGAGCCGTACGCACGTGATCCCGAGACGCTGGCCCGCCAGTTCGCCGTCCCGGGTACCCCGGGTCTGGAGCACCGCATCGGCGGGCTCGAGGCGGCCAACGGCTCGGGCAACATCTCCTACGAGCCGAAGAACCACGACCTCATGGTGCGGTTGCGTCAAGCCAAGGTCGACGGCATCACGGTGCCCGACCTCGAGGTCGACGATCCCACCGGCGACGCCGAGCTGCTGCTGATCGGTTGGGGCAGTTCGTACGGCCCGCTCGGCGAGGCGTGCAGGCGCGCCCGACGCAAGGGCATCAAGGTGGCCCATGCGCAGGTACGTCACCTCAATCCGTTCCCGGCCAACCTCGGCGAGGTGCTGAACCGCTACTCGAAGGTCGTGTTGCCGGAGATGAACCTCGGCCAGCTGGCGATGTTGTTGCGCGCCCGGTATTTGGTCGACGTCCAGTCGGTCACGAAGGTCGAGGGCATGGCATTCCTCGCCGACGAGGTCGAAGGCATCATCGATGCGGCGCTGGACGGAACGCTTGCCGACAAGGAAACTGACAAGGCCAAGTTCGCACGGCTGGCAGCGGCCACCGTGGAGACTGGCGTGGGAGTTGACGCATGACTGACCTGATCGGGTCCGACCTCGGGCTTACCTCTGTTGGTTTGACGAAGACCAGCGCGGTGCCGACCGCCGACGAGCCGCAGAAGGCCAAGGACTTCACCAGCGACCAGGAGGTGCGCTGGTGCCCGGGCTGCGGTGACTACGTCATCCTCAACACCATCCGCAACTTCCTGCCGGAGTTGGGGCTGCGTCGCGAGAACATGGTGTTCGTCAGCGGCATCGGCTGCTCGAGCCGTTTCCCGTACTACCTCGAGACCTACGGCGTGCACTCCATCCACGGCCGGGCCCCGACCATCGCGACCGGGCTCGCGCTGGCTCGCGAGGACCTGTCGGTGTGGGTCGTGACCGGCGACGGCGACGCGCTGTCGATCGGCGGCAACCACCTCATTCACGCGCTCCGCCGCAATATGAACCTGACGATCCTGCTGTTCAACAACCGGATCTATGGCCTCACCAAGGGCCAGTACTCGCCGACCTCCGAGGTCGGCAAGGTCACCAAGTCGACGCCGATGGGCTCGCTGGACTACCCGTTCAACCCGGTGTCGCTGGCGCTGGGCGCCGAGGCCACGTTCGTCGGCCGCGCGCTCGACTCCGACCGCAAGGGCCTCACCGAGGTGCTGCGCGCCGCAGCGTCGCACCGCGGCGCCGCGCTGGTCGAGATCCTGCAGGACTGCCCGATCTTCAACGACGGCTCCTTCGACGCGCTGCGCAAGGAAGGCGCCGAGGAGCGGCTGATCAACGTCTCGCACGGCCAGCCGATCACGTTCGGAGCCGAGGGCGAGTACTGCGTGGTGAAGTCCGGCTACGGCCTCGAGGTCGCGAAGACCGGAGACGTGGACCCCGGCGAGATCGTGATCCACAACTCCCAGGTCGACGATCCCGCGTACGCATTCGCGCTGTCGCGGCTGTCCGAGCAGAACCTCGAGCACACCGTGATGGGCATCTTCCGTCAGGTGAACCGGCCGACGTACGACGAGATGGCACGAAATCAGGTCAGCTCGGCAATGGATTCCAAGCCCCACGACACGGCGGCTCTGCAATCCTTGCTGCGTGGAAAAGACACCTGGACCGTCGACTGACCTGAACGCCCCGCTCGCCGCGATCGTGCTGGCGGGTGGAGCCTCCCGGCGCATGGGCCGGGACAAGGCCACGCTGCGTTTTTCCAGTCCCACCGGCGAAACGACGCTGGTGGAACAGGCCGTCACGACGCTGCGCGCGCGGTGCGCGCCGGTGTTCGTGGTCGCTGCGCCCGGTCAGCCCTTACCCAACCTCGACGCCGAGGTACTGCGCGACGAGATCCGCGGGGTCGGGCCGCTGCTGGCCACGGCCAGGGGCTTGCGCGCGGCCGCCGACGCCGGGCTGGACCTGGCCTTCGTGTGCGCGGTCGACATGCCCTACCTGGACGTCGACCTGATCGACGAGCTCGTCGGACCCGCGGTGCGACTCGGCGCCGACGTGGTGCTGCCGTGGGATGGCCGCGATCACTATCTGGCCGGCGTCTACCGCACCGCGCTTGCCGCGCGCGCAGACGAGTTGGTGGCGGCGGGGGAGCGCAGCATGCGGGCATTGGTGACCGTCGTCGACACGCAGCGCGTCGTGATGCCGGAACAACGCTCACTGACCAACGTGAACACCGCCGCAGATCTCGCCTGAATTGATCCAGCAAATACCTAATTAGGTCGCTATTTTCGCCGAATTCGTACCGTTGCCGTGAATTCGCATTGTTTGTGACGGAAGTGGCGTGTTGTTGACGTAATAATTCCAGCCCCCGGAATGGCCCTGGGTCGAGCACAGACGTGAGATGTGTTGGTATGGAGCATATCTGACGGTCAATTCGCCCAAATCGGCTCCATTACACCAATCTTGGGTGACCATGCGACGAGCCGGAATGGAACCCACGGTCTCACCAGGGGTCTCGCTCGGTGGCGCAGTGCCGCGCCGTCGCGTCGAGGCCGACAGCAAGGTGCCCTGCCGCGTACCCGGGTGAATGAAACATGATGTTGGTCAACGAATACGTCCACCTCAACGATCTCGTCGCTTGCAGGTCTGGCTGATGGACATGACTTTGTGTGACGATCGCCTGATACGGAAAAGACCAACAGCTGCAATGATTTTGGGTATCGACCGGGTGGGGCAGAGTCCGGTGGTCGATTGGCGAACGATATTCGCGGAGCGCTGGCGCTGCCCGGCTCTGGTTGTGTCGCACAGCCGATTTGAGTGACGGCTGGTGCGCGTGTGGTGGGCGGCTTGTGCGTCACCTCACAAAATCGTGGTGATATGGCTCACGTCGACACGGCTGGCCTGCGGATTCGCCCCCAGTGTCAAAGCACACGATGACCTGCACAGATGATTCATAGGTTCGATCGTGATCTGTCCGTTATCTACCCACGCCCCGCAACAGGTCAAACATGACTTCGCCGCGAATTATTTGTACGGTTCCCAGGACTCCAATGGAGCAAATAATTTCAAAACCACGAACTTGCGTGTGAGTGGGCCTGCGGTTGGCCCGGGTTGATCCCGGCGCCCGTGCGGCCACCGGGTGTCGTCACCCGGTGAGGCGGTTCCAGCCTCCCGCTGTCGTGCCCGACCGAGACGGCACGGCCCAAACTCCTCCGCCTGCTTGGCAGGCACCTGCGTTCCGCGGCTCCCGCGGGCGTCGTTGGCGTGCGCTTGGCGAAAGGACCGAAGTTGAAGAACATCCGCAAGACGTTTGGGCTGGCCGCCATAGCCGGGGCGCTCGCTGTTGCACCCTTGGCCGTTGGAGCCGGCACCGCGAATGCGGACGGCGTGAACTGGGATGCCGTCGCTGCCTGCGAGTCGGGTGGCAACTGGCACACCGCCACCGGCAACGGCTACTACGGCGGCCTGCAGTTCACCATGGGCACCTGGCGGGCCAACGGTGGCAGCGGCTCGCCGCACCAGGCCAGCCGTGAGGAGCAGATCCGGGTCGCCAACCACGTGCTGCAGACGCAGGGCCTCGGCGCATGGCCGGCCTGCGGCCGTCGGGGCTAAGTCTCTTTCAAAGGTTTGTCGAAGGCGGTGTCGGGCCAATGGCCCGACACCGCCTTTCCCTTCGCTCCCTTTCGTCCCCTCTACCTCACCTTTCCCTGATTTCCATCACGCCCCGGTAAAGAACTTTCGTCTCTTCTGTAACGCGTGAGATCGGTCACACGAACTACCGGATGACCGCGTCAATACGAGTGCTTTGCAGCGGTCTTCTTGTCAAAGGTCGGGGAAGGACCAGAGAGATGAACGCTCGTCGCACCATTCGCAAGACGCTCCAGTTCGTCGTGCTGACCGGCGCATTCGCCGTCGTCGCGATGGGGATGTCGACGCTGTTCGCCGCAGGCTCCGCGCACGCCGATTCCATGAACTGGGACGCCGTCGCGCAGTGCGAGTCGGGCGGCAACTGGGCCGCCAACACCGGCAACGGCAACTACGGCGGACTGCAGTTCAAGCAGGCCACCTGGACGTCCAACGGAGGCGTCGGTTCGCCCGTGCACGCATCGCGCGAGGAGCAGATCCGGGTCGCGGAGAACGTCTTGGCCAGCCAAGGCCCCGGGGCGTGGCCCACCTGCGGTGCCAAGGGCGGCACTCCGGCAGTCTGGAGCCTTCCCGGCGCATCGGCACCGACGGCCACGGCGACCGCGACGGGCTGCCAGGCCATGCCGACCAAGGGACTGTTCGGCTTCATCAACCCGCGCCAGATGTGCTCGGCGCTGCTCAACCCGCTCGGTACGTTCGGCGCCCCGCGCTGAACGCCGCCCTCCGAGCGGTCACTCGATAGCCCGTTGGGGAGACTTCGGTGACCCGCTCGCGGTACCGCTGACGACGCCGGGTCAGCACTGCTCGCCGAACGATCTGGGGCCGCATCAGCTTGACGGGTGAGTCGACCAACCAGGCCACTTTCATGAACTGTTCGAGCACCGAGATGTCGTACTCGGCGGCCGTCAGCACACGGTCGACATAGCCGTTGAGCAGCCGCGTGGCCAGGGGCGGCGTGCCCTCGATCTCGGGCAGGCTGAGGTCGCCACCCACGGCGAGCTGCCACGCCTGGCCGATCGGCTTCGCGGCCGCGCGGAAGAACCTGCGCGGCAAGTCGTCCGTGCCGGCCGACAGACAGTCCCGCAGCAACAGCGCTTCCAAGGCCGCCACCGTCATGCCCTGGCCGTAGATCGGGTTGAAGCTGCACACCGCATCGCCGACCACGATCAATCCATCGGGAAACCGACGGGCCTTGTCGTAGCGGCGCCATCGACTGGACGGGAACCGATGCCGGGCCGCCCGGCCGAGCGGTTCGGCGGAGCGCGCCGCCGCAAGCACGTGCGGGGGTGAGAATCCCTCGGCGAACGCACACATTCCCGGCAAGTCGACTGGCGGATCGTTCCCGGCCATGCCGAACACCGTCACGAACGCGGTGTCGTGCTCGCACTTCATGAACGCGAAGCCGGTCGGTCGACCGGGGACGGGTGCGACGATGACACCCATCTCGTGCAATGCGTCGCCGGGCCATCGGACGAGTTGACTGACGTACACCAGATCCACGCCGACCTCGTCCTCGGCGGGCGGGTCGTAGCCGAATCGCTTCAGCGTCGCAGGGGTGCGGGCGCCGCGCCCCGTCGCGTCCACGACCAGATCCGCCGTCAACTCAGATTCCACGTGGCGGGTACGGCCCACCACGCGCGCCCCGGTCACGCGGCCATCGGGCGTCAGGCTGATGTCGGCGACGTCGTGATCGTCGAGGAAGGTCACATTGGCAAGGGCACGGACCCGTCTGCGCACGTGGCCTTCGAGAAATGGCCGAGTCATGTTGTACGACCTGATTTGGGTGGACGCACCGGTGCGCACAGCCACGTGGCCGTTCATGCAGAAGTACAACTTCGACAGGTCGGCGCCGTCGAATTCGGCGGCGCCGTCGGCGGTGAGCTCCTCGAGGAAGCCGGGTAGCAGATCCTCCATTGCCTGCGCACCGCGCATGAGCAACGCGTGGATCTGGCGACCTTGCGGCACTCCCCGTCGAGCGATCACGGAGTCGCCGAGGGCGTCGCGTTCGACCACGGTGACCCGCGTGTAGAAGTCGCCGAGCACTCGAGCCGCCAGCAGACCAGCCATGCTGGCTCCGAGCACGACCGCGTGTTCACCGAGCCGTGCCGTTCGGTCAGAGGAATTGACGTTCATAGCGTCTACCAGGCTGCGTCGTCACGGTGTGCAGCGGTTAGGTAGTTCGATACTCGATTCGTGGTCGGGCCGAGGCGGATCGCTACTCTGCGTCCGGCAACGCGAACGCCGACCTGGCCGCCACCGACGCGAGGTGGCGAGTGAGCAGCGCTTCGGGCACCAGGCTCGACGTGCGCATGGCGGCCGCGCCGAGGAAGGCGGGCCGGACGTTGACGACCTGTCCGATCAGCTTCGACTCCCGCGCCAGACCCGTCACCCGCGGCCTGCGCGCCCTGACGAACCTGGCGAACGCCGTGGCGAGGTCGCCGGACGTTCCTACGCAATGGGCGAGGATCGCGGCGTCTTCCAGCCCCTGACAGCCGCCCTGCCCGAGGTGGGGGCGCATCGGATGAGCGGCGTCGCCGACGAGCACGATCCGTCCGCGCGCCCATTCGCGCGCCTCGTCGCGGTCGTAGAGGTCGTTGCGTAGCACGTCGGTCGGGTTCGTCGCCGCCAGCAGCGCCGGAATGGGTTCGGCCCAGGACTGGTACTTCGTCCGCAGGTACGCGAGTTCGCCTTCGGGGGAGGTGCGGCCTTCGGGGCCGCGTTCGGTGGCGAACCAGTAGGTGTGGTCCGACCCGAGCGGGACGTGCCCGAACTCCGTGCCGGAGCCGACGGTCTCGCCGGACAGTGCGGGGTCGAGGTTGAATGCGGCCACCCCGCGCCAGGCCGTGTAGCCGGCGTAGCGGCGATTCAGCGTGCCGTTGAGGTGACGGGCGACGATGGAGCCAACGCCGTCGGCACCCACGACGCCGTCGACCTCGCGGGTCGCGTGGTCCGCCAGCGTGACCCGTACGCCCGACATCGGTGGCGACGAGTCCGCGCGCCGTCACGCCGCGCTCGATGGTCCCGTCCGCGAGTGCGTCGGCGAGCAGGTTCGTCAGCACCGCCCGCCGCACCACCACCAACGGTTCGCCGAGCGCCTTCACGATGCGTTCGGCCGACGGCCTGCGCAGCCACGACCCGTCGTGCCAGCGCATGGCGCCTGCGCTGACCCGGCCGCCAGCACCGCGCACGGCGTCTCCGACACCGAGCTCGTCGAGCGCCGCCAAGGCGTTGGGCCAGATGCTGATTCCCGCACCCGACGACGTGTCGGCCCGCTCCTCGACGATCGTCACGTCATGGCCGCGCCGCTGCAGGCCGAGCGCCGCGGCCAGTCCCGAAATGCCCGCGCCGATGACAAGGATCCGGTGCGTCACATGATGAAACTAGCGGCAGGCTCGACGCCCGTGAGACGCCGTCGGTCAGATGTCGAACACCAGCAGCGTGCTCGTCGCGGTGGCGACGACGGCGCCGCCTGCATCGGTCACGACGCCCTCGGTGAAGCCGACCCGCGATCCGGACTTGACCACGGTGCCCGTCGCCGTCAGGAGCCCGCTGCCGGTGCGCACCGCCTTGAGGTAGTTGACCTTGATCTCGATGGACGTGTAGCCCTTACCTTGCGGCAGCATGCTGTGCATGGCGCATCCGGTCACGGAGTCCAGCAGTGTGCAGACGACCCCGCCGTGGACGGCGCCGATGGGGTTGTACGCCGATTCGTCGGGCTGGCAGGTGAAGACGACGCGACCGGGTTCGGCCTCCGTCATCGTGAATTCCATCAGTCCGGAGATCGGCGCAGGGGGCAACGTCCCGTCGACCATGGCGTTGAGGTAGTCGATGCCCGCCATCGACAGCCCACGCGCCGTGGTTGGCGCCGGGTCGTGCCAGCTGACGACCTTGGAGCGGGGCTCGCCCCAGCCAACATCGGTCGCGGTCTCGGTGAGTTCGGTGGTCACGGGAGCTCCTCGCGGTCGATTCGTGCGGTGAAGGGCGAGTACCGGCGTTGCCGGTCGGGATCGTCGGGGGCGACGGCGTAGTCCTTGCCCCAGGTGAGCAGCGCGTCGAGCACGGGGACGAGCGCGCGGCCGGCGTCGGTGAGCCGGTACTCGTCGCGCGGCGGGGCGCTCTGGTATGGCACACGCACGATGACGCCTGCGTCCTCGAGCGTTCTGAGCCGGGCCGCGATGCGGTCACGGGGTGCCCCGGTGCCGCGGACGATGGCCCCGAACCGGTTGGCCCCGAGCGCGATCTCCCGCACCACCAACAGCGCCCAGCGTTCGCCAACGACTTCGAGCGCGGCGGCGACCGGGCACGGCCGGCCGGGCAGCGTGGCCAGCGGTGCAGTGGACATGGTGTTAGTGTGCCAGGAGTGAGTTTGAAAATCAAACCGATGGTCGGGGCGCTGCTGCCGATCGCAGCGGGCACCACGCTCGTCCTGATCACCTACGTGACGCCCATGGCGACGCTCTCGGCGACGGCTACGGGTCTTCGTGCGGGGGCCGGGGGGCAGGCCTGGCTGCTCAGTTCGATGTCGGTCGGTCTGGCGTCCGGGTTGCTGGCCGCGGGCGTCGTCGGGGACAACCTAGGGCGTCGCCGCGTCTACCTCACGGGCTTGGTCGCGCTCGCCACCGGCGCACTCGGCTGCTTCGTGGCGACGGGGTCCGCCGTGTTCATCGCCGCCCGCGTCGTCGAGGGATTGGGTGGTGCGGCCGTACTGGCGTGCGGCCTCGCGATTCTGGCCAACGACTTTCCGGACGCCCCTCGCCGCACCCACGCGACGGCGGTGTGGGGGACCAGCGTTGGCCTCGGGATCTCCCTTGGCGCGCTGCTGTCGGCCGTGGCCGGCGCGGCACGGTGGCGGGAACCGTACCTCGTCGTCGGGGTGCTCGCGCTGATTCTGCTGTGGCCCAGCAGATCTCGCATCGGCGAGTCGCGTGCGGCGAGTCGGCGTCGGCTCGATGGCATCGGGCTGGCACTCTTCGCGACGGCGATGGTCCTGCTGCTCTGCGCACTGACCTTCGGCAGGGACGGCATCGACGTCCCTACCGTGCTGCTCGCGTCCACCGGGCTGGTCGCGTTGCTCGCCTTCGCCTTCGCCGAGCTTCGGGTGCGCGACCCGTTGATCGACCCCGAACCTGCTGCGGCACCGCCGATTTCGAGCCGCCACGATCGGATCGCTCACCCTCGGTGCCGGCGTCACCGCCACCGTGTCCTTCATCCCGACGCTCGCTCAGGTCGGGCTCGGGACGGGCTTGTGGACGGCGCGCCTGCTCGTGGTCGCGTGGTCGGGCACCAGCGTGGCGACGGCGTACCTGTCGCGTCACATTCGACATCCGATCGAG
Source organism: uncultured Actinomycetota bacterium (assembly GCA_963791215.1). Classification (GTDB taxonomy): domain Bacteria; phylum Actinomycetota; class Actinomycetes; order Mycobacteriales; family Mycobacteriaceae; genus Mycobacterium. Next base: position 154,719 of record CAWBRR010000010.1, on the reverse strand, counting down.
GGGCCGATACCGATCGCGGTAAGCCTGGTGATCGTGGCTGGTCGGCAGGCCCTCGGATTCGGAATCGACTCCGAGTCGAGCGCGTGGCGGCTGGTGCCGTCGCTCGTGGTCGCGGGCGTCGCAACCGGTCTGCTCAACGCGCTACTCGGTCGCGAAGCGGTCGCCAGCGTCGAAGCCGACAGAGCGGCAATGGGCAGCGGTGCCAACAACACCGCCAGGTACTTCGGTGCGGCGGTCGGCATCACGCTGTTCGTCGTCATCGCCACGCACGTCGGCCACGACCTCGCCGCCGGCTGGAACGCCGCCATCGGAGTTTCCGCGGGGATCTCGCTGGTCGGGGCGGGCGGCGTCGCCCTCGCGGGACGATCGGCCCGAACCCGTGCGCGTGGCATGTGCTACCAACGGCACGTGACCTCAACGCCGTTCGACGACCTCGACACCTACTTCGCCCTGCCCCGGGTCTCCGGCCTGGCGGTGTCACCCGACGGCTCGCGGGTGGTGACGTCGATCGCCGAACTCAACGAGAAGCGCACCGAATACGTCAGTGCCCTATGGGAACTCGACCCCGCGGGAGTAGCGCCCGCGCGCCGCTTGACCCGCGGCGCCAAGGGCGAGGGCGCACCCGCGTTCACCGCTGACGGCGATCTGTTGTTCGTTGCGGTGCGCCCGCGGCCCGACGGCGGCGACCAGGAGGACAAGCCGCTCGCGTCCCTGTGGCGGCTCCCGGCCGCCGGAGGCGAGGCCATCGAGGTGCTCGCGCTGGCGGGCGGCGTCGACGGCGTGCACACCGCCCACGGCGCCGACGTCACCATGGTCACGACCACGCTGCTGCCGTCGGCCACCGACGTCGAGGACGACAAGCGGTTGCGGGCGGTGCGCAAGGACGCCAAGGTGTCGGCGGTGCTGCACACCGGCTACCCGGTGCGGCACTGGGATCACGACATCGGACCCGCGCAGCCGCACCTGCTCGAGATCCCTGGGGGGCTGGAGCGTAGCGACTCGGGGGACGATTCCGTGGAGCGCCGGGACCTCACCCCCGACCCGGGCCAGGGGCTGCGCGATGCGGGCCTCGACGTCAGCCGCGACGGCCGCTTCGTCGTCACGTCGTGGCAAGTGCCCGCGCCAGGCGCCGCGCTGCGATCGGTGCTGGTGCGCATCGACGTCGCGACCGCCGAGCGGGCGGTGGTGGCCGACGACCCGGGCGCCGACCTGTTCGCCCCCGCGATCTCCCCGGACGGTACGTGGGTCGCGTTCGTGCGCGAGACGATCTCGACGCCCGCCCAATCTCCACGAATCACCTTGTGCGTGATGCGCTTCGGCGAACGGTTCGCCGAAGTCACCGCCGACTGGGACCGCTGGCCCACCTCGGTGACGTGGGCCGACGACGGAACGACGTTGATCGTGACGGCCGACGAGGGCGGCCGTGGTCCGGTGTTCGCAATCGATCCGGTCACCTCGGCGGTCATGCGGGTCACCGACGACGACTTCGGCTACACCGACGTGTGCACCGCGCCGGGCGGGGTCAGTTACGCGCTGCGCAACTCGTACGCGACGCCACCTCACCCCGTGCGCATCGATCCGGGCGGTGCCGTGTCGGCGTTGCCGTGCGTCGAATTACCCACGCTGCCTGGCGAATTGACCGAGCTGACCGCTACCGCCGACGACGGCACCGTCGTCCGGTCGTGGCTGACGCTGCCCGCGGGCGACGAACCGGCGCCGCTGGTGCTGTGGATCCACGGCGGCCCGCTGGGCAGCTGGAACGCCTGGCACTGGCGGTGGAACCCGTGGCTGCTCACCGCGCGTGGGTACGCGGTGCTGATGCCCGACCCCGCGCTGTCGACGGGCTACGGGCAGGAGTTCATCCAGCGCGGGTGGGGAGCCTGGGGTGCGGCGCCGTACACCGATCTCATGGCCGCCACCGACGCCGCGTGCGCGCACCCGCGCGTCGACGAGACCCGCACCGCTGCGATGGGTGGGTCGTTCGGCGGCTACATGGCCAACTGGATCGCGGGCCAGACCGATCGCTTCGATGCGATCGTCACGCACGCCAGCCTGTGGGCGCTCGACCAGTTCGGGCCGACGACCGACGGCGCCTACTGGTGGGCCCGCGAGATGACCACCGAGATGACCGACCGGAACTCGCCGCACCGCCACGTCGGCGCCATCGCGACCCCGATGCTGGTGATCCACGGCGACAAGGACTACCGCGTGCCGATCGGTGAGGGGCTACGGCTCTGGTACCAGCTGCTGGCGGAGTCCGCCCTGCCCGCGGGCGCCGACGGCACCAGCCCGCACCAGTTCCTCTACTTCCCGACCGAGGGACATTGGGTGCTCACCCCGTCGCACGCCAAGATCTGGTACCAGGTGGTCATCGCCTTCCTCGGCAGACACCTGCGCGGCGAGGAGAGCAAACTTCCCGAGGCGCTCGGCTGACCCCCTGATCGGCGTCACCCAATCGGTAGGTTGGGTACATGACCGTAGAGCAGCGTGAATTCGACATCGTCCTGTACGGCGCGACCGGCTTCGTCGGCAAGCTCACCGCGCGGTATCTCGCGCAGGCCGGCGGCGCGGCGCGCATCGCGCTCGCCGGCCGTTCCCTGGATCGGCTGCGGGCCGTGCGGGACACCCTGCCCGAGGCCGCAAGAGCGTGGCCGCTGATCGTTGCCGACGCCGCGTCGCCCGCGACGTTGAACGACCTGGCCAAGCGCACCCGAGTGGTGGTCACCACCGTCGGCCCCTACAGCAAGTACGGGCTGCCGATGGTCGCCGCATGCGCCGAGGCGGGCACCGACTACGCCGATCTCACCGGCGAGACGATGTTCATCCGCGAGAGCATCGACCGGTATCACGAGCAGGCCGCCGACACCGGAGCCAGGATCGTCCATTCCTGCGGATTCGATTCCATCCCTTCAGATCTCACGGTGTACGCGCTGTACAAACGGGCGCTGCAGGACGGCGCGGGCCAGCTCGGCGACACCACGTTCGTGATGCGCGAGATGGTCGGTGGCGTGTCGGGCGGCACCGTGGCCTCGATGATGGAGGTGCTGTCCGAGGCGTCGGCCGATCCCGACCTTCGTCAGGAGATGAACGATCCGTACACCCTGACCACCGACCGGGCCGCCGAACCCGACCTGGGCCATCAGTCCGACACCCCCTGGCGGCGCGGCCGGGACATCGCGCCCGAGCTCGGCGGCATCTGGGTCGGAGCCTTCGTGATGGCTGCACCGAACTCGCGGATCGTCCGCCGCAGCAACGCCCTGCTCGACTGGGCGTACGGCCGCACCCTGCGCTACGCGGAGACGATGAGCATGGGTTCCTCGATCGTCGCTCCCGTCGCGGCGGCGATGGCCACCGCAGGGAACGCCGCCGTGCTCGGGTTGGGCAGCCGCTATTTCAACAAGTTGCCTCGCCGCCTGCTCGAGCGCATCGCGCCGAAGCCCGGCACCGGACCCAGCGAACGCGTCAGGGACAAGGGCCACTACCGCGTCGAGACGTACACGACCACCACCACGGGTGCGCGCTACCGGGCGACGATGGCTCAGCGGGGCGATTACGGCTACAAGGCGACGGCGGTGCTCCTCGGCGAATGTGCCCTCGCGCTCGCCTTCGACCGCAACGAGCTCTCCGACCTCCACGGGGTGCTGACGCCTGCGGCCGCGCTTGGTGACGCGTTGCTGGTGCGGCTGCCCAAGGCCGGCGTCACGTTGGAGACCGTACGGCTGTCCTGATCAGGCCGGGCCGAACTCCTGTCAGCCAACATCGAAACGACTAGTGTCGCAAGCGCGATTGCGCATCATCCCAGCGACGAAGGTGGACAGGTCATGGCTGGTCTCGACGAGCTCTTCAACGAGATTCCGGTACAAGAAATTGCGAGCAAGTTAGGTGCCGACGAGGGCGAGGTGAACAACGCCATTCGGACACTGGTGCCTGCGCTGGTCGGCGGCCTGCAGCACAACGTCGCGGCTGACGACATCGATACGAGCGGGCTCGAGTCCGCCGTCAGCAAGCATGCGGCCAGCGGGCTGCTCGACGGCGGCGTCAGCGTCGACCAGGTCGACGCGAAGGACGGCGACAAGATCGTTGCCAACATCTTCGACGGCAACGACAGCAACACCGTCGCCTCGGCGTTGGCAGGCGGCGGAGCGGGCAACAGCGATCTGCTCAAGCAGCTGCTGCCGATCCTGGCGCCGATCGTGTTGGCCTACATCGGCAAGCAGCTGAACAAGGGCAACTCCGCGCCCGCACAGCCGCAGGCGCAAGCCTCAGGTGGCGGCGGCCTCGGCGACGTGCTGGGCAGCATCCTCGGCGGCGCCGGTGGCGGTGGGGGCGGGAACAACCCGCTCGGCAGCATCCTGGGAAGCGTGCTTGGCGGTGGCCAGGGTAGCGGCGGCCTCGGCGACATCCTGGGCGGGCTGCTGGGCGGAAAGAAGTAACCCAGCGCGAGCAGCCACAAAGTCCCCTGAACCGCTAGGTTTCAGGGGACTTTGCGTCTGCTCGCGAGGTGGTTCCTAGAATGTCGAGGTGACCGCCACCTCGAAGCCCGCTGACACGCCCGGGGCGCAAGACCTGCCCAAGACGTGGGACCCGAGCGCGGTAGAGGCGGACCTGTACCAGGGCTGGGTCGACGCCGGCTACTTCACCGCCGACGCCACCAGCGGCAAGCCGCCCTATTCGATCGTGCTGCCGCCGCCGAACGTCACCGGCAACCTGCACATGGGCCACGCTCTGGACCACACGCTGATGGACGTGCTGACCCGGCGCAAGCGCATGCAGGGCTACGAGGTGCTGTGGCTGCCCGGCATGGACCACGCCGGCATCGCCACCCAGAGCGTGGTGGAAAAGCAACTCGCCGTCGACGGCAAGACCAAGGAAGACTTCGGCCGCGAACTGTTCATCGACAAGGTCTGGGACTGGAAGCGCGAGTCCGGCGGCACCATCGGCTGGCAGATGCGCGCACTCGGCGACGGCGTCGACTGGAGCCGCGACCGCTTCACCATGGACGACGGCCTGTCGCGGGCGGTGCGGACCATCTTCAAGCGGCTCTACGACGCCGGGCTGATCTATCAGGCCGAGCGGCTGGTCAACTGGTCGCCCGTGCTGGAGACCGCGATCTCCGACCTCGAGGTGAAGTACGAGGACGTCGAGGGCGAACTCGTGTCGTTCCGGTACGGCTCGATGAACGACGACGAACCGCACATCGTCGTGGCCACCACCCGCATCGAGACGATGCTCGGCGACACCGCGATCGCCGTGCACCCCGACGACGAGCGGTACCGGGACCTGGTCGGCCAGACCCTGCCGCACCCCTACGTGCAGCGCGACATTCGTCATCGTCGCCGACGCGCACGTCGACCCCGAATTCGGCACTGGCGCAGTCAAGGTCACGCCCGCGCACGACCCGAACGACTTCGAGATCGGCTTGCGCCACAACCTGCCGATGCCGACGATGATGGACACCAAGGGCCGGATCGCAGGTACCGGAACCCAATTCGACGGCATGGACCGCTTCGAGGCCCGCGTCGCCGTGCGCGAGGCGCTCGCGGCCGAGGGCCGGATCGTCGACGAGAAGCGCCCGTATCTGCACAGCGTCGGACACTCCGAGCGCAGCGGGGAACCGATCGAGCCGCGGCTGTCGCTGCAGTGGTGGGTCAAGGTCGAATCGCTCGCCAAGGCCGCCGGCGACGCAGTCCGCAACGGCGACACCGTGATTCACCCCGCCAGCCTCGAGCCGCGCTGGTTCGGCTGGGTCGACGACATGCACGACTGGTGCATCTCGCGCCAGCTGTGGTGGGGGCACCGCATCCCGATCTGGCACGGCCCGAACGGGGAGAAGGTGTGCGTCGGGCCCGACGAGACCCCGCCGGACGGCTGGGAGCAGGACCCCGACGTGCTCGACACGTGGTTCTCGTCGGCGCTGTGGCCGTTCTCGACGATGGGCTGGCCGGAGCGCACGCCGGAGCTCGAGAAGTTCTATCCCACCAGCGTTCTCGTCACCGGCTACGACATCCTGTTCTTCTGGGTGGCCCGGATGATGATGTTCGGCACCTTCGTCGGCGACGACGACGCGATCACCGACGACGGGCAGCGCGGCCCGCAGGTGCCGTTCCGAGAACGTCTTCCTGCACGGTCTGATTCGCGACGAGTTCGGCAGCAAGATGAGCAAGTCGAAGGGCAACGGCATCGACCCGCTGGACTGGGTGCAGTCCTTCGGCGCCGACGCGCTGCGGTTCACCCTGGCCCGCGGCGCCAGCCCCGGCGGTGACATGTCCATCGGCGAGGATCACGCCCGCGCGTCGCGCAACTTCGCCACCAAGCTGTTCAACGCCACCAGGTTCGCCCTGATGAACGGGGCCGCGCTCGCCCCGTTGCCCGGGCTCGACGAGCTGACCGACGCCGACCGCTGGATCCTGGGCAGGCTCGAAGAAGTGCGCGCCGAGGTGGATTCGGCCTTCGACCGCTACGAGTTCAGTCGGGCCTGCGAGTCGCTCTACCACTTCGCGTGGGACGAGTTCTGCGACTGGTACCTCGAACTGGCCAAGGTCCAACTCTCCGACGAAGGCGCCACCGCGCACACCAACGCCGTGCTCGCCACCGTGCTCGACGCGCTGCTGAAGCTGCTGCACCCGGTGATGCCGTTCGTCACCGAGACGCTGTGGAAGAACGTGACCGGGGGCGAGTCCGTCGTCATCGCGGAGTGGCCGCAGTCGTCCGGCATCGCGCTGGACGCCGTTGCCGCTCAACGGATCACCGACATGCAGAAGCTCGTCACCGAAGTGCGTCGGTTCCGTAGCGACCAGGGCCTCAACGATCGTCAGCGGGTGCCCGCCCGGCTGGTCGGCGTCGGGGAGGCCGACCTCGACACCCAGGTCCCGGCGATCGAGGCGCTCGCCTGGCTCACCCGACCGGCTGACGGTTTCACGCCGTCGGCGTCGGTGGAGGTGCGGCTCTCGCAAGGCACGGTCGTCGTCGAGCTCGACACGTCCGGCACGGTCGACGTCGCCGCCGAGCGACGCAGGCTGGAGAAGGACCTCGCGGCCGCCGAGAAGGAGTTGGCGCAGACGGCGTCGAAACTGGACAACGACGAGTTCCTGGCCAAGGCCCCCGACGTCGTCGTCGAGAAGATCAAGGCGCGGCAACAGGTGGCCCGCGAAGAGGTGGAGCGCATCACGGCACGCCTGTCCGGCTTGCGATGAGCCGCTCGCGCGAAGTAAGACAGCACCCGATGAGCCGCTCGCGCGAAGAGCAGACAGCATCGCGACGAGCCGCTCGCGCGAAGATAAGACAGCACCGCGATGAGCCGCTCGCCCGAAGAGCAGACGGTGGAGGAATGATCGAACCGACCCCCGACGAGATCGCGGCGCTGCTGCAGGTCGAGCACCTGCTCGATCAGCGTTGGCCCGAAACGAAAATCGAGCCGAGCACCACCCGCATCAGTGCGTTGATGGAGCTGCTGGGCTCGCCCCAGCGGAGCTACCCGAGCATCCACGTCGCCGGCACCAACGGCAAGACGTCGGTCACGCGGATGATCGACGCCCTGCTGACCGCGCTGCACCGCCGCACGGGCCGGACCACCAGCCCGCACCTTCAGTCGGCGGTCGAGCGCATCTCGATCGACGGGAAACCCGTCACGCCTGCGCAGTACGTGGACACCTATCGTGAGATCGAGCCCTTCGTCGAACTCGTCGACGAGCAGTCCGAGGCGGCGGGCGGCCCGAAGATGAGCAAGTTCGAGGTCGTCACCGCCATGGCGTTCGCGGCCTTCGCGGACGCGCCCGTCGACGTCGCGATCGTGGAAGTCGGCCTGGGCGGCCGTTGGGACGCGACCAACGTCGTCGACGCACCCGTCGCGGTCATCACGCCGATCGGGCTCGACCACATCGACTACCTCGGCGAGCACGTCGCCGAAATCGCCGGGGAGAAGGCCGGAATCATCAGGAAGGCGGCCGACGACCTGGTGCCGGTAGACACCGTCGCCGTGATCGGACGACAACTGCCCGAGGCGATGGAGGTGCTGCTCGCCGAGACCGTGCGCGCGGACGCTGCGGTGGCCCGCGAGGACTCCGAGTTCGCCGTGCTCGGTCGTCAGATCGCGGTCGGGGGACAGCTGTTGGAATTGCAGGGCTTGGGCGGGGTGTATCCGGAACTGTTCCTGCCGCTGCACGGCGAGCATCAGGCGCACAACGCCGCGATCGCGCTCGCCGCGGTCGAGGCGTTCTTCGGTGCAGGTGCCGACCGGCAGCTCGACCTCGACGCCGTCCGGGCGGGATTCGCCGCCGTGACCTCGCCGGGGCGACTCGAACGAATGCGCAGTGCCCCAACGGTGTTCATCGATGCGGCCCACAACCCGGCGGGTGCCGCCGCGCTCGCCGCCGCGCTCGGCGAGGAGTTCGACTTCCGATTCCTGGTCGGAGTGATCTCGGTGATGTCGGACAAGGACGTCGACGGCATCCTGGCCGCGCTCGAGCCGGCCTTCGACCAGGTGGTCGTCACCCACAACGGATCGCCGCGTGCCATGGACGTCGAGGCGCTCGCGTGGCGGGCCGAGGAGCGCTTCGGACCCGAACGGGTGATCACCGCCACGACGCTCGCCGACGCCATCGAGATCGCGACCGCGCTCGTCGAGGAGTCAGGCAACGACGATGGCTTCTCCGGCGCCGGAATGGTGATCACGGGCTCGGTGGTCACCGCGGGCGCGGCGCGCACCTTGTTCGGGCGGGACCCGGAATGACCGAACAGCCGCCGGACGAGGCGGTCGGGCAGCCGGCGCCGCCGGACCCGTGGCGGAGCTTCCGCGGTGTCATGGCGGGCACGCTGATCCTCGAGGCGATCGTCGTGCTGCTCGCGCTGCCCGTCGTCTCCGTCTCCCAGGGCGGGCTGACCCCGCTCAGTGGCGGGTTCCTGATCGGGTTCGCAGTCGTTCTGGTGTTGCTGGCCGGAGTGCAGGGTCGGCCGTGGGCGCTGGCGGCCAACCTCGGCATCCAGGTGGTGCTGATCGCCGGGTGGCTGGTGCATGCGGCGATCGGGTTCATCGGCGTCGTCTTCGCCGCGGTCTGGGCGCTGATCGCCTACTTGCGCGCCGAGGTGAGGCGCCGTCAGGAGCACGGGCTGCTGCCCGGACAGCAGGCGCCGCCTACTGACGAGTAGGCTTCTGCGACGTGACGGAGCGGACACTCGTGTTGGTCAAGCCCGACGGCGTCAAGCGACAGCTGGTCGGCGAGATCCTCAGCCGAATCGAACGCAAGGGGCTGACCATTGTGGCCCTTGAACTCAAGACCGTCAGCGACGACCTCGCCCGGGCTCACTACGCCGAGCACGAGGGCAAGCCGTTCTTCCCGTCGCTGCTCGAATTCATCACGTCGGGTCCCGTGGTGGCTGCGATCGTGGAGGGCCCTCGTGCCGTTGCCGCGTTCCGGCAGATCGCCGGCGCCACCGATCCGGTCGAGAAGGCCACGCCGGGCACCATCCGCGGTGACCTGGCACTTGTCACTCAGGACAACCTCGTGCACGGCTCGGATTCGCCCGATTCGGCGGTCCGTGAGATCGAACTCTGGTTCCCCGGCCGTTAGCTGCTGAGGCCGGTTCGTGAGATTCCACTCCGCGATGTGGGATACTGGCCTCGGGTAACCGGTTCCACCGAGCACTTTCCGGTGGCGCGGGCTACCCGGATGAAGACTTGGACGAGCGCGACCACCTAGGAAGATTTCCGAGTGCGGCGCGGAGTCCAGCCGTCATTCAGCCAGGCACCGAGGGTTCCCCAGAGCCGCTCGGAGCGAGACCACAACAAGCTCGGGATTTCCCCGGGCCCATAGCGGAAGCCCTCGCGTGGCCGCGTCGACAGGACGCGCCCGGGGGCTTGAGGAGAATACGTGGCCGACGATGCCCAAATCGAAGACCTTGCCGAAGACACCCGACACGAGGATCCGCCAGCACTGCTGAGCGGGGATCCGGCCGGTGGGCTGGAGCACACCGACCCGATCGGGGAGATCGCCGACGGCGCCGGGTTCGATCCCGGCGATGGCGCGGCTCCGCAAGCCGATTCCGACGGAGCCCCGACTGGTGACGCGGAGACCGGTCCGGACGACGGCGCACTCGACGCGGGTGACCCCACGGGTGGCGAAGACGTCGCAGCCACCGAAGCCTCCGAGGCCGACGACGACGACGTCGGCGAGCCCGAGCCGGAGTCCAGGCTGATGCTCGAGACGCCAGCCCCTGCGGCGCACGCGGACTATCTGCCCTTGTTCGTCGCACCGCAGCCGGTGACGTTCCGCCCCGTCGAAGTCGAAGTCGACGACGACGAAGACGAAGACGACGACGAGGACGAGACGTCCGAAGACACCGACGACGAGCAGGCCGACCGGCCCGCTGCCGCTCGGCGCCGTCGCCGTGGACGTCGTGGGCGTGGTCGCGGCCGCGGTGAGCAGAACGCGGACGACGACGGTGACGACGCATCGGACGAATCCAGCGACCAGGCCGAATCCGATTCGGATGACGATTCGGACGACGACGACGCCGATGACGGCACCAACGCCGACGGGGCCACCCGTCGTCGCAGGCGCCGCAGGCGGCGCAAGTCCGGCGGGACCGACGGCGATGACGCTTCGGCGTCGTCCGACGACCCGCCGAACACCGTCGTGCACGAGCGCCAGCCACGGGAGAAGGCCGCCAAGGGCGGCAAGGACCCCGACGAAATCCAAGGCATCTCCGGCTCGACCCGATTGGAAGCCAAGCGGCAGCGCCGCCGCGACGGCCGCGATGCCGGGCGTCGCCGTCCGCCGATCCTGAGCGAGGCCGAGTTCCTGGCGCGCCGCGAGGCCGTCGAACGGGTCATGGTGGTGCGCGACAAGGTCCGCAGCGAACCGCCGCACGAAGGCGCCCGCTACACGCAGATCGCGGTGCTCGAGGACGGCGTCGTGGTCGAACACTTCGTCACCTCGGCGGGCTCCGCGTCGCTGGTCGGCAACATCTACCTCGGCATCGTGCAGAACGTGTTGCCCTCCATGGAGGCGGCGTTCGTCGACATCGGCCGCGGTCGCAACGGCGTGCTCTACGCAGGCGAGGTCAACTGGGAGGCCGCCGGGCTCGGCGGCGCGCAGCGCAAGATCGAGCAGGCGCTCAAGCCGGGCGACTACGTCGTCGTGCAGGTGAGCAAGGACCCCGTGGGGCACAAGGGCGCGCGGCTGACCACTCAGGTGTCGCTGGCCGGGCGCTACCTGGTGTACGTGCCGGGCGCGTCGTCGACCGGGATCAGCCGCAAGCTGCCCGACACCGAACGGCAGCGGCTCAAGGAGATCCTGCGCGAGGTGGTACCCGCAGATGCCGGCGTCATCATTCGGACCGCATCGGAGGGCGTCAAGGAAGACGACATCCGCACCGACGTGAATCGGCTGCAGGAACGTTGGACGCAGATCGAGGCGAAGGCCACCGAGGTCACCGGCAACGCGGCAGGCGCCGCGATCGCGCTCTACGAGGAGCCGGACGTCCTGGTCAAGGTGATCCGCGACCTGTTCAACGAGGACTTCACCGGGCTCATCGTGTCGGGCGACGACGCCTGGCAGACCATCGACGAGTACGTGAATTCCGTTGCGCCCGAACTGGCGCCGCGGATGACGAGGTATCAACCGGTGGTGGAGGACGGCCCCGACGTGTTCGCGGTGCACCGCATCGACGAGCAATTGACCAAGGCGCTGGACCGCAAGGTGTACCTGCCGTCCGGCGGCACGCTGGTGATCGACCGGACCGAGGCGATGACCGTGGTCGACGTCAACACCGGCAAGTTCACCGGATCGGGCGGAAACCTCGAACAGACGGTGACGCGCAACAACCTGGAGGCCGCCGAGGAGGTGGTCCGCCAGCTGCGACTGCGTGACATCGGCGGCATCATCGTCGTCGACTTCATCGACATGGTGCTGGAGTCCAACCGGGACCTGGTGCTGCGCAGGCTCACCGAGGCGCTGTCCCGGGACAGGACGCGTCACCAGGTGTCGGAAGTGACGTCGCTGGGCTTGGTGCAGCTGACCCGCAAGAAGCTCGGGACCGGACTGATCGAGGCCTTCTCGACCACGTGCACCCACTGTGCCGGGCGCGGCATCGTTCTTCATGGCGACCCGGTGGACTCCGGGGCCCCGGCCGGACGCAAGACCGAGCCCACCGGGCGACGCGGCAAGCGCGGCAAGAAGGGCGCCCGCACGGACGACGTGCAGGTCGCCAAGGTGCCCACCCATTCCCACGGTGAGCACCCGATGTTCAAGGCGATGGCCGCTTCCGTCCATTCCGAGAATGAGGACGACGACGAGCTCGACGGCGAAGGTGTCGACGATTCGGCCGACATCGCACCCGCGGAGATCGAGGATTCTGAGGCGCCCGAAGCCGGTGCCGAAGACGCGCTGGTCGACGACGCCGAGGATTCGGACGACGACTCGGAGGATGACGACGATTCGGACGACGACGTCGATGACGACGACGAGTCGGACGAGAACGAAGACGAGCTCGACGTCGAACTCGACGAGGACGACGAAGACTCCATAGACGACGACATCGACGTGATCGACGACTCCGACGACGACTCAGATGACGAAGATGACGACGAGTCGGACGACGACGACGAGGATGACGACGACGAGGACGACGATGACGAGGAGGACGTCCAGGTCGAGGTCGTACGGGTGGGCAGGCAGCGCAAGCGCGCGGCGGCCCGACCCGCGGGCCCACCGGCCGACGTCGGCTGACGGGGCGCGATCGTCCGCCCCCTCGGAGTCGTGCGTCGCGCGCATCCGGGCCGGGCTGGCGGTTTGACCCCTTACCCGCTGGTCACGTAACCTTGAGCAGTTGTCTGTCGGCTCTCTCGAATCCGAGCCGGTGACAGCGTTGGTTTTCGAGGGAGCCCTTACGCCTCCCCGCACCCCAGACCCGCGCACGCAACCTCCGGGTAGCGCGCGCCCGCAAGAGACATAGAGGAAGACGACAACGATGGCGACCTACGCAATCGTCAAGGCCGGCGGCAAGCAGTACAAGGTCGCGGTCGGAGACATAGTCAAGATCGAGAAGCTCGAGCTCGAGGCCGGCGACTCCGTCTCGCTTCCCGTGGCGCTGGTGGTCGACGGCGCGAACGTCACCACCGATGCCAAGGACCTCGAGAAGGTCGCGGTCACCGCGGAGGTGCTCGAGCACACCAAGGGTCCCAAGATCCGCATCCACAAGTTCAAGAACAAGACCGGCTATCACAAGCGCCAGGGCCACCGTCAGAAGTTGACGGTCGTCAAGGTCACGGGCATCAAGTAGTTAGGGAGCGAACCAATGGCACACAAGAAGGGCGCTTCCAGCTCGCGCAACGGTCGCGACTCGAATGCTCAGCGACTCGGCGTCAAGCGTTTCGGCGGTCAGATCGTCAAGGCCGGCGAGATCCTGGTCCGCCAGCGCGGCACCCACTTCCACCCCGGCGTGAACGTCGGCCGCGGCGGCGACGACACGTTGTTCGCCACCGCACCCGGTGCGGTGACGTTCGGCGTGAAGCGTGGTCGCCGGACGGTCAACATCGTCCGCGTCGCGCGACCGGAGAGCTAACAACACGAGGACTTCTCCGCGAATGTGAAGCTGCTGCGAGTTCTCACGAATTCTCGTCCATAGCTTCACGCGCGCAGGAAAGGAAGTCCCATGCCCCGGTTCGTCGACCGCGTGGTGATACATGCGAAGGCGGGCAACGGCGGCAACGGTTGCGCATCGGTCCACCGCGAGAAGTTCAAGCCGCTGGGCGGTCCCGACGGCGGCAACGGCGGACGTGGCGGCAGCGTCGTGCTCGTCGTCGATCCGCAGGTGCACACCCTGCTGGACTTTCACTTTCATCCCCACGTCGACGCCCCGTCCGGCAAGCCGGGGCAGGGCAACAACAAGGACGGCGCCGCCGGCAACGATCTCGAGGTCAGGGTGCCCGACGGCACGGTGGTGCTCGACGAGGACGGCCGGCTGCTCGCCGACCTGATCGGCGCAGGCACCCGCTTCGACGCGGCCGCAGGAGGGCGCGGCGGGCTCGGCAACGCGGCGTTGGCGTCGCGCGCCCGCAAGGCCCCCGGCTTCGCCTTGCTGGGGGAGAAGGGCCAGGCCCGCGACCTCACCCTCGAACTCAAGACAGTCGCCGACGTCGGACTCGTCGGCTTCCCGTCGGCGGGCAAGTCGTCGCTGGTCTCGGTGATCTCGGCGGCCAAGCCGAAGATCGCCGACTATCCCTTCACCACGCTGGCGCCGAACCTCGGCGTGGTGTCGGCGGGTGACCACACCTTCACGGTCGCCGACGTCCCCGGCCTGATTCCCGGCGCATCCGAGGGGCGAGGACTCGGCCTGGACTTCCTGCGGCACCTCGAGCGCTGCGCGGTACTCGTCCACGTCGTCGACTGCGCGACCATGGAACCCGGGCGTGACCCGATCTCGGACATCGATGCACTGGAAGCCGAACTCGCCGCCTACTCGCCGACGCTGCAGGGTGATTCGGCCTTGGGTGACCTCGCAGAGCGGCCGCGCGCGGTGGTACTGAACAAGATCGACGTGCCCGATGCGCACGAGTTGGCCGACTTCGTGCGCGACGACGTTGCCGAGCGCTACGGATGGCCGGTCTTCGAGGTATCGGCGTTGACCCGAGATGGACTGCGGCCGTTGACGTTTGCGCTGTGGGACATCATCGCGGCGTATCGGGCCGCTCAGCCTACCGTCGCGCCGCGTCGTCCCGTGATTCGTCCGGTCGCCGTCGACGAGAGCGGGTTCACGGTCGTGGCCGACGGCGAGGGCGGCTTCCGCGTGCGGGGAACCCGGCCCGAACGCTGGGTCAGCCAGACGGATTTCACGAACGACGAGGCGGTCGGCTACCTGGGCGACCGGCTGGCCCGGCTGGGCGTCGAAGACGAGCTCTTCAAGAAGGGGGCCCGCCCCGGCTGTGCAGTCACCATCGGCGACGTGACCTTCGACTGGGAACCGCAGACTCCTGCGGGCATCGACATGACGATGTCCGGGCGCGGCACCGACGTGCGACTCGAGCAGACCGACCGGATCGGTGCCGACGAGCGCAAGGCGGCCAGGCGGGAGCGTCGTCGTCCAGGCGGAGACGATGACTAGCGCTCACCGCGAAGCCGTGCGCGTCGCCCGCAGCGTCGTCGTCAAGATCGGCACCACCGCGCTGACATCGCCCAACGGGATGTTCGACGCGAGCAGGCTGGCCACGTTGGCCGACGCCATCGAGGCGCGCATGAAGGCGGGTTCGGACGTCGTCATCGTGTCCTCGGGGGCCATCGCCGCGGGCATCGAGCCGCTCGGATTGACCCGCCGCCCCACCGACCTCGCGACCAAGCAAGCCGCGGCGAGCGTCGGGCAGGTGGCGCTCGTCAACGCGTGGAGTGCGGCGTTTCACCGCTACGGTCGCACGGTCGGCCAAGTGCTGCTGACCGCGCACGACATCTCGATGCGGGTGCAGCACACCAACGCCCAACGCACGCTCGACCGGCTCCGGTTGCTGCACGCCGTCGCGATCGTGAACGAGAACGATACGGTGGCCACCAACGAGATCCGGTTCGGCGACAACGACCGGCTCTCTGCGCTCGTCGCTCACCTGGTGGGTGCCGATGCCCTGGTGCTGTTGAGCGACATCGATGGCCTGTACGACGCTGATCCGCGGAAGTCCAACGCCCGCTTCATCTCCGAAGTCGCCGCGCCCAAAGACCTCGACGGTGTGGTGGCCGGCGGCGGCAGCAGGCTGGGCACGGGCGGAATGGCCTCCAAGCTGTCGTCGGCGTTACTGGCCGCCGACGCCGGGGTACCCGTGCTGCTGGCCGCGGCGGCGGACGCAGGCAAGGCGCTCGACGACGCTTCGGTGGGTACGGTTTTCGCGCCGCGGGCCGAGCGCATGTCGGCGCGCCGGTTCTGGGTGCGGTACGCGGCGGAGTCCAGGGGCGCGCTGATCCTCGACGACGGCGCCGTCCGGGCCGTGGTCAAACAACGACGCTCCCTGCTGCCGGCTGGCATCACGGCGGTGTCGGGGCGTTTCCATGGAGGCGACGTCGTCGAACTGCACGCTCCCGACGCCACGACGGTGGCACGTGGCGTGGTCGCCTACGACGCAACGGAACTGGCGGGAATGTTCGGGCGCTCGACGTCGGACCTTCCTGCCGAGTTGCGCAGGCCCGTCGTGCACGCCGACGACCTGGTCGCCGTCTAGCGACTTGCGTGTTGGCACCCGCGCGCAGTGCGGGTTCATGTGCACGAATCGCACTTGGCGATGGCGCTCGGGTGGCATCATGATCACGCGCTCGGTGGAGCACGGGGGTCTGCGCCCGAAGGGGTAATCATGGGGTTCCTTCAACCGAACCTGCCGGTCGTCGACATGGACGAGTGGAGCAAGGGCACGCGTGCCGAGCGGGTCCGGTCGATGGCGCGGCACCTGGCTGAAGCGGGATTCGGCGCTCCGGACGTCGTCTACCTGGCCTACGTGCTCAAGATCGGGCTCTACGTCGTGGGCGGCATGCTGTTCGCCTTGTCCACCAAGGGAATCGACGGGTTCACCAACGTCGGCTCGTGGTGGTCGGAGCCGATCGTGTTTCAGAAGGCCGTCTTCTACACGATGCTGGTCGAGGTCGTGGGGCTCGGCGTGCAGCTTCGGACCGCTGTCCGGGCGGTACTCCGTGCCCTTTGGGTCGAGCCTGTACTGGTTGCGGCCGGGCACGGTCCGGCTGCCACCGTGGCCGAACCGGGTTCCGCTGACCGCGGGCACGAATCGAACCCCACTCGAGGTCGTGCTCTACGGCGCGCTGCTGGTGCTGCTCGTGCTGGCCCTGGTCTCCGATGGAAGCGGTCCGATTCCCGCCCTCGACACCGAGCTAGGCGTCCTTCCCGCCTGGCACACCATTTCGGTGCTGGCGGTGCTCGCCGTAGCCGGGTTGCGCGACAAGGTGATCTTCCTCGCCACCCGCGGTGAGGTCTACGGGCCGTTGGCGCTGGCGTTCCTGCTCACCGGGGTGGACGCGGTCGTCGCCGCGAAGGTCGTGTTCCTGGTGATCTGGATGGGCGCGGCGACGTCGAAGCTGAACCGGCACTTCCCCTTCGTGATCGCGTCGATGCTGTCGAACAGTCCGTTCGTACGACCCGCCGCCGTGAAACGGGCCTTCTTCCAACGCTTCCCCGACGACCTGCGTCCGAGTCGCTCGGCCAGGGTCGGCGCCCACGTCGCCACGGCGATCGAGCTATTGGTTCCGCTGGTGTTGTTCTTCTCGCACGGCGGCTGGCCGACGGCCATCGCTGCGTTCGTGATGGTCTGCTTCCACCTCGGGATCTTCGCCGCATTCCCGATGGGGGTTCCACTGGAGTGGAACGTGTTCATGATGTTCGGGGTGCTGTGGCTGTTCGTCGCGCACGCCCCGGTCGGGCTGCGCCGACCTGACCAACCCTGTTCCGGTCGCCCTGTTGTTCGTGGTGATGGTCACCGTCGTGACGATCGGAAACCTGCTCCCGCGCAAGGTGTCCTTTCTGCCCGGCATGCGGTACTACGCCGGCAACTGGGACACCACGCTGTGGTGCGTGAAGCCGTCCGCCGACGAGCGAATCGAGAAGGCCGCGCGCTCCTTGTTCCTGATGCAGCACCGCGAACTCGAGAAGGTGTACGGCAGCAAGGAGGAGGCCCTCATCCCGACATACCTCGCCTTTGCCCATCGGGGGTTGAACACGCACGGACGCGCGCTGTTCACGCTGGCGCACCGCGCGATGGCCGGTTATGACGAGGCCGAATTCAACCTGTGCGAGGGCGAACTGATGTGCGCCATGGTGGTCGGGTGGCACTTCGGCGACGGGCACATGCACAACGAGCAGCTGATCGCCGCTCTGCACGAGCGATGCAAGTTCGAACCCGGCGAGGTGCGGGTCGTCATCCTCGACGGGCAGCCGATCCATCGGCAGTCCCAGCAGTACCGGCTCGTCGACGCCGCGACAGGGGAGTTCGAACGCGGGTACATCCGGGTCGCCGACATGGTCAGCGCTCAACCGTGGGCCGACGACCTCCCGGTTCACGTGACGCCCTAGGCGATTTCGGCGCGCGTTTCCGAACTCAGCCCGGAAATACGCGCCGAAATCGCGGGGGTGAGCTCGTCGGCGAGCAGCGCCAGCAGCTCCGAGCAGCCCGCGTCGACCTTGACGGTCGCCAACTCGTCGCCGCGGGTGGGCCCGCGGTTGATGATTGCAACGGGCGTCCCGGCGGCCGCCGCCTGCCGGACGAACCGGAGCCCGGAGAACACCGTCAGCGACGAACCGGCGACGAGCAACGCGTCGGCGTCGGCGACGAGCGAATACGCCCGTTCCACAACGGGCTTGGGCACGCTCTCGCCGAAGTAGACGATGTCGGGTTTGAGCATGCCGGCGCACTGCGGACAGTCGACGTACCGGAACGACGCCGTCTCGGAGACCATCGCGTCCGCGTCAGGTGCCACGGCGATGCCGCCGACCGCCTCGGCGCGTTCGACGAACCCCGGATTGAGCGCCTCCAACTGCTCGGCGAGGGCAGCGCGCGTCATGGTGTGGCCGCACTCCAGGCAGACGACTCTCGCGTAGGTGCCGTGCAGGTCCACCACCGTCGTGCTGCCCGCCTTGGTGTGCAGTAGGTCGACGTTCTGGGTGATCACGCCCGTCACCACCCCGGCCGCCTCCAGGCGGGCCAGCGCGCGATGCCCGGCGTTGGGCAGCGTGGCGTCCATGTGGCGCCAGCCGACGTGGTTGCGCGCCCAGTAGCGTTGCCGGAACTCCGGATCGGACGTGAACTGCCCGATGGTCATCGGATTGCTCGGCGGCGAGTCCGGCCCGCGGTAGTCGGGGATCCCGGAGTCGGTGGACAGCCCCGCTCCGGTGAGCACTGCGACCCGCTGACCTGCGAGCACGTTGATCAGTTCGGGAGCCTCGGGACCGTTCATCCCTGTCCAGGGTAGGCGGCCTGCGACAATTGAGTCGTGGACTTCTTCTCCGCCTACCAGCACGGGTTCGTGCGGGTGGCCGCGTGCACCCACCACACCACGTTGGCCGACCCCTCGGCCAACGCGGAATCCGTGCTGCGCATGGCCCGCGACTGCCATGACGACGGCGTCGCGTTGGCGGTGTTCCCGGAGTTGACGCTGTCGGGCTACTCCATCGAGGACATCCTCATGCAGGACGGTCTGCTCGACGCCGTCGACGTCGCGGTCGCCGAAGTCGTCGCGGCCTCTCGCGACCTGCTGCCGGTGCTCGTCGTCGGAGCGCCGCTGCGGCACCGCAACCGGATCTACAACACCGCCGTGGTGATTCACCGCGGCTCGGTGCTCGGGGTGGTGCCGAAGTCCTATCTGCCGAACTACCGGGAGTTCTACGAGCGCAGACAGCTCGCCCCCGGCGACGACCAGCGCGGCACGGTCCGCGTCGCGGGCACCGACGCGCCGTTCGGGCCCGACCTGTTGTTCGCGGCGACCGACCTGCCGAACTTCGTGCTCCACGTCGAGCTCTGCGAGGACATGTGGGTGCCGATTCCACCGAGCGCAGAGGCGGCGCTGGCCGGAGCGACGGTGCTCGTCAACCTGTCCGGCAGCCCCATCACCATCGGCCGCGCCGATGACCGCAAACTGCTGGCCCGCTCGGCGTCGTCGCGCTGCCTGGCGGCGTATGTCTACGCGGCGGCGGGTGAGGGCGAGTCGACGACGGACCTGGCCTGGGACGGTCAGACGATGATCTACGAGAACGGCGTGCTGCTGGCCGAATCGGAGCGCTTCCCCAAGGGGGAGCGGCGCAGCGTCGCCGACGTCGACACCGAACTGCTGCGCGCCGAGCGCATGCGCATGGGCACGTTCGACGACAACCGGCGACACCACGAGCTCCGCACCGACGCGTTCCGCAGCATCGGGTTCGTCGTCGACCCACCGGACGGCGACATCGGCCTGCGTCGCGAGGTCGAACGGTTCCCGTTCGTGCCATCGGATCCCCAACGGCTGCAGCAGGATTGCTACGAGGCCTACAACATTCAGGTGTCGGGCCTCGAACAGCGGCTGCGTGCGCTGAACTATCCGAAGGTCGTCATCGGTGTTTCGGGTGGCCTGGACTCCACTCACGCGCTGATCGTCGCCGCCCACGCGATGGACCGCGAAGGCAGGCCGCGCAGCGACATCCTGGCGTTCACCATGCCCGGGTACGCCACCGGCGAGCGCACCAAGGGAAACGCCGTCGCGCTAGGCAAGGCGCTCGGGGTGACGTTCGAAGAGCTCGACATCCGCGACACCGCGAGCCTGATGCTCACGGAAATGGGTCACCCGTTCTCGCGCGGCGAGAAGGTCTACGACGTGACGTTCGAGAACGTGCAGGCCGGGTTGCGCACCGACTACCTCTTCCGGCTCGCCAACCAGCGCGGCGGCATCGTGCTCGGCACCGGCGACCTGTCCGAGTTGGCGCTGGGCTGGTCGACGTACGGGGTGGGCGACCAGATGTCGCACTACAACGTCAACGGCGGTGTCCCGAAGACGTTGATCCAGCACCTGATCCGGTGGGTGATCGGCTCGGAACAGTTCGACGACGAGGTCAACCGGATCCTGCAGTCGGTGCTCGACACCGAGATCACCCCCGAACTGGTCCCGACGGGCGAGGACGAGCAGATCCAGGCCAGCGAGGACAAGGTCGGACCCTATGTGCTGCAGGACTTCTCGCTGTACCAGGTGCTGCGCTGGGGGTTCCGGCCGTCGAAGGTCGCCTTCCTGGCGTGGCACGCCTGGAGCGACGCCGAGCGGGGCGACTGGCCGGCAGGGTATCCCGCCGACAAGCGGCCCGCGTATTCACTTGCCGACGTCCGCCACTGGCTGACGGTGTTCGTGCAGCGGTTCTATTCGTTCAGCCAGTTCAAGCGGTCTGCGCTGCCGAACGGTCCCAAGGTGTCCTCGGGTGGGGCGCTGTCGCCCCGGGGAGACTGGCGTGCGCCGTCGGACATGTCGGCGCGGGTGTGGCTCGACGAAATCGAGCGCAACGTACCGAAGGAGTGACTGGTCCCGCCGAGACCCACGAGTGGCTAGCGCTCGTAGGTGCCCGTCAACATGCCTCGCGCACGACGTGCGTCGCCCTACTCCTTGAGGCCGATCCCCGGGTTGAACCGACCGGCTAGAGCCGACCGTCGACCCGCAGCTCGGGGTGCACCCAGCTGGGGGAGCGTCGCTCCTTGAACGCGACGAAGCCCTCGACGGCCTCGGCTCCGCTGTAGGACGCCTTCATGCCGATCCGGTCGTAGAGCCCCATGTAGTTGTCCAGGCTCGACTTGACCACCGAGCGGGCCTTGGGTGCGGTGCGACAGCACTGCGCAAGCAGGTCCTTGGCGGTGGCCATCAGGTCGTCGTGGGGCACCATGCGCGCCACCATGCCCCAGTCCGCGGCTTCCTGCGCCGACAGCACGCGACCCGTGAACATCAGGTCCCTGGTGCGGATCGGGCCGACGACGCGGGCCAGCATCTGGCTGTAGTAGGTGTCGGCGATGCCCCGGTAGAGCTCGGGTACGCGGAAGGTCGCGCGGTCGCTGACGACGGCCAGGTCGCTGCACATCGCGATCTGTAGCCCGCCGCCCTGGCACAGTCCGTTGACCGCCGACACCACCGGTTTGACTGACTGACGCAGAGTTTCGAACGGCGTGATGTCGGTGGACAGCGCGCCGAAGTTCATCCAGTTGTCCGCGCCGTCGCCGCCGCCGAGGTCGCCGCCCGGCGCGAACACGTCACCGGTTCCGGTGATGAGGAGTCCGGCGAGGTCCGGGTCGGCGTCGACCAGGCTGACCGCGTATCTGATGCCGAAGTACATCGCCGGGGTCATCGCGTTGCGCGCCGCGGGGCGGTCCAGCGTGCACACGCCGAACGCGCCCTCCCGGGTGAACCGCAGGAACGGGGTGCCGAGCCAGTCGCCGTCGGGTGGGCGGGGGGTGTTCTCGCCTGCGGTCGTCATGCGTCTCCTAATCTGTCGAGGTTGCTTGAAGCACGTCGTCGATGGCCTCGGCGGACGGTGCGCAGTCGCCCGCGCCCGGGATCAGCGTGGCCAGCGCACCCGCCGCGCACGCGCGTCGCAGCGCCACGTCGGGGCCGGAAAGCCATTCCGCGGCAAGCACTCCCGCGAACACGTCGCCCGCGCCGGTGGTGTCTACCGGCTCCACCGCAGGCGCGGGCACGTCGACGCTGACGCCGGCGTGGACGTGCCGGGCGCCCGATGGGCCTCGGGTGGTCACCAGATGCGGTACCGGCCAACGCCATTCGCGGGCTTCGTCGTCGTTGGCGACGACGACGTCGGTGATCCGGGCCAGCGCCTCCAGGCCTGCTCCGTCGGCGCGGGCCGGCGACGCGTTGACGACGACGACCGCCCCCGCGTCGCGGGCCGCGCGGGCCGCGGCCAACGCCGTCTCGAGGGGGATCTCGAGCTGGATCAGGACCACGTCGGCGTCGGCGACGACGGCACGCACGTGCGGCGACGTCATCGTCAGGTGCGCGTTGGCGCCCGGCGCGACCACGATGGTGTTCTCGCCGGCCGCGTCGACGACGATCGCCGCAGCGCCGCTCGGTCCCGGCACGGTCACCACCCCGTCGAGCGCGACGCCGTTGGCGTGCAGGTGGGTGCGCAACCCGGCGGCGGCCTGATCGTCGCCGAGCGCCGCGACGAGGTGGACGTCGCCACCCGCTCTGGACGCCGCGACGGCCTGATTGCCGCCCTTGCCGCCGGGTGCGGACGACACCGTCGAGGCCAACACCGTCTGCCCAGGTCGCGGCAACGATGCGACGGTGAACGACTGGTCGAGGTTCACGCTCCCGACCACGCATATTCGGGGGCACGGCCTGTTCACCTCCTTACCGTAGCCCCGACAGGACTGAAGCCGGCATAGGTCGATAAGCTGGCCTAATGGGTGTGCAAGAGGCCACGGAGGGCAGGAGCGGAGCGACCCGGGAAGTCGGCTCGGAGGGCAGGAGCGGAGCGACCCGGGAAGTCGGCTCGGAGGGCAGGAGCGAAGCGACCCGGGAAGTCGGCTCGGAGGCGGGCACGAGCGCAGAGCACGAGCTGCGGGAGCAGGTTCACGCCGCGGCCCGACGCGCCCGCGTCGCGGCCAGGACGCTCGGCACGCTCAACACCGCGACCAAGAACCGGGCGTTGCACGCCGCGGCGGACGCCGTGCTCGCCCGCGTCCACGAGATCCTCGCCGCCAACGCCGAGGACCTCGACGCGGCCCGCGCCAACGGCACGCCCGACGCGATGCTGGACAGGCTGGCGCTAAACCCCAATCGCGTCGACGGCATCGCCGCCGGACTACGTCAGGTCGCGGGCCTGCCCGATCCCGTCGGCGAGGTCTTGCGCGGAAGCACGCTGCCCAACGGGCTTCAGATCCGTCAACAACGCGTTCCGCTCGGCGTCGTCGGCATGGTCTACGAGGGCAGGCCGAACGTCACGGTCGACGCCTTCGGGCTCACGTTGAAGTCGGGCAACGCGGTGCTGCTGCGCGGCAGTTCGTCGGCGGCGCGATCCAACGCCGAACTGGTGACCGCGCTGCGCGCCGCCTTGGTGGCCGAAGGGCTGCCGGCCGACGCCGTCCAACTCCTGCCCAGCGCCGACCGGGCCAGTGTCACGCACCTCATCCAGGCCCGCGGCCTCGTCGACGTCGTCATCCCGCGCGGCGGGGCGGGGCTGATCGACGCCGTCGTTCGGGACGCCACCGTGCCCACCATCGAGACGGGTGTCGGCAACTGTCACGTCTACGTCCACGAGGCGGCCGACATCGACGTCGCCGAGCGAATCCTGTTGAACTCCAAGACTCGTCGGCCCAGCGTGTGCAATGCCGCGGAGTCACTGCTGATCGACGCGGCCGTCGCCGACGTCGCGTTGCCGCGGCTCGTCGGTGCCCTGCAGGACGCCGGGGTGACGGTTCACCTCGACCCCAGCGAGGACGAACTGCGGGCCGAGTTCCTGTCGATGGAGATCGCGGTGGCCGTGGTCGACGACGTCGACGCTGCCATCGCCCACGTCAACGAGTACGGCACCGGGCACACCGAGGCCATCGTCACCACGGATCTCGCTGCCGCCCAACGGTTCACCGAACGGGTCGACTCGGCGGCCGTCATGGTCAACGCGTCGACCTCGTTCACCGACGGCGAGCAGTTCGGATTCGGCGCGGAGATCGGTATCTCCACGCAGAAGCTGCACGCCCGCGGACCGATGGGGCTGCCAGAACTGACCTCGACCAAGTGGATCGTCTGGGGCGACGGCCACACCCGCCCAGCCTGACCACATGGAGGATCCAACCGATGAGCGCTTGCGCGAAGAGGACAAACACCGATGAGCGCTTGCGCGAAGAGGAGCCGAATTTGAGCGTGCCTGCCCGACCTGCGCCGCTGTTCACCGACATCGACGACGTCGCCGCGCGGCTGGCCGAAACCGGCTACCTGCCCGACACCGCCACGGCCACGGCCGTCTTCCTCGCCGACCGGCTGGGCAAGCCGCTGTTGGTCGAAGGACCGGCGGGTGTCGGCAAGACCGAATTGGCGCGCGCCGTCGCGCAGGCCACCGGCTCCGGTCTCGTCAGGTTGCAGTGCTACGAGGGCGTCGACGAGGCCCGCGCGCTGTACGAGTGGAACCACGCCAAGCAGATCCTGCGCATCCAGTCGGGTTCGGGGGACTGGGACCAGACCAAGATGGATGTCTTCAGCGAGGAGTTCCTGCTCAGCCGCCCACTGCTGACCGCCATCCGGCGCACCGAACCCACCGTGCTGCTGATCGACGAGACCGACAAGGCCGACATCGAGATCGAGGGTCTGCTCCTCGAAGTGCTGTCCGACTTCGCCGTGACGGTTCCAGAACTCGGCACCATCACCGCCGAGCGCAAGCCCTTCGTGCTGTTGACCTCCAACGCCACCCGCGAACTGTCCGAGGCACTCAAGCGCCGCTGCCTGTTCCTCCACATCGACTTCCCCGACGCCGACCTCGAACGGCGCATCCTGCTCTCGCGGGTACCCGAACTTCCGGAGAAGCTGGCCGAGGAACTCGTCCGCATCATCGGGGTGCTGCGCGGCATGCAACTCAAGAAGGTGCCCTCGGTCGCCGAGACCATCGACTGGGGCCGCACCGTGCTGGCGCTCGGACTCGACACCATCGACGACGAGATGATCGCCGCCACCCTCGGGGTCGTGCTCAAACATCAGTCCGACCAGGTACGCGCGGCGGGCGAGCTTCGCCTGAACTAAGGAGTTCGACTGATGGCCGTTCGACGCACCCGCCCACCGCAACCGCTTGCACCACACGGGATTCCGGGCCACTTGGTGGAGTTCGTCGAGGCGCTGCGTGGCGTGGGCATCGCCGTCGGACCGTCGGAGACCGTCGACGCTGGCAGAGTGATGGCGACGCTCGGCCTCGGTGACCGCGAGGTGCTGCGCGAGGGGCTGGCCTGCGCGGTGCTGCGGCGCGCCGACCACCGCGAGACCTACGACGCCATGTTCGACCTCTGGTTCCCCGCGGCGTTGGGGGCCAGGACGGTGGTGGAGGACGAGGACGCCGACCCCGACGGGCCGCCGCCGCAGGACGTCGAGGGCATGCGCGAGGCGCTGCTCGCGATGTTGGAGAACAACCCGGAGCTGGAGAACATCGACGACCGGCTGGCCGCGATGATCGCGCAGATCGTCGAGTCCTTCGGCCGGTACAACTCCAGCCGCGGCCCGTCGTACTCGTCGTATCAGGCGCTCAAGGCCATGGCGCTCGACGAGCTCGAGGGTCGGCTGCTGGCCGGGCTGCTCGCGGGCTACGGCGACGACCCCACGCCGACGCAGGAGGAGATCGCCAAGGCCATTGCGGCCAGGAGGATTTCGCAGCTGCGCCGCATGGTCGAGGGCGAGACCAAGCGCCGCACCGCCGAACAACTGGGCCGCGACCACGTGCAGATGTACGGCATTCCGCAGCTGGCCGAGAACGTCGAGTTCCTCCGTGCCTCCGGCGACCAGCTGCGTCAGATGCGGCGCGTCGTCGCACCGTTGGCGCGCACGTTGGCCACCCGGCTGGCCGCGCGTCGGCGGCGGTCCCGCCGCGGTGAGATCGATCTGCGCAAGACGCTGCGGAAGTCGATGTCCACCGGAGGGGTGCCCATCGACGTCGTGCTGAAGAAGCCGCATCCGGCGCGCCCCGAGTTGGTGGTGCTGTGCGACGTGTCGGGCTCGGTGGCCGGGTTCAGCCACTTCACGCTGATGCTCGTCAGCGCGCTGCGCCAACAGTTCTCCCGGGTCCGCGTCTTCGCCTTCATCGACACCACCGACGAGGTCACCGAACTCTTCGGACCCGACGCCGACCTCGCCGTCGCCGTGCAGCGCATCACCCGGGAGGCGGGCGTCTACACCCGCGACGGCCACTCCGACTACGGGCACGCCTTCGTGTCGTTCATGGACAAGTACCCCAACGTGCTGTCCCCGCGCAGCTCGCTACTGGTGCTCGGCGACGGCCGCAACAACTACCGCAACCCCGAGGTCGACCTGCTCGTGCGCATGGTCAACGCCAGTCGTCACGCCCACTGGCTCAACCCCGAGCCCAAGCACCTGTGGGGCAGCGGCGACTCGGCGGTACCGCGCTACGAGGACGTCATCACCATGCACGAATGCCGGTCGGCCAAGCAGCTCGCCTCCGTCATCGACACGCTGCTGCCGGTCTGAGCCACCGAGAGCGCATCGGTTTTGTGTCGTTTGTTGCGGCGAATCGCGGGAGCACGCCGCAACGAACGACACGGCGGGGGTCTGGGGCGGTCCGCCGATCGGGGTCGCTGTACGTCGGCGGGCCGCAGCCGCTCCCGTAAGCTGCGTATTCATGACCAGGCGCTTGGGTGTGATGGGTGGGACGTTCGATCCCATCCACCACGGGCACCTCGTCGCCGCCAGCGAGGTTGCCGACCTGTTCGAGCTCGACGAGGTGGTGTTCGTCCCGACGGGCCAGCCGTGGCAGAAGCGCTGACCGCGCGGTCACCGCCGCCGAGGACCGCTACCTGATGACGGTGATCGCCACCGCGGCCAATCCACGCTTCTCCGTCAGCCGCGTCGACATCGACCGCGGTGGCCCCACCTACACCAAGGACACCCTGCGCGACCTCGCCGCGCTCAACCCCGACGCCGAGTTGTACTTCATCACCGGCGCCGACGCACTCGCCTCGATCCTGTCGTGGCAGAACTGGGAGGACATGTTCTCGCTCGCCCGCTTCGTCGGCGTCAGTCGACCCGGGTATGAACTCGACGGCCAGCACATCGCGGCGGCCATGAGGGAACTGCCGCCCGACGCACTCCAGCTGGTCGAGGTGCCCGCGCTCGCCATCTCGTCGAGCGAATGCCGCAGGCGCGCCGAAACGGGCCGACCGATCTGGTACCTGGTGCCCGACGGCGTCGTGCAGTACGTCTCCAAACGCCGGCTCTACAACGCGCACTCGATGACGGACGCCTCGGCGTGACGGCGTCCGAGGAATCCACGGCGATGGCGACGATCGCCGCGAGGGCCGCCTCCTCCAAGCTCGCCGACGACGTCGTCGTGATCGACGTCTCGGGTCAACTCGTCATCACCGACTGCTTCGTCATCGCGTCGGCCTCCAACGACCGCCAGGTGAACGCGATCGTCGACGAGGTCGAGGAGAAGATGCGGAGCGCCGGCCACAAGCCTGCGCGCCGCGAAGGCACCCGGGAGGGTCGGTGGGTGCTGCTCGACTTCGTCGACATCGTCGTGCACATCCAGCATCAGGACGAGCGCAACTTCTACGCACTCGACCGGTTGTGGCGGGACTGCCCGGTGCTGCCCGTCGATCTGGACGGCGTCGACACGGAAGCATCCGAATGAGCATCCGTCGGCTGGTGATGCTGCGCCACGGGCAGACCGAGTACAACGCGGGCAGCCGCATGCAGGGCCAACTCGACACCGACCTGACGGACCTGGGCCGCGACCAGGCGGCCGCGGCGGCCGAAGTGCTGGCCAAGCGTCAGCCACTGGTGATCGTCTCGTCGGACCTGCGCCGCGCACTCGACACGGCGACGGCGCTCGGCGAGCGCGCCGGACTACCGGTCGACGATCGACACCCGACTGCGGGAAACGCACCTCGGGGACTGGCAGGGCATGACGCACCTCGAAGTCGATGCAGTCGCGCCCGGAGCGCGGCTGGCGTGGCGCGACGACGCCCGCTGGGCCCCGCACGGCGGCGAGAGTCGCGTCGACGTGGCGGCCCGCAGCCTTCCGTTGGTCACCGAACTCATCGCCGAACACGACGAGTGGGGAGTCGACGAGCCCGACCGCCCAGTGGTGCTCGTGGCTCACGGCGGGTTGATCGCCGCCCTGACGGCCGCGCTGCTGGCCCTGCCGGTGGACAACTGGCCGGTGCTCGGCGGCATGGGCAACGCCAGTTGGGTACAGCTGTCCGGACATTCGGCTGACCCCATTCCCGGGTCGCTCCGCTACTGCCCACCGGAAGGCACCGCCGACGTCCAGTGGCGCCTCGACGTGTGGAACGCCTCGGCCCAGGTCGCCAACGATGTGCTCTGAACAATCGTCGGATTCCTCGGGTCGGTCCGCTGCTCGCAGGAACACCCTGCTGATCTTCTGCGACTCGCTGTCCTACTACGGGCCGACCGGAGGACTGCCCGCCGACGACCCGCGGATCTGGCCCAACATCGTTGCCGCCCAACTCGACTGGGACGTCGACCTGATCGGGCGGATCGGGTGGACGTGCCGCGACGTGTGGTGGGCGGCGACGCAGGATCCGCGCGCCTGGGCGGCGCTGCCGCGGGCCGGCGCGGTCATCTTCGCGACGTCCGGAATGGACTCGCTGCCATCGCCGCTGCCGACGGCGATGCGCGAACTGATCCGCTACGTCCGGCCGCCGCTGGTTGCGCCGCTGGGCGCGCGACGGATACGGCTGGCTGCAACCGCGGCTGTCGCCCGATCGCGCGGCCCGCGCTGCCCCGCACCTGAGCGCCGACTACCTCGAACAGACCCGTGCGGCAATCGACTTCAACCGTCCCGGCATTCCGTTCGTGGCGTCGATCCCGTCGGTCCACATCGCCGACACCTATGGCCGGTCGCATCGCTGGCGCGACGACACCGTCGCCGCCATCACCGAATGGGGTCGGGCACACGACGTGCCCATCGTCGATCTGAAGGCCGCCGTCGCCGACCAGGTGATGAGCGGTCGCGGCAATCCCGACGGCATCCACTGGAACTTCGAGGCGCACCGGGCGGTCGCCGAGCTGATGATGAAGGGCCTCGCCGAGGCGGGTGTCGACGCACCGAAGTCGACGGGCGACTGAGCCATGGCCGTCATGGTGGTGACCGACTCGTCGGCCCGGCTTCGACCCGGATGAGTTGCAGCGGTGGGGTATTCGACAGGTTCCGCTGCACGTGCTGGTCGACGGGCAGGACCTGCGCGACGGAATCGATCAGGTGCCGTACGACGTCCACGACCGTGCGCACGTCACGACCGCCGGTGCCGCGCCGGCCGACCTGGCCGATGCGTACCGCAAGGCGCTGGCCGACAGCGGCGGCGACGGCGTCGTCGCGGTGCATCTGTCGGCGGCGCTGTCGAGCACGTTCAGCTCCGCCGTCGCGGCGGCCCGCGAGTTCGGACCCGCCGTGCGCGTGGTGAACTCGCGGTCGGCGGCGGCGGGCGTCGGATTCGTCGCCGTGGCGGCGGCGCGCGTCGGCGGCGGCAGGCGGCTCGCTCGACGAGGTCGAGGCCGCGGCGCGGGCGGCGGTACCGCGGGGCCGCGCCTTCATCGTCGTGCATCGGCTCGACAACCTGCGGCGCAGCGGCCGGATCGGCACCGCTGCGTCGTGGCTGGGCACCGCACTGTCGCTCAAGCCGCTGCTGTGCCTCGACGTGGACGGCCGGCTGGTGCTGTCCCAGCGGATCCGGACGGTGTCGAAGGCGCACGCTGCGATGGTCGATGCCGTCGCCGAATTCGTCGGTGACCGCAGGGCCGTCGATCGTCGTGCACCACGTCGACAACCACGACGACGCCGACGAGATCGGCGCAGCGCTGACCGACCCGGCTGCCGCAGGTCGAGTCGCTGGCCGTGACGCGACATGGGTCCGGTGCTGTCGGTGCACGTCGGCGCGCGGCGCGATCGGCGTCGTCGTGTCGACGCTGACGCAGTGATGGACTACGCGATGACCGCTCTGGAGCTGGCCCGTGAGGAACGGCTCGAATTCGCCGACTTCCTCGCCGGACTGTCACCCGAGCAGTGGGACAGCCCCACGCTGTGTGCCGGCTGGCGCGTCCGCGACGTCGTCGCGCACGCGTCAGCTTCGAGGGGATGACCCTTCGGCGCGCTGGCGAGCACGATTCCTCAAGGGCCGGCTGCAGACCGACCGCATCAACGAGCTTGCGGTCGGCGGACCTGTCCGCCACGTCGCCCGCCGAGCTGGTCGACACGGTCTCGGAACAACGCCGAACCGCAGCGGACTCGGGGCCGGCTTCGGCGGCAGGATCGCGCTGACCGACAACATGATTCACCAACAGGACATCCGGCGGGTCGCTCGGCGCACCACGCGTCATCGCCGTCGAGCGTCTGTTCGTGGCGCTGGACTTCGTGCGCTATGCACCGACGATCCGCGGCGCGTGGCGGGCGCGGGGGTCCGGCTCGTTGCCACCGACGTCGACTGGTCGGCGGGTACGGGGCCCGAGGTACGGGGGCCGGGTGAGGCGCTGCTGATGGTCATGGCCGGACGCCGCGACGCACTCACGGACCTCGACGGGCCTGGCCTGACGAAGCTGGCCGCGCGGCTCTGAGCCGCTCACATCCGTCGATTCTCCTGACGGGTGGGCAGTTGAGCCCCAAACTGAATCAATGACCGACGACGGCCGTGCGGTCGTCGACGCGCACATCCACCAGTGGGATCCCTTCACGACGCCGCGGGTGGTGTCGGGGGTCGCGAAGATCCTGCGGCGCGCACCGTTCCTGTTGCCGGCCCTGGCGCGGATCTTCCCTCGTTCCAGTCGTGAGTTCGTCGGCGACCCGCGGTACCTCCTGAACGCGTACCTGCCCGGCGACTACCGTGCCGACGCCTCGCCTGCTCGCGTCGGCACCGTCGTGCATATCGAGGCAGTGTGGAAGACGAAGACACCGATCGGCTCCGTGGCCGAGACGCACTGGGTCGCGCGAGGTGCTGGGAGACCGCTTCGACGGAGACCGGATGCTCGGTGACAATGCGCGCCGCGTCTACCGAATGTGACGCAATGCGACTGAGTGTCAGGTCGCCGCACGTCCGGTGACCGGTGGCAGATCCTTGAGCGTGACGATGCCGGGCGCGGCGGCCACCACTGCGGGTACCGCGTTGGTGACCGGCATCGCGGTGTAGATCATGCCCAGCCCCATGAAGCCGGGCTCGGTCCAATCCCGCGGCGGCAGGCAGTGCAACACCGTGCGCATGTTGGGCGTGCCGAAGACCTGGATGACGTGACCGTGTTCGAGCGGCTTGGGCGGCGTGACGTGGCTGCCCATGGTCCAGTTGAACCCGACGCTGACGACGTTCTTGTCGCCGACCCAGCCGCGGTGGTAGCCGTACACGCCTGCGACCGTGCCTTTCGGGATCTGCATGAAGCCCAGGTCGCTGTCGCCAGTGGCGGTGGTGAATTCGACGTCGAACGTCATCCGGTCCAGCTTGGCGCCGATGGCGTCGGCCATCATCGCCGCCGACTCGGCGAACACCTCGCTCTCGCGGCGCACGCTCTCGGCGAGGTCCGGGGTGTTCGGATCCCGGCCGAAGCCCATCGCGGCCTGGGTACCCGCCGACTCGTACGTCGAGCAGTCGACGGACTCGGTGATGCGGATCTCGTCGACGCCTTCGCACGCACCGGACAGCACCATGCCGACCATGTTCGTCATGCCGGGGTGTGCGCCACTTCCGAAGATCGTGGAATGGCCCTGCTCGCAAGCCCTTTGGATGCGGTCGCGGTCGTCGGGAGTCTGCTTGCCACCGGTGATCCAAGCCGCGCTGGAGCACACGTTGACTCCGGCTTCGAGGAGTCGCACGAGCTCGTCGACGTTCGGCCACAGCGGGTTGTAACAGCACGCGTCGGGTTTCAGCGCGATCAGTGCATCGACGTCGTTGGTGGCCGCGACGCCGGTGGGCTCTGGCCACCCCGCGAGCTCGGCCGCGTCGACACCGACCTTGTCGGCGCCGTGCGCGTACACCCCGACCAGCTCCATGTCGTCGCGACCGATGATCGCGTGCAACGAGCGCTTCCCGATGTTGCCGGTGGTCCACTGGATCACCCTCAGCGGTCGGTCGGCGGAATTCATGCGCGATCCCGCTTCGCTGCTCGCTTGACCATGCGCGCCTCCTCGTCGTGGCGGTTCGGTAGACACCTTCGGTCAGTATGTATACGCGAGGGTCCGCTCAACGGGCCGGGCACCGCTGCGCTGGCATCATTTCTCCGATGCAGCACTTCACCGTCACGCAGGTGGTCGACCAACGGCAGGGCGTGCACGCCCGCATCGACAAGCGCTGCCTTCCACGCCGGGCGGGGTCGGCGGCATGACCGGGATCCGCTCGTTCACCTTCACCCCGGCCGACGGCGTGCCACCTGGTGTTGCACCCTTCGCCCACGCCACCGCCGCGGGGCAGACCCTCCACGTCACCGGGCAGATGCCGACCGACGTCACGGGCACCGTCGTCGGCGACGACGTGGCCACCCAGACCGATCAGGTGATGCGCAACCTGACGCGCGTCACCGAACTCTGCGGCGGCGGACTCGACGACGTCGTCTCGGTGCGCGCGTACCTCCTCGACTGGGCGGACTACGCGGCCTTCAACGAGGCGTATGCGGCGTGGTTCCCGCATCGGTTGCCGTCGCGGACGTGCGTCGGGGTCACCGGGCTGGCAGTCGGCGCGCTCGTCGAGGTCGACTGGGTGTGTTGGCGCTCCGGCGGGTGGGGCTAGCCGAGGCGAATCGCTTCGGAGCGGGTGGATCGAGCCCAACGGCGAGCCCCACGCCCGGCGGACGGCACGTAGGACGCCACTCCGCGTACCGCTGCGGCCACCCTCACCGGGCCGGTGAAGCACGACACCACGCCGTCATCCCCAGAACGACATTCGTCCACAACCGGCGAGGACCAACCGCCCTGCGCGCGGCGCTACGACGGCGCAGGCTCCTACCGTCGCGGCATGCGAACCGAACTGCCTGCCGACCGGGTGCGCCGGCGCCTGGCCGGAGAAGCCGAGGACGCGACGGAGTCCGATGACGACGCGACGGACACGTCGTTGTCCCGGTGGCTGCCGGACACCGCCGCAGGTGGTGCGTCGAGTTGGCTCGCCGCCATCCGTGCCGACCCGGGGCGGGCGGGCGTTGTCGCGCTCGGCGTGGTCGGGCTCGTCGCCGTCCTCGTCACCGTCTTCACGCTGGCGAACCACGATCCGCCGCGCGTGGTGTCCGCCAACCTCCCTGCCGTCCAGCCGGTCTCGTCGACGGGTGCGACGGTCGTCGCATCGCCGCCCGCGTCGGACGCCACCGTGATCGTCAGCGTCGTCGGGCTGGTGCGCACGCCGGGGCTGGTGACGCTGGGGTCGGGTGCACGGATCGCCGACGCCCTCGAGGCGGCAGGTGGGGCGTTGGACGGCGCGGACATGACCGGGTTGAACATGGCCCGTCGCGTCGCCGACGGCGAACAGATCGTCGTCGGCATCGCCGCCCCGCCCGGCCTTCCGCCCGCCATGGGCAGTTCGGTCAGCACGCCACCTGGCTCGGCGTCCGCACCGGCTGGGCCCGCGGAAACCAGTCCGGCGCCCGGCGCGCCGGTCGACCTCAACGCCGCCACCGTCGAACAACTCGACGCGCTACCCGGAGTCGGACCGGTCACCGCGTCGGCGATCGTGGAGTGGCGCACCGCCAACGGCCGATTCGCGAACGTCGATCAACTCGGCGAGGTCGACGGCATCGGTCCCGCGCGGTTGGAGAAGCTGCGCAACCTGGTCCATGTGTGACCGCGCCTTCGTCGGGCGCCGCGGGCCTGGACCTGCGCCTGGTGCCCGCGGCGCTGACGTGTTGGTCGGTGACCGCAGCGGGAATCCTTTGGGGGCCTTGCGCTTCGGCTTGCGTGCTCGCGGTCGCGGTTGCCGCGACGGCCTCGGTGGGGTGGTGGATGCGGCGACGGACATCCGAGCCTGCCGCGGTGTGGCCGGGCGCTCTGGCCGTCGCCGTGGTCGGGGTCGCGTTCGCCATCGCCGTCGGTCTTCGTGTCCACGACCTCCGTCAGCATCCCATCGTCTCCCGATACGGCGCGACGGCCACGGTGACGGTCACCCCCGGCGAGTCGCCGCGGCTTCTCGGCGGGTCCAGGTTGATGTTCCGCGGATCGCTGCAGAGCCTCGACGGAGTCGAATCATCAGGCCGCGTCGTCGTCTTCGCGTCGGTCGCCGGGTACGACGACCTGACCGCGGGCCGCCCCGTGACGTTTCGTGCCCGTGTCGGCAGGCCGACGCGGGCGGAGCTCACGGTGGCGGTGCTGTCCGCGACGGGCGAGCCGACGCTCGGCGTTGCCCCGGGTTGGCAACGGGTGGCCGCCCGCGTTCGCGCCGGCTTCGCCGATGAGGCCCGTTCGGTGCTGCCGTCCGAGCAGGCGGCGATGCTGCCGGCGCTGGTGCTCGGAGACACGTCGGCGGTGACCGCTCAGACCACCACCGAGTTCCGGTCGGCCGGGCTGACGCACCTGACCGCAGTGTCTGGCGCCAACGTCACCATCGTGTGCGGTGCCGTGTTGCTCGCCGCTGCGGTGGTGGGCCCGCGTGCCGCTGCGGCGGCCGCTGCCGTCGCCCTCATTGCGTTCGTTGCCGTGGTGCAACCGTCGGCGAGCGTGCTGCGCGCCGCAGTGATGGGCGGCATCACGTTGTTCGCGGTCGTGTCACGGCGCCGACGTCAGGCGGTGCCCGCACTGGCGGCCAGCGTGATCGCCCTGGTGATCGCCGCGCCCGAACTGGCCGTCGACGTCGGGTTCGCGCTCTCGGTGTCGGCGACGGCCGCGCTCGTCGTGATCGCTCCTGGGTGGTCGCGCCGGCTGGTCGGGCGCGGCTGGCCCAAGCCGCTCGCCGATGCCGTCGCCATCGCAGTCGCCGCGCAGCTCGTCACGGCGCCGATCGTTGCAGGCATGTCGGGCACGCTCAGCCTGGTGTCCGTCGCGGCGAATCTCGCCGTGGCTGCGGTCATTCCGCCCGTCACCGTGGTGGGTACCGCGGCGGCCGCGCTGACGACCCTGTGGCCTGCGGCGGCCGCTATGTTGATCCGGTTCACCGGGCCCGAGCTGTGGTGGCTCGTCCACGTCGCCCGCTGGAGCGCGGCCGTGCCCGGTGCCACCGCCACGGTGCCGTCCGGGCTGCCCGGCGTCGTGTGCGTCGCCGCGGCGGGAATCGCCGTCACCGTGCTGTGGCGATGGCGGTGGGGACGCATCGGGGTCGTCGTCGCGCTGTCGGGTCTGGTCGCGTGGACGTCGGGCCACGGTGTCGGTGGTGTCGGGTCGCCGTGACACGATCAAGCGCGTGAGCCAATTGCATCTCGTGCTGGGCGAGGAGGAACTCTTCGTCGAGCGGGCCATCGCCGACGTGCTTCGTTCCGCCAGGAAGCAGGCCGGATCCGACGACGTGCCAGTCGACCGGCTCCGTGCGGGCGAAGTCAGCACCAGTGAGCTCGCCGAGCTGCTGAGTCCGTCGCTGTTCGCCGACGAACGCGTCGTCGTCCTTGAGGCGGCCGCCGAGGCGGGCAAGGATGCGGTGGCACTCATCGCCGCGGCGGCGGCCGACCTGCCGCCGGGGACCCTGTTCATCGTCGTGCACTCGGGCGGCGGCCGGGCCAAGGCACTGGCGGACCAACTGAAGAAGCTCGGCGCCGAAGTTCACCCTTGCGCCCGCATCACCAAAGCGTCCGAGCGCGCCGACTTCGTCCGGGGCGAGTTCCGCGACCTCAAGGTCAAGGTGTCCGACGACACCGTCACCGCGGTGCTCGACGCGGTCGGCTCCGACATTCGCGAGCTCGCGTCGGCGTGTTCGCAACTGGTCGCCGACACGGGTGGACACCTCGACGCGGTGGCCGTTCGGCGGTACCACAGCGGCAAGGCGGAGGTGAAGGGCTTCGACATCGCCGACAAGGCCGTCGTCGGCGACGTTGCCGGGGCGGCTGAGGCGCTGCGTTGGGCGATGATGGGTGGCGAGCCGCACGTGGTCCTGGCCGACGCACTTGCCGAGGCCATTCACGCGATCGCGCGGATCGGGCCGCTGTCGGGCGATCCCTACCGGCTCGCAGGCGAGCTGGGGATGCCGCCGTGGCGGGTGCAGAAGGCGCAGAAGCAGGCGCGGCGCTGGTCGCGGGAATCGGTGGCGGAGGCCATGCGGGTGGTGGCGGCGCTCAACGCCGACGTCAAAGGGGCAGCGGCCGACGCGGACTACGCGTTGGAGAGTGCGGTACGAAAGGTCGCCGAACTAGCCGACGGAGGCTGAGCCCCTCAGAGCCTGTTGAGGGCCAGCGCCAGCGCCGACTTCTTGTTCGCGGCCTGGTTCTTGTGGATGACGCCCTTGCTCGCCGCCTTGTCCAGCTGGCGACTGGTCGACAGCAGCAGGTCGGCGGCCTTGTCCTTCTCGCCTGCGTCGACGGCTTCCCGGAACCCGCGGACGGCCGTGCGAAGCGACGACCTCACCGACTGGTTGCGCTGCCTGCGGCGCTCGTTGGTGAGGATGCGCTTCTTCTGCGACTTGATGTTGGCCACGCGTTAGTTCCTTCTGAATGTCAGGTTGGGTGTGCGAAAAGTCTTCGTGGGGTGCCCGAGTGCGAGCAGCGAGGGTTCAGATTACCAGTGCAGCCGGTAGATGCCCAAAGTGACCTTGCTGGCCTGCCGAAATGCGACAGTTGGGGCACCATGTCAACCGTGAGCCTCCGAACGCTGCCCTCCGAAGCTGCCCGGTCTACTCGAAACCGGGCGTCCAAACGTCACGATGGAATCTTCGACGGCTACAACAGCCTCGGCGGCTACTCCAAGGCGTTCGACGAGATGTTCGACGCCGACGGCAACGTGCGCGGACCGTACAAGGGCATCTTCACCGAACTCGCTCCCTCGGACGCCTCCGAACTCGCGGCCCGGTCCGACGCGCTCGGGCGTGCGTTCATCGATCAGGGCATCACGTTCTCGCTCTCCGGTCAGGAGCGTCCGTTCCCGCTCGATCTGGTGCCCCGGGTGATCTCGGCCGCCGAGTGGTCGCGGTTGGAGAAGGGCATCAAACAGCGCGTCAAGGCGTTGGAGATGTACCTCGACGACATCTACGGCGAGCAGGAGATCCTGCGGGACGGCGTCATCCCGCGCAGGTTGATCACCTCGTGCGAGCACTTCCACCGCGAGGCCGCGGGCATCGTGCCGCCCAATGGCGTTCGCATCCACGTCGCGGGCATCGACCTCGTCCGTGACGCGCACGGCGTGTTCCGCGTGCTCGAGGACAACCTCCGATCCCCGTCGGGGGTGTCCTACGTGATGGAGAACCGCCGCACCATGGCTCGGGTCTTCCCGAATCTCTTCGCCACGCATCGCGTGCGGGCGGTCGGTGACTACTCGTCGCACCTGCTGCGCGCGTTGCGCAATGCCGCCGCGTCCAACGAGGCGGATCCGACCGTGGTGGTGCTCACGCCAGGGGTCTACAACTCGGCTTACTTCGAGCACTCGCTGCTGGCCCGTCAGATGGGCGTCGAACTCGTCGAGGGTCGCGACCTGTTCTGCCGAGACAACACCGTGTACATGCGGACCACCGAGGGCGAACGCCAGGTCGACGTGATCTACCGGCGCATCGACGACGAGTTCCTCGACCCGATGCACTTCAAGCCCGACTCGGTGCTCGGCGTCGCGGGCATCCTCAACGCGGCCCGCGCGGGCAACGTCGTCATCTCCAGCGCGGTGGGCAACGGGGTCGGCGACGACAAGCTCGTCTACACGTACGTCCCGACGATCATCGAGTACTACCTCGGTGAGAAACCCGCCCTGGCCAACGTCGATACCTTCCGCTGCTGGCTCGACGACGAGCGGGAAGAGGTGCTCGACCGGATCGACGAACTCGTCATCAAGCCCGTCGAGGGCTCGGGCGGCTACGGCATCGTCTTCGGTCCCGACGCGTCCGAGAAGGAACTCGCCACCATCTCCAAGAAGGTCCGCAGCGACCCGCGCGGCTGGATCGCGCAGCCCGTCGTCCAGCTGTCCACGGTCCCGACGCAGATCGACGACAAGTTGGCGCCCCGTCACGTCGACCTGCGTCCGTTCGCGGTCAACGACGGCGACGACGTGTGGGT
Source organism: uncultured Actinomycetota bacterium (assembly GCA_963791215.1). Lineage (GTDB taxonomy): Bacteria > Actinomycetota > Actinomycetes > Mycobacteriales > Mycobacteriaceae > Mycobacterium. The sequence goes on along the minus strand of CAWBRR010000010.1, from coordinate 116,419 downwards.
GCTGCCCGGTGGACTGACCCGCGTCGCACTTCCGGAGGGCTCGCTGGTGGTGAACTCCAGCCAGGGCGGCGGCTCGAAGGACACATGGGTGCTGGCCTCGCGGGCGTCGGTCGCCGACCGTGAGCTCGCCGCCGCCGAGGTCGTCCGTGCGTTGCCCAAGGCGGCCAAGAACAGCAAGTCCGAAAAGAGCGGTGACGAGTCATCGCAGCAGCAACAGCAGCAGGGGCACGCGGAGGGCCCCGGGCAGCCGCAAAACCAGCAGCAGCAACGGGGTCAGCAGCAGAAACAGAGTGAGCAGCAGCAACAGCAGGCGGTGGTGGACTGATGTTGGCGCGCAACGCGGAATCGCTGTACTGGATCGGGCGCTACGTCGAGCGGGCCGACGACACGGCCCGCATTCTCGACGTCACCGTCCACCAACTGCTGGAGGACTCCAGCGTCGACCCCGACCAGACGTCGCGCATCTTGCTCAAGGTGCTGGGCATCGAAGCGCCCGACACCGCACTGGACGTATGGTCGCTGACCGACCTGGTGGCGTTCAGCCGGATCACCGAAGGCGGCTGCTCGATCGTCGACTCGATCTCCGCGGCCCGCGAGAATGCCCGCGGTGCACGCGAAGTCACGTCTACCGAGATCTGGGAGTGCCTCAACACCACGTACAACGCGCTGCCCGAGCGGGAACGTGCGTCCAGACGCCTTGGGCCGCACGAATTCCTGTCCTACGTCGAGGGGCGGGCGGCGATGTTCGCCGGTTTGGCCGACTCCACGCTGTCCCGCGACGACGGCTACCGCTTCATGGTGCTCGGGCGCGCGATCGAACGCGTCGACATGACCGTGCGGCTACTCCTGGCCCGCGTTGGTGACAGCGCATCGTCGCCGGCCTGGGTGACGGTGCTGCGCTCGGCCGGCGCGCACGACACCTACCTCCGCACCTACCGCGGCGTGCTCGACGCCGGCCGCGTGGTCGAGTTCATGCTGCTGGACCGGCTGTTTCCGCGGTCGGTCATGTACTCGCTGCGGCTGGCCGAGCACAGCCTCGACGAACTGCACCACCGCATGCTCAACCGCGTCGGCGCCACCGCCGAGGCGCAGCGTCTGCTCGGCCGCGCACGCAGCGAGCTGGAGTTCCTACGGCCGGGCGTGCTGCTCGAGACCCTCGAGGAACGTCTGGCCGGACTGCAGAAGACCTGTGCCGACGTCGGAGAAGCGTTGGCGCTGGAGTACTTCCACTCCGCACCGTGGGTGGCGTGGACGGACGCGGGTCGCAGCGCTTCGCTGGTGATCGAGGAAGGCGAGGTCTGACATGTGGCGCATGCGAGTCATCCATGCCACGGGCTACGCCTACAAGTCGCCCGTCACTGCGTCGTACAACGAGGCCCGGCTGACACCGCGCTCGGACTCCCGGCAGAACGTGATCCTCAACCGCGTCGAAACCGTGCCCGCCACCCGGTCCTATCGCTACGTCGACTACTGGGGCACGGCGGTGACGGCGTTCGACTTGCACGCCCCGCACACCGAACTGGAGGTCACGGCGTCGTCGGTGGTGGAAACCGACAAGGGGGAGATGCCGAGCAAGCAGATCTCCTGGGCGGACTTGCAGACCGCAGAAGTCGTCGACCGGTTCGACGAGTATCTGACGCCGACGGAGTACACGCCGTCGAGTCGGCGCATCGCGCGAGTGGGCGAGAAGATCGCCAAGTACAACGAGCCACTGGAGGCCGTGATGGAGGCGGCGAAGTGGGTGCATGACGAACTCGCCTACGTGCCAGGCACCACCGGCGTGCACTCATCGGGTCTGGACGCACACCGCGAAGGCAAGGGCGTCTGCCAGGACTTCGCCCACCTGACCTTGATCCTGCTGCGCAGCATGGGGATTCCTGCGCGCTACGTCTCGGGCTACCTCCACCCCAACAAGAAGGCCGCCGTCGGTGACACCATCGACGGCCAGAGCCACGCGTGGGTTCAGGCGTGGACCGGTGGCTGGTGGCACTACGACCCCACCAACGACAAGGACATCAACGAGCAGTACATCAGCGTCGGTGTCGGCCGCGACTACGCCGACGTGACGCCGCTGAAGGGGATCTACTCCGGCGAGGGGTCGACCGACCTCGACGTCGTCGTGGAGATCACCCGGCTGGCTTAACCCCGACCCCGGGGTGCACCTCGACCCGGTGCAGGTCGTCGCCCAACTCGATCTGCCGCGGGAACTCCGTGGCGGCCAGCGCCCGCCACTGCTCCTCCTGGCCGGGGATCAGCGGCGGGACGTAATGCGTGAGGATCAGCGTGCCGACACCGGCCCGGGCTGCGGTGGCGGCCGCCTCCTCTACCGACGAGTGGTAGTCGAGGATGTCCCTCAATCGCTGTTGGGGTGCCAGCGCCATGAGATCCTTGCGAATCACGTTGTGCACCAACGCTCCAGCACCTGCCGCGAGTTCGTCGAGACTCGGGCAGGGGACGGTGTCGCCGGCCAGCACCACGGACGCCTCGGCGTACTCGATCCGGAATGCGATGGTGGGCTCGACGGGGCGGTGGTCGGTCGGAGCCACGACGATTCGAACTCCGTTGGCATCCCACGCTTGTCCGGCGGTGACTTCTCGCACGTCCACCACGGGCGGTTCGGTGATGTCGGCGTGATGGGCCAACCGGTAGTCGATGTCGGGCGCGAGTGCGGCGAGGGTGGCCTCGACGACAGCGGCAGTGCCGGGCGGTCCCACCACGATGAGCGGTGTGCGCGTGAACGTGGTGACCCACCGGGTGGTGATGACGTCACTGAGGTCGGTGATGTGATCACTGTGCAGATGAGTGAGCAGCAGCGCGGTGAGGTTCGCCGCGCCGACTCCGACTGCGGCGGCGCGCATCAAGGCACCGCGCCCACAGTCGACGAGGAAGAACTCGCTGCCCGCGCGCACCAGGGTCGAGGGCCCTGCCCGGTTGGCGTCGACCATCGGAGAGCCAGTTCCGAGCAGGGTCACGTCGATCATGGGCGCTGTATTCCGTTGGGGGCCGCCAACAGTGGGATCGACCGACTATTCACGGCCTGCGGACACCCAGCCGAGATCGCCGAACCGATGGCCCGACACCGCCGCACCGGCGTCGTCCAGCGCCGTCAACTGGTCGGAATTCAATTCCACCGTGAACGAGGCGAGGTTCTCCTCGACCCGCGCCGCGCGTCGCGTCCCGGGGATGGGCACCGAAGCTACTCCGAGCGCAATTGCCCGGTACCGTAGCCACGCCAACGCGACCTGTGCCGGGGTGGCTTCCAGCGCCTCGGCCACCCCGCTGATCATGTCGACCACCGCGAGGTTGGCCTCCAATGCGCCGTCCGCGAACCTGGGGAGCCCGCGGCGGAAGTCCGACCCAGCCGCCAGATCCGAAGCCGAACGCACGGTGCCGGTGAGGAATCCACGGCCCAAGGGCGAGTACGGCACGAAGCCGACGGACAATTCGACCGCGGCGGGTATCACGCTGTCTTCGACGTCGCGGCTCCAGATGGACCACTCGCTCTGCACCGCGGCGATTGGGTGTACTGCAACAGCGGCCCGCAGTTCGTCGGCGGTGACCTCGGACAACCCGAGATGCCGGACCTTTCCTGCCACGACCAGTTCTGCCATCGCTCCGACGGTCTCCTCGATCGGCACATTCAGGTCGCGGCGATGCATGTAATAGAGATCGACGACGTCGGTGTTCAGCCGGGTGAGGCTCTCGTCGATGCACTGCCGGACGTACGCGGCGTCGCCGCGCGCGCTCAACTTGCCGGCGGCACGGTCCTCGTCCGCGCTGCCGGTGATGCCGAACTTGGTCGCCAAGGTCACTTCGTCGCGACGGTCGGCGAGCAGTTGGGCGATGAGCTTCTCGTTCTCGCCTCCGCCGTAGACGTTGGCGGTGTCGATGAAGGTGACACCGAGGTCGACGCAGTGGTTCAGGGTGGCCAGCGATTCGGTGTCGTCGACGTTGCCATACACCGGGGTCAGTGCCATCGCTCCGAAACCCAGTGCGCTGACCGTCAATTCGTCGCCGAGTCGGACATGCTGCGTCATGCGGAATCTCCTTCGGTCACATGGGCGGTCGGCGTCTCCGACGGCGGCGTCGACCTTGGCGGTCCGCGATTCGTCCATGGGGGTTTCACGTCGCCCTGATTGGTCTACCCTATTGTGAGCCAGCTCACATTGGAGGCGCTAGGTGCGAATCGCGGACATATTGAAGAACAAGGGCGCTGGCGTGCTCACCGTCGCCCCCGACACGTTGGTCAACGAGTTGCTCGCGGGCCTGGTGACACGCAACGTAGGAGCGATGGTGGTCGTCGGTCCGGCGGGGGTGGTCGGCATCGTCTCGGAGCGCGACATCATGCGCAAGCTGCACGAACACGGTGCCGGGGTGCTCGGCCGCCGGGTCGAGGACATCATGACGACCCAGGTGATCGCCTGTACGTCCGATGACATGGTGGACAGCCTCAGCGGGCTGATGACCACCAACCGGGTGCGTCACGTTCCCGTCGTCGACCACGGGCAGTTGGTCGGCATCGTCAGCATCGGCGACGTGGTGAAGACCCGGATGGAGGAGCTCCAGCTGCAGCACGAGCAACTCGAGGCGTACATCACGCAAGGGTGATTGGCCGGATCGGCGGGCGCGAGCGTGGCGACCCGGGAAGACTGCGGCATGGCGTCGACTGGCCGCTGCCGCTGGCCGGCCACCCGCGCCGAGATCCCGTGCAGCTGACGCATCCGACGTTGGGCAAGCCGATCTTCGACGATGGCTGGAGCCGCTCAGCCCCCCCGGGTGAGCAGACGCAAACTCCCCTCCATCGCACGGATTGAGGGGAGTTTGCGTCTGCTCGCGGGGAAAGTGGGCTAGCGCCAGGAGTACTCGAGGCGCAGCCGCCTCGCGACCACCTCGAACGTCTCGCGATCCAAGATCGCGCCCTCGCGCCGGATGCCCTCCTCGGGCACGTCGAGCACGCGGTCCAGCCTCACCCAGCTGGCCCGGCCCTCGTAGTCCCAGTTGCCCGCACCGATGCCGACCCAGTCCCGGTCGGATTCGTGACGTTCCTGACTGGACAGCATCAGGCCGAGCAACATGCTGCTGTCACGGCCCACCACGAGCACCGGTCGGTCCTTGCCGCGCGACGGATCCTCCTCGTAGACCACCCAGGTCCAGACGACTTCGCCGGGATCGGCGCGGCCGTCGAGGTTGGGTGCATAGGCGATCCGGCGGGCGCGGTGCGCGGTGGGCACGCTGTCCTTCGTGATCGGCCGACCTGCGGAAATGGCGGGACGAGGCTCGGCCGACGCGGCGGCGAGCACGGACAATCCCGCGTCGATGCCCAGTTTGATGCCCTGCTGAATGGTGCGCGGCACGTTCTCGGGCCTCTGCAGCTGGCGGATCAGCTTCGGCGCCTCGTTGAACACGAGGTGCTCGGTGGTCTTCAGAATCCGCTGCCACGGACTCCACTGCGACGCCATGCGTCCGAGCATAGGCAGGATTGTGTTGTCGCGGCGATTGGTCGATACCCTGGTGGCACACCGTATGAGTCTCGGAAGCGTCCCGGGACCGACCCCTCACCAGGAGATTCCCATCAGCAGCTTCGCCGACAAGACCTTCACTGCGCCGGCGCAGATTCGGAACTTCTGCATCATCGCCCACATCGACCACGGCAAGTCGACGCTGGCCGACCGCATGCTGGGGATCACCGGAGTCGTCGCAGACCGCGACATGCGGGCGCAGTACCTGGACCGGATGGACATCGAGCGCGAGCGCGGCATCACCATCAAGGCGCAGAACGTGCGGCTGCCGTGGCAGGTGGACGGCGAGGACTACGTGCTCCACCTCATCGACACGCCGGGTCACGTCGACTTCACCTACGAGGTGTCGAGGGCGCTGGAAGCCTGCGAGGGCGCAGTCCTGCTGGTCGACGCCGCCCAAGGCATCGAAGCTCAGACGCTGGCGAATCTGTACCTGGCGCTGGACCGGGATCTGACGATCATCCCGGTGCTCAACAAGATCGACCTGCCCGCCGCGGATCCGGAGCGGTACGCCGCGGAGATCGCCCACATCATCGGTTGCGAGCCCGACGACGTGCTTCGCGTGTCGGGCAAGACCGGTGAAGGTGTCCGCGAGCTGCTCGACGAGGTGGTCCGGCTGATCCCCGCCCCGGTCGGGGCGGGCGACGAGCCCGCGCGGGCGATGATCTTCGACTCGGTCTACGACATCTACCGCGGCGTGGTGACGTACGTCCGCGTCGTCGACGGCAAGCTGACGCCGCGCGAGAAGATCAAGATGATGTCCACCGGCACCACCCACGAGTTGCTGGAAGTCGGCATCGTCTCACCCGAACCGAAGGCGACCGAGGGCCTCGGCGTCGGCGAGGTGGGCTACCTCATCACCGGCGTCAAGGACGTGCGCCAGTCGAAGGTCGGCGACACCGTGACGTCCGCGCGCAACGGCGCCACCCAGGCGCTGACCGGATACCGCGAGCCCAAGCCGATGGTCTACTCGGGGCTCTACCCGGTCGACGGCTCGGACTACCCGAATCTGCGCGACGCGCTGGAACGGCTTCAGCTCAACGACGCCGCCCTGACCTGGGTACCCGAGACGTCGGTGGCGCTCGGCTTCGGCTTCCGCTGCGGGTTCCTCGGTCTGCTCCACATGGAGATCACCCGCGAGCGTCTGGAACGCGAGTTCGACCTGGATCTGATCTCCACTGCGCCCAACGTCGTCTACCGGGTGGTGAAGGACGACGGCACCGAGCTCGTCGTCACCAACCCCTCGGATTGGCAGGAGGGCAAGGTGCGGGCCGTGTACGAGCCGGTGGTGAAGACGACGGTCATCGCACCCAGCGAGTTCATCGGCACCATCATGGAGCTGTGCCAGTCCCGGCGCGGCGAGCTCGGCGGCATGGACTACCTGTCGCCCGAGCGCGTCGAACTGCGCTACACGATGCCGTTGGGCGAGATCATCTTCGACTTCTTCGACTCGCTGAAGTCGCGCACCCGTGGCTACGCCAGCCTCGACTACGAGGATGCGGGTGAGCAGGAGGCCGATCTGGTGAAGGTCGACATCCTGCTGCAGGGCGAGGCGGTCGATGCGTTCAGCGCGATCGTGCACAAGGACTCCGCCGCGGCGTACGGCAACAAGATGACCACCAAGCTCAAGGAGCTCATCCCGCGCCAGCAGTTCGAGGTGCCGATCCAGGCTGCGATCGGCTCGAGGATCATTGCGCGCGAGAACATCCGGGCGATCCGCAAGGACGTGTTGAGCAAGTGCTACGGCGGTGACATCACCCGTAAGCGCAAGCTGCTGGAGAAGCAGAAGGAAGGCAAGAAGCGGATGAAGACCATCGGGCGGGTCGAAGTTCCGCAGGAGGCCTTCGTGGCGGCCCTGTCGGCCGACGCCGCGAGCGACAAACCGAAGAAGTAGGCCGGCATGCACAGGCCGGCAACGACTTTGATGACGCTTGCCGGCGTCGCCGCTCTGGTCGTGGGCTGCGCGCACGTCGTGCTCGGGTTCGGCGGTCCGGAACGAGGACGTGCGCGTACAGCGCAGGTGACGAGGCTCTGGAGCTGGCGCGAAGGATCGTCGCGAACGTCGCGAAACGGTAGTGTCCGAGACGTTCGGACCAGCGTGATCGCAATCACGGCGGCCGGACCATGTCCGATGAATGTAGCGCGAATGATGCTGTCCGGCAGATCCTTTCGCCCCGAGTCAAGCGTTGCGGATGGCGACCGTCACCCGACCTGACCAACTTCCGGCGTGGACGGACGGGCTGATTCGGGCAAGCTTGGCGGCGACTGATCGGCGTAGTTCTGGAGGAGTGATGTTCGACGACACCTCTGACGGCTTCTACACGCCAGGCCCGGCCGACGTGCACAGCGGCGACCGATGGCCATGGGCGGTGGCGACCCTCGGCGTGGCGGTCATCGTCGCCGGCGGAGTGGCGTTCTCGAGCGGTGCGGCCGAACACGGGCAGGTCGGGACGCCTGCGAGTGGGTCGGAGTCGTCCGCCTCCCGCTGACTGGGTCCGTCGGATGGGCTGCCCGACAACTGGTTTCGGATCGCAGCGCGTTTTACCCGAGACGTGTGGCGGTGGACTTCCTAACGTCGTGCCGTGACCCGTGAACTTCATCTCCTGCTGTTCGGCAACACCCGCTCAGCTGGTCCGTGGCGACATCCCGGTGTCGACCACAGCACCGCAGGGGTCCGGCGTGACCTCATCGAACGCGCCAAGACCGCCGAGCGCGGGGGATTCGACGCGCTGTTCTTCGCCGACGGCCTGAACTTCGGCCCGCCCGCCACCTGGGCGTACAAGACGACGGAGGACTTCGAGCCGCTCACCACCGCCGCCGCACTGTCGTCGGTGACCGAGCGCATCGGCTTCGTGCTGACCGGCTCGGCGACCCTGCAGCACCCGTATCACCTCGCCCGGCAGTTCCTCTCGCTCGACCACCTCAGTGGTGGGCGCACCGGTTGGAACCTGGTCACCAGCTTCGCCGCGGCGGCAGCGGACAACTTCAGCGCGCGCGGCGTCGTCGACCACGACGAGCGGTACCGGATCGCCGAGGAGGCGATCGACGTGGTCGCCAAGCTGTGGGACGGGTGGGGTGAGGACACCGTCGTCGCCGACAGGACGTCGGGAATCTACAACGACGTGAGCAAGATTCACGTCGCCCACCACCACGGAGAGTACTTCGACGTCGCAGGCCCGATCGGCGCCGCCCGCTCACCGCAGGGCAGGCCGGTGATCTTCCAAGCCGGATCGTCGGACACCGGAAGCGCGTTCGCGGCGCGCCACGCCGAAGTGATCTTCACGGGGCAGGGCAATCGAGCCAGGGCGGCCGACTTCTATCAGTCGATCCACGACAGGGCGCGCGGCTTCGGTCGGGTGGTGGCTCCGCTGATCACGCCGTCACTACGGTTCATCGTCGGGTCCACCGAGGACGAGGCCTCGCGGGCCGAGCGGGCCGCGTACGAGTACTTCAGCCCGGAGTACCAGGCCGGGTGGCTGCTGGAGGTCGACGTCGACGTGACGGGCGCCGACCTGGACGGGCCGGTGCCCGCGTCGGCCTTCCCGGCCCGCACCGAGACCCACCAGACCGCACTGGCCGGGTACCGCCTACTTGCCGATGAGGCGGCGACGGTGCGGGAGTTCCTCTACCGCACGGTGAACGGCTGGGGGGCCGCCGTCGTCGGAACGCCGGAGCGGATCGCCGACGAGATCGAGGACTGGTTTCACGCCAGGGCCTGCGACGGCTTCGTGCTCGGCGACTCCGGGCTACCAGGACAACTCGACCTGTTCGTCGACGAGGTGGTTCCGGTGCTCCGCAAGCGCGGGCTGTTCCGCCACGAGTACGCGGGACGAACGTTGCGCGGGCACCTCGGCCTCGCGGTGCCCGAGCGATTCGGAGTATCGGTATGACCAAGCCGCCGTTCGTCCTTTCGGCGTTCACGATGTCGACCGCGTCGCACGGCAACTTCGGGATGTGGCGGCATCCCGACGACCGCACCTCGGACTACACGGGCCTGCGCTACTGGACCGAGTTGGCGACCCTGCTCGACGCAGGCGGGTTCGACCTGCTGTTCATCGCCGACGCCGTGGGCCAACTCGACGTGTTCGGAGGCGACGCCTCGGCGGCACTCGCCCGGGGGGTGCAGACGCCGGTCACCGATCCACTGCTCGCCGTATCGGCGATGGCCGCCGTTACCGAACGACTTGGATTCGGCGTCACGGTGTCCACCACGTATGAGAGCCCGTACCTCTTGGCGCGCAAGTTCAGTACGCTCGATCACCTCACCGGCGGGCGGATCGGCTGGAACATCGTCACCTCCCTGCTAGACAGCGCCGCCCGCAACATCATCGGGCGTGACCGGCAGGTCCCACATGACGAGCGCTACGCGATGGCGCAGGAATTCGTCGAGGTGGCATACAAGCTCTGGGAGGGTTCCTGGGAGGACGACGCCGTCGTCCGTGACCGCGACCACGGCGTCTACACCGATCCGTCGAAGGTGCACCCGATCAACCACCAGGGCCCGTACTTCAGCGTCCCCGGTGCGCACTTGGTGGAGCCGTCTCCCCAGCGCACCCCGGTGTTGTTTCAGGCCGGGACGTCCACCGCGGGCCGTGAGTTCGCCGCCCGCAACGCCGAACTCGTCTTCGCCAGTGATCCTCGTCCCGACGTGCTGCGCGCCAACATCGACGACATCCGGCGGCGCGCGGCAGGGCACGGCCGCGACCCACGCGCGATCAGGTTCATCACGTCCGTCGAGATCGTCACCGACGCCACGGATTCCGCGGCTCGAGCCAAGGCCGACGACCTCGCCCGCTACCACGATCTCGAGGGCGGGCTGGTGCTGTTGTCGGCGCTGAGCGGCGTCGACTGGTCGACCTATGGGGTGGACCGTCCGATCAAGCAGTTCGACACCGACGCGAGCCGTTCGATCCTCGCGTCGGTGGCCACCTCGGAGCGGCTGACCTTGCGGGACTACGTGGGTGGGCTCGGCGGGTTCGGCGGTGAGCTGTTCGTCGGGTCTGGAGCCACCGTGGCCGACGGTCTCGAGTCCTACGCGGAACGATCGGGAGTCGACGGGTTCAACATCGCCTATCACGTGACGCCCGGAAGCTTCCGCGACGTCGCGGACTACGTCATTCCGGAGCTCCGCCGACGTGGGCTTGCGTCGGAGCCTGGCGACCCAGTGACATTGCGGCAGCGGATCTTCGGTAGCGACCGTGCCCGCCTGCCCGACGACCATCCGGCGGCGGCGTACCGGAGAAAAGAATCTCGGCGATCCGATCGCTGACGTTTTGCGCACTGTTGCGGCAGTGTGACGACAAGATCATTGGCACGTTAATCACTGGTGGGGCAGTGCAGTACGCCACCTGGCGATGACGCACGCATGAAAGGCGACGGCACATGTCGATATCAGAACCAGTGACAGCGGGGGACGTAACGCTGTCCGGCAAGACGCTCCAGGCGGCCGAGAGTACCGGGCTGCAACGCGATGCGCTGGGACCATGGGGCGTCTTCGCGCAAGGCCTTGCCGCCGCCGCCCCCAGCGTCGCCGTCGCCGTCGTGCCGTTCTCGCTGTTCGTCGCGGCAGGCAAGGGTGCCGCGTGGGCCGTGATCGTCGGGCTGGTCATCACCATCTTGCTGGCGTTGACCATCAGCTTCCAGGCCAAGCGCACTGTGTCGTCGGGCTCCCTTGGGACCTACACGGGGAACGGACTGGGCCCGGGGTTCGCGTACGCCGCAGGTTTCAGTCTTCTGCTCGGCTACATCGGGTTCGCGACCACGGGCACCCTGGGCGGGGTGCTCTACCTGGACTCGTTCCTGGAAGCCATCGGATTGGGTTCCGAGGCAACGTGGTTCAAGCTCCTGTTGGTCGTGGTGGTGGTGGCGGCGGCGGTGTATCTGCCCTACCGTGGCGCGGCGCTGGCGGCGAAGTACGAGCTTGCCTTCGAACTCGTCGCGATCGCGTCCATCCTGGTGATCATCGTCGCGTCCTACGTCGCCTACGGCGTCCGGATCGACTGGGAACAGTTCAATCCCGCGCATCTCGGTTCGAGCGCCACCTTCATCGCGGCGGTGACTGCGGTGGGGTCCTACGCCGGTTTCGAGAGCGTGGCGTCGCTGGGCGCGGAGGCCAAGGACGCCCATCGCAACATCGCCCGCTCGTTGCTACGCGTGGTGCTCCTGCTCGGGGTGCTCTACGTCTTCGCCACCTACCCGCAGATCCTGTTCTTCGGGGACATCGACGGCGACAAGGCGGTGTTGCCGCAGCTGGCCGACACGGTTGGCGTCGGATGGATCACCTCGGTGGTGAGCGCGACCGTCGCCGTGGCGTTCATCGTGTTCGTCACCGCAGTCACCACCTCGGCCGCGCGGTCGCTGTTCACCTTCGCCCACGAGGGTGCCCTTCCCTCGGTGTTCGCGAAGGTGCATGCCACCCATCGCACTCCATGGGTGGGCATCGTGTTCGTCGGTGCGCTAGCCCTGGTGTTCTCAGTAGTGGCGACGTTCAGTTCGGCGGGTCGACTGGTGTTCGACGTCTACGGCGGCTACGTGGCGACGTGGGGCTTTCTGATCAGCTACCTCTTGGTCGTGATCGCCACGCCGATCTGGTTGGCCAAGATCAAGGCGCTCACGCCGCTGCGGCTAGTCGTGTCACTGGCGGCCGGAATCGGGCTTGGCTACGTGATCTTCAGCAACTTCTACCCGGTGCCGGAGTTCCCGTTCAACATCCTGCCCTTCATCTACGGCGCACTCCTGCTGGCCGGCCTGCTGTGGTACGCCTACTTGCGGTGGGCGAAACCCGAAGTGGCCGAACGCATCGGGACCATCCAGACGTTGTCGGAGGCCGAACAGCGCAGGCTCGCCGACGCCGGAATCGTCGAGGTGCTCGCTGACGAAGGCGCCACGGGGGACGACGATCCCGATCTGACGCGCGAGAAGGAACCGGTGGCCCCGTGACGCTGACCGATCACCGCGGGGTGGTGAACTGGTCGACCACGTCGGCCACCACCGTGGACCATCCGCTCATCGCCGACTTCCTCGCGACCACGGGAGGATTGGGCGGCCGCAAGTTCGCCGCGGATTCCCGCGATGTCGCCGAGCACTTCGACGACACCTACCCCGATGGCGTCACCGTGCTGCGGGACGATGCAGGCACGGTCCGCGGCTACGCGTTGCTGCGTACACCGTACGGCGACGAACTAGGAGCCGACTTCGTCTTCGATCAGGACACGCCGCCCAACGTCGTCGACGGGATCGTCGAAGCGACGGTCGCCCGGTTTCACGCCGAGACCGTCGACTCGCCGCAGGCCTATCTGCGGGTGATCATCGGCACCGACCAGCGGCCGGCCATCGACGCGTTGGTCCGACGTGGCGCGCGACGGGAAGCCGAGTTCGTCCGCACGCGAAAGCCGCTCGACGGCGAGGACGTCGCGGAACTCGCGGCCGCCGCCGTCCCCGGGCTGACGGTGCTCAGTTGGCCCGAGCTCATCGGCAGGGGACTGGCCGAGCAGGTACGCAGCTTGCAGTACGACACGTTCCTCGAGCACTTCGGGAACATGTCGAAGTCGCCGGAGGCGTTCGAGCATCACGTCCACAGTCGCTCGTTCACACCCGATTTCAGCATCGCCGCGATCGACGAGGCCGGCGACGTGGTGGGCTACGTGCTGGGGTCCACCTTCTCCTCGGGAGCCGCACCAGCCGACGAGCGCAGTGCTCACACCGACTACATCGGCGTCCGCGCCGACCAACGCAAGCGGGGCATCGGCGAGCTTCTGCTCCGCAAGATCTGGCTCGCCGCCCTGCGCCGTGGCCTCACCGTTGCGTCGCTGGGCACTGACGTCGACAACCGCAGCAAGGCCCACCTGCTCTACCGCAGGCTCGGCTACGTGTCGGTGCAGAGCCAGTACGCCTATCGAATCGACGCAGCGAGGGAGCACGGACCGTCATGAGCGACGACGAAACTTACCTGCGGCCGCCTAGCGCCACCGACGACGAACTATGGTCCCGCTTCGGACCCACCTTCGAGTTCGTCGCCGAAGCCAATGTCGAACGGGAACGTGCCCGCGAGTTTCCGCACGATCAGGTGCGCTGGCTGAAGGACGCAGGCTTCGGTGCGCTGCGAATCCCCAAGGAGGACGGCGGGTTCGGCGCGTCGCTACGACAGACCTTTGCGCTGCTTGCTGACCTCGGCACTGCCGACCCGAACGTCGCGCACATCTTCCGCAATCACCTGGCGTTCGTCGAAGACCGGCTCAACGCGCCACGGTCGGCCACCAACGACACGTGGATCAAGCGGTTTCTGTCCGGTGCGTTCGTCGGCGGGGGGTGGACGGAGGCGAATAACGTCACGCTCGCCAACATCGTCTCGACGGTGACGCGCCGCGACGATCATTGGGTGGTTACCGGCGCCAAATACTATGCGACGGGCAGCCTTTACGCGGACTGGCTCGACGTGCTCGGTAGGGATGACGACGGTGACCTGCGTACCGCGCTGGTGCGCGCAGACGATCCGGGCGTCGAACTCGTCGACGACTGGCAGGGATTCGGCCAGCGCACCACGGCCAGCGGATCGGCTCGTTACGACCAGGTTCGGGCCGACGACGGCGACGTGTTCCCTGCGGCGGACCGGTTCGGTTACCAGGCGCAGTTCTACCAGCTTGCGATGCTGTCGGTGCTCGCAGGCATCACGCGAGCGGCGCTGCGCGACGGGACGGCGTTGCTCAAGGCTCGCGGCCGCAACTATCCGCAGGGGCTGGCCGCGGTGCCGTCCGACGATGCGCAGCTGCTGCAGGTCATCGGACAGGTGTCGGCCGACGGCTTCGCCGCGGATGCTGCACTGGACCGCAGCAGCCGGACGCTCGACGACATCGCTGCGGCGCGCATCGACGGCCGGGCGGCGCTCATCGAGCAGCTCGTCATCGACGCCGAAGTGGCGGTGTCCCAGGCGCAGTTGGTGATCATCGCGGCTGCGTTGCGGGCGACCACCGAGATCTTCGATGCCCTTGGCGCGTCAGGGGTCTCGGAGAGTCATGCGCTCGACCGGCATTGGCGCAACGCGCGCACGCTCGCCTCGCACAATCCCCGGGTCTACAAGGCGCGAATCCTCGGCGACTGGTTGGTCAACGCGAAGACCCCGGTGGCGAACCTGGCCGCGTTGGGCCGCGGCGGGCAGGGCAACTGAGCGGACTGGTCACACCAACCCACGGGACCGCAGCACGGCGCCCGCGCCCTCGGCGAACCAGTACGCTTCCTCAACGTGCGGCTGGCCGGACAGGATGAAGTGGTCGATGCCCAGGCTCGTGGTACTCCGCGATGCGGTCGGCGACCTCGGTGTGGCTGCCGACCAGCGCCGTACCGGCGCCGCCGCGCACCAATCCGTAACCGGCCCAGAGGTTCGGGGAGATCTCGAGATTCGCCGTGCGTCCCTCGTGCAGCGCCGTCATGCGCTGCTGCCCGACCGATTCGGTGCGGGCCAGCACCTGCTGCGCCGAAGCGATGCGCTCCTCGCTGATGGCTGAGAGCAGGCGTTCGGCATGTGCCCAGGCCTCGGCCGAGGTGTCCCGGCTGATCACGTGGAGCCGAATGCCGAATTGCAGTGTCCTCCCGCGTTCGGTGGCCCGGGCGCGCAGGCGAGTGAGGCGCTCGGCGATCTGCGTAGGGGTCTCACCCCAGGCCAGGTAGGTGTCGACGTATTGTGCGGCAACCTCTTCCGCGGCAGCGGACGCGCCGCCGAAGAAGATCAGCGGCGGATCCCAGTCGCCGTAGTCGATCCGGGCGCCGGAGATCTGGTAGTACTGCCCGTCGAGGTCGTACGTGGTGCCCTGCGCCGTGTTCGACACCCCGCGCAGCGCGTCGAGGAATTCGCCAGTGCGGCGGTAACGCTCGTCGTGGCCGAGGTGGTCGCCGAACCGGGCCTGCTCGACCGGGTCACCGCCGGTGACGATGTTGAGCAGCAGGCGGCCCCCGGAGATGCGCTGAAACGTCGCGGCCTGGTGTGCGGCCAGCGTCGGGGAGATGAAGCCAGGCCGGAAGGCCACCAGGAACTTCAGGCGTGTGGTGACCTGTGTGAGGGCGGCCGTCGTGACCCAGGCGTCCTCGCACCACGTGCCGGTCGGGGTGAGCACTGATTCGAATCCCAAAAGCTCTGCGGTACGGGCGATCTCACCGAGATACGCGATGGTCGGCGGTCGGATCCGGCCTGCCGTCGGGCCGACGGCATACTGAGAGTCGTCGCCGGAGCCGACGATCTCCCGGCTGTCACCGTTGGTGGGCAGATACCAGTGCAGTCGAATGGACACCGGCGTCAGGACGCCGCGGCCAGAGGTGCCGCGCGGGCGCGCCAGATCAGCTCGCCCCACGCGTTGAAGGCCTCGCTGTCGTCCGCCGACGACGAGCCTGCCGCAACGGCTACCAGGCTGGCGGCGACGCTGAAGATTCCGAGCCCGGTGCGGTTCACGACACCGACGAGTTCGTCGAAGGCCTCGCGGTCGCTGTACCCCCGGAGCCCGATCAAGATGCCGACCGCGACGTCGACCGTCCGCCGCGATCCTTCGCCGTTGCTGCTACTCATGTGCCGTCCCTTCCTGCGCCGACACCATGTTGCAAGCGGAGTCGGCG
Source organism: uncultured Actinomycetota bacterium (assembly GCA_963791215.1). GTDB lineage: Bacteria > Actinomycetota > Actinomycetes > Mycobacteriales > Mycobacteriaceae > Mycobacterium. Next base: position 100,301 of record CAWBRR010000010.1, on the reverse strand, counting down.
ATGGACAAGACATCGATGCAGCGTGATCGGAGGAGGTCAGCCTCCTTCGGCGATGCGCCGCACTGCCTTGATGAACACGTCAATCTCGTCGAAGGTGTTGTAGAACGCGAACGAGGGCCGCACCGTGGCCTCCAGACCGAGGCGCCTGCAGAATCGGCTGCGCACAATGGTGCCCGGCCCGCACGGCGATGCCCTCCGCGTTCAACGCCTTGCCGACCTCCAGCGGTTCGTGGCCGGCCAGCACGAACGACAGCACGCTGGCCTTCTCCTCGGCGGTGCCGACCAGGCACACACCGGGGATGTCGGCCAGCCTCGGCGTCGCGTACTCGAGCAACGAGTGTTCGTACGCCGAGATGCGTTCGATGCCAACGCGTTCGACGTAGCGCAGGGCCTCGCCGAGTCCGACGGCGTCGGCGATGTTGCCGGTGCCTGCTTCGAACTTGTTCGGTGGGCCCTGATAGAGCGAACGCTCCAGCGTGACGTCGGCGATCATGTTGCCGCCGCCCTGCCAGGGTGGCGTCTCGGCCAGCACGTCCTCCGTGCCGTACAGCACGCCGATCCCGGTGGGGCCGAAGATCTTGTGGCCGGAGAACACGAAGAAGTCGGCACCGAGCGCTTGGACGTCGATCGGCATGTGCGGGATCGACTGGGCGCCGTCGATCAGCACCCGCGCCCCGTACCGGTGCGCCAGCTCGACGATCTGGTGTGCGGGTGTGACCGTCCCGAGTGCGTTGGACACGTGGGTGGCCGCAACCAGTTTCGTGCGCGGGCCGAGCAGATCCTCGAACTGCGGCATCAGCAGATTGCCCGCGTCATCCACCGGCGCGACGCGCAGCACCGCACCGGTCTGCTGCGAAAGTAGCTGCCAGGGCACGATGTTCGCGTGGTGCTCGAGATGGGTGATGACGATCTCGTCGCCGGGCCCGAGGTGCTTGCCGCCCCACGCGTACGCGACGAGGTTGATGGCCTCGGTGGTACCGCGGACGAAGATGATCTCCTCGCTCTTGGACGCGCCGATGAAGCGCCGCACGGTGTCCCTGGCATCCTCGTAGGCGTCGGTGGCGCGGGCGGCCAACTCGTGCGCGGCGCGGTGGATGTTGGAGTTCTCGTGCGCGTAGAAGTACGACAGCCGATCGATGACCGCTTGCGGCTTCTGGGTGGTGGCCGCGTTGTCGAACCAGATCAACGGCTTGCCGTTGACGGTTTCGCGCAGGATCGGGAAGTCCGCGCGCAGCGTGGCCACGTCGAAGATCTCGTGGTCGCCGGGCGGTGCGGGCGGCGATGCGGGCTGCTCCACCGGTGGCGCGGTCAGGAAGTAGTAGTTCGCCTCGTCACCCGGCGTGGTGGGCGTCGTCGGCGATGACAACGCGAGGTCCGGGATGACGGGTCCGCCGGTCGGCCAGCCGGGCGCCGACCCCCGCGGAGCCGGGGGAGCCGCCACCGGCGCTCCGGCGAGTACGCCGGGGACTGTCGGCACCAGCCCGGAGCTGGGCACGGCGAAGGGGTCCAGCACGCCTGCGGCCGTGGAGCCCGCCGACGTCGGCGCCGTCGGATCCGGCGCATTGCCGCGGGGCGCGACCGGCACGGTCTGGGGAACCCCGTCCGGCTCGGGTGACGTCGGCGCCGGCACGTAGACGTCCGACGTCGGCACCAGGGGCGGGGCCGGCGTATAGGCCGCGTGCGGAGCAGCCGTCGCGACGCTCGCGGCCGAGGTGGTGTCGGGTACCGAGCCACGCGGAGCAACGGGCGCTGCCTGCGGTGGCCCATCGGGGCCAGGTCGGATGCTCTGGGCGAACAGCTGGCTGGCCAGCGCGGTGAGTTCGGCCGCGCTGATCGGCAGGTCCCCTTCGGCGTCTACCGACCGATACTCACTCGTACTCATGGAAGTGGTCCACGGCCACGTCCTCCAGCACGGCCAACGCGTCGTCGGTCAGTACCGCAAGTGACGAGTACAGCGTGACGAGGTACGAGGCGATGGCCGAACGGTTGATGCCGGTGAACCGCACCGAGAGCCCGGGGGCCTGCTCGCCGACCAGGCCGGGCTGGAACAGACCGACCACACCCTGGCGCTCTTCTCCGGTGCGGACCAGGATGAACTTCGTCTTCCCATCCTCGACCGGCACCTTGTCCGACGGCACGATGGGAATCCCGCGCCACGTGATGAACTGCGCGCCGAAGAGACTGACCACCACGGGCGGAACGCCCCGTCGGGTGGCCTCGCGGCCGAACGCCGCGACGCCGAGCGGGTGGGTGAGCAGGAACCCGGGCGTCTTCCACACCTTGGTGATGAGTGAGTCGAGATCGTCGGGCGTCGGGGGCCCACCCAGGGTCTGGATGGTCTGCTCCGGAGTCACCTGCGCCAACAACCCGTATTCGGGGTTGTTGACCAGCTCGAACTCCTGACGTTCCTTGATGGTCTCGATGGTCAGGCGCAACTGCTGGGCGACCTGATCGTGCGGACTGGAGTAGAGATCCGAGACCCGGGTGGCGACGTCGAGCAGCGTCGAGATGGAACGCAACGTGTACTCGCGCGGGCTCGTCTCGTAGTCGACGTAGGTCTGCGGCAGCGGATCCTCGGTGCCGGGGCCCTCCTCGGCATGCACGGCCACCTGATCGGGATTGACCACGCGATTGACCCGGTAGATGCCCGCCTCGACCGGCACCCAGCTCAGCAGATGCAGCAGGAACCGCGGCGTGATGGTGGACAGCTGGGGAACGGTCTTGGTGGCGTTGGCGAGTTGCCGTGCGGCGAGATCACCGAGTGCCTGCGATTCGTTCTGGGCTGACGTCATAAAGACCTCCTCTTAGCTGAAGATGCGGAGCCTAGCCTATGGCCTGGATCGCCTTTGAGCAGGACTAACGCACCGGGCGAACGGTAAGGGGTAGGCGCGTTTGCCTGGTTGGCGTATGGTATGCGGCATGCCACGGTCCGCCCTGTCGCCGCGACTCGATGTCGCGCGCAGCTCGGTGACCGTTCTGCTGTTGTTGTTGTTGATTTTCAGACGCTGAATTCCTAGTGCGTCGATGCGCGCCCCACTCTGGCGGTGCGCTCGCGCGGTCAGTCTGCAGAAAGTCAACACCGATGACCATCCTCACCCTTGCTCGTCGCCGCCGCGTTCCGCTGGCGGTGCGCCGACGCGAACGCCCCGTTGGCGTCGAACTCGCCCGCCTCACCCGCTACCGCGGCGGTACCTACTCGCATACCGTGGACACCGTCGTGTTCACCGACGGAACCGCAGCGCGCACGGACCTGATCCGGCTCAATCCGAACGTCGAGGCGTATTCGCTCGACTTCGGCGGGGTCTCGCCGACGCGGCCGTCGCACTATCGGGTGGCGGCCTGGTCCGCGGTGCCGCACCTGCGCACCCGAGCGCACGAGGCCGAGGTCGGATGGATCCTGGCCAATTCCTTTCCGACCGTCGGCACCGCCGAGCTGAGCAGGCGGCTTCGCGCGGCCGGCTATCCGCTGAAGTCGGCCAACGTCGCCGAGCACGAGGCGATCGCCGCGACGCAGGCCGCCATCTGGTACTTCACCAACGACCTGCAACTCGACGACCGTCCGCGCAACGAGCCCGTGTCGACGGTGCGCGACCGCGGGTCGGTGACGTTCGAGTTCGACGGTGCACCGCAACTCGGTGGATTCAACGTCGACGTCCGCTCCGACGTCGCCGCGTCGTTGGTGCTGCAGAAGTCGGCTGACGGGCTGCACTGGCGCGAGGTCGCGGGTTCGGGCATCGAGGTCAGCGGCGCCGGTCGTCACCGCAAGGTGCTGGGACTGGGCAGCACGATGTCGCAGAACCGGCCCGGCCGCCGCGGGCTGGGCTACCGGTACTACCGGCTGACGGTCGTCGGCGGAGTCGACGGGGTGCAGCTAGGCGAGGTCGACTTCTGGCTGGAGGGTTCGGGCCATTACGGCAACCCCGACCGCGTCGTCCACCTCTACGACTATCTGCTGGCGGGCGCGCGTGTGGCGCGCACGCAGGCGGTGGAACCGGACCTCTGCGCGGTTCACGCATTCGTCGACGACGGGCTGGTCGGGCCGCTGCGGTTGCACGCCAACGACTTTGCCACGATATCGGTTTCCGATGGCACCGCCGTGGACGCCGACGGGGCGGAGCTACGGCACTGCGCACCCGGCGCCGAGTTCTACGTGCGCCCGCGGCCAGGCAGTCACTCGGCCACGGTGACGGTCGAGTCCGGAGGTGCCGGCGGCCGTGTCGTGACGGGCGTCGCGCGCAACGACGTGAACAACCGACTCACCCCGGTCGCCTTGGCGGTACGGGCACCCGTCGCAGTCGACTTCCACCTGCGGTGGCAACCCGGCCAAGGAGCGGTGGCGTCGGCCGAAGCGATGCTGGAGTCGCTCGGCGGCTGACCGCTACATCGGTGCGTTGGCCGGCTGGAACACACCTGCGCCGTCGGCTTCGTCCTCGGCCCGGATGACGTGCACGACGGCGTTGATCATGGCCAGATGAGTGAACGCCTGAGGGAAGTTGCCGAGGTGGCGACCGGTGCGCGGTTCGATCTCCTCGGCGTAGAGGTGCAGCGGGCTCGCGAACGACAGCAGTCGCTCGCACAGATGCTTCGCCCGGCTGATCTCACCGATTTCGACCAGCGCCGACACCAGCCAGAAGGAACAGATCGTGAAGGTGCCCTCTTCGCCGGAGAGCCCGTCGTCGGTCTCGTGGGTGCGATATCGCAGCACCAGTCCGTCCTCGGTCAGTTCGTCGGCGATGGCCAGCACGGTCGCTCGCACCCGAGGGTCGTCCGACGGCAGGAAGCGGGTCAGCACCACCAGCAGCAGGGACGCATCGAGGGCGTCGTCGCCGTAGCGCTGCGTCAGCACCCCGCGGGAGTCGACGCCCTTGGCCAGGATGTCGGCCTTGATCTCCTCGGCGATGATCCGCCACTGCTGCGCGTAGCTCTTCTCGCCTTGCAGCTCGGCGAGTTTCGACCCGCGGTCCAGCGCCACCCAACACATCACCTTGCTCGACGTGAAGTGCTGCGGCTCGCCCCGGACCTCCCAGATCCCGCGGTCGGGCTCGCGCCAGTGCTTGATCGCCTCTTCCACTTGCTTCTTGAGCACCGGCCAGAGCGCGTCGGGGATCTGCTCGCGAGACTTCGCGTGCAGGTACACCGAGTCGAGCATGGTGCCCCAGATGTCGTGCTGCATCTGGTTGTACGCACCGTTGCCGATCCGCACCGGGCGGGCATTGTCGTAGCCGGACAGGTGGTTCAGTTCCTCTTCCACCAGGCTGCGTTCACCGCCGACGCCGTACATCACCTGAAGTGGATGGCGTTCGCCGTTGTTCGCCCCTGACACGTCGGCGATGAAGGAGAAGAAGTCATCGGCCTCACGGTCCAGCCCCAGCGTGTAGAGCCCCCACAGCGCGAACGTCGAATCGCGTACCCACGCATAGCGGTAGTCCCAATTGCGTTCGCCCTGAGGCGTTTCCGGTAGCGACGTGGTGCTCGCCGCCAGCAGGGCGCCGGTCGGGGAGTACGTCAGGCCCTTCAGGGTCAGCGCGCTGCGCTGCAGGTATGCGCGCCACGGGTGATCGGGGAAGTCGCCGATGTTGATCCACTGACGCCACGACTCGCTGGTCTTCCACATCTTGTCGGTGGCTTCCTCATAGGTCTGTGGAGCCGGGTGGCCCGACCAACTGAGCGCGACGAAGACGTTGTCGCCCTCGGTGAGTCGGGTTCTGGCGCGTGCCTCCCGGCCTTCCAGTCCGATGCGCAGGTTGGTGGTCAGCCGCAACGTCGGGTGGGCTTCGGGGTCCTTGCTCGCCCGCGCGATCGCCTCGCCGTACGCGGCAGCCGAGTACTCCCAAGAGGCACTCTGCCGGTGATAGTCGAAGGATGGCTCGCAGCTCATCATCACCTCGACCACGCCGCTGACGCAGCGGACCGTGCGCAGCAATATGTGCTCGGCGTCCCAGTCCATCGGTGTTCGCCGGTGGGTTCGCGAGCGGGCCTCTAGGTCGTGCCACGGCCCCATCACCAGCGCGTCCCGCACGATCAACCAGCCCGTATGGGTCTGCCACGTCGTTTCGAGGATGAGGCTGCCGGGAAGGTAGCGCCGCGCAGCCGGCACCGACACCCCGTACGGGCCCAGCCGGAAGTGACCCGCGCCGCGGTCCAGGATCGCGCCGAAGACGCTCGGGGAGTCGGGGCGCGGCACGCACAGCCATTCGACCGAACCGGCCGACGACATCAGGCAGGTGTTCTCGCAGTCCGACAGGAACGCGTAGTCGGCGATCGGCGGGAACGGGTTGCGCAAGGGCCCGCTCGCTACGTACGGCACGGGCGCCGTCACCGTGAACGGCGCCTCGGGCGGTGACTCGGCGCCGTTCGTCTCGCCAGTGGGCTCGGTGTGCTCCAAAACCATTGGCACATCATCGACCGGTGAGCGCCCGACGTCCACTTTTTGGCCATGCGAGGGGTGCGCCCCGAAGTTCAGCGACGCGTCCAGAGTGGCGCGTGTTCGGGCAGCGGACCGATCGCGACGCCGTAGGCCACCGCGGTGCGCAAGGCCGGAACCCGGGTGGCGAGCTTCACCGCGCGCGGCGCGGTCTGCATGGTCGCTTCGGGCCCGATCGCCGCGGCTATCGCCCGGTCCTGCACCAGCCGTTGCACCCGCTGGATCAGCGCGGCGGGCAGCCACCGCCGCACCTGGACGCGGGCAAGTTGCCTGGTGCTGACCGTATGCGTGCGCAGCGGTTCGGCGAGGATCCGCGCCGCGGCAACGGCGTCGGCCACCGCCAAGTTGATGCCGACGCCGCCGATCGGTGACATCGCGTGCGCGGCGTCACCGATGAACAGCAGGCCGTCGACGTACCAGCGGCGAAGCCTATTCAGTTGCACGTCAAGCAGTTTCACGTCGTCGAACGACGTCAGCGCGGACACCCGGTCGGCCAGCCACGGCACCAGCGTGACGAGCTCGACGCTGGAGCGACTCGATGCCGTCGGCCCGCATCTGCGCGTCCATGCCCTTGCGGATGAGGTAGGCGACCTGGAAGTAGTCGCCACGATCGATGAGGGCGCAGCCATGTCCGGACTGGAAGACGCCGTTGAGGCCGTGCGGATCGCTCTGGGCCCGGGGCAGTCGGAACCACCACACGTCCATCGGCGCTCCGAAGCTGCGGGGCGTCAGTCCGGCGGCCGCGCGAAGCGTCGACGACCTGCCGTCGCACGCCACCGTCAGGTCGGCCCGCATTACGTGCTCGCCGGTGGCGTCGCGGAAACGTACACCGACGACCTTGCCGCGCTCCTCGACGGGGCCGAGCACGTCGGTGCTGCGCAGCAGCCGGAAGGTCGGCTCCGCCTCGGCGGCGGTGGCCAGCAGTTCGAGGAAGTCCCACTGCGGCACCAGAGCGATGTGCTTGTGGGGACCCGGCAGTCGGGTCAGGTCGATCTTCACCGGGGTGTCCTGGACGGACGCGTTGACGCTGTCGATCATTCGGTGCGGCAGCGCCGCGAAGGCCGCGCCGAGGCCCAGTTCGTCCAGCAGCCTCAGCGTGCTCGCGTGCACCGTGTCGCCGCGGAAGTCACGAAGGAAGTCGGCGTGCTTCTCCATCACGGTCACGTCGACGCCGGACCGGGCGAGCAGCAGGCCGAGCATCATCCCAGCGGGTCCGCCACCCACGACCAGGCACGCCGTTGCCGCCGGTGGCTCCGTTTCGGGGCGCGTCACCCAAATGATCGTAGGGTGGGTGCGGTGACCGGCATCCTCAATTGGTGGGACGGCGTCGAACTCTGGTTGTCCGGGCTCGGGTTCGTGGCGCAGACCGCGATCGTCATGCCCGTCGTGCTGTTGCTCGCCTACGGGATGGCGGTGGTGCTCGACGGTGCGTTCGGCAACGGGATCCGCCTGCTGCAGCGGCTGCGGCGCCAGGACGAGGATCGGTCGTGAACGGCATGCCACGATCGCGCGTCACGTTGGTGCTGGTCATACTGGTGATACTGGTGATCGTGATGTGGCTGCTCACCCGTTGATCGATACATGAGTAGTTCTGCTACGCTTCGCGCCATGCACGCAGCGTCCGGCAGCAGGGAGAGCCATGTCTTGGCCCTCATTGCCGTGGGTTCTTGCGCTGTTGCAGACGTCCACTGTTGTCGCTGATTTCATGTCCGTCCGCGGTTTGGAGTCGGTGGTGACTGCGCGAATTTCTCAGCCCTGACCCCAGTTCCTTGCCGTCGTGACGGATCTCGGTTCCGTCTGTCCCGCAAGGAAAGGTCATCAATGTCCACCAACAAGAAGTCCCGCTGGCTTCCTGCCGCGGCCCTCGCCCTCACCGCGACCATGCTGGCCGCGTGCGGCGGCGGGTCGAGTGACGTCGCAGGCGGCGATGGACAAGGCAAAGCCGAGACGACGCTGACCCTGGTCGCGTACGCCGTACCGGAACCCGGCTGGAGCAAGATCATCCCGGCCTTCGCCGCCACTCCGGAGGGGAAGGGCGTCGGGGTGACGACGTCTTACGGCGCGTCGGGTGACCAGTCCCGCGGCGTCGTCGACGGCAAGCCGGCCGACATCGTCAACTTCTCGGTCGAGCCCGACGTGACGCGCTTGGTCAAGGCGAACAAGGTCGCCGAGGACTGGAACAAGGACACCACCAAGGGCATCCCGTTCGGATCGGTGGTGTCGCTCGTCGTGCGAAAGGGCAACCCGAAGAACGTCAAGGACTGGGACGACCTGCTTCAGCCTGGCCTGGAGGTCGTCAGCCCCAGCCCGCTGAGCTCGGGTTCGGCCAAGTGGAACCTGCTCGCGCCGTACGCGGCCAAGAGCAACGGTGGCAAGGATGCGGCGGCCGGGCTCGACTTCGTCAACAAGTTGGTGTCCGAGCACATCAAGACCCGACCCGGTTCCGGTCGCGAGGCCACCGATCTGTTCCTGCAGGGCACCGGTGACGTGCTGATCAGCTATGAGAACGAGGCCATCAACGCCGAGCGTCAGGGCAGGGACGTCGAGCACGTCAACCCTTCGCAGACGTTCAAGATCGAGAATCCGGTCGCCGTGGTCACCAGCAGCGCCCATCTCGACCAGGCCAATGCGCTGAAGAACTTCCTGTACACGGCGGAGGGGCAGAAGCTGTGGGCCGAGGCCGGTTTCCGACCGGTCGACCCGAAGGTCGCCGCAGACTTCTCGAATGACTTCCCGACGCCGGAGAAGCTGTGGACCATCGACGACCTCGGTGGATGGAAGACCGTCGATCCCGCGCTGTTCGACAAGGACAACGGCTCCATCACCAAGATCTACAAGCAGGCAACTGGATGACAGCAGCAGTCGACCCGAACCCGGAAGCGGTCCGGCCCGAGGTCACCGGTGACGGTGCCTCGGGCGGTCCGGGTCGCACGTTCGGCACGACGGGGCTGCGCGTCGGCGCGGCGACGTTGTGGCTGTCCGTCATCGTCCTGCTGCCGCTCGCCGCGATCCTGTGGCAGGCGGCGGGCGGAGGGTGGTCAGCGTTCTGGTCGGCCGTCACGTCCAATGCGGCGTTGGAGTCGTTCCGGGTCACGCTGACCGTCTCCATCGGCGTGACGGCGATCAACCTGGTCTTCGGGCTGCTGGTCGCCTGGGTCCTGACGCGCGACGACTTCCCCGGCAAACGGTTGGTCGACGCCGTCATCGACCTTCCGTTCGCGCTGCCGACCATCGTCGCGAGCCTGGTGATGCTGGCGCTGTACGGGCCGCGCAGCCCCGTCGGACTTCATCTTCAACACACCAAGTGGGGCATCGGCATCGCGCTGCTGTTCGTGACGCTGCCGTTCGTGGTGCGTTCCGTGCAGCCGGTGCTGCTGGAACTCGACCGCGAAGTCGAGGAGGCCGCGGCGTCGCTGGGGGCCAACGGCTTCACCATCTTCACCGCGGTGATCCTGCCTGCGCTGTTGCCGTCGCTACTGTCGGGCGCGGGGCTGGCGTTCTCCCGTGCGATCGGTGAGTTCGGCTCAGTGGTGCTGATCGGTGGCGCCGTCCCAGGCGAGACCGAGGTGTCCTCGCAGTGGATCCGAACACTAATCGAGAACGACGACCGGACCGGCGCGGCGGCGATCTCGATCGTCCTGCTGGTCATCTCGTTCGTGGTGTTGTTCATCCTGCGCGCCGTCGGCTCGCGCGCCGCCAAGCGTGAGGAATTGGCCCAGTGAACCCGTCGCCCCTCGTGCGCAACCTGCTGCGTTACACCGCGCTGGCGTACGTCGCGGTGCTCGTCATCGTGCCGGTGGGCGTGATCCTGTGGCGCACCTTCGAGCCGGGAATCGGCGCCTTCGTGACGTCCATCTCCACTCCGGCCGCCGTCTCCGCGCTGCAACTGTCGGTGCTCGTCGTCGCGATCGTGGTGCCGCTCAACGTGATCTTCGGCATACCGACGGCACTGGTATTGGCGCGCAACAGGTTTCGCGGTAAGAGCGCACTGCAGGCCGTCATCGACCTGCCGTTCGCAGTATCGCCCGTGGTCGTCGGCGTCGCGTTGATCCTGTTGTGGGGTTCGGCGGGCGCGTTGGGCTTCGTCGAAAACGACCTGGGCTTCAAGATCATCTTCAGCTTTCCCGGCATCGTGCTGGCCTCCATCTTCGTGACCGTGCCGTTCGTGATCCGGGAGGTCGAGCCCGTGCTTCACGAGCTGGGCACCGATCAGGAGGAGGCCGCGTCCACATTGGGCGCGTCCTGGTGGCAGACGTTCTGGAAGATCACGCTGCCGTCCATCCGGTGGGGCCTGACCTACGGCATCGTGCTGACCGTCGCCCGCACCCTAGGTGAGTTCGGTGCGGTGATCATGGTGTCGTCGAACCTGCCCGGCACCTCACAGACTTTGACCTTGCTGGTCGCCGACCGCTACAGCCGTGGTCAGGAGTACGGCGCGTATGCCATTGCGACGCTGCTGATGGCCGTGGCGGTGTTCGTGCTGATTGCACAGGTCATCCTCGACGCCCGGCGTGCCCGGGCGGCAAAATAGGCTCCTCAGAACAAAGGAAACGACAAATGGCTTCCGATGAGCGCTTGCGCGAAGAGCCTGACGCCGATGAGCGCTTGGGCGAAGAGCAGCAGGTGACTGCGATCACCGTGAGGGGCGCCAACAAGCGCTACGGCGACTTCGTGGCCCTCGACAACATCGACTTCGACGTGCCCGAGGGTTCGCTGACCGCGCTACTCGGTCCCAGCGGCTCCGGGAAGTCCACGCTGCTGCGCGCGATCGCCGGGCTCGACCAACCCGACAGCGGCGTCGTCACCATCAACGGCGAGGACGTCACCAACGTGCCCCCGCAGCGCCGCGGCATCGGCTTCGTGTTCCAGCACTACGCGGCGTTCAAGCACCTGACGGTCCGCGACAACGTGGCGTTCGGCTTGAAGATCCGCAAGAAGCCCAAGGCGGAGGTCAAGGAGAAGGTCGACAACCTGCTCGAGATCGTCGGGCTGGCCGGTTTCCAGACCCGGTACCCCAACCAACTCTCCGGTGGTCAGCGTCAGCGCATGGCGCTGGCACGGGCGCTGGCGGTCGACCCGCAGGTGCTGTTGCTCGACGAACCGTTCGGGGCACTCGACGCCAAGGTCCGCGAGGACCTGCGGGCGTGGCTACGGCGACTGCACGACGAGGTGCACGTGACCACCGTGCTCGTCACTCACGACCAGGCCGAGGCCCTCGACGTCGCCGACCGCATAGCCGTGCTCAACAAGGGCCGCATCGAGCAGGTCGGGTCGCCGACGGAGGTATACGACAGCCCGGCCAACGGATTCGTCATGTCGTTCCTCGGCGCGGTGTCGTCGCTGAACGGAACGCTGGTGCGGCCGCACGACATCCGCGTCGGGCGCAACCCGGACATGGCGATCGCTCAGGCCGACGGCACCGTGTCGTCCACGGGGGTAGTCCGCGCGACCATCGACCGAATCGTGGTGCTGGGCTTCGAAGTTCGCATCGAACTGACCAGCGCCGCCGACCGCACGGCGTTCACCGCTCAGATCACCCGCGGCGACGCCGAGGCGCTCGCGCTGCGCGAGGGCGACACCGTGTACGTGCGCGCCACCCATGTTCCGGTGCTCCCCGAGGGCACCGAGGTACCGCGCGCCAGCACCCAGGCCGAAGAGCTCACGACGGCCTGACCCGGGTTCTTCGCCGGATCGCAACAAGTCAGGCCGAAAGGCCCGGCCTGTTTGGTCTTCGACCGCGCGCCACAGTCCAGCGCGTGATTCGATTGCTGGGCGGCCAAGAAAGCCGACCGAATGCCTGGCGACGGATTGAGAAATCGTCGGCGCACGACTGGCGAACGTGATGCCCGGTAGGTGATTGGCGGTTAGCTTCCAGTCCCAGGGGCAATACTGGTGACGCTGCATGGGTGGACGGATCGCATAGGCCGCCATTACCAGCGACGACCACGAGGAGGCGCATGTCGGAGATGTCCAAGCCGGCCACGGATCCGGAGCTTGAACCGGAGAATGAGCCCAGCGAGATCACCTACGCCGAACATCTCCACCCCGCTCGTCCTCGTGCGCTGCGGTTTCGGCCCCGGGTGAGGGCGCCGTTCGCGCGTCGCTCCGTCGCCCGCGACGGGCCGGCGACGGGGGAGAACACGGCGTACGTGTCGTGGCTCCTCGCTCAGTCGATGCTCGCCGACGCCAACGAGATCAGCCAGCAGTTCTCGGGGCAGGGCTCGATGTGGCAGAACCCCTTCGCAAACCCGAATCCGCGGGCCGCCGTGACGTCGGCATCGGTGTGGTTCACCGCGTACCCGCTTTCGTTGATCACCCGCCCCGAAGAGTCCTTCCTGCAGGGCCATGGCCGACGAGGAGATGTGGAAGGCGTTCGCCGCGATCGGCATCGAGGCCATCCACACCGGACCGGTGAAGCGGGCCGGTGGCATCTCGGGGTGGGAGTACACACCGAGCGTCGACGGGCACTTCGACCGGATAAGCACTCAGATCGATCCCGAGTTCGGCACCGAAGAAGACTTCCGGAACATGTGCGTCACCGCGAACTGGTACGGCGGCACGATCATCGACGACGTCGTGCCCGGCCACACCGGCAAGGGCGCGGACTTCCGCTTGGCTGAGATGAAGTACGCCGACTACCCCGGCATCTACCACATGGTGGAGATCGATCCGTTGGACTGGGGCGAGCTACCGGAGGTGCCTGCCGGCGCGGACTCGGTCAACATCGACGCCACCACCGAAGCGTGGTTGGACAAGGCCGGCTACATCATCGGCCGCCTGCAGCGGGTCATCTTCTGGGCCGAGGGCGTCAAGGAGACGAACTGGGCCGTTACCCGCCCCGTCGTCGGGACCGACGGGGTGCAGCGGCGCTGGGTGTACCTGCACTACTTCAAGGAGGGTCAGCCGTCCATCAACTGGCTGGACCCGTCGTTCGCCGGAATGCGGATGGTCATCGGTGACGCCCTGCATTCGCTGACGGACCTCGGCTCCGGGGCGCTGCGGCTCGACGCCAACGGCTTCCTGGGAGTGGAGAAGAGCGCCGCGGAGGACAACCCGGCCTGGTCGGAGGGGCACCCGCTCTCGGAGGCGGCCAACCACTTGATCGCGAGCATGGTGCGCAAGGTCGGTGGGTTCACGTTCCAGGAGTTGAACCTGACCATCGACGACATCCGCGAGACCGGAGCCGCCGGCGCCGATCTGTCGTACGACTTCATCAACCGGCCCGCGTACCAACACGCGCTGGCCACCGCCGACACCGAGTTCCTCCGCTTGACGTTGCGCACGTCGATCGAACTCGGCGTCGATCCCGCCTCGCTGGTTCACGCCCTGCAGAACCACGACGAGCTGACCTACGAGTTGGTGCACTGGTCGACCGGCCACCGTGACGACGTCTACCACTACAAGGGCGAAGACATCACCGGTGAGCAGCTCGGCGAATCCGTGCGGCGCGATCTCACCGAACGGCTGACCGGGCCTGCTGCTCCGTACAACCTGGTGTTCACCACCAACGGGATCGCCTGCACCACGGCCACGATCATCGCCGCCACCCTCGGCGTCACCGACCTCGACCAGATCGACGACATCGACCGGATTCGTCGTGCGCATCTGTTGCTCGCCATGTTCAATGCGCTACAGCCTGGGGTGTTCGCTTTGTCGGGCTGGGATCTGTGCGGCATGTTGACTTTGCCGCCCTCGGACGTCGCCGAGTTGCTTCGCGGTGGCGACACCCGGTGGATCCATCGTGCCGGACACGATCTGATGGGTGTCAACCCGGCGGCGACGCGGTCGATCGCGGGAATGCCGCGCGGTCGCAGCCTTTACGGCGCGATCCCCGACCAGCTCGACGACGAAACGAGTTTCATCCGTCAGCTGCAGGCGATTCTGCGGGTGCGGTCGCACTACGGCATCGCCACCAGCCGCCAGGTCGACATCCCCGAGGTGTCGCACCGCGGCATGCTCGTGCTGGTTCACGCGCTGGAGGCGGCCGGGCGCTACCAGTTGACGGTGCTCAACTTCGCCAACGAGGACATCGCGGGCACGGTGCGCTCCGAGCACCTACCTCCCGGCAGTCAGGTCTCCGACATGTTCAGCGGAACTCCCATCGCGACCGTCGACGATCTGCACAGCTTCGCCGTGGAGATGCCCCCTCACCATGGGATGTCGCTGCTGGTCGAGGCGCCGCCCGTGCCTGTGCACGACGCCTCCTGACGAGCCCCCAGCGGCTAGCCGGCCTTGGCGGTCCCGACGGAGGGTGCCGGCTGCGCCAACCCGAGGTGGTCGCGCAGAGTGGTGCCCCGATAGTCGGTTCGGAACACGCCGCGCTCCTGTAGCAGCGGCACGACCTGATCGACGAACGGGTCGAGTCCGCTCGGGGTGACGTGCGGAACGAGGATGAACCCGTCGCTGGCGTCGGCCTGCACGAGGTGGTTGATCGACTCCGCGACGGTGCTCGCCGATCCGATGAAGTTCTGCCTGCCGGTGACCTCGATGATCAATTCACGGCTGCTCAGCTTCTCCGCGTCGGCCCGCGCCCGCCACTCGTTGGCCGTGGCGATCGGGTCGCGGTACATCCGGACGCTGGCGCGGCCCCGGGCGATGGTGTTCTCGCCGACGACGGGATCAACGGTGGGCAACGGGCCGTCGGGGTCGTGGTCGGAGAGGTCGCGGTTCCACAGCTGTTCGAGGAACTTGATCGCGGTCTGCGGAGACACCTGCGCCAGGCGCACGTCGTGCGCGATGTCGGCGGCCTCGGCATCGGTGTCGCCGAGCACGAACGTCGCGGCCGGCAGGATGAGCAGGTCCTGGTGTCGCCGCCCGTACTTGGCCAGCCTGCCCTTGACGTCGCCGAAGAACTTCTGGCCATCCTCCAACGTGCCGTGCCGGGAGAAGATGGCATCCGCCGCGGCAGCGGCGAACTCGCGGCCGTGGTCGGAGTCGCCCGCTTGGAAGATGACTGGCCTGCCTTGCGGGCTGCGCGGAACGTTGAACCGGCCAGTGATGTCGAAATGTGCGTCCGAGTAGGCGAACTCGCCTGCGTCGGGGTCGGCCAGGAACGTTCCGCTCTCCTTGTCGGCGACGATCTCGTCGCCGCGCCAGGAGTCGAACAACGTGTGCGTCGCGGCGAGGAAGCTCTCGGCGCGCGCGTAGCGCTGATCCTCGGCGAGGAACCCTCCGCGCCGGAAGTTCTGTCCGGTGAACGCATCCCACGACGTCACCACGTTCCACGCGGCACGGCCCTCGGAGAGGTGATCCAGCGAGGCGAACTGGCGGGCCACCTCGTAGGGCTCGTTGAAGGTCGAGTTGATGGTGCCGGTGAGCCCCAGTCGATCGGTCACCGCGGCGAGCGCGGCCAGAATCGTGAACGTGTCGGGGCGGCCGACGACGTCGAGGTCGTAGATCTCTCCGTTCTGCTCGCGTAGCCGCAGGCCCTCCGCGAGGAACATGAAGTCGAACTTGCCCCGCTCTGCGGTCTTGGCGAAGTGCACGAACGAGTCGAACTCGATGTGGCTACCCGACGCGGGATCACTCCACACCGTCGTGTTGTTGACGCCCGGGAAGTGGGCGGCGAGGTGAATCTGCTTGATTGGCTTGCTCATTGGCTCTTCCGATGATCAGACGGTAGCGTACCGGTTGGCGGGGCGTGGTAGCCCAAGTGCCTCACGCAGCGTGCGGGCGCCGTATGCGGTTCGGAACACCCCGCGCCGCTGCAGTTCTGGGACCAGTCCTTGGGTGAGCTGCGTCAGGTCGTACGGCAGCGTGGCGGGACGCAGTCGGAAGCCGGCCACCCCGGCGGCGTGCCACTCCTGCACCACGTCGGCAAGCTGTGCCGGGGTTCCCACGAACGCCTGTGCGTCGCTGGTGTATTCGGTGCCCGCGCGCTCGTCGAGCCGTGCCTTCCTCGCCCCGGCCTCGCCCTCGCTGTCGGCGAGGTACACCACCAGATCGGCGAACACTCGCACCGGTGCCAGCCCGCTCGCCCGCCGCGACGCGATGTCGCGGACGATGGCCGCCGCGTCGGACGCGTCGTGCGGTGTCACGAAGCCGACGTCGGTGCTGCTCGCGATGAGGCCATACGGCAGGTCGCCATGACCGAGCGCGGCGACGATCGGCTGGCCCTGCGGTGGTCGCGGCGTGATTGACGGACCCTTCACGGAGAACTTGGTGCCTTCGAAGTCGATGTAGTGCAACTTGTTCCGGTCCACGAAACGTCCGGTGGCGACATCGCGGATCTCGGCGTCGTCCTCCCAGCTGTCCCAAAGCCTGCGCAGCACCTCGACGTAGTCCGCCGCTTCCTCGAGCAGTTCTGCGATCACGCGTCGTGCGTCCGGTTCGGCGAGCGTGGTCCGCGACAGTTCGGGAATGTCTCGCCGTCCGAAGTGACGGGCCGCCTCGGGGTTCGGCGCCAACTGCACCCGAACGCCCGCCCTGCCGGAGCTGACGTAGTCGAGGGTGGCGATGGCCTTCGACAGGTGGAATGGCTCGGTGTGCGTGACGACCGCCGTCGGCAGAAACCCGATGTGACGGGTCAGCGGTGCAACGCGGGACGCGATCAGCACGGCGTCCAACCGGCCCCGAACGCGGTCGCTCCGGTGGTCGACGTGAAATGTGTCGTCGGACTGCAATGTCAACCCGTCCTCGATGGTGACGAAGTCCAGCAGGCCGCGTTCGGCCTCCACGACCAGGTCGGTCCAGTATCGGGGGCTCAACAGACTCGGTGGGACGTGCGTCGGGCTCGCGCCAGGACGCCGGGTGCCAGCCGGTCCCGTCGAGCGCGACGGCGAGGTGTAGTGGTTCGGGGCCAGTGGACACGGACGGTTCTCACTTTCGTTCACGGTCGCTGTAGCACAACGTGGCCTCACCGCCGCTCCATTCCGGCGGCAGGGCTCCACCTGACCAGTGTCGGCCGCTGGGCTGCGTGTTCAAGAGCTGAACGCATCGTGATTCCTCCAGGGCGTCGGACACGTCGGAGTGTCGCCGGGACCGGCCGTCAGGGTTCGGTGGGAACAACACCGCCAGTAGCCCAGTGCGCTCCACGATCCGTCACCGTCGTGGACCTGCAGCACTTTGCCGCCCCACGCTGTTGGGGTGTGAACGGGACGATCCGAGTGTTCAACCTCGTGCCGGCTTCTGATGCCGCTCAACTCCGATCACGATCATTTCCGCAGTTGAAGTGCAGTTTCGGCACCGCCGACGAGCTCGGCCGACATCGAGCCCTCGCCCGGAGCGGGCACCTGAGCAGGAGTCGGAGTTCGTTTGCTCTTCAGGGTCTCCATGTGTATATGCTTCGTCAACGAGATGGCGCTGATACCACGTGGCGAGGTCCCTGGTTGTCGGTCGGGATGAGGGGTGGCCATGGGGCGGCACAGCGTTTCCCATATCGCGGCACAGCAGGGACTTTCGAGCCGGTCGACGGCGGTTGGCGCGGCGAAGTACGTCGGCCGCGTCGGCGCGTTGGCGCTGGCGATGGGCGTGGGGGCGGCCCTGGCGGGCGGTGCAGGACTCGCCAACGCCGATGGGACCACCGACAACGGTCCCAGCTCCCGTGGCGGCGACGGTGCGCAGGCTTCGCCCGAGCTGACCGCCGGTACGGGCGAGCAGCCGCGCGTCGATTCGTCCACGAACGGATCGGCTGGTGTCAAGGCGCGCAAGCCGACCTTGTTGACCCCGCCAAAGATGGAGCTCGGCAGCGGTGGCCCGCTGACGAGGCACGTTTCCGGCCGTCAAGAGCGCGCCGATGTCGAACCGGGTTCGCTACCCGGATTGATTGCCGGGATTCCGCAGCGGCTCGCGGCGCTGGGCAGCGACGGCGCTACCGGGGTGAGCGCACCGGCACTCGAGCCCACGGAACCCCAGGGCCCGGCGGCGCCCGGGCGCACCGAACCCCTGGTCAGAGCGCGAGGGAGTGCCCGGCCCACCGGCGGCACGAACAAGGCGTCGTCCACGACCACCGACGACGCCGTGGCTTCGTTCGTCCGCGAAAAGACGGAGGACCTCGTCGCGGCATTCCGTGGCGATGTCCAGCCTCTGGGCGCGCTGCCACCGCGCGCGGACACGAGTACCCAGCAACGCCTGACCGGCTCGCCCGTTACCACGACGACTTCCCAAGCCACCGGGTTCGCCGAACTAGCGCCGGCTGCAGAGCCGTCGGTCGCGCCGCGCGTCGCCCGTCCGATCGCGACGTTGGTGTCGAGCTTCTTGAGCGCCCTTGGCTTCTCGCCGTCGGCTGCCAGCGGCGATTCGCCGGTGGCACCGATGCCGATCGTGCTGAGTGCTCTGCAGCTGATCCGTCGCGAGCTCGAACACAGCTTCGTGCACCAAGTCCCGTCGACGGACTCGTTCACGACGGCGGAGAACTACGCCAACGCCAACCCGGCCAATGCCATTGGGACACCCACCCCTGACGACGAGGTCCAGACCGCGTACGGCGACATCGGCAAATGGATGCTGGAGCCCAATGGGGAAATCTCGGACTACGGTGGACAGCCGTACACCGGCAGAACGCTCTTGGAACCGGTCAACGTCATCATCGTCGACCCGACGTCGACGAGTAAGGCGGAGGCGACCCAGAGCCTCAACGCTGCGATGTTCTGGTCTGGATTCCCTGCCCAGCCAATACACAGCACCGGCTTCCAAGGCACGATCGACGACGTAACGTACGGCCAACAGCCGACGGGCCTGTTGTCGGGCTACTCCGACAACTTCTTCATTCTCCCCAACGATCACGGCCGCATCTTCGGGCCCGACCCGGTGGAGACCAGCAGCGGGTACGTCTGGAGTGGCGCGTTCAGCACCGAACAGCTTGGTATCTACAACCTGCTGCCCACGCACACCTATGTCTCGTCCGACATGGCCCGCGCCGCATTGGCCATGCGGCTCATTCTCAGCGGCCAAGCGACGTTTGTCGCCATGGTCCCCCTGGACAACGCCGTCAACACGGCGACCACGACCACCGGCGACCACGATGGCTATGCCGTCATCCTCCAGCTGAAGTAGGCCGCGCTAAGACGCGTCGAGACCAGTGAACCGGCGTAGAAACTGACGGGTCCTGTCCTGCTGCGGATCGGTCAAAACTTGCTTGGCGGAACCGGATTCGACGATCTTGCCGCCGTCGAGGAAGCACACCGCGTCGGCCACGTCGCGGGCGAAGGCCATCTCGTGGGTGGCCATCACGATGGTGCGGCCCGAGCTCGCCAACTCGCCGACCAGGGCCAGCACCTCACCGACCAGTTCCGGGTCGAGCGCGCTGGTGATCTCGTCGAGCAGCAGCAGTCGGGGGTCATAGGCCAACGCGCGGGCGATGGCCACCCGCTGCTGCTGCCCGCCGGACAGCTTGTCCGGGTAGGCGTCCGCCTTTTCGGCCAGCCCCACCCGCGCCAGCAGTTCTCGGCCGCGTTCCTGAGCGTCGCGGCGCGTCGATCCGTGCACCACCCGCGGCGCCAGCGCGACATTGGCCAGCGCGGTCATGTGGGGGAACAGGTTGAACGACTGGAACACCATGCCCATCGCCTGACGGGCTTCGTCGCCGTCGATGCGCGGATCGCTGATGTCGCGGCCGTCGAGCAGGATCTGGCCGTCGTCGATCTCTTCGAGCAGGTCGATGCACCGCAGCAACGTCGACTTTCCCGAGCCCGACGCCCCGATCAGCACCACCACCTCGTGCTCGCCGACATCGAGGTCCACGCCGTCGAGCACCGACCGCTCGCCATACCGCTTCATCAGCCCACGCACCGACAGGACCGGCGCGGCTGGGTTCGTTTCGCGGGTCGTTTCCCGGGTCGCTTCGCTCCTGCCCTCCGGAGCCGTCACAGCGCACCCTGTCTCGTCCCCGCGCGCCTGGACGCCCAATCGGCGAGCCGGGCGGACGGCACCGCCAGCGCCACGAACAACAACCCGGCGACGACGTACGGGGTGAAGTTGTAGGTGGTAGCGGCCTGGATCTGCGCGGCCCGTACCGCGTCGACGGCGCCAAGCACCGAGATCAGTCCGCAGTCCTTCTGCAGGGCGACGAAGTCGTTGAGCAGCGCAGGCGTCACCCGACGCGTCGCCTGCGGCAGGATCACCAGGCGCATCGTGCGTTGGTAGTTGAGGCCTAGGGACTTGGCGGCGGCCAGCTGCGAGGGATGGACCGACTCGATGCCTGCCCGGAACACCTCGGCGACGTAGGCGGAGTAGATCAGGACGAGCGCCAGCCCACCGAGCAGCACCGGGTTGTTCGGAATGCCCGACAACCGCAGGCCGGGCAACCCGAACCCGACCAGGTACAGACAGATCAGCAGCGGCAGCCCGCGGAACAGGTCGACGTAGCCGGTTGCCAACGCCCGCAACGGAAACCACACGGGACCGCGCAGTGTCCGCACCGCGGCGAGGCCCAGCCCGAAGACGAGGATCAGCACTTGGCAGACGACGAGCACCCGGATGTTGAGCCACAGTCCCTCCAACAGCGCGGGCAAGCTCTCGGCGCCGATGCGCAGGTTGAAGAACGACTCGCGAACCCGGGGCCAACCCGGCGACGACGTCACCGCCAGCAGCAGTACCCCGGCGAAGACCACCGTCGACGCCAACGCGATCAGGGTGGACTTGCGGGCCCGGTCCTGCCGGTAGGCCACCCGGTCGATGGCGGCGGTGGTCACGACAACATCGGCGCGTTGCCTGCGCCGGCGAGCCACTCCTTCTGCAACCTGATCAGGTCGCCGTTGTCGCCCAACTCGTCGACGGCCTTCGACACACACGTCGTCAGCGGACTGCCCTTGTCCAGCACGATCCCGAACTGCTCCGCCTTCTCGTCACCCGCGGGCAGCTGGCCGACGATGACCCCGTCGGTCAACTCGGCCTGTACCTCGAAGGCCGTCGGCAGATCCAGCACCAGCGCGTCGATCTGACCGTTCGACAACGCCGCCTTGGCGTCGTCGTTGTTGTTGAACACCGCCACGTTCGGATTGAGCGCGTTGGCGGCGGTGTAGCTGGTGGTGCCCACCTGCGCGCCGAGCTTGAGGCCCTTCAGCCCGTCGAGGTTCTTCACCTGCGCCGCGGGGGAGGACTTCACCGCCACGACGGCCTGCGTCACGTCGAAGTAGGGCGACGAGAAGTCGACGGCCTGCTTGCGTTCGTCGGTGATGGAGAACTCATTGAGGTTGGCGTCGAACGTCTTTGGGCCCGGCGCGATGGCGGCGTTGAACGGCACGCGGACCCACTTCACGGCGTCCTTGCCGTACCCGAGCTTGTCCGCGACGGCGTAGGCGACCGCGGACTCGAACCCCTTGCCGTTGGCCGGGTCGTCGTCGATGAACCACGGCGGGTACGCCGGTTGATCGGTGCCGAACGTGATGGCCCCCTTGGTCAGTGTGGTCAGCGAGCCCTTGTCACACGCCGCAGGCGCCGGAGCGGAACTCGACGACGACGTGTTGTCGGCAGGGGCACACGCGGCTGCGGCGGCGAGTCCGACGACGGCCAACACGGACACCAGGAACGAGACTTTGCGCATGGCCGGAATCATCGCTCGTGCAGGGCATTCAGCGCCAACAATCGGATCACGATGTTTGGCGCGACGTGCCCCGACGGGCTCAGGGTGCCCCGGGTCCCGCCACCAGATTGGGCGGCCGGCCGCCGCTGGCGAACACCTCGATCTGACGGAGCGCCACCGCCCACGCCCGTGCCCAGGCTCCCGCGGTGCTCCCCGCCACGTGTGGAGTGAGCAGGAGTCCGGGCGCCGACCACAGCGGATGGCCATCCGGTAGCGGTTCCGGATCGGTGACGTCGAGCGCGGCGCGGAGCCGACCAGACGTCAGCTCCGCCAGCAGGGCCTCGGTGTCGACCGTGCCGCCCCGGCCCACGTTGACGACCACGGCACCGTCGCGCAGCTTGGCGAGGAACTCGGCGTCGATCAGGTGATGGGTCGACTCGTCCCCGGGCAGCATGGCGACCACGACGTCGGCGGTCGGCAGCAGCCCGTCGACGTCCGAGAGTGGGTGGACGCCCGGCCTGGCCCGTCGCCCGACCAACGTCACCTCGGTCTCGAACGGGGTGAGCCGGGCGGCGAGGTTGACCGCCAAGTCGCCCGCACCGAGCACGACCACCCGTTTGCCGATCAACGTCTCGGTGTCCTTGGGCTGCCAGGCTCCCTCCGATTGTCGCTCGGCGAACACCCCGAGCTCCCGGTAGATCGCGAGCAACGCGGCCACCACCCACTCGGCGGACGAGCCGCCGTGTGCGCCGCGCCCGTTGGACAGCATGACGCCCTCGGGCAGCAGCGGGAGCCACTGCTCGTAGCCGGCGTTCAGCGTCTGCACCAGCCGCAGGTGCGGCAACGCACCGAACCGCGCGCCGATGGCCGGGGCGTTCTCGTAGCCGACGACGACCACCGTCGCGTCGACGTGCTCGGGCGGCCAGGGGTCGCCGGGCTCGTAGAAGATTGCCGCGACATTCGCGGGGGTGGCCATTCGCTCGAGGCCGAGGCCCAGCGGGACGAGTACCTTCAGCGGCGTCAAGGCGATGGCATCGGACACGCGCTTACCAGCGTCCGCGATGTACGACGTCCGAGAAGGGCCGTCGGTCGGGCTTCACGATCGGCTTGAGCGGGCGGTCGGCGGGATATCCGATGCCGAGCAGGAACGAGACGAGGTGGTCGTCGGGGACTCCGAGGATGGCGCGCGCCTTCTCCTGGTCGTCCACCGAGGAATGGCCGGTGCCGATGCCCAAGTCGGTCGCCGCGATGGTCATCGCCAGTGTCGCCTGTCCGAGGTCGTACTGATCGATGATCTTGGTCCGTTCGTCGGACGGTTCGGGGACGACGAGGGCGATGGCGGCTTGAGCCGACGCGATGTGACCTGCGCCCCGCCACACCGTGGAAAGCTCTTGCAGCCGTGCGCGATCCGTGACGAGAACGAAGTCCCAGTGCTGTTCGTTTCTCGCTGAGGGTGCTCGCCACCCCGCCTCTGCGATGCGGTCCAGCGCGCTGTCGGGAACCGGGTCTGGCAAGTAGCTCCGGACGTTCCGTCGCGCCCGGATCGCGTCCCAGGTTTCCATCTGATCCTCCGTTGTCTGCATGCAGTTGAGTCGACGCCGCGCCACTGCGTCGATACCTTCGCACGAACGACCGCCGCCCACTTGTTATTTCGTCACAGCCGGTGACCAGGTAGTTCGAAGGCAGCCTCAAATCACGTATTCCAGCTGAAGCTGTCTCTTCCCGCTCTTCCATGCGTGCGCTTCCAAGCAGTGTCTCTGCCATGCGCCTGGCTTGCGCGCGCAGCTCCGGCACCGCGATTGCCTCCGAGTAGGTGCCGCTCAGCATCCGCGCCCCACGATGCGGTGACTCAGGGCCGACGTGAGAATCAGTCCACGGGCCAGCTCGTCGGATTCGGGGGTTGGCACCGCGGGTCTCCACGCGCGGCAGAAGCGGGTCGAATCAGTCGGAGCGCAACCCTGGGACGGAATGATCGTCGCGGGTAAGACTTCTCGCATGGCGTTCGTTCAGTTCAGCGGTGTGACCCATCACGACTCCTCGCAGGTCTACGAAAGCTATGTGCTCTACACTGCGGCCGACGGTGTGACGCGATTGATCGACCTCGACGGCGCGGTCCGCAACGAGTGGCCGTTTCCCGGTGTTCCCGCCCGGATCATCGACCCGACCCTGAACGACGGGCGCATCGGTGACGTCGGGCTTCAGCTCTCCCAATTGGATGATTCACCCGGTTGGCGCGCCGGCCCGACGACGTATGGGGGTATCTGGAGCTCAACAGCGCCAAGACGCTTGGCCCCAACCGGTGGCACCGCGCCGATCCCGCGACCGTCTTTGCGCCCGACAACATCCTGATCAGCGCGCGCAAGGCGAACGTCGTCGCACTCATCGACAAGCAGTCCGGTCGCATCGTATGGCGACTCGGCCCGTACTTCGAGGCGGAACCCGGCGCCGAACATCAGCGCATCAACGGGCACGCCCTGCCGCGGCCGCTCGACCAACTCTCCGGCCAGCACAACCCCCACTTGATCGCCGACGGGCTACCCGGGGCGGGCAACCTCTTGGTGTTCGACAACCAGGGCGGCGCCGGATATCCGCCCGCCGCCCTCGGCATCTACGCGGGATCACGTGTCCTGGAGCTCGACCCCACCACCGAGCAGATCGTCTGGCAGTACACCGCCGAGGACTCGGGCCGGCCGCCCTGGACGTTCTTCAGCTCCTTCGTCAGCAATGCTCAGCGGCTGCCCAACGGGAACACCCTCATCACCGAAGGCATGCACGGTCGCATCTTTCAGGTCACCCCGCTCGGGCGGGTGGTGTGGGAATACCTCACGCCCTACGAGGACTACGCGGTCGCAGGCGAGCCCGAGGTCAAAGTGCCAACCGTCGAGGGAGTGGACCGCGCGACGCTCACCCGGATGATCTACCGATCGCAGGCAGTGCCGTTGGACTGGGTCCCGGCCTACCCGAAGGTCATCGGTGGCTGACGACTCGACCACCCGTCATATGTCCGAACTCTCACGCCAGAGATCGATTCCGGAATCGGACGCGAACTGATCGATCTCGGCGAGCTCATCCGGGGCGAAGTCGAGGTGGGTGAGTGCACCGAGATTCTCGTCGAGTTGGGCCACGCTCGACGCGCCGATCAGCGTCGATGCCACCGTCGGGTCGCGTAGCACCCAAGCCAGGGCTAGTTGTGCCAGCGACTGGCCACGCCGCTCGGCGATGCTGGCGAGCCCACGAAGTTGCTCGCGTACGTCGTCGGTCACCAGGTCGGCGTCGAAGGTCGGACGTGTCGTCGCGCGTTCGACGTCGGCTGCGGGCTGTCGCAAGTAGCGGTCGGTCAAGAGGCCCTGGGCCAGCGCGGTGAAGGCGATGGCTCCCATCCCGGCGTTGGCAAGCTCGGTGGTCAGCCCGCCCTCGATCCACCGGTTGAGCAATGAGTAGGACGGCTGGTGAATCACCAGCGGCGTGCCGAGTTGCCGCGCGATGGCCGCCGCTTCAGCCGTCTTGGTGGCCGAGTACGACGAGATCCCCACGTAGCGAGCCTTGCCCGCACGCACCGCCGTGTCGAGCGCGCCTATCGTCTCGGCGAGCGGCGTGACGGGATCGATACGGTGGGAATAGAAGATGTCGACGTAGTCGAGCCCGAGCCGGTCGAGCGATTCATCAAGGCTCGCAAGCAGATACACCCGACCGCCGAGCTCGCCGTAGGGTCCCGGCCACATGTCCCAGCCAGCCTTCGTGGAGATGATCAGCTCGTTGCGATACGGCTTGAAGTCGCGACGCAACATCCGGCCGAAGTTCTCCTCGGCAGACCCGTACGGCGGGCCGTAGTTATTGGCGAGATCGAAGTGCGTGATCCCGTGATCGAAAGCGTGACGCAGCACCTGCCGTTGCCCGTCGAACGGTCTGTCGTCCCCGAAGTTGTACCAGAGGCCGAGCGAGATGGCGGGCAGTAAGAGCCCTGAGGAGCCCACCCGCCGGTACGGCATCGCGCCATAGCGCTCGCGCGCCGCCACCCACGGATCGTGGGTGAACGGAACGTCGGAGATGGGAACGTCCTCGGCCATATAGGTCATCGTAATTCCCTGGCCCAGCTCAAACGGCGGCACGCTCGAATTTCCGTCGGGGCGAGTGAAACTGGACGGCAAGGACAGTTCTTTGGGGATGCCTTTTTCTTGGTCGCGCCGGTGCGAGGAGCAAAGGGGACTCTGTTCACACCGGTCGCCGCTGGAGTGGACGTCACCGAGGGCTTTCACGAGCGTTGGCCAAGGACGAGGCGCGTCGCGCGGTTCACGCCCGCCGGTCGAGCGGCAGGTAAAAGAATCCCGCCGATTTCATAGCTCCACCGTCGGGCGACGTTGCGTCATGGTGTGTGAAGACCTCGAACCTGTGAACTTCGTGACAGCCCAGCCACGTTGGCCGGTTCGGTACGCAACCGACTGGAGCAGCCCCGATGACAGACATCAGTCTGGCGACGCGCCCGGTCGACTCCGAATTCGCGTCGGTCACGCCGGGCGCGACGCACTCCCGGGACGTGTTCCTGCCCGCGAATTCCCGACGAGCCCACGGCGCGTGCGTCCGCTGTGGCGGCGGCTGCACTGGCCGCTCGGCATCTACACCACTCCGGTGCTGATCCTCGTCGTCTGGGAGGTGCTCGGCCTGACCGGCGTCCTCCCGCCGATGTACGCACCCGCCCCGACCGACATCGCGGCCACGGCGGTGCAGCTGTGGAACGACGGAGTCCTCGGTCCTGACCTGGCGATCTCGCTGCAGCGCGCGGGACTTGGGCCTCGCGCTCGGTTTGAGCGTGGGCATCGTGACCGGGGTGCTCGGCGGATTCCTGCGACGTGGCGAGTACCTGTTCAACGGCCTCGCCCAGATCCTCAACACGATCCCGCTGCTGGCGGTGCTGCCGCTGATGATCGTGTGGTTCGGCATCGACGAGCTGACGAAGGTGCTGCTGATCGCCTTCGGGGCCGGCGTCCCGATGTACCTCAACCTGTTCGCCGCCATCCGCGGCGTCGACCACCGACTGATCGAGATGGCGCGGACCACCGGCGCGGGACGATGGCGCATCGTCACGTGGGTGCTGCTGCCCGGTGCGCTTCCCGGATTCCTGGTCGGGCTTCGCTTCTCGCTCGCCTACAGCGTGCTGGGCCTGGTGGCCGCCGAGACGGTCAACGCCGACCAGGGACTCGGCTTCCTCGTCACGCAGGCGCAGACCTACCTGCAGACCAACCAGGTCTTCGTGGGCCTGGTGATCTACTCGATCCTCGGTCTGCTCGCCGACCAGATCGTCCGGATTCTCGAGCGGGTGCTGCTGCGGTGGCGGCCCAGCTACGAGGCGGCGTGACCGCCGCCGGCCGTCGACCGCCCCGCGCCAGCAGACCGGCGTGGTCGTCGAGCAGGTCGTCCGCACGTTCGGTGACCGCACCGTGCTCGACCACCTGGACCTCGACGATCGATGACGAGGAACTCGTCGTCCTGCTCGGTCCCTCGGGCTGCGGCAAGAGCACCCTGCTGCGGCTGCTCGCCGGTCTGGACAGGCCCGACGGCGGCCGCATCGAGGTCCCGGCCAAGCGTGCCATCGTGTTCCAGGGCGACCGGCTGCTGCCGTGGCAGCGCGTGCTGCGCAACGTCACCCTGGGCCTGCGCGGACCGGACGCCGACCAGCGGGCCCGCAAGGCGCTGGCCGACGTCCATCTCGCGCGACCGCGAAAAGGCCTGGCCCAAACAGCTCTCCGGCGGCGAGGCCCAACGCGTCGCGCTGGCGCGCGCCCTGGTGTCCGAACCGGAGCTGATCCTGCTCGACGAGCCGTTCGCGGCGCTGGACGCGATCACCCGGGTGCGGATGCACGACCTGGTCCGCGAGCTGCGCCGGGAGCACCATGCCTCGATGCTGCTCGTCACCCACGACGTCGACGAGGCGATCGCCCTGGCCGACCGCATCGTGGTCATGAGCAACGGGCGGATCGGCAACGCCCACCGCGTCGCAGCTGTCGGCCGCTGACCGCGAGGCCAGCGTCGCGCGCGAGGAACTCCGGCTGGCGCTCCTGGCGGACCTCGGCCTGGCCAGCACGCACTGACCTCGTCGCCTCACCCATCACGCACAGGAGAACCCATGTCCGACAAGTCCTTCCGAACCCTCGGCGCCGCGGCTGCTGCCTCACCGTCGGCGAGCGTCCTCGCGGCCTGCGGTTCGTCGTCGACGCCGCCACCCAAGGCCCGCTGAGCAAGTCGGGTGACTCGTCCGCCGCTGCCGCCATCCCGAGTGGAGTCAGTACACCTTCACCATCGGCGACAACGGCGGCGACGGCAGCGAGGAACTGTCGAAGGTCACCGGCGCGTTCGACGATGCGCCCTACAAGATCAAGTTCGCCCGGTTCGACTACGGTCCGCCGCTGGTGCAGGCCGCCGCCGCCGGCGACATCGACCTCGGCTACGTCGGCACCGTCCCGCCGATCACCGGTGCGGCAAAGCAGTACGGCTTCAAGATCGTCGCCACCCAGCACGGCGCCGACGCCACCAAGGCGGCCGAGAACATCATCGTGCCCAAGGACTCGCCGATCCAGACGCTGAGCGACCTCAAGGGCAAGAAGATCGCCATCCCGCAGGGCAGTTCGGCGCACGGCCTGGCGCTGCTCGCGCTCAAGAGCGTCGGCCTGACCCCGAAGGACGTCGAACTCGTCTACCTGAGCCCCGGCGGCCGGCGCCACGGCGTTCAACACCGGCAAGGTGGACGCCTGGTCCATCTGGAACCCGCAGTCGGCGATCGCGGTCGGCGACGGTGCCCGCATCATCGCCAAGGGGCTTCCGCCGATCGACCAGGTCAACAACTACTACGTCGCGACCGACAAGTCGCTCGAGCGACCCGACCAGGCGCGCGGCCCTGACCGATGTGCTGACCCGGATCGCACGAATCTTCAACTGGGCGCAGCAGCACCCCGACGAGTACGCCAAGGCCATCGCGAAGGAGACCGGCGTCCCCCTCGAGGACGCCAGGGCCACCGTCGACTCGTACCCGTTCAAGGTCGCCCAGGTCCTGCCGGAGGACATCAAGGCCGAGCAGGAGCTCAGCGACGCCTTCCTGGAGGCGGGCGAGATCAAGAAGCCGGTCGACGTCGCGACGATCACCGACAACCTGCTGCCCGACGGCTTCGACAGCAGCCAAGTTGTCCTGACGCACAAGCCGATCCCGAGCATTGGAGTCAATCATGAGCGCCAGCCCGGCGTGAACTGCACCTCAACGCCTTTCTGATGGAGGCCGGCCACCACGAGGCGGCGTGGCGCCTCCCGGAGAGCAACCCGCGGGCCGACTTCGACCTGGGGCACTGGATCGGGCTGGCCCAGCTTGGCGGAGGCGGCCAAGTTCGACTCGCTGTTCCTCGCCGACGGTCCGGCGCTCACCGGCAGCGGTGAGTTCCGGCCGCCGGGTCAGCTCGAGCCGTTCACCCTGCTGACCGCGCTGTCCCAGCACACCAGCCGCATCGGACTGATCGCCACCGTGTCGTCGACCTACAACGAGCCGTACAACCTGGCGCGCCGGCTCGCCTCGGTCGACCACGTCAGCGGCGGCCGCGCCGGCTGGAACATCGTCACCTCGGCGGGTGCCGACGAAGCGGCCAACTTCGGACTCGACGACCGCCCCGGCCACGCGAGCGCGCTACGACCGCGCCGACGAGTTCCTCACCGTCGCCAAGGCGCTGTGGGACAGCTGGGAGAGCGAAGCCGTCCTCGCCGACAAGGCAGCGGGTCGGTACGCCGACCCGGCAGCGGCTGCACGCCATCGACCACCGGGCAGCCACTTCACGGTCGCGGGCCCGCTCAACGTCGAGCGCCCGCCGCAGGGCTACCCGCTGCTGGTTCAGGCCGGCTCCTCCGAGGACGGCAAGAACTTCGCCGCCCGCCACGCGGAGGCCATCTTCACCGCGCACCAGACCTACGAGCGCGCGGCCGACTTCTACCGCGACATCAAGGCGCGCGACGAAGGCCGTCGGTCGCGACCCCGACGGCGTGCTGGTGCTGCCGGGCATCGTTCCGTTCATCGGATCGACCGAAGAGGAGGCCGCCGAGCTGGCGCGCCAGGTTCGACGAGCTCCGCGTCCCCGAGTACGGGCTGTCACAGCTGGCCTGGAACTTCGAGATCGACCCGTCGGTGTTCGAGCTCGACGCGCCGCTGCCCGATTTCATCCTGGCGCGGCCGAAACTCGAAGGCGTCGCAGAGCAGATCGGACCTGATCATCGAACTCGCGGTCCGCGAGAAGCTGACGGTTCGAGAACTGCTGTCGCGGCTGGGCGGCGGTCGGGGCCACTTCACGTTCGTCGGCACGCCCGAACAGGTCGCCGACACGATCATCGCGTGGTTCGAGGGCGGGGCCGCCGACGGCTTCAACATCATGGCGCCGGCGCTGCCGTCTGCGCTGGAGACCTTCATCGAGCACGTGCTCCCGATCCTGCGGGAGCAAGGGGCTGTTCCGCGAGGAGTACCAGGGCACCACCCTGCGCGAGCACTACGGGCTGCCGGTTCCGTCGAACCAGTTCCAGCGCAGATGCGCTGACGACTCCGCCCGCGCTGTCGATCACGGGCCTGCGCAAGGTCTACCGCGACGGCGTCACCGCGGTCGCGAACCTGGACCTCGAACTGGC
Source organism: uncultured Actinomycetota bacterium (assembly GCA_963791215.1). Classification (GTDB taxonomy): domain Bacteria; phylum Actinomycetota; class Actinomycetes; order Mycobacteriales; family Mycobacteriaceae; genus Mycobacterium. The sequence goes on along the minus strand of CAWBRR010000010.1, from coordinate 69,771 downwards.
CGACGGCGCGTTCTTCGGGCTGCTCGGCCCGAACGGCGCGGGCAAGACCACGCTGATCGGATCGGTCAGCAACGTCATTCGCCCTAGCGCAGGGGATTTGACGGTCTTCGGGCACGACTACCGCACCAGGTCAGGCCCGCCGCCTGATCGGGCTGGCCGAACAGGACATCAACGTCGACCGCTTCCTGTCGGTCCGGCAGTTGCTCGTCTACCACGCCGGCTACCACGGCATCGGGCGCAAGACGGCGGTGCGGCGTGCCGACGAACTGCTCGAGACGTTCGGCCTCGGACACAAGGCCGAGGGCCGGGCCTACGAACTGTCCGGCGGCATGCAGCGCCGACTCGTGCTGGCGCGCGCACTGATTCACCACCCGCGGCTGTTGATCCTCGACGAGCCCACCGCAGGCGTCGACGTCGCACTGCGCTCGGAGATCTGGCGATTGGTCAAGGGGCTCAACGCGGCTGGCACGACGATCCTGCTGACCACCCACTACCTGCACGAAGCCGAGACGCTGTGCGACGAGATCGCACTCATCGCCGCGGGCCGCATCGTCGACCGCGGCTCCGCGGCGTCCCTGCGACATCGATACCAGGCGCGGGACATCTCCGAGGTCTACGACAGGGTGATGACTGCGGAGGCCGCCTCGTGAGCGATACCGACGTAAAGCACCTCACGCCGTACGACGAGCCGTTCGAAGCTGAACGTGCTCCGTTCCTCTGGCTGGTCGAACGCGAGGTGTTGCGATTCCTCAACATCTGGCCGTATGCCATTGCGGGTCCGGTGCTTTCCACGATCCTGTTCGTCATCGTGTTCGGCTCGGCACTGGGGCACCGGGTCGCGCCCATCGACGGCGTCGCGTACGGGCAGTACATCGTGCCGGGCCTCCTCGCGCAGGCGATCCTGACGGTCGGATTCGTCAACGGAACGACGAGCCTGTTCGAAGCGCGCCGCGACAAGTACATCAACGACGTGTTCGCGAGTCCGTTGCGATGGTGGGAGATCAACGCGGCGCTCGTCACCGGGGGAGTCGTCCGAGGGTTCATCGTCGGTGCAGGCGTGTTGGCGATCGCCGTGCCGCTCACCGGAACCGCGTTCGTGGCGCGGCCCTTCGTCTTCGTGCTCGGCACGCTCGCAGTACTTTTGGTCGCCGGCCAGGTCGGTGTGATCGCAGGCAGCCTGGCCAAGTCGCTCGACCACGTGTATTCGATGGAGTCGATCGTTCTGCTGCCTCTCGGATTCCTTGGCGGAGTCTTCTACTCGGTCGCACAGCTGCCCCACGTCTGGGACGTGCTCAGCAGGATCAATCCCGTCTTCTGGCTGGTCCAGGTGGAGCGGATCGGCCTACTTGGACAGGCCGACGTCGGCGCGGCGCCCGCGTTGGTCGTGGTGTGGGCGCTGGCGGCGGCCCTGTCGGTCTGGTCGGCGATCATCTTCGGCACGAATCGACTCAAGGCCTGAAAACGTAGCTACGAGCACATGATCGAGAGGGCGGACGATGACCACTGACGACACGGTCGCAACGTTGACGACGGACGTGTTGGTGATCGGTGGCGGCCCGGCGGGCACGTGGGCCGCCATCAAGGCGACGCAGGCCGGGGCGGACGTCGTCCTGGTGGACAAGGGCCACACCGGTTCGAGCGGAGCGACGGCGTCGGTCGGCACCGGTGTCTGGTACGTCGACGACGTGCCGGAGCTGCGGGAGGCGGCGATGGCAAGTCGCGAGGCCCTTGGCGGTCACCTCGCCGAGCGGGACTGGATGACCCGCGTGCTCGACGAAACCCACGACCGGATGGACGAACTCGCCGCGGTGCAACGCTATCCGTTCCCGATCGATGCGTATGGCCGGCCAATCCGCAACGACCTGCAGGGGCCCGAGTACATGCGCCGTCAACGCACCCGGGTGCAACGCCTTGGGGTGCGCATCCTCGACCACACCCCGGCGCTGGAACTCCTGGTCGACGACGACGGCGTGGCGTCGGGCGCGGTGGCCCTCGACCGTGCCTCGGGTCACACCGTCCGCATCGAGGCCGGGGCGGTGGTGCTCGCCGCCGGTGGCTGCGCCTTCCAATCCAAGTCACTGGGTTGTGACGTCAACACCGGTGACGGGGCGCTGATGGCCGTCGAAGCGGGCGCGGTCCTGTCGGGCATGGAGTTCTCGAATTCGTTCGCCATCGCGCCGAAGGGCACCTCGCTGACGAAGACCGCCTACTACTCGTGGGCGACGTTCTACCGCGGCGACAGAACACCCATCGAGGGAGCGGGCTCCGCCCGAGGTCGCACCGTCATCGCCAAGACACTCTGCGACGAGCCTGTCTTCGCACGCATCGACCGGGCCACCGAAGCCGAGCGAGTCGGCATGCGCAAGGGCCAGCCCAACTTCTTCCTCGTCTTCGACCGGCTCGGCATCGACCCGTTCACCGACTTCTTCGAAATCACCCTGGTGGCCGAGGGCACCGTTCGCGGCACCGGAGGTGTCCGAATCGCGGACTACGACTGCGCCACCGACGTCCCAGGGCTCTACGCCGCGGGTGACACGGCAACCCGCGAACTGATCTGCGGCGGCTTCACCGGCGGCGGCAGCCACAACGCGGCCTGGGCGGCATCCTCGGGCAGCTGGGCGGGCCGCGGCGCCGCAACGTTTGCGCGTCGTCGGGGCGACCGACCCGCCACGCTGCGCGCGCTCGGCGGCGCCGGGTTGCGGCCCGACGGTCGGGTCGGACTCGACTACCGGGCGGTGACGGCCGCCGTTCAACGCCACGTGCTGCCGCACGAACACAACTTCCTCCGCCACGGCGACCATCTGGCGCCTGCCCTGCAGTCGTTGCACGACGCCTGGTCGGCGGTGCGGGCGAACTTGGGGGCCGAAGGTGAAGACGTCTTCAGGGCCAGGGAGGCGGCCGCCATGGTGGCGCACAGCCGCTGGATGTATCACGCAGCGCTGCAGCGCACCGAGACTCGCGGCATGCACAAGCGCATCGACCACCCGACGCAGGATCCGGATCAGCGCTACCGACTGCTGACCGGTGGGCTCGATGACATATGGACCCGACCCGAGCCGGTCGGAGCTCCGGTCGGCGGTCGAGCGGCGTGATCGAAGTCGTTGCGGGCGAGCGTTGTATCGGGTGCGATCGCTGCATCGAGGTGTGTCCGACCCGGGTATTCGATCGTGGCGAGGGCGGCATCCCGGTGATCGCCAGGCAGGACAGCTGTCAGACGTGCTTTCAGTGTGAGGCGTACTGTCCGACCGACGCCCTCTTCGTTGCGCCGTTCGCCACGCCGGCAGCCGCTGATTCCGATTTCCGCGACGCCACCCACCTTCAGGCCAGTGGCCTGCTCGGCGGCTACCGCCGCGAATTGGGCTGGGGTAGCGGGCGAAGGCTAGGTGCCCGCACCGCCGTCGGCCCGGAGTACCCGGACTGACGCGCTCAGCGAGGGTTCTTCTCGCCGGCTTCGACGGCGACGCTCAGCCTGTTCTCGGTCGGAGCCACCGGGCACGTGGCGAAATCGGTGAAGGAGCACGGCAGGTTCGACGCCCGGTTGAAGTCGAGCGTCACGCTCCCATCCGCGTCCGGTGAGGTGACCGAAAGCGACCGTGCGCCAGGGTATGTCGTCACACCGCTGGTGTCGTCGGTGAACAGTGCGTGCAACTCACCCGACGGGTGGCCGAAGGCGACCAATTGCAAAGCGGCGCCTGCCAATTCGAAGTCGATGACGCCGACGGCCGTGTGATGGTGCTCGAGTCCCTCCACCACCGCCCCGGTCGTGACGGTCTTCGACGTCTCATACGGTGTGAACGTGCCTGTGACACGCCACCGCTCGCTGGGGGCGTAGGTGGGAATCCCGCGGTAAGTCTGCAGGTATGGCGACTTGGGGTCACGCACCCGCAACGCGACCGCGCCGGTGCGGCGAATGACTTCGATGCGGCGATCGCCGGCCTCGACGAGGAGCCCAGGCGCGCCCTCGACCGGCTCGAGCCGCTCGGTTCCCGCGATGCCCTCGACATATGCCAGCTCGGCATCGGCCCGCCACCGACCTGGAAGGTCCGCGACGGTCTCGAACTCCTCACTGAGCCAATACAAGCCGGTGATGCTCACCCAGCCCAGCGGGTCTGCGTAGTAGCGCTCGCGATCGGTGTGCCATTCGTTCCAGGCCGTCTCGAACGTCGCCGCCTCGGCGGCTGTGGTGGTGGTCATGATTCGCTCCGCTCCCTTCCAATCAGCTCATCTGTTCCGATGCCGAGCGCGAAACCGCGCACCGTACAACCGCTTTCCGATTCGACTGCGCCACCAGCGGCCTGCTCGGCATCCGATCCCGAAGTACGGGGGCGACGTCGGATTGGAACAGCTCCAGGCTGCGACGCTTCTGCCCGACGGTGACACCGTCGGGCTCTGCACTGAGGTGTATCACTTCGTGACCGAGCTGCTCGTGGTAGCGGCTGACCTTGTCGATGACCTGCTGCGGGCTGCCGATCAGCGCCGAGCTACGTTCCACGAAGTCCTCGATCGATTCGAACACGACGGGCAGGCCTGCGCGCCGCTGGAACGCCAAGCGTGTTTCGAAGGCAGGCCGGTACTCGGCGATCGCCTGTTGCGACGTCTCGGCGACGTGAAAACCGGCGGTGCCCGCACCGACCAGCGCATCCTCGGGACGGTGGCCGTAAGACTCCCACCGTTGCCGGTAGTGCCGCACCAGTTCGGCGTAGGGCTCGATGGGGTAGGTCACGTTGGCAGAGAAGATCGGGTCACCGAAGCGCGCCGCGAGGTCGACGGAATCCTTGCTGGTCGCGCTCCCGTGCCAGATCCGGATCCGTTGCTGCAGCGGACGGGGGAGTGCCTTGGCCTTCACGAGTGACGGGCGAAAGTGGCCGGACCACGTCACCTCGTCGCTGACCCATAGTTGGCGGAACAGTTCGTAGCCTTCGCGATTGCGCTCCCACTGATCCTCGGTCGTGACGTGGAACAGTTCGGCCTGCGCCGCACCGTTGCCCTTGCCGATGATGAGTTCCAGCCGCCCGTCGGACAGGTTGTCGAGCGTCGAGTAGTCCTCGAACGCCCGGACCGGGTCAAGCAGGCTGAGCGTCGTCACCGCGGTGAACAATGCGAGTTCCGATGTCCGCGCTGCGATGTGGCTCAGCACGACCGGCGGTGACGATGAGATGAATGGGTCCTCGTGCCGCTCGCCAACGGCGAAGCCGTCGAACCCCAGGTGCTCGGCGAGTACCGCAGCGTCGACCACTTCACGCAGTCGGTCGGCGGGACTCTTCTTCTCGCCGGTCACGGGGTCAGGGTGATGTGTTATCAGCGTGAGCAGTAGGAACTTCACGCCCCGAATCCTCCATCAATCCTGGCGGGAGAGCACTTGCACGCTATCCCGCGGTGGCCGCCGCGACGTGGCGGAGCTAGGCCTCCTGGTCGCTTCGGATGGTGTCACCCGATGAACACGAACCCGGTTGCCCGCGATTGCATTCCCGCGCGGATCCAGCTCGTCGGGAGGTTCTGCTTCATCGGGTCGTGTCGACGATGGGGCTGCCCGACGGCACCCTTTTGCTCGCGCAGATTCAAATCACGGCCCTCCTGAAAGCGCCGCGGGCGGGGCGCCCGCATGCTCACACCGCCGCCACAGGGCCGCTGGACCTCGGCAACGTCGGTACATTCGAGCTGGTCGACGGCGCTGCGACAACCCTGCGGCGGGTTGCGGAGACCGAAGGTCATTTCAGGGCGGCACGCATTCAAGGCAGGAAGGAAGCCGATGATCCAGCGCCCCTGCCGAGTTGGTGTCGCGGCGCCAGATTCGAAGACACGGTCGTGAACACGCCGTTGACGGTGCTCGACCTCGTCCCGATCGCGTCGGGCTCCAGCGCGACCGAGGCGCTACACAACAGCATCGACCTTGCGCAGCACGCAGAGCGGTTTGGGTATGCGCGTTACTGGTTCGCCGAGCACCACCTCAATCCGGGGGTTGCAGGCACCTCACCCGCAGTACTCCTCGCGCTGACCGCAGCCGAGACGTCGACGATCCGGTTGGGCTCGGGCGCACTGCAGATGGGGCACCGCACGGCGTTGTCGTCGGTGGAGGAGTTCGGTCTGCTCGACGCGCGGCATCCCGGACGATTCGATCTCGGCCTCGGGCGCTCCGGAGGGAGACCGGTCGCCGCGAGCCCGTCCGCGGCGCGGATCGGAAACTCGTCACCGGTCGTGGATGGGAGCGCCCCCAACGGAGTACGGATCCCGAAGCGGTTCGATCCGGCGGCACTGTTGAAATCGCCGCGCATCGCGTTGCAGAAGGCACTGCTCCAGCTGCCCGGTGCCCAGTCGCAGGACTACACCGAACAGGTCGGCGACGTGCTGGCGTTGATCGCCGATACCTATCGGTCGCCTAACGGCGAACAGGCCCACGTCGTGCCCGGTGCGGGAGCCGACCTACAGGTCTGGATCCTGGGCAGCAGTGGCGGCGAGAGCGCGCTGGTCGCCGGGAAGAACGGCCTGCGCTTCGCCGCCAACTACCACGTCGCTCCAGCCGGTGTGCTCGACGCGGTTGGCGGGTATCGCGCGGCGTTCACTCCTTCTGCGGATTTGGACCGGCCCCACGTGAGCGTCTCCGCGGATGTCGTCGTCGCCGATGACGAGGCCACCGCGCGTGAATTGGCTGCGGGATATGGACTGTGGGTCCGCAGCATCCGCACGGCTGAGGGCGCGATTCCCTTTCCGACACCGGAAGAGGCACGAAGGCATCCGTGGACCGACGCCGACCGCGAGCTGGTGTCGGATCGCATCGAGACGCAGTTCGTAGGGTCGGCGGTCCAGGTCGCCGACCAGCTCGAACGGTTGCGCGACGCCACCGCGGCCGACGAACTGATCGTCACCACCATCACCCACGATCACTGCGACCGGGTGCGCTCCTATGAACTGCTCGCCGAGGAGTGGTCGCGACGAGTTCCCTTGGGGTTTCGCTGATCTGGGTGTCACCGTCGCCGATAAGGGGTCAGCGGCTCGCCCGATGCGTACAGCCAGCCGAGGTACGTGACGTCCGGGTGCTCTTGCTCATCGGGGCGGGTCCCCGCGCCACGTGAAGCTGTTGACGTACTTGCCCATGTCCATGGCGAGGAAGAAATTGGCGCCCGACGGATGTCCGGATCCGAAGTCGGGGCTGAATTCGTGGAACGGTCCGGCCGCCGCCGCGATGAGGGCGTAGTCGTTCTTCACGGCCACCATGACCAGGATTCGTAACCGCGCGTCATCGGCGATGGAGTCGGCCGGGAAGAAGTCGGCGATCTCGCCGTACCCCAGTTGGTAGCCCACCAGGGCGTTGGGGATCTCGTAGTCGGTGGTGGCGTCGGGGTAGGCGTCCTTGAGGACGTCCTCGGCGACCTGACGTGGCGTCCGGCCTGCCGCGGGCTCGCCGAAGAGGCGAAGCGTGCCACCGTCACCGACAAGCAGATCGAGCACCACGCCGTTCGGTTCGAACGTGGCCTCATACGCCGTGCCCGGCCCCGGGTAGGACACCGAGAACTCGCCCGAGTCCGGCGTGAAGCGGGGATTCGTGGCGACCGGCTTGGCGATAGGAGGGTGGCCGCAGTCCGGTGGGCAGACGTAGTTGGGCTTCGGCGGGGTGAGCCACAGTGCCAGCACGACGCTGGCTGCCACCACGAGAGCGGCGCACGCTCCCAGCGCGAGGAGCACTCGCGCGGTCGACGCGGAGCGCGCCGGCGCCGCCACGTACGAGTCGGCGGGAACCGAGTACCCCGGCCACTCCGGCGTGGGCGCGGGCGGCGCGCTCATCGACCCTCGGCAGCAGGGGCGGGCACCGGACGGGTGGCCCTCCGCATCGCGCGCGACGTCCGCGAGGCGGCATGGCCCGCGAAGCCGCAGCTGGGGCAGAACGGGAGGTCAGGCACCACGTGATCGCACTGCGGGCACAACATCGGTTCGTGCGGGAACGCGTCGTCGGGGGCTTCGTCGAGCAGGGTGGCGTGCAGCACGACCCGCAGCGCGTATAGGGCCAGCACGGCGACCAGCGCATACAGGCCGAGTTGGACGTCGCTGGGCGCTGCGCTCAGATCGATCACGCCGATGGCGAGGAAGAGCGCGACGCCGACCACGAGCGACGGCGTGAGGGCGCTCAACGAGTACCAACGGAACGAGCGGCCCGTGTCGGCTCTGCGGACGCACCAGAGCGTGCCGCCGACCGCACCCGCCACGGCGGCCGCCGTCAGCGGAATGGCCATCCCCTGGATGACGGCCGCGAACACCAGGCCGACCCGGGAGCGGTCTTCGTCGGCCACCAACCCGCTGGCGAACTGCGGCGCCAGTCGGGCGAGCGTTCCTGCGGCCGCGAAGCAGTACGCACCGAGCGATCCGATCACGTAGCCGTCCAACGACTCTCGCACGCCTGGCCGCCACAGTCGGACCAGCACCATCGGCGCGAGCAGCAGGACGACGAACCCGAGTGGGATTGCGAACCCGGTGAACAGCAGTCGGGCGGTGGTGACGGGGATGCCCAGCGCGTCGTCGTTGGTGCGCGCGACGGCCGCGTCGGTGCCGAGCGCCCAACCCACCCCGAGGGCGATGCTCAGCGTCGCGGTGATGAGCAGGGTGCCACGCGATAGATCGGCGAAGGCATCGCTCTCGTTGAGGTAGGCGAGGAACAGCAGTGGCATCCCGACGGACACCAGCCCGATGAGCGGTGCCTGCCACAGCATGGCCGCCGTCGCGGTGAGCAGCACCACGAGTCCGATCACCGCCGTTCGGAACACGGCCCGGGAGCGCCTCGGCAGCTGCGGGAAGAGCGTGGTCGTCAGCGCGGGGCGCAATACGGACTCGGTGGGCGCCGCCGCGTACGCCGAGAGCCGCCACCCGCCTCTGCTCGCTCGGGACAGAGGCGCACCGCAGTTCCCGCAGTACACGCCAGCGGGAACGTCGACGCCACATGTGCCACATGCACTGGTGGGCAACGACTTCCAGGGGTCGGGCGGGTCTTCCGCGCTCACCTGGGCGCCACCCCCTTCTGGATGTCCAGGAAGTCGCGCACCAACGCGTCGACGTTGGGGCTGCCGAGGCCGGTCACCAGGTCGTAACCGGGAGTGGCGACGTCGACGGCGTTCCCGCCGAGGCCGACGTCGCGGAAACCCGGTGAGTTCGCGCCCGCGGCCACCCGGTAGAGCAGCGGGTTGATGTCGCCGAGTCGGTGTCCGCCGTTGGCGAGCAGGTACTGATTCATCTGCGCGGTGAAGGCGGCCCAGATCGGCGCGGCCTGGGAGGTACCGGCGCCGACCAGATCCTGCCCGTCGAATCTGATCCTGACCCCCGTGAACGGATCGGCCAGCGCCGACACGTCGGGCGTCAATCGGCGCAGCGCGGAATCGCGGTTCGCGGACACCCGCTGTTGCCAGGCGGGGCGGGGGAACAGCTTGGACACGCCTCCGCTGGTGCCCTGGGATTGGGGCGAGTCGACCCAGGCCTGCTCGGCCAGCCACTGGCCGTTCTCGTCGGTGGACAGCGTGGTGCCGCCGACGGACGTGATGGCGGGCAACGAGGCGACGGCGTCGAGTCCGATGTCGTCGGGTCCCGGCGGCGCCGACCAGTTGGATCCGCCCTTGCACTCCAGTCCGCCGGTGTCGCCGCTGGCGTCGAACGCCGAGGTTCCGTGGCGTTGTGCGCGTTCCAACGCAGACTGAACGGGTTTGAGATCGGTGGCGGTGAGCAACGCGTCGCAGCCCCATCCGATCGACAGGCTCCACACCGCGCCGGGGAACTGCCGGTCGACGGAGTCGAACAGCTCGCCGATGCGCTCGTAGGTGCGGCCGCCCTCGAGCGTCGGCCTGGCGTTCACGACGACCATCTGCGCGTCGGGCGCGATCGCGTGTGCCACCTCGAGATCCATCACCGTCTCGCCGCGCGATTCGCCGGGCTGTCCACCGACGAGGATCGGCTTCAGCGGGGGCAGCCCCGACAGCTCGGCGAAGTCGTCGAGGTCCTCCTGGTCGTAGCCGCTGAACGCGTAGAACACGATGGTCTGTCCCTTGCCGGTAAAACCGGCTGCCGCAAGGGGACTCGCGTTGTAGGCCGTCAGCAGGGCGTTCGGAGTCAAGCCCCGCAGCGGAACGTCGAGCGGAGTCGTCGCCGGGCTCTTCTGCCGGTGCGGGGTGTACCCGAGGATGCGTCCGAGGTCGCTGACCGTGTCGCGGATCGGCTGCGGGATCTCGGGTTGAGCTGCGGACGCGTAGAACACCTGCCCTTGCACGCCGCGGTAGTCGTGCACCGACACGTCGAACGCCTTGGCGAGGTCAGGTGGCGCACCCTCGACGATGGCCCAGTCCTCATTCGGCTGCCATCGCACGGCAAGGCCTTCATTCGCCGCCCACTGCACGAGCGGCTCGGGTCGGGTCCTGCCGTGCAGCGCAACGGTGAGCTGAGCGCGCTCGAGGCGCGATGGGCCGAGATCCGTTGAGCTGGCGAGCAATAGCGCGTATGGGCCCGCGATGGGCGTCGAACGGCCGAGTGTCGACGGCGGGTGCTGGGCCGACACGAGCAGGGATACCGCGGCGGCCATCGACACCGTTAGCCAGCCTGCAAGCAGGCGTGCCGACCTCCAATGAGTAACGGACATCAACGAACTCCAGACCCGAGGAACGGACGTTCTCGCAGCGGGATCAGGCGGTGGGCGTACACCCGCAGGGCGCCAACGTCATTGCGCGCCCAGCGGGTCGATACGGGCCGGTCAGCCGTTGCTGCGATGGTTGCCCGGAGGAGCCGTCGGGGCAGGCGGCGCGTACACGGGTGGGGTGAAGCTGTTGCCGCCCGTGGGGTTCACCTGCTTCTCCGTTGGGGAGACCGACGTCGTGGTCGTGGTGGTGGTGCTCGACGGGGCAGGGGCTTCCTTGCCGCCACAGCCTGCAGTCAACGCACCCATGGCGATGATCGCGCTGCCGCCGGCAACGAGTGCCAGTCGACGCGCAAGGCGACCTGAGGTCATGTTCGTGTGTCCTAACTAGTCCATGTCGACCCACGTCGACCCGTGTCGACCTCGGCAATGGTCTGTGGACGATCGGGTGAGGTTCACTGGCGTCAACATTCTGACCTACGTCGAGCAAACATTGGTTCAAATCACCCAAACGGGCTCGAGAGTTTGCGAAATCTGTCCGAAACGGCGAAATCAAAGCCTGCGATCACGTCCGTATCCCCAGTCCTTTACCAGGGTGGTCGACGTAGTCTCGCCCAGCTACTTTCTTCAGCACTGGGTGGGTGGCCAGAATTCTCCGCCGCGAAGTGTAGCGGGCGGGGAAGCGAGTCCGATCGACGTCAGGCGGCGAGACGCACGGACCGTTGCGCGTCGAACCGGTCGAGCAGCGTCGCGGCAACCAGGTTGTGCGAGCCCAACGGCGCTGCCATCGGAATGCCAAGGGCAGCGGCGGAATCCGCCACTCGATCGGTGATGCGGCCATACGCGAGGAACCACGGAGCGACCACGAGTCGGCTGGCGCCACGGCGCCGGAGCCGCTGGGCGGCCTCGGCCACGGTGGGGTGCGGCCCAGTGGCGAACGACACCTCGACGCCGGCCCACCGCACGCCGCCCCGCAACGCCTCGGCGACCGTTGCGGTGCGTGCGTTCGCTGCGTCGCTCGACGAACCGACGGCCGTCACGATGACCCCGAGGTCCGGGTCATCCGGCGACACGCCAACCTCGGCCAGGCGTTGCCGGAGGACGGCGATCAGCGCGGGATCCTCGCCGAGGACGTCGGCCTGGCGCACGCGAGCGCCCGACGCCTCGATGGCCGAGGGGACGTCCACCATCGCGTGATAGGCGCTCGCCAGCAGCATCGGGACGACGATCGCGTCGTCGCGCCCAGCGGCGAGCTCGGTCAACACGTCGGACAATCCGGGTTCGGAACGCTCCAGGAACGCAGCCCGGACGTCGAGTGACGGTCGGAGTCTGCGGATCCGGCCGGCCAGCGCGTGCGTCACCGCGGCCGCGCGGGGATCGACGCTGCCGTGTGCCGTCAGGACCAGCGCCTGGGGGCGGGCGTGAAGCGACCCGGGGTTCACGACGCGTGCAGCCCGCATTCCGTCTTCGACTGACCAGCCCAGCGTCCGCTGCGCGGATCGGCGCCCTCGATCGGCTTCGCCGTGCACGGGGCACAGCCGATCGACGGATAGCCCTCGTCGACGAGCGGGTTCACCAGAATGTCGTTTTCCTCGATGTAGGCCTGCATCTCGTCGTCGGACCACGCCGCGATCGGGTTGATCTTCACCAATCCAAAGGCCTTGTCGAAGCTGATCAGCGGCGCGTTGGCACGCGTAGGCGCCTCGACGCGGCGGATGCCGGTTACCCACGCGGAGTAGCCCTTGAGTGCCTTGCCCAACGGCTGGACCTTGCGCATGTTGCAGCACTCGGCCGCGTCACGCGCGAACAGGTTCTTGCCGAACAGCTTGTCCTGCTCGGCGACGCTGTGCTCCGGCGTGACGTTGACGACGTTGACGCCATAGACGGCCTCGACGGCGTCACGCGTGCCGATGGTCTCCGCGAAGTGGTATCCGGTGTCGAGGAACAGCACGTCCACGCCGGGACGCACCTTGGCGGCCATCGCGACCAGCACCCCGTCCTGCATGTTGGACGCGACGACGTAATCGCCGCCGAAGTGTTCGTCGGTCCAGCGCAGCAGTTCCTCGGCAGAGGCATCGGTCAACTCGGCCGCGCCGCGCTCCGCCAGCTCGACCAACTCGTTCTCGGTCATCACGTCTGTCATCTGTGCACTCCGCTCTTCGGGCACGCGCTCAATTGACGGTCTCCGCTCTTCGCGGAATCGCTCATCTGTGCACTCCGCTCTTCGCGCAAGCGCTCATCCGTGCACTCCGCTCTTCGCGCAAGCGCTCATCGAAGATCCGCCTCGTCAGCTCGTACCGCCCAAGTAGCGAAACGCTCGCCGTCCTCGCGTTGTTTCACGAAGTTGCGCACCACACGCTCGATGTAGTCGCCGAGCTCGTTGGACAGCACCTTGTGCTGGCGCAACTTGCGGCCGAATCCGCTGTCCAGACCCAGGCTGCCGCCCAAGTGGACCTGGAAGCCCTCGACGGGGTGATCGCCGTCGTCCACCATCTGGCCCTTGAATCCGATGTCGGCGACCTGGATGCGCGCGCACGAATTGGGGCAGCCGTTGATGTGGACGGTGATCGGCACGTCGAGCTGCGCGTTGATGTCCTCGAGTCGCTTCTCCAGGTCTGGGACCAGGGTCTGCGAACGCTTGCGCGTCTCGGCGAACGACAGCTTGCAGAACTCGATGCCCGTGCAGGCCATCAGGTTGCGCCGCCAGTGCGACGGCGTCGACGGCAGGCCCAGCGCATCCAAGCCGTCACGCAGCGCGTCGAGCTTGTCGTCGGGGACGTCGAGGATCACCAGCTTCTGGTACGGCGTGAACCGGATGCGGTCCGAGCCCGCCGACTCGGCCAGGTCGGCGACCTTCGTCAGGATGGTGCCGGAGACGCGGCCCGCGATGGGCGCGACGCCGACGGCGTTCAGCCCGTTCTTGAGCCGTTGCACGCCGACGTGGTCGATGGGCCGCACCACCGGCTGGGGCGCGGGCCCGTCGATCAGCGTGCGCTTCAGGTACTCGCTCTCGAGCACTTCCCTGAATTTTTCTACGCCCCAGTCCTTGATCAGGTACTTCAGCCGCGCCTTGGCGCGTAGCCGCCGGTAGCCGTAGTCGCGGAAGACGCTGACGACGGCCTCCCAGACTTCGGGCACCTCGTCGAGTGGCACCCAGGCGCCGACCCGCTGGCCCAGCATCGGGTTGGTGGACAGCCCGCCGCCGACCCACAGGTCGAAGCCAGGGCCGTGTTCGGGGTGGTTCACCCCGATGAACGCCACGTCGTTGACCTCGTGAACCACGTCCTGCAGTCCCGAGACCGCCGTCTTGAACTTGCGCGGCAGGTTGGAGTACTCCTTCTTGCCGATGTAGCGCCGCACGATCTCGTCGATCGCGGGGGTGCCGTCGATGACCTCGTCGAGCGACTCACCCGCGAGCGGCGAGCCGAGGACCACGCGGGGGCAGTCGCCGCACGCCTCGGTGGTCTGCAGGCCGACCTCGTCGAGCCGCTTCCAGATCTCCGGCATGTCCTCGACGCGGATCCAGTGGTACTGCACGTTCTCGCGATCGGAGATGTCGGCGGTGTCGCGCGCGAACTCGGTGGAGATGCCACCCAAGGTGCGCAGGGCTGCCGCCGTCAGCGCGCCGCCGTCGCAGCGCACCCGCAGCATGAAGTAGGAGTCCTCGAGCATGTCGGTGTTCTCGTCGCCGGTCCAGGTGCCGTCGTATCCGGGCTTGCGCTGCGTGTAGAGGCCCCACCAGCGGAAACGTCCGCGCAGGTCGCCCTTGTCGATGCTCTCGAAGCCGCCCTTGGCGTAGATGTTCTCGATGCGCGCCCGGACGTTGAGTGGGTTGTCGTCCTTCTTGGACTGCTCGTTGGCGTTGAGCGGTTCGCGGTAGCCGAGCGCCCACTGGCCTTCGCCCTTGGGCCGCTTCACCGGCTTCGCGGGCGTCGTGGGAGTGGTCATGGGTTGGCTCCTTCGTGGAGGAGCGGGCTTTCAGATCGCGTGTGCTCACCGGGGACTGTCCGGCGGCGCAGATCCGGCGGCCAGCTGAATTCAGGTGGACAGGTCTACGACGTCAAGGCAGACAGCAACAGGTACAAACGCGCTTGAAGTCGACGTGACGCCGAGCCACCAGCACTACGCGGGTGTTCAGGCTTCGGGCGGCGGTCACGAGGGCCATTCTGCCACGACGGGCGGCATGTGCCCTAACCGGCCAGGATTTGCGCTCGTGGTGAGCAAAACTGGTTCTGGGACACTTGTCGGATGACCATTCGGGCCGAGCCTGCGGTGTTGCCGCAGCTGCGCGCGTCGCCCGGCCGACCGTTCGGCATCTACGTCCACGTGCCGTTCTGTGCCACGCGGTGCGGGTACTGCGACTTCAACACCTACACCCCGTCCGAACTCGGCGGGGCCAACCCCGACGGCTGGCTGGCCGCGCTGAGACTCGAGCTCGGGCAGGCGGGCGCTCGGCTCGGTGATGCGCGGCCGGAGGTGAGCACCGTGTTCGTCGGCGGCGGAACGCCGTCGCTTCTGGGCGGTCGCGGACTCGCCGACGTGCTCGACGCCATCCGTGCGCACTTCACACTGGCCGACGACGCCGAGGTCACCACCGAGGCCAACCCGGAGTCGACGTCGCCGCTGCTGTTCGCCGAGCTGCGAGCCGCCGGTTTCACCCGCATCTCGCTGGGCATGCAGTCGGTCGCCCCACACGTGCTGGCCACGCTCGACCGGGTGCACTCACCCGGACGGCCGCTCGCCGCGGCCGCGGAAGCGCGCGCGGAGGGATTCGCTCACGTGAACCTCGACCTCATATATGGGACGCCGGGCGAGACCGACGACGACGTGCGTCGCTCCGTCGACTCCGCGACCGCGGCGGGGGTCGACCATGTCTCCGCGTATGCCCTCGTGGTCGAGGACGGCACGGCGCTGGCGCGGCGGGTTCGGCGGGGCGAACTCGCCGCACCGGACAACGACGTGCTCGCGCACCGCTACGAGCTGATCGACGCGCGGCTGTCGCAGGCCGGCCTGGACTGGTACGAGGTTTCCAACTGGAGCAGGCCGGGCGGGGAGTGCCGACACAACCTGGGCTATTGGGATGGCGGCGAGTGGTGGGGCGCAGGCCCGGGTGCGCATGGCTACCTTGAGGACACCCGGTGGTGGAACCTCAAGCACCCCAACGCCTATGCGCAAGCGTTGGCCGCGGGACGGCTGCCCGTCGGCGACTTCGAGGTGCTCGAGCGAAACCGACCGGCACGTCGAGGACGTCATGCTGCGGCTGCGGCTGCGGCGGGGGTTGCCACTGGCGACGCTCGATGCCGCCGAGGTGCACCGCGCCGACGTGGCCGTCGCCGACGGGCTGGTCGAGCGGCGCGCCGACAATCTGGTGCTCACCGATCGGGGTCGGCTGCTGGCCGACGCGGTGGTGCGCGACCTGTTGCGTTGACGTCGTCCACGGGCACGGCAAAATGGCCACCGACTAACTCCTCGTTGTGCCCCGCGAGGGTGCGTGACTGACGCGGGCGCTAATTTGCTGCGCAAAATGGCGCTGCTAACGTTGACATCCGTGGGGGCGTCGTCAACTGGCCGTGTCGTGGCAGCCGGTGCGGCGCTATGGGTCGTCGCAGCGCTCTGGTACTTCCTCGCGGAAGCGCTCGCCGCCGCGGCCATGCCAGGCTACGACTACGTCATCCACTACGTCAGCGAACTCGGCGCTCCACTCATATCGCCACGGGCTGCGCTGATGAACGCCGCGTTCTTCGTGCAGGGACTGTTCTTCCCGGTGGCCGCGATGCTGGTGATCGGTAGATCTGGTGCCCGAAAGTCGTTGCCGTTTCTCATGTTCGCGACAATCAGCGGGGTGGGCAACGTGCTCGTCAGTCTCGTCCACGCCGGAACCGGTTCGAATTGGCATCTGGCCGGCGCGGTGTTGGCCATCGCCGGCGGCAACGCCGCGATCCTCGCAGGCACGCTGGTGCTCGGGCGCGAGATTGCCCCCACGGCGTACGTGTTGGCGTCTGGCGCGCTCGGAGCAACGGGGATCTTGAGCGGAATGATGTTGGCAGTGCATGCGCTGCCGATCGGACTCTGGGAGCGCAGCGGTATCTATCCGATCCTCGTCTGGCAGACGCTCACGGCGTGCGTGGTTCTTCATCAAGCCGGCACCGCGCGATCGCGAGCGCACGAAGACTCCAACTCGATACCAGCACTTCGGCTGCCGACGAGCCCGCTCGCGGTTGAGGAGGGTGGCGATTAGGTCTGTTCGGCAAGCGGCCGGTCCATGTCGAACACCCGCGCGTGCAGCACGGTGCGGTTGCGCAGCGCGGCCCGCACGGCACGGTGCAACCCGTCCTCGAGATACACGACGCCCTGCCAGCGCACCGCGTGGGGGAACAGATCGCCGTAGAAGGTCGAGTCCTCCGACAGCAGCCGGTCCAGCGCCAGCACGGTCGTCGTGGTCACCAACTCGTCGAGCCGGATTTGCCGGGGCGGGATCTGCGCCCACTGTCGATACGAAAGCCCGTGCTCGGGATATGGTTTGCCGTCTCGAACGCCCTTGAAGATCACCGGCGCACCTTCGCTGATTCGGTCCCCGGCAACCTTGGATTGGGCATGTACCCGAGGTTAATCCCACATCGCCGCGTTGTCCCTGCCATCAGGGGTTGACGTGCAGGCGCGGCGTCTGGCCGTGCTCGGTGGGTGTTGGAGCAGGTGGTGAACGTAAAATGGGTACGACGCGAGAAGCGGAGCGGTTTCGCGCACGAGAACTGTGGGAGGTGAACGATGAGTAGTGCCGACGATCGTCGGTTCGAAGTTCTGCGCGCCATCGTCGCCGACTTCGTCACGACCAAGGAGCCAATCGGCAGCAAGACGCTCGTCGAGCGGCACAACCTGGGCGTATCCAGCGCCACCGTGCGCAACGACATGGCGGTCCTCGAGGCCGAGGGCTACATCACCCAGCCGCACACCAGCCTCGGGCCGGATCCCCACCGAAAAGGGCTACCGCGAGTTCGTCGACCGACTCGACGAGGTGAAGCCGCTGTCGACCAGCGAGCGTCGCGCGATCCTGACCTTCCTCGAGACCGGTGTCGACCTCGACGACGTGCTCCGTCGCGCGGTGCGTTTGCTGGCGCAGCTGACCCGACAGGTCGCCATCGTCCAGTACCCGACGCTGTCCACGGCGTCGATTCGGCATCTCGAGGTCGTCGCACTCACCCCGGCCCGCCTGCTGCTGGTCGTCATCACCGACACCGGCCGCGTCGACCAGCGCATGGTCGAACTCGGCGACTCCATCGACGAACACCATCTGGGACTACTGCGCGACCGGCTGGCCCAGGCGCTCGAGGGCAAGCCCCTGACGGCGGCATCCGTGGCGGTGTCCGAGCTCGCCGTCCAACTCAACGGGCAGGGCGGCCTCGGCGACGCCATCGGCCGGGCGGCGACGGTGCTGGTGGAAACCCTCGTCGACCACACCGAGGAGCGGCTGCTGCTGGGCGGCACCGCCAACCTGACCCGCAATACCGCCGACTTCGGGGGCTCGCTGCGCTCGGTGCTCGAGGCGCTCGAGGAGCAGGTCGTGGTGCTCAAGCTGCTGGCCGCTCAGCAGGAGGCCGGTAAGGTCACTGTGCGCATCGGACACGAGACCGAAGCCGAGCAGATGGCCGGAACGTCGGTCGTGAGCACGCTGTACGGCAGTTCGGGCAAGGTGTACGGCGGGATGGGTGTGGTGGGTCCCACCCGAATGGACTATCCGGGAACGATCGCTAACGTCGCCGCAGTTGCTCTATACATCGGCGAAGTCTTGGGCACCCGCTAACCGGGTGAAGGTACGGCCGCGTCAGCGGCCTTGGAAAGGTGAGGCGTGGCACGCGACTACTACGGCCTGCTCGGGGTGAGCAAGGGCGCGAATGACTCGGAGCTCAAACGCGCCTATCGGAAGCTCGCCCGCGAGCTGCACCCCGACGTCAACCCCGACGCGGCGGCGCAGGCGCGCTTCAAGGAGATCAGCGCCGCATACGAGGTACTCAGCGACCCTGAGAAGCGTCGCATCGTCGACCTCGGCGGCGATCCGCTGGCCAACGGCGCCCCCTCGGGTGGTGGGTTCAGCGGATTCGGGGGTCTTGGCGACGTCTTCGAAGCATTCTTCGGCGGCGGCACGGGCACGCGTGGTCCGGTCGGTCGGGTCCGGCCGGGTTCGGACTCGCTGCTGAGGCTGCGGCTGGACCTCGCCGAATGCGCGACCGGGGTGACCAAGCAGGTCACCGTCGACACCGCCATCCTGTGCGACCTGTGCCAGGGCAAGGGCACGCACGGCAACTCGACGCCAGTCACCTGCGACACCTGCGGGGGACAGGGCGAGGTGCAGTCGGTGCAGCGGTCGCTGCTCGGCCAGGTGCTCACGTCGCGGCCGTGTCCGGTCTGCGCGGGTGTCGGCGAGGTGATTCCGGACCCCTGTCACCGTTGTGGCGGCGACGGACGGGTCCGGGCCCGGCGCGAGGTCAGCGTCAAGATCCCCGCAGGCGTCGGCGACGGCATGCGCGTCCGGCTCGCCGCGCAAGGCGAGGTGGGACCGGGTGGTGGGCCCGCGGGAGACCTACACGTCGAGATCCACGAACGCCAGCACGAGGTGTTCGTCCGCGACAACGACGACCTGCACTGCACCATCTCGGTACCGATGGTCGACGCGGCGCTCGGGACCAGTGTCACCGTCGACGCGATCCTCGACGGCCCCACGGAGGTGACCGTTCCTGCAGGCACGCAGTCGGGTGCCGTCATCACGTTGCGCGGGCACGGCATGCCGAACGTCCGCACCGGCGTGCGCGGCAACCTGCACCACCACATCGAGGTCGTCGTGCCCGCCCGGCTCGACCACGAGGACATCGAGCTTCTGCGCAAGCTCAAGGAGCACCGCAGCCGGGACGTGGCCGAGGTGAAGTCGGTCAATGCGGGGTCCTCGGGCGGAGGGTTGTTCAGCCGGTTGCGCGAGACGTTCACCGGTCGCTGACGACGCCGCAGTGAGCGTCTGGTGGCAAGCGGAGCGGGAGCGCGCATGAGGGGCCAGCGAGAAGCGGAGCGGGATCGCGCATGAGTAGTGCGCTCTTCTACGTCGACGCGCTGCCCGCGCCAGGCGAGTTGGTCGTCGTCGACGGCGACGAGGGCTTCCACGCCTCCAACGTGCGGCGCATCCGGCCGGGTGAGGAGCTCGACCTGTCCGACGGGGTCGGCACCGTTGGGCACTGCGTCGTCGAGGCCGCCACCAAGGGCAGGTTGTCCGCGCGAGTCGTCAGCGTGCGCGCGGTCGCGGCGCCCTCGCCACCGGTCACCATCGTCCAGGCGTTGCCCAAGTCGGACCGGTCCGAGTTGGCCGTCGAACTGGCCACCGAGGCCGGTGCCGACGAGTTCCTGGCCTGGCAGTCCGAACGGTGCGTCGCCCGCTGGGACGGGGCCGACCGCATCGACAAGGGGCTGCGACGCTGGGCCGCGGTAGCACGGTCGGCGGCCCGGCAGTCACGGCGCCCGCACATTCCCGCCGTGTCGGCGGTGGTCTCGACGCCCGAGTTGATCGAGCGGGTCGCCGCCACCGTGAGCTCGGGTGGAGTGGTGTTGGCCCTGCACGAGTCGGCCAGCGGACCCCTCGCCGACGTCCCGGTCGGGGTGGCCGATTCGCTGATGCTGATCGTCGGTCCCGAGGGCGGTATCAGCGACCAAGAGCTCGCCGATCTGCGTGCGGCGGGCGCGCTGTCGGTGCGGTTGGGACCGAGCGTGCTTCGGACGTCGACGGCCGCGGCGGTGGCGCTGGGCGCGTTGGGGGTGCTGACGCCGCGATGGCGGTAGCCCCCGGAGCGGCGTTATCCATTGGGGCGTGACGGTCGTCGGCGGTAAACTGGGTGAACACGTCACACCGGCGTGGCCGGTCACGGCGCCGAAGAGAACAAGGAAGCAGGCACAGACCTCCACGTGACATCCCGCGAGACAAGCGCCGCCGCGTCGACCGTACGCAGCGGCATCAATGTTCCGCCTGACCTCGTGGTGGGCCTGCTCGGTTCCGCCGACGAGAATCTGCGCGCACTCGAACGACTTCTGGCCGCCGACGTCCACGTCCGCGGCAACGCGGTGACGCTGTCCGGCGAGCCTGCCGACGTCGCACTGGCCGAACGCGTGTTGTCCGAACTGGTGGCCATCGTCAACAGCGGTCAGACGCTCACCCCGGACGAGGTCCGCCGCAGCGTGGCGATGCTCACTGGCGAGGACGACGAGTCGCCTGCCGATGTGTTGACACTCGACATCCTCTCCCGGCGCGGCAAGACCATTCGCCCCAAGACGCTCAACCAGAAGCGCTACGTCGACGCGATCGACGCGCACACCATCGTGTTCGGCATCGGCCCGGCCGGCACCGGCAAGACCTATCTGGCCATGGCGAAGGCGGTCAGCGCCCTGCAAGCCAAGCAGGTGTCGCGCATCATCCTGACCCGTCCCGCGGTGGAAGCCGGTGAGCGCCTTGGCTTCCTGCCCGGCACGCTGTCGGAGAAGATCGACCCGTATCTGCGGCCGTTGTACGACGCGTTGCACGACATGATGGATCCCGAGCTCATCCCAAAGTTGATGAGCGCCGGGGTCATTGAGGTTGCACCACTGGCATACATGCGGGGCCGCTCGCTTAATTCCGCGTTCATCATTCTCGACGAGGCGCAGAACACCACCGCTGAACAGATGAAGATGTTCCTGACCCGCTTGGGATTTGGCTCGAAGATGGTCGTCACCGGTGACGTCACTCAGGTCGATCTGCCAGGCGGTGCGGCGTCGGGCCTTCGGGCCGCCCAGCACGTTCTTGGCGAAATCGGCGACATCCACTTCGCCGAACTCACCAGCGCCGACGTGGTGCGCCATCGGCTGGTGTCCGAAATCGTCGACGCCTACGCCAGATCCGAGGAACCAACGTCGATGAACCGGGCGCAACGCCGAGCCACGCCCGGCCGTCCGCGACGGTGATCGCCTCATGACCATCGAGGTGTCCAACGAGTCGGGCGTAGACGTCTCCGAGACCGAACTCGTGAGCGTGGCAAGGTTCGTCATCGCGCGGATGGATGTGAACCCGGCCGCCGAACTGTCGATGTTGTTACTCGACACGGCGGCGATGGCGGACCTGCACATGCGGTGGATGGACCTGCCCGGGCCCACCGACGTGATGAGCTTCCCGATGGACGAGCTCGAGCCCGGTGGCCGCCCCGACGCACCGGAACCCGGCCCGTCGATGCTCGGCGACATCGTGCTCTGCCCCGAGTTCGCCTCCAAACAGGCTGAGACGGCGGGACATTCACTGGGCCAGGAGTTGGCCCTCTTGACGGTGCACGGCGTGCTGCACCTACTGGGGTACGACCACGCCGAACCGGACGAGGAGAAGGAGATGTTCGCCCTGCAACGCCAACTACTGGAGGAGTGGGTGGCCGCCCAGGTCGAGGCCTATCACCTCGACCGGCAGAGCGAAAAGGACCGACGACTGCTCGACGGGTCGCGGTACTTCGACGAAACGTGACGGGTGTGGCTCCGCTGGTCGGCGCGATCGCACTGATCCTGCTCGGCGGCTTGTTCGCGGCGATCGATGCGGCCATCAGCACCGTTTCCTTGGCGCGCATCGAGGAGTTGGTGCGTGACGAGCGGCCCGGTGCCGTGAGATTGCTTCGCGTCGTCGACGAGCGTCCGCGCTACATCAATCTCGTCGTGCTCCTGCGCATCACGTGCGAGACGGCGGCGACGGTGCTGCTGGTCGCCTACCTGTACGACGGTCTCGGTCTGCGCTGGGGCCTCGTCGGGGCGGCGGCCATCATGGTCGTGATCAGCTTCGTGGCGATCGGCGTCGGTCCGCGCACGATCGGGCGCCAGAACGCGTACACCATCGCGTTGTTGGCAGCCCTTCCGCTGCAGGCGATCTCGGTGCTGTTGGCGCCGATCAGCCGACTGCTGGTGCTGATCGGCAACGCGCTGACGCCGGGCCGCGGCTTCCGCAACGGCCCGTTCGCCTCCGAGATCGAGTTGCGCGAGGTCGTCGATCTCGCGCAGCAGCGCGGCGTCGTGGCCGACGACGAGCGGCGGATGATCCAGTCGGTATTCGAGCTCGGCGACACGCCCGCGCGCGAGGTCATGGTGCCCCGCACCGAGATGGTGTGGATCGAGTCGGACAAGACTGCGCGGCAGGCCACGTCGCTGGCGGTGCGCAGCGGACATTCCCGCATCCCGGTGATCGGCGAGAACGTCGACGACGTCGTCGGCGTGGTCTATCTGAAGGATCTGGTGCAGCAGGCGTATTCGGCCAGCGACGGCATCGACACCAGGGTGGGCGAGCTGATGCGGCCGCCGGTCTTCGTGCCCGACAGCAAGCCGCTCGACGAGCTGCTGCGCGAGATGCAGCGCGACCGCAATCACATGGCGCTGCTGGTCGACGAGTACGGGGCGATCGCCGGTCTGGCCACCATCGAGGACGTGCTGGAGGAGATCGTCGGTGAGATCGCCGACGAGTACGACACGGACGAGGTGGCGCCCGTGGAGGAGTTGGGCGACAAGCACTTTCGCGTGTCCGCGCGGTTGTCACTCGAGGATCTGGCCGAACTGTACGAACTCGAGCTCGACGACGACCTGGACGTCGACACGGTCGGCGGGTTGCTCGCACACGAACTGGGCCGGGTGCCGCTGCCCGGCGCCGAGGTGACCTGGGATAGGTTGCGGCTGCGCGCAGAAGGCGGCGCTGACCACCGCGGCCGGGTGAGGGTAGGCACCGTGCTGGTCACGCCAACCGAACCCGAGGGGGAGTGATGAGCCTCGACGCCGAGGACGCCAAGCTGGTGGTACTGGCCCGTGGGGCCATGGCCCGCGCCGAAGCGGGAAGCGGTGCCGCGGTGCGCGATCTCGACGGCCGCACCTACGCGGCGGCCCCCGTCACGCTCGAGGCGCTGACGCTGACGGCACTGCAGGCCGCGGTTGCGGCGGCCGTGTCCAGCGGTGCCGCCGGCTTCGAGGCCGCCGTCCTGGTCGGCGGCGGGAACGACGACGCGGGAGTGGCCGCGGTGCGCGAACTTTCTGCGGACGCTGCGGTGATCGTCACCGACCGCGCCGGGAACCCCCAGTGACCGCCGAACGTGACGCCAGGGCGCGAAATCGGCCGAATCGACGCGCTGGCGTCACATTCGGCGAAGAGTCGGCGAAGTGACTGAGTTCCGTTCGGGTTTCGTCTGCTTCGTCGGGCGGCCCAACACTGGCAAGTCGACGCTGACCAACGCGCTCGTCGGCGAGAAGGTGGCCATCACGTCGAACCGGCCGCAGACCACCCGCCACACCATCCGCGGCATCGTGCACCGCGAGGACTTCCAGATCGTGCTCGTCGACACTCCGGGGCTGCACCGTCCCCGCACGCTGTTGGGACAGCGCCTCAACGAACTGGTCAAGGACACCTACTCCGAGGTCGACGTGATCGGGCTGTGCATCCCCGCCGACGAGTCGATCGGGCCGGGGGACCGGTGGATCTACCAACAGATCCGCGCCGTCGCCCCGAGGACCACGTTGCTTGTCATCGTCACCAAGACCGACAAGGTGTCGAAGGAGAAGGTGGCCGCCCAGCTGATGGCGGCGAGCGAGTTGACCGGCGGTACCGCCGAGATCGTCCCGGTATCGGCCACCAAGGGAGAGCAGCTCGACGTGCTCGTCGACGTCCTGGTCTCGAAGCTGCCGCCCGGTCCGGCGTTCTACCCCGACGGTGAATTGACCGACGAGCCCGAGGAAGTACTCATGGCCGAGCTCATCCGCGAGGCCGCGCTGGAAGGGGTGCGCGACGAGCTTCCACACTCATTGGCGGTGGTGATCGACGAGGTCAGTCCGCGGGAGGGCCGCTCGAAGGAGCAGGGGGAGCTCATCGACGTGCACGCCATTCTGTACGTGGAGCGCGACAGCCAGAAGGGCATCGTCATCGGCAAGGGTGGCGCCAGGCTTCGCGAGGTCGGCACCGCTGCCCGCACTCAGATCGAGAAGCTGCTCGGCACCAAGGTGTACCTCGACCTGCGTGTCAAGATCGCCAAGAACTGGCAGCGTGACCCCAAACAGCTTGGACGCCTGGGCTTCTGAGCGGTGCCACGTCACATCTGCGCGGCGACGGAGATCGTCACCGTGACGGGGTGACTGTCGGCTTGTCCGTCGTACGCGGTGTAGATGAAGGTATCGGTGCCGACGTATCCGGGGTCGGGAGTGTAGGTAAGGGTCTCGTTTTGGGGCCCGTCGACGAGGACTCCGTGGTGCGGGTAGGAGACGATGAACGCCGAATATCCTTGGGCGCCACGTCGTGCCGTTCGGGGCCGCGGCGGGACGAGCACACCCCGGTTGGAGCCGACTGTGACGTGAGTTGCCATGCGCGGCCGTGGTCGATCGTCTTGCAGCAGCCGTTGCCGGCCTCGGTCAGAAGTATCTGCGGACATCGCATCCCCCTCGAAACGTGCGATTGCGTCACACATATCGTGTGACGGCCGCAGCGAGGTGGCGTGAGTAGGGTGCTACTGCAATTCGGGGACGGGTACCGGCGCGGGTACCTAGTCGAAGCGGCGATGACGACGAATCGTGGTTTGAGCGTGCCGTTTCCGCGAGGAAGATTCAGCCAGGCTGGCCGTACACGGCGACGACGACGGAGCGGTCGAGGCTGTTCACCGACCAGACGCCCATCTTGGAGTTCGCGCAGTTGGACATGATCGCCATGTAGTCGGGCCGGTAGTACCACTGGTTCATGATCTCGACGCCGTTGATCGCCAATGCGGGGTTGATCGCGACGGTCTGGGAGACGATGCCCGTGAAGCCTGCGGCGTTGGCCCGACTCTGAGGCGTGGAACCGTCCGAGCCGAGGTCGCCGTCGAGGGCGCGATTGTTCAGCACGTCGTTTGCGTGCCACTCCGCGGCGAGCTGTAGCTGGGGGCTGATGGTCACGTTGTTGGTACAGCCGCGCTGGTGCTGAATGCTGTACACGTTGGCCACCACGCCATCGTTCAGCCGCTTGTTGTCGGCGTTCGCGGTCGGCATGCCCGCGACGGCCGCACCGGTGACGGCGAGCACGGGCAGCACCCGCAACACTTCGCGGACCTTCACGAATGGGGACACTACGCGATGGGAGCGTTCCACCAAACCTCTGGCTGCTTGGTCGTCCATCCGCTGATCGCTTCGAGTTCCGCGGCGAGGGACACCAGCATCGGCTCGCTGTTGGCCGGCCCCATCAGTTGCACGCCGATCGGCAGTCCGTCGGACGTGAACCCGGCGGGGATGTTGATGGACGGCCAACCGACGAGATTCCACGGCCAGGTCACTGGGCAGGCTTTGATCATGGCCCGGTCAGTGGACAGTCCGCCGCGCTTGTCGAAGTGGTGCACGCCGGGCGGGGGCAGCGCGGTGGTGGGGGCCAACACGACGTCGGCCAGGTTGAAGATCCATCCGATGCGCTCCTGGGTTTCGGCCTCGCGCGCCCTTGCCTTGTGCAGCGCTTGCTCCGAGAGCAGCAGCCCCATCCGCATATTGCTCTTGGTGCGTTTGTCCATCGTGACGGTCGGCCCGAGCCGCTCCGCCCAATCGAGCAGCCCCGACGTCGACCGCGAGAGGAAGTTCCACGACATCCGCAGTCCGTAGTTGGGGTCGGCGGCCGTGATGGTGTGGCCGAGGTCGTGCAGTTGCCCGGCGACGGACTCCAGGGCCGCGAGGAGCTCGGGGTGCAGGTTGGCGCGGAATCCCGTGAACGGAAACTTCGTCGACATGGCGACCGTCAGCGGTCCTGCCGCCTCGCCGACGTAGTCCGACGCACGTACCGCGGGCGGCTTGTGCAGATCCCCCTCGGCGTTGCCCGAGGCGGCGTCGAACACCAGCGCGGCGTCGGCGACCGTGCGGGCCAGCACACCGTTGACGGTGATGCCGTTGAAGGCCTCGGGCAGCGGCCATGTCGAGATCCGGCCGCGCTGCGGTTTGATGCCCACGAGGTGCGTCCAGGCTGCGGGGATCCGCACGCTGCCTGCGCCGTCGGACCCGATCGCCGCGGTGACGAGCCCTGCGGCGACGGCGGCCGCGCTGCCGCCCGACGAACCGCCCGGCGTGTGTTCCCGCGACCACGGGTTTCGGGTGTGGCCAAAGGCCGGGCCGCTGGTGAACGGCCATTGGCCGAGTTCGCACGTATTGGTCTTGCCGACGATGACCGCCCCCGCCGCCCGCAGTCGGCGCACCACCTCGGCGTCCGCGGTCGCGGGCGCGCCCTCGAAGGACGTGCCGAACCGCGTCGGCACCCCGGCCACGTCGACGTCATCCTTGACGGCGATCGGGATGCCGAGCAGCGGGAGGTCCTCACCTGCGGCGCGTTTGCGGTCAGCGTTGGCAGCATCCGCGAGAGCGTGGGTCCGAAGCACCACGCGGAAGGCGTTCAGCGTGGGTTGGCTGGCCTCGATCGCGCTCAGAGTCCGGCTGACCAGGTCCACGGAAGTGACGCGGCCACTGGCGAGCCAATATCGCTGTTGCGTCAGCGTGGGAAATTTCTTCGAGTTAGCGGGTGAGGACGGAGACTGGGCCATGTTGTCACCGAGGATAATCGGTCCGGCCGAGCCTCACGGATGTTGTCGGCTAGCGGTGGAAGACTATGGCGATGCGGTTGTACCGGGATCGGGCGGTGGTGCTGCGCCAGCACAAGCTCGGCGAGGCTGACCGGATCATTACCCTGCTCACCCGTGATCATGGTCTGGTCCGTGCGGTGGCAAAGGGAGTGCGTCGCACCCGCAGCAAGTTCGGGGCGCGGCTGGAGCCGTTCGCACACATCGACGTCCAGCTGCATCCCGGTCGGAACCTCGACATCGTCACCCAGGTGCAGGCCATCGATGCGTTCGCCAGCGACATCGTCAGCGACTATGGCCGCTACACCTGCGGGTGTGCGGTGCTGGAGACCGCCGAACGGCTCGCGGGCGAGGAGCGGGCCCCGGCGCCCGCGTTGCACCGACTCACCGTCGGGGCGTTGCGGGCCGTGGCCGACGGTAACCGCCCGCGCGAGTTGGTGCTCGACGCCTATCTGCTGCGGGCGATGGGCATCGCCGGCTGGGCGCCTGCGCTCACCGAGTGCGCCCGCTGCGCCGCTCCCGGCCCGCACCGGGCGTTCCACGTGGCCGCGGGTGGCAGCGTGTGCGTGCACTGTCGCCCATCGGGCTCGGTCACGCCGCCTCAAGGCGTGCTCGACCTGATGAACGCGTTGCACGACGGCGACTGGGAGGCCGCCGAAGCATCCCCGTCGTCGCACCGCAGCCAGGCCAGCGGGTTGGTGGCCGCGCACCTGCAATGGCATCTCGAGCGTCAGCTGCGGACGTTGCCGCTGGTCGAGCGGGTCTACCGGATCGATCGCACGGTCGCGTCACTCAATTCCCGAATCGCTTCGCTCGCCCCCGCAGGCGACGGGGGCCCCCAGCCCGCCGAACCAGCGCTCGGACAGGTCGGGCAGGATATTGCGCATGGCAATCAAGCGAGTGGGGAAGACCAGCTACCCACAGCTGCCGCCGGCGCCTGACGACTACCCGACGTTCCCTGACAAGTCGTCGTGGCCGGTGGTGTTCCCCGAGTTGCCACCCAAGACCAACGGCGCATTCTCCCGCCCCCCGCAGCACACGTCGAAGGAGTCGGCGCCGCTGATCCCCGAGGGTCAGGTGCCCAACCACGTCGCCGTCGTGATGGACGGCAACGGCCGCTGGGCCACACAGCGCGGGCTCGGTCGCACCGAGGGGCACAAGATGGGCGAGGCGGTGCTCATCGACATCACCTGCGGCGCAATCGAAATAGGCATCAAGCACCTCACCGTGTACGCCTTCTCCACGGAGAACTGGAAGCGCAGCACCGAGGAAGTGCGCTTCCTCATGGGGTTCAACCGAGACGTCGTGCGCCGACGCCGGGAGAACCTGAACGCAATGGGCGTGCGGATGCGCTGGGTGGGTTCGCGACCCCGCATGTGGCGCAGCGTCATCAAGGAGTTCGACATCGCCGAGCAGATGACGGTCGACAACGACGTCATCACCATCAACTACTGCGTGAACTACGGCGGCCGCACCGAGCTCGTCGAGGCGGCCAGACAGATCGCCGAGGAGGCCGTGACGGGCAAGCTCAACCCCAGCCGCATCTCCGAGACCACCATTGCAAAGCACTTGCACCGCGACGACATTCCGGACGTCGACCTGTTCATCCGGACGTCGGGAGAGCAGCGGGCCAGCAACTTCATGCTCTGGCAGGCCGCGTATGCCGAGTACGTGTTTCAGGACAAGCTCTGGCCGGACTACGACCGCCGCGACCTCTGGGCTGCGTGCATGGAGTACGTCAATAGGAACCGACGCTTCGGCAGAGCCGAATGACCAGCTTGAGCGGCAGAGCCGAATGACGAGCCTGAGCGGCAGAGCCGAATGACGAGCTTGAGCGGCGGGGCGTGATGCCAAGCCTCCAGCAGCGGCTCTTGACGGTGCTCGCCGAGGTGACCACCGTGCTCGGCGAGGACGACGACGGGCTGACCGTCAGCCACGACGGGTCGGTGGCGTCGCTGCGCGTCGTGACGATCGCCGAGGGGTTGGAGATGGTGTCCCTCACCCAGCCGCTGGCGTGGGACCTACCGCTGACCAACAAGACGCGCGAAATCGTCGCCGAGCACGCGAGCAAGACGATGCTCGGCACCGTCGTCCTGGTGGAGAAGGTCGTCGAAGCGCCCGTCAACGGGTCCTCGCCGAAGGGCGCGAAGCGCCGGTCGCCCGCCAAGAAGGTGGCCGACGTCCTGCTGCGCTACAACTTTCCCGCCACCGGGTTGGGCGATGAGGCGCTGCGCACGCTGATCCTGCTGGTGCTCGCCACCGGACACGACGTGCGCGAAGCGCTGGCGCCGAGCTAGGACTCAGGCGGGCACGCAGTCTCCGCAGACTCCGAAGATCTCGATGGTGTGGCTGACGTCGGAGAAGCCGTGCTCCTTGGCCACCTCGGCGGCCCACTTCTCGGCCGCGGCGCCTTCGACCTCGACGGTGGCACCACAGGTGCGGCACACCAGGTGATGGTGGTGGTGCTCCGAGCAGCGGCGGTACACCGATTCACCGGTATCGGTGCGCAGGGTGTCGACGACGCCGGAGGTCGCCATGGTCTGCAGGGTGCGGTAGACGGTGGTCAACCCGATGTTCTCGCCGCGCCGCCGCAACTCGTCGTGAAGTTCCTGCGCCGAGCGGAACTCGTCGACGTTCTCCAGCAGCGCCGAGAT
Organism: uncultured Actinomycetota bacterium; assembly: GCA_963791215.1. Taxonomy (GTDB): domain Bacteria; phylum Actinomycetota; class Actinomycetes; order Mycobacteriales; family Mycobacteriaceae; genus Mycobacterium. The sequence continues at coordinate 39,928 of CAWBRR010000010.1, read as the reverse complement.
TGCCGCGCGTTGTCGGGTGGCGCGAACCACCGTGCCGCTCAACGGGGTTCGGGTTCCGTGTACTCGCCGGCGTGAGCCACCGCCGCCACCACGATCTCCGCGAGGTGGTGGTCGACGAGCCGGTAGTGCACCTCGCGCCCGGTGCGCTCGCCGGCGACCACGCCTGCGGCCTTGAGGATCCGCAGGTGCTGGCTCACCAGCGGCTGGGGCACCGCCAGCGCGTCGACGAGTTCGTGCACACAGCGCGACGACTCGCGTAGTTGGAGCACGATGGCGATTCGGACCGGTGCCGCCAAGGCCCGCAACAGTTCCCCGGCGGTGTCGAGCACCGCGCTGTCGTTGGCGTCATCCGCGACGGCCAAATTGGAAACCGTTTTCATTATGGGGAAAGAATACATGCGGTGTTTCGCATGTCAACGCGTCCGGGTCGCGTCGTCGGATTCACGATCGGACGGCGGCCCGGTGGTCGAGCCGCGCATTGTGTAGTCGGCACGTCGGCCTGCGCGGCCACCTCGCTACGCTGTCAACCCGTGGCTTCCATCATCGACACCGTTGCGAACCTGGCGAAACGCCGTGGCCTCGTCTTCCAATCCGGCGAGATCTACGGTGGCACCAAGTCGGCGTGGGACTACGGGCCGTTGGGCGTCGAGCTCAAGGAGAACATCAAGCGGCAGTGGTGGCGGTCCGTGGTCACCGGTCGCGACGACGTCGTCGGCCTGGACAGTGCGATCATCCTGCCGCGCGAGGTGTGGGTGGCCTCCGGTCACGTCGAGGTGTTCAACGATCCGCTGGTCGAATGCCTGAACTGCCACAAACGTCATCGTCAGGACCACATGCAGGAGGCGGTACGCCCTCAAGAAGGGCGGCGATCCCGACGCCGTGCCGATGAGCGAGATCGCGTGCCCGGACTGCGGCACCAAGGGTCAGTGGACCGAGCCGCGCGACTTCAACATGATGCTCAAGACGCACCTTGGTCCGATCGAGACCGAGGAGGGGCTGCACTATCTGCGGCCCGAGACCGCGCAGGGCATCTTCGTCAACTTCGCCAACGTGGTGACCACGGCGCGGCGCAAGCCGCCGTTCGGCATCGGCCAGATCGGCAAGAGCTTCCGCAACGAGATCACACCGGGCAACTTCATCTTCCGGACGCGTGAGTTCGAGCAGATGGAGATGGAGTTCTTCGTCGAGCCTGCGACCGCCGCCGAATGGCACCAGTACTGGATCGACACCCGGCTGCAGTGGTACGTCGACCTTGGCATCGACCGCGACAACCTCCGACTCTTCGAGCATCCCAAGGACAAGTTGTCGCACTACTCCGACCGCACGGTCGACATCGAGTACAAGTTCGGCTTCTCGGGCAACCCGTGGGGTGAGCTCGAAGGTGTCGCCAACCGCACCGACTTCGACTTGTCCACGCACTCAAAGCATTCCGGTGTCGATCTGTCGTTCTACGACCAGGCCACCGAAACCCGCTACGTGCCCTACGTCATCGAGCCGGCGGCGGGGTTGACCCGGTCGCTGATGGCGTTCCTGGTCGACGCCTACACCGAGGACGAGGCGCCCAACGCCAAGGGCGGCGTCGACAAGCGCACGGTGCTCAAGCTCGACCCGCGACTCGCACCCGTCAAGGCCGCGGTGCTGCCGCTTTCGCGGCATGCCGACCTGTCGCCCAAGGCGCGCGACCTGGCCGCCGAGCTGCGCAAGTCCTGGAACGTCGAGTTCGACGACGCCGGTGCCATCGGCAGGCGCTACCGCCGCCAGGACGAGATCGGCACGCCGTTCTGTGTGACGTTGGACTTCGACTCGCTCGAGGATCACGCCGTGACAGTCCGGGAACGCGATGCGATGACCCAGGAGCGGGTCGCGCTCGACGCGGTCTCCGACTATCTCGCGGTGCGGCTCAAGGGCGCCTAGCCACCTTCCGCGAGCAGACGCAAAATCCCCTGAAATGCACGCATTCAGGGGATTTTGCGTCTGCTCGCGGGGGTAACGCGCCCACCTAGAAGCGGCCGCCGCCACCTCGGAAGCCGCCTCCGCCTCCGCCTCCTCCGCCGCCCGATCCGCCGAATGACGTCGAACTCCATCCGCCGCCCATGCTTCCGCCGCCGCCGCGCAGCGCGCCCGACAGGATGTTGCCGATGATGATGCCGCCGAGCATCGCGCCGGTGTCACTGCCGCCGCCGTAGCGCCCCGTGTACGACCGCTGCGCCGCGTTGACGTCGGAGTTGGCCATCGACTGCGCCTGCGAGGCAAGCATCGCCGCGCCATTGGCGTGGGCGATGGCCTCGACGAGGTTGCTCGCGCGCGTGGTCTGCGCCGCGTCCAACTGACGGACCGCTTCGGCCAGCCGGGTCCTGGCCTCCGGCCCGATGCTGCCGCGTCGTGTGTCGATGTAGTCCGACACTCCGCGCACCCGCGACTGAGCCGTGAACAGCGCCTGGTCGAAGGCACGGCTCATCCGCTCGGCGGTGGCCCGCTCCTCGCTGACCGTAGCCAGGAGCCGATCGAGTTCGGCGTCGGCCTGGGTGAGTTGGGTGAACGCGCCGAGCGGATCCGCGGTGCCGTTGGCGTTCGCCGCCGCGACGGCCTTGACCGCGGCGTCCCGCGCGGCACCCAGCTCGGAGTCGTGGGGCACGTTGCCCTGCGCGAGTTGGCTGGTCGCGTTGTCGATGCCGGACTGGATGTCGGCGATGGCCGCAGGCAGTCCTGCGACGGCGCGGTTGATGTCGGTGGCGGCACTGTCGACCGCGTCGAGCATGGTCCTGGCCTGACCGAGCGCCGACTCGGCCGCCCGCACGGCGTCGACGAGCCCGCTCTGACGTCCCGTCGGTCGCGATACCAGCGCGCGCGCATTGCTGATGTTCTGGTCGGCGAACGCCAACCTCTGTTTCGCGGTGTCGACGTTGCTCGCGATGGCTGCCAGCGCGGTCTCCGAGAACTGCGTGTGCAGCTTGGTAAGGGTCTGTTGCGCGGGTTCGAGGCGCGCTGTGAGGTCGACCATCTGCTGCGTCATCGTGTCGAGGCGCGCCGGCGCATTGATGATCAGGTCGCGCAGTGCCTGAAACGCGTCGCGTTGGGCGTCGAGCGCACGGTCGGCCTTCGCCGCGGCCACGACGACGCGGGTGAGCAGGTCGCGGCGCGCCTGCGGCGTCTCCGGGACGGCGTCGTCGAGGATCTGGCGCACGTTGAATGCCTGCGCCAGTGTTGTTTTCGCGTCCGTCACCGCGCCCGTGAACGGCGCGGTGTCCTTGTCGCCGAACTCCTCGACGGCCAGGGCCAACTCGTTGTCACTGGTGCGCACCGCGTTGTCGACGTCCACGACCATCGACTTGGACAGGTCGTCGAGCGTCTCGAGGTTCAACGACGCCAGCGCGCTCGGATCGGCCGGGTCCAACCGGCGGGCAGCGGCGAACTCCGCCTCCCGGCGTTTGCGCCGCCGCCGCCGCGACCACAGCAGCAGCGCCACCAGGACGAGTACGAGCAGCACCACGAAGACGAGCACCCCGACCCAGGGAATCGGGGTGGCCGGCGGTGGATACAGGCCGTTCGCGGCTGCCACTGCGGCGCCCGCCCAGTCGCTGTCGCGCAGCTTGGGCTCGATCTGGCCGATCCGCAACGTGTCGACGTCCACGCCGGGGGCCGTGCCCGTGGGTACCTGGATGGAGTACTCGCGGTCCGTGGTGGCGATCGCCAGGATCACGTCTTCCGGCTGGAGGTTGCTGATGCGGAACGTGTTTCGTGCCCACGCGTCGGGCTGCTGAGTCGAGAAGTCGTCGACGTAGACCACCCACAACCGGATGCGCTGGGAGGTGTAGAGCTCGTCGACGGCGCTCTGCACCTGGGCGAGCTGCCCCCCGCTGAGCACGCCTGCGCGGTCACTGACGTAGTTCGACAGCCGGAAGGGCGGCTCTGCGGTCGCATTCGGCGCGATCAGCACGCCCGCCGTCAGCACCGCGAGTAGCAGGGGCAAAAGGCGGCCAGCCCAAAGTTTCCGGCGCATGGTCGTCAATCTAGTGGTCCCGCCCGCCCGGGCACCGCAGACCGGCGAACCACTTTGGCAGACTGTGCGTCAGTGACCGCGACGCAGCACGACCCCTACGACGACTTCGACCGGCAACGCATGGTGGTCGAGCCGCACAAGGGTGCCGCGCTGCCCGGTACCGACACCGAACACCGCACCGACTTCGCCAGGGACCGGGCCCGAGTGCTGCACAGCGCCGCGTTCCGGCGGCTCGCCGACAAGACGCAGGTCGTCGGGCCACGGCAGAGCGAGACGCCGCGCACCCGACTCACGCACTCGTTGGAGGTCGCCCAGATCGGGCGCGGCATGGCGATCGGGCTCGGCTGCGATCCGGACCTCGTCGACCTCGCCGGACTCGCCCACGACATCGGCCATCCGCCGTACGGGCACAACGGCGAGCGGGCGCTCAACGAGCTGGCCGTCGAACACGGCGGCTTCGAGGGCAACGCGCAGAACTTCCGCATCCTGACCCGAATCGAGCCGAAAGTGCTTGACGCCGAGGGGCGTAGCGCCGGTTTGAACCTCACCCGGGCCGCGCTCGACGCCGTCACGAAGTACCCCTGGTACCGGGGTCCGGGCGGCGGCAAGTTCGGTTTCTACGCCGACGACGGGTCCGCTGCGGCCTGGGTCCGTACCGCCGCGCCCGAGGGCAAGCCCTGCCTCGAGGCGCAGGTGATGGACTGGGCCGACGACGTCGCGTACTCGGTGCACGACGTCGAGGACGGCGTGGTGTCCGGCCGCATCGACATGCGCGTGCTCGCCGACGACGACGCCGCGGCGGTGCTCGGCAGGCTGGGTGAGTCGCACGGCATGGGCTCGGGACTCGCCGCCGCCGACCTGACGGCCGCCGCGCAGCGTCTGTCGGCGTTGCCCGTGGTGGCCGCGGTCGGCAAGTACGACGGCACGCTGGCCGCATCCGTCGCGCTGAAGAAGGTGACCAGTGAGCTCGTCGGGCGCTTCGCGTCGGCCGCCATCGCCGCGACCCGGGAGGCGGTGGGCCCCGGCCCGCTGGTGCGCTACCAGATCGACCTGCGCGTGCCCGCGCTGGTCCGGGCCGAGGTCGCGGTGCTGAAGATCTTGGCGTTGCAGTTCATCATGTCCGATCCGCGCCACCTCGAACTGCAGGCCCAGCAGCGTGATCGGATCCACCGCGTCGCCGAATTCCTGCTGGCGCAGGCGCCGTCGACGCTGGACCCGATCTTCGTACCGGACTTCAACACGGCAGCCGACGACGGCGCTCGGCTGCGGGTGATCCTCGATCAGGTCGCGTCGTACACCGAGGGCAGGGTGGAGCGCATCGAACCCGCGTAGTGGGGTCGGCCGGGGTGCATAGACTGGCCCAATGCCAGACGCGGCTCGGAGCGATGCGACTCGCGGTCGGGGGAGGATTCCCGATCGCGACATCGCGGCCATCCGGGAACGCGTCCGCATCGAGGACGTGGTCGGCGACTACGTTCAGCTGCGCCGCGCAGGCGTCGACTCGCTCAAGGGCCTATGCCCCTTCCACGACGAGAAGTCGCCGTCGTTCCACGTGCGGCCCAACCACAGCCACTTCCACTGCTTCGGCTGCGGCGAGGGCGGGGACGTCTACGCGTTCCTGCAGAAGATCGAGCACGTCACGTTCGTCGAGGCCGTCGAGCTGCTCGCCGACCGCATCGGCTACACCGTCACGTACACCGGTGGATCGACCACCAACGTGCAGCGCGACCGCGGCAGCCGCAGCAGGCTGATCGCCGCCAACGCGGCCGCCCAGGAGTTCTACGCCGAGGCCCTGCAGTCGGAGGAGGCCGCGCCGGCCCGCCAGTACCTCATCGAGCGGAACTTCGATGCCGAGGCGGCCAGGCAGTTCGGCTGCGGGTTCGCCCCGTCCGGCTGGGACACGCTGACGAAGCACCTGTTGCGCAAGGGTTTTGAGTTCAAGGAGCTCGAGGCTGCGGGGCTGTCCAGGGAGGGGCGCCGCGGCCCGATGGACCGGTTCCACCGTCGGCTGTTGTGGCCCATCCGCCCGTCCACGGGCGAGGTCATCGGCTTCGGCGCCCGTCGGTTGTTCGACGACGACCACATGGAGGCCAAGTACGTCAACACACCGGAGACGGTGCTGTACAAGAAGTCGAACGTGTTGTTCGGCCTCGATCTGGCCAAGCGCGACGTCGCCAAGGGCCACCAGGCCGTGGTCGTCGAGGGCTACACCGACGTGATGGCGATGCACTTGTCCGGCGTGACCACCGCGGTCGCTTCCTGCGGCACCGCGTTCGGCGACGAACACCTGTCGATGCTGCGCCGACTCATGATGGACGACAAGTTCTTTCGCGGTGAGTTGATCTACGTGTTCGACGGCGACGCAGCCGGCCGCGCGGCCGCGGTCAAGGCCTTCGAGGGCGAGCAGAACCTGGCCGGACAGTCGTTCGTCGCCGTGGCCGACGACGGCATGGATCCCTGTGACCTCCGGCTGAAGTCGGGTGACGCCGCGCTGCGCGACCTCGTCGCGCGTCGAACCCCGTTGTTCGAGTTCGCAATTCGTACCGCGCTGGCCGAACACGACCTGGACAGCGCCGAGGGGCGCGTCGCGGGGCTGCGCCGATGCGTGCCGATGGTCGCCAAGATCAAGGACCCGACGCTGCGCGACGAGTACGCCCGACAGCTGGCCGGCTGGGTGGGCTGGGACGACGTCGCCCAGGTCATCAGCCGGGTGCGCGAGACCGCGAAGCCCGGGGCCGCCACCGCGCCGCGCCGCGACAACCGCCGACCCGGGCCCGAGGGACCCGTCGTGAAGCGCCCCGACCCGCGCGACCCGACGCTGTGGCCGCAGCGCGAGGCACTCAAGGCCGCGCTGCAGTATCCGGCGATCGCCGGGCCCGTGTTCGACACGCTGGCCGCCGAGAGCTTCACCCACCCCGGATACGCGGCGGTCCGCGCGGCGATCACGGCGGCAGGGGGTATGTCGGCGGGGCTGTCCGGAGGTGAGTGGATCGAGGCGGTCCGCGCACAGGTGACGGTCGCGGAGGCTGGCGCCATGGTCAGCGAGCTCGGGGTCGAGGGCATCAAGGTCGACGACGACGAGCGGCTACCGCGCTACATCGGCGGAGTGCTGGCCCGGCTGCAGGAAGTGTCGGTGGGTCGCCAGATCGCCGAGATGAAGTCCAAGCTGCAGCGCATGTCGCCCGTCGAACAGAGTGACGATTACAACACCTTGTTCGGCGATTTGATCGCCCTGGAGACGTATCGCAAGAGCCTGCTGCAGCAGGCCAGTGGCGACGACCTTACTGCGTGAGCACGCGCATCACGCTATGGTGGGTGGGCTGTCCAACGACTGGAAAGGCAGTTCTATGACGTTCCGAGCACACCGACTCGTCGCCGCAGGCGTGTTGACGGTCGCGGCAGTGGCCGCTCCGATCGCCATTGCCTTGACCAGCGTTGACGCTGCCACCAATGCCGGACCCGCGTGCCTGTCGACAGTCACCAGCAATGGCTCCGACCCGGTGTGCGTTGGCTACTCGAACGGAAACGGCATCAATGTGGGCACGCCCGACTTCGGTGTCTACGGACCGAACTCGGGCAACGTGCCAGGCCGACGGCATCGGTGTCACCACCGGTCCGTTGCTGCCCGGCCAGACCTGGAATACGCCGATCGGCTAGCGCGCGTCCCTTTCGGGCTGCAGTACCGAGGTCGAGGCGTCGATCGGCGTCACCGTGACCATCGTCGGATCGGGGGAGACCCGGTCAGCCACCTTGCGACGTCCCGCGTCGATGATTGCCTTGGTCTTCGGGCTTTCGGTGATCGCCCTGTACGTGCCCGCGATCTGCTCGTACCGACGACGGCCCGCCTTGGCGCCCAAGACGTAACCGACGGCCAGTACGGCGGCGACTCGAATCACAGGACTCCTCCCTCGTGACGGTGCGTTGCGTCCATCCTGCCTCACTCGGGGCAGGCCGCGCCGCCGGGCGGCCGGAGCTAACCGGATTCCAAGTTTGGCGGCTCGTACGCTAGAGTCATCCCGCGGTCCGCGGGCTGATGTTCGCGCGCCGACGGTCAATCCCCCGTAGCTCAATTGGCAGAGCATCCGACTGTTAATCGGACGGTTCGTGGTTCGAGTCCACGCGGGGGAGCAACTAAATATGCAGTTCAGAGCCATGCCTGGCTGCGGAGACGCCGCTGTGGTCTTTTCGCGCCCGGGGTCGCGCCCCTTCGCGGCAAGGCCCTCGGCGATGCGTCGGGCGGCTCGCGCGGCGCGAATGTCGTCGTCGCGCTCGTTGTTGGCTCGGGCGTTCGGTGAGTCGGGTCGGTGGCGCGTGAGCTCGGCCCGCAGCCGCTCGTCCACCGTCATGACCGTCCCGTTCGGCCCGGCGGTGTTGTCCGCCACCGTCAGGGCATCCGAGAGCGCATCTTCGACGAAGTCGAACTCGCTCAATCGTGAGCGCCGCGACGTGAGTTCGGCGCGGCCCGGATTCATCGTCGAGCCTGCGAACGCGCGCGACGAAGCGGCTACCCGAATGATGCGCGACCAGGTGTCGCACACCGCGAGCCCGGGCCAGCCTTTCCCCGCAGGGGCCCCGTTCGAGCCGGTCCCGCTGTGGCCCGTACCGGTCATCGTTGCAGCACCCACGCCGCGCGACCAGTGTTTTCGGCCGCCGACGTAGGGGGCGCACCCGTCGCGAGAGTGCATCGGCTTCGTCGCGACCCTCCTGCACATGAAGGCTCCGCTCGAGGTCGTCTCTCGACAGCCGTACGCGGCCAGAGCGGGAGCGTCAAGCCGACCGAGATGCGCCGACGGTCGAGCACACCGGCGCGGGCGAGCCGTGCCCTGCGACAGGCGGCATCCACCGTCCGAGCTGAGCGGGTTTGCCCAGCGTTCATGTTCGGTCACGGTGAAACCCGGCTGGACTCGCCCGCAACGTTGCAGTAGCCGCGCAATCCCGTTGTCATGCCAGGCCTAGCAACGTTGGGCCTCGAGAATGCGAGAGCTCAGCCGCATTCCTCGGCCGCCAAAGGCAAAGCCGAGGCTGGCTACTTCTTGTTCGAGTCGGCTTCGGACGAGGATGCCGAGGACGTTCCGGCGTTCGAGCCCGACGCGGTGTCGTCGGCATGGTGGCGACCACCAGCATTGGGGTTCGACGCGGTGTCGTCGGCACGGTGGCGACCACCAGCATCGGTGTTCGTCGTGTTCGACGCGGTGTCGTCGGCACGGTGACGACCACCATAAGTTTTGGTGTGCGTCGTGGTCGAGACGTCCTGCGCTCCCTCGGTATCGGATTTGGACGTGACCTGACCGGTGCCCTTGCTGTTGACCGAAGCGGCGTCGGTGGTCGTGGTGTCGTCGGTCGAGTGAGCGCCGGGAGCCGTGCCGTCCTTTGTGGGATCGGTGGCGTCGGTGAGCTTGTCAGTGGGGTCGACAGGCTTGTCAGCTGATTGGGGAGACGCGGTCGTCGTTGTCTTCCCCTCGTCCTCCGTCGCGTCCGGCGATGTGGCGCCGTTTACAGCGGTATGGGCGTTCCCCGTCGCCGAATCCTCTGCTGCCGGCAGGGTCTTCGGTAGGTCGGCAGTGGACGTAGTCAACGCCGCGGACGTCTTGGACGCGGAGGGATCTTCCACGGAAGAGGTCAGAGCGAGCGTGTCGACCGTCCTGGCTGCCGTCCTGAGTGTTGGTGCGTTCGTGGTGGCGAACGTACTGGCGGCGGGGGCGCCCAAGCCGCCGAAGAGTCCGGCGATGGCGGCGACGTCGGTGGCGATGATCGTTGCAGGTAGTTGTAGGAACGTCTGGATCGCGGCGACTTCACTGGCGATACCGGCCTGAATGGCGGCGGGTACCTGGTCCACCTGGCCGCTGACGATGGCCTTGTACACGTTGTTGGGCGTGGTGACCACGATGGTGAACAAGTTGGCTGTGGCGGTGGCGATCGTGATCGCGTTCTGTAGCGGCAGACTGGCGACGTTGACGAGGCCGAGCAGCCCCGACGCGGCGGCTGCGGGGCTGGCTGCGGCCGCGAGGGCTGGTGCGTTCGTGGTGGCGAACGTGCTGGCGGCGGGTGCGCCGCCCAGACCTCCGAAGAGTCCGGCGAGGGCGGCGATGTCGGTGGTGATGATCGTTGAAGGTAGTTGTAGGAACGTCTGGATCGCGGCGACTTCGCTGGCGATACCGGCCTGAATGGCGGCGGGTACCTGGTCCACCTGGCCGGCGACGATGAGCTTGTACACGTTGTTGGGCGTGGTGATCACGATGGTGAACAAGTTGGCGGTGGCGGTGGCGATCGTGATCGCGTTCTGTAGCGGCAGACTGGCGACGTTGATGAGGTCCAGCGGCAACGACGAGGCGGTGAGCGCGTAGGGGGTCGAAACAGCCGAGACACGCGATACAGCTGTGCCCACTGGTTGCGCTGCCGCGGGCAGCGGATTGACCGACCCTGAAGCTGCCGCAACGCACACCGTGCACGCTCCAGCCATCAACGACGCAGACAGACGAACCTTCAAGACGACCCCCAGGGTGTCGAACAGCAGCGAATTTGTCAGGCAGAGACTAGCTAGATCACAGACAGATCTCTATCGGGAGTTCGCTTCCCATGAAAGGAGTTTCGGCCCCGAATGGCCCCCACCAGCCATGAATCGAGATGTGTCGCGAGAACTTGTGCAAATGTTCAGCCTGAGTTTTACTTGAGTTTGATTGGATTGCTGGCCCCGGGGTTCGCTGCGTCTGCTCACAACGCCGGCGGTGCCCGTTGGCGCGATCTGCTCAGTAAGCGTGGGGCATCGAAGGCGACGTGCAGATCTAGTCAAGACCAGCCGTTTGGCGTGTTGATTCGCGAAATAGATTGCGTTTCTTGTGTTGTGGGCATATTCGACTGGGGCCGAAGAGTTCACCGATCGACTGGATGCCTACCCTTGCGACGCAGCAAGGCGTTGTACGTGGAATGCCCTGCCCGAGACCTCGTCTCGGGCAGATTCGCAGCCCGAGCGCTTGGTGTTCCTAAAGTGACGTAGCTGACGGGGGCAAATCCCTTCGTGCCCAACGGATTTACCCGCTGAGCCGAATGCCTGTCGCGCAAGGTGATCCGAGATGTAGCAACAGCCACGAGCAGGAACGAACAGATGCGAATCCGATTCTCTCCCGGCGCTCGCGGCGGCATTCCTCCGCGTCCATCTTCAGTTCGAAAGTAATCGACGCATATTTGCCTTTTTGATTGGGGTCGACTACTTCGTCTGATACGCGCCGGACGAGCGCTTGCGAATCCACCCTCAATCGCGATGGTTTTGCCGTGCCACCGTTTTCGCTGTTCGGCGGTTTGGGTGCTCGCAGGCCGTAAGCTCGCATCGTGCGACTCGTCAGCCTCCTCACAGCGGCGCTTTCGATCGTCCTGCTCGCGGCCGGTTGTGGGTGGAGCCCGCCGAGCGCGCCGCCGCGGCAAGCCGACACGTGCACGGCCGCCGAGGGGCCCACCGCCGACACGGTGAACGCCGAGCTCGCGAAGCTACCCGCGCCGGCCGACGGGGAGCAGTGGAAGGAAACAGCGCGCGGGCACACCACCAACTGCAGGCTGTACTGGGTTCAGGTGAGTCCCGACAGCACCATGCCGGACCGTCCACAGCAGGTGATGTTCTTCGACCACAACGCGCCCATCGGCACATCAACGCCGGAGCCGCGGCCGTACGTCGCCGTGGTGTCGTCGGACGCGGACACCGTGACGGTCCAGTACCAGTGGAAGCAAGGCAGCGACCAGCCGTGCTGCCCCACGGGCATCGGCACGGTGCGTTTCCAGCCCGGCGACGCCCTGACGCTGACGGCGCTCGACCCGATCCCCGGCCCCTGACCGTCGCCGAAACCGAATTCCATGTCGTTGAGCGAGCCGCTCAACGACAGGGAATTCGATTTCGGGGAAAAATGCCGGCTACTTCGGCTCGATGGTGCCTGCACTCGTGGCGTCCTGCTCGGCCTGTTCGTCGGCGTCCGGGATGTGCTCGGGATGCAGCATCTCGGCGTAGCGCAGCTGCTCCGGTATCCCGAAGCCGTCGACCAGAAGCTCGGCGTGCGGGCGCAGCTTGCGGCAGCGGTCGTTGATGGCGCGTGTCACGGCCTTGGCGCGCTCGGTCGACAGGAACCGGTGTTCGACGAACCAGGCCTTGTCGTCCTCGATGACCGAAAGGGCGTACAGGTCGCACACGATGCCGAGGAGCTCGCGGGCCTTGTTGTCCTCGCACGCGTCGATGCCCGCGACGAACGCCTCGAGGATGATCCGGTCCATGTGCGCCAGCGCGGTGTGCAGCACGTGGTCCTGCACGGCGTTGAACGCGTCGAACGGCGACATCTCCTTGGCCTTGCCCTGCAGCCTGCGGGCCACCGACGCGAGCATGTATTCCTCGCGGTCCTCGAGCATCTTGACCTGGGTGCCGCGGTTGAAGAGCGAGCCCTCCTCCTCGTTGTCCTGCCGGGTGTCGAGGATGGTCTGCATGATCGTCTGCGCCGCCGTGCGCTTCATCACGCGCTCGCCTGCGAAGTTGGCCGCGAAGCGCACCCACTCCACTGGGCTCATGCCCTTGATGTCGTCGGCGTAGGCGGTCAGCAGTTCCTTGGCCACCAGCTGAGTGAGCACGTGGTTGTCACCCTCGAACGTGGTGAACACATCGGTGTCGGCCTTGAGCGCGATGAGCCGGTTCTCCGCGAGATACCCTGCGCCGCCGCAGGCTTCGCGAGCCTCCTGGATCGCCCGGGTGGCGTGCCAGGTATTGGCCGCCTTGAGCCCGGCCGCCCGGGATTCGAGTTCGCGCTGCTCCTCGGCGTCGGGGTCGTCCGACGTCTGCAGTTCGTGACACTTCGCGACCAGTTCGTTCTGCGCGAACTGCAGTGCGTACGACTTCGCGATGAGCGGAAAGAGCCGGCGCTGATGCACCAGGTAGTCCATGATCAGCACTTCGTCATCGGCGCCGGGTGCCTCGAACTGCCTGCGCTCCAACGCATATCGCGTCGCGATGTCGAGTGCGACCCGGGCCGCCGCGCCCGCACTGCCGCCGACGGTGACCCGGCCACGGATCAGCGTGCCGAGCATGGTGAAGAACCGGCGACCGGGGTTCTCGATCGGCGAACTGTACGTGCCGTCCTCCGCCACGTCGGCGTACTTGTTCAGCAGGTTCTCCCGCGGAACGCGCACCTGGTCGAACTGGATGCGCCCGTTGTCGACACCGGGCAGCCCACCCTTGTAGTGGCAGTCCGACGTGGTCACGCCGGGCAGGTCGTTGCCCTCGTCGTCGCGGATCGGCACCACGAGGCAGTGCACGCCGTGGCCCTCGCCGTTGGTGATCAGTTGCGCGAACACGGCTGCCACCCTTGCCGTTTGCGCGGCGCCCCCGATGTAGTCCTTGCGTGAGGTGCGAGTGGGGGAGTCGATGACGAACTCCTGCGTTGCGGGGTCGTACGTGGCGGTGGTCTCCAGGGACTGGACGTCGCTGCCGTGTCCGGTCTCGGTCATGGCGAAGCAGCCCAGCAACTCCAGGTTGATGATCTTCTTCACGTAGGCCTCGTGGTGGCGCTCGGTGCCCAGGTTCTCGACGGCCCCACCGAACAGTCCCCATTGCACGCCGGCCTTGACCATGAGCGACAGATCGGACATGGCCAGCATCTCGATGCGGGTGACGGCCGCGCCGACGTCGCCGTTGCCGCCGTGCTCCTTCTTGAAGCCGTCCTCCGCCGCGCCTCTGGCGGCCATGATCTTCAGTTGCTCGGCGACCTTGGTCCGCGCGATGACGGTGTTCGGCGTGTAGTGCGGCCGGAAGATCTCGTTGGACAGTTCCTCGCGCACACCGTTCTTCACGTCGCGCCAGCGACCGTCGAGGGCGTTGCGTAGGTGATCCGCAGTGGTGGTCATAACTGGACGGTAGCCCGCAACGCGCGTCGGGAAACTGTGATGTCGCAAACCCAGGCAATCCTGACTTGGTCGGCGAGAAACGGCAGGGGTTGAATCAACCGCATGACTGGTTCGGATCCAGCGGAGGACTCCGCGCTGCCGACCGCCGGCATGCCGCACCAGATCGATCACCGGCACGCCGACGTGTCGGGCGGCTGGTTGCGCGCCGCCACGTTCGGCGCGATGGACGGACTGGTCAGCAACACGGCGCTCATCGCAGGTGTGGCGGCCAGTGCTAGCGCGCACGCCGTCCTGCTGGCCGGTGTCGCCGGGCTGCTGGCCGGCGCCTTCTCGATGGCGCTCGGCGAGTACACCTCCATCACGACGGCGAACGAGCAAGTGGAGTCCGAGGTTCTGGTCGAGCGCGGGTCCTTCCGCAAATACCCCAATGAGGAACGCGCAGAACTGGTCGCGATGTTGATGGACATGGGGATGACCGAGTCCACCGCCACCGCGGCGACCGACGAGATTCACCGCGACGAGAACCGGGCACTGAACTTCCACCTGGTCCAGGAGCTCGGGGTCGACCCGCGCGAGAAGCCGTCACCCTGGATCGCGGCAGGCGCGTCGTTCCTGATGTTCGCGATCGGCGCCATCATCCCGCTCATTCCGTACCTGCTCGGCTACTCGTCGCTGTGGGCGGGCCTGGTCTGCGGCGGTATCGGGCTGGTGGTGGCAGGCGCGGTGGCCGCCCGGTTCACGCGAAAGGCCATCTGGGTGGGCGGGTTTCGACAGCTGGCGTTCGGTGGCATCGCGATCGGCGTGACGTATGCGGTCGGCATGCTCATCGGCACCACGGTGGCCTAGTGGGTGCGCTGCTTCGGCTGCTGCTGGTGGCGAGCGTGGTGGTGACCGGCTGCAGTCCGGCTCCGGCGCCGCAGGAGGAGCCGGAGGCGCCGAGCCTTCTCGGCCAGTTCGACTGGCCGGACGGCGTGCAGTTCACCGGCACCACCGTCGGTGGGCTTTCCGGAATCACCTACGACGCGGGCCGCGACGTCTACTACGTGATCAGCGACGACCGGTCGGAGAAGAACCCGGCTCGGTTCTACACGGTGCGAATCACGTTGTCGGACAGTGTCTTGAAGGGCGTCGAGGTCGTGTCCACCACGGAGTTGCGGCGCCCCGACGGCACACCGTTCCCGCCGCTCATGCGCACCGCCACCCCGCCCGTGATCCCACCCGATCCGGAGGGCATCGCCTTCGACGCACGGCGCGAGCAGCTGTACTGGTCGAGCGAGGGGGAGCGGCTCGTCGACGACCCGGCCCACCCGGTGCTGCTGGATCCCTGGGTTCGGGTCACCGGGCTCGACGGCGGTTACCGCGGCGAGTTCACCCTTCCGGCCGACCTGAGGATGTCGACCGGGCCGAACGGGCCACGCAGGAACATGGCGCTCGAGGGGCTGACGTTGACGCCGAGCGGCGAGTCGGTCTTCGCGGGGATGGAAGGCCCGACGTTCGACGACGGCCCGCTGCCCACGGCGACGGAGGGGGCGCGCACCCGCGTCACGCGGTTCGACGCAGCGACCGGCGTCGCGACCGCCCAGTTCGCGTATCCACTCGAGCCCATCACGGCACCGGGCGGCGAGGCCAACGGGTTGTCCGATCTGGTCGCGCTCGACGACCAGACGTTCCTGACGGTCGAGCGCTCGCACGGCGCCAGGAACGTGGCAAGGATCTACCGGGCCAGCCTCGCCGGTGTGGACGACGTGCTCGACCGAGCGTCACTGCGGGACGCGAAGCCGATGACCAAGGAACTGGTCGTGGATCTGTCGACGACGCCGGGAGTGCGCTCGCTGGACAACGTCGAGGGCATCACGTTGGGGCCCAAGCTGTCCGACGGTCGGCAGAGCGTGGTGCTCGTCACCGACGACAACTTCAGCCCCGAGCAGACGACGCAGTTCCTCGCGATCGCGCTCTGAGTCAGTTGCCCACGGTGACCGCGGTGGCCTCGTCTTCGAGTTCGTCGTCCGTGCTCTCGGGTGCGTCGACGCCGCCGAGGTGGCGGCTCGTCGCGAACAGCACCACCGCGGCCAGCAGCACCGCGCCCGCGCCCACCCAGAAGGGCAGGTGCACGCTGATGCGCTCGCCGAGCACGCCCGCCAGCCACGGCGCGACCGCAGCGCCGCCGAACCGCATGAAGCTGTAAGCCGCCGATGCGACGCCGCGTTCGACCGGCGCGGCCTTCATGACGGTCTCGGTGATCAGCGTGTTGTTGATACCGATGAACAGGCCGGCGACGACCACGCAGCTGGCCAGCACGGTCTTGTGCTCCGTGCCGACCGCCATCACCACCAGCGTCGCCGAGAACACCAACAGGTTCACGATCAACACCCGCACGGTCCCGAAGCGGTGCTGCAAACGTGGCGCCACGACCACCGACGTGAACGCCAGCGCGATGCCCCAGCCGAAGAAGATCAGCCCGATCTGGTGTGCGGTCATGTCGAGCGGAAACGGCGTGAACGCCAGCAGCGTGAAGAAGCCGAAGTTGTAGAGCAGCGCGGTGATCCCGACGCCGAGCAGCCCGCGATGCTGCAGCGCGCGGAACGGGTCGCCGATCGTAGTGGCGCGCTCCGGGCGCGGCGTCGACGGCAGCAGTACCGCGGTGACGACGAGCGCCAGGGTCATCAACGCGGACACCCCGAAGAACGGGCCCCGCCACGAGATCGACCCGAGCACGCCGCCGACCAGCGGACCGACGGCGATGCCGAGTCCCAGCGCCGCCTCGTAGAGGATGATCGCCTGCGCCACCGATCCACGTGCCGAGTTCACGATCGTGGCCAGCGCCGTCGCGATGAACAGTGCGTTACCGAGCCCCCACAGCGCACGCCACCCGACGATGCCGAGCACGGTGTCCGACAGTCCCGCCAGCCCGGCGCCTGCGATGATGATCACCAGCCCGAGCAGCAGCGTGTGCTTCGGACCGATGCGGCTGGCGACGACGCCGGTGATCAGCATCGCCACCCCCATGACCGCCATGTAGCTGGTGAACAGCAGGGAGACCTGAGAAGGCGTGGCGTCGAGATTGTCGGCGATCGGCTTGAGAATGGGGTCGACCAGGCCGATGCCCATGAAGGCGACGACGGAGGCAAAGGCGACGGCCCACACGGCCTTTGGTTGGCGCCACATGGGCGACTGCTCCTCTTCAGTTGGGAATCAAGGTATTTCAGCGACGTTCTTGTGCGCTCTCGAGAATGCTGCGCATCACGCGGACGGCATCGGTCAGCGTTTGCCGATCGGCCGGGTCGAGGCGCTCGAGGTACGGGTCGATCACCGCACCACGATCCGCGCGGACTTGGGCCAACGCGGCGGTGCCCTTGGCCGTAATGCTGATCAGCACGGCTCTGGCGTCGGCGGGATCGGCCTCGCGCGATACCAGGCCCGCGTCTTCCAGTCGGCGCACCTGAATGGTCATCGTCGGCTGAGAACAGTGGTCGAGGGCCGCGAGGTCGGAGATCCGCGCGGAGCCGCGATCGTCGATGGCCGACAGGAGTCGCGCCTGCGCGTACGGAAGTTGCATCCGGACGCGCTGTGTCGCGAGGCGGTTGATCCGCGCGACCACCGAGAGGAGTTCCGCGGCGAGCGCGGTCTCGGTCGTGGGGGACGGAGCCATGCGAGTAGGTTACATAGAAATGCTATGTAGATCAAAGGGGGCGCTCCGTGGTGACCGTCACAGCTGCCCGAACCGAGTGCTGATCGGGGACTGGCAGAATCGTGAGATGGCACCGGGTGAGTCGAGCGCGCTTCGGCGTACCGGGCCACTTCAGCCGAGCGAACTCGCGCATGCCGCCGTGATGGCGGCCCTGTGCGCAGCCATCGCCGTCATTGCCGTGGCCGTCCCCTTCGCTGCGGGCATCTCGCTGCTCGGGACCGTGCCGATGGGTCTGCTCGCATACCGCAACCGGCTGCGGGTCGTCATCGCCGCGACCATCGCAGGTGGCACCATCGCGTTCCTCGTGGCAGGCATGGGCGGCTTCATGACCGTCGTGGACTGCGCCTACATCGGCGGCTTGACGGGCATCGTGAAGCGCCGCGGCAAGGGCGCCCCGACGGCGTTCGCCGCCGCACTCGTCGCGGGCGCGGCCTTCGGCGTCTTCGGCGTGACCGCGCTGCTTGTCTTTTCGCGGCTGCGCAACCTCATCTTCGAGTCCATGACGGCCAACGTCGACGGGCTGGTCACGGTGCTCGGCGTCGTCCCGGCGTTCGACCGGGCCGGACAACTGTTCAAGGGCGTCTTCACCATGATGCTTCAGTTCTGGCCGGTGCTGATCATGGCGTCGTCGATCTTCAGCATCGCGTTCGTCACGATGGTCGGTTGGTGGGCGCTCTCGCGCGTGCTCGCCCGACTGTCCGGCGTTCCCGACGTGCACAAGCTGGACTTCGTCGACGAGACCGGACCGGCGGAGCCGGTGCCCGCGGTGTTCCGCGACGTGCGCTTCCGCTATCCGGGAGCCCACCACGACGCCGTCGGGCCGGTGACGCTGACCGTCGAGCGTGGCGAGCACCTCGCCATCACCGGTGCCAACGGCTCGGGCAAGACGACGTTGATGCTGCTGATGTCGGGCCGCGAGCCGACGGCGGGCACGTTGGACCGACCCGGCGCCATCGGCCTCGGTCGGTTCGGCGGCACCGCGGTGGTGATGCAGCACCCCGAGAGCCAGGTGCTGGGTACCCGCGTCGTCGACGACGTCGTCTGGGGGCTTCCGCCTGGTGTGACGGTCGACGTGGACCGGCTGCTGGCCGAGGTCGGGCTGGACGGGCTGGGCGAACGCGACACCGGCGGGTTGTCCGGCGGCGAACTGCAACGCCTCGCCGTCGCCGCCGCCCTCGCGCGCGAGCCGGCACTGCTGATCGCCGACGAGGTCACCAGCATGGTCGACCAGAAGGGTCGCGACGGTCTCATCGGCGTGCTGTCGGGACTGACGGAACGCCACGACATGTCGTTGGTGCACATCACCCACTACAACGACGAGGCCGACTCCGCCGACCGCAACATCAACCTCACCGGAAATCCCGACAACGTCGAGATGGTGAGCACCGCGCCCGCGCCCGTCGCCACGGCTGCGCCCGTCCATCATGCGGGCGACCCGATGCTCGAGCTCCGCGGTGTGAGCCATGAGTACTCGCGCGGAACTCCCTGGGCGTCAACGGCATTGCGCGACATCGACTTCGTCGTCCACGAGGGTGACGGGGTGCTCATCCACGGCCTGAACGGCTCCGGGAAGTCGACGCTGGCGTGGATCATGGCCGGCCTGCTGACACCGACTGCGGGTACCTGCCTGCTCGACGGCAAGCCGGTGTCGGATCAGGTTGGCGCCATTGCGATCTCGTTCCAGGCGGCGCGCCTGCAGTTGATGCGCGGCCGGGTCGACCTCGAGATCGCATCCGCCGCCGGCTTCGACTACCACAACCACCGCAGGGTCGAACAGGCCCTCGCCACCGTCGGACTCGACCCGGCGCTGGGATTGCGCCGCATCGACCAGCTCAGCGGCGGGCAGATGCGACGCGTCGTATTGGCCGGCCTGCTGGCTCGCTCACCGCGCGCGATCATCCTCGACGAACCCCTGGCCGGGCTGGACGTCGCCAGCAGGCGTGGCCTGCTCGCGCTGTTGGCGGACCTGCGCCGCAACATGGGGCTGACGGTGATCGTCATCTCGCACGACTTCTCCGGGTTGGAGGAGCTGTGCCCGCGCATCCTGCACCTGCACGACGGTTCGCTGGAGCCCGCACCCACCACCGCGGGCGGTGCGTCGTGACTGCCGTTCCCCCGTCGCTTCGCTCGCCCCAGAAGCCGAACCGGCAGCGCAGGCCGGTGGTGCTGTTGCGGCCGGTACCCGGGCACTCCGTCGTGCACGGGCTCTGGGCGGGCACGAAGCTGATCGTGGTCGCCGGGATCGGCGTGCTGCTGACGTACTACCCGGGCTGGATTCCGATCGGACTGGTGGCGGCCTTGGTGCTGGGGACCGCGTGGCTGGCCAAGGTGCCGTGGGGTGCGCTGCCGTCGATACCCGGCTTTCTATGGGTCCTGCTGTTCCTGGGTGGGGGGACGGCCGCGTTCGCGGGCGGTGCCCCACATCTGACCATCGGCGCCGTCACGTTGGGCTTCGGCGGAGTGCTGAACTTCCTGCGGCTGACGTGTCTCGCCACCGTGCTGCTCGGGCTCGGCGCGCTGGTGTCGTGGACCACCAACGTCGCCGACGTCGCGCCCGCGGTCGCCAAGCTGGGCCGGCCGCTCAAGGCGCTGCGGATTCCCATCGACGACTGGGCGGTCAGCCTCGCGCTTGCGCTGCGGGCCTTTCCGATGCTGATCGACGAGTTCCGGGTGCTGTTCGCCGCGCGCAAGCTGCGTCCGAGGGATGTGGTGGTCACGCGCCGGGAGCGCCGCCACCGCTGGTCTGTGGAACTCGTCGACCTTCTCGCGGCGGCCATCACCGTGGCGTTGCGCCGGGCCGACGAAATGGGCGACGCCATCACTGCGCGAGGCGGGGCGGGCCAGCTGTCCGCGCTGCCGTCGCGGCCGAAATGGGCTGACGCCGTTGCCCTCGCGATCGTGCTGGCGATGTGCGGGCTGTCGCTCTACGTGGAACTCGCAACCCCGCTGGCCACCAGCGCCTAGCGCGCGGCGGCGGCGTTGGCGGCGGACTGGGCGGCGGCCAGACTGTCGGGAACGGCGCGGCGGCCCAGGAACATCTCGTCGAAGTACGGCTTGATCGCCTGATAGCCCGCCGCGAACCCGGGGCCGCCGGGAGCCTCAATGTGTGGGCCCTCGATTACCCTGAAGAACGGTCGCACGTCGACGCCACGGCGCGCCCAGTACGTGAAGTATCCGGGCTGGGCCGCCGTGACGGCCGGGATCGCCGCTCCGTCGGCGCCCAGGTAGGCGTTGCCGCGGGGGCTACCCATCCAGGCCAGCACCTGGCGTACCGCGTCGGGATGCCGAGTGGCCGAATTGCCTGCGGCGGCAATGCCGTTGGTGACGCTGACGCGGCCGGTCGGCCCGGTCGGCAGCATCGTGACGCCCCACCGGAAGGTGGCTTGGTCGGCGACGGCGGCCAGGTTGTAGGTGCCGGACTGGAACAGCGCCATCCTGCCCTGCAGGAACTGGTTGCGGGAGAAGTCGCCGTTGTCGTTGGTGTCCGAGGCGGGCGGGGCGACGTGGTCGACGTTGATGAGGTCGACGAGGTACTGGAACGCCTGCGTGGCGGCGGCGTTGTCGAAGGCGAACCGGTCGCCGTCCTGGAAGACGCCGCCCGCCGAGCCGACGTAGTTCAGGTAGATGCCCTGCAGGTCGTTGGCGGCGTTGTAACCGAACTGCCGGACGCGAGCGGGGTCGAATTGCGGTGTGTCGGCGCGGTTTCCGTCGGCGTCCACGGTGAGTCGTGCCAGCAGCGGCCGCAGCGTGTCCGTGCCGCCGGGCGACCAGCGCAACGCCACCAGCCGGGCCAGGTCGACGCCGGCCTCGTCGAGCAGATCGGCGTTGAAGTAGACGGCGATGCCCGCATCGGTGAGCTGTGGTACGCCCCAGAGCTTCCCGTTTCGGGTGAACTGGTCGACGACGGAGGGTTCCCATGCTCGGGCGGCCCCCGGTCCGAGCGTCTGCCCGATGTCGAGCAGTCGGCCGTTGTCCGCGTATTCGGCGAAGTAGGCATTGGACAACCAGAAGACGTCGTCGGCGCCCCCACCGGCGACGTCGGTGCGGAGGGTGTCGAAGTACGACTTGTAGGCGACGACGTTGACCCGCACCTCGATGTCGGGATGCTCGCGGGTGAACTCCTCGAACGACGTGCGGTACGCCGCAGCCACCTGTTCGTCCCACAGTCGCACCGTCACAACGGTCCGCCCGCCGGATTCGCCCGTCCGGCCCAACAGCATGGCGGCCACGAGCAGCACCGCGAACGTCGCCGCCAGGCCGGCGAAGAACAGCGTCGAGAACTTCGGCTTCACTTCCGCCTCTGTACGTCGAGGTAGCGCTCTCGGTCACTGTTACTCGCACTTCTTCGCCGTGAGCGCTCATTCAATGAATGCCGCATCACTTCAGCCCCGTCACCACGATCGAACGCACGATGTGCCTGCTGAATACGACGAACAGCACGATCAGCGGAACCATCGCGACCGTCGTCGCCGCCATCACCAGCGTCCACTGCGCGTCGTAACGCGACTGCATGCCCGCGGTTGCCACGGTCAGCACCTGCCACGTGTCTCCGCTGGTGATGACCAGCGGCCACATGAAGGTGTTCCACTGCGACACGACGGTGATCAACGCCAACGTCACCAGGATCGACCGGCTCGACGGGAGGACCACGTGCACGATGACGTCCAGCATGTTGGCGCCGTCGACGTGGGCGGCCTTGATGAGGTCGCCGGGAATGGTGCGGAAGTGCTCCCGCAGCAGGAATATCGCATACGGCGAGCCGAACAGGAAGGGCAAGACCAACGCCCAGAACGTGTTCCGCAACCCCGCGTCGGCCATCATCAGGTACAGCGGCACCACCATCACCGTCGCGGGCACCATCAACGTGGCGACGTACACCCAGAACAACGCGTCGCGGCCAGGGAACTCCAGCCGCGCAAACGCATAGCCGGCCAGTACCGAGAACGTCAGCTGCCCGAGCACGATCACCGCGGTCATCAACGCCGTCACCAGCAGCGCCCGGCCGAAGCCGGCGTCGGCCAGCCCGATGTAGTTCGCCAGGGTCGGCGGGGTGGGTAGCGACAACGGCGCTTCGGTGTTGAACTGTTGGGCCGAGGTGAACGACGTCAGCAGGCCCAACAGGAACGGCACCAGTGTGATCGCGGCGCCGGCGAGCAGCAGGGGATAGATCACGACGCCCGAGGCGACCCGGCTAAGTGAGGTCATAGCTGATCCGGCGTTGGAAGTAGAGTTGCTGGGCGAGCGTGACGCCGACCAACAACACGAAGAGCACGACGGCCATCACGGCGGCGCGCCCGATGGCGGCCGCGCCGAAGGCCTCTGCGTAGATGCGATGGGCCACCAGATCGGTGCGGCCCTGCGGTCCGCCGCCGGTCAGCGCGTACACGGTGTCGAAAACCTGTGCCGCGCTGACGATTCCGGTCACCAGGACGAAGAACAGGGTGGGCCGCAACATGGGCAGCGTGATGTAGCGAAACCGCTGCCACGCGTTGGCCCCGTCGGTGCGCGCGGCGTCGTGTACTCCCTGCGGGATGGCCAGGATGCCGGCCAGGAAGAACAGCGTCACGTAGCCGACGTTGGTCCAGATCGTCACCGCCGAGACGAGGGGCAGCGCGAGCTGAGGATCGGTGAGCCACTCGATGCGGTGCCCCAGTACCGTGCTGACCGCACCGTCGGTAGGGGCGAGCAGCCAGCGCCACAGCACCCCGATCGCCAGCGGTGAACAGATCCACGGAAGCACGTACAACGTGCGGAAGAACCCACTGCCGGGCAGGTCGCGGGCCAGCATAGCGGCCGCGAAGAGGCCGAGGACGGTTTGCACGGGCACCACCAACGCGATGAACGCCACCGTCACGAGCAGTGACATCCCGAACGACGAATCGCTGAGCACCGAATGCCAGTTGGCCAACCCGACGTACTTCATGGGGCCCAGCAGGTCCCATCGGTAGAGGCTCAGCCACACCACGACGAGCATGGGCAACAGCAGGAACACGGCCACGCCAAACAGGCTCGGCGCCAGCAAGGCATATGCCGTCGCCGTCATACCCAACCGCGCTGCTCCCCTCCCCGGTCGCTGCGCTCTCCCCCGCAAGCGGGGGGACCCCCAGCACTGGAACCTCACCCAGTCATTAAAGGACATCCGACCTCTTTCGGTCCGATGGCACGGCCTGAGAATTGCGGTTCGGCGGGCAGGAGCGGAGCGACCCGGGATTGAGGCGGGGCATTACGGTGGATGCCGTGACAGCGCGCCGACGAGTAGATGCCGACTTCCTTGCGCTCCCGCGGCACGCGCTCGCCGACGCAGCGTTGTCGGCTGCGCTCGCCGCGGGCGCGAGCCACGCCGATCTGCGGGTACACCGCATCACCACCGAGCTCATCCAGCTCCGCGACCGGGAGCTCGAGACCTCGGTCGTCTCCCGCGAGGTCGGGCTTGCGGTGCGGGTCATCGTCGACGGCACCTGGGGTTTCGCGTCAGCCGCGGAACTCGACCCCGCGGTGGCTGCAGAGACGGCGCGCCGCGCGGTGCGGGTCGCGACGACGCTGGCGCCGCTGAACGCCGAACGCATCGAACTGGCGGCCGAACCGGTGTACGTCGACGTCAGCTGGACGTCGGCGTACGAGCTCGACCCGTTCGACGTGCCCGCGGCCGACAAGATCGGCGTGCTGGACGAGTACTCGTCGCGGCTGCTGGCCAGCGACGGCGTCGACCACGTGTCAGCCGCGTTGCACGCCGTCAAGGAGCAGACGTTCTACGCCGACACGATCGGCTCGTCGATCACTCAGCAGCGGGTCCGGGTGATGTCGACGTTGGAGGCCG
Organism: uncultured Actinomycetota bacterium; assembly: GCA_963791215.1. Taxonomy (GTDB): domain Bacteria; phylum Actinomycetota; class Actinomycetes; order Mycobacteriales; family Mycobacteriaceae; genus Mycobacterium. The sequence goes on along the minus strand of CAWBRR010000010.1, from coordinate 15,553 downwards.
TGGCGGTCGACGCGGCGGCAGGCACGTTCGACTCGATGCGCACGCTGGCCCCGCCGACCGCGCGGGGCTGGGAAGCCGTCGCAGGCGACGCCGTGTGGGACTGGTCGACGGAGCTGGCGCAGTTGCCCGCCCTGCTGGCCGAGAAGGTCAAGTCGCCCAGCGTGGTGGCCGGGCCGACGGACCTGGTGATCGACCCGTCGAACCTCTGGCTCACCATTCACGAATCCATCGGACACGCCACCGAATACGATCGCGCAATCGGCTACGAGGCCGCCTACGCGGGCACCTCGTTCGCGACGCCGGACAAGCTCGGCACGATGCGCTACGGGTCGCCGGTGATGAACGTGACGGCTGACCGCACCGTCGACTTCGGTTTGGCCACCGTCGGTTTCGACGACGAGGGGGTACGGGCGCAGAGTTGGGATCTGGTGCGCGACGGCGTGTTCGTCGGATATCAACTCGACCGCGTGTTCGCACCACGGCTCGGGGTGGCCCGGTCCAACGGCTGTTCGTACGCAGATTCGCCGCACCACGTCCCGATCCAGCGGATGGCCAACGTGTCCCTGCAGCCGGGGCCCGAGGACACCAGCACCGAGGAGCTGATCGCCATGGTGCAGGACGGCATCTACGTCATCGGGGACAAGTCGTGGTCGATCGACATGCAGCGGTACAACTTTCAGTTCACCGGGCAGCGGTTCTTCCGGATTCGTGACGGTCGGCTGGACGGGCAGCTGCGCGACGTCGCCTACCAGGCCACCACGACGGACTTCTGGGGTGCGCTGGAAGCCGTTGGCGGACAGTCGACGTGGCGGCTCGGCGGCGCCTTCAACTGCGGTAAGGCGCAACCCGGTCAGGTCGCTCCGGTGAGCCACGGCTGCCCGTCTGCGTTGTTCCGCGGGATCAACGTGCTCAACACCCGCGAGGAGTCGGGAAGATGATCAGCGCGCCGGAGGTCGTCGGGGTGGTGCTCGCCGAGGCCGCGCGACTCAGTGGCGCCGACGAGACCATCGTGCTGGTGACCGACCGGTCGACGGCGTCCCTGCGCTGGGCCGGGAACTCGATGACCACCAACGGTGAGTCGGTCAGCCGCGACACCACGGTCATCTCGATCGTGCGGCGCGGTGACGCGGCCTTCGTCGGCTCGGTGAAGTCCAGTGAGGTCGACCCCGCGTCGATCGGGGCTCTGGTGTCGGCGTCGCAGCAGGCCGCCAACGCGGCGCCGGAGGCCCGTGACGGTGCGCCCGCGCTCACCGGTTCCGGGCTTCCCGCCGACTGGGAGGATCCGGTCGACGTCACGAGTTGCGACGTGTTCGGCGGTGTCGCAAAGAGTCTGGCCCGCGGGTTCAGGGGCGCTGACCGGCTGTACGGCTTCGCCCGCCACGAACTGGACACCACGTTCCTGGCGACGTCAAGCGGGGTGCGGCGGCGCTACACGCAACCCACCGGCTCGGTGGAGCTCAACGCCAAGCGTGGCGACGCCAGCGCCTGGGCGGGCGTGAGCACGCCGGACTTCGTCAGCGTGCCAACCGATTCCATGCTCGACGACTTGGCCCTCCGGCTGGGCTGGGCGGCGCGCACCGTCGAGCTGCCCGCGGGGCGGTACGAGACGTTGATGCCGCCGTCGACGGTGGCCGACATGATGATCTACCTGACGTGGACGATGGACGGCCGCGGCGCCCAGGAGGGCCGCACGGCGTTGTCGGCTCCCGGCGGAACACGGGTGGGGGAGCGGCTGACCGACCTCGGGTTGACGTTGTTCTCCGATCCGGCCGCGCCCGGTCTGCAGAGTGCGCCGTTCGTGGCAACGACGAACTCCACGGAGCGGATGTCGGTGTTCGACAACGGAATGGACATCGGACGCGTCGACTGGATTCGCGACGGCACGATCAATGCGTTGGCCTACCCACGGGCGGCGGCGGCGGAGTTCGGGGCACCCGTCGCCGTGGGGACCGACAACCTGCTGATGACCGGCGGATCGGCCAGCCTGGCGGACATGATCGCCGCCACCGAGCACGGCTTGCTGCTGACCACGTTGTGGTACATCCGCGAAGTCGACCCGACCGTGCTGCTGCTGACCGGTCTGACCCGCGACGGTGTGTACCTGGTCGAGGACGGCGAGGTGACGGGCGCGGTCAACAACTTCCGGTTCAACGAAAGCCCGCTGGACCTGCTGCGTCGCGCCACCGAGGCCGGGGTCAGCGAGGTCACGCTGCCGCGCGAGTGGGGCGACTGGGCGACGCGGGCGGCGATGCCGTCGCTGCGGATCCCCGACTTTCACATGTCATCGGTGAGCCAAGCGCAATAATCGCCAACATGGACGCTGAGCTAGTCGATTCCTCGTGCGAGCGCTCGTCAGTGCTCTACGACATGCTGACGCGGCTGGTCGCGCAGTCGCCCACGGGCGACGAGGCGCTCAATGCGCTGGTGCGGGCGACGTGCGCCGCCGCGCTGTCGCTGCCACCGTTGCCGTCGGAGGGGCATCCCGCTGACGACCCCGTCGTCGCGGACTTCGCCGAGCAGTTCGCCACCGACGTGTCGTCGATCAGCCCCGAGCAGCGTAAGGCCTTCCTTGCCTTGGGCGACAGCGTATTTCGGGTGACAGCACTCATCTTCATCGCCGACTTCCTGCCCCGCGTGAGCGCTGGTCTCGAAGCGCTGCAGCTCAGGCCGATCGCGGCTCCCACGGCGTGGGACCACGCAGGCGATCCGGGCGAGTTGGTGCTCAAACAGTTCGTGCCGATGGTCGGAGCACTGCGTTCACTCGACCCGGTGATGACGGAGGTGGTCCGCCTGCGCGGGGCGGCCCAGCACAACTGCCGGCTGTGCAAGTCACGCCGCGAGGATGCTGCGCTGGAGGCTGGCGGCAGCGAGTCGCTGTACGACGACATCGAGCGCTACGAGACGTCGACCCTGCTGGATGGGCGGCAGAAAGCGGCCCTGCGCTACGTCGACGCGCTGATCTGGACGCCGTCGCGCATCGACGCCGACGTGGCATCCGGGATCCGCGAGCACTTCTCCGAGGCGGAGGCACTCGAGCTCACGCTCGACGTGATGCGCAACGCCGCCAACAAGATCATGGTCGCGTTCAGCGCGGACGCGCCCCGGGTATCCGAGGGCACCGAGCGCTTCCTACTCGGTGTGGACGGCCAGCCCGTTTACAGCTGACCGTGCCTGCGGGACAGTGAATTCCATGCCGCCCCGGATCACCCGCCACAATCCCGAGACCCTGCACGGCACGCCGGGGTATCACCACGTCACCGTCGTCGAAGCGGGCCGCCTGGCGTTCCTGGCGGGGCAGTGCCCCCTCGACGTAGCCGGTGCGCTCGTGGGAGCCGGCGACGTGGACCGCCAGCTCGATCAGGTCGCGGCCAATGCCGCGACGGCGCTCGCCGCGGTAGGGGCGCGGCCGGATCAGGTCGTCCGCTCCGTCATCTACGTGGTGACCGACGACCACGCGATACTGGCCGCGGCATGGAGCCGGTTGTGTGCATCGGTCATCGGGCTCGCGTTCACCAGCGCCAGCACGCTGCTGGGAGTGGCGCAGCTCGGCTTCACCGGCCAGCTCGTCGAAGTGGATCTCACGGCCGCACTCTGAGCCGACCTATCGCGCGCTCGTCTGACGCCCGTCACCGGAGCAACGGCTGCACCCGCGTGCCGACCGTCCGGATGAACTCGGCGGCGCCCGGCCCGACAGGTGGTTGCAGGATGACGGTGTCCGCGCCCGCGGCGACCCATCGCCGGGCGCCTTCCGCAATCTGCTCGGGAGTGCCGTGCACGACGAGGTCGGCCACGTCGTCGGTGCGGTCCTCGTCGAGCTCGAGTTGGGAGCGTCGGTAGGCGTCGTCGTCGAGTGCGCACGCGACGTAGACGACGACCTGGTGTGAACCCGCGGCCTCGCGGTGGATGATCGCCGCGGCATCGCGAACGCCGTCCGTTGAGGTGCCGGACGTCAGCACCGTGCCCGCGGCCACCTGACCACTGAGCGCGAGCGTCTTGGGTCCCGTAGCGGCGAGCAGGAGGTCCACCTCGGTGTTCGGCGGCCACGTGAGTTGGACGTCCGCCAGTGTGACGTACCGACCCGAAACGGTCACCGCCTCGCCGCGCAGAAGTGCCGAGAGTGCCGTGGCGTACTCGCGGAGCAGGGTCAGCGGTGACGCGACGCGGGCGCCGATCTGATCCATCCAGCGCTGAACGCCATGGCCCACCCCGATGCGAAGTCGGCCGGGGTAGGTCCGCTCGAGCGCGGCGATCTCCATGGCGGTGATCGCCACGTTGCGCATCGGCACGGGCAGCACGCCCACGCCGACGACCAGTCGCGTGCTGTTGGCGAGTGCGACCGCGGCGGCGGTCAGCCCACCGTGGAGGAAGCAGTCCTCCCAGAGCCAGAGCTCGTCCAGCCCGACGTCGTCGGCGGTGCTGGCGGCCTCGGCCAACGTTTCTGGCGGATTCTCCGGTCTGAACACGGCCCCCACGCGCACGGTTCGAGGCGTCGGTTGGGCCGTGGCGGAGCTGGCGTCGGACACTCAGCAATCATTGCGCGCCGGCGGCTTGCCAGCTGGAGTCCGGTAAGAGCGTTTGCGTCAAATCGTGCCGGGTGGCATGGTCGCGGGTAACCCCATCCGGCCGGGGTGGGTCTTTCTGGCGGCGACCTTGCTGCCGATCAGCGTTTCAAACGGTGGGGAGCACCGCCCTGTGACTGACATTGCGCGTGTCTCACACCTGCAATCGTCGGTCGTCACGGATGGCTGATACCCGCGGCCAATACGCCTACGACCTCTCGGATGCCGAGTGCAACGAGCTGACGCGGGAATTCCTTGGCGCGCGGGCGCTCTTCTGTCGCGAGCGATTCGCGTGCTTTCAGATCGAGGGAACCGACCCCTTCGCCAACATTGCCCGGCAGCTCGAGCGCGAAGTGTTCGAGGACTCCTGGGGCAACGACTCCGTCACCATGAAGAACGAATACGGCCCGTACGACGAGAGCAGTGTCTTCTTCGTCGTCATCGACACCAAGGCGAAGGTGCCTGCTGGCGTACTCCGCATGATCCGCAACTCACCCGTGGGGTTGAAGACCATCGTCGACCTGGACGACATCATCAAGTCTCCGATCGCCCCCATCGCGATCCCCACGGACGACGTGATGCGGCATCACCGGATCGAGGACCTCGATCGGTGCTGGGACGGCGCCACCGCGGCAATTCCCCGCCGCTACCGACGCAAGCTGGTGGGCGTCCACGTGCAGATCATGCGCGTCGTCGGTGCGGCGGCCATCCGCGAGGACATCCAGCACTTCGTAGCGGTCCTGGACGCGCCCGTCTTCCGAGCGGCTCGAGACGTGCTCGGGCTGCCGCTCGAGCCGCTGGCGGGCACGCCACCGTTCACGCACATGGACGCGCCGGACAACCAGGCCGTCTATGCCCACATCTCGTCGTTGCTGGGCAGCACCCTGACCGGTAATCGCAAGGTGGGTCAGAAGGTTCGGGACTGCTTCGCCGAGAAGAGCTTCCCCGGTCTGGAATTCTCAGTCGAGGGCTGACGTGGCACTAACCGTCGAACTGACCGACGTCGTTCGGGAGTACCGCGCCGGTGGTCACGCCGTGCGGGCCCTCGACGGGCTGTCACTGAGGCTCAACGGCGGAGAGTTCACGTCGATCGTGGGTCCTTCCGGCGCGGGCAAGAGCACCTTGATGCACCTGCTCGGGGCGCTGGACTCGCCCGACTACGGCTCGATCCGCTTCGACGGCGTCGACATCGCCACCATGACTGACGACCAGCAGTCGACCTTCCGTCGTCGCAGGGTCGGGTTCATCTTCCAGTTCTTCAACCTCTTGCCGACGTTGACGGCGTGGGAGAACGTGGCGCTGCCCATGCTGCTCGACGGGCGCAAGCTGCGCGATGTCAGAGCCGACGCCATCGGTCTGCTCGACCTCGTCGGCCTCGGCAACCGCAAGGATCATCGGCCCGCCGAACTGTCCGGCGGACAGATGCAGCGCGTCGCGGTGGCGCGCGCCTTGATGATGGATCCCCCGCTGATCCTTGCCGACGAACCAACCGGGAATCTGGATTCGGCGACGGGCTCGGCGATCCTGGAACTGCTGAACGACGTGGCGCACGACGCCGACGCCGGCCGGGCCGTCGTGATGGTGACCCACAACCTCGAAGCGGCGGCGGAGACCGACCGGGTGGTCACCCTGCACGACGGGGCGGTGACGTCCGACGAATACACGGTGCAGGAACCCAGCACCGGACGTCATGCACGCAGGCCGTACGCCGAGGCGGTGACCGACGTCATCAAGGAGCTCAAGTTCGAGATGGCGTTGGCGGAGTCGCCGCCCGTCGGCGGCCCCGCGGCACGTCGATTGAAGCGCAGTGGTTTCCGCAGCGATTAGCCGCCTGAGGGTGCTCAACGTCCGCGAACTGCGGACCCATTGGGGTCGCGCGCTGGCGTCGGTGGCGGTGGTCGCGGTGTCGGCCGCCCTGCTCGTCGCGGTGCTGGGGGTGTCGGGTTCGATCACCGGCTCCATCGATCGCTTGGCGACCAGCATCGGTGGAGACGCCGACCTGGAGATTTCCGGCATCACCGACGACGGCTTCGACGAGTCGCTGCTCGAGAAGATCACCAGTGTCCGGGACATCGCCGCGGCCGTGCCGATGGTGCGGATGCGGACGACGGCGAACTCGGCTCCGACACTTCTGTTGGGGCTCGGCCAGAACGCGAACGAACTGCACTCCGATCTGCAGACGGCGATCAAGGATCAACTCGATTCGGGTGCTCCGGTCACGGGAGCGACCGACGGCGTGATCGTCGGGGCCGGCCTCGGCATCGCCAAGGGCGATCAGTTCGAACTGGCTGCCACGACGGTCACCGCGGTGGCGGTCGTCGACGGCGCTGCGGCGCGCCGACTGAACGACGCACACTTCGTGATCGCGCCGCTCGCTCTCGCGCAACGGATTTCGGGCCGCGAGCACCGGCTCGACTCGATCCTGATCTTCACCCAACCCGACGCGGACATGGACTACGTGCGCCCGGCGATGACGCGGTCGATCGACGGGCGGGCGGTCGTCGCCACCCCGAGCTTCCGCGCCGCCCAGGCGAGTAGCTCGTTTGCGATCCTGCAGGCGATGACGCTGCTGGCGGCGTCGGTCTCGTTGGTGGTCGCCGCGTTCCTCAGCTACAACGCGATGAGCATCGCCATCGCGCAACGTCGCCCCTTCATCTCGACGATGCGTGCGCTCGGCGGCAAGCGTCGCACCATCGTCGCCGACATGCTGGGGGAGGCCGCGCTGGTGGGGCTGCTCGGAGGGGTGATCGGCTCGGCGGCTGGAATCATCATCGGCCACATCGCCATTGGCCGGTTGCCGTCGACGATGGTGGCGTCGCTGGATGCGCGCATCGAATACGTGCTGGCGCCCTACGTCGTGCCCGTTGCCATCGCGGCGTCGGTCGTCGCGAGCCTGGCGGCTTCGGCGCTGGCGGCCCGCCAGGTGCACGGCGTCGCACCCATCGAGGCGTTGGCCCCGTCCGGCGCGGCGACGTCGGAGGCCGGCTCCCGGTGGCTTCGCGTCGCCGCCGGAATCGCGGGAGCCGCCCTGCTCGCCGCGACGATCCTCGTCGTGACGTCCGACCTGGGCCGCATCGCGGTGGCGTCGATTGCCTTGGCGTTCATCGGCAGTAGCGCACTCTGCTTCGCCTGTTCCGGTCCCGTCATCCAGTGCGCAGCCGCGGTGGCCAGGCTGTTCGGGGCCGCGGGGGTGCTCGGTGCCGCCGCCATCGAGCGTGCCCCGCGACGCATGTGGGTGGCGCTCATGACGGTGTTGACGGCCGTGGTCACCACCGTCGCGGTGACCGGAGCGACGAGCAACGCGGTCGACTCCACGGTCGCCTCGTTCGCCTCGATCGCCGACGCCGACGTGTGGGTGAGTTCGGCTGCGGCCATGGACTTCTCGACGACGCTGCTGCCGCCGGACACCGAGGCCAAGGTACGGTCCGTCCCCGGCGTGGAACGGGTGGTGCCGGACCAGATGGCCTTCGCCACCGTCGGCGGCACCCGGGTCATGCTGCTCGGGATTGCGCAGGGATCCCATCGGGACATCTACGCGTCGATGTCGGCGCGGGACCGCGAGAAGCTGCTCGCCGGTGACGGGGTGGCGCTGTCACGCGATCTCGGCAAAGCCATGGGTATCTCAGTGGGAGAAGACATTTCGTTGCAGACACCCACTGGGGTACGCCTGGTGCGAGTGCTCGAGTTGGTCCCTTACTTCTCCGGGCTCACCGGTACCATCGCCATGAGCCTGGACGCGATGCAAGCCTGGTTCGTGCGGCCCGGCGCCAGCGACCTCGAGATCACCGTGACGCCGGGCGCCGATGTGCAGGCCGTGCGGGCGGCGATTCGCGACGCCGTGTCCGAGGAGGTCTTCGTCTACTCGGGAGCCGAAGCGCTGGCGGGTGTGAGCAGTGCGCTCGATCAGGTGATCGCCGTCATCACGATCATCGCGTGGATCGTCGTGGTGGTATCGGCGATCACCTTGCTGAACACGCTCATGCTGTCGGTACTCGACCGGCGTCGCGAAATTGGTGTGCTGCGCGCGCTGGGGGCCGACCGTCGGTTCACCTTCAAGGCCATCCTTGCGGAGGCGGCCGGTATCGGCGTCGTCGGTGGGCTGTTGGGTCTCGTCATCGGCGTCGCGCTCCAGTACCTCGTCACCGTCGCGCTGACGAACGTGCTCAGCATCGACGTGGCGTGGCGCGTCAGTCCCGCGGTGATCGCGATCAGTCTCGGTGCGCTGGTGACGTGCCTCCTGGGCACCCTGCTGCCGGCGGTGCGGGCAGCGCGGCTCAACATCGTCGCGGCGATCAGCGTCGACTGACCTCGAATCTCCAGCCAATCTCCACACCCTCTCCACGCTCCAGCGCTCCGCTCCGAGCACGCTGAATGGCATCGAGAGCTTGGCCCAACAGGGCCACGGCGAGGGAGAAGAGCCATGAAGAAGTTCGCCGTCACCGCCGCCACAGTCGCCGCGCTCACCGCGGGCGGGCTAGGCCTGGCCGCCAACGCCGCCGCAATTCCGTTGGCCGGCAACCCCGCCGACCAGGCGGTCCGGGCGCTGGAGGCGGAGGGCTACGCCGTGCGCATCAATCAGTCGGTCGACGTGCCGCTGTCGCAGTGCACCGTGCTGAGCGTCAGTGGCCTGCGCGGCACCGAGGACAACGGCGTGCTGCGAGATCCCGGCAGCCTCAACGTCGCGTCCATCGACGTCAACTGCACGCCTCACTCGTAGTTCACCCCGACGGTCCGCCGCGCTCCGCATCTCGCGGAGCGCGGCGGACCCGTTCGCACCTCGATTCGGCGCTACGTGGGAACATGGGTGCGCTTTCGCGCACGGGGCGGTAGCTCAGTTGGTCAGAGCTGGGGACTCATAATCCCTAGGTCGCGGGTTCGAGCCCCGCCCGCCCCACTTCAGAGGCTGTTTTTCAAGATCAGAGTTTCTGAGTCATCGTTTATTCATCGTTTATAGGGGAGAGGCCCCTCTTCACGCTGGTCATCCGGCATTTCGACGGCGGCCCGCCACGCGTCCCGTACGACGTTGAGGGCCCCTTGTGCGGAGACCGTGAGGTGGGTCTGCCCGGCAAGCTGCGTCCGCCACTCGCTGTCGGTGGGTGCGGACTTGAAGATCCCCGGCGTTGGCGGCTGGTTGGTCGGCCCATGACGGCGGTAGAGGTCGGCGGCCCTTCGGTCGATGGCGCCTAGCCCGCTCAGAGCCCACAGATCCCAAAGGTCGCGGGCGCTGTGCCGGTCGGCCCACGTCGACGTCTTCGATGCGGCGAAAGCCGGAAGTGTCGGGACGAACAACTCGGCCGCAGGTGTGTCGGTGTAGCGCTGGACGAGCGCACGTCGCTCGCCCGGCCACACCACGCGGTCACGTGACGACAGCAACTGAATCCCCACGGTGAGCCCACTCTGTGATCGAAGGATTGTCGACGCAGTGCTCGCCACGCTGCCGAGCGCCGGTTCGAGAGTGAGGCGGCCGTGCGAACGAGCCAATGCGCGGGGGAGCGCCGCGTCGAGCGCAGCCGCCACCGGCTTTCGATCGCCGAGGGCGATCAGGTCGATGTCCTCGCTGAGCCGCCCCTCCGGTAGGTGCGTGCGTGCCAGCGCGGTGCCGCCGATGAATTGGATCTGGTCCCCAACGCTCGTCTCGAGAAAGGCGAGTACATGGGAGATGAGGTGATCGCGCTCAACCTGCTCGATGGAGACGCCGAATTGTTCGGCCACCGCATCACGTTCAGCACCGTTCACGATTGGGCCCATGCCTCGGCCCGGCGTAGCGACGCGAGTCGCCGCTGCTCACTGGCGAGCGTCTCGAGGCGGTCGCGGTCGCTTCGCGCGTACAGGGCGGCGACCGCAGACTGAATGTCGACTCCGACGTCGCCGAGTTGCGGGCGATGAGCGAGGTCGAGGACTGTCTGTTCCGGTGTCGTCACGAGGGTCGATCCGAGGGGTGTCTCGACACGCTCAGCATCCAGGATGGCGGTGTCGCGCTTGACGAACCGGACGACCGCCGGCCGATCCGACAGCCTCGATCTCGCGGTGTTGGCGAGGCACGGCGATCGTCGCGACTGCCAGGGCGCGGGGAATCGCCCCGTGCAGGCGAGCTGCGCTCGGACCCATCACGACGGCGTCGTCCGGGCCGTAGATCGCTGCTGCGATGCCTGCAGCGGTGGCCTCCAAGCCAGGCACCCAGGTACGGCCCACTATGTCTTGTGGGACGACGACGTAGTAGCCGGGTGCGACTCGGTGGAGAAGTCCGCGTTCACTGAGTCGGACCAACTGCGCCCGCGGATGGGCATAGATACCCTCGGCGTCGCGCGGCCGGACGGTCTTCATCGGTGCCCGGGCGAGGCCGGCGGGTAGCGGAGTGCTTCGGTTCCGCACCATCGCGACTCCTCAAGTATGCAAAACGTATCTCTACAAAGTACGAAATGCATACTATATACGCAAGAGTGGCGGCTATCCGTGTAGTTGGTCTTCGGCTTCGCTAATCAGGCGATCGAGCAGGTCTGCCGCTTGAGTGTGAACCCGGCCGCGGCTCAAGTACTTGTCCTGGGTCATCGAAACGTTGGTGTGGCCAAGGTGGTCCGCCCCGATACGGGCCGACAGTCCTTCGTCGTCGATGAGGGTGGCGAGCGACTTGCGGAAGCTGTGCGTGGTGACGTCGGCGGCTCCGAGTTTGTCGCGAACCTGGCGCCATTGCTTGTTGAAGTTGTTGGGGTCGCGCAGCGTTCCGGCCGCCGACGAGAAGATCATCTTCTGCTCGCCGAGGAAGGGCACGTGGCGCCGCGCGGTGAGAGTATCGATGGCGAACCCAGGCAGCGGCAGAGTGCGTAGGCCAGCTTCACTACCTCGAAATAGGCTCAGTCGGGACGGCCAGCGGTTTTGCGCCGCCAGTCGGAGCCGCCTGGGTTAGGCGCTGCCTCGAAAACCATGGGTTGATGAGACGGCAAGGCCATGCTGACGATCATGGCGGCATTCGCTCAACTGGAGCGCGACACCATGGTCGAACGCACCCGCGCCGGACTGTGGCGGCAGCAGCCAATGGTCGCAAGGGCGGACACCCGCGCAAGGTCGACGACGCCGATGCTGCGAAGGCCCGGAGCTGCGAGACAAGGGCATCACGGCTACCGACATCGCGAAAAGGCTCGGCGTCTCCCGCGCCACCGCGTATCGGTACCTATCCGCGGCATCATGATTGTGGTGCCAAGCGACGCAATGCAGTTCAAGTCTCAATCGACGGATTTCTGCTGTGGATCGCCATCGTCGCCTGTAACGGGAGTACCACTTTTCGTCGGGATCGAATCATCCTCTCCAATTTGGAACGGGACCAGGCCATATAGGACTCGGCCCCCGATCTCAGCTGGGTGCGCTGGCAAAGCGCGCATCTATCAGGCCTTGGACCTCGCGCGTCGAGCTGCGGCTTGCTTGACTGGGAGTCGGCTCGGCGGCGGCGACGCCGCGGCCAGCGCGAGGACCGCGGAGATCCGATCATTGAAGTCGACGCCAAGCCTGCGCCCACTCGTTGTTGTATCTGGGCGATCGATCGGACGAACTCGTTCGGGGCGCCGACTACAGATTCGACGGGCTCGACAAGCTTCTGAACCGACTCTGGTGCGCCGTCGCACGGTCGATGAACTCGGCGGCGGTCCTGACGAATTCGATGACTGCGTTCTGACCCTCGGTCCACGGCCTTCAACTGCACGATCGCTGATCTTGTTGGCGGCGTCGATGAGCATACGGCATTTTCGTTACTCCTTGTGTGGGAACTATCGGGCGGATACCCGAAATTGCTTGACCTGTTCAGTAAATCAGACATGTGCTTGGTATACCAAGCACGTGCGTTGTGAGAGTCCTCACGCCCTAGCCCTGGCATTGGTGACAATCTCGTCCACTAGTCGCGGCCACAGCTGCTGGGGCAAGTCGTGTCCCATTCCCGGAACCACGACGAGGCGGGCTCCCGGCACCGCCTTCGCTGTCGCCAGGCCACCGTCCACCTCAACGAGCGGATCGTCCTCGCCGTGGATGACGAGGGTCGGAATCGTCAAGGCGCGCAGGCCCGGTGAACGGTCCGGCGAGACCACTATCGCCGCATACTGCCTCGCCACGCCGGCCGGATCGTTGCCGCGGGCAAAGGAGCGGCGAGCGACGTCGGCGACGCGGCCCTCGTTGAGCCGGTACCCGGGTGAGCCGATCACCCGGTAAACCTTGAGGGCGCGTTCGGCGGCTTCTTGGACGGCAATGATTGAGAAGCCGCCGGAATCGACCGATGCTGACCCGGACTGATCGAATCGGAAAAGCGTTGTCGCGCAGGAAGTAACGGGCGATATCGAGACTGTCGCAGAAGCGCTGATCCGTAATCCCTAGGTCGCGGGTTCGAGCCCCGCCCGCCCCACTGGTCAGAGGCTTTCTCGACACTCCGCGTGTCGTCTCAGCCCGCAGGCAGCCCGCAGCGTTCTTGACTGACTGTATGGCACGTGGCACCCGCGCAGGCGTAGAGGACCGCTGGCACCGGCCAGCCCGCAGAGGCGAAGCCGTCATGTTCCCCGCTGACGCGGGTCACAGGATGCCGTGTGGTGCATGAACGCCAAGCCCGGCGATCCCGGCACGCTGGTCTGCACCCGCCGACATGATCAAGGGCAGCGCTGGCAAGTCCGATGGGTAGGAGACGGACGCGAGCGTTCCAAGAGCTTCGCGCGCAAGTCCGACGCTACGGCGTACGTCGCCCAGGTGAGCGCCGACATGACCACTGGCACGTATGTCGACACCACATGATCCGCTGCCACCTCCCCAGCTTGGGGAACTCGCGCGGTTCCCGGTCGGTGTGCGCTGGACGAGCCGTGCCACGCCGACGTACTGCTGAAGTTGGCCGAACCGATGGCCGTGAGCCTCGGCTGACCAGCGGCAATCCCTGAATCGGCGACAACTCCATTGTCCTAATCGTTGGATTTGTGTTTGAAATCACTGTGACGGGTGAAATACCTGTCCCGCGGATGGGAAGCGTGTTCCGGGGGGTCGGCTCCTTCCTTCTGTGGGTTGTGTCAAGACGGTGCACGCCCGGATACCCCGCCGAAGGATCAATGAAGGAGTAAGAGATGCCACGACTAACAAGAATGCTCACCCTGGCACTGAGCGTCGCCATGATCGCCCTATTCGGCGCGGTCGGGACGGCGAGCACCGCAACCGCGGCGCCCGGGCAATCAAACACGAAGACCGTCGCGGTGACCGGCAAGGGACCGAACGGAGCGAAATTCGACGGCCTGTTCGCCATCGCCGACTTCGCCACAGGCTCCTCGCCGACCGGTGCGGTGGCCAATGGCCTGCTCACCGGCACGCTCACCCAACCGGGTGAACGGGGCGCGGGCCAGAGCGGCGGGCAGTCGGTCTCGCAGAACATCGCGATGCCCGTCGCCGCCCTGCAGGCCACCTGTCAGGTGCTCAACCTGACGCTGGGGCCGCTGGACCTCAACCTGCTGGGCCTGCAAGTCCACCTCGACGTGGTGCACCTGACGATCAACGCCGACCCCGCCGGAGGCCTCCTCGGACAGCTGCTGTGCAGTCTTGCCGGTGGCATCGGTGGTCCGGTGGGCACGATCATCGACCTGCTCAACCAGATCCTGGCGGCGCTGGGCGGATAAAGCGCCAATAGCGATTCGCTGACGTCACCGCCCGCATCCCTCTCGGGGTGCGGGCGGTGATTGCTCAGTGTCGCGGGCGACAAGTGGCCGCGCCCTCTTTATGAACTTTCCCGCGCACCCGCGAGGGACATCTCGAAGCCGGTATCGACCGTCGACTTTGCTGTCTACAGCATAATCGCAATTCATAAGGTGGACTATCTTTTTCACCCAGTGAGTGGCTGGAAAGTTCTAGTGCCGCGGATGTTTATTACGAGGATCATCGTGCTATCAGCGTCGGCAGAGGTGCGAGGTTGTGTCGACAGGCTGGCCATAAATCGATCGAGCGACGGCAAGGGAGCCATCATGACGGCGACGATTCCTACGGATGACCTTAGCGAGCGACGATCCGCGGAGGCTCGGGGAGCCAAGCTGCGTGGGCGAGTTGCTTTCGTGACCGGTGGCACCCGCGGAATCGGTGCGGCGATCAGTAAGAGCCTGGTCAGTCAGGGCGCAACGGTGGCCGCGGGGTACGGCAGGAACAGCGAGCACGCGCAGAAATTCCTCGCCGAGTTGACGGCGGCCAGTGACGGCGCCAAGGTCAGCGTTCATCATGGTGACGTCGCGAGCGCGGATGACTGTCGACGGACCATCCAGGAAGTCATCGACCTGCACGGTCGTCTGGACATTCTGATCAACAACGCCGGCATCACCATTGACAAGACGGTGGCCAAGATGACCGAAGACGAATGGAACAAGGTCATCGGAGTCAACTTGTCCGGGGCGTTCTTTCTGGCCCAGGCCGCGTTGGCGCACATGCTCGAGCGCGGCAGCGGCCGGATCGTGATGGTCTCCTCGGTGATCGGTGAGACGGGCGCCATCGGTCAGGCGAATTATGCGGCTTCCAAGGCCGGGCTGTTCGGCCTGACGAAGACACTCGCGCGCGAGGCCTGTTTCCAGATGGGGCGCGCGGGCAATCTGACGGACAACCGCATCGGCGTCACGGTCAACGCGATCACACCCGGGTTCGTGGCGACCGAGATGGTCGAGTCCATCCCCGAGAAGGTCCTCGACCGCATCAAGGGCACCATCCCGATGGGCCGGCTGGCCCAGCCGTGGGAGGTCGCACGGGTGGTGCACTTCCTGGCCGCGGATGCCTCGAGCTACATCACTGGACAGGTTTGGGGCGTCAACGGTGGTCTGGACATGTGATTCGGGTGCGGTCCGCTCGCCCACCGCCTAGCGTTACCTCCAACTGACAACGTCTCATTGAAAGGTGATTGGCAGTGCAGTCTTTTGAACTGAACAAGCATGGCAAGATCGTCTTTCCGGCCAATTGCTTTCCCGATCTCGACTTCTCCACCTTCGAAAGCATCGAGCAACTCGATGCCG
>CAWBRR010000009.1:0-91241 GCA_963791215.1 uncultured Actinomycetota bacterium | reverse complement strand
GACTCGTCACCGGCGGTGCCTTCCCCCGATCGCTGCCGCTGGCCCGTGCGGCGATTGCGGTGCGCGGTCGTCCGTGCGGGACGGCCACCAAATCTTCGGACCGATCAGCGCGAACAACGCCGGGATGACCAGCGTGCGGACAACGAATGTGTCGAGCAGGATACCGAGGCCGACGATTAGTCCCACCTGCGTCAGCACGATCAGCGGCAGGACGCCGAGGACACAGAACACCGCGGCCAACACGATGCCCGCGCTGGTGATCACACCGCCCGTCGCGGACACCGCCCGCACCATCCCTTCGCCGGTCCCGTGTTCAGCAGTCTCTTCGCGGGCGCGTGTCACCAAGAAGATCGTGTAGTCGACGCCAAGAGCGATCAGGAACAGCAGCGCGAACAGCGGGGTGCTGTTATCCAGTCCGGGGAAACCGAACAGGTGGATACTGGCCCAGCTGCCCAGCCCCAGTGCGGCGAACGCGGACAGCACGGTCGCCGCCGTCAGCACGAGTGGCGCGACGGCGGCCCGCAGCAGGACGTGGAGAACCATGAGCACCACAGCGAGGATCGCCGGAATCACCACCAGCCGATCTCGTGCGGCGGCGTCGCGAACGTCGAGCGCCTTGGCGTCCGATCCCCCTACCAACCCGAACGGATCGGCAGTGTGGACTGAAACACGCAGTTCCGCAACGATTTCGAATGCCTGCGCTGATCCGGGCACGGCATCGATCACGACCGACCAACTGCTCTTCCCCGTCACCGACTGGCCGGTCGGCATCACGGAAACCACCCCGGGAGTCGTGTCGATCGCCTCTTGCACGGCGCTCGCCCTGCTGGTGTCGGCAATGACCACGGTCGGGTCCGCCAACCCGCCTGGAAAATGCGTTGCGAGCTTCTCGAATCCGGCCACCGAGTCGGCTTTCACGCGAAACTGCTCGGTCTGCGACAGCCCGATGGTGGTGCCCAGTAGCCCCGTCGCCAATACGGCAAGGACGAGAACAGAGATTCCGCCGATCCGCCCCGGCCGTCGTGCGACGCGTTCGGCGATTCGATGCCACGGTCCAGTCTCGACGGTGTCGGCGCTGCCGGGTCGCGGGACGAACGGCCAGAACAGCCGAGGCCCGAACAACGCCAGTAAAGGCGGAAGCATGAAGAGCACGAACAAGGCGGCGACCACCAGCCCGCATGCGGCCAGCACGCCAAGACCGCGGGTGCTGGGAACCACGGCGAGGATCAGCGTGAGCAAGGCCAGCACCACGGTCGCATTGCTCGCGAGGATGGCGGGTCCCGCCATTCGCACTGCGCGGCGCAGAGCGTGTCGGTAATCGGCGTTGCGCCGCAACTCTTCGCGGTAGCGGGAGATCAGTAGCAGCGCATAGTTGGTGCCCGCGCCGAAGACCAGCACGCTGGTGATGCCGGACGTCGACCCGTCGAATGTCAGCCCGGTGATGCCGGCGACCGCGGTTCCCACCGCGGCGGCCACCTGCTCGGCTAGACCGATCACGGCCAGCGGCACGAGCCACAGCACCGGTGAGCGGTACGTGACGATCAGCAGGACCGCGACAACCAGCGCGGTGACGACCAAGAGTTTGATGTTGGCCCCGCTGAACGAATTGGCGATGTCGGCACCGAATGCCGGGCCACCCGTGACATGGGCGATAAGCGAGGCCGGTAATCCGTCGCCCGCGGCGTTGCGCACCGCCGTCACTGCGTCGTTGAGCACAAAGCCCGAGAGATCAGCTCTC
The DNA here is from genome assembly GCA_963791215.1 of uncultured Actinomycetota bacterium. Taxonomy (GTDB): domain Bacteria; phylum Actinomycetota; class Actinomycetes; order Mycobacteriales; family Mycobacteriaceae; genus Mycobacterium. The sequence goes on along the minus strand of CAWBRR010000009.1, from coordinate 89,503 downwards.
AGCGGCACCGGCGCGACGGCGGCGCGGCCGTCGTCGGATGTCAGCATCGGCGCCGGTGTGTCCCGCGTGCCGGCGGCTGTCAGCATCCGGTTGCGAGCCTCTGCCACGACGGCGAGATCGGCAGGGGTGAGCACCCCGCCGTCGGAGCGGGTGACGACGAGGATCGCCGCTGTCCGGTCGCCGCCGGGGAATTGCTTCGCAGCGGTGTCGGTGCGCGCCGATTCGCTGCTGGGCGGCAGGAAATCCGGTGACCGGGTGCCGGCGTCGTTGGCGCCCGCCAGCCCGATGACGACGCCGCCGAGCAAGGCGACGGCGAGAGCGATCAACCATGAGCGGGGCGCGGTCAACGCAAGGGCGATGCGGTCCCAGAACTTGCCGTCGTGCGCTGACGAGTGGTCGGTCTCAGTTCCTGCTGCGAGCAGAGGCGACGCTGTCATCTATTCGCCGCCAACCGCCTTGCCGAGGTACACCGACTCGAGCACCAGGTCGGGGATGATCGTTCCGTACTCGCCGTGGGTGTTGTGCTCGACGGTCTGCCAGGCGCGGCCTTGCTGCTGGCGCATGTAGGCACGGTATTTCGGGGCTCCCGGAACCTTGACATTGTCGGCAACGACGATCGTCCCGTTGCGCAGCCACCCGCGCGACAGCAGGCTGTGTAGATCGCTCAGGTAGGCGTTCTTGTCGTGATCGAGAAAGAGGAATCCGAGACAACCGGCACCGAAGCCGTGCTCGGCGGCCAGGGTGTCCAGCGTCTTCCCGCCGTCACCGACGGTGCCCACCACGCAGGTGATCCGGTCCGCCACACCCGCGTGCTCCCAGATCCGCCTGGCGTTGACGGCGTTCGCCGCGGCCAGTTCGACCGAATACACGTGGGCGGACGGCGCGGCCGCGGCGATACGCAGTGCACCGTAACCGCAGTAGGTTCCCAACTCCAGCGCCACCTTTGGGTTCGCCCGCCGCACCGCGGCGTCGAGCAGCTCGCCCTTCTCGTCGCCGACGTTGATCAGAAATGACTCCTCATACGCGAACCGGTCGATGGTGTCGAGCACGCTGCCGACGTCGCCCTTGCGGGCATTCGCCAGGACGTACTCACCCACGGCGGCTTCTCGACCGTCGCCCACCTGTCCGGTGGTCGTGATGTTCTTGAGAGACGCGGCCATTCGCCAGAACGACCATCGGAACAGTGGAACACGCTGCTTCAGCTTCATGAGTTACCTCCTTGGAGTTTTCGGACGACTTCGAGCGTGATCGGCCGGCTGGGGACGGCGGCCACGCCCCGCGGGATCGACCTGGGCAACCTGCCTCGCCGCCGTCCCGTGGGAATCCGCAGCTCGACGTTGGTCAGGATGGTTCCGAGCGCAATCGCCAACTCGAGGGCCGCGAACGACGATCCGGGGCAGCGGCGGTGCCCGTATCCGAACGGCGAGTACTCGGTTGGTGACGGTCTGCGGCCCAGGAAGCGCTCGGGGTCAAAGGCGCTCGGGTCCGGCCAGACCTGCGGATCGGCGTGCAGTGCGGGCAGCGCCACGCCGATCACGTCTCCCTGCGCCCGCTCGGTTTGCCATGTGGTCACCGGGCACGTGAGCTCTCGCACGACGATCGACACCGTCGGATGCAACCGCAGTGTCTCGGCGATCACCGCAGCCAGGTACGGCAGCTTCGGCAGCTGCTCCGCCGTGGGGTTGTCGGCGAGTTCGTCGAGCAGCTTTTGCCGGACCGTCTCGTCGGCGTGCACGTGGTACAGCGCCCACGCCAGCGTGGTCGCCGAGGTCTCGTGACCGGAGACCAGCAGCGTCCGCAGCTGTTGGCGCACCTCGTCGTCGCTGCGCCCCGCGCCGTCGTCGTCGGACATCAAGACGCTCAGCACGTCATCGAAGCCGTCGGCGCCGGTGTGTCTGCGGTGCGAAATCTGTTCCGACAGCATGACATCCAACTCGACGCGACGCGCCGAGAAGCGTCGCCACGGCCCCAGCCCGAACGGCGCGCGACGCAGCGCGGGGAAGAACATGAACGGGGCGACGTAATCGCGCATCATCGCCTTGACGACGGTGACGTAACGGTCGCGTAGATTCCGGTCCTCGATGCCGAACACCGCCTGGACGATGATCTGCAACGTGATCGACTGCGCCGCGTCGCGGGTGTCGATGGTCGTGCCGGGTTGCCACTTCGCGATCTCGTCCAACGCCGCCTCGACCATCAATCCGGTGTAGCGCCGAATCCGATCATGGTGCAGCGCGGGCAGGAAGCGAGCACGCTCCTGCTTGTGCCGGACGCCGTCGAGCAGAATGATCGAGCCGTCGCCGACGACCGGCTCTATCGGGTTGGGCATGGGTGGCGTGAACGCCGACACCGGAATCTTCAGAAACTCGCGGATGTGGGCGGGTTTCGCCGCGAACAACACATCGCCGAAACCCGGGATGGGCATCGTGAATGCCCTGCCGCTCTTGGCTCGTCGCCGAAAGTAAGCCTCGGCGTCGTACCACGCGCCGATCTTGTGCATGAGCCGGAATCGTGGACTCGACGGTGTGCTCAGCGAGGGGGTCACGACGCATCCGACATCGCGGCGATCGTCGCCAGCACCGCCTGTGTGGACTGCCGATTTCCGACGGTGATCCGAGCGCCACCGTCCGAATAGATGCGCACCCGCGGGCCGGTGCCGTCGAATGCCTCGGGCCAAAGTTGCCCCTTCGCAGGCAGATAGACGAAGTTGGCATGGGTGTCAGCGCTCCAGACACCCATCTCCCGCAGCCGTGAGCGCAGATGGTCGCGTTCTGCGGTGATCCGTTCGATCCGGCGACGCAACTGAGCTTCGGCCTCGAACGACGCCGCGACCGCGGCCAGGCTGGCGACGGTGGCCCCGAACGGCAACTGCATCGACCACAGTGCCCGACCCATGGCCGCCGAGCAGATGCCGTACCCGGTCCGTATGCCCGCCAATCCGTACGCTTTTGAGAAGGTGCGCACGACAACGACGTTCGGGAACCGTCGCAACAGGAACTCGGGGTGGATGCGATGTCGTGGCGACACGAACTCGATGTATGCCTCGTCGAGCAGCACCGCGGTGCCCGAACCAATGCGCTGAAGGAAGCGCAGGAGGTCGTCGGCCGGCGCCACCGTGCCGGTGGGGTTGTGTGGCCGGCACACCACCACGACTTGTGCGTCGGTGGCGGCGTCGGCCATGGCGTCGAGGTCGTGGTGTCCCTGTTCGTCCAACGGCACTGTGACGGTCTGCAGCCGAGCCATCTGCGCAAAGATCGGATAGCCGTCAAATGTGGGTGCCGCCATGACGATCCGGTCGCCGGGGCGGGTCAGCGCCTGCAGCACCTGCATGACGACGCCGGTGGCGCCGGCGCCGACGATGATCTGTTCGTCCTCGAAACCGAGGTGCTTCGCGATGAGCCGACGGAACCGTTCCGGCAGGAACTCCGGATAGCGGTTGACCGAGTCGACGGCCCGGATAATCGCGGCGCGAACCATGGGCAGCGGAGCGAACGGGCTCTCGTTGAGGGACAGGGCCAATGGATCTTCGGCGTCGGGGATCCGCAGCGGCAGACCGCAGGGTGAGTGCCCGGAGGACAACGCGGCGGTCATCGGCCACCCCATCGCACCGCGGCGGCACCGGCGAAGTCACCGGCGTGGGCGAAGGCCGCCATCATCACCACATCGCCCTTCTTGACCTGACCATCGGCGATGGCGCGGTCCAGGTTGACCGGAATGCCGGCGGCGAACAGGTTGCCGCATTCGTCGAAGGTGTCGCGATGCCTCTCCTCTGGCAGCTCCAGGGCGTCACGCCAGTTGCGCAGGAACACCCGGTTGGGCTGGTTGGTGACCAACAGGTCGATGTCCTTGGGCTTGAGTCCGATTCGGTCACACACCGAGTAGGCGACCTCGGGCACCTGACGGTTGCCGCGGGCCAGCACCTTGGTGATCTTGCTCTCGGTGAAGCCGATGTAGCCCTCGCCGGTCCCCGGCTGCCACCACTTGCGCGGCGGATCTACGGCGATGGTCATCTCGCCCGCGTACTCGCCGTAGGTTCGGCACTCCACGTCCAGGATCGGCGACTCGTCCGAAACCGTCACCAGGCCGACCGCGGCGCCGTCGCCCGGAACCGCGGCCTGGGCCTTGCGGCGCACGGTGGGCTGGTCGAAGATCTGCCCTGCGGCGTTCTGCGCGACCGCGATCAACGCGGAGCGGCCCTGCCCACTCTCGAGCAGATTGGCCGCCATCTTCAGGCCGAGCACGAATGCCGCGCAGCCACCGTTGTGCAGGTCGATCACCCAACTGGGTTTCATGCCCAGCCGGTGCGCCATCGCGCCACCGCCGCCGTAGAACGGCATGTCGGGCATCTGGGTGTGGGTGATCAACACGTCGACGTCGGCGAGGGCGTCGGGGCCATGGCGGTCCAGCAGACCGGCGGCGGCACGCTCGACCATGTCGATCGCCGTCTCGTCCGCGGCAACGTGGTGGCGGTATCTCGGGGCGCGGAACATCAAGTTGTCCCGCAGCTCATCAGATTCGGCGTACTGCGCGTAATGCTCCGCCGGCACCGGCTCACCGGGCAGGTAGGTGGAAACGTCGATCAGGCTGACAGTCATGGCGGTGCTCATCTCATCCAGTCGGGCTTGACGGGCAGCCCGTTGTGGTGGCGGTATTCGGCGATTGCCTTCAGATTCAGCAGCTCCAGGCGGTGACCGGCGCCGAACATGTCCCAGAAGTCACCCACCCACACCGGCCGCTCGGGCGGTGCGGCCTCCGGGTACGGGTTGTGGTCGTAGAACGGGTGGTGGCAGTTGGTCCACAGCACCACCGAGCCGGGCTTGTCCAGCACCACCTGCGCGTCGACCACGCGCATCAGGTAGATCATCCACAGGTGCTTGCCCTGGTCCCAGGCGCAGTGATAGTCGACGGTGCGTGCCTCGGGCTGAGACACTGTGCGGGTGTAGATTTCGGTCTCCGAGCCCAGCCGGTCGTAGGCCAACCACAGCCCCGGTTCGTCGGTGGGGGTGAACCCACGCAGACTGTAGGTCCATTCCTCCAGGCTGCGGGTGTCGGCGAGGTACCCGTAGAGCTCGTCGGGAGGGCAGTCGATGTAATCGTTGACGATGCAGTACTGGCCGAACACCTCGTCGTGCGGGTACACCGACCGCATCATCTCCATGATGATCGGCGTCGCCTTCTCCCGAGGTGAGGTTTCGATGCGGATCACGCCCTCGATCGGGCCGGACATGCCGTCTCGGCCGAGCCGGTGGGCGGCGATATCCTCAAGTGCGGACAGCGACACTGGAATCCTCCTGGTAGTCGGTTGAAACAGGTGGGGATGCAGGGTGATTAGACGGTTGCCGGTCGAGAAACGGTGCGAACGGGGGGATTTCGTCGGCTGAGCACTCGATGCTGACGACCGACGGGCCGTCGGCTTCCAGCGCGTCGCGCAAAGCCGTCGCCAGCACGTCGATGTCGGTGACGTCGACTGCGTGCAAGCCGGGGAACATCGCGGCCAGCCCCGCGCCGAGACGACTGGGCGTGAACCGGTTGTAGCTGTAAATGCCGTCGTAGAAAAGTTTTTCGCGGGTCACGCACATGGCGTGAGCGTTGTTGTTGAACAACACCAGCGTGACTGGCAGCCGGTACTGGATGGCGGTGTGCAATTCGAGGCCGTGCATAAAAAACGACCCGTCGCCGGCCACGACGACGGTGCGACGACGCCTAGCGAACGCCATGCCGATGCCGGCGCCGAAGCTGTAGCCCATGCCGCCCATCCCGAGCGCCACCACGAACCGGCCTGCGCGCCGGGCGGGCAGATGGTGGATCGCCGCCGCTCCGGTGTTGCCCGCGTCGACGACGATGTCCGCCTCGTCGGGCAGCACCGCATCGAGCGCGCTGATCGCGTCGCGGTACCGGATGCCCGGTCCACGATGGGTGGGCGGCCTCAACTCCGCGGGGGGCGTCGAGTCGACGGCGCCCAGCCCCTGCGGCGGATAGTTCGTGAGCCTGCGTGTCAGCTCAGCCAACGACGCCCGAAGATCGTTGGTGTGCACGTGAATAGACGGAAGGTACGGCGGGGCGGACCCGATCGATCGGGTACAGGTCTCGCGCAGCGCCGCGTCCAGACCAGCGCGGGCGGTGACCGACAAGCGGGTGCCAATTAGCAGGCACACCGCACCGCTGCGGATTGCGTCGGCCACCCCGGGATGGCCCATCACGCCGGTCACGCCCAGCGACGCTGACGCCCCCGGCGCTCGGCTGACATCCTTGGCGTCGGGCACCGTCGCGATACGGGCGTGCAGCGCCGCGCGAAGTCGCTCAAGCTCGTCACGGGCATCGTCACGGGCCACCTGCTCACCGGCGATGATGGTCACCGGCCCCGGCGCATCCTGCAGCGCCCGCAGGATCGGCTGCGGATCTTCGGGACGGTGCCGTCGTCCGGCCAGGGTCGACGCGCCGTTGGTGTGGACGGTGGCCTGCTGAACATCCTTGGGCAGCAGCAGCACCGCGGGGCCGCCGGCACGGGCCGCTGCCACCGCCTCGGGCAACGCGGTCAGGATGTGGTCCGGGTCGACGATCCGCCGGCAGTACACCGAAACGGCCGAGAACAGGGCCTCCGCGTTGAGCGAGCCGTTGCGGCCGCTGGTGTCCTGAAAGGCGCCGCGCCCGTCCAGTGTGGTCGGCGCTTGGCCGACCAAGGCGAGCACCGGGACGCGACTGGCGTACGACTCACCCAGTCCGGCGACCAGGTTCAGCGCGCCGCCACCGGAAGTGGCCGCCACCACGCCCAGGCTCGCAGTGGCGCGACTGTACCCGTCGGCCATCGTCGCCGCGGAGAACTCGTGCTTGGCCAGCACCGCGGTGATGCCCGGGCAGAAGAAGGCCGCATCGTAGAGATCCTCGATGTTGGCCCCGTCCACACCGAAGACGTGGCTGACCCCCGCGACCGTCAGGTGGTCGACGACGTAGTCGACCACCCGGCTGCCCGCTGTCCGCGGCCGTCGCTGACCCGGCCGTCGGCCTGCTCGTGCCATCGACCCTCGGGCCCGAGAGACGATCGTCATGGTTCCTGCCCTTAACGTCGGTGCTGTGGACGCAACCCTTGCTCTTGCTTGAAGTCATTCGGCGGCGCGGTCGGTTTGGATGGGTCGCATTTGGAGGCAATTCACCGAGACCGCGCGACGGCGGTGAAGAGCGCACGTCCGGGTTGCTAGGAACCCGCGGTCGCGGCGGCGATTGCGCCGATGGTGCCGGGTCGCCGTCCCAGGGGAACGACGACCCGGCGAGGCTTACATGGCCGGCGAGGTAAGGACCGTGTCGATCAGATAGACGGTGGCATTGGCCGTCTGAACGCCGCCGCACACCACCGACGCGTTGTTCACCCTCAGGTTGTTGCCGAACCCCGTGACGGTCAGATCCGCGCCCTGCAACGTCTTGTGCACGCCATCAACGTTCTGCGGGTTCACCCGATCTGGCACCACATGGTAAGTAAGGATGTTCGTAAGACCGGCCGAATCGGTCGTCAACGAGTCGATCGTCGCCGACGGGAGCTTGGCGAACGCGTCATCGACCGGTGCGAAGAGCGTGAACTGGCCACCGTTGAGCGTGTCCACCAGATTGACAGTCGAGTTCGACTTCCCTGACACCGCTGCGGTGAGCGTGGTCAGCAGTGGGTTGTTCGAAGCTGCGACGGTGACCGGTTCCTGCGCCATCCCGGCGATCGAGCCAGGCCCAGTGGGCACCTGCTGTGCGTAACTGCCGCAGCCAGGACCCACAAGATTCGGCGTCTGATCCGCGCTGGCGATGCCGGCGGAGAACGCCAGCAGACCAGCGGCGACCGCGGCCGTGACGCCGGCGGCGGTGGCTAGACGAATCTTCATTGTTGATCTCCCTCTCACCTACGGCCTGCCTCGCCTCCGGCCGTGCCCGAACTTCTCTACGTGTTGTCATTCGGAGCAATCAGCGGCCTGGATGGGTCATCTGGGCATCAGTCCGGATCGAATACCGGGTGTGGGAAGCCTGCGCGCCGCAGCAGAGGTTGTGTACGCCGATTCGACCGGCTTACCGGTGAGGGTCGCGCGGCCGCCGTTACGCTACGGCACCATGAGCGAAAAGCCGCCAGCGACCGGCGACTTGAACTCATTGCTGCGCCGGGTAGCCCAGCATGACGCTGACGCCTTCGCAGAGTTCTACGACCTAACGAGCTCCCGTGTCTTCGGGCTGGTGGCCCGTGTACTGCGCGACCCTGGCTACGGCGAGGAGACCACCCAGGAGGTGTACCTGCAGGTGTGGCGCAACGCCGGCAACTACGATCCCGCAGCAGGGTCTGCGCTGGCCTGGCTGCTGACGCTTGCGCATCGGCGCGCGGTGGACCGCGTGCGCGCAGAGCAGGCCGCAGCCCAGCGCGAATTCCGTTACGGAAGCGCCACCGCTGATAGGCCCGCCGACGTCGTTGCCGACTCAGCAATCCTTCGTGAAGAACGCCGCCAAGTCGCCGAGTGTCTCGATACGCTGACCGACGCGCAGCGGGAGTGTATAGAGCTGGCCTACTACGGCGCCCTTACCTATGCCCAAGTCTCCGAACGGTTGTCAACCAACTTGGCGACAATCAAGTCACGCATGCGCGACGCGCTGCGCGGGCTGAGAAACTGTATAGGCGTGACATGACTGAATCCTCGGAATTCGAACTGCTCGAGCTGGCGACGCAGCCGTTGCGACCTCCGACCACAACGCATTGGTTCGGCGCGGCGGTCAAACGCTGCCAGTCAGCAGATGCGAGATTCCCTCGCGTCACCGTCCACGAACTACGGCACACGGCGGCGTCATTGATGATCGCCTCCGGTGCCAACGTCAAGACAGTGCAGGCCCAGCTTGGGCACAAAACGGCGACGATGACGCTCGATCAGTACGGGCATCTGTTTCCTGATGACCTTGACGACGTGGCCGTCAAAATGGAGGACCTCGTTTCGGGATGTGCAAAAAAATGCGCCCACAACGGAAGCAGGCCAGGGCGAAAATATGCCCTGACCTGCTGTTACTCCAGTGGAGCTGCCGGGAATCGAACCCGGGTCCTACGGCATTCCCTCGAGGCTTCTCCGTGCGCAGTCCGCTATGTCTCTACTTGGATCTCCTGCTCACGCGAACAAGTCAGGATGACGATCCCAGTCGCTGTTTGGTGTCCCCGTACATCCCGCGACCGGACGTATGGGTTTGTCCCTCTAGCTGACGCCAGGGTCCGGGTCGAGGGCTCTCCCGGTCTGACGGACACACCGTCGCTTAGGCAGCGAGGGCGTAGTCGCGCTGATTGGAATCGGCGCTTAATTGGTTGCAACGACGCTTACGGTGGTCTCTTGCCTGCACCGGCACGCTTCCCTTGATTCGATGCGCGAAGTCGAAACCGTTCAGCCCCTCGCACCCCTACCGACGTTCGGCAGGACTCCTCATTCTAGCTGGCTGTATGACAAAGGCCAGCCATTAACTATTCCGGCTAGATCACGTAGGCGAGGTTGTCGACGATCCGCTGGCCTACTTCCACGTCACCATCGAACTCGATGGCCGTCGACCGCGCCGTCGCCAGCGGCCGTCCGCCACCCAACCGAGTGAACTGCAGGCCGTCGAGCCGGACCACCGTCGTCGCATCCACCTCGCCGAAGTCGTCGACGAGCCTCGCGCGACCGTCGACAGCCACCCGGATCGTGCGGCTCAACGGGCCGGTCAACTCGAGCTCCACCCGCGAACCGTCGGGTGCCTTGCCCTTCTTCCCGACGACGAACCCCAAGCTGGCGGCCATCTCGTCCAGGGCTTGGCGCGCCGCCGGACCGGCGAGCTCGGCGTCGGACGAGGGCAGCGACAGCGCCTCGCGGATGTCCTGTTCGTGTATCCAGCAGTCGAAGATGCGTATCCGCATGAACCGGCCGTAGCTGTCAGGACCGGCCGGTGTGATCGTCGGGGCGTTCCACTCCTCGTCGCTCATCGCCCTCAACGCCCCGCGGCGCTCAGCGATGACGCTCCGGAACCGGTCGAGCACGTCGGCGCCCGTCTCACCGCTGAGGTGACGGACCCAGCACTCGTTCAGCTCCCCGATGGGGTTGCGCACGTGGTCGAGTGTCGTGACGTCGACGTCGGACTCCGGGGTGGGGATGCCCTGCAGCATCGACTCTGTCCCGATGATGTGCGCGACGACGTCGTGCACGCACCAGCCCGGCAGGGGCGTCGGAGATTTCCACGCCGCATCGGGCAGGCCGTCCAGCAGGCGGTCGATGGCGTCCCACGAGGCGAAGAGACCGTCGAGGACCTCACCCTTGTCGAGCTGCGTCACAGGTCGTGAGGGGCTGTTCACCGGCCGACGGTACCGCTGGGATCAGTGGCCCGTCAGCCGGTTGCGATCATCGCCACCGCGGCGAGTCCCAGCACCATCCCTGCGACCTGCCAGCGCGTCACCCGCTCCTTGAGCACCACCATTGCGAGCACCACGGTGGCTGCCGGGTACAACGAGATGAGCACGCTGGCCAACGACAGCAGCGACGCGTGCAGCGCCCACAGCATCGCCACGTTCGCGATCGTGTCCACCACGCCCGCGACGAGCGCCAGGCGCAGCGGGACACCAGAGGGCACCGAGAGATTGCCACTGACCGCCGCGATCACGACCACCAGTGCAATCGCGGACAGCCGTGCGAACACCAGCGGCCACAGCCCTGCCCCTTCTGGCGCCTGGTCGATGAGCACGAAGTTCAGTCCGAACGCCAGCCCCGATCCGACCGTCAGCCACGCCACCTTCGTCGTGAATCGATGCGGATTCGCTCGGTCATCTGCACTTCGCGCGAGCGGCTCATCGGCGTTGGTTGCTCTTCGCGCAAGCGGCTCATCGGCGTTGGTTGCTCTTCGCGCAAGCGGCTCATCGGCGTTGGTTGCTCTTCGCGCAAGCGACTCATCGGCCTCGTCGCGCACTTCTCGACTCACCAACACCACCGCGATCAACGCCAGCGCGATGCCCGTATACGCGAGGGTGCTCGGCCGCTCCCCCAGCGCCAGCCCGACACCGACGGGCACGCCAGCCACCAGGATCGCAGTCAACGGCGACACCACGGAGATCGGCCCTGCGCCCAACGCCGCGTAGAACCACCACACGCCGAACGCCTGACCGACTCCACACAGCGCGCCCCACACGACGGCGCCCGTGGAGAGCTCGCCACCGAAGCCCAACGCGAGCATGGTCAACAACGCCAGCGCGACCGGATAGGACACCAGCACCACGCGCAGCGCCGCCACGTGCCGCGAGGCGATGCCCCCGACGAAGTCGCTGACGCCGTAGCCGACCGCCGACACGAGTGCGAACGCCGGTCCGATCAGAAAGCCGGTCAGGACTTGCCCTTGGCGCGGCGGCCCAGCTCGTTCCTGATTTCGCGGTCCGCGTCGCGACTGGCCAGCGCCTGCCGCTTGTCGTGAGCTTCCTTGCCGCGGGCGAGCGCCAACTCGACCTTGACCTTGCCCTCGGTGAAGTACAGCGACAGCGGCACCAACGTGAAGTTCCCGTCGCGCAACTTGCCGATGAGCGTGTCGATCTGGCGGCGGTGCAACAACAGCTTCCGATTGCGCCGCGGCGCATGGTTGGTCCAGCTGCCGTGGTGATATTCGGGGATGTGCAGGTTGCGCAGCCAGATCTCGCCGTCGTCGACGGTGGCGAACGCGTCGGCGAGCGACGCCGTACCGTCGCGCAGGCTCTTGACCTCGGTGCCCACCAGCGCGACCCCGGCCTCGAACGTCTCGAGGATCGAATAGTTGTGCCGCGCTTTCCGATTGGTCGCGACGACCTGGTTGTTGCGCGACTTCTTCTCGGCCGCGGCCTTCTTCGCCATCGCTACCGCCGCACGTACAAGCGCAGCGTCACGTACGCCGTGATCCCCGACATCGCCAAGCCGAGGAACAACATCCAGGGCGCGCTGTAGTAGATCACGTCCGCGTAGTCGACCTTCGCGATCAGATTGGCTTGATAGAACTGGTCGAGCGCGCTTCTCCAGGAACACCGCGCGCACCACGATCAAGCCGACGATCGCAATCACCACGCCCGACGAACGCCGCCACCATCGCCTCGACGAGGAACGGCAGCTGGGTGTACCAGCGGCTCGCGCCGACCAGTCGCATGATGCCGATCTCGGTTCGTCGGGTATACGCGGCGACTTGAACCATGTTGGCTATCAACAGGATCGCACCGATGGCCTGCACCAGTGCCACCGCGAACGCCGCGTTGCTCATGCCGTCGAGCACCGCGAACAGCCGGTCGATCAAGTCCTTCTGGTTCAGTCACGTTGAGCACACCCGGCTGGCCGCGCATCGCGTCGTCGAAGTCCTTGTGCTGCTCGGGGTCGTCGAGCTTGACGACGAACGACGCGGGGAACGCGTCCTTGCTCGCGACGTCCTTGTACTGCGGGAACTTCTTGATCGCGTCCTTGTAGGCCTCGTCCTGGTTCAGGAAGCGTGACGGACTTGACGTCGTCGCGGTCGTCGATCTGCTTGCGCAGCGCCTTGCACTGCTCCGCGTCGCAGGTCGGGTCGTTCGCCGACACGTCGTTGGTCAGGAAGACCTGGCTCTCCACGCGGTCCAGGTAGATGTCGCGGGAGCTGTCGGCGAGCCGCACCACCAGCAGGCCGCCGCCGAACAGCCCGATGGAGATGGCGGTCGTCAAGATCATGGCGACCGTCATCGTGACGTTGCGACGAAGCCCGGTGAGGACTTCGTTGACTAGAAAGCCGAAGCGCACTTAACGATCCATTCCGTAGACACCGCGCTGTTCGTCGCGGATCAGGCGGCCGAGTTCGAGTTCGATGACGCGCTGGCGCATCGAGTCGACGATGTGGTGGTCGTGGGTGGCCATCAGCACCGTCGTGCCCGTGCGGTTGATCCGCTCGAGCAGATCCATGATGTCCTTGCTGGTGTCCGGGTCGAGGTTTCCGGTCGGCTCGTCGGCCAGCAGCACCAGCGGCCGGTTGACGAAGGCGCGGGCGATGGCGACGCGCTGCTGCTCGCCACCGGACAACTCGTTGGGCAGCCGGTTCGCCTTGCCCGACAGCCCGACCATCTCGAGCACGTCGGGCACCACGCGGTTGATCACGTCCGCGCGCTTGCCGATGACCTCGAGCGCGAACGCCACGTTCTCGAACACCGTCTTCTGCTGCAGCAGCCGGAAGTCCTGGAACACGCAGCCGAGCACCTGGCGAAGGCTCGGGATGTGGCGGTTGGGCAGCTTGTTGACGTGAAACTTCGACACCTGGATGTCGCCGTGCGTCGGAGTGTCCTCGGCGAGCAGCAGACGCATGAACGTCGACTTGCCCGAACCGGACGGTCCGATGAGGAAGACGAACTCACCCTTCTCGATCTTGAGTGAGACGTTGTCCAGGGCTGGTCGTGCCGAGGACTTGTACTGCTTGCTCACGTGGTCGAGGGTGATCATCACGGCACGCCAGTGTAGCGGTGTCGCAGTCGGAGCCGGTCTACCGCGGCGGTGCCAGCGGTGCGGTCGGCGTCGGCGCTGGAACCGGGCAGCGTCGCCGCCTGCCCCGGGAGGATCGCCGTCGTGGTGGTGGTCGGAGACATCGTCGTGGCGGGCAACGGACCGTTGCCGTCGGGATCGACGACGGTGGTCGGCGCCGGCTCCGTCGGTGCTGTCGGACTCGTCGGCGACGTGGTGTCGGTCGTGGCCGGGCTCCGTCGTCGTTGGCGTCGTGGTCGTGGTGGTGGTCGGCGTCGTCGTCCTGGGCCGGTCCTGCACGTTGGTGCGCGGCACCCAGGTGTACTCGGGATCGGGCACGAAGCCCGGCGGCACGACCTGAGCGGTCTCGGGTGCAGCGGGGACCGGCGCGGGCGGCTGGTACGTGTTGTGCAGCCACGAGATCGCGAAGAACGCCACGATCAGTCCGGCGGTCGAGGTCCGGATCCGCCCGTTGATGATGTACGCCGGCCAGCCGTGGTCGGTGCGTCTGCGGGTGAGCCAGTTCCAGAAACTCATCGGACGGTCCTGCCCGTCCTGCTGGTCCTCAGTCGGCCTGGCGGTGGCCGGACTCGGAATCGTGTTGAGGACTGGCGGGGTGTCGACCGGACGTGGCGATCCCGGCGCGGATCAGGGCGGCGACCACCAGCAGACGAAGCCGACGGCCGACTTCGAACTGCTTGCCCGGCAGCGTGCGCGCAACCATGCGCAGGTTGACGGTGTCGACCTCGATGCTCTCCACGCCCATCACCTGAGGCGCGTCGAGCAGCAGCTTCCGCAGGCTTTCGTCCTTCATCGCGGTCTCGCTGACGCCGTGCAGCAGCTCGTCGACCTTGGTGAGGTCGGCGCTGGTCGAAACGGGGATGTCGATCACCGCGCGAGCCCAGTCCTTGGACAGGTTCATCGTCTTGACGATCTGGCCGTTGGGGATGGTGAACACCTCCCCCTCGGTGGACCGCAGCTTGGTGACGCGCAGCGTGACGTCCTCGACCGTGCCCTCGGCCGGGGCGGCGATGCCGTCGACCGTGAGGGCGACCAGGTCACCGAAGCCGTACTGCTTCTCCGTGATGACGAAGAAACCGGACAGCAGGTCCTGCACGATGCGCTGCGCACCGAAGCCGAGCGCCGCGCCCAGCACCGCGGCGGGCGCGACCAGCGATCCGACCGGAATGGCCAGCACGTCGGTGATGTCCACCGCGACCACCACGAAGAGCACCGCGATCGAGACCCAGGAGATGACCGATGCAACCGCCTGCCGGTGCTTGGCACTCTCGGTGCGCACCAGCTGGTCGGTTTCCCGGAAGTCCGCGTCGATGCGGCGGGTGATCTTCTGCGCCGCCCAGTTGATGAACCGCGCAGCCAGGATCGCGAAGATGACGAGCAGCGTGATCTTCAGTCCCCGCGTGATAATCCACTCGCCGATTCCGCCCCGCCAGAAGTCGTGCCAGCGTTGCGTGAAGTCGATTGCCACGTAAGTTTTAGTCGTCATCTTTCCTATTGCGCCAACGGATTCCCGCTTCCAGGAACCCGTCGATGTCACCGTCGAGTACCGCCGTCGGATTGCCGACCTCGTATTCGTTACGGAGGTCCTTGACCATCTGGTAGGGGTGCAAGACGTACGAACGCATCTGGTTGCCCCACGAACTACCGCCGTCACCCTTGAGCGCGTCCATCTCGGCGCGTTCCTCTAAGCGTTTGCGCTCCAACAACTTTGCCTGCAAGACGCGCATGGCCGCAACCTTGTTCTGCAACTGCGACTTCTCGTTCTGGCAAGTCACGACGATACCGGTGGGGATGTGCGTGAGTCGAACGGCCGAGTCGGTGGTGTTCACGGACTGGCCGCCGGGACCGCTGGATCGGTAGACGTCGACGCGCAGGTCGCCTTCGGGGATCTCGATGTGGTCGGTGGTCTCGACCACCGGAAGCACCTCGACGTCGGCGAAGGACGTCTGGCGCCTGCTCTGGTTGTCGAACGGGCTGATCCGCACCAGCCGGTGGGTGCCCTGCTCGACCGACAGCGTGCCGTAGGCGTACGGCGCGTGCACCGCGAACGTCGCGCTCTTGATTCCCGCCTCTTCGGCGTAGGACGTGTCGAACACCTCGACGCCGTAGTCGTGCTTCTCCGCCCACCGGATGTACATCCGCATGAGCATCTCGGCCCAGTCGGCCGCGTCGACGCCGCCTGCACCCGATCGGATGGTGACGACCGCCTCGCGTTCGTCGTACTCCCCCGACAGCAAGGTGCGGACTTCCATGGCCTCGATGTCGTCGTGAAGCGACTTCCGTTCGGCGTCGGCCTCGGCGACCTCGTCGGCACCACCTTCCTCGGCGGCGAGTTCGTAGAGCACCGGCAGGTCCTCGAGGCGACTGCCGCAGGTCTTCGACGCGCCGCAGCTCGCTCTGGGCGTGGGAAAGGTCGCTGGTGACCTTCTGGGCGCGAGTCTGGTCGTCCCAGAGGTTCGGATCGCCGGCCTGTTCCTGCAGTGCGTCGATGCGGGCGCGCAGCGCGTCGACATCGAGCACTCGCTCCACCGTCGTCAGGGTGGTGTCGAGGGCAGCGATATCGGCTTGCAGGTCGGGATCCACGGGAGTTCAGGGTACCGACCCTGTCGCGCCTCCCTTCGCGCGTTGCCCACGCGATCCGATTTCCGGGTTTAGCATCGGCGGGGTAACAGGCCGGGCTACGTCCGCGACAGCCCCTTGCGCGTAGCCGGACAGCGACAGAAGGCTCATCAATGCGCCCTTATCACGTGGCGATCGTCGGCTCGGGTCCTTCGGGATACTTTGCGGCTGCATCGCTGTTGAAGTTCGCCGACGCTGCCGAAGGCTCAGGTCAGAGCCGGGACGTACGCGTCGACATGCTGGAGATGCTGCCGACCCCGTGGGGTCTGGTGCGCTCCGGGGTCGCACCCGATCATCCGAAGATCAAGACGATCAGCGCGCAGTTCGAGAAGACGGCGCTGGATCCGCGCTTCCGCTTCTTCGGCAACATCAAGATCGGTGAGCACGTGGAGGCGGCCGAAGTCGCCGAGCACTACGACGCCGTCGTCTACGCCATCGGTGCGCAGGCCGACCGACCGCTGGGGATTCCCGGCGAAGAGCTCGAAGGCAGCATCGCCGCCGTCGACTTCGTGGGTTGGTACAACGCCCATCCGCACTTCGAGGAGATGGCCCCGGACCTGTCGACCGGCCGCGCCATCGTCGTCGGCAACGGCAACGTCGCACTGGACGTGGCGCGCATCCTGGTCAGCGACCCCGACGTGCTCGCCAAGTCCGACATCGCCGACCACGCGCTCGAGTCGCTGCACGGGCGCGGCGTCGAGGAGGTCGTGGTGATCGGGCGGCGCGGCCCGCTGCAGGCCACCTTCACCACGTTGGAGCTGCGCGAGCTCGGGGACCTCGAGGCCATGGAAGAGGTCGACGTGATCGTCGACCTCGCCGACTTCGACAAGATCACCGACGA
Source organism: uncultured Actinomycetota bacterium (assembly GCA_963791215.1). GTDB lineage: Bacteria > Actinomycetota > Actinomycetes > Mycobacteriales > Mycobacteriaceae > Mycobacterium. The sequence continues at coordinate 72,574 of CAWBRR010000009.1, read as the reverse complement.
GGAACTCGAGGCCGCGGGCAAGACCGTCAAGCAGAACGTCAAGGTGATGCGCGGCTACGCCGAGACGACGCCACGGGGAGCCAAGCGGCGCATCGTATTTCGATTCCAGACCTCACCCATCGAGCTCAGGGGCGACGGGCGGGTCGAGTCGATCGTGCTCGGCCACAATGAGTTGGTGGACGACGGCGGGCGCGTCGTCGCCAAGGACACCGGCGTGCGCGAGGAACTTCCCGCGCAACTAGTGGTGCGGGCCGTCGGCTATCGCGGCGTGGCCACGCCAGGGCTGCCGTTCGACGATCGGTCGGGCACCATTCCGCACACCGACGGCCGGGTCGAGGGCAGCGAGAACGAATACGTCGTCGGCTGGATCAAGCGTGGTCCGTCCGGGGTGATCGGCAGCAACAAGAAGGACTCGGCCGCGACGGTCGACACCTTGCTCGCCGACCTCGAGGGGCGGACGCTGCGCGAATTCGGGCCGGATCATTCAGAGACGCTCGTGGAGTGGTTGCTGTCGCGGCAGCCGAAGTTGGTGACCGACGATCACTGGAAGTTGATCGACGAACACGAGCGGGGCCTAGGCGAGCCGCATGGCCGGCCGAGGGTGAAGCTGACCAGCGTCGCCGAACTACTTCGGATAGGGCACGGCTGACGACGATGCCCGCGAGGCACGAGCGCCTGAGGAGTCGGCCCATCAAGCGCGGCTGACGACGATGCCCGCGAGGCACGAGCGCCTGAGGAGTCGGCCCATCAAGCGCGGCTGATCAATCGCGGGCCGGCGGAGTCACCTTGTCGGCTTCGATCGTGACGATGAGACGCGTCTCGTCGTCATTGCCGCTGAAGTTCGGATACGGGATGCCCAGGTACTTCTGGGAGATCTCGTCGATGCTCTCGCGGCCACCCTCGGTGATGGTGGCTATGACGCGCCCACGCACCGCGTAGTACCGGAAGACGTTCTCCGGGTCGACCACGTTGAGGGCGACGCGGGTGTCGCGCGCGAGGTTCCTGGCCTTCTGATGGCCGTCGACGATGTTGAGCACGACGTGCTCGCCGTCGGTGGACACCCAGGTCTGGGTGAGTTGTGGCGACCCGTCCGGCATCAGTGTGGCGACGAAGCAGGGGCTCGGCTTGCGGAGCAGGTCGAGCAATCCGTCGGGCAGCGGGTGGGTCACGGGGCTCCTAGAGGTGGTTGGACGCGCTTGTCACACCTACTCTGTGTGATCGAACACATGTTCGACACCATGATTGACGTCGACCCCGAGTTGTGCGAGGCAGCGCTGGTGGCGCGCATCGCCGAACTGGAACGCGCCAAGTCCGCCGCGGCGGCAGAGCAGGTCCGCCTGACCGCCCCGCTCAACACCCCGCCTAGTAGGCGCTCGGCGGTTCGTACGGCTGCTGAGGTGGTGGCGGTGACTGCGGCTGCTCGGGCGGCGCGAACCGCCAGTTGTCGGGGTTCTTGGGGGAGTACACGACGGGCATCAGGTCGCCCATCGACGGCCAGGCGTCCACGTCGAGGGCCAACCGCGCGTAGACCGGGTGCTCGTTGACGGTGGGCCCGGTGATGATGCCGCTGATGGTGACGAACTGTTCGCCCACCGCGTCGGGCTTCGGGCTGATGCCCGTGATGAGTAGCGTGCCGGGTGCCTGCCCACCGCCGATGCCGCGACGCCCCATGATGCGCGGGCCGATGAACAGCGCAAGTGCACCGAGCAAGACGACGAGGATCACGATCTCCAACATGAGGCCATGGTAGGACTGCACCCATGAGCATCCGAAGGCGATCGCGAGTGAGGATCGCAGCGAGGAACGAGCGAGGACCGGAGCGAGCGGGAGTCGAGACATGACGTCGGTCGCGGACGACATTTCGCTTGCCTTGCAACTGGCCGATCAGGCCGACGCCTTGACGATGGAGCGGTTCGGCGCGCTGGATCTGCGCGTCGAGACGAAACCCGACCTGACGCCGGTCACCGACGCCGATCGCGGGGCCGAGGAGATGTTGCGGGCGGCGCTGTCGGCGAGCCGGCCGGACGACGCGGTGTTGGGCGAAGAGTACGGCGGCACAGCGGTTTTCGCCGGGCGACAGTGGGTGCTCGACCCGATCGACGGCACCAAGAACTTCGTTCGGGGTGTGCCGGTGTGGGCCACCCTGATCGCCCTACTCGTCGATGGCGTCCCCGTCGTCGGCGTCGTGAGCGCTCCTGCGTTGGGGCGTCGGTGGTGGGCCGGATCGGGCGAAGGAGCGTTCACCTCCTTCGCAGGCAGGACGCGACGCATCTCGGTGTCCGGCGTCGACGACGTGCCGTCGGCCAGCCTGTCGTTCTCCGACCTCACCACGGGTTGGGACGACGCGCGCGGGAAGTTCCTCGACCTCTACGACTCCGCGTGGCGAGCCCGCGGTTACGGCGACTTCTGGTCGTACTGCCTCGTTGCGGAGGGTGCCGTCGACATCGCCGTCGAACCGGAGGTGAAGCTGTGGGACCTCGCCCCCTTGGACATCCTGGTGAGGGAGGCGGGCGGTCGGTTCACCAACCTGGACGGCGCGGACGGCCCGCACGGCGGCAGTGCGCTGGCGACCAACGGACTCCTCCACGAGCGCGTGCTGGCGAGCCTTTGACCGCGCGCCGGTGACTCTTCGACATACCTTGGCCGCGAATCGCACGGCTGCCGAAATCCGCTGATCAATCCGCACGAATTGTGACGTAGGCAACAGGTCCTCCGAACCTTACTCGGGAGTAAGATACGGCCCATAGCACCGCCCAACGACTCGAGGCTGCGAACATGACCGACACCCTGCCCCCCAAAGACGCCGCGAAGCAGCGGCGCGCCAAGCGCTCCGGATCCGAGAGCGCGGTGGGCCTGCAGCGGCACAAGCGCACGGCCACCGACATCGGGCTGGCGCTCGTCACCCCCATCGTGGGCCAGGAGTTCCTGGACCGCTACGGCCTGCGCGACCCGCTCAACAAGGGCCTCCGCTACGGCGTCAAGACCGCCTTCTCGGCCGCAGGCACAGCGACGCGCGGGTTCAAGCGCGTCCGGGGCCTTGGCAAGCCCCCCACCCGGCTGAAGGCGAGCGGCTCGGACTATTTCGACCTGACCCCCGATGAAGACCAAAAGATGATCGTCGAGACCGTCGAGGAGTTCGCCGAGGAGATCCTTCGGCCTGCCGCCCACGACTCCGACGACGCTGCGGCCTACTCCCCTCACCTCATCGCGAAGGCCGCCGAACTCGGCATCACGGCCATCAACATCCCCGAGGACTTCGACGGCATCGCCGAAAGCCGCGGCACGGTCACCAATGCCCTCGTCGCCGAGGCGCTGGCCTACGGCGACATGGGCCTCGCGCTGCCGATCCTGGCGCCGGGTGGCGTCGCTTCCGCGCTCACGCACTGGGGCAGCGCCGACCAGCAGGCCACCTACCTGCCCGCGTTCGCGAGCGAGCAGGTTCCGCAGGCGTGCGTGGCGATTGCAGAGCCGCATGCGCTGTTCGACCCAACCGTCCTGAAGACCATCGCGGTGCGGACGCCCAGCGGCTATCGGCTCAGCGGCGTCAAGTCGTTGGTGCCCGCCGCCGCCGACGCCGAGGTGTTCATCATCGGCGCCCAACTCAACGGCAAGCCGGCGCTCTTCATCGTCGAGTCGGACTCCGCGGGGCTGTCCGTCACGCCCGACCCGAGCATGGGCATCCGCGCCTCCGCGCTCGGCCGCGTCGAACTCGACAACGTCGCCGTGCCGCTACACAACCGACTCGGCGAGGATGACGTCCCGGACACCGACTCCGCCCGCGACTACTCAGAGGCGATCGCGCTGGCCCGATTGGGTTGGGCCGCACTGGCCGTCGGCACGTCGCACGCGGTGCTCGACTACGTCATTCCCTACGTCAAGGAGCGCGAGGCATTCGGCGAGCCGGTCGCCCGCCGCCAGGCCGTCGCGTTCATGTGCGCCAACATCGCCACCGAACTCGACGGGCTGCGCCTCGTCACCTGGCGCGGCGCGTCGCGGGCCGAACAAGGCCTCCCGTTCATCCGGGAAGCCGCACTCGCCAAGCGAATCGCCACCGACAAGGGCATGCAGATCGGCCTCGACGGCGTCCAACTGCTCGGCGGCCACGGCTTCACCAAGGAACACCCGGTCGAACGCTGGTACCGCGATCTCCGCGCACTCGGCGTCGCCGAGGGCGTCGTGGTCCTGTAAGCGCTTGATCGACAAGGAACGGAAGACCTGACATGGCAATCAATCTGGAAATGCCCAAGAAGCTGCAGGCCGTCATCGAGAAGGGCCACCAAGGCGCGGCGGAGATGCTGCGGCCCATCTCGCGCAAGTACGACCTCGCCGAACACGCCTACCCCGTCGAGCTCGACACCCTGGCCACTCTTTTCGAGGGAATCTCTGAGGCCAACACCATCTCGTTCGCCGGCGCCGAGGCGTTCCGTGATGAAGAGTCCGCCGGAAATGGAACAGCCAAGACGGCAAATATCAACGGCGGCAACATGTCCGCGGTGCTCAACGTGCTGGAAGTCAGCTGGGGCGATGTCGCGCTGATGCTGTCGGTGCCCTACCAGGGACTCGGCAACGCCGCGCTCTCCGGTGTCGCCACCGACGAGCAATTGGAGCGGCTCGGCAAGGTGTGGGCCGCCATGGCCATCACCGAACCCAGCTTCGGCTCGGACTCGGCCGCGGTGTCCACCACGGCGACCCTCGACGGCGACGAGTACGTCATCAACGGCGAAAAGATCTTCGTCACGGCGGGCTCGCGTGCCACCCACATCGTCGTCTGGGCGACGCTGGACAAGTCGAAGGGCCGGGCCGCGATCAAGTCGTTCATCGTGCCCCGCGACCACCCTGGCGTCACAGTCGAACGGCTCGAGCACAAGCTCGGCATCAAGGCGTCCGACACCGCCGTGATTCGGTTCGAGAACGCCCGCATCCCCAAGGAAAACCTACTGGGCAACCCGGACATCAACGTGGACAAGGGGTTTGCCGGCGTCATGGAGACGTTCGACAACACCCGGCCGATCGTCGCTGCCATGGCCGTCGGCATCGGCAGGGCCGCGCTCGAGGAGCTCCGCGCGATCCTCACCGACGCGGGCATCGAGATCTCCTACGACAAGCCCGCGCACGCACAGAGCGCGGCCGCCGCGGAGTTCCTGCGCATGGAGGCGGACTGGGAGTCGGGTTACCTGCTGACCATCCGTTCCGCATGGCAGGCCGACAACAAGATCCCGAACTCCAAGGAAGCCTCGATGGGCAAGGCCAAGTCCGCCCGGGTGGCCAGCGACATCACGCTGAAGGCCGTCGAGCTGGCCGGAACGACCGGCTATTCCGAGCAGACGCTGCTGGAGAAGTGGGCCCGCGACTCGAAGATCCTCGACATCTTCGAAGGCACGCAGCAGATTCAGCAGCTGGTCATCGCACGTCGACTGCTGGGCTTGTCCTCGGCCGAACTGAAGTAGCGGCCCTGGCGGTGCCCGGGCGCGCGAAGCGACGGGCAAGTGAGCTCCGACACGATAGCGTCGGCACCCATGGACACCTTTGCAGCGCTCTGGTCGCGCGGCAGCACGACGACGGCATCACGACGTCGGTGGAAACCCTGAAGCAGGAGGACCTGCCGCCGGGGGACGTCACCATCCGGGTCGAGTACTCGAGCGTCAACTACAAGGACGCGCTGGCCGTCACCCCCAGGGGTGGCGTGGTGCGCGACTACCCGATCGTGCCCGGCGTCGACCTGGCAGGCGAAGTGGTCGAATCCGGCTCCCCCGACTTCGCGGTCGGCGACAAGGTGCTGGCCCACGGCTACGACATCGGCACCGGAAAGCACGGCGGATACGCCGAATACGCACGGCTGCCCGCGGACCAGGTGGTCACGCTCGGAGCGCTCGACGCGCGCGACGCCATGGCGATCGGCACAGCGGGCTTCACCGCCGCGCTGAGCGTCCAGGCCCTCATCGACCGTGGCATCCAGCCGGATGACGGCCCCATCGTCGTCACAGGCGCCACCGGGGGCGTCGGATCGCTGTCCGTTGACCTCCTGGCTGCCGCCGGCTACCAGGTGGTCGCGTCGACCGGAAAGCCCGAGGCCGCCGACGGCCTCAAGGCCCTCGGCGCCGCCGACGTGATCGGCCGGCTGCCAGAGGATCCCGACGCCAAGCCACGCCCGCTCGGCAAGACGCGCTGGGCGGGTGCGATCGACTGCGTCGGCGGCGCAACGCTGGCCGACGTGCTCAGCACACTGCAGTACGGCGCCGCAGTGGCCGCCAGCGGGCTCACCGGTGGCGCTGCGCTACCGACCACGGTGATGCCGTTCATCCTGCGCGGGGTGGCACTGTTGGGCATCGACTCGGTGATGCTTCCGATCGCGCGGCGACGTCATCTATGGGCCGAGCTCGGGAGTTCGCTTCGACCGCAGCACCTTTCGGCGGTCACGCACGACGTCGACGTCAAGGACGTGGTGTCCGTGATCGACGAGGTGCGCGCAGGCCGCTACTCCGGCCGTGCGGTGGTGCGGGTGGCGGGCGGCTTCTGACCGCCCGCCACCCGGATCACTCAGAGCAGGTGACTGATGAGGTCGGGCTTCATCTGCTGCAGCTGCTGACCCCAGTACGCCCAGGTGTGGGTGCCGGTGTCGGGGAAGTTGAACACGCCGTTCTTTCCACCCGCAGCGATGTAGTTGTCCTGGAACGTCCGGTTGGTGCGGATGGTCAGGCCTTCGAGGAACTTCGCGGGCAGGTCGCCGCCACCCAGCTCGCTGGGCTGGCCGTTGCCGCAGTAGACCCAGATGCGGGTGCCGTTGTCGACCAGCTGCTGGACGTTGACCATCGGGTCGTTGCGCTTCCAGGCGCTGTTCGGGTCCTCCGTGGGGCCCCACATGTCATTCGCCTTGTAGCCACCTGCGTCACCCATCGAGAGATTGATCAGGAACGGCCACGACCCCTCGGAGGGGTTCAGGAAGCCCGACAGCGATGCCGCGTACGGGAACTGGTCGGGGTGGTAGATCGCCAGGTTCATCGATGCCGAGCCGGCCATCGACAGGCCGACGGCGGCGCTACCGGTGGGCTTCACGCCGTTGTTGGCCGACAGGTAGCCCGGGAGCTCCGAGGTCAGGAACGTCTCCCACTTGTAGGTGGTGCAGCCGGCCTTGCCGCACGCCGGCGAGTACCAGTCGCTGTAGAAGCTGGACTGGCCACCGACCGGCATGACGATCGACAGGCCGGAGTCCAGGTACCACTCGAACGCCGGAGTCTCGATGTCCCAGCCGTTGAAGTCGTCGCGGGCGCGCAGACCGTCGAGCAGGTACACGGCAGGCGAGCCTGAGCCGCCGCTCTGGAACTGGACCTTGATGTCACGGCCCATGCTGGCCGACGGCACCATCAGATACTCGACCGGCAGACCGGGGCGCGAGAACGCCCCCGCGGTTGCGCTACCGCCGACCAGGCCGATGAAACCAGGCAGCATCAGCGCCGCCACGGTCGCACCCACGATTCGGCGGGCCCATCGGCCGCGAATTCTGTCAACGAACATCTACTTAAATCCCATTCAGTTCGGTTACTCGTTACCCGTTCAGATGCGCGATCGGTGATCGCCCGTGCGGACCGGTGGCATTGCACCAACCGGCCGCGCCCGTCCAAGTTTGGCACGGACCAGAGAGTTTCAGTTGTCGGAAGGCAGTAAAACATGGGGTCGCTCCTGTGAGAAACCCTTGTGATGACCCTGTTACGGGTTTGCTGACTGTTCAGGAAAGTAACGACGACGTCAGATGCGGTGCCTGACGCACTACTAGGCTGCGGCTCATGGCAGGTGCCCAAGGTGCGACTGGCAAACGATTGGCCAGCCGATTGAGCGTCGACGACTGGATTCGCGCGGGCTACGCAATCCTTGCCGAAGAGGGCATCAAAGCACTCAAGCTGGATCGGCTCTGCGAGCGCCTCGGCGTCACCAAGGGGAGCTTCTACTGGCATTTCGACGGGATGCCGAGTTACCGGGCCGCTCTCATCGCGACCTGGGGCGAACTGCGCGACGAGGACCGCCGCAGCTTCGACGACGCCGGTGACCTCACCCCACGCGAACGTCTGGCCCGGATGATGTCGGCGCTGGTCAGCCCTCGGCACTGGACGCTGGAACGCGCGATGCGCGAATGGGCGAGGTCGGACGAATCCGTCGCGGCGAGTGTCCGCGCGTCCGACCGCCGCGTGTTGCAGGCGGTGCGCCAGGCGTTCCTGGACTACGGGTTCGGCGCCGCCGACGCCGAATTGCGCGCAAACGTCGTCTTCGCAGCGGGAATCGGGTTCCTTCATCTGTCGCGTCCCACGCCCGGCCCGCGGGAAGCCACTTCTGGCGAACGGTTTCTTGATCTCATGCTCGCCCGATAAATTTACATACTAAAAGGTATGGTAGCGTCCTCGCCATGCCTCCAGCGGACATGATGCAGGGCATCTCTGACCAATTCGTCACCGGTTTGGCCGCACGCGCTCGCGAAGCCGAACACCTCCGTCGGCTGCCCGACGAGACCGTCACCGAGCTGGCCGCGTCGGGGTTCACCGAATTGCTGGTTCCCGCGCGCTTCGGCGGCAAGCAGGCCGACTTCCCGGCGATCCTCGACCCCGTCCGCCGCATGGCCCACGGCTGCACGTCCAGCGCATGGACCATCGGGTTCTACGCCCTGCACAACTGGATGGTCGCGCTGTTCGGCGAGCAGGCCCAGGAGGAGGCGTTCGCCACCCGTCCCTTCCTCGCCCCCGCCCCGCTCGCGCCGACGGGCCGCGGAGTGCCCGCTGACGGCGGCATACGGCTCTCCGGGCGGTGGTCCTGGGCCACGGGCGTCATGGACGGCAACTGGCTGATCGTCGGTGCTCTGTGCGGGCCCGACGACGGTATCTACCCGGCGCTGGCACTGCTGCCCGCCGAAGACTTCACGGTGGTCGACGTGTGGCACACCGACGGCATGCGGGCCACCGGCTCCAACGACGTCGTCGTCACCGATGCGTTCGTACCCGAGCACCGGCTCGTCCGGGTCGCCGACATCTACGGCGGCACCGCCCCTGGCGCCGGGCTGCACGACTCGGCGACCTACCGCTGGCCCATGGTCCCAGCTCTTGCGCTGCTGGCCGCGATGCCCGCACTCGGCAGCGCGGAACGCGTCACGGAGCTCTACGGCGAGCGGCTGACCGGCCGCGTGTTGGCCTATGAGGGCGTGATGCAGAGGGACAAGCCCATCGCGCAGGCCCGGCTCGCCGAGGCCCGCGTGCGGCTGCGGGCGCTGCACGGGCTACTGGCCGACACCGTCGACGAGGTGGCGGGCATCGTCGCCGCGGGCGACTCCGTGCCACGCCCGGTGCGCGGAGAGGCCCGGTTGGCCGCGGCGCACATCGTGGCCGAGTCCCGCGCCGTGATCGCGTCGCTCTTCGAGGCCTCCGGTGCCAGCGTGCACTTCCTCGACAGTCCCCTGCAGCGCTTCAAGCGCGACGTCGACGTGCTCGCGGGTCACGTCGTCTTCGACTACGACACCAGCCGCGAGCTCGCCGGTGCGCTCGCGCTGGGCCTGAAGATTCCGCGCACGGCGATGGTGTGAGACTGACTGACGTGCCGAACCCGCCCGCTGGTTTCACCACCTTCTTCCAGAAGCGCGTCGCCAACCCGATGATGCGACGCAATCCCTTCCAGACGCTCCTCGAGACGACGGGGCGCAAGTCCGGCGAGCCGCGCCGCACGCCGTTGGGGGGCAAGCTCGTCGGCCAGGAGTTCTGGTTCGTGTCGGAGTTCGGCGAACGCTCACAGTACGTGCGCAACATCAAGGCCGACCCCCGCGTGCGCGTGCGACTGCGCGGACGGTGGCACAGCGGGACCGCACATCTGGTGCCCGACGACGACCCGCAGGCCCGGCTTCGAGAACTGCCGCAGTTCAACAGTTTCGGGTGCGCACGTTCGGTACCGACCTGCTGACCATCCGCGTCGACCTCGATCGCTGAACACCTCCACGAGGGCGTCGGATTCGGCCCGGCTCAGGCCTTGCACCAGCCCCGAAATAAAAGTAACGTCAGTTTCAGTTCCGTTCCACCATTCCGCTTCGACGTGATTGGCGTATTCCATGGAATCCTTCGTTCACCTCCGCAAGGGCAAGACCCCCCGGCGGCTTCACGCCGACCTCGACGGACTCAAGGACGACGAGCTCGGCCGCGGCGGATTCACCGGCCGCACCGCCAACATGTACCGCCGCAACGACCCCACCGCGTACCGGTCCGAGGGGCCGCTGCGCCCTGTCGACGTGCTGTCGAGCGAACTCAAGCCCAGTGACGCCACCGACGCGGCCGGCGGCCCGCTCCTGATGTTCTCCAACGCCGACTGCCAGGTGCTGCTGTCGCGGCGCAGCGAGCCGATGCCGTTCTTCGTCCGCTACGTCGACGGCGACCTGCTGTCCTTCGTGCACAAGGGTTCTGGGCTGCTGGAGACGGAGTTCGGGCCGCTGCGCTACCGCGCGGGCGACTGGGTGTACATCCCGAAGGCGTGCACGTGGCGCCAGGTTCCCGATCCCCTGGGGCAGCAGCGCGGCGACTCGGGGGAGGTGGAAGTGTCAGAGGGGAGCACCTTCCTGATGGTCCAGGCCACCGACGAGTTCCGGGTGCCTCCGCCAGGCGCGCTCGGCAGGCATTTCCCGTTCGACCCGTCACAGACCGTCATCCCGGAACCGGCCCCCATCGACGACGACGGCAGGGAGTCCTACGAAGTCCGGCTCATCCACGACGGCGGGCCGACGACGCTGTACTACCAACACCATCCGCTCGACGTCGAGGGTTGGCGCGGCGACAACTTCCCCTTCACCTTCAACATCGCCGACTACAACGTGGTGACCTCCGACAGCGTGCACCTTCCGCCGACCGTGCACCTGTTCATGCAGGCCACCGGTGTCTACGTGATGAACTTCCTACCCAAACCCGCCGAGAGCGTCGCGGGCACCGAGCGCACCCCCTGGTACCACCGCAACGTCGACTTCGACGAGATCGCGTTCTTCCACGGCGGCTCGCTATACGGAATTCCCATGCCACCCGGGTTGGTTTCCCATGCGCCGCAAGGGGTTCACCACGGTGCGCCGGAAAAGGCGCGGGAACGAGCCCGCCGCAAGTTCGACGACTACGACCAGGTGGACTGGTCGGTGATCGCCATCGACACCAGGCGACGGCTCGTCGCGTCGGCCGAGGTGCTGGCGAACGACCTTGGGCAGCACTGATGAGCGCTTGCGCGAAGAAGAGAGGGCACTGATGACGACCACGGAGCGCCGGTGAAGTTCGACTACGAGCGCATCCCGTATCTCGTTGCCTACCAGAACACCTCGGGCGTCCGCGACGTCTACGGCGGCGTCGCCGAACTGGTCGTGTTGGAGAGCTATCTGCTGAAGCCAAAGGACAAGCCGTCGGACACGGTGCTGGTGTTCATGCACCCCATCGGCGGCGGCGCCTACCTGCCGATGATCAACGGGCTGGCCCGGGGCGGGCATCACGTCATCTACTGCAACAGCCGCTTCCGCGGCACCGACTCCGCACTGCTCATGGAGAAGGTGGTCGAGGACCTCGGGGAGTGCATCAAGGACGCCAAGAACCGGCTCGGCTACTCCAAGGTGGTGCTGGCCGGCTGGAGTGGCGGCGGCGTCACTGTCGGTGTTCTACCAGCAGCAGGCGCAGCACCCGACGATCACGGCGAGCCCGTCCGGTGACGGCCCCGACCTGACCAAGCTGGGCCTGATCCCCGCCGACGCGATCATGCTGCTCGCCGCGCACGTCAGCCGCCACGGCACCATGACCGAGTGGATGGACGCCTCGATCCTCGACGAGTCCGACCCGTCCAAACGTGACCCCGAACTCGACCTCTACAACCCGGACAACCCGAACCAGCCGCCGTACACGCAGGAGTTCCTCGACCGCTACCGGGAAGCGCAGATCGCGCGGAACCGGCGAATCACCAAGTGGGTCAGGGAGAAGTTGGCCGAACTGAGGGCGGCGGGGCGTCCCGACGACGAGTTCGCGTTCGTCGTGCACGGCACCATGGCCGACCCGCGCTGGCTCGACCCGACGGTCGACCCGAACGATCGCGCCCCCGGCACCTGCTACCTGGGCGACCCGCAGGTGGTGAACAACAGCCCCGTCGGGCTGGCCCGGTTCTGCACGTTGCGCAGCTGGCTGTCGCAGTGGAGCTACGACGACGCCAACGGCGACGCCGTCGACTGCGGGCCCGACATCGCGGTGCCCGACGCTGGTGATCGGCAACCTGGCCGACGACGCGTGCACGCCCGAGTCACACCCGGCGGCTCTTCGAGGCCATCGGCCACCCTGACAAGGAGATGCACGAGATCGCCGGGGCCAACCACTACTACGCGGGTCCCGACCAACGCGGCACGCTGCGCCAGGCCGTCGGCGTCGTCACGGACTGGCTGCATCGGCACGGGTTGTCACTGGAGACCAAGTGACCGTGACCGGCCCGCTCGACGGCATCCGGGTCATCGAGGTCGGCACGCTGATCTCCGGACCGTTCGCCGGGCGCCTGCTCGGCGACATGGGCGCCGAGGTCGTCAAGATCGAGCCGCCAGGTGCCCCAGATCCGCTGCGCACCTGGGGGCAGGCCGAACTCGACGGGCACCACTTCTTCTGGACCGTCCACGCGCGCAACAAGAAGGCCGTGACGCTGAACCTACGCGAGCCCAAGGGCCGCGAGCTCTTCCTCGACCTCGTCGAGAAGTCCGACATCATCGTCGAGAACTTCCGGCCCGGCACCTTGGAGAAGTGGAACCTCGGTTACGACGTGCTGCGCGAACGCAATCGAGGCATCATCCTGGTGCGCGTGTCCGGGTACGGACAGACCGGCCCGGAGGCGGGCAAGGCCGGCTACGCCTCGGTCGCCGAGGCCGCCAGCGGACTGCGCCACATGAACGGCTTTCCCGGCGGTCCTCCCCCTCGGCTTGCGTTGTCGCTGGGCGACAGCCTGGCAGGCATGTTCGCCGCGCAGGGTGCGCTCGCCGCGCTCTACCGGCGGACGGTGACCGGTGACGGCCAGATCGTCGATGCCGCGCTCACCGAAGCGTGTCTGGCGGTGCAGGAGTCGACCATTCCGGACTACGACGTCGGCGGCGTGGTGCGTGGACCGTCGGGCACCCGGTTGGAGGGCATCGCGCCGTCGAACATCTACCCGACCGCCGACGGCAGCTGGGTGGTGATCGCCGCGAACCAGGACACGGTGTTCCGCCGGCTGTGTGCCGCGATGGGGCAGCCCGAGCTCGCGACCGACGACCGCTTCGTCAATCACGTTGCCCGCGGCCGCAATCAGGACGAGTTGGACAAGATCATCGCCGCGTGGGCGGCCGAGCGACAGCCCGCCGACGTCATCGCCACGCTGTCGGCGGCCGGCGTCATCAGCGGACCCATCAACACCGTCGCGGAAGTGGTCGACGATCCGCAGCTGCTATCCCGGGGGATGATCGCCGACCACTTCGACGAGCGCATCGGACGCAACGTCAAGGGTCCCGGCGTGGTGCCGGTGCTGTCCGAGACGCCGGGCACCATCCGGTACGCGGGCTCCGCGTCGCCCGGGCAGCACAACGACGAGGTCTACCGCGACCTGCTGGGCAGGTCCGACGAGGAACTGGACGCGCTGCGGTCCGAAGGGGTGCTGTGAGCGAATCGGCGGGTGCGAGCGCAGCGAACGGGGGGTCGACGTGGCCGGGACACGTCACCATCCGCGAGGTGTGCCTGCGCGACGGCCTGCAGATCGAGGACCCGATCCCGTTGTCCGCCAAGCTGGCCCTGCTTGAGGCCGTCGTCGCCACCGGGGTCCGCGAAATCGAGGCGACCGCCTTCGTGTCACCGTCGAAGGTGCCCGCGCTGGCCGACGCTGCCGCGCTGGCGGCGGAACTGCCCCGCTACCGGCAGTCACACGGCATCGAGTTCTCGGCGCTGGTGGCAGGCCCGGGCGGCGCGGGCCGTGCGGTGGCCGCCGGAATGGGTTCCATCGAGTACGTGGTGTCGGCGGCGGACGGTCACAGCCAGGCCAACGTCGGCCGGTCGACGGCCGACTCGACGGACCTCATCGCCGACATCACCCGCATCGCCCACGAGCACGACGCCTCCATCGAGGTGATCATCGCGACGGCATGGGACTGCCCGTTCGACGGTCCCACCGATCCGCGTCGCGTCGTCGACATCGCCACGGCGGCAGTATGAACTCGGCGCCGACCGCATCGCCATCGCCGACACCATCGGCACCACCACCCCGCGGCGGGTCACCGACCTGGTCGCCCGGGTGCGCCCGGTGATCGACGACCTGCCGCTCGGCGCACACTTCCACAACACCCGCGGCACCGGGCTGGCGAGCGCGTACGCAGCGGTGACGGCGGGCGTGACGCGCCTGGACTCCTCGGTCGGCGGGCTGGGCGGCTGCCCCTTCGCGCCTGGCGCCAGCGGCAACATCGCCACCGAAGACCTGGTGTACATGTTGCGCGACAGCGACATCGGCGTCCACGTCGACCTGCAGGCGGCGATCCGTGCGGCGGGCGTCGCCGAGTCCGCCGTCGGCCACTACCTTCCCAGCGCGCTGCTGCGCGCCGGCGATCGCATCCTCGGCTGATGACGGTCACGCTCACCCCCAAGGGCCGCCAGACCCGCGAGGCCATCGAGCTCGCGGCGCGGAAGCTGTTCGCCGAACGTGGCTTTCACGGGGTGACGCTGGCGGACATCACGTCCGCGGCGGGCAAGTCGCCTGCGGTGTTCTACCGCTACTACGACGACAAGGAAGACCTGCTGGCCACGCTGGCGGAGTCGTTCCTGCACGACGTGGTGATGCCCTCCGGGCTCAGCGTGCACCTGCCGGAGTCCCCGGAGGACAGCGCGTTCTTCTCGGCGGTCGTGACCGGGTACTGGAACATGTTCAAGCAGAACATCGGCATCATGATCGCCGTCGGCCAACTCGCCGATGCCAAACCCCGGTTCGCCGAAGTGCAGAACGAGTTCCGGCGCTTCGGCATGGACATCGTCGCCGCATCGGTGCGGCGCGCACAGGAGCAGGGGTACGGCGCCGACCTCGATCCCGACCACACCGGCGCGGCCATCGCGCTGCTGTTCGAGAACTTCACGTCGGTGTTCCTGCGCCCGTCGGAACTCGGCCTTCAACTCAGCGACGCTGACGCCATCACCACGCTCGCCACCATTTGGAAAAAGACCCTCTACGGCTTCTAAAAGGAGAAATCAACGTGGATTTCACGCTGCCCGAACACCTTCCAGGACTGCTGGCCGAGATGGACGCCTTCATCGAGGCGGAGATCAAGCCGCTGGAAGCCGAGCACATGCAGTACTTCGACCAACGACGCGAATACGCTCGCACCGACTGGGAGAACGGCGGGATCCCACAGCGGGCGTGGGAGGACCTGCTCGACGAGATGCGGCGTCGGGCCGACGCGGCGGGCTGGTTGCGCTACGGCCTGCCGTCGCGGTTCGGCGGCCGCGACGGCACCAACCTCGACATGGCCGTCATCCGGGAACATCTGGCGCACAAGGGGCTCGGGCTGCACAACGATCTCCAGGACGAATCGTCGATCGTCGGCAACTTCCCCCAGGTCATCATGATGGAGCGGTTCGGCACCGAAGCCCAGAAGCAGGAATGGATCGAGGCCATGCTGACCGGGAAGCGGTCGATGGCCTTCGGACTCTCCGAGCCGGCTCACGGCTCCGACGCGACGTGGCTGGAGACCACCGCCGTACGCGACGGCGACGACTGGGTGATCAACGGCACGAAGCGCTGGAACACCGGCGTGCACCGCGCCACCCATGACCTGGTCTTCGCGCGTACGTCCGGTGACCCGGGTCAGGCGACCGGCATCACCGCGTTCCTGGTGCCCTGCGACACTCCGGGTTTCACGGTGCCGTTCTACTGGTGGACGTTCAACATGCCCACCGACCACGGCGAGGTAGCACTCGAGGACGTGCGCGTGCCCGGTGACGCCGTCCTCGGCGAGGTCGACCACGGGCTGGAGGTCGGTCAGACCTTCCTGCACGAGAACAGGATTCGGCAGGCCGCCAGCAGCCTCGGGGCGGCGCAGTTCTGCATCGACCGGGCCGCCGCGTATGCGAGCGAGCGGGTGGTGTTCGGCAAGCCGCTTTCGGTGAACCAGGCCGTGCAGTGGCCGCTCGTCGAGCTGCAGACCGAGGCGCAGATGGTGCGCCTCCTGGTCTACTACGCAGCCTGGCACCTGGACCGCAACCACCACATGGAGGTGTCGGACAAGGTGTCGATGGCCAACTACCGCGCCAACCGTCTGGTGTGCGAGGCCTCCGATCGGGCCATGCAGGTGCACGGCGGCCTCGGGTACAGCCGCCACGAGCCGTTCGAACACATCTACCGGCATCACCGTCGCTACCGAATCACCGAGGGCGCCGAGGAGATTCAGATCCGCCGGGTGGCGCAACGGATGTTCAAGTTCGGTCGCAAGTCCCGCGAAGAGCCGAAGAACCCGGCGTGAACTCCGAGGAGCTCGCACCTGCGCTCGCTGCGGTGCTGGCCCCCTCGCTCGGCGACGTGCGGGTTCAGGACCTGCGCGTGCTCACCGGCGGGGCCAGCCGGGCCACGTGGGCGTTCGACGCCGTCGCCGACGGCGCGTCGCGGGCACTGATCCTGCGCATCGGGCCTCCCGACGAGATCCATGCCGGGATGGAGCTCGAAGCGGCCGCCCTGACGAGGGCCGCCGCCGTGGGCGCCCCGGTGCCGCACGTACTGGTCGCCGACGATTCACCTGCCGCCCTTGGCAATCCATTCCTGGTCTGCGACTTCATCGGCGGCGAGACAATCGTGCGCAGGATTCAACGGGCGCTCGACGACACCTCCCGCGCCAGCCTGCTGACCCAGTGCGCGGACGCGTTGGCCGCGATCCACCTGGCCGATTCGGCCGGTATCGGACTGACGGCGTCCGAACCGCTGGACGAATGGCACGCCCAGCTCGACGAGATGGGCGACACCACCGCCACGTTCGAGTGGGCGTTCCGCTGGCTCGCGGCGAACCGGCCCACCGCCGACGCCGAACGTGTTGGTGCACGGCGACTTCCGGATGGGCAACCTGATCATCGACACCGAGGCCCACCCGGCCCGGCTCGCCGCGGTGCTCGACTGGGAGCTCACCCACAGCGGCGAGGTGTACGAGGACTTGTCGTGGTTCTGCATCAGGGCGTGGCGCTTCGGGGCGCCACGCTCACTCGGCGCGGGCGGGCTCGGACCCGTCGAGGACTTCCTGCGCGCCTACGAATCCGCCTCGGGCGCGGTGCTGGACCGGGCCGCGATGCACTGGTGGTTGGTCCTGTCCACGCTGCGCTGGGGCGTCATCTGCCGCTATCAGGCCGAGCGACACCTGTCCGGCCAGACCCGCTCCGTCGAACTGGCCGCGATCGGCCGACGGGTCTGCGAGACCGAGTTCGACCTGCTCGCCCTGCTGGAGACGACGCCATGACCGACCTGCACGGCCGACCCACGGCGGCCGAACTCGTCGCCGCGGTGGCGGAGTTCCTCGAGACCGACGTCCGCGACGGCACGACCGGATCGGTCAACTTCCACGCCAGGGTCGCAGCCAACGTGCTGCGCACCGTCGAGCGAGAACTGCTCGACGACACCGCGGCCGAACCCGCCGCCGCACTGCTCGACCTAGGCTTCCCCGACGAGCGAGAGCTCTCGGCGGCGATCCGCAGGGGTGAGCTCGACGGCCGCGGCCCCGAACTCCTGCCGCTGCTCCATGCCCTGGTGGGGCACCGGCTCGCCGTCGCGCACCCCGGCTATGAGCAGGAGTAACCGGTCACAGCCGGCGGACCCGCGCCAACCACGCGGGCTCGTCGACCGTGGTTCCGACGGGCACGCCGAGGGCCTCGGAGTGCACCTCCCCCACCACGCCGCGGTAGGTCGTGACGTCGAGCGCCTCGAGCTCCCAGCCGTCGGCGAAGCGCGGCCCGGACCTGCGCCTCGCTGACCTGCGGCCCGAAGCCGCGGCCCGCGTCGGACAGGGCCAGCACGTGGAGGTAACCGCCGGGTTTCACCGCGCCGTGCAGGCTCGCGACGTAGCCGGCACGGTCGTCGTCGCCGAAGACGTGGAACAACGCGCTGTCGAGGATCGTGTCGTAACGGCCGTCGGCGGGCAGGACCGTGGCGTCGGCTACCTCGAAGCGTGCGTCGACACCCTTGGCGGCCGCGTTCGCGCGGGCCTGCTCGATCGCGCTCGGCACGTAGTCGATGCCCAGTACGTCGTAGTCCAGGGTGGTCAGCAGGATCGTGTGCTCGCCGAGCCCGCAGCCGACGTCGAGCACCTTGCCCCGGATCCGGCCCGCCTGTTCGAGCGCGACGACCGCGGGCTGCGGCTCGCCGATCACCCAAGGCGGGGTGCCGTTTTCGTAGAACTCGTTGAATCGTTCCCGTGCAGGTGTGGTCATGTATCCCAGTGTTCTACCGCAACCACACTTGAGGTCAACCAGAGAAGGAGATTCCATGAAGCCGAAGTGAGCCTCGACGTGGCGAACCGGTTGTTCGGTGCCATCGAGCGCGGTGACTACCAGACCGTCGACGGCATGTGGGCACCGGAGGTGACGGTCTGGCATACCGGCGACCCGAGGGACAACGACCGCGTCAGGGCACTGAAGGTGATCCGGTGGTTCATGGACGTCACCACGACCCGGAGTTACGAGATCCTCGATCGGCGGTTCTTCGACGGCGGATTCGTGCAGCAGCACGTGCTGCGCGCCAGCCGATCCGACGACGTGTCGATCGAAATGCGGGTCTGCATCGTTGTCAAGGTGGACGCCTCGGGTTTGATCACCCGCATCGACGAGTACTTCAACCCGTCGGACATGGCGCCACTGCTCTGAGGAGGTACGTCACATGGCCACCATTTCCGAACTGTTGTGCGGTCCGCCGTCGGCCTGGGCACTCGACCCGGGCCGCACCAAAGTCGAGTTCGCGACCAAGACCCTGTGGGGGGTGGCCACGGTGAAAGGCACGTTCACCGAGGTCGAGGGGGCCGGCGAGCACACCGCCGAACACGACGTCAACGGCCACCTGCACATCGCCGCGGGGTCGATCAAGACAGGCATCGGCAAGCGCGACGCGCACCTGCGCTCGGCCGACTTCTTCGACGCAACGGAGTTCCCGCTGATCGGCGTGGCGGTGCGCGGCGGCGTCGTCGAAGGGACGCACTCCGTGCAGCTACGGGCCACGATGACCATCAAGGGCGTCGAGCGTCGGATCGACCTGCAGACGACGGCGACGCTGCTCGACGACGGCGCCGTCCGGATCGTGGCGCACGCCGAGCTCGACCGCCACGACTTCGGCGTCGACGGCAACCTGCTCGGCATGGTCGGCGACACCACGCGCATCAGCGCTGACGCGGTATTCGCACCGCAGGAGCAGCCCCCGTCGTAGCATCGCCCGTGTGCCCACCCCGCGCCGAACCGAGCCGCTGAAGCTCCTGGTCTACAGCGACAACGCGCGCACCAGGGAGAAGGTGCGCTCGGCGCTTGGCAAGCGCGTCCATCCCGATCTGCCCGAGCTGAGCTATCTCGACGTGGCCACCGCACCGGTGGTCGTCTCGACGATCGACCAGGGCGGCATCGACCTTGCGATCCTGGACGGTGAGGCAACTCCCGCGGGCGGGCTCGGGCTGGCCAAGCAACTCAAGGACGAGATGGCGAAGTGCCCGCCGATCCTGGTGCTGACCGGGCGCCCGGACGATGCCTGGCTGGCGAAGTGGTCGCAGGCCGAGGCCGCCGTGCCGCATCCGATCGACCCGATTCGGCTGGGCGAAGCGGTGGCGTCGTTGTTGCGCGCGACCGTAGCTTAACCAGCACGAAAAAGCCTGGGGCCGTTCAGTCTTCGCGTTCTTCGCATATGACCACGCTGACGCCCAGGTAACAAATTTGATCCTATCCAAAATGGACCAACCGAACGGTTAACAAGACTAAGCTGTGCGATAGCTCACATCGACAGCCCAAGCGAGGGAGCGACACAGCGGTATGAACGTCTACATACCCATCCTGGTCATCGGCGCCATCGCGGCCGCGTTCGCGGTCGGCTCGGTGGGCATCGCCCTGCTGATCGGACCGCGGCGGTACAACCGCGCCAAGCTCGAGGCCTACGAGTGCGGCATCGAACCGATGGCCCCCGGCTCGCCAGGACACGAGACCACCGGTCAACGTTTCCCGGTGAAGTACTACCTCACCGCGATGCTGTTCATCGTCTTCGACATCGAGATCGTGTTCCTCTACCCGTGGGCGGTGGCGTTCGACTCGCTCGGCCTGTTCGCCGTGGTCGAGATGTTGCTGTTCATGCTGACCGTCTTCGTCGCCTACGCATACGTGTGGCGGCGCGGCGGACTGTCGTGGGATTGACGGTGGGACTGATTTAAATGGGACTCGAAGAAAAGCTGCCCGGCGGCATCCTGCTGTCCACGGTCGAGAAGGTCGCCGGCTACGTGCGCAAGGGCTCGCTGTGGCCCGCCACCTTCGGGCTCGCGTGCTGCGCCATCGAGATGATGGCCACCGCCGGACCGCGTTTCGACATCGCCCGGTTCGGCATGGAGCGGTTCTCCGCGACGCCGCGTCAGGCCGACCTGATGATCGTCGCGGGCCGGGTCAGCCAGAAGATGGGCCCGGTGCTGCGGCAGGTCTACGACCAGATGGCCGAACCGAAATGGGTGCTGGCGATGGGTGTCTGCGCGTCCTCGGGCGGGATGTTCAACAACTACGCGATCGTGCAGGGCGTCGACCACATCGTGCCCGTGGACATCTACCTGCCGGGCTGCCCGCCCCGGCCCGAGATGCTGCTGAACGCAATCCTCAAGCTGCACGCCAAGATTCAGGAGATGCCACTGGGCGTCAACCGGGCCGAGGCCATCGCCGCCGCCGAGGAGGCCGCACTCGCCTCGCCGACGACCTTGGAACTCAAGGGACTGCTGCGGTCATGACGGAATCCAACGGCAACGGCGGCGGAGGCACCGGCGCTGCCCGCGAGGTGATCGGCATCCGGCGCGGCATGTTCGGCGTCGAGGGCAGCGGCGACACCTCCGGCTACGGCAGGCTCGTCCGGGAAGTGGCGTTGCCGGGCAGTTCGCCACGCCCGTACGGCGGCTACTTCGACGACGTGGTCGACACGCTGATCACCGCGCTCGGCGAGGACGCCTTCACCGCGGCCGTCGAACGGGTGGTGGTGTTCCGCGACGAGCTCACCCTCGAGGTGCGCCGCGAGCACCTCGTCGCGGTGGCGCAGGCGTTGCGCGACGACGAAGCGTTGAGATTCGAACTGTGCCTTGGTGTCTCGGGCGTGCACTACCCCAGCGACACGGGCCGCGAACTGCACGCGGTCTACCCGCTGATGTCGATCACCCACAACCGTCGGATCCGGGTCGAGGTGACCGCACCGGACGCGGATCCTCATGTGCCGTCGCTGTTTTCGGTGTACCCGACCACCGACTGGCACGAACGCGAGACGTACGACTTCTTCGGCATCATCTTCGACGGACATCCCTCGCTGACCCGGATCGAGATGCCCGACGACTGGGTGGGGCACCCGCAGCGCAAGGACTATCCGTTGGGCGGCATTCCGGTGACTACCACGGCGCCGAGATTCCCCCGCCCGACGAGCGGAGGGCCTACAACTGATGACGACTGCGAACAATCCCCCCGAGACCGTCGTCACGGTGGGCGGCGAAGACTGGGACGAGGTGATCAAGGCCGCCCAGGCCAGCGCGGTGGCCGGCGAGCGCATCGTCGTCAACATGGGCCCGCAGCACCCGTCCACGCACGGCGTGCTGCGGCTCATCCTCGAGATCGACGGCGAGACCATCACCGAGGCCCGCTGCGGAATCGGCTACCTGCACACCGGGATCGAGAAGAACCTCGAATACCGCACCTGGACACAGGGCGTCACCTTCGTCACCCGCATGGACTACCTGTCCCCGTTCTTCAACGAGACGGCGTACTGCCTCGGCGTCGAGAAGCTGCTCGACGTCACCGACGACATCCCCGAGCGAGCCAGCGTGATCCGCGTGATGCTGATGGAGCTCAACCGGATCTCCAGCCACCTCGTCGCACTGGCCACCGGCGGCATGGAACTGGGCGCCATGTCGGCCATGTTCTTCGGCTTCCTCGGACGTGAACAGGTGCTGTCGGTGTTCGAGACCATCACCGGCCTGCGCATGAACCACGCCTACATCCGGCCGGGCGGGCTGGCCGCAGACCTACCCGACGAGGTGATGCCGGAGCTCAAGGAACTCCTGCGGACCATGCCCACCAAGCTCAACGATCTCGAGAATCTGCTGCGGGAGAACTACATCTGGAAGGCCCGCACCAAGGGCGTCGGGTACCTCGATCTCACGGGCTGCATGGCGCTCGGCATCACCGGTCCCGATCCTGCGCTCCACCGGGCTGCCACACGACCTGCGTCGCGCCCAACCGTACTGCGGGTACGAGGACTACGAGTTCGACGTCATCACCGACCGCGAGTGTGACTGCCTACGGCCGCTACCTGATTCGGGTGGGCGAGATGAGGGAGTCGCTCAAGATCGTCGAACAGTGTCTCGACAAGCTGAAGCCCGGACCGGTGATGATCACCGACAAGAAGCTCGCCTGGCCCGCCGACCTCAAGCTCGGGCCGGACGGGTTGGGCAACTCCCCCGAGCACATCGCCAAGATCATGGGCTCGTCGATGGAGGCCCTGATCCACCACTTCAAGCTGGTGACCGAGGGCATCCGCGTCCCCGCCGGGCAGGTGTACGTCGCGGTCGAGTCGCCGCGCGGCGAACTCGGCGTGCACATGGTCTCCGACGGCGGCACCCGGCCATACCGCGTGCACTACCGCGACCCGTCGTTCACCAACCTGCAAGCGGTGGCGGCGATGTGCGAGGGCGGCATGGTGGCCGACGCGATCTCAGCGGTCGCGTCGATCGACCCGGTGATGGGCGGGGTGGATAGGTGATGAGCGCTCGCGCGAAGAGGAGACGAGCTTGACTGTCGTCGAGCTGCGGCTGGGGCCGCGACCCGACGAGCCGGGACCACCGATCAGCCAAGGGCCACAGTCGTATTCGGCCGACGTCACGGCTCGGCTGACCGACGACGCCGGCGAAGGTGGTCGCGCGCTACCCAGAGCGCGCGGTCGGCCCTGCTGCCGCTGCTGCACCTCGTCCAGGCCGAGGACGGCTACCTCACACCCGCCGGAATCGCCTTCTGTGCCCAGTATCTGGCGCTCAGCCCGGCTGAGGTGACCGCCGTCGCCACCTTCTACTCGATGTACCGGCGCACGCCCACCGGCGAGTACCTGGTCGGGGTGTGCACCAACACGCTGTGCGCGGTGATGGGCGGTGACGCGATCCTCGAGGTGCTCGAAGACCACCTCGACGTGCACGCGGGCGAGACCACTCCCGACGGCAAGGTGACCCTCGAGCACGTCGAATGCAACGCGGCATGCGACTACGCCCCAGTGGTGATGGTCAACTGGGAGTTCTTCGACAATCAAACCCCTTCGTCGGCAAGGGAACTCGTCGACGAGCCTGCGCAGCGGCGCGACCGTCACCCCCACCCGCGGGGCCCCGCTGTGCACGTTCCGCCAGACCGCGCGGATCCTCGCCGGCTTTCCCGACCAACGCCCAGGCGCCAACGACGGCACTCCAGGGGATGCCACGCTCGCGGGGTTGCGGATCGCGCAGGAGAAGGGCTTGACCGCCCCCTCGGTCGCCGCACGCCGGAGCCACCGCCGACGGGCCGGACGACGAGAAGATCGCGAAGGAGACGGCGCGCGACGAGCCTGCGCCCGCCCCCGCGGCGGACGTCCCCAGCAAGAACGGGGAGCGGCCATGACGATGCTGACCCCCGTGCTCAGCGCCTACTGGGACGACCCCGAGTCGTGGACGCTGGACACCTACCTCCGTCACGACGGCTACGCGGCGCTGAAGACCGCGCTGGGCATGACCCCCGACGACGTCATCGCCCTGGTGAAGGACTCCGGGCTGCGCGGTCGCGGCGGGGCGGGCTTTCCCACGGGGCAGAAGTGGTCGTTCATTCCGCAGGGCGACGAGGGTGCCGGCGCCAAGCCGCACTACCTGGTGATCAACGCCGACGAGTCGGAACCCGGTACGTGCAAGGACATTCCGTTGATGATGGCGACGCCACACGTGCTCGTCGAGGGCGCCATCATCGCGGCCTACGCGATCCGCGCCAGGCACGCCTTCATCTACGTGCGCGGCGAGGTGGTGCCGGTGCTGCGCAGGCTGCAAGCCGCGGTGGCGGAGGCCTATGAGGCCGGCTATCTGGGCACAGACGTCCAGGGGTCCGGGTTCGACGTCGACCTGGTGGTGCACGCGGGCGCGGGCGCCTACATCTGCGGCGAGGAGACGGCGCTGCTCGACTCGTTGGAGGGCAGGCGCGGACAGCCGCGGCTGCGCCCACCGTTCCCCGCAGTGGCCGGGCTGTACGCATGCCCCACGGTGGTCAACAACGTCGAGTCCATCGCCAGCGTGCCCGCCGTAATGCGCGGCGGCGTCGACTGGTTCAAGTCGATGGGGTCGGACAAGTCACCCGGTTTCACGCTGTACTCGCTGTCGGGCCACGTCACCACTCCCGGCCAGTACGAGGCCCCGCTCGGCATCACGCTGCGCGAACTGCTCGACTACGCCGGTGGCGTACGGGCGGGCCACCACCTCAAGTTCTGGACGCCGGGCGGATCGTCGACGCCGCTGCTGACCGCCGAACACCTCGACATCCCACTGGATTACGAGCACATGGCCAAGGTCGGCTCGATGCTGGGCACCAAGGCGCTGCAGATCTTCGACGAGACGACGTGCGTGGTGCGCGCGGTCCGACGGTGGACGCAGTTCTACGCCCACGAATCGTGCGGCAAGTGCACGCCGTGCCGCGAGGGCACCTACTGGCTGGCACAGATCTACGAACGGCTCGAGGACGGACCCGGCGCTGGGGGTCCCCCCGCTTGCGGGGGAGAGCGAAGCGACACGGGGAAGGCGGGAGCCAGCGAGGCCGACGTCGAGAAGCTGCTCGACATCTCGGACGCGATATTCGGCAAGTCGTTCTGCGCGCTCGGCGACGGCGCTGCCAGCCCGATCCTCTCGTCCATCAAGTTCTTCCGCGACGAGTACCTCGCCCACCTCGACGGTGGGTGTCCGTTCGACCCGCACGCGTCGATGCTGCAAGCACCGGAAGGAGTGAGCGTATGACTTCCCCCCGCGAGCAGACGCAAACTCCCCCGACACGCCGGAGAGCAGGGGAGTTTATGTCTGCTCGCCCGAGAAAGGTGGCCGCGTGACGACGGCGGAGGACAAGGCCACCCCGGCCACCGGCCAACCCGAGGTCGAGCTGGTGTCGCTCACCATCGACGACCACCAGATCAGCGTGCCCAAGGGCACGTTGGTGATTCGCGCCGCCGAGCTCATGGGCATCCAGATCCCCAGGTTCTGCGACCACCCGCTGCTCGAGCCCGTCGGCGCCTGCCGTCAGTGCCTGGTGGAGGTCGAGGGTCAGCGCAAGCCCATGGCGTCGTGCACCATCACCGTCACGCCCGACATGGTGGTGCGCACCCAACTGACGTCCGAGGCCGCCGACAAGGCCCAGCACGGCGTCATGGAGCTCTTGCTCATCAACCATCCGCTGGACTGCCCGGTGTGCGACAAAGGCGGCGAGTGCCCGCTGCAGAACCAGGCGATGTCCAACGGCCAGGCCGACACTCGCTTCACCGACGTGAAGCGCACCTTCCCCAAGCCGATCAATCTGTCGTCGCAGGTGCTGCTCGACCGCGAGCGCTGCGTGCTGTGCGCGCGGTGCACGCGGTTCTCCAACCAGATCGCAGGAGACCCCTTCATCGAGCTGCTCGAGCGCGGCGCGCTGCAGCAGGTCGGCATCGCCGCCGACGAACCGTTCGACTCCTACTTCTCCGGCAACACCGTCCAGATCTGCCCGGTCGGGGCGTTGACCGGCGCCGCCTACCGGTTCCGGGCGCGACCCTTCGATCTAGTCTCGTCGCCCAGTGTCTGCGAGCACTGCGCTTCGGGTTGCGCGCAGCGTACCGACCACCGACGCGGAAAGGTGTTGCGCCGCTTGGCCGGTGACGACCCAGAGGTCAACGAGGAGTGGAACTGCGACAAGGGGCGCTGGGCGTTCACGTACGCAACGCAGGGCGACCGGATCGCCACGCCGCTGGTCCGCGACCCCGACGGCACGCAACGGCCTGCCTCCTGGTCGGAAGCCGTCGCGGTCGCGGTGCGGGGGCTGACCGCCGCGGGCGCCAACACGGGCGTGCTGGTCGGTGGGCGCGCCACGCTCGAGGACGCGTACGCATACGCCAAGTTCGCTCGGATCGTGTTGGGCACCAACGACGTCGACTTCCGCAGCAGGTCGCACTCCGCCGAGGAGGCCGACTTCCTCGCTGCGGCCGTCGCGGGCAGGCAACTGGCCGTGACGTACGCCGACCTCGAATCGGCTCCCGCCGTGCTGCTCGTGGGCTTCGAGCCCGAGGAGGAGTCGCCGATCGTCTTCCTGCGCTTGCGCAAGGCCTTCCGCAAGCGCGGCCTCAAGGTGACGTCGATCGCGCCGTTCGCCACCCGCGGGCTCGAAAAGATGGGTGGCACACTCGTCGCTACCGCGCCCGGTGGTGAAGCCGCGGCGCTCGACGCGCTCGGCGAACTGCCCTCGGGGACGGTGATCCTGGTGGGTGAGCGGCTGGCGACCTCACCCGGCGCGTACTCGGCCGCCCTTCGACACGCCGAGCGCACCGGAGCCCGGCTGGGCTGGGTACCGCGACGCGCGGGCGACCGCGGCGCCTTGGAGGCCGGCGCGGCCCCGAACCTGCTGCCCGGCGGGCGTCCCGTCGCGGATCCCGCGGCGCGCAAGGAGGTTGCGGCGGGTTGGCACGTCGACGACCTGCCCGACACGCCGGGCCGCGACACGTCCCAGATCCTGGCCGCCGCGGCCGACGGGTCACTCGGCGCGCTGCTCGTCGGTGGCGTCGAGGTGGACGACCTGCCCGATCCCACCGGCGCATTGGCCGCCGTGGCGATGGCCGGGTTCGTGGTGAGCCTGGAGTTGCGCCACAGCGCCATCAGCGACCGCGCCGACGTGGTGTTCCCCGTCGCACCGGTCACGGAGAAGGCGGGCACGTTCATCAACTGGGAAGGCAGGCTGCGCCCGTTCGAACCTGCCCTGCCGCCAAACGCCACCGCGGACGTTCGCGTCCTCGCCGCGCTGGCCGACGAGGTCGGCGTCGACCTCGCCCTGCGCGACGCAGGCACCGTCCGTGGGGAGCACGCCAGGATCGGCAGTTGGCAGGGCACCCGGGCCGCCGCCCCCGACGTGGCGCCCGCCACGCCTGCGACTCCGTCGGCGGGCCACGCCGTGCTGACCGGGTGGCGGATGCTGCTGGACGCGGGTCGGCTTCAGGACGGCGAGCCCTATCTCGCGGGCACGGCCCGGCCGGCCGTCGTGCGCCTGTCCGAGCCCACCGCCGCCGAAATCGGCGCGGCCGATGGCGAACTCGTCACCGTCGGCACTCCGAGTGGCACGATCACGCTGCCGCTCGTCGTCACCGAGATGCCCGACCGCGTCGTGTGGCTACCGTTGAACTCGCCGGGTTCTGCGGTCGCTGCGACACTGCGCGCCGAGATCGGTGACGTGGTGGCCATCTCGCCAGGAGGTGATCCGACATGAGGTACCCGGACCTGAGTTCGTTCGGCCACGACCCGTGGTGGCTGGTGCTCGCGAAGGCCTTGGGCATCTTCGTGTTCCTGGTGCTTACCGTCTTGGTCGCGATCCTCGCCGAACGCAAGGTGCTCGGCTGGATGCAGTTCCGCCCGGGGCCCAATCGGGTCGGACCATGGGGGTTGCTCCAGAGCCTCGCCGACGGCGTCAAGCTGGCGCTCAAGGAAGGGCTCATCCCGGCGGCCGTGGACAAGCCGATCTACCTACTGGCGCCGATCATCTCGGTGACCCCCGCGATCATGGCCTTCGCCGTCATCCCGATGGGCGGCATGGTGAGCGTGTTCGGCCACCAGACTCCGCTGCAGCTCACCGATATGCCCGTCGCCGTGCTGTACGTATTGGCGGTGACGTCGATCGGCGTGTACGGGATCGTGTTGGCCGGCTGGGCGTCCGGGTCCACCTATCCCCTGCTCGGCGGGCTGCGCTCCAGCGCGCAGGTGATCTCCTACGAGATCGCCATGGCCTTGTGCTTCGCTGCGGTGTTCCTGTACTCGGGCACCATGTCGACATCGGAGATCGTCGGCAAGCAGCAGGGGCTCTGGTACGTCTTCCTGCTGCTGCCGTCGTTTCTCATCTACGTGACGTCCATGGTCGGGGAAACCAACAGGGCGCCATTCGATCTCCCGGAGGCCGAGGGCGAACTGGTCGGTGGCTTCCACACCGAATATTCGTCGCTTGGCTTCGCGATCTTCATGCTCGCGGAATACGTGAACATGACCACCGTGTCGGCCCTGGCCACCACGCTCTTCCTCGGTGGCTGGTCGGCTCCGTGGCCGTTGAACATGTGGGACGGCGCCAACGGCGGCTGGTGGCCGCTGCTCTGGTTCGTGGCCAAGGTATGGGCGTTCCTGTTCTTCTTCATGTGGCTGCGAGCCACGCTGCCGCGGTTGCGCTACGACCAGTTCATGAACCTCGGTTGGAAGTTGCTCATCCCCACGTCGCTGGCGTGGATCATGACGGTCGCGATCGTGCGGACGCTGCGCACCCAGGGCTACGACGGCTGGGCGGTGGTGCTCGTGATCGCCAGCGCCGCCGTCGGATTCGCGTTGGTTGTCTACCTCTACCGGACGCTGCACCGCAGACAACTCCGCGCCGACGAGATGCCCGCCGACACGGGCGCCTTCCCGATTCCTCCGATTCCCGTGAAAGGAGTTGGCTAGATGCCCAAGTTCCTCGACTCGATCGCCGGTTTCGGCGTGACGTTCAAGACGATGTTCAAGAAGTCGGTCACCGAGGAGTACCCGGAGAAGCCCGGCCCCACGGCCAAGCGCTACCACGGCCGCCACCAACTCAACAGGTATGCCGACGGTTTGGAGAAGTGCATCGGCTGTGAGCTCTGCGCCTGGGCGTGCCCGGCCGACGCGATATTCGTCGAGGGCGCCGACAACACCGAGGCCGAACGGTTCTCGCCGGGCGAACGCTACGGCCGCGTCTACCAGATCAACTATCTGCGGTGCATCGGCTGCGGGCTGTGCATCGAGGCCTGCCCCACCCGGGCGTTGACCATGACCAACGACTACGAGATGGCCGACGACAACCGCTCCGACCTGATCTACGGGAAGGACAAGCTCTTGGCGCCGCTGCTCCAGGACATGTTGGCCCCACCGCACGCGATGGCGGAGGGCAGCACCGACGAGGATTACTACCGGGGCAACATCACCGCGCAGGGTCTCGGAATCCCGAAGGTGCCGGTCAAGTGACCGCGGAGGCGGTGCTGTTCTGGGTGCTCGGCACGTTGGCAGTCATCAGCGCGATCGGCATGGTGGCCGCGCCGAAGGCGGTTTACTCGGCGATGTTCCTGGCCTGCACCATGATCATTCTCGCGGTGCTCTACATCGCGCAGGACGCGCTGTTCCTCGGCGTGGTCCAGGTGGTCGTCTACACCGGCGCGGTGATGATGCTGTTCCTGTTCGTGCTGATGCTCATCGGGGTGGACTCCGCCGACTCGCTGGTGGAAACCATTCGCGGACAACGCGTCGCGGCCATCATCGCCGGCGTCGGCTTCGGCATACTGCTGATCGGTGGCATCGGTCACGTGTCGGTCGCCGGGTTCACCGGGCTCACCCAAGCAAACAGCGGCGGCA
This sequence comes from uncultured Actinomycetota bacterium, assembly GCA_963791215.1. Classification (GTDB taxonomy): domain Bacteria; phylum Actinomycetota; class Actinomycetes; order Mycobacteriales; family Mycobacteriaceae; genus Mycobacterium. The sequence continues at coordinate 42,747 of CAWBRR010000009.1, read as the reverse complement.
ACGTGGAAGGCCTCGCCGCCCTGATCTTCACCCGCTATCTGTGGGCCTTCGAACTCACCAGCGCGTTGCTGATCACCGCGACACTCGGCGCGATGGTGCTGACCCACCGGGAGCGGTTCGACCGTCGTAAGACGCAGCGCGAGTTGGCGATCGAACGCTTCGCGGTCGGCGGACATGCCACCCCGATGCCGAGTCCCGGTGTCTACGCCCTGCACAACGCGGTCGACATGCCCGCCCGACTACCCGACGGCTCCGACGCGGACAGCTCCGTCAGCTCGGCGCTTCCGCGCCGCGCAAAACCGGCGCCGACGACGGCCGGTGCGAGTCAGAACAGGGCGCCATGAGCCCGGACCACTACCTCTACCTGTCGGCACTGCTGTTCACCATCGGCGCGGCGGGAGTGCTGTTGCGGCGCAACGCGATCGTCATGTTCATGTGCGTCGAGCTCATGCTCAACGCCGCCAACCTGGCCTTCGTCACGTTCTCGCGCATGCACGGCCACCTCGACGGCCAAGTGGTCGCCTTCTTCACCATGGTGGTCGCGGCCTGCGAAGTGGTCGTCGGGCTGGCGATCATCATGACCATCTTCCGTTCCCGTCGGTCCGCATCGGTCGACGCGGCCAACCTCCTGAAGCACTGATCACATGACGCTTCCCGTGTGGCTGCTCATCGCCCTACCGCTATTGGGCGCAGTGGTTTTGCTGCTCGGCGGCCGGGCCACCAACGCCTGGGGGCACCTGCTGGGCTGCGCCGCCGTGATCGCGTCGTTCGTCGTCGGCCTGGTGCTGTTCGTCGACCTGCTCAACCGCGGTGCCGAAGACCGGGTGATGCACGAGACGCTCTTCTCGTGGGTGCCGGTGGCCTCCCTGCAGGTGGACTTCGGGCTCCAACTCGACCAGTTGTCAGTGTGTTTCGTGCTGCTGATCACCGGCGTCGGGTCCCTGATCCACATCTACTCGGTCGGCTACATGGAGCACGACCCCGAGCGCCGACGGTTCTTCGCCTACCTGAACCTGTTCGTCGCCGCGATGCTGCTGCTGGTGCTCGCCGACAACTACCTCGGCCTCTACGTCGGCTGGGAGGGCGTCGGCCTCGCCTCGTATCTGCTCATCGGCTTCTGGCAGCACAAGCCGTCGGCCGCCGTGGCGGCGAAGAAGGCGTTCGTGGTCAACCGCGTCGGCGACATCGGCCTGGCGCTCGCGCTGATGGTGATGTTCGCCAACGTCGGAACCGTCTCGTACGCAGGTGTCTTCGGCGCCGCCGAGAAGATGTCGCAGGGCACGCTGACAGCCATCGGCCTACTGCTGCTGCTCGCCGCGTGCGGCAAGTCCGCACAGGTGCCGCTGCAGTCCTGGCTCGGCGACGCCATGGAGGGTCCGACCCCGGTGTCGGCGCTCATCCACGCCGCCACCATGGTCACCGCGGGTGTCTACCTGATCGTCCGGTCGGGGCCGGTGTACGACCTCGCCCCCGATGCCCGCACCGGCGTCGTGATCGTCGGCGCGATCACGCTGTTGTTCGGCGCCGTCGTCGGCTGTGCCAAGGACGACATCAAGAAGGCGCTCGCCGCGTCGACGATGAGCCAGATCGGATACATGGTGCTGGCCGCCGGCCTCGGGCCCGCGGGTTACGCCATCGCGATCATGCACCTGCTCACCCACGGCTTCTTCAAGGCCGGACTGTTCCTCGGCGCCGGGTCGGTCATGCACGGCATGAACGACGAGACCGACATGCGCCGGTTCGGCGGGCTACGCACCTACATGCCGATCACGTTCGCGACGTTCGGGCTCGGCTATCTCGCGATCATCGGAATGCCGCCGCTGTCCGGCTTCTTCTCCAAGGATCCGATCATTGAAACCGCCTTCGCCGCAGGCGGACTGCGGGGTTGGCTGCTCGGTGGCGCCGCTCTGCTCGGCGCGGGCATCACCGCGTTCTACATGACGCGGGTGATGGTGATGACGTTCTTCGGCGAGAAGCGTTGGAAGGCCCGGGCAAGCGAAGCCACGGGAGAGCTGGTTGAGCCGCATCCGCACGAGTCGCCCGGCACGATGACGTTGCCGATGATCGTGCTCGCCGTCGGCTCCGTCGGTGCGGGCGGCCTGCTGGCCATCGGAGGCACCCTCGAGCACTGGCTCGAACCCGTCGTCGGCGCGCACGAGGAGGCCCACCACGCCGTGCCCGCCTGGGTGATGACGGTCATCACGCTCGCGGTCATCGCTGCCGGTATCGCGATCGCCTGGCGCGTGTACGCCACCCGGCCCATTCCCGAGACCGCGCCACAAGACGTGTCGGCACTGACCATGGCGGCCCGCAACGACCTCTACGGCGACGCATTCAACGAGGACGTCTTCATGCGGCCCGGGCAACACGTCACCGCTGGCCTCGTCGAGATCGACGACGACGTCATCGACGGAGTGTCCCGGTGGCTCGGAGCCGTCGTCGGCGCGGCGTCGAAACGGTTGGGCCGGTTGCAGACCGGGTTCGCCCGCTCGTACGCGCTGTCGATGCTCGCCGGCGCCGCCCTGGTGGTCGGCGCCATCCTGGTGGTGAGGGTCTGGTGAACGGCATGCCGTGGTTGACCGTCCTGTGGGCCGTGCCGATGTTCGGGGCGGCGGTGGTGATCCTCCTCCCGTCGGCCTCCCGCGGCCTCGCCAAGTACCTCGCGTTGGCGCTGTCGCTGGCCGTGCTGGTGATCGCCGTCCTGCTGGCCGCCGAATTCGACCCCGTGGGCGCGCAGTACCAGTTCGTCGAAGACCACCAATGGATTCCGTCGTTCGGAACCGGCTACATCCTGGGGCTCGACGGCATCGCGCTGGCCCTCGTCGTGCTCACCGCGGTACTCGTGCCGCTGCTCATCGTCGCCGGCTGGAACGACGGCGGCGACCAGGCCCGGACCGCGCACACCTACCTGGCGCTCACCCTCGCCGTCGAGGGCATGGTGCTGATCTCGCTGGTGGCGCTCGACATCCTGCTCTTCTACGTGTTCTTCGAGGCGATGCTCATCCCGATGTACTTCCTCATCGGCGGGTTCGGCGGCGCGGGACGCTCGAAGGCGGCCGTGAAGTTCCTGCTGTACAACCTGTTCGGTGGGCTCATCATGCTCGCCGCCGTCATCGGGTTGTACGTCGTCACCGCGGGCAGCGACGCGTTCAGGGCGGGCTCGTTCGACTTCCGGGCCATCGTGGCGGCGGTCGCCAACGGTGAACTCGGCGCCAGCCCCGCCGTACTCAACGCGCTGTTCGGTGGCTTCATGATCGCCTTTGCGGTCAAGGCGCCGCTGTGGCCGTTCCACCGCTGGCTACCCGACGCCGCCGTCGAGGCCACCCCCGCGACCGCGGTCTTGATGATGGCCGTCGTCGACAAGGTCGGCACGTTCGGCATGCTGCGGTACTGCCTTCAGCTGTTCCCCGACGCGTCGCGCACGTTCCAACCGTTGATCATCACGCTGGCCGTCATCGGCATCGTGTACGGCGCTGTCGTCGCCATCGGCCAGACCGACATCATGCGGCTCATCTCGTACACGTCCATCTCGCACTTCGGATTCATCATCCTCGGCATCTTCGTCATGACCAGCCAGGGCCAGTCCGGATCGACGCTGTACATGGTCAACCACGGCATCTCCACGGCCGCCCTGTTCCTGATCGCGGGATTCCTGGTGTCCCGCAGGGGAAGTCGCGTCATCGCCGACTACGGCGGCGTTCAGAAGGTGGCGCCGGTACTCGCGGGCACGTTCCTGATCTCCGGGTTGGCCACCCTTTCGCTGCCTGGCCTCGCACCGTTCATCAGCGAGTTCCTGGTGCTCATCGGCACCTTCACCCGCTACCCCGCGTTCGCCGTCTTCGCCTCATCGGCGCTGGTGCTGGCGGCCATCTACATCCTGTGGGCGTATCAGCGGATGATGACGGGACCCGTGCGCGACGGCAACGACAAGCTGCGCGACCTGGTTCCGCGTGAACTGGTCGTCGTGGCACCGCTCATCGCCCTGCTGCTGGTGCTCGGGGTGTATCCCAAGCCCGCCCTGGACGTCATCGACCCGTCGGTCGGGCACGTGATGACCACCATCGGAGTGCAGGATCCCGCGCCGCGGGTGGCGGAAGGACCGGCGAAGTGAACCTCGTGCCACCGTCTGTCGAGTACGGGCTGCTGTCCCCGATGCTGATCATCTTCGGCGTCGCGGTGCTCGGCGTGCTCGCCGAGGCGTTCCTGCCCCGGGGCGCCCGGTACCGGACTCAGCTGGTGCTCGCGCTCGGCGGGCAGCTCGCCGCGCTGGTCGCGGTGGTGATCGAGGCCGTGAACCTGGGTCGCTCCGATGGTCAGCTGGCCGTCGTCGGCGCCATCGCCATCGACAAGCCAGCGCTCTTCCTCCAGGCCACGCTGCTGCTCGTCGGGCTGCTGTCCACGCTGCTGATCGCCGAACGCCGCGTGCCCGCCGAATCCGACGAAGTGACAGGCGGACTCGATTCGTTCACGCCGCAGGCGTCCGCCGTCCCCGGCAGTCTTGCCGAGAAGCTGGCGACGAAGGCCGGCGTGGCGCAGACGGAGATCTTCCCGCTGACGATGTTCGCGCTCGGCGGGATGATGCTGTTCCCGGCCTGCAACGACCTGCTCACGATGTTCATTGCGCTGGAGGTGTTCTCACTCCCGCTGTACCTGATGTGCGGGCTGGCCCGGCGACGTCGGCTGCTGTCGCAGGAGGCCTCGCTGAAGTACTTCCTGCTGGGGGCGTTCTCCTCCGCCTTCTTCCTGTACGGCATCGCGCTGCTCTACGGCTATTCGGGTGGCTTCAGCCTGCAGAGCATCGCGGACGCGGTGGCGGCGGACTCCGGCAACACGTCGCTGGCGCTCATCGGGGTGGGCCTGCTCTCGGTTGGCGTGTTGTTCAAAGTCGGTGCAGTGCCGTTTCATTCGTGGATTCCCGACGTATATCAGGGCGCCCCCACCCCGGTCACTGCGTTCATGGCGGCGGCGACGAAGATCGCCGCGTTCGGCGCGATGCTGCGGATCTTCTACGTCGGGCTGCCCGGACTGGCTCACGACTGGCGACCCTTGATGTGGGCGATCGCGATCCTCACGATGGCGGTCGGCACGGTGACGGCGGTGTCGCAGTCCGACGTCAAGCGGATGCTGGGCTATTCGTCCGTCGCGCATGCCGGGTTCATCCTCACCGGCGTCATCGCGTTGAACGAGAGCGGGCTCGCTGCGACGTTGTTCTATTTGTTCGCCTACGGTTTCAGCACATTGGGTGCGTTCGCGGTCGTCAGCGTGGTCCGCAACGCCGACGGCGGCGAGGAGACCGACATGACCAAGTGGGCGGGCCTCGGCCGCCGCCACCCCTTGGTCGGGATTGTGTTCTCACTGTTCCTGCTTGCGTTCGCGGGCATCCCCCTCACCAGCGGGTTCGTCAGCAAGTTCGCGGTGTTCAAGGCGGCCGCGGAAGGCGGTGCGACACCGCTGGTGATCGTGGGCGTGATCGCCAGTGCCGTCGCCGCCTACTTCTACGTCCGCGTGATCGTGCTGATGTTCTTCACCGAACCGCCCGAGGACGCCCCCACGGTGATCGTGCCCACCTTGCTGAGCACCGCAACGGTGACGTTGACCGCCGCGATCACCCTGGCGCTGGGCGCGTTGCCGCAGCCGCTGCTCGACCTGGCGAACCACGCCAACCAGTTCGTGCGCTAGCGTGCGGTCATGACCGACGACGTGCTGGTTGCCGACCTCGGACCGGTTCGGGTGCTGACGCTGAACCGACCTGCTGCCCGGAACGCGTTGAACCGCAACCTCATCAGGGCCCTGTACGCGGCGCTCAAGGCCGCCGACGCCGACGAATCCGTGCGGGCCGTCGTCATCACCGGAGCCGACCCCGCGTTCTGCGCGGGCGTCGATCTGAAGGAGGCGGCCCGCGACGGGATGAAGTACTTCGCGGAGTTCAAGACGCAGAGCTGCATCACCGCCGTCGCCGAGATGCGCACGCCGACCATCGGGGCCATCAACGGCGCGGTCTTCACCGGCGGCCTGGAGTTGGCGCTGGGCTGCGACTTCCTCGTCGCGTCCGAGCGGGCGGTCTTCGCCGACACGCACGCCCGTGTCGGGATCCTGCCGGGGGGCGGCATGACGGCGCGGCTGCCGCAGGTGGTGGGCGGTGCGATGGCCCGGAGGCTGTCGATGACCGGCGAGGTCGTCGACGCCGTGCGGGCCGAACGGATCGGACTGGTCACCGAGGTCGTCGCGCACGAGCGCGTGGTGGACCGGGCCGTCGAACTGGCCACGCAGATCGCCGAGGTGCCGGGGCCAACGATGCTGGGGCTCAAGGAGATCTACGTGCGCGGTGCGTCTGCCGTCATCGACCCCGCGCTGGCCGCCGAGGACGACATCGCGGGCTCGCAAGAGCGCGACCTGGCCGGGCTGGGTGACCGCTTCAGCGAGGTGTCGGCACGCAACAAGTCGCAACTGGGCTGAGCCGACCCGCAAGCACGGTCGCCACCGCCGAGCGTGACGCCAGTGCGAGGAATCAGCGCTTTGGTCGCACTGGCGTCACGTTCGGTGACTCATTCACCGAAAGATCGCTAGTTCGCGGCCTTCACCCCGTGGATGACGATGGCCGACGTCTGGTCGACCCACGTGTCGTCGAGTTCCTCGTCGGGAAGCAGCAGCATCCTTAGCAGAGTCGCACCGCCGATCACCTCGATGAGGCGGTCGGGATCGACGTCGGCGTGCACCTCGCCGCGTTCGACGGCGTGCACCAGCCGTTCCGTCACCACCCCGAACAAGCCCGTGAAGCGACTCATCACGCGGGCGTTGAGGTCGGCGTCGGCCGCCATGTCGGCGACTAGCCCAGGTAGCGCGGCCCGTACGACCGGGCTGGTGAAGACGTCGCGCGCCGCCGCGATCATGGCGCGAATGTCGCTTCCGATGTCGCCCTCGGGAGTGGTCAACGCCGTCGGCGTGGTGGGGAACGCGGCCTCGTGCACCAATTCGGCCTTGCTCGACCATCGCCGGTACAACGCGGTCTTGGTGGTGCCCGCCCGCTCGGCCACCGCCGCCATCGTGAGGTTCGAATATCCGATTTCGACAAGCAGATCCGCGGTCGCCTCCAATATGGCAGCGTCGATACGCGGATCGCGCGGGCGTCCGGCACCAGGGGGCTTGTCAACCGCCTGCGGGTCTGCTTTCATAACGCTACTCACCGTATCGTAATTGCTCGGAAGGGTACACCTGTGGCTACCGAACCGGCTGTCGAAGACGTCAGCCGCCTACAGCACTCCTCGCGCGACGTCACCGCACTCCCGTCGGTCATGGCGCAGTGGCTCTCCACCGTGATGCCCGGCGGGGTGACACCCGACGTGACCATCGAGAGCGGCGTCGAATCCAACGGCATGTCGTCGGAGACCATCATCATGACGGGCCGCTGGTCGGAGGACGGCAAGCCGGTCGAGCAGAAGTGGGTGGCCCGGGTGGCGCCGACGGCCGAGGACGTGCCGGTGTTCCCGACGTACCGACTCGACCACCAATTCGACGTGATCCGCCAAGTCGGCGAGTTGACCGACGTACCCGTCCCCGGGGTGCGGTGGATCGACGCCGAAGGCACCGTGCTCGGCACCCCCTTCTTCCTCATGGATTGCGTCGACGGCATCGTCCCGCCCGACGTCATGCCGTACACGTTCGGCGACAACTGGTTCTTCGACGCCCCCGCCGAGAAGCGCCGCGAGCTTCAGGACTCCACCGTCGAGGTGCTGGCGAAGCTGCACTCGATCCCCGACGCGGACAAGACCTTCGGCTACCTCGCCGAGATCGACCCGCCCGGCCCCAATCCGTTGCGCCGCCACTTCGGCTGGCTCAAGGATTGGTACGCGTTCTCCGTACCGGACATCGGGGCGTCCCCATTGGTGGAACGTGCCCTGGCGTGGCTCGAGGACAACTTCCCCGACGACGTCGCCGCAGGAGAACCGGTGCTGACGTGGGGCGATTCGCGCATCGGCAACGTGCTCTACCAGAACTTCCGCCCTGTCGCGGTGCTCGACTGGGAGATGGCCACCGTCGGCCCGCGCGAGCTCGACGTCGCGTGGATCATCTTCGCGCACATGGTGTTCCAAGAGCTCGCCGGCCTGGCCGGGATGCCCGGGCTGCCCGACGTCATGCGCGAGGAAGATGTCCGCGGCACCTACGAAGAGCTCACCGGCGCCGCACTGGGCGACCTGAATTGGTTCTACGTCTACTCGGGCGTGATCTGGTGCTGCGTGTTCATGCGCACCACCGCACGCCGGGTGCGCTTCGGCGAGATGGAGAAGCCTGACGACGTGGAGTCGGCGTTCTATCACGCATCCCTACTCAGACGACTCATCGAGGAGACGTAATGCTCGGCCCCATGGACGAATTCCCCGTTCACCAAATCCCGCAACCCATCGCATGGCCGGGTTCGTCGGACCGCAACTTCTACGACCGGTCGTACTTCAACGCGCACGACCGCACCGGCGACATCTTCCTGATCACGGGCATCGGCTACTACCCCAACCTCGGCGTCAAGGACGCGTTCATGCTCGTCCGACGTGGCGACGAGCAGACGGCCGTGCACCTGTCGGACGCGATCGACCAGGACCGGCTGAACCAAAACGTGCTCGGCTACCGCGTCGAGGTCAAGGACCCGCTGCACTCGCTGCGCATCGTCATGGACGAAACCGAGGGCATGGCGGCCGATCTCACGTGGAACGGACTGTTCGACGTGGTCCAGGAACAGCGGCACGTTCTGCGTGCCGGCACCCGGGTCACGCTCGACGCGCAGCGGTTCGCCCAATTGGGCTCGTGGAGTGGCACTCTGGTGATCGACGGCGAGGAGCTCACCGTCGACCCGTCGGTGTGGATCGGGTCGCGGGACCGGTCGTGGGGTATCAGGCCCATCGGTGAGGCCGAACCTGCCGGGCGCCCCGCGGATCCGCCGTTCGAGGGCATGTGGTGGCTCTACGTGCCGATGGCGTTCGACGACTTCTCGATCGTGCTGATCATCCAGGAGGATCCCAGTGGGTTCCGCTCACTGAACGACTGCACACGGATCTGGAAGGACGGCCGCGTCGAGCAGATGGGCTGGCCGCGCGTGAAGATCCACTACCGTTCCGGCACCCGGATTCCGACTGGCGCCACCATCGATGCCACGGCCCAGGACGGCACCCCGGTGCGGTTCGAGGTGGAATCCAAGCTACCCGTGCCCATTCACGTCGGCGGCGGCTACGGCGGCGACTCGGACTGGATCCACGGCATGTGGAAGGGCGACAAGTTCACCGAGCGGCTCACCTACGACATGAACGACCCCGCCATCGTCGGACGCTCGGGCTTCGGCGTGATCGACCACGTCGGCCGCGCGGTGTGCACCGAGGGCAACGGCACCCCTGCCGAGGGCTGGGGACTGTTCGAGCACGGCGCGCTCGGCAGGCACGACCCGTCGGGATTCGCCGACTGGCTCACCGTCGCGGACTAGCACCTGGCGCGAGCGTAGAAACTAGGGAAGTCTCGCGAGACTTGGGTCAGGCGGTCTGGGTCTCGGCCTGGGGCTGCTCGACCGCGGGAGCGTGCACGCGGCCGAACACCATCGACTCCTCGATCCGGTCGAACCGGTGGTCGATGACGTCGAGCACGTAGTTGTGCCGGACGTGCCACGGCCGCTTGGTGCCGGACTTCGGCAACGCGTGCGGTGCCCGCTGGACGTAGCCCGCGGCGAGGTCCCACGCCGGCTTCTCCTTCATGGGTACCTCGCCGAGGTGCGGATAGGCGTGCGTGTAACCGTGGGAATCCATGTAGGCCAACAACTTCGCCACCGCCCTTGCCGTCATGTCGGCGCGCAGCGTCCACGACGCGTTGGTGTAGCCGATACACCACGCGATGTTCGGGACGTCCTGGATCAGGTACTCCTTGTAGACGAACCGGTCGGTGGGCTTGACCTCTTCGCCGTCGACGCTCAGTTCGATGCCACCGAGGGCCTGCAGTTGCAGACCCGTGGCGGTGACGATGACGTCGGCGTCGATGCGGCCGCCGGACTTCAGCACGATGCCGGTGGCATCGACGTGGTCGACGTGGTCGGTGATCACCTCGGCCCGGCCTGCACTGATGTGTTCGAAGAGGTCGCCGTCGAGCACCAGGCACATGCGCTCATCCCACGGGTTGTACTTCGGCTTGAAGTGCACGTCGACGGCGTAGCCCGGGGGCAGCGCCGCCTTGTTGCGGTTGCGCACCAGCCACCTGCCGAACTTCGGCGCCTTGCGGAACATGAAGTACGTCGCCACGTGAATGAAGGCGTTCCTGAACCGCACGATCGCGTGAGAAAGTCGGCGGGGCAATACCTTTCGGATGGCCTGCACCATCGGGTCGAACCGGGGCATCGACATCATGTACCCCGGCGACCGCTGAAGCATCGTGACGCTCGCAGCCTTGTCGGCCAGCGCCGGAATCAGGCTGATCGCGGTGGCCCCGCTACCGATCACCACCACGCGCTTGCCCGTGTAGTCCAAGCCCTCGGGCCAGAACTGCGGGTGGACGACGTCGCCGCCGAACTGCTCTATTCCGGGGAACTCGGGCGTGTATGGGTCGTCGTAGTTGTAGTAGCCGGTGCCACAGAACAGGAAGCGCCCGCGGTAGGCCTTCTCGACCCCATCCTGCTCGGTGTGGACCGTCCAGGTGTCGGTGGTGGAATCCCACTCGGCCGACTTGACGTGGGTGTCGAACCGGATGCGCCGGTCGATGCCGTGCTTGCTCGCCGTGGCGGCCAGGTATTCGCGGATGTTGTCACCCTCGGCGACGTTCTCCTCCCGCGTCCACGGCTCGAAGGGGAAGCTCAGCGTGAAGATGTCGCTGTCGGAGCGGATGCCCGGGTAGCGAAACAGATCCCAGGTGCCGCCGATCCGCTCGCGACGCTCGAGGATGGTGTAGGTCAGCTGCGGATTGCGCTCGTGGATGCGGTAGGCCGCCCCGATGCCGGAGATGCCGGCCCCGATGATCAGCACGTCTGAGTATTCAGCGTCACTGGCACCCATTGAGGACCTCCTCGTCGTCGCACTGCCGATGGACCAATCCACGAGCTACGTGGTCCCGCGGCGTACCAACCACACTAGACATTCAGGTACGCAGCGCGTCAACGATCTGCGCGAGTGAATCCACGGCGATGGGTCCGGGCTGGTAGACGCACACTTCGTCGGCCACTCCGGCGACGCGATCCCGGATGTGCGCGGCGACCTCGGCGGGCGTCCCACAGGCGGCGATGGTGTGCAGGACGTCGTCGTCGATGAGCGCACCCATGTCCTGCCAGCGGCCCTGCTTGGACAGCGCGTTGAGCTCGGGCTGAAGATCGCCCCAACCGTGTGCCTCCAGCACGGGCCGGTACGCGGGCGTCGACCCGTAGAACGCGAGCAGCGCGCGGGTGGCCGTGTGGTCCTCGCCGACCGACACGATGATCTCCGGAACGACGGCGAACGAGGCCGGGTCGCGATTCGCCGCGGCCAGCCCGTCGCGGACCGCACTCATCGTGACCTCGTGCAGGAAGCGCTTCGACCCGAACGGCATGACCAGCAGCCCGTCGGCGACCTCGGCGGTGGCCCTGGTGAGCCGCGGTCCGAGCGCGCCGACGTAGATCGGCGGCGGGCCGTAGGGGTTGTCGCGCGGGGTGAAGTTGGGCGTCATCAGGGTGTGCCGGTAGAACTCGCCCCGGAAGTCCAGCCGCTCCCCCGTCGACCAGGTCGCGAAGATCGCGCGCAGCGCACCGATGAGCTCGACCATCCGGACCACGGGTTTGTCGAAGTCCGCACCGAACCGCTTCTCGATCTGCGTGCGGATCTGCGTGCCCAACCCGAGGGTGAACCGGCCTCCAGTGAGGATCTGATGGTCGATCGCTTGGTGCGCGAGGTGAATCGGATTGCGCGGGAACGCGATCGCCACGTTGGTCATGAGGTCAAGCCCACCGACGGTCGACGCCAGCGTGAGCGGGACGAACACGTCGTGCGGGCCCTCGAACGTGAACACGCCGCTGGCCCCCGCATCGCGCAGCGCTCTGGCCCGTTCGATGGCATCGGTTGGGCCGAACAACGCAGTCATCACCTTCACGGACGTGACCCTAGTGCGATTTCGGCGTGGAAAAGGTCGGTACGCGACCGTTGGCACGCCGAACTCGCCACACTGGGCCCATGGCAGACGTCGTGGTCGTGGGAGCGGGGTTCGCCGGGCTGACGGCCGCACGCGAACTGGTCAGGGGTGGACACGACGTCGTCGTGCTCGAGGGCCGGGACCGGGTCGGCGGCCGGTCGTACACGACGACGATCGCCGGCGTCCCGGTCGACCTCGGCGGCACGTTCGTCGGGCCGACTCAGACCGCGGTGCTCAAACTGGCCGCCGAACTCGGCTGCCCGACCGTCCCGACCTACTGCGAGGGCAAGAACCTGATCCACTGGCGTGGCCGCGTGCGGTCGTACCGCAGCACCATCCCGCGCCTGTCGATCCTTGAGCTGCTTGACGTTTCGCGCATCCAGTGGCGGTTCGAGCGGCTGGCCCGCCAGATTCCGCTCGCCGAGCCCTGGACCCCGGGTATCGCACCCCGGCTCGACGCCCAGACGCTGGAGTCGTGGCTGCGGTCGGTGCACGCAGGCGCGAGCACCCGCGACCTCATGGCGATCATGGCGCGGGTGACCTGGGGCTGCGAGCCCGACGAGGTGTCCATGCTGCACGCCGTGCGCTACGTCAAGGCCGCGGGCGGCATCGGAACCATGCTCGACGTCAAGGGCGGCGCCCAGCAGGACCGCTTCCCCGCCGGTACTCAGCAGCTGGCCATCCGGATGGCCGACGAGCTCGGCGCCCGGGTGAGGCTCTCGAGCCCCGTCCGGCGCATCGTCGACGACGGCGACGGCACCGTCGTCCACACCGACGCGGGCGCCACCCGCGCGCGGGCGGTCGTGGTCGCGATCCCGCCGCAGCATCGTGCAGGCATCGCGTTCGAACCCGCACTGCCCGAACAGTTCACCGCGTTGGTCGACCACTGGCCGCAGGGCAGCCTCAGCAAGGCCTACGCCGCGTATGAGACGCCGTTCTGGCGGGCCGACGGCCGTTCGGGCGAAGCGGTCTCGGACGAGGGGCCCGTCTTCATCACGTTCGACGTGAGCCCAAGCGACGACGGTCCCGGCATCCTGCTGGGCTTCACCGATCCGCGCACGTTCGATCCGCTGCCCGCGGACCAGCGCCGCGCCCGGGCGCTGGAGTGCTTCGCCACGCTGTTCGGCGACGCTGCGCGCGGCCCCGTCGACTACGTCGACCACCGTTGGGGCAGAGAGGAATTCGCGCCCGGAGGTCCGACCGCGGCGGTGCCGCCGGGCTCCTGGACCAGCTACGGGCCATGGCTGCGCAAGCCCGTCGGCGACGTGTTCTGGGCGGGCACCGAGACCGCTGACGAATGGACGGGGTTCCTCGACGGCGCGGTCCGCTCCGGTCAGCGGGTGGCCGCCGAGGTGCGCGACCACCTGGCCGGCCGCTAGCCGGAACTGGCCTGCTGCGCGTCGGTCACCGACGAGACGAGGTTGCGCAGGTGGTGGTTGACCTCGCCTGGGCGCTCCAGGATGGCGCAATGCCCGCCGGGCAGTTCGACGAACGCCGCGAGGTGGGGCGCGTCCGCGGCGATGCGGCGAGAGGCCTTGATGGGCAGTAGCCGGTCGTTGCGGCTGCCGATGACCAACGTCGGCACCCTCAGGTTCTTCAGCGAGATGTGTTTGGGGCCAAGCGAATCGACCAGTGCACGCGCCCAGCCGCCCCGTCCCGCGGGTGGCGTCTCGGCGAAGAGCTCGAACACGAAGTCTGCGATCGCCGGATCGGCGTCCCGTCCCACCGCGAGGGCCGCGACCAGACGTCGGCTCTGCTGGGCCGAACCAGGCACCAGCGGAGCGGCGCCCAGTTGCTTCAGCAGCGTGCCCGCCGCACGCACCCTGGTTCCGGACAGCGGCCGCGGCACCGGCACGAACTGGACGTCGCGCAGCAGGTCACCGGTAGTGGTGTTGATCAGGGCGACGGCGTCCGCGCACTGCGCGACCCGGCCCGGATAGCGCTGCGACCACGACGTGATGGCGATGCCGCCCATCGAGTGGCCCGCCAGCACTGCGCGCTCCCCCGTCGCCAGCGTCGCGGCGAGTACGGCATCCAGGTCGGCGGCGAGGAAGTCGAGGCCGTAGTTGCCGCGACGCTTCGGCACTCCGCTGCGCCCGTGGCCCCGGTGGTCGTACGCGATCACCCGGTAGTCGCCCACGAGGTCGTTGATCTGGTTGGCCCACACCCGGATTTCGCACGTGATTCCGTGCGCCAGCACGATCGGATAACCGTCGTCGGGACCGAACACCTCGGTGTGCAACCGGGTGCCGTCGGGTGAGCGGACCTCCACGACGCGACCGGTCGCCATGGTGTCGACCGGCGGATACCGCCGCAGCCGAGGACTCATATGTTCCGTCTGCCCTTCGCGCAAGCGCTCATCGTGCTCCTGAATCTGCCGCGGCATCGTCGCCGCGGCGGAAGAGAAGTCTAACTACGTCGAGTTGACGCGTGTCAAGTTTGGTCACGGCGCCACGTCGCGAACACGGGGACCGCGGCACGTGCCCCGGTCACCCGGGAGCGTTAAATGGTCCGAATGCGCGCCATACACATCCCAGCACTGGAAGGTCCGCAGGTCGCGAAGCTCGTCGACATCGACGAACCGACCTGGCCCGACGGCGTCGTCGTCGACGTGCACGCGGCCGGGGTCGCATTTCCGGACGCGTTGCAGACCCGGGGGCTCTATCAGCACAAGGCGGAACTGCCTTACGTCCCAGGCGCCGAGGTCGCGGGGGTGGTGCGCAGTGCGCCCGCCGATGCACACGTGCAGCCGGGCGACCGCGTCGCCGCCCTCACGCTACTGACGGGCGCCATGGCGGAAGTGGTTGCGCTGCCTGCCGATCGGGTGTTCAAGCTGCCGGACTCGGTGTCGTTCGAGGCGGGCGCGGGACTGTTGTTCAACGACCTGACAGTGCACTGCGCGCTACGCACCCGCGGGCGGCTTGCGCACGGTGAGACGGTGTTGGTGCACGGCGCCGCGGGCGGGGTAGGCACCTCCGCGCTGCGGCTCGCGCCCGCCCTGGGGGCGCGCCGCACCATCGCGGTGGTGAGCACCGAGGCCAAGGCCGACGTCGCCCGGGCGGCGGGCGCCACTCACGTCGTGATGGCCGACGGGTTCAAGGATGCGGTCAAGGAGTTGATGGGCGGAAAGGGCGTCGACATCGTCGTGGACCCCGTCGGCGGTGACCGGTTCACCGACTCGCTTCGATCGCTGGCGCCGGGCGGGCGGCTGCTGGTAGTCGGCTTTACCGGCGGGGAGATTCCCACCGTGAAGGTCAACCGGCTGCTGCTCAACAACGTCGACGCGGTCGGGGTGGGCTGGGGTGCCTGGGCGGGTACTCACCCCGGCTACCTGGCCGAGCAGTGGGCGGAACTCGAGCCGCTGCTCGCGTCCGGAGCGGTCGGCGCGCCCGAGCCCGTCGTCTACCCGTTCGAACGCGCCGCGGATGCGATCGCGTCGCTCGAGGACCGCACCGCCACCGGCAAGGTCGTCGTCAAGATCCGGTAGTGACCGCCGACGCGTCGCTGGGCTCGCTGACCCAGGCGGCGAAGACCGGCATGCCCGCCCACGGATCGCCGCGCCGATTTCCTCGGGCGACGGCCACCACCGCGTAGGGGTGCCCGAAGCACAGCGTGGCGACGCGCGTGGGCTCGGACGGCAGGAAGGCTCCGGTAAGGGCGATCGTGGTGATCGCCGCCGCCTCGAATCCGTACTGCCCGTAGCGCGCGACCGCACATTGGACGGCGTCGACCGCGGGCGCGGACCAACCGTCGGCCGCGGCGATCAACGCGCGCGCCGCGACGCCGAAGCCCAGCGTGGGGTTAGCCATCAGGTCGTGATCCGACTTCGCCTGCCAGGCGGGCAGGATGGCCCGGACGCGCTCACCGCCACCGAGTGTGTGCTCCTCGGTGATCGTCCAGAAGGCGCCGTCGCCGAGCGCCATGTCGGACAGCGAGTGGCGGGACACCGGGGCGCCGGTGGCCTCGGCGACGGCGATGTGGTGCGCGGCGGCGAGGACGTCGACGGGTTCGACGTCGATTCCCGCGATGACGGACGTAACCTGCAGCGCCCCTTCGGCGTACGCGGTATGCACGGCGACGGTCCCCGCCTGTTCGGTGTCGGCCAGGAAGCCATCGGCCTCGCCGTCCTCGAGCACCTCGGCCACCTGTGTGCTCCACGGCGAGTGCAACTCGTCGGCGCCCGTCAGCTCGAACGGGCGGACCCACGACACGCGGGTGGCGAGCGCACTGGCCAGCAGCCCGTCGAGCGCAGCGATGTCACCGACCGGGAACTGGTCGATCAACCCGAGGGTGTGCTCGCGCGCCCAAGCGTCGGCCTGCGTCTGGGTGGGAACCGGACCGGTCTCCACGGCCGCCGGTAGTCGGCGCACCCAGTCGGCGCCGGTGAATCCCCACGCCGCCAGCGCCGCTCGCACCACGTCGGGCGGATCGCGGAGCAATGCGTCGAGCGCACTCGCGGCGGTGGACACGTCGAGCCCGAGCACCTCTTCGAGTTCGTCGCGCGCCTCACCGGTGGCGGCCTGCGCCGCGGTGGCCAACACCAGCCACGCACCGAGCGGCGACGACACCGAATGTTCGCCGCGGTGCACCGCGGCGAAGCGACGCGCGTAGCGGTCGACCACGTTTGGGAGGTTCACGGGCGAATGCTACGACGCGGGGCGCGTCGCGACTCCATCCGGCGCGCGGTCCGGCGAACCTACGACGGGACCGGCAGCACCAGCCGCGACCGGTCACAGCCGATGGAGTGCGTGGACCGAACGAACGCATACGCGCATCAGTGGCGCCAGGAGCCGCCACGGCCCGAACGGCGAGGTTGGGCTACGGGGCCCAGACGTCGACGGCTGGGTTTGACCTCTGTCGGCTGCGTCCCCGATCAGCCACCGAACTGGGCGATGGTGGTCGCCCGTTTCCCACGCGTGGTGGCTGAATCAGAAGACGCCCAGCTCGCGCAACGTGTCGCCGTAGGCGTTGACGTCGGCGGCGAAGAGTCGCGGCTGTTCGAACGCGGCGAAGTGGCCGCCGCGATCCTGGACCGAGTAGTGCACCAGGTTGTAGCGCTTCTCGGCCCACGCCCTCGGGGTCTGCATCAGCTCGGCGGGATACACGGCGTAGCCCGTCGGGACGTCGACGCGACCATCCCACTCACTGAGCGCTGCGTTGCCCGCGCGGGCCGCTTCGCAATACAGCCGGGCCGCCGAGGTCGCGGTACCGGTCAGCCAGTAGAGCATCAGATTGTCGATGAGCCGGTCGGTGCGCACCGGCATGCCGTCTCGAATGTCGCACCAGGCGTGGAACTTCTCGAGAATCCAGCCGGCCAGACCCAGTGGGGAGTCCTCCAGGCCGAAGCCGAGTGAGTGTGGACGGGTGCTCTGGATCTCCAGGTAGGCAGTCCCGTCGCCCATACGCTCGGCCGAGGCGACGATGGCCGCGAGTTCCGACTCCGTGACACCGGCCATCACGTCGGGGTCGTCCGACGCGACCGGCGAGAACAACATGTTGGTGTGGATCGCTACGGCTCGGGACCCGTAGTGCTCGCCAAGCCTGCGCACCACGATTGCGCCCCAGTCGCCGCCCTGGGCGACGTAGCGGTCGTAGCCGAGCTGCGCCATCACGTCGTCGACGGCCGCCGCCACCGTCGCCGTGTCGACGCCGCGGTCACTCGTCGGACCGGAGAAGCCGTAACCCGGCATGGAGACGACGACGACGTGGAATCGCTCGCGCAGCAGCGGAATCGTGTCGAGGAACTCGACGATCGAGCCGGGCCAGCCATGCACCAGCACCAATGGGATGGCTGCGTCGTCGGCCGACCTGGCGTGCAGCAGATGCACCCGCTGGCCCGCAGCGGTGGTCACGTACGACCCCAGTGCGTTGAGCTCTGCTTCCGTCGACCGCCAGTCGTACCCGTCGGCCCACCGCTCCACGACCGATCGCAGAAACGTCTGCTCGGTACCGTAATCCCAACCGCTGTATGCGATCTCGGCCGGCCACCGCGCCGACTGAAGGCGGTTGCGCAAGTCTTGGAGCGCAGAGTTCGGAACCGCGATCTCGAAAGGCGTTGGCAGCGCTGAGGTCGACACGATGTCTCACATCCGTTGAGTCGGTGGGATCGGCGACCACGTTATTACACGCGATCGCCAACCATGTGACGTACGGGAAGTTCGACCGAGGCGGCCGGTCGTCACCCCGGTCCCCTGCGCATCAGTTCGCTACGTAGCCTTCGATCAGGCGGTACACGGCGTCGGGTTGGTCGAGGTGCATGAAGTGCCCAGCGCCATCGATGATTTCGTGCTGACTCCCCTTCGGGAGCACCTGCGCACTCAGCGTGCCGAGCCGCACGTCGATGGCGCCGTCGATGCGTCCGTGCACGACCAGCATGGGAACCAACGGAACGTCGTAGGGCGCGTATCGATTCAACTCTCGATATCGAGCGTCCCGCCCGAACGGTAGGACGCTCGCCCGGTAGTAGGACAGCGCAGCGGTGCGATGGCGACGGTCGGGCAAGCTCTCCCGCACCCGGGCGAGGTCGGCCGTGGCGTCATAGCCCGGAGGGCACCAGTCCCTCCACAGTTTGGGTAGTACCGAGTCGAAGCTGCGTTCGGAGATCCACGGAAGTTGTTGAAAGACGACGTACCAACTCATTCGCAGCTGTCGTGGCATGACCCGAATCAGTTCGCGCATGCTCGGCGTCCGCCGACCCAGCCCGGCGACCATCGGCACCCCCATGGAGACCAACTTCGGGAACGGGCAGCCGGGATACGCGGCCAAACCGTTGGCCGTGAAGGCGCCCCAATCGTGGCCGACGACCACGGCGTCGTCGCCTCCATCGAGTGCCTCGTGTAGGGCGATGGCGTCGTACATCAGTGCACCGGCGCTGTAGTCCCCTTCGCGGGCCAGCTCCGTCGGCGCGTAGCCGCGCGTGAACGGCGCGACCACCCGGAACCCGCGTGCTGCGAAGTGCGGGCCGAGCTGGCGCCAGGTCCACGCCGTGTCGGGGTAGCCGTGCAGGCACAACATCAGCCGACCGTCGGCGGGACCCCACGCCAGCGCCTCGAAGCGAAGGTGCGGCAGGTCCAAAGTCAGCCGTTGCGGTGCTTCGGCGGACTCGTCATCGGGGTTGGTCATCCGTGCGAGGCTACCCAAGGCTCGGCTGGGTGCCCGCGATTTCCGGCTACTGATGGAGTCTCAAGTCGAAGTAGGTCGAAATCCCGAGTGCGCCAACGCAACGGACACGCCGTGGCCGAAGGGCCCGCGCTGGTCCACCAGCGTCGCCGAAGCGGACGCGACGCCGCCGTTGCTGCAGTGACCCTGTGCGGCCAGGCCGATGAGCGGCCCTTCGGGCAGTCGGCTCAGCGTGAGCGTGTAGTCCGCGTTGATGAACTGCAGCCCATTCGTGCCCCAGTTGCCCAGCGAGGCGGTCACGTCCCCCGCCATCGCCGCGGCGACGAAGGACGAGAGCGGCTCACCGTCGACGATGGGTTGGTTCAGGTACAGCCACGTGTACTTCGGTCCAGGCTCGGGCCACCCGGGCTCGGGCTTCTGCAGGGGCACGCCCCACCCGTAGGTTCGGACGAACAGCGACGCGTCCTCGTCGCGAAAGTCCTGCGGCACCTGGGGCATGTCGAGCTCGGGCGACCACGTCTGCCCCTCCGGCTGTGGACCGCGCCGGAGGAACAGTGCGGTGGCCCGGGCTACGGCATCGCCGTTCTGCTCGACGACGACCTCGACGAGGCGCAGCCGCTTCCCGTCGCGCAGCACCCGACTCGTCAACTCGACCGGTTCGAGTGCCATCGGCCGCGGGATGTCGACCGTGAGCCGAGCGGGTTGCATCTGCGGGTCGTCGACCATCCGTTCGGCCGCCCACGCCAATATCCCGCCCACGACGTGGCCGCTGACGGACTGACCCCACCCACCCTTGGCGCTCGGGCTCGGCGTGAAGACGTCGCCGTCGCGTGTAAAGAGGGCCGCCCGGTAGTCAGGAGCGCCACCGCTGGTTACGGCAACCGGCTCGGTCAACGTGGATCTCCTCCGGGCTCAGTGGTAAGACAAGCTAACGAATGACCCACCGTATCACCGCCCACTTTGCCAGGAGCGGGCCGACGATCGAGCCGGCGACGTCGTGAGCGCGAAACGTGGTTCCTCGGGTCGGCCCCGGCCACGGTGACCGAGCTCGGCTGACGGGGCACCGCGGGGCCCGCCGGGGCAGTGACCAGTGAGGCTCCTGGAACTCCTGAGACCTCTGAGGCCGAGCCGTCCCCGACACGCCCCCGACGCCCGCCCGCCGAGCCGTCGATGTCGTCGCCGTGCCCTATCTTGGACCGTCCGAGGACCACGCGAAGCGAGCCGAAGGGGATGGGTGGACAACAACACGGCGATGTCGGCTGCCGACCTGATCGACCTCAATCGCGACATCCAGGGCTCGCCCACGATCCGGCTGCTGGCCACCCTGAACCTGGGTGTGTACGCCACGTTGATGGAGCGTCACCTCAGCGGCGGCGTGGTCCCCGAGACCGAGCTGGTCGTCCATCTGGAGCGTGATCTCGAGGAGCTGGGCCGCCCCGGTGGTGAGCAGTCCGGGCTGGGGCTGATCAAGTCATGGGCCAGTCAGGGCTGGCTGCACCGGGTGGCCGACCACCGCGCCGGCGTCGAGCGCAACCTCTGCTACCTGACGCAGGACGCGCGCCGGGCCCTGGACTTCCTGCGCGGCATGCGCCGCCAGGACACCATCGCCACCGGCGGGTCCATCAACGGCATCGCGTCGCGGCTGCGAGCAGGTCGCGATCCGCGTCGGCAACGATCCCGACCGGATCCGTGCGGGCCTCGAAGCCGAGATCGCAACGCTGCACGCCGAACTCGACGAACTGGACAGGGGCATCCGACGTTCGGACCCCGACTTCACCGACATGTACGACGAGGCCTGCGCCATCGCGCTCCAGATGGAACGGCTCATCACCGACATCGGCCAGTACGGGACCATGATCGAGCAGGCGACGGCGGCGCTGGACGAACCGATCGACAGCAACGTCGAGTACCGGGACCGTCAGCGCCAGATGTACGCCGACTACCAGACCGCCTGGGACTCGCAGGGCCGCGACTCGCACCGCGCCTTCCTCCGGATGATCAACGACCCCGATCAGCGCGCCGAGTTCGAAGCCGACGTGGCGGCCGTCGCCGAGGCCCTGCCCGCGCTCGACCCGGCGCTGCGCAAGGTCATGGCGGGCTTCTTCGAACTGGTCGGCCACCAGATCGACGAAGTGGAACGCATCCAGCAGCGGTGCGCGCAGCGGGTCAAACGCTTCACCGCGTTCGGCACCCTGGAGCAGAGCCGCGGCGTGGCGCGTCAACTCAACGAGGCCATCGGCGCTGCCCGCGCCCTGCTGAAGGCGTCGCTGACCGACTCGAGGCTCGACCTCGAACTCCCGCTGGCCCGGCACGCCATCAGTTCCGTTGGCGCGCTGAGTTTCCGGATCGGCGACCTGTCCAACCCGAAACCCGCGCAGGCCGCCGAGGCGTGAGGTCGACCTGGCCAGCTTCGCCGCGACTGACCACCCAGGTCGACGCCCCCGCGATGTCGGAGATGATCAACTCCGCCGTCGTCGACGGCCCGCTGTCGCTGCCCGACGCCGTGGAGCATGCTCGACTCCGCCTACCTCGGCCACGTCATCGTGCTGTGGTCGTGGGCACTCAAACAGCCGATCCAAACCGACACTGCCGCAAGAGCATCCGAATCGGTCACCGTCCGCTTCCAGTCGCTGGACGGACGCGACCGTGAGATGGAGGTACCGCACCTGATGTTCACCGAACCGATCTCCAGCGCGCTGGGAGCAGCGTCGTGACCCAAACTGATCAGTCCATCGACTACTCAGGGTTCTCCTCACTCCCCCAGGTCGATCAAGCCGCCCGCGCCCCGCATCAGCGTCGGCCGCGGTTCGACGGCGACGTCAGCGAGCTGCCCGACCGCGCCTGCTGGGCGCTGCAACAGCTGCTGACCCGGCGCTACCTCAGCGCCGAATCCGACCGCGACCTCTTCACCTGGGTGCTTGAGTACCGCGCCCAGCTCAGCGTGCGGCTCTCCGAATTGGACCTGCTGCTGCGCATCGTCGATGGCGCCGACGTCGCCTTCGTCGAACAGGCCCGCTACGAATCCGCCAGGGGCGTCAAGCTTTTGCGCCGCGAACCGCTGGGCACCTACGATTCGATCCTCGCGCTGCACCTGGCGCAGATGATGCGCGCCTCCGGCGATCAGGCCGTGCTCATCAGCCGCGACGAGGTGCACGGGCTGTTCTCCGGCGTGCTCAACGACATCGACCGCGACGCAGTGACGTTCACCGCCCGCATCGACGCCGCCATCGCCCGCCTGACCGGGCCTGGAGATCCTGCGCAAGAGCCGCGACGACGAGGACAGCTACACCGTCAGCCCGGTGATCACCGCGGTCATGACGGCCTCGGTGATCGCCGAACTGCAACAGCAGTTCGAGCTGCTGCTGGGCGGTGGCGGGGCCGCCGGAGTCGATGGCGGCGGAGCCGCGGACGACCAGGAAGGGGCTGTCCTCGATGATGCCTGAGCAGTTCCACCTGTCCCGCCTGCAGGTCATCAACTGGGGCGTGTTCGACGGCTATCACTCCATGCCGTTCAGCGAAGGCGGCGCGCTCATCGCCGGCGCCTCGGGCAGTGGCAAATCCTCACTGCTGGACGCGATCTCACTCGGCTTCCTGCCGTTCAACCGACGCAACTTCAACGCCTCCGGGGACAACTCGGCCGCCGGGTCCAGCGCGGGCCGTCGCACCGTCGACAAGTACGTCCGCGGCGCCTGGGGTCAGCGCAGCGACGGTGGCAACAGCCGGGTGATGTACCTGCGCGGCGACGGCACCGCGTGGTCCGCGGTCGCGGTCACCTACACCAGCAATACCGGCCGCACCATCACCGGCCTGGTGCTCAAGTGGCTCACCGGCGAATCACGTTCGGACTCCTCGAGCAGGTTCGTGCTGGCC
Source organism: uncultured Actinomycetota bacterium (assembly GCA_963791215.1). GTDB lineage: Bacteria > Actinomycetota > Actinomycetes > Mycobacteriales > Mycobacteriaceae > Mycobacterium. The sequence goes on along the minus strand of CAWBRR010000009.1, from coordinate 19,641 downwards.
GACGGCGACCGCGACATCGAAGACGTCTGCAACCGCTGGGCGTCGGGCCGGTTCGACTGCGCACGTCTTCAAGGACGACGACTGGCGGTTCTCCACCAAGGTGGAGTCGCAGTACCTCGCTCAGCTGTACGCGACCATCGGGATCCGCGCCTCCGACGCCGCCCAGCAGCTGCTCGGCAAGGCCAAGTCGCTGAAAAGCGTTGGTGGCCTTGAGCAATTCGTCCGCGAGTTCATGCTCGACGAGCCCGGCAGCCTGGCGCGGCTGCCCGAGGCGCTCAAGCAGATCGACCCCCTGGTCGACGCGCGCGAACTGCTGGCCGTCGCGCAGCGCAAGCGCAAGATCCTCGGCGACATCGAGAAGATCCAGCAGCGGCTACGGCTCCGAGTCCTCGGACCTGGGCATCATCGATCTGGTCGATCAGCCGATGGTCCGGGCCTACACCGATCACGTCCGGCTCGCGCAGTGCCCGGCGCAGATCGACTCGCTGGACGCCACCATCGACCAGCTCGGCAACGAGTACGAGGACGTCACCCGCGCAGCTCAATCTGGCCAAGGCCGAAGCGGATTCGCTCAACGCGCAGATCAGCGGATCGAGTGCCAGCATCGGTCCGTTGCAGTCGCAGGTGGCCGGCGCCGAGGCGCAGGCCGAGGAGGTCTCCCGGCGGCGCGCGGCCTACGAATCGATGCTCACCGCGCAGGACCTGGACATCCCCGACACCGCCGACGAGTTCTGGAACCTGCGTGAGGAACTCAGCACTCAGGCCACCGAGCTGCTGGCCAAGCTCGACCGCGGCCGGGAGGCGTCCACCGACGCCGAGTACGCGCAGAAGGTCGCGCGCATGGCGCGCGACGACGCCGCCAAGGAACTCCGCCGCGTCGAGCACGTCGGCTCCGCACTGCCGGAGTCCGCGATCACGATGCGCGAACACATCTGCGCCGCAGTCGGTGTCGATCCGACTGAGCTGCCCTACATCGCCGAGCTGATGGACCTGCGGCCCGAGCAGAGCCGCTGGCGCGTCGCCGTCGAGAAGGTGCTGCGTGGAGTCGGGCTGCGGCTGCTGGTGCCCGACGGGCACTACGCGGCGGTGCTGCGGTTCGTCAACGAGACGAACATCGCGCGGCCGACTGCAGCTGCATCACGTGCGGGCATCGGCGAGCGGCCGTGAGCCGCCGAGCCGAACACGTTGGCGGGCAAGCTGTTCGTGGTCGACCCGACGCATGTCTGTGCCGCCGAGGCCGCCGACGTCATCTCGCGCCGCCGGCGACCACATCTGCGTCGACACCCCGGACGTGTTCCCCCGCTTCCGGCGGGCCGTCACCGACAGCCGGGCTGTACAAGGACTCCGACCGGCTGGCGATCAAGGACGACCGGCGTCCGCTGCAGGCAGTCGGACTACATCTACCAGGGCGACGTCGCCGCCAAGATCGACGCGCTGACCGTCGATCTCGCCAACGCCGAGAAGGCCTACCAGGCCGCCCGCCGCGCCGCCGACGACATCGCCGCCGAGCGTCAGCAGTGGCGCGACCGGGCCGCGGCGTGCAAGGCGATCTGCGAGCAGTTCCCGCAGTGGAACCACGTCGACACCGAGACCGCCGACGGGCACGCCGACCGGCTGCGCGAACAGTACGAACTGCTGCTGGCCGACCATCCCGACATCGAGGCGCTGCAACGCCCGCGCCGAGGAGTGCTGGACGGAGATCCAGACGCTGATGACGCGGCGCGGCGCCATCCAGACCCGCCGCGACGACCTCGACGGCCGCCGCACCCAGCTGCTGGAGTTGCAGGAGCGGCTGACGCCGACGTTCGTGTCGGAGCCGCTGACCGAGCTGCTGCACCGCTACGCCGGTGACGTGCCGGTGGCGTTGGAACTGCTGAACCCCGAACCGCACCGCGAGGCGGTGTTCACCGCGATCCGCCGCGAACGCGAGCAACTGCGCGAAAGCCGCAGGCGCTCATACGATGAGCTCGCCCGCATCCTCAACACCTTCGACACCGCGTTCCCCGACGCGATCCCCAACGACAGCGAGGTGTTCGACGAGCGGGTGCACGACTACGTGGCGCTGTGCAGGCACATCGACGAGCGCGAGCTGCCCGAGGCCTACGAGCGGATGATGCGGCTGGTCACCGAGCAGGCGCCCGACGCGATCCTCACGCTGCACCGGGTGGCCGAGCAGGAGACCCGTCGCATCAGCGAGCAGATCGACCGCGTCAACACCGGGCTGGGCTCGGTGGAGTTCAACCGCGGCACCCGGCTGACGCTGCGGGCCACCCCGCGCAGCCTGACCGCGGTGGCCGAGCTCACCGAGATCGTCAGGGCCATCTCCCGGCGCATCGCCGAGGTCAGCCTCGGTGACAAGCAGGCGATCCTCGACCAGTACGCCGACATCCTGCGCCTGCGCAACCGGCTGGCGTCCACCGCACCGGAGGACAAGGCGTGGACGCGGGACGCGTTGGACGTCCGCAACCGGTTCACGTTCGACTGCGCGGAGTGGGACGTCACCTCCGAGGAGCTGATCCGCACGCACAGCAACGCCGGCGACAACTCCGGCGGCGAGCAGGAGAAGCTGATGGCGTTCTGCCTTGCCGGCGCGCTGAGCTTCAACCTGGCCAGTCCCGAAAGTTCGGACAACAGACCGGTTTTCGCTCAGCTGATGCTCGACGAGGCGTTCTCGAAGTCCGATCCGCAGTTCGCGCAGCAGGCGCTGCAGGCGTTCCGCAAGTTCGGCTTCCAGCTCGTCATCGTCGCGACCGTGCAGAACGCGACCACCATCCAGCCCTACATCGACAGCGTGGTGATGGTGTCGAAGAAGGAGGCCACCGGCCGCGACGCACGTCCGGTGGCGACGGTCGCCACCAAGACGATCTCGGACTTCACGGCGCTGCGGCACGAGATGACGGCGTCCGCTGCCGCCGCACGGATACCGGTGCCGGTCTGACCTGACGGCGGGAACGCCGGCCAACCCCAAACGACCCCGGACGTCCGGTTCCGCGGCATCTTTTGCCGCGCCTTGAGCCGACCCCCGGCGACCAGTTCCGCGGCATCGTTCCGTGGATTGTGAAGGGAAGTTCGGCGACCCCGCTCGGTGATCACGCCGACACCGACGCTTGCGCATCCGAGACGACCGCATACGAGCGTTCCCGGCCGGGTCGCTCCCACAACGCTCCCCCGCCGGCGGTCGCCCCGGCCTTGATGAGCTCGCGCTTGAGGATCTTGTTGGTGGCCGTCTGCGGCAGGGCGGCGTTGATGCGTACGAACCGGGGCCAGGCCTTCGGCGACAGGTCCTGCTGCTCGGACAGGAAGGACTCCAACTCGGTCGGTGTCAGTTCCGCGTCGTCCTTGAGCACGACCGCCGCCATCACCTGGTCGCCGACCTGCGGGTCTGGCACCGCGTACACCGCGACCTGGCTGAGTCTGAGGCAACCTCAGCAGAATTCGTTCTATCGGTGCGGCGGCGAGGTTTTCACCGTCGACGCGCATCCAGTCGGCGGTGCGTCCGGCAAGGTAGATCCATCCGTCGGCGTCGCGGTAGGCGAGATCTCCGGACCAGTACATGCCGTGGCGCATCCGCTCGTTGGTGGCGTCGGGGTCGTTGTAGTAACCGCCGAACGCGCCGCCTCCGGTGGTGTTGACCAGTTCTCCCACCGCTTCGTCGAAGTTGGCCAGCGCACCCGTCTCGTCGAATACCGCTGTGGCACACTCGGTCACGGCGTCGGCGTGGTAGATCGCGACGCCGTCCCAGCCCTTGCCGATCGACCCTGGCGGGGTGCCGTCCTCCCGAACCACGATGACCGCGAACTCGCTGGAGCCGAACCCGTCCATCACGCGACAGCCGAACCGCCGCGCGAATTGCTCGATGTCGCGGTCGGCAGCCTCGTTGCCGAAGGCGACGCGCAGCGGGTTGTCGGCGTCGTCTGGCTGCTCTTGGGTACCGAGCACCAACGCCAGCGGCTTGCCGACGTAGTTCATGTAGGTGGCCCCGTATCGACGAATGTCGTTGAGGAAACCGCGACGCCGAGAACTTGGCGGGCACCATCGTCGCGCCACTGCAGACGGCCACCGACCAGCCGCCCGCCACGCCGTTCGAGTGGAAAAGCGGCATCGACAGATAGCACACGTCGGCGGGCGTGACGTCGTGCTGCAGAACCAGACTGCTGCCGCTCAGCACCGCCATCACGTGGGCGAACGGAACCGCCTTGGGGTCGCCGCTGGTGCCCGAGGTGAAGATCAGCATCAGCGGATCGGTGGCGACGACCTCCCGGTGCGGCACCAGAGGGGCTGCGGCACCGACCGTGTCGAGGTACGCACTGCGACGTCACGTCGATCACCGTGACACCCGAAAGTTCCAGCCCGTCGAGCAGCGGCGCGTGGTCCGGATTGATCAGCAGCAGCTGACAATCCGAGCGACGGATGTCGGCCTGCAGGCCCGCACCGCGTCGGGTGGTGTTGATGCCGCACAGGACGTATCCGCCCAGCGCGGCGGCCGCCATCGACCGCAACATCTCCGGCGTATTGCCGAGCAGTGCACCGACGTGAAGCGGCCGGGACGGATCGGCCAGCCCGATCATCGCCGACGCCTCGGCGGTGGCCTCCGCGAGATGCTCACGCCAGGTCCACGTGCGGTCCTCGTACAAGACGGCGACGGTGTCGTCCTGCATGCGCTCGCGTAGCACCTGCTGGATGGTTTCATGCATGAGGCGGCTCCTGCGTCGAGAACGTTCATCGCGAGGTGAACACCATTCCGGCGTAGTCGTTTTCGGCGACCTCGTCGCAGTGCCGTCGGTAGGTGCCGAATCCGCCGATGTAGGGCATGAACACCCGCTTCTTGCCCTCGATGTTGGCGCCCAGGTACCACGACGACGCCGCGCGAGAGAACAGGGTGCCCTCGGCGACCTCGGCGACGTGACGGGTCCACGCAGCGGCGGCATCTGCGCGCACGTCGACCTCGGCTGGCACCCTGCGCGCGAGCCGCGCCGATCAGCTCGATCACCCAGTCGACCTGAACCTCGGCGTGCAGCACCATGTTCGCCAGTACCGATGGGCTGCCCGGCCCGCTGAAGGTGAAGAGGTTCGGCAGCCTGGGCATCATCAGCCCGAGGAACGTGACCGGGCCCGTCCGCCCACAGGTCGCTGAGCCGGGCGCCGCCGGGGCCGACCGGGTCGATCCGGCTCAGCGCGCCGGTCATCGCGTCGAAGCCGGTGGCGAACACCAGGGCGTCGCACGAATGACTCGCGGTGGTGGTGTGCACTGCGTCGGCGGTGACGGCGGTGATGGGTTCGCGGCGCAAGTTGACCAGCGTCACGTGCTCCCGGTTGAACGTCTCGTAGTAGCCGGTGTCGGTGCAGATGCGCTTGGTGCCGATGGGGTGGTCGACCGGCACCAGGTCGTCGGCCACCGTGGGATCGGCCACCAGCTCCCTGATGCGGGCTTCGGCGAATTCACGGGCGACGTCGTTGGCGGCGAGGTCGATGAGCTGGTCGGGAAACGTCTTGCTGAACAGCACCCCGCCCTGAGTCCACCGCTGCCGCAAGGCCTTCTCGCGATCGCCGGGACTGGTCTCCGCGGCGGGCTTGGCCTCGCTGGTGTGGGGAGTGCCCGCCGGTGCATAGGCGGCGCGACGGCGCCGCTCGGCGTACTCCGCCCTGATGCGACGGAGGTCGTCATCCGTCCACGGCCGGTTCGGCATCGGCACGCTGTAGTTCGGTGAGCGCTGGAAGACCGTCAGCGCTGCCGCAGAATCCGCGATGAGCGGGGCCACCTGGATGCCCGAGGATCCGGTGCCCACGAGGCCGACGCGCTTGCCGCCGAAGTCGGGCTCCCGTTCGGGCCAGTCGCCCGTGTAGTAGACCTCGCCGGCGAAGTTCTCGAGGCCCGGAAGGTCGGGCCGGTTGACCGCAGACAGGCAGCCGGTGGCGCACAGCAGGAAGTCCGCGCGGTGGCGCGTGCCTGCCGAGGTGCTGAGCTCCCATGTTCCGGACTGGTGCTCGAAGGCTGCGCCCGATGACCGAGGTGCCGAACAGGTACCGGCGGTTGAGGTCGAAGCGATCGGCCACGTGCTCCAGGTAGGCCAGGATCTCGGGTTGCGCGGCGAACCGTTCGCTCCAGGTCCACGACTGCTGGAGGTCGTCGTCGAACGAGTACGAGTAGTCGACGCTTTCCACGTCGCATCGCGCTCCGGGATAGCGGTTCCAGTACCAGGTGCCGCCGACACCGTCCGCGGCCTCGATGCCCAGCACGGTCAGCCCGGCGGCGGTCGCGCGATGGACCGCGTACAAACCGGCGAAGCCCGCGCCGACCACGATCACGTCGTGATGAGAATCCGTCATGACGCCGCCTCCCCGATGCGGGCGGCCAGCACGTCATTCACGTCCGACCACAGCAGCCGACGTCCCGCGATCGCAGGCGGGAAGTCGAGCATGGTGAGAAATCCGTGGAAGAGGCCGCGGAAGTCGCGGTGCACCACCGAAACACCGTCGGAACGCAGCCGTCGCGCGTAGCCCACGCCCTCGTCGTGCAACGGGTCCAAGGAGGCCGTGACGACGACGGCGGGCGGCAGGTCCGCGAGCGAGTCCGCTCGCGCAAGGCGCCACCAGGTAGGCAGGGTCGGGCATGTCGGTCTCACCGAGGTACTGACGCCAATACCATTGCAGCGCAGCGTGGGTGGTGACGTATCCGGTGGCCCGACGTCGATGACTGGTGGTGTCGCACGCCGGATCGATCACCGGGTAGAGCAGTACCTGAGCGGCAGGCCGCGCGGCGCGCGCTCCCGGCACAGAATCGCCGTCACTGCGGCCAGGTTGCCGCCGGCACTGTCCCCGGCGACGGCGATCCGGTGCGAGTCGACCCCGAGTTCGGCGGCGTGGCCCGCGACCCACTCGAATGCAGCGTACGCGTCCATCGCGGCGGCGGGGGCAGGATGCTCGGGAGCCAATCGGTAGCCGACCGAGACGACGACCGAGTCGGTGTGGCGTGACATCGCCCGGCAGAACCCGTCGTGGCTCTCGATGTCGCACAACACGAAACCGCCTCCGTGGTAGAACACCACGCCTGGGCGAAGCGCGTCATCCGGCTCCGCTGGGTCGATAGATCCGCACGGGGATGGCACCGACGGTGGTATCGACGACTCGGTCCTCTGCTGCCGCGTCGTCGACGTTGAACACGGTCTGGCGCCGCGCCGCGACCACTCGCGCGCGGCCTCGGCGGCGGCCATCGTCTCGACCGCCGGGAAGGCGTCGTTGAGCGTCCGCAGCATCGCAGCTACACCGTCGTCCATGGGCTCCTCGTTGGTGGTGATCTATTTCTATCAGAAATAGAGATGCGGCCGGGCCGGATTGTCGGCATCCCCGCGCGCCTTCTCCTCTAGGGTGTCGCCATGGCCGAGCACCAGCGCGAGTCGCGCCCGCAGTTGCGGGCGACGAGTTACGCGGTGCTCGGGCTGCTGTCCTTCGGTCAGGAGCTGTCCGGCTTCGACATGAAGCGCTGGGCGGACTGGAGTCTGAAGTTCTTCTACTGGGCGCCGTCCTTCAGCCAGATCTACGGCGAGCTGCACAAGCTCGAGGAGCTCGGGCTGGTCGCCTCGCGGTTGGACGAGAACAAGCACCCGCAGCGCAAGCGGGGCGAGCGTGAGAAGCGGGTCTACCGAATCACCCCGGAAGGCGAGCGGGCGGTGACGGCCTGGACCACCGAGGCCGAGCCTGAGCCTGCAATGCTCAAGCACGGGATCATGCTGCGCACGTGGTTGGGCCACACCGCCGACCCGGCCAAGCTGCGGGAGATGGTGCTGGCGCACCGCGCGCAGTCCGAACGGATGAGGGTGCTCGCCCTCGACCATGCCCAGGGCGCGGCGCCCGTACCGGAGTGGGCATATCCGGTCGCGGTGCTGAACTGGTCGGCCCAGTACTACGCCGACGAGTGCGCCCGAGCGGACACTCTGCTGGCCGAACTGGACCGACTCGCCGCGAAACGCAAACGCGAACGCAAGACCAAGCGCAAGACCTGACCCGTCAGGCCGGTCGGTAGCGCAACAGCGTGACGTCGGTGCCTGGCACGTCGTGAAACACCGGGCTGACACGCATTCCGATGCGGATCCGGTCGGGCTCCACCTCGACCAGTTCGGTGCTCACCCGAGGACCGACGTCCCACTGGACGACTGCGAGCAGCTGGGGCAGCGCGTCGGCCCACGGCGGGCCCGTCGGCCGCTCCGCGACGGTGAAGGTGAACAGCGTTCCGGCACCGTTGATTTCGCGCCATTCCAGGTCGTCGGCAAGCGTTCCGGGCGCAAGGGTCCGCGGGTAGAACACGTAGCGGCCCAGCGAAGGGCTGTACTGAATTTCGATTCGGTGTTGCCGTCAGCGCGTTCCAGTACGGCGCGGACACCGGAGTGGGCTCGGGCAGCGGCGGGTTCTCGGACACGTCAGTCGCCTCCCAGCACCAGCGCCACCTGCTCACTCATGATGCCGCCGGTGCCGGTGACGAAGGCGACGTCACAGTCGGCGACCTGCGCCGCGGCGCTGCGACCCATCACCTGGCGCGCGGCATCGACGACGTGGTGCATGCCGCCGGCCATGCCTGCCTGTCCGAAGGACAGCTGTCCCCCTGCGGTGTTGAGCGGAAAGTCCCCGCGGAACGTGAGGTCGTGGCCGTTGATCCACGCTGCACCTTCACCTTTGGGGCAGAACCCGGCGTCCTCCAGGCTCATCAGCACGGTGATCGTGTAGCAGTCGTAGATGGATGCGACGTCGACGTCGGACTGCGCCAGACCTGCCATCGCGAAGGCCCGCGCCGACGACCGTGCTACTGGCGTCACCATGAGATCGTCGGCATAGGTGGGGGTCTTGAATGCGATGTGCTCTCCAAAACCCTTGATCCACACCGGGCGATGTCGCGATCGCGCCGCCAGCTCGGCGTTGGCGACCAGCACGCCCGCGCCGCCCTGGACGCGCATCACGGTCTCGAGCATGTGAATGGGGTCGGCGATCATCGGACTGGTGAGCACGTCGTCGATGACGAGCGGCTTGCCGTGGAAGACCGCGTCGGGATGGGCGCACGCGTTGGTGCGCTGATCGACGGCGATCTTGGCGAGGGCGGCCGCGTCATACCCGTACAGCGCGGCGTAGCGCTGGGCGATCTGGGCGTAGGGCGCGTTCTGGCCCACGTTGCCGTACGGGATCTCGTACTCGGCCTGCGGTGATCCGAACTTGTTGCTGGACGCGCCGTACCACGCGGGCGGCGACGGAGGCCGAATCGCGGACTGGGGAAGCATCGTCGACCCGGGCACCACGGCCAGCACCGCGTCGCACAGCCCCAACTCCACCGCCACCGCGGCACGCCACACCATGCCCGCGGACGTGGCGCCCCCGAGGTCCACGCGTTCGCCGAAGTCGATTGGCAGACCGAGGTATTCGCTGAGCGTGGCGGGTGCGAACATGTCCGATTCCGCGATGCCGTGGCAGACGAGGCCGTTGATCACCGACGCGTCGAGCCCGGCATCCTCGATCACCATCGACGCCAGCGCGGCGTACTGGTCGATGGTGAAGAGCTCGGGTCGGGTCTGTTTGCGCTGCGCGGGCAACTCGACGATACCGACGATCGCCGCCTCGCCGCGCAGACCGACCTGGCCCGCCGTCACGACGCCCCGTCGCGTTGGTCGACTTCTCCTCGCGCCAGCGCTGGTTGGCGCGGCAGCGCGACGGTCGCGGTGCCGGGCATGAGCACGTCTTCTCCTCGTCGCCCGGCGATCTCGAGGTCGACGAGTCCCACCCCGGCTTCGACGCGCTTCGCGGTGACCACTCCACCGAAGGTGAGTACCTCTCCGGGGTAGGCCACCGCCCGGTTCTGCACCGAGTAGCGGACCAGCCGGCCGCGCCCGCCGATCCAGTCGGTGAGGGCGCGGGCCAACAACGCCGACTGCAGCGGACCCTGTACCAGAACGTCGTCGTATCCCTCGACGGTGGTGGCCCAGTCCTTCTCGTAGTGAATGCGGTGGCCGTTGTAGGTGGCGGCGCTGAAGAAGAACATCTGCGTCTGATCGACGGTGACGACGAGCGGCTGGATCTCGTCGCCGAGTTCGACGTCGTCGTAGCACAACTGCGCGGTCACCGTGGGCCTCCTCAGGGTCGGGCGATCATGGAGGTGGTGGCCTCTGCGACCAGTTCGCTGCGCTGGTTCCGGTAGGTGGTATGCCACGTCACCAGCACGAAACGGCCTGACCTGCCTTCCTTTTCGACGATCGAGGAGATGGTGCGGACCATCTCGACTTCGTCCCGGTGATAGGCGGGGAGGTGGAACGTGGTGGACTCGCCGCCCGCCATCCGTCGCGGCGCGCGCGGAAACGCCAGGCCGCCGGAGACTGCCCCGGATGATCCGTCGGGCCGCAACTCGTCCAACGACGTGACGCCGAGCACGACGTACTGCAGGAACAGCGGTGGGCAGATCACGTCGTCGTAGCCGTTGACCCGCGCGTAGTCGGTGTCGAACCAGAGTGGATTGTGATCGCCGACCGCGGCTGCCCACCGCTGCCACTGCAGCCGGTGCACCTCGCCCGTGGCGCGTGCCGCGACGGTGCCGACCCGCGCGGCGGATTCGGCGTCGATCAGGCTGTCGTCGGTCATGGTTCTCTGCTCTTCGCGCAAGCGCTCATCGCCATTCAGATTTCTCGAGCCAGGTCGCCGCGACGTCGGCACCGCCGCCGAGGGTCGAGAGCACACGCGCTCGTTCCGAGTACTCGTGTAGGTCGGTGTCGACGACATAGCCCATGCCGCCGTGCAATTGGTGCGCATCCAGGGTGACCAGCTTGGCCGCGTCGGCGGCGTGCATGCGCGCGACGGCCGTCTGGCGCGTTGCCGTATGGCCGTCCTCGAGCAGGGACACCGCCGCCCACGCCGCCAGCCGGGCGGCGGACAGGGCGATGTGCATGTTGGCCACCAGATGCTGCGCCGCCTGGAACGACGCGATGGGACGACCGAACTGCTGGCGCATCACCGTGTAGTCGACGGTCCGCTGCAGTGCGGCCTCACCGACGCCGACGAGGTCGAGCGACAACAGCGCCGTCGCCGTGTTCGCGATGCGGTGCAGTTGCTCCTCGGTGACTCCCTCGTCGGCGCCCAGCACCCGCAGCTCGTCCTCGACCGTGACGCCGTCGAAGCGCAAGCGGGCGGCCGCCTGGCCCCCCATCATCGTCAGCGGCTCGGCGCGCAACGAGTCTGCGTGCGTGGGCACGACGAACACCAGGGTTCGGCCGGTGCCGGTGTCCGTCCCCGAAACCACGACGTAGTCGGCACTCTGGGCGTCGAGCACGAAGTCGACGCATCCGTTCAGCACCCAGGCCCCCGCATCGGCGTCGGCCCGAAGGAAAGGCGTGACGACACTCGCGTCCACCGGCGACCACAGAGCCGTTGCGGCGCTGGATCTTCCGCTGGCGAACTCGGGCAGCAAGGCGCTGCGCTGCGCTACGGTGCCGAGCGCGTTCACCGCCAGCCCCGCATGAATGGTTCCGTGGACGATCGTCGGGCACAGCCCGCGCCCCGCTTCCACGCTGAACGCCCCGAGATCCGTCAGCCGTCCGCCCGAGCCGCCATGCCGTTCGGGCAGGGTGAGCCCGAGCACGCCTGCGTCGGCCAGCGCACTCCACAGTGCGGTCGACTCCCGTCCGGCCGACAGCAGGCGCCGCAGCATCGAGGCGAAGTCCGTTTCGTCGTCATCGGGTAGTAGTCGCACGCCTGCTCCTCGATCAGCGCCCGTACGACGGCATGCCGTGGCCCCGTTGGGCGATGACGTCACGCAGCACTTCGTTGGTGCCGCCGCCGAACCTCATGAGTGGCGCAGCGCGGTAGAGCCGCTCGAAGACGCCCTCGGCGGGAGCGCCGGGCGTGCGGTGGGCCAGGAGGCCGTCGGGCCCCAGCAGGTCGATCGCGAGGTCGGCGATCCGCTGCCGCAGTTCGCTGGTGAAGATCTTCTCGACGCTCACCTGCACCGTTGGAATGACGCCGGTGTCCAGCAGCGAGGCGGCCTCGAGACCCATCAACGTCGCCACGTCGACGTCCGCCTCGGCCTGCGCGAGGCGCCGCACGAAGGACGCGTTGTCGGTGGGGATCGAGCCGTCGCGCCGCGGTAGTCGGGCCAACCGTTGCAATTCGTCGAGCGCCCGCCGCAGGTCGCCTGCGTTGGTCAGGGCGCCGCGCTCGAGGTCGAGGGCACCGGTGATGTATGTCCACCCTCGGTTCTCCTCACCGATCAGATTCGTTGCGGGAACGCGGACGTCACGGAAGAACGCCTCATTGGTGCGGTAGCCGGACCAGGCCGTGAGCGGTCGGATCTCGATGCCTGGGCTATCGAGCGGCACGATGATCACCGAGATGCCGCGATGGCGTGGAGCGTCGGGATCGGTGCGCACGCACAGCCATTCGTGGCTGCTGCGCTGCGCACCGCTGTTCCAGATCTTCGACCCGTTGATCACCCACTCATCACCCTCACGGACCGCGCGGGTGCGAAGGCTGGCGAGGTCGGTGCCGGCGTCCGGCTCGGAATAGCCGACCGCGCAGATCAACTCACCCCTGGCGATCGGCGGAAGGAACTCGCGCTTGTTCTGCTCGGTGCCGTGCCGCATGATCATCGGCGCCACCGACGTGACAGTCAGGTCGGGCCCGGGCACGCCCGCGTACTCGAACTCCCGCATCAACAGGTGCTGATGCATGGCACCGAGTCCGAGCCCGCCGTATTCGGTCGGCCAGGTGACGCCGAACCAGCCCTTCTCACCGACCCTGCGGCGAAACGCCGACACCTCGCCCCCGATGCGCTCCAGGCCGTGCTCGGCGACCTCCGACTTCAGCGCAGGCGTCACGGCGTCACGCAGGAACGTTCGCACTTCGTCAACCCAGGCCCGTTGGGCCGCATCGAGGCCGACATCCACGAGCGGTCAGCCTAGCCGCGCGGGCGGACCCCGACGCACTCTTTCGAAAAGAAAGAGTTCTCGGGAAGTCGACACAGCTGAGCCCAGCCGATGTGATCCTAAGAGGCAATACTTCGATGGAGGAGCTTCGATGCCGGCACCCGACCTGCCTCCCGGATTCGACTTCACCGACCCAGACGTCTACGCCGAGCGGCTGCCCGTCGATGAACTCGCCGAGCTGCGCCGCACGGCGCCCGTCTGGTGGAACGCGCAGCCTCGCGGTGCCGAAGCGTTCGGCGACAAGGGGTACTGGCTGGTCACCCGCCACAAGGACGTGCGGGAGGTGTCGTTGCGTGACGACGTGTTCTCCAGCGCAGCGAACTGCATCGTGCCGCGCTATCCGGATGAAGAGTCGGGGCGCGGGCAGATCGAGGCGGGCCGCTTCTCGATGATCAACATGGACGCGCCGCAGCACAGCCGCTTGCGGAAGATCATCTCCCGCGGGTTCACTCCGCGCGCCATCGAGCGGCTGCGAGCGGGACTGAGCGAGGCGGCCCGAGACATCGCCGAGAATGCCGCTGCTGCCGGAAGCGGTGACTTCGTGCAGCAGGTGGCCGCCGAACTGCCGCTTCATGCCATCGCCAACCTGCTCGGCGTGCCGTCCGAGGACCGCATGAAGCTGTTCGGTTGGACCAATGAGATGGTCGGCGACGAAGACCCGGAGTTCGCGGAGTCGGAGGCCCTGGCCTCGGCCGGCGAAGTGATGTTCTACGGCATGCAACTGGCGGCGCTGAGAGCCGACGACCCCGGCGACGACATCGTCACCAAGCTGATCGAGGCGGACGTCGACGGCCAGAAGCTCTCCGATGACGAGTTCGGCTTGTTCATGGTGACGCTGACGGTGGCAGGAAATGAGACCACCAGGAACTCGATCACCCAGGGCATGATGGCGTTCCTCGACAACCCAGACCAGTGGGAGCTGTTCAAGTCCGAGCGTCCCCAGAGTGCGGCCGACGAGATCATCCGGTGGGCCACGCCGATCACGTCCTTTCAGCGGACGGCGCTGACCGACGTGGAACTCGGCGGGGTACGGATCAAGAAGGGTCAGCGGGTGGTGCTCGCCTACCGATCCGCGAACTTCGACGACGAGGTCTTCGACGATCCCTTCCGCTTCGACATCCTGCGAAACCCCAACCCGCACCTGAGCTTCGGCGGCACCGGCGCGCACTACTGCATGGGGGCCAACCTGGCAAGGCTGACCGTCAACCTCATGTTCGGCGCGCTAGCCGACGCGATGCCCGACCTCAAGGAACTCGCCCCGCCGGAACGGTTGCGGTCGGGCTGGCTGAACGGCATCAAGCACTGGAAGGTCGATTACTCCGGCGGTTGTCCCCGTCAGCCGCCGCATGTCACCGGCTGACCGATACGGCAGAATGGCCGCCATGCGTATCTACCTCGGCTCAGATCACGGAGGATACGAACTCAAGCAGGCCATCGTCGAACATCTGGCGCAGGCCGGGCACGAGCCCATCGACTGTGGTGCGTTTACCTATGACGCCGAGGACGACTACCCCGCGTTCTGCATCGCGGCCGCGCTGAAGACCGTCACCGATCCAGGCAGCCTCGGCATCGTCCTCGGCGGCTCCGGCAACGGTGAGCAGATGGCCGCCAACAAGGTGCCTGGTGCGCGTTGTGCGTTGGCGTGGAGCCCAGAGACGGCATCCCTTGCGCGCCAACACAACAACGCGCTTCTGATCGGAATCGGTGGGCGGATGCACACCGTCGAGGAGGCTCTGGCGATCGTTGATGCGTTCGTGTCGACACCATGGTCGGAAGAGCCACGCCATCAGCGTCGGGTCGACATCATGGCCGAGTATGAGCGGACCGGTATCGCGCCGTCGGTGCCGGGCGCGCCGGCCTGACGTTACGAAGGTGCTACCCAGAAGACGACGACCCCCGCCACAGGCGGAGGTCGTCGTTGTATGTGGGCAGGGTCAGATCGCGGCGGATTCGATCTCGGGGCGACGGATGGGCTCCACCTTCTTGATCAGAAGTCCGAAGCACAGCGCACCGCCGACGAGCAGGGCCCCGCTCAGTAGTAGCGGCACTTCGAACGAACCGGTCGCGCCGTATAGCGCCCCGATGATGATGGGGCTGAGTGCGCTGCCGATGTTCGAGAAGAAATTCTGCGTCGAGCCCAAGGTGGCGACGGTGCTTGAGTCGACGACGTCAGCAGGCAGGCACCAGATGGAGACGATGGTGAACGCCGCCGCCGCATAGGAAATCGACATCAGCACGAGCGCCTGCCAGGCCTCTGGAGCGATGGCGGCCAACGCGATCACCGAGCACACCAGCATGCCGCCGACGAGACACGTCTTGCGGACTTTGTTCAGCGACCAGCCGCGGTTCAGCAGATAGTCACCGACCAGGCCGCCGGCCCAGCTGCCCAGGATGGCCGCCAGCGGCGGGATCATGCCGAAGAGGCCGAGCTTGAGTAGGTTGAATCCGCGTTCTTCGACCAGGTAAGAGGGGAACCAGGTGAGGAAGAACGTGATCATGAAGTTCAGGCAGAAGAACCCGAGCATCATGCCCCACACGGTGCGCTGCTTGAACAGCTCGGCGATGCGCATCGGCTTGGCGTCCGGATGCAGGTTGTTGGCGCTCTGTTCCCGGTGGCCCTCGTGGATGATCGCCAGTTCGGCCTCGTTGACCGCGGACTTGACCTCGGGCCGCCGGTACCAGGCCCACCAGCCGATGGCCCAGAGCACGCCAAGCCCGCCGGCGAAGAGGAAGGCCGCCCGCCAGCCGAACAGGCCGATGACGAGCGCGATCAGCGGTGTCGCCGCGGCGCTGCCGATACGGGCGCCGCTGTCGTATACCGAGGTAGCGCGTCCACGCAGCCGCAGGGGGAACCAGTGGGATATGGTCTTGGCGGCCGCCGGGTAGGCACCTGCTTCGCCGACACCGAGCCCGAGGCGGAGGCCGAGCAGCCCCGCGAAGCTCGAGACGCCCGCGGTGGCCGCGGTGAAGACGGACCAGACCAGCACCGACGCGCCGAACATCACGCGTTCGCCGAACTTGTCGATGAGCCGGCCTGCCGGGATCTGCATCAAGGCGTAGCTCCACGAGAAGGCACTGAGGATCAGGCCCTTCTCGGTGGGCGTCAGGCTCAAGTCCTGGGTCATGAACGGCAGGCTGACCGAGATGGCCGACCGGTCGATGTAGTTGATCGCAAGGCCGAACGCGCAGAACACCGCGACGGCCCACCGCACCTTGGTGGCGCGGCTCATCCCCGAAGGGGTCGGGTCGGCGGAGTCCGTTTTCGTAGCCGGAATGCTAGTCATCTGTGTCTCCATGTGTTGACTCTTTGATTGTTTCGCTCACCAGGTAGTGAGAGGTGGACGCTGGTTGAGCGTCGCTGTGGTGCACGACACGATCAGGATCCTCGCCCAATATGATTGAACCAATCATTTGATTTGTCAAGAGGTGATCGCAAACACGCTTGTATGCGCACCTAGCTCAATAAGACGCACAGACATATCGAAAATGATTGAAGTGCGCATCTAAGCTTGACTTGCACACATCGCGCATGTAGCTTCGGTAATCGTGAGCGAAGACGATCAGATGGACGACGACGACCGTCCCGGACCAGCCGCTGTGGGCGACACCACCGACGATGACCTGGTTGCGCGGCGCCGGGATGTCCGCGGCGCGCGGCGGCGAGAGCAGATTCTCGGGCTCCTCCGCACAGTCGAATCCGGTTCACTGAGCGTCGAGGAGATCGCCGAGCGATTCGGCGTCTCGTTCGCCACGGTCCGACGCGACCTCAGTCGACTGCACCACGACCGGCACATCACCCGCACCTACGGCGGCGTCGCGTTGACTGGCCCGGCCGAGTTGTCGATCCACCAAAGACATATGGAGTTCACCGCCGAGAAGGACGCCATCGGCCGTCTAGCGGCCGAACTGGTCGTCGACGGCGCGGTCGCGATCCTCGACGCCGGCACCACAACGGAGTTCGTCGCACGGCACCTGGACGCTGCCGATGTCACCGTGTTCACCAACGGCATCGGCGCGGTCAACGTCCTACTCGGAAAAGAGGACGTCTCGGTCGTCGTCCTAGGTGGGCGGCTGCGCGCGGTGAACCAGACGATCAGCGGACCCGAGGCGGAGCACATGCTTCACTCCGTCGTCGCGGATTACGCGTTCATCGGTGCCGACGCCGTGCACCCGCAGTACGGCGTCGCGTCGCGAACCCTCGAACAGAGCCGGCTGAAGACCTTGATGATGCAGCGTGCGCGCCAGATCGTGGTGGTCGCCGATCGGCGCAAGGTCAGCACCGACCAGTTCAACTACTGGTCGCCGACCCCAGCACGGTGGCGTTTGATCACCGACGACGACGCTGACCCAGCCGCACTGGACGAACTGCGCAAGACCGGGGCGCAGATCGATCTCGCCGAACCTCTGCGAGCTCTCACCGAGCCCACCAACTTGAAAGGCAACCAATCGTGACCACCACTTCGGACCCCGTCAGCTCAGCCCTGTCGGTCCCGTACTCGGACCGCACGCTGCGTCAGGCGGTGCTGCATCAGCCGAACGATCTGAGGATCGAGGAAGTACGCATGCCGACCCTCGAGCCCGGTGACGTCCTGCTCCGTGTGGACGCAGCCCTGTTGTGCGGCACCGACGTTCGCATCTACGAAGGACGCAAGCAGAAGAACGTCACGTTCCCCACGGTGTTGGGACACGAGTTCGCCGGCACCGTCGTCGACGCCAACGGGCCACTGCCCGCCGGAGTGACGATGGGCGACCAGGTGGCGGTATACCCGCTGGTGACCTGCGGCGAGTGCGTGGCCTGTCGGAAAGGACACGAGAACATCTGCCGCAACCGAAAAGCGTTCGGCTACCAACTCACCGGCGGTTTGTCCCAATTCGTCCGGTCCCGGCGGTGGCGAGGCAGAACCTCGTCCCGGTGCCGGGGGTGTCAGCCGCTGAGGCCGCGATCATCGAACCCGTCGCATGCGCCTACAACGGGCAGAAGCTTGCCGGGATGTCGCGGGCCGAGACTGCGTTGATCGTCGGTTGCGGGCCGCTCGGCCTGATTCACGCCGGCCTGGCCAAGAATTTCGGGGTGCAGAAGGTCGCCGCCGTCGACCCGATCGCCGGTCGCCGCGACATGGCTGTCCGGTTCGGCGCGGACCTCGTCCTCGAGCCTGGTCCGGATGCCGCCGATCGGCTCAACGAGTTCAGCGACGGAGGCATCGACGTGCTGGTCATGGCGATCGGCCGGATCGATGCCCTGACTCCGTATCTGGGCTGCCTTGCGCCTGGGGCGAGCGTGTCGGTATTCGCCGGATTCGGTGCCGATGCCGACCTGGCCGTATCCGCCAACGATGTGCACTACAACGAGTGGAATATCGTCGGCGCGTCGTCGTGCCGACTCGATGGCTTCCATGCCGTCGCCCCCATGGTCGCGTCCGGCGCGCTGCCGGTCGCCGAACTAATCGGCACCCAGCTGCCATTAGACCGTGCCGTCGAGGCCCTCGACCTCGCCGGTTCCGGCGCTGACATGCGTGTCGGCGTCAATCCCTGGGCCTGAGCCCAGACCCGTCCCTCGCTCGTCCAATCACACAAAGGAGCACCACGCAGATGACATCCACCTTCACCCCCGCGTTCGACATCAACCCGACCGGAACCACGGCGGCCCTGGGTCGAAACCTTCGCCTGCGTCGGCTTTTCGGCGCCGACGGCCGCACCGTCACCGTCGCACTCGATCAGGCCGTGCCCCGTGGCGTCGCCCCCCGACTGGCCACCATCGGCACCACCTTCGCCAGCATCGCCGAAGGTGAGCCGGACGCAGTCACCATCACCAAGGGTCTGGCCGGTCCGCTGCTGGGCGGCGACCGCGCCCCGCTGCCCTGGATCCTCAAGGCCTCGATGTTCTCCGTCGAGTTCCACCCGACCTACGACGCCACCATCGCCACCGTGCAGGACGCCGTGAGGTTGGGCGCCGACGCCGTCGCCGTCGGTATCTCCGCCGGTTCGTCGAACCAGGTGGCCATGTTCGAAATGCTCACCCGCGTAGTGGAAGAGGCACACACCTGGGGCCTCCCCGTGGTGTGCCACGCCTACCCATCCGGCGAAATGTGGGGCGATAGAAGGGTTCCACCGAGTCGGTCGCGGCTGCGTCCGCGCTGCCGCCGAACTGGGCACCGACATCGTCAAAACCTGGTACACCGAATCCACCGCCGAGTTCGCCAAGGTCGTCGAGGGCACCCCGGCCATCGTCGTCGCCGCCGGCGCGCTCCCGCCAACAGCCCGCTGGACGTGCTCAAGCAGGCCGCTTCTGTCGTCGAGGCTGGCGCCCACGGGATAACCGCCAGGCCGAAACATCTGGCAGGCACCGGATCCCGGCAAGATGGTCGCCGCACTCAAAGCCGTCATCCACGGTGGTGACACCCCCGACGTCGCGGCCAAGCTGCTCGACTGACGAGACCCGTTGTCCCCGACTCGACCAGATCCGTGCGCGACCCTCGAAGGAGTGGGCTCCGATGACAAGGGAAAAGCACCCGCAGAACGCCGCTCCTGTGACCTACCTCGGAATCAACAGTCACCGGCACTTCGGCCACCAAGGCGGTGATCCTCGCCTCTGATGGCACGGTCGTCGCCCGGTCCCGGATTCCGCACCCTGCAGGCTGGCGGAGCCGGGCCCGGGCGGGCGGACCCGTCGGCGTGGCGGGCGAGTATCACCGCA